>CAVRBF010000075.1:0-24741 GCA_963719115.1 uncultured Acidobacteriota bacterium | reverse complement strand
GGCTCCGGTCCTACGTAACCTGGATCACGTAGGCGGGGCCGACGCCAACTTCAAACCCCCACCGGGCTGCCTGGGCGTTCGGCACAAGCAACAAGCCTAAGCTCAATACCGTGATCAGTTTCAAGGTTCGCATGTTGTACCTCCTTCAAACCTCGATCCTTCTTGCCAACCACGCCCTGCCTACGTGCAAGGGCCATGCCAAACCGGTGAGTGCCGCCAACTGCCTTGTTTCTATGACATTGGGCGCCGTTAGGGAGAAAGGAGGCCAATCGCGAGGCGGTGGTTTCCGGGCAGGGTGGTGCTTTTCGGCAACCGGCACACCAGCCGGTGCGGTGCTTATCACGAGTTAGGGCAGGGCATGCTGAAGCGCGGCCTTGGCCAGAGCGATTTGGGGAAGTTGACACTCGGAATCTTCAAAGTGGGAGAGGAATTCCTGGTATTCGTTGGCCGCCTGCTCGCGCTTGCCCGTCGCATCGTAGACCTGGCCTAGATAGAAATGCGCCAGCGCCAGCATTAGCGGTGAATGGGAGGCCATGGTATTGAAGTCGGGGAGCCGCCTTTCGTCGAATATTGCCGTTCGCAGTTCTCGCTCGGCGCGCGCGTAGTCCTTGGTCGCGAAATGGGCCCAGCCAAGGGGATAATTGAGTCGCGCGGACAGGGAGCCGGGAAGGTGGCTGGCGGCCGTGAGCACTGCTGGGGCGTCATGGCGCAGACCCGCAACGTACATGGCTTGATACCCTCGAAGGGTCTCGATTCCCTTCGGGCCTAGCTCCGGGAGTGACGTAGCAAGAAGCTGGAGACTTTTCTCTGCTCCCTCGGTGTCGCCCTGTGCGGCCTGCAAGAAGGCGATCACCCCGTTTTCCCTCCCACCCAGCTTTTGCTGCCGGGCGAAGGCAAGATCAGCGGCCACTCCGTCTCCAGTCAGGAAGGAGATCCGGGCGAGCGATTCGAGAGCGCTAGCGGCCCCGGCGTATTGCTGCGCCGCAGCGAGGTCTCGTATTGCGTGCCGATAGCTCTCTCGCGCGCCCTCAAGATCACCCCTTGTTTCCTGAAACTGTCCTGAGAAAACCGCGGTGTACAATCGGGGGGCACCCATCACCCGCTTGCCATATTCCTGAAGCGCCGAGTCCGCCAGCGCGAATTTCTTCTGGTCCGCGTAGACAATCGCCAGTTTGCAGTAATCTGAGTACTCGGAGAAATTGGGCTTCAGACCGATGACTTTGCGATAGGCCTCCACGGCCTCGTCGTCGTGATTCGAGGCATAGAGGATGTCTCCACGCGTGTCCCAGGGATTCGGATCGTTTGGGCGCAACGCCGTATATTGGTCATCAGCTTGGAGGGCGGCCGGCAGATTTCCCGCGGCGGCTTCGCCATACCCAAGGATGTTCAAGAAGGTTTCGTTCCGCGGATCGAGTTGCAGGCCCTCCTTTAGGGTGCTGATGCCGGCGTCCAATTCTCCGCTGTTGAACAAAGACATGGCCAGTTCCGCGCGGGCGAGGTCCTGATGGGGAAACTCCTCAAGCAGCGCCCGCAGAATCTGCTGTTGTTTGGCGACGTCTCCCGATCGGGAAGCCTCTTGTGCCTGGAACTCCAGCAGGTCCATGCGCGGCAGGCGGGATTGCAATTGTTCGATCTTCGGCCAGAGTTCCTGGCTCTTCCGTAAGTCGCCCATAAATGCGAAGCCGCCGGCAAGCCGTAAATACGCCAACGCGAACTGGGGATCGAGCCGAACAGCTTCTTCCATTTCACGGATTGCCTCGGCCATGAGATAGCGGCGACCGTAATCGGCTCCGAGTTGATAGTGCCGGTAGGCTTCGACATTGGAGGTCGCGGTCTCTTCAATGCTGGGAGTGTTCGCGGCCATGTTCATGTCGGGCATGAAGTGCTGGGCAATCCGCCCGGTGACCGAGTCCACCATGCTGAAGATGCCTTGCACGTCGGGGGCTTCCACCTTGTCGGAAAAGAGAATCTTGCCGGATTGCGTATCTTGTACCTGCACGTCAACCCGGATCTGCGGACCCAGGCACAGGATGGTGCCGGTAACAAAGGCATCGGCGCCGGTATCACGAGCCACCTGCGCCGCCGAAGCCGGCTCAAGTTCCGTCATGCCTTTCTTCCCCAGGCGCTGGGTTTCTGCCAGAATGCGCTCCGTCGAGAGCACCTGCAAACCCTTCACCTGCGCCAGATTTGTGGTGAGCATTTCGCTGAGTCCGCGATTGAGCCAGTCTATCGAGTGATCCTGGGAGAGATTCGAGAAGTAGAGGACTGCCAGAACCCTCTGGCCTGTTGCCGCCGGCTTGGTTTGAGTGGAGTGTCGCCACCGGGCATACCAACCCAGCCCAATCAGAAGGGTCAGCGCCGACGCAGTGAGAAGTATTGGAAGCTTCACTCGCTGCCACGGACCGGGTGCGGCAGGCAACAAAGGCCTGCCTCCCGCAGAGCTTGCCGGGAGCGGCGCGGGTCCGACCGTCGTTGTGCCCGTGGGGGGAGCTGCGGCTTCCGCGACTCCGCTTGCGGGGGACGGCGCCGCTTCGGTCATTGCCTTCTGCTGCGCTTGACTTGTTTGCGCAGGCGCGAGACTGGCCGACTCCGCCACCGGCAGTCGAGTGCCGCTACGGCCGGAATCGGTGTCGCGCTTCAAACGCTTCAGGTCTGTGCGCAAATCGGAGGCGCTCTGGTAGCGCATGTCGGGATCTTTTTCCAGAGCCTTGGCGATGATCTCTTCGAGCTTCGGGGGCAGTTCCAGATTCAGCCGCAGGGGAGAGATGGGCACACGATTGAGAATCGCCTCTTGAATTACGCCGGAAGTGGCGCCACTAAACGCCGGCACGCCGGTCGCCATTTCGTAAATCACGAAGCCGAGAGAGAAGATGTCCGTGCGGCCGTCGAGTTCTTCTCCGCGCACCTGCTCGGGAGACATGTATGCGACCGTACCCATGGTGGTGCCGGGGCTGGTGACGAATTCCTCGCGCAGAGAAGCCGTCTGCATGGCGGAAGCGCCAGCGCCAACCGGCGAGGCCGTGGAGCGCGCCACCTTCGCCAAGCCAAAGTCCAGCACCTTGGCCTGGCCGCGCTGGGTCACGAAGATGTTGGCCGGCTTGATATCCCGATGTACGATGCCCTTGCAGTGCGCTGCGTCCAGCGCGTCGGCAATCTGAATTGACAAATCGAGCAGGGTATCGATCTTGAAGGGCTTCGACTCAATCCGGTTCTTTAGCGTTTGCCCTTCCAGAAGTTGCATCACAATAAAGGGTTCGCCGTCCTGCTCGCCGACTTCGAAAATCGTGCAGATGTTGGGATGGTCGAGCGCCGAAGCCGCACGCGCCTCACGCTGAAATCGTTCCAACGCCAGCGGGTCTTTGGCGAGGTTCTCCGGCAGGAATTTGAGGGCTACAAAGCGGCCCAGCGTCGTGTCTTCCGCCTTGTACACCACGCCCATCCCGCCGCCGCCCAACTTCTCGACGATGCGATAGTGCGATATGGTTTTGCCGATCATCGTGGAACTTCCATGTTACGAAGCCTGCAAGGCAGGTGTCAACGAGCGACAAACGAAGAGGCAACCGCTCATCGTTATCAACGTGAGCTTCGTCAAATGCCTGATGGTACCTGCCTCGCGGCGGTCGAATGTTAATCCACACCTGGCGACCCGCTCGCTTCGATCAGCTCCAGCTTCACTGGCCCCAGCAGGCCTGAGGGCCAGAGGGGCGTGTCTTCCTTGTACACGATGTTCGTATGAGTGAAGCGTCGGTCCGGTGGCAGCCGTGCGTCGCCGATGATGCGATTGGGCCAAAGGTTGGCGACATCAATCTCCAAGACATTGCCAACGGGCTTGACGGCGTCGGTGATTTCCACGCGGAAGGGCTTGGTCCACAGCGGGCCTAGGTCATGGCCGTTCAGCCGAACTTGCGCGGCGTACTTCACCTCGCCCAAGTCCAGCGCCACGCGCGTGTGCGGCCCTCGCAGCGCGGCGGGAAGATCGAACGATCGGCGGTAGGTCGCGGTTCCGGAGTAGTACTTGATGCCGTCTTCCGGCCGCGTCGTCCAGCTTTCCAGCTTATCAAACGTCGCCGTTGCCGGGCCGCCCCACTTCGGGTCGAAGCTGACGGTCCATGGGCCGGCGAGTTGCTCCTCCGCCGAGTAAGTGGGGAAGTTGGCCGTCGCCCGACCGTGTACCTCATCGCTGACCGGTTCGCGAAAGACGACGAACCACGAACCATAGGGGGCGAACTCCAGGGGCACGGTCGTGACTGTGGTTAATCCGCTAACCACCGGCAAGGGACGCGCTTGCCCGGTAACCGGGTCCCAGAGTTCGGGCTTCTTGCCGGAAACGCGAAAAGTGCAGTCGGCCTTGGCCTCGTGGTCCTTGCGATTGACGACAAAATAGACTTCGGCGTCGCCCGCGGTACGGTGGAGGAAGTCCAGCGTCGCTTCGCCGGCGGTGCTGCGGTAGCTGAAGTCCTGGGCAACATCCTGTGTGGAAAGGACTTGCTCAAGAGATCCGCCCCAGTAGATGTGACCAGAGCCGAGAGACTTCCCGGCGAGTCCGTCGTTGGGCGCAGCCAAGCGACCGTATGTCCCCCAGATTTCATCGGCCAGCCTTTTCAAATCGCCATCGGCGCGGGGGAAATCCTGCAAGCCCGGTGTTTGCTTTGGCTTGGCGCCGTAAACGATGCCACCTTGTTGCACCAAGTCGCGGATGCGTCGCAGCACGGCGGGGGACATAACGCCGTCGTCGGGCAGCACCAGCACCCGATAGGTCATACCCGAGGGCAGGGTCCAGCGGCCATTTTCCACGCTCAGCCCGTGGAGCAGCAGGTCGGCGTTGATGGCGTCGAAGTTGTAACCCTTGGGCAGTGCCGGGTGCAGGTATTCGCGCGAAGGCAGGAATTTTGTCACCCCCTCGCCGTAAAAGTAGAGCGCGTCGGCATCAAAGTGTCCTTCTTGCAGCAGGTACGAGCACCGGCCGATGTAGCCGAAGAACCCGCGCGCCTCTTCCCACCAGGTGATGTTGCGATCCATGTGCGTCCCGGCGCCGTACTGCCATCCAGGCTTGAAATCCAGCAGCGGCTGCGCGGTATATTGATGAAAAACCATGCGGTTCAGCCCATCCAGAAAGGCGTCGTCGCCGACGGGCTTGAGCGACGCGGGATATTCCTGCCAGTGCGTCCACGCCGTAAACGACTCCGCCTGCACCACGGGCTTGCCGTAGACGTGCGCGGCGGTCGAGACGGTGCGGATGACGTTGCCCCAGTGGTCAAACTGCGACATGATGTCCGTACCAAACCAGAATTCGCCCATGGGCAGGTCCATGTTGCCCACGGTGCCCAGGCCGTCGATGTGCGGATAGGGATAGGTGCCATAACCGGTCTCCGCGTCCACCTCCACGCCGTGCTGGTGGGCCAGTTCGCGGTAGGGAATCCAGAACTCGTCGGCCATCAGGTCGCCGATGGTCCAGCGAATGTCGAAGAGAAAGCGATTGGTGACGTCGCGGCTGTCGACGATGCGGCGCGCCATGGCGGGCAGGTAGGGCAGCAGGTCGTAGCCTCGCCGGCGCTTGAACTCGCTCGCGAAACGCCCGCGACCATGTGGGCTGCTGGCCGCGCACGTCGGCGCCCAGTTCATAGCTGTCAATGTGCAGGTATTTCAGTACGTGCGTGCCCTCAGCCTGCTCATCGGCGATGACGGGCAGGGCGACGTGGCTGAAGTGGCTCTCCATGCCGGCGCGGTCCAGCATGTCAGCCTCGTAGCCTCCCTGGGTGTTGCGCGAGGTGCCGCGAATCCGCTGGCCCTCCAGCGTGTAGCCGAAGCGCAAAACGGTCCAGCGGCCGGGCGGAACGTTCCACTTAATCCTGCCGTCGGCGTCCACGGAGTTGCTCAGGTCCACCGCCTCGCTCGATCGGCAGTCCGCGGCGCCGTCGTCCGGGTATTCCTCCTCCAAAGCGGACGGCCCTTGCCGGGGATAATCCCAAAAGCTGCGGTTACCGGACTTGAACCACCACCACTTGACGCCGCGGCGCAGTACCGGCTCATCGCCCGTGCGCAGCAGTACCGCCTCCGCCACCTGCACGGGCGTTCCATAAGCCGACGTCATCAGCAGGCGGAAATGGCGGCCGCTGGCGGTGGGAAAGCTGACGCGCTTGGCCTGCCCTTTTTCCAAAGTGAACCGCGCCACGGTGGCAAACGTCTTGCCGTCTTCGGAAGTTTGCAGCTCGCAGTCACGCGGACCGCTCTGCGGGCCCGGTTGCACGTAGATGCCGCTGGCGGGCAGGGGATCGGTGTAGTCAAACGCCAGCCAGGTGGGGTCGCTCGAACTCAGCGCGGCGTTGCGGCCGGACCAGTAGGTGGAAGGGTCGCCATCCACGGCATCCTGGGGATAAAAGTTCCATTCACCCACGTAGCCGGCAAGCGTCGAACTGGCCGTCACCATGGCGGGAGCCACGGGGCGCGTCGGCTTTTCTCGAATGGCCAGCACGGCCACGTCGTGGTAGTAGTCGTCCACGATCGGGGGAGGGGAAGCAGTCGGTCGAGCGTTTGCGCGCCGTCCACCCGGAGTTCCGAATAGGTCAGCTTCTTGTTGGCCTGGTCCTGGGTGATCCACGGCCCGCCGCTGTCCCAGCCGTCGCACAAGTCGATGCTCACCACCATGTTCAGGCGCGCCGCCTCGCGCAACGTGTGCTTGAATAGTTCGTGCCACTCGGGACTGAAGAACTGCGCACCCGCTGGCGTGTGGGCGTCTCCAGCCTGGAAGACCAGCACGCCGCTCAGCCCCTGGCGGCGCATCTCCTCCATGTCCCGGGTGATGCCTTCTTTCGTGACGTTGCCGTTCAGCCACACCCAATACGCCCACGGCCTGGCCGAATCCGGCGGGGATTGGAAGTTGCGCGCCAAGTCATCCGCTGCGCGTAGAACATGGATGGGCAGGATGATCAGGATAAAGAAGACAGCAAAAGCTTTAAGACGAAAACACACGCCGCATGGTCTCCATGACGGCGCGACGCAGCGAGAGCCACGAGTCGCCTGACCTCTTATTGTGTTTGAATTTGTTTGTACCATCCTGAATATCCTGTTTATCCATGTTTTTGATAGTCCTTGCTGCGCGTGAAGCGCCGGTATTCCAGTTTCTGATTTCCGAAGTTAATGAGCAACCCCACTTCAATGCCCGTAGCGTTCAGGTAGTTGATCACCTGGGCCTGGTGCTCGGGAGCGATAGCCTTCACGGCTTTGAGTTCGACGATGACTTTGCCTTCCACCAGGATGTCGGCATAGAAATCGCCCACGCACTCGCCGCGAAACATCACTTTGCAGGGATGCTGCTTCACCGCCGCAAGGCCTTTCTGCCGCAGCGCCAGCAGCAGGGCATTTTCATACACCGACTCCAGAAAGCCCGCCCCCAGTTCGTTGATCACCTCGAACGCGCAGCCGATCACGGCCTGCGTGATCACACCGTGCTTGAGGTCGGTTGCCGCTTCCACAGGGTTTCCCATCTGTGCCTCCGAACGATTGCCGTGCCGGCAATCGGTAAAAGCGCCCGCATTCTACCTGAAGGCGAGAACACACCTCAACAGACAATCACACGGACATGGATGGACAGGATGCTCAGGATAAGGAAGAGAAGAAATTCGTAGCGGCGAGTTTACCTCGCCACGAGGCGGCGCAAAGCCGCCTCGACGGCACTGAGCACCGCGGCAAAGCCCCGCTGCGTGTCGGCGGTGAAGCCTCTCGCAGTCAATCCAAAATCCAAAATCGCCCTGTGACTCAAAGCCGTTTTCGGGCGACGACGCGAAAATGCAAACCGCTGCGGATGTTCCGCGCCCTCGGGCCGATTTTCTGCTATGCTCTTCCGCGCACGGAGGATGCGCGCAGGGAGCGCTCCTCCCCGTCCCGCCCTCCGCAGCGCGGCTCGCGCCGCAGGCAAAGTCAAATCTGTGCATTGTGAACTCCGATTCAACAGGAGGATTGCCATGCCACCGGAACGATTCGAGATTCGCATTCCAGCCTTCAAGCTACTCATCGCGATGATGGTTATCATCATCCCTATTTGTTTCATCGGCCTCTTCGCCATCACCCGGGCGGACACCACACTTGAGCAGACCAGGGGCACAGACTTCAAAACTCTTGCGCAAATAAAGGCCGCGCAAGTGGCCAATTTCATCCACGACCGCGTCGCCGAGGTCCGCGACCTGTCGATCGGCCTTACGCTTGCCAACGCCGTCGCCGCCGCCAACCAGAAATACCAGGGGCGGAGCGATGCGGAGATCCTGGCCGCAGTCGCCAATACCACCAAGATCTGGAACACGCCGGCCGCCGATCCGCTGGTGACGGAGATCCTCTCCACGCCCGCTTCCCGCTTGCTTCGCAAGCACCAACAGTACGATCCATCCTTTCTGCGCATCACGGTCACGGACATTCGCGGCGCCGTCGTGGCCGCAACTCACAAGCCCGTGGTCTATTCTCAAGCCGACGACGAGCATTGGCGGAACATCTACGCCGACGGCAGGGGCGCGGTCAACGTTACGGATGTGCTTTACGATGACGTGACCAAGTCCAACTACATCGGGATCGGCATGCCGATTCTGGAGGAGGGGAGCAGCCGGCTGATCGGCACGGTGGACGTGCTGGTGGAGGTCTCGGCGATCTTCCCACTCCTGCGGGACGTGCAACTTGGTCGCACCGGGCGCTTGATGCTGGTGCAGGACGACGGCACGGTGGTGGCAGCGCCGGGGGTCTCAACTGCCGCCAAGATGAAAGCCGAGGAATACGACGCCATCCGCGACGCCCTTGGCACCGTGACGGGCCGCCAGACAGGGTACATCGTGGCCAGTTTCCGCGATAACCGGCAACTCATCGGCTTCGCCGATACGGGCCTTAAAGACGATTACCCGAAACTGGGTTGGGTGGTGTTGGCGGCGCAGGATGCTCGGGAAGCACTGGCTTCCGTCCGCACGGTGGACCGGGTGCTGGCGCTCATGTCGGTGCTGGGCCTCTTGGGCGTGGTGCTTTTCTGCGTGTATGTCTTTTTGCACCGCCAGCAGGCTTACGAGGATCTTGCCGAGGTCGCTAAACCGCCTGCTCCCATGAGCCCTGCCGCGTGACCCTGAACTCGCGACACGCCGGCTGCCAGTTGGGTAGGAAAGACGGCTGAAAATAACGCTTGACACTTGCCATCTACCTATGTAGATTTGTGGCCATGAAGATCCCTCGCCTTTCTCCGGAAACGCTCCTGGTGCTGGACTTGTTTGTTCAGCGGCCGGGCGAATGGCTGTATGGTTACGAACTGGGGCGGGTAAGCGGCTTGAAATCCGGCACGCTTTACCCCATCCTGATGCGTTTGGAGAAGTGTTCGCTTCTGGAAGCTTGCTGGGTGACGACGGAGAACGGCGTGCCGCCTCGGCACACGTACCGCCTGACGCCCAACGGCCTGGCCCTGGCCCGGGTCAAGCTGGCTGACGCGCGCCCGCGCCCCCTGGTGCGGCAACCCGCTTTCTGCAGTGGGTGACCCTGATGCTGGATGCGCATCTGCGTCACAGTGCGACAACCTTACTGAAACTGGCGATTCGCATCGCTCCTCCGGATACCCGTGACTGGGGGCAGGCGATGATGAGCGAACTGCACTACGTGGAGGGTCCGTGGGCGGCGGCGATGTGGGCGCTGGGCGGTTCGAGCGTGCTGGCCAAACAGGCGCTGGTATCTCTCGTGATTCCGCACGGTCGCGGCGAGTACGTCCCCGATGGCGGCCTGTTTGCCAAGAGCCGCACCCTGCGCAACGCGGCGCTGGCGTTGAGCGGAGCCGTCGTGCTGGCCGCGCTGCTGTTCTTTGCCGCTCCGCCCTTCCGGCAGGCCTTCCGCGTGGCCATGACGCCGTGGTACCGGGCGTATCAGTTTGCCTCCGGGAATTCTCAAGCGGATCTGCTGGGCCTGGCCCGGCGCGCCGAGGCGCGGCATGACGCTGAAGGATTGGCTTTCTGCTCCGTACGCCTTCAAGATCCTGTCCAAAGCGCGCGCCTGGCGGAGGAAGCCGTCAATCTGGATTCCAACCTCGTGTGGGTTTACTCCATCTTGGCCGGCCGGCACCCTGACCTTCCGCAAACGGGAGCGTGGGTGGAAAAGCTCGAACGCTCGGATTCCCAGAACGCGCTTGTTTCCTTGAACGCCGCGGAAGCGATCGATCCGAAACCTCTCTACGAGGGCGAGTTTACCGCGCTTGCGCCGGAGCAGCAGCAAAAGTGGGAGCGCGCGATGGTCGCGGCATTCGCTGCCCCCAAGTTCGACGATTACCTCGACCGCTTGGCACAATTGGACCGCCGCGTGGTTCAGCGTTTTGACTATCACGACCCGTATGACTTGGAATCCCGGCTCCTGCTCGTCGAGACTCAATACGCTTTTGAGAATGCGGTACGGTATGCGGGAGCACTGCTCGATACAGGCGCCTCACTGGAAGCCAAAGGAGATCGCAAGCGTGCGCGTGAGCAGTACTGGAGGGTCGCGCGCTTCGGCCAGTTGGTCGACTCGCAAGGCCGAACCGAAATCGAGCATCAGATGGGAACCGCGCTTCAGGGCATGGCCTACCGGCAGTTTCACGTGTCCTATCAGAGGGAAGGTGACGCCGCCCAGGCGGAGCTGTTTGGTTATCTCGCGGCCAAGTTTCATCCCGCCTCGGGCGAGCCTGTGGGATCTCCGGCGGCAGGGCTGTTTGGCTGGCAGACGGCGGAGCGGAATGCCGCCGTGGTGCAGATTTCCGGGCCTCATGAGCGTCTTCTTTCTGGGACTGGTCGGGTATCGCGGCGCTGATCCTGATCACCGACAGCCGCCGGCGCGCAGTTCCGGCCATCTCGGCGCGCCCGGCCCGTCGCCACCATCGTGGCCCTCACGGGCGCTCTGGGCCTGCTGTTCTCGACGGTGACGCTTTACCTGACCTATCGCCCCTATTGGTATCTCTTCCAGAGCGCCCTTCTGAGCGGTGAAAAGGTGCCGAGTAACGACCTCGAGTCGTTTCTAATCTTCACCCAGCGGCTGCCCGGCATCTCGCCGCATGGCTACATCGTCTTCCTGAACGCCCTGATCTACTCCGGCTCGCCCAGCTTTTTGTTCTACGTCTGGGCGGGCGTAACCCTGCTTTGTCTCGGCGGCCTGGTGCTGCTTCTCTTGCGACGCCTCACCGGCCGCCCACGTGCCAAGCCGCCTTAACACCGGCGTCCTGCCGGCCTCTCGTTTAGGCCAGTGGCCGGCAGGGCAAACGCCGCCATCAACGCGGCGCTACCAACGCAATTCGATCGTCATCGCAGGTCGAGCACGGTCGCGAGCCTGATGTCATCAGGACACGACCCGTTCCGGCGGAGGGGTAGGTGTGCGCGGGAGTGGCGACCTCATTTCCCGATAGAGCAATAGGCAGAGATGACACATGAGCAAAGTCATAAGACACGGACGAAACCGTGGCGGGCTGAACTTGTGGGTGTTCAAACACGCCGCCCTGCGCTTCGAGGTGCGGGACCAGGGCCACGTGAATTTCGGCGGCAGCAGCGCATTCACGAATTTCGTCGCTTTCCGCGTCGGCATGACGTTCCGATAGGCGGGGGCGGCTCGTGCGCCGAGCCGTTGTCCGGAAAGCGGGAACTGCCGCTCCCGCACTCCAAGATGTCCCGCACAACCCAATCAGGAGGAAGACATGAAACGATTGATTGCAGTGCTCGTTTTGCTTGTCATGACGCCGGCGGGAGCGCTGGCACAGAATTCCGACCCACCGAACGCCGACCATCCGCCGAACGGTTTGGGGTACATCTTCTACGGCGGTGCAACGCACTCGATGGGCCAGACGGCGGGCTTCGGCGGCGAGGCGTACGTCAAGGGATTGGGCGCCAACATTGAAATCGGCACCGCGGGGTACACCACCTCGGCTTATGGCAATCCGAATTGGATTGGCACGGGCTCGCTCGACCTGACCTACCACTACTTTGGCAAGAGGACGTGGACGAAGGCCGCGCCGTTCGTGACGGGCGGATTCACCGACTTCTTCGGCCAGGACACGGACATCAGCGAGAACCAAGCCTTCGGATTCAACCTTGGTGGTGGTGTCGACTTCTTCGCCGCGCGCCACTTCGGCTTGCGCCTCGACGTGCGCTACTACGGGCACGGCGACCACATCCTCTGGCCTTCGTTTCCAGGTGTGGACCAACTCAGCTTCACAGCCGTGCGCGTGGGCATGACGTTTCGATAGGAAGCGACTCGGAGATCATCCTACTTGGCGTTTCGCTTTGGGGTGACGTTTTGTTAGACGGAGACGCAGGGTCACGCGCGACGAATGATTCCCAGGCGCCGTGCTCACTAATCCACTCGGGATATTCCCGGGTTCCGGCGGCGTGGCAGCAAGAGTTTGACAGTTCCGGGATTCGAGGCCGGGGACGTGACCCCTCACCCGCCCCGATGGATCGGGTCGGCCTCTCCCCCGAGGAGAGGCTGTTAGCTCTTCTGCGGCGCGATCGCGCGCCAACCAGCCTCAACAACCTCTCCTGGGGGGAGAGGTCGACCGTCTCCTGACGGGCGGGTGAGGGGTCTTTTTACCGGCAGCGGTCAGGCCCCTTTTGAGGGGCCAGCAGCCGTAAAGCCTTCGGCTGTGCAGGAGGATACTTACTCCCGAGTCGTCCCCGAGGTCCGCGTGCCCAGCAGTGCCGTGAGAAAGGGTTTCTGCGAGGCGTCGAGCAGTTTCATGACTTCGAAGAGGATGACGGTGACGTAGGTGACGGCGATCCAGACGCATACGGCCTCGATGGGAAGTCCGGACCACGCGCCGATGAACAGTCCCATCATCTCGCGGGGTTGATAACCCCACCAGCCGTAGGGAACGGCGAGGGTTGCCTCCCAGAACAGGCTGATGAGCAGGATGATGAAGAGGGTAAGACTGACGGCGCGCCAATTGATGAACCGCCGCGCCTCCGCGAAAAGTGCGGCCCCGGGAATGACTGCCGTCACCACCAGGAAAGTGAAGTAGCCGGGAAACCCCTCACGGAAAGGTGAGAGTGTTTCCTTGTAAGCGACGGCCAGTGCAATCAGCACCGCGCCGAGAATCAGCGAGGTCGGATGAAACCTCAGCAGCCGTGGGATGGTTTGAGCCTGGGAGACGTAGTCCTGAACGTGATAGGCGTTGAGCCAGAATTCGTCCAGCCAGACGTAGATCAAGAGGACGGTGATGAAGCCAGTCAGATAGAAGATGTATTCCTCGATGGGCACTGGCGCACCCAACGCCGGCGCGGGAATCTGCAGGGTTGCGCCCGGGTTGGTGAACAACAGGAAACGCCGGGCAAAGAAGAAGTCCAGGCCAAAACCCGCGGGCACCAGAATTCCGATGGTCCGCCAAAAGGCGCGCTGGGGAATGCGAACGCCTTCCTGCGGCAGGAACCACCAACCGATGACGACCATGGGAATGATGAACAGCAACAGGCTCCAGGTATAACCGTGCGGGGTGGGATTGGGGCTGTTCACCTGGAAAACCGCAGGCGTGCGCACCGTATGAAGAGTGATTCCGACAGGGACGGCAACCATCGCGAGCATGGCTGCAACCAGCCATGCCCCGAGGCTGGCGCCTTGAGGCCTGCCGAACTTTTCTTTTGGCATAGAACCGCCGTCCCCACAACGTGTTGCCTATTCTACTCTCCCAGGGAAAGCGGAACAAGCACGGCAGCGGCAAACGGTTCGTGCCAATCTTCGGTATGGACGGATGGCGAATATGAGGTCGGTTACGCCGGGAAGCGCATTTCGGGGCGCCAACAAGGCAGCCCGCCGGTTCTGGCTGGGCTTTTGCTCTCTTGCGGGACGTCGGCGCTAATTCGGAATTCGCACCCCATGAGCCAAAGGGATCCGGCTGGTTTTTTCTGCGCAATTGGAGTAGTTTCTACGCGACGCCGTGCCGCCGCCGTCCAAGACGCTGCGCACCATAGTTTTCTTCATCAGCGCCGTAACCGCTAACCGAACCGGCCCGCAAATGGTGAGATATGCACAAGGTTAATATATGCAGAATAATAATCTGGACAGTCTGTGCCGTTACCCTATGCCTGGGAGCGACGACTTTGCTCAAGGGTGGGCAAGCCGTGGATTACATCAACCATCCGGCGGAGGGTTTGGCAGACATAGAACCCCCCGAAGAGCGAATGTCGTTGGATTCGATTTTGAAGGGCGTGGGTCAGAGGGTCGCGGAAATCTACCGGAGTCTTCCCAATACCAGTTCCTCCGAGGAAATCCGCCAAGAATGCCTGAATCATGAGGGAAAAGTGCGCTGGGGGCAGGACCGCCAATTCCGTTATCTGTGCCTGATTCCGGATTCGCCTGCGGGTCCGTCAGTGCAGGAGTATCGAACCGATGCGCAAGGAAAGGCGCTTGAGCTGCAGAATCCGGAGGAGGGATTGATGCTCACTTCGGGATTCCTGGGAGCGGCGCTCCTCTTTCACCCTACCTACCAGAACGAGAACATCTATCGATACCTCGGACGTGACAAGGCCAACGGCCGCCGCACGTTGGTGCTAGCCTTCGCACAGATTCCGGCTCGATCCAGAAATTGCGGTAACTTCCGAATGGGCATTATCAACGAATGGACCTATGTTCAAGGTCTGATTTGGGTGGATGATGCATCCTTTGAAATTATTCGCCTTAAAACGGATCTGCTTAATCCTGTGCCCGCACTCAAGCTGAAGGCGGAGACCACCGATATCGCCTTCCGGGAAGTTCAATTCAAAACCGCCCCGCAGAAATTCTGGTTGCCACACGATGTGACCGTCACCTTGGACTGGTCGGGGCACCACCTGCGCAACCACCATGAGTACACGGATTTCGTGGTCTTCGATGTGGAGGAAAAGCACACCATTGGGCATCCCCAGTAACGAAGCATGGGGCATCATCGTCCCCCGTGAGGTCGTCTGCTAAAGGAAATTGGCGGCAGGTATGGAGATGGGCACGCCGAGAATCGCATCACCCCGTGTCGTGAGGCTTTGTTGCCGGTTGGGGATCGCAGGGCTGCTGCTGATGGGGGTGAGAGTAGCGCCGGCCCAGAATGTTCCGCAGCCGGTGGCGCGGAAACCGGCCGAGTCGGGCGTGATTGCAGTTTTGGCTCCGCCCATCAGCGTTCACCCGCTCACCACGAAGGAGAAGTTCAAAGTGTACGCGCATCAGGACTTCGGGCCGCAGAATTTCATTCTCCCGGCGTTCGGCGCCGGTTTCTTCATGCCACATCCGCCGCGCGGCTATCCCCACGACTGGGTGGACGGCGGAGGCGCCTTCGGCCGCTGGTATGGTGAGCAGATCGCGGCGAGCACGGCCTATCGCACGGCGCAGGTCTTGACCGAGGTCGCCTGGCATGAAGATCCGCGCTACGTTCCCTCGGGCGGCACGAACGTTCTGATTCGGACCTTTCATGCGATCGGCTTTGCCTTGATCGACAAGAACGACTCCGGGCACAACACTTTTGCGTTTTCCAGCTTCGCCGCCGCCGCAGCCGGCGGATTTTCGGGCATGGCCCTGCTGCCGCCGGGACACAAGGACGCCCGGCAGGCCGAGCAGCGGGCATTGCGAGGGCTGGGTAGCGTGGCGGTGCGCAACATCGTCACGGAATTCCGCCCACAGTGGGCGCCGATCTTGCGGCGAGTCCGCGTGCCCAGCATTCTGCCCGAATGGTGGACACGCAAGCACTCCGATGCGCCTTGAGAGGGCTTTTTTTAGTGCCTCCCGGCCGGGCCCAGCCTGCAATAACCGTGCGAAGCACCTTGGACTGCGGCGGCTCGACGCCGCCTTGCTCTCAGTGCCCGATACGAGGACGAGGTACCAGGCAAAAGGCGGCGTCGAGCCGCCGCAGTCCAAGGTGCTCTACACAGAGCCTCAGTGCACGTTCTCTCTTGATTTAGAAAGCCATTGCGGCTACATTTTGCACAGCTCGACTGGAATCGAAGAGGGAAGCGATCTGCTTCCGAGAGAAGAAAGCGGAACAGTTTCGGGCTGGACGTGCGCAGCCGCAACGCGGGAAACTCCGTGTAGAATCAGCGAGACTGGTCTATACTACAGACATTTGGTGGTCGAGCGAACAATCGGAGTCAGTTTGATAATATGCCAAAGGTGACGCATGCCTATCTTGAAACTTAGCTTTGGTGATTCGGTTTTGAAGGAGATACCGCTGGGGTCGGAGCCCGCTTCCATCGGCCGATCTCCGCAAGGGACGATCTTCATTGATAACCCTGCCGTATCGTTTCATCACGCCCGCGTCTTTTCTCAATCCGGCGCGTACTACGTCGAGGACCTGGGTAGTCTGAACGGGACTTTCCTCAACGGTGTGCGGATCACCCAGGCGCCGCTGACCTATGGCGACGTCGTTACCGTGGGCAAGCACACGATTCGCTTTGCCCGCGACATTCCCGGAGTGACGCCGCAAGCTTCCACGGCATCGTCAAGGCCGGCAGAGGAAGAGGAAGATGAGTCGCTCAAGCTGACCGGCACCATGGTGCTCGACACCAAGAAGCGGCGGGAGTTGCAGGACGCCTTTGCCAAGGGCAAGACGGCCGCCGCGCTGCGTTCCACCCGTGTGGGCAAGCTCACCGTGCTGAAAGGCAAGATGTCGGCAAAGGATTACCTGCTGACTTCTCCCACCTCGACCATTGGTAAGTCGGACCAGTGCGCCGTTCGCATGAAGGGTTGGTTCGCACCGAAGATTGCCGCTACGATTACCAAGTCAGGCGAGGCGTATAACCTCCTGCCCTCGATCAACAAAGTCGCCGTCAACGGCCAGCGCCTGACGGGCAAGGTTGAGCTGAAAGACGGTGACCAGGTCGCCGTGGGGCGAGTGCAACTCCAGTTTAACCTGGTGGCTTGGTAAAATGACCCCGATGTAAGGTAAAGACTCGACCCGCTCCCGCCGGTAAAGACTGCCTTGCGATAATCCGATCTACGGCCAAGAATTGTGACAGCGTAGAGGTTGGCGCGAAGAGCCCCGGCTCTGCCCAAGCCGCTTTGCCCAGTAGAAATGGCTGATATCATCCGGACAGCAATCGCCGGAGGGTATTGACTGAAGTCCTTACATGAAAGTTTGTCACGTTCAAGTTGTAAAGGCTGCAAACTGGGTACGACTTACGGGGCTGGGGCTCAAGCCTGCAAATACCTGCAACTGATAAAGCAAGGCTGGCAAACGAATGTCCCCATGGAGCGGACATTTGGCCGACACTTCGTGCCACGGGCATCCTGCCCGTGCTCAGGCATGGCCAGGATGGCCATGGTACGTAGCTCCGGCGTTGCGGAGATCTCCCCTCGGACGCCCGGTTCGTGCTATTGTTGATGATGCATGGGCGACACAACTGAAATCCATCCTGCCAGCGTCCTGGTGATTGACGTGGGAGGTACGCACGTCAAGGTGCTGGCCACCGGGCAGCGCGAGCCGCGCGAAGTCGAATCCGGCGCGACGATGACGGCCGCGCTCATGGTGCGCGCTGTCAAGCGTCTGACGGCCGACTGGAAATACAATGCCGTCTCGATCGGCTATCCCGGTCCGGTGTCGCACGGGCGTCCGCTGCGCGAACCTTTCAATCTGGGCGGCGGTTGGATGGGGTTCAACTTCCGCAAGGCGTTCGGATGTCCCGTCAAGTTGGTTAACGACGCCGCCATGCAGGCCCTGGGTAGCTACAAGGGCGGCAGCATGCTGTTTCTGGGACTGGGAACCGGCCTGGGATCGGCGATGGTCGTCAACGGTGTTCTTGAGCCGGCGGAATTGGCGCATCTTCCCTACAAGAAAAAGACCTACGAGGACTACGTCGGTATACGCGGCCTGAAGCGCTTGGGGCGAAAGAAGTGGGAGCGCCAGGTGCGCAAGGTGGTCGATCTCCTCCGTGCGGCGCTCGAGGTCGATTACGTCGTCCTCGGTGGGGGCAATGCCAAGAAGCTCAAGCCGGAAAATCTTCCTCCCAAGACCCTCCTGGGCGACAATCGTAACGCGTTCGTGGGAGGATTCCGCTTGTGGGAGAATGCTGCCGCCACCCGCCCGCGGGAAGTTTCAGGACAGCCTTGATTCCCCTTTAGCCGCTATCTCCTTTGGCGCTTGTGTATTCCCAATCCAACCAGGCCGCCTAGCAATCCACCCAGCGCGCCCGCCACGCCGGCTCCTGCGCCTGACGCAAGGATCGGGCCGACGGCGATCAACGCCTCCGTACCCAAACCTCCTAGCGACCCTATACCGGCGAGCCAGCCCAACACACCTCCCACCACCGCGCCCGCGCTGGCGCCCGTCGCCGCGCCTTCCGCCGTGGACTGGCTGCTGTCCCGGGTGATAGCTTCGTCGCCGGCGACTTCGTCATCAGCAGCCGAAGCATCGGTTGGCTGAAAGCCCACGCGTCGCAGCATGCCAACGGATCTTGCCAGACTCGCGTGAACACGACCGAACCCGACCAACGCCTTGATTCGATCTGACATGTTCCACACCTCCATCTGCCTTTGCCCCTCGGTGGACGAGTGTTCCCACCGGATTTCGTGCCGCGCAGTGAACTTGAGACTGAGATGTGATTTTGCCGCGCCCTTCGCTTAGTAACCGAGGAGATACAGCACGCCACGCAGAACGACAACCAACGTCAACCCGCGTTCGAACTTCTCCATGGATCACCCCACTACAGTGCGATGCACGCTCCCCGCCACACTTCGCGCCACGGACCTAAGCGAAGTGACTCCAGTGCCTTAGGAAGAACAATGGCTCGGCTGGGAGCTTGCTAGCGTTGGGCAGTTTTGCCCGAATCGTGTAGAAAATGCCTGCCGGAATGGCCCACGGCTCTTCGGTGCGCATGGTCCTCATCAGTTTGCGATCTCGTCAATTGTGCTCTCATCGGGAAATTCTTACCGGCGCCGGGCTTCCCGCTGCGCTCCTCTCTGTTCTGTAACGCATTGAAAGTAAGTCGATTGCGAGTGCGCAATGTTGATCGGAAGGCCATGTGCAAGGGTACATGCGGGGCGGCTGGACACCTTCAGCTTAGTGCCACGAGATCCGCCACCCGGGACTTGGGCAGGACCCATCAAAACGAGCAGTGGAAGGAGAGATCATGATGAAAAGCACCTTATCGGCTTTTGTTCTGTTGCTGGCGTTCAGCGGCGCAGCATTTGGCCATGAGACGCAACTGGAGAAGGCGAGCAACGTGGTCCATGAGATTATGGACGCACCCGACCGCGGCATACCGCATGATTTGCTGTCGAAAGCCGTTTGCGTCGGCATTGTTCCCTCCGAGTTAAAAGGCGCATTCATCTTCGGCGGGACTTACGGGCGAGGAGTGCTGGTCTGTCGGGAGCATGGCAATGGCCCCTGGGGACCGCCTTCCGAGTTTGGATTGGGCGCGGGCAGCTTTGGCTTTCAGATTGGCGGTGAAGCCACTGACGTGGTCTTCCTGGTGATGAACGAAGCCGGTGCCCGAAAGCTGGTGAGAGACAAGGTGACGCTGGGCGGGGATGTCTCGGTGACCGCCGGACCGGTGGGCCGCAGCGCGGAAGGCGCTACCGACGCTGAGTTGCACGCCGAGATCCTGAGCTATTCGCGCACTCGGGGGCTGTTCGCGGGCGTCTCGCTCTCCGGCGCGGTGTTTCGGACCGACCACGACGGCAATCGCCGGCTTTACGGTGGCGACATCGACTCCAAGGATATCCTGCTCCACGGTGCCGTCCCTAGAATCCCTCCTGAAGCCGTGGCGTTGGACCGTGAGCTGTCGCATTACTCCGCCCGCGGCGGCCATGCCTTCGCCAGCCTCCAGGGCCGATAGACGATGAACCCAAAGGCGTGCCAGGCGATGCCACAAGCGTGGCGATATGATTAGGGGGTGCGATCCGTCGTTCGGAGACCCGTCCACTGACGGGCTGGCGGACTGCTGCTATGGGAGCCGTGGGGTAGGCCGCGGTCCCTCGCCTCGCCAGCAATTTGCTGGGAGAAAGGCGGCGGCCCGTCAGCCCGTCAGTGGGCGGGTCTCCGGCCCGCCGCCGTGGAAGGTCCGCGCGACTTCTGGCGCATTTTTGCCAGCGCCTCCAGACGTTTCTTGGTCATTGTGGGTTTTTTCACCAGGGACATAAAAGCCTCCTTGACCCGGACAGCGCCGGGCAACTTCCGGCGGGCACACGGCCGCCACCGTACCAGTACACTATATTATTCATTCTGTCAAGTCCATAATATTAAGCTATTTAGAACATTACACCATAATGGCCTAGCGATGTATAAATTATCGTACTAAAAGTCGCTATGCGGAATTTATCACCATTTTCGATATCGAAAATGGTGATTGCGGGCGGGACGGAAAGGGCTGGGGTGGTGGGGCGGCGGGGAAATGGGGGTCATGCGGCAAGCGAGAACGGGTTTTGGGCTCTGCTTCTGCCCGGCAGCGGTCAGCTTCCGGCAAGCCGACTGACCGTCAACTGACCGCCTGGGCATTGTCAAGCGGTACGCCTTCGCGGTCTTGGCGGAAGTGGCATTTCGATGAAGTCATACCCTCCTGCTGCTGCTCCATCAACTCTAGCCGCAATCACTGCCCAGTGTTGGCGTACAATCGGCCGGATATTGGATCCGAGGACGACCAATGCTAGTTTTCGGCCGGACAGGTTCTGCTGGTAAGGGATGTTCTGATCGGAGGTGACCATCACGTCGAACCCGGCTTGTTCCGCCATCGCTAAAAGTTCGCCGTTTTTCAGTTGGTCCGGCCATTGCGTTTCGACAAAAGTACGGACCTCGTGGTTGGGCAGGAACCCGCGCACACCAACCGGAACATTCTTGTCAAACAGGATGCGCAAAGCGGTGGCTCAGGGCGTAAGTCAAAATCGCCTGGACTCTTTCGGGAGGGATTTCAAACTGTTCTGCAATTTCAGCGGCGCTGACCCCATAATCGAAGTTGTCGACAATGGCGTCCGCCGGCATCCGCGTGCCGCGCAGCACAGGGGCGCCGCTGTGCACTCCGGGCTTCAGTTCGACCAGTGGGCAGTCCGACCAGTCAATCTTTTCCATGGCCGCCATAGCGATCTCCTGATTGATATGATTCCATGTTTTCATCCTAAAAGCCAGTGCAACGCAATTAAAGCCGCGGTCGGTCTGAAATCTCATGCAACGAAATTGCCCTCTCCACCGAATTGACTTCGGCAAAAGAGGGGTAGCGTGGAGGTATTCGGCTCCGAGACGAATTCCTCCGCGGATCTTCCCCAATTCGAGCACCGCTACGGTGTTTCTTGTCGCCAACACGAAGCGAAAAGCCGCACAGGAACGCATGAGACGCGCACCTGTGCTCGGCCCGCTTCAAAGCAGCGTAAGCAGGCGGGCAGTTGGGTCCTGATCGAGAAAGGCAATGGCCGGCTGGTTGGTTCGGAGAATGGAATCGAAGAGGAGCTTTACCTTTTTACGACCAACTGTTGGCGCTCGCGATCAGCCGCATAGCTGAGGCAGGCCAGGATACCGGCTTCCGTCAGGTAGGGAGAATCCGCCAGGATTTGCGGGTGCGTCATGCCGGAGGCCAGGTAGGAAAGGACGTCGTAAACCGTCATCCGCATCCCGCGAATGCAAGGCTTTCCCCCACGCTTGCCGGGCTCGATGGTAATGACGTCGTGATAGTTCATGCCCCTGGTATAAGCGCGGGCCGCCGCACCACACAACGATCTTCACGCAACCGGCGACCTGTGCCGGCCGGCCGCAAGCCGCAGAGCTTGAAACCCGGCTCTGCGCCGGCCAGCCCGCCCGTCCGGGGACGGCAGGCTGGCGCATGGCGAGCGTAGCCATGCGACTCGCGATCCTCGCGGCGTGAGCGAGTACTTTTTGGGGCTTTTGCGCGGACTTCATATCGCGGCCCGTCCGCCTCGATCATTTTTCGAAACGCAGAGATGCGCCAGCCCGCGCTACCCCGTTCTAAGCCCGAGTGACGATGATGAATACCCAAGAGGCCGGGCCGCCCTTCTCGAACCTAAAAGCTACATTACCATCTTCCGCTCGCATCGGGGGCTGGCGCACACTCCGGGGGTTGGGAGTCTATGATCCCGTAGGGAGGTCGCTTATGGTTCGGCGAAGCGCAGACATTGAAAATCATCTCTGCGCCAGCCCGCGGGAATCGAACAAAATCTGGGTGGCGCAGACATCGCCTTTTATGTCTGCGTCACTTCGCCAGTTCGCAGCGCGAGGTTCGGGTCGCATACATACAGTGCGATGTACGCGCCACCCACGATTGATCGTGTCAACCCGCTCGCTTGTGCCACCGGTGCAAGCCCCAAACAACTACTCTTTTCGTATGGGGGCAAGAAACGGCGGAGCGACCGGCTGGCGCAGAGCGCAGCTCTGCGACTCATCCTTATCGCTCAGCAGTTTCGCCGAGTTTCACTCAGCGCCAGCCCTCGCATAATCAAAGAATAACCGCGTCAAAACAGCTTGTTCTGCTCGCTCTTAGTCTTTCTTTCCGCTCTTGCGAACGTATCGACGCGGTGCTCGGGGTATTGGATTTTCTTGCCTTCCAGAAGTTCGGCGATAGTGAGGATTTGGATGCGCGGATAGCGGCCGGGGAAGTCTTTGGATTCGTAGAAGCCCCCGGCGGCGGCTTCGGTCACCATGGGTTTGGTCGGCTCGCGGAGCGTGATGAGAACTCCGATGGGGGCTTTTTCCCGTTCCAGAACACCCTTGAGGTCGCGGACGTGGTTCACGCCGATGTATCCACTCTTCACCTGCACGATCACCTGCTTGGCTTGGCCGCTCTTGTCGTCGAAGAAGTTAATGTAACCGTCGATGCCCGAATCCGAGCCTTTCTTGTGGTCTTTGGCTGGCCGCGCGTCCACAAGGTCCACGGCCCACCACTCGAACTGGTGCGGGCTGATCTGCTTCAGGGCCTCGGCACTTTGTAAATCCTTTGGCGCCCCAACGATTTCGTAGGGGCTGAGGTCGCTGTGGAAGCTGTCGCGCAAGCGCCGCTGGACAAGGTTTATGGCGAGATAGGTGATGTCAATCCCTGTCCAACGCCGCTTCAGCCGCTCCGCGACGGCGATAGTCGTGCCGCATCCACAGAAGGGATCGAGAACAACGTCGCCCTCATTGCTGCTGGCTGTGACGATTCGCTCCAATAGTGCTTCGGGCTTTTGGGTAGGGTAGCCAAGCCGCTCTTGGGCTTGCGCCCCAATGGGAGGAATGTCGGTCCACAAATCTTGAATCGGCACTCCCGGCATTTCGTCTAGATACCGCTTATAGGCGGGCACGGCCCCCGGACTCGTCTGTATTACTCGCCCGGCCCGGATCAATTGTTCCATCTTTTCGCGTGTATACCGCCAATAGCGCGTTACGCCCATGACCTTATATCTGGGGTTCCCTTTCGCTGCGCCGCCTGGCCCCGTAAGGTCGCCGAGCCGATACCTTCTGCCGGTTCCTTCTTCAACATGCCGGTAAAACTGATCAACGTATTCCTGGTCATACGGCGTATGAACTTGGTTCCATGTGTAGTCGTCGAAGCTCCTGGTGTAGAAGAAAATCACGTCATGGATTCTGCCGTGCTGGCGCCTTCCCTGCTTAGCGTCACTGTGAGCGCTTGATCGTTTCCAAGCGATTTCGGTCTTGAATTTGTCGGGTCCGAAGACGGCATCCAAAACCAGCTTCAAGAAATGGCTCGCGGTCGGATCGCAGTGCAGGTAAATGCTGCCGGTGGGTTTCAGCACGCGGTGCAATTCGACCAAACGAATGGCCATCATGACGAGGTAAGCCATCATGTCGTTGCGGCCCAAGAACGCGAGCAACGCCTGCATCAGGTCGGCCAGCTTGCGGGGGCCGCTGGTGACGAGTTCTTTGTATACGGCCTCGGCTTCCAAACTCCATTGCCACGTATCTTCGAAGGCGGTGATTTGCGCGGCGGATTCCTCGCCGCTCTTTTCCTTGAAGAGCACGTTGTAATTGGCGTTGGAATTGAAAGGCGGGTCGAGGTAGATCAGGTCAACGCTGGCGTCCGCAACATTTTCGCGCAAAATATTCAGGTTGTCGCCGAAATACAGTTTATTTTTCCAGTCCATTGCACGGGAGAATACCACAACCGCTGCCACATTGCGCCCCGATGTTTGAGACAGCACCGGCAAACCACTTGGTTGTATAGTCGAAATTAACCGGCCAATCTTTTGAATGAGACCTGTAAGGGCTGAAGCTGAGAAGCGTTATTCTTCTCCAGTTGGGATTTTTCTGTTCAGGAGGAGGGGCCCCGCTTCCGGCTGCGATCTTGGCGGGTCAACCCCGGGAGGGAGCCCCCATGAACTACGATTCTTTTTATCCCACTTTCTGCCCCGCCAGACAAGGTCGAAACCGATTGGGCGCGCGACAGCGAGAAGGTCCTGCTGCGGCGATGTCCGGTTTGCGAACGCGATTCCATCATCGGTCACGGTCGCCGGCGCAAGCAGGCACACGATGAACATCACGACTGGATTGGGATCCGGCGCGGCCTTTGCCAGGGTTGTGGAAAGACCTTCACCCTGCTTCCCCTGCTCTCTCTCCCCTACACCCACTACAGCTTGCTGGCTCGCTGCCAAGCGCTGCGGCGGCGTTGGGAGGAGCACTGTGCGTGGGAAGAGGCGACGCCTACGCTGAAGGACCCCGATCGGGTGCCCGATCCCTCCACGCTCCGACGTTGGTCGGTCGGCCTGGACCACTCCGAACCATCCGCTTCCTTTCGACGCCAAACGTTCGCCCGTCTGGTGCATTGGCTGGGGTGCGGTGACGCGGCCGATCTTCGGGCTGGCCCGTTATGGCCACTGACCCCCGTTCTGCAG
>CAVRBF010000074.1:0-14326 GCA_963719115.1 uncultured Acidobacteriota bacterium | reverse complement strand
AAAAAACATCGCCAAAATTGCCCGAGTCTGCATTATTTTACTTGACAATACGCCAATTGTGTGCTACACAGATAGCTGATGGTGGTAGGCGACGGAAGAAGGGGCTGGGGGCTGGAGTCCCGAGGCCAGAAAGCGTCCGAACAGGCGGATGGGGTGGCACTACGAAGGTTCGGTACGTCCCACGCTGGAATGTGCACAAAAAGCCACAGGGCGGCGCTGCGACCGGGCTGGGAACATTCGCTTGGAACCTACGATGTGTAAGAAAGAGCAGATAGTTAGCCGTAATTACGACAGAATGTCTCTGGCGATAAGTTGATGAATCTAAACCAGATCACCCTCAGGTAGGGCAAGGGCCCGGCGAAAAAAGGGAATCAAATTTTGAAGGCTAAACCTGTGATGTTGATGAAAACACAGGACGGCGACAAGCGCTGCGAGGCTAATCCTACGATGTATATGAAAATAAGCAACTTATGATTTCTATCCTACGATGTTTTTGAAAACAAACGCACTTAGCTGTTTTGACGCATCGCGGCTGCCCAGCGGATTCGGAGGGCGCGCGAAGGATGTTGCGAAAATGACACAGCGCGCCGCCACACTTTGGGAACGCCTCAATTGGCGCCAGCATTCTGGCTCCCGGCTCCAGTCTCCTGACTCCGGCACTTCAACAAATGAAGGTGCAACCGGAGATGTTGTTGAAAACACAGGATCGGGAAAACAGAACACGGGAATACGGGACACGGGGCGGGCAGATTCTGGCATCTGCTCTCCACGGAAGGCTGGTCCCCGTGGAGCGCGGCGCGCATGTGCCGGTGACGGGATATCCTGGGAACATGCTGGAAACAAAGGCACGCCAGAACCCAATCAGCAATCACAAATCGCCATTCACCAATGCCCTGACTCCTGTCTCCTCACTCCTGCATTTCAAAAATGAAGGTGCAACCGGAGATATGTATGAAAACAAAGGCTGCTGACGGAATGTCGGTGGTGAAGGCAGGAGCAGCTGGTCCGCAGTCTGGTACTCGGTACGAGACCGGCCAATTCCGTAACGCGGACATCGGAAGCCGTGAGAAAATCAAAACAATCTCTCGCAAAGGCGCCAAGTCGCAAAGACCGCGAAGCGCAAGTCTCCTGTTTTCTTTGCGGCCTTTGCGACTTCGCGCCTTTGCGAGAACATGTCTTCGCACTTTCGCGCCGTCCCGCTTTCGCCGTCGGGCAACTCCTGTTAAGCTGTGCGCCACAGTCGGAAACTGCCTGGCGATGGACGGCGCTGGCAATTCAACGGCGGCAGCAGATTTGCCGGCAGCAAAACTGCATCACGGGGACGATCAATGGACAACAAGAGTTCACGGCGGAATTTCCTGCGCGCGGCGAGCGGGGCGATGAGTTTTGTTTGGGGAGGTATGCGGATTTTTGCCGGACCTTCCCCGGCTGCTCGCGATGCGGACTCGAACTCTTTACCTCCGCCTTCGCAGCCCTTCATTTACGGCACGGCATTTTACCGGCCGCCCAATCCTCCCGCCTCGGAGCGCCGCGCGATGCTGAAGGACATTGCGCAGAAGTATCAGTTCAACATCATCCGCATATATCCAGCGTGGTCTTACTACAATCCCGCGCCGGACAAGTTTAATTTCGACGATGTGGAAGAAGTCATGAAGTACTGCGACGAATTCGGCCTGCGGGTGCTGATGGGGATCGTCCTGGAAGAGGCACCGTACTGGCTGGAGCGTTTGCACCCGGAGACGCGCTATGTGGACGCCACGGGCACGCCCCAACACCTGGTAGATAGTCCCAACAACGTGAGTGGCGGTTGGCCCGGCCTCTGTTTCGACTGGGAGCCTGTGCAGCAGGCGGCAGCGCGGTTTGTCCGGGAAATCTGCCAAATGTCGGCGTCTCACCCCTCCATGTACGCATACGATTGTTGGAACGAAGTGCACATTGAGCCCGCGTGGGCACGCAACATGTGGGGCGGAACGCAGCAGCGCATTTTCTGCTACTGCGACCGGACCATCGGGCTGTTTCGTCACTGGCTGGAAGCCCGCTACGGCAGTCTGCCCGCCTTGAACGAAGCCTGGGTAAAGCCCTATTCGGACTGGAGCGAGGTCGATCCGCCCCGTGCCGTGGTGGGAACCTATCGGGACTGGATCGACTGGCGCAACTTCATCATCGAGCGCACCACGTGGCAGATGGGGTTTCGCGTAAAGGCCACTCGCGAGGGCGACCCGCACAGCCTGCTTGAGAGTCATTGCGGATATCAGCCTCCCATTGAGCCGTGCGCTCTCGACGGCATGAATGGCTGGCGGGTGGCGGAAGCCGTTCAGACCTGGGGTCTATCCAATTTTCCCCGCGACGGCACACAGGTGTTTCACGGCGCCGCCAAGTTTGAGGTGACCCGATCGCAGGCCGCCGGCAAGCCCTTCTGGATGACGGAACTCCAGGGAGGGCACGGCAGCAGCGGGCTGCACCAATCGCCTCACATGCGGCCTCGCGACATCCGGCTGTGGAACTGGCTGGCCGTGGCCGCCGGCGCCAAGGGCATCCTCTATTGGACCTACCACGCGGAGGCCACGGGCGGCGAAGCCACGGGTTACGGACTGGTGGATCGCGACGGGTCGGAAACCGAGCGCGTGCGGGAAGCGGCGCAGGATAATCGCCTGATCCAGACTTATTGGAACATTCTGAAAGCTTACGTCCCGCATCCGCAGGTGGCGGTGCTGTTTGACCAGGACAACAACCTGCTGACGTTCGCCATGGCAGGAAATGAGGACGCTTCCGTGCAGTCGTTTCGGGGCTACTACAAGGCGCTCTGGAACCTTGACCTGTGGGCCGACTTCATCGAACCCGGAACGCTCGGCAAGCGCGACTACCAGGTGATCATCGCTCCCTGGCACCTGATCGGAAAGAAGCAGACCTGCCAGGACCTGCTCCGCTACGTCGAGAACGGCGGACTGCTGATTGTGGAAACCGCCTTTGGCTTATTCGATGAGCGCTGTTTCTACAATCCCGTCATACCGCCCTACGGACTGGCTGAGGCGTTTGGTTATCGCGAGCAGGAAAATTATATCCAGCGTGCGCGCGGCGATTGGCCCGCGAGTGAGAAGCCGGGAGGCCCGCCACTGCGCCCCGCCGAGGAAATGATTTACTACGAGCCGGAGATCGAGTTTACCCTGCCCATCTCTGCGCGCCTGCGGGCGCACAGCTTTCTGACTCCTGTCACCGTCGCCACCGCCACGCCTATCGCCCGTTATCGCGACCTCACCGTGGCCGTGCACAAAAAGGTCGGCAAAGGCGAGGTGTTTTACGTGGGAACGAATCTGGGTGCGAGCATTTTCAGCGGAGACGCCGCGGGCATCGACCTGCTCGGGGCCATGATCGGCCAGAGGGCACGACCGGCGGTAAGTTCCGTCAAACTCCGTCCGCGCCTCATCGAGTCGGCAGCCCGCAGCCTACTGGTGGTGGTGAATGATACCCCGCAGGATCAAACCGGGACCATCACCCTGCCCGCGCGCTACCATCGTGCCACGAACATTCACTCCGAACAGCGCCAACCGCTGGAGAATGGCTCGGTGCGCCTGACCGTCCCGTACGAAGACGTCGTGGTGTTGTTACTCGAGTAGTGAAATTGCGGCTGGATACCTTTGCGTCCCCTCCCCGGAGTGAGCAGGGGCGAGCGGTGCGGCAGTCGCCTCGGCATGCGGATCGTGGTATTGGAGGCTACCTATGTGGCCCATATATATGACTTCACGTCTCAACCAAGCTGCGAGAGCGGACTTGCGGGCGGTGGGGCAAGAGGGGGGCAGGCGGGGGAGCTGCGCAGGAAATGGGGTCTTGGAGGCTGGAGAGAGCAGGCTGCAGCCTGGCCACCTCACCCTCCAGGTTGGCTGCGACGCGTCTCGCTCCCTCCAGATCCTTTTGCATCGCCACGAACTGGAGTTGAATGGCCGTCATATAAGCTCTCTTCGCCGCCACATATTCGGCGGCGGCGCGAGCCAGCCGGGCGTGTCCTTCCAGCGCCGTGAGGTCGCCGGCGGCAAGGTCGTTACGAATTTCGTTCAAAAGCGTGGGCCACGCGGCTTGAATCAATCCGGCAATCTCGCGTAAGAACTCCGCGTCTCCTCCCACACTGGCCAACGCGGATTCGCGGTCAACGATTTGAGAGTGTTCCTCCATATTAGTTCGCCTTTCCTGCGTCCATTCCGGGACCGCAACCCGCCCCGGTGGATGGCAAGTCGAAAAGTTCCCGGCCGTCGTGGGCAGATGGCACGGCCGGAGGGTCGCCAGCATCCTCATGTTCCTGCCTTACGTGCTCTTGAAAACTCGGGTACAATTCCTTCATCGCTTGTCCGGGCGTTGGAGCATCAGACAACGGGAATCCTCTTTGCGCCTTGCCTGCAACCATCTCGCGCAGCACTTCCGCCACCTTTTCGAATTCGGTGGTCTTGGCAAAGAAGAACGTGGCTCCCAATTCCATGCATCTTTTGCGGTATTGCGACTCTCCGTAGCCAGTGAGCACGATGACGAGCGGACGCATCTGATCGCGCTGCAAATCCTTCAAGACGTCGAGTCCGCTTCCACCCGGCATGCAGAGATCCAGAATGACCACTTCGGGATTCAACCTCCGGATCGCCTCCGAAGCCTCGCCGGCGTTGGCTGCCCGCCCCACGATCTCAACATTCTGCACACGGCTGAGAGCGGCCAGCAGCCGTTCCACGAGCAAGTCGGAATCATCAGCCACCAGAACTCTCATCAGTTCTCCGGTCCCTATCGTGGCATGGCGTGAGAATAAGCGGTATCGGCGAAAGCATCAGAAGTGCGTCGTATTTTGTTCGAAAGCCCTGTCGTAGTTTCAACTACAAGGCCGATCGGGAGGTCCCGTGCGGTACAAAAAGGGGCGATCAGTCCACGAGGTGGTTCCAGAGAGCGTAATGCATGAGCTCGGCGGTGGTGGTCATGTTCATTTTCTCAAGGACCCGGGCTCGATAGGTGCTGATGGTCGTCGCGCTCAGGTGAAGCTCCTCGGCCATCTGGACGACGGTCTTTCCCAACGCGATCATGCGGAGCACTTCCAACTCACGATTGGAGAGGGCCTCGTGCAGGGATTTGCGCGTGTCGCTGTGCAGGTCCGCCGCAAGTCTTTCCGCCAGTGCCGCCCCCACATAACGGCCACCGGCCAGAACCTTTCTTAGAGCTCTGATGAGCTCCTCCGGGGAGCTGTCTTTATTGAGGTATCCCGAGGCTCCGGCCTTCAACGCCCTCTTACCGTACTGCTCTTCCGAGTGCATGCTGAGAACCAGCACCGGGAGGTTGGGGCGAAGGCGCTTCAGTTCCACCAGGACGTCAATACCGCTGCGTCCCGGCATTCCCACATCCAGGATGACCGTGTCCCAGTGTTGGCTCTGGAGCTGCGCAATGACCTGATCGGCATTCTCCGCCTCTCCGAACGCCGCGCCTTTGAATTCACGGGCCAGAATCTCAATGAGCCCCCGGCGGAGTATGGCATGATCGTCGGCGATCAGGATTGCGGTCGTCAAAGGCGCCTCGTCTCCTCGGTCAAGCCGCTGGTATTCTTGCCCGCACAGTCGTTCCCGCCCCGGGAGAGCTACAAATCCTAATCTCGCCGCCCACGGCGAGAGCGCGCTCCTGCATTCCCAAAATTCCCAGCGAGTCCCGCCTGGCCAGCTTGTCCGCGGGGATGCCGCTGCCATTGTCATGGACAAGCAGAATGATATCGTGGTCTCTCCTCGTCAGTTGAACCTCCACCCTGTTGGCAGCGGCATGGCGCGCCACGTTGGTCAGGATTTCCTGGAGGATACGGTAGATCGCCGTACCGCGTTCGGCCGCGATGGGAATATCTTCCTGCGGCAAATCCAGAACGCACTCGGTTCGCGTACGGGACCGGAATTCCTCCACGGCCCACTCCAGCGTCGGCACGAGGCCCAGATCATCCAGCATCCCCGGCCGCAGCTCCCGGGAGATGCGGCGCACCGTCTGAAGCGTTTCGTCAACGAGATTGAGGATCGACGAGCTTTTCGTGGCCCATAGCTGCGCGTTGGCGGGCCCTTCGGCGATCATCGAGTTTACATCCAGTCGAAGGGCCGTCAAGGCTTGGCCCAATTGGTCGTGCAGTTCGCGGGCCAGCCGCCTGCTTTCTTCCTCCCGCACACTTTGGAGGCGCGCGGCAAGCGCGCGAACCTGGGCAAGAGACGACTTTAGCTCCTGTTGCGCTCGTTCGCGCTCTGTGATGTCGGTCAGGAAAGCAAGGGTGGCGGGACCATCAGGAAGGTTCACAATTCTAACGTCGATCTGCGCGGAGAAGCGATCGCCGTTCTGGCGTCGGCCAACCGCCTCGTAGCTATCAGTCACTGCAAACCCGTCCCCCTGCTGGCGGGAGCGCTCCTCAATCATGCCCCATGAAGCAGGAGTCCACTGTTCGCAGATGGGGCGGCCCATAATGTCATATCCGAACATTTCACGGCATTTTTGATTGGCATAAACATTCACGCCGCCCCGGCCGATGGCGATGGCAAGAGGCGCCTTCTCAATTAGAGTACGGAACCGCGTTTCACTTTCTTGCAAGGCAAGGTCCGCGCGCTTGCGCTCCGTGATGTTCTCCACGATACCCTCATAGCATAGGATATTCCCGACTTCGTCGCGCACAGCTCGAGCGCTCTCGCGCACCCAGATGACGGCGCCATCATGCTTGGTCCACGCTTCTTCCATGCCAATCACCTGCGCCTCTTTTTCCATCCGCTCCCGAAAATCCCTCCGAGAGTATCTTGGTTCGAAGCTGTCGTCCTCAAGGTTCCGAGCAGCCAGACTCTGAAAGTCGCTATAACCGAGCATCCGAATCAAGGCGGGGTTCGCCATCAAAATCCGGCCGTCGGGTGTGGTGCGATAAATTCCCACCGCGGCGTTATCGACCAGACGGCGATAGCGGGCTTCGCTGTCCGCCAACTCCTGCTCTGTCTCTCGTAGTTGGGTGACATCTCGGGTGATCCCCCAGATTCGCAGTAGCACTCCATTTTCGACGATGGGAACTTCCGACCTGATGAAATGGCGAACGTTGCCGCCTCGGTCCAACCCGCGAAACGCCACGCTGCGATTTTGAAATTTCCCGCGAATGGCCGAACGAAAGGACTCCATCCGTTCCCGGTCCGAGTCCAAAAAGGGCAATATCTCGCGAAGGCTTTTCCCCACCACCTCCTCGGGGGTGGATAAGCCCTTGTTGCGCGCGTGGGCCGTGTTGCATTCAGCGAAACGACCGCTTTGCAGGAACCTTTTAAGAATCTCTTCCTCCGGAAGGTCGAGAGGAACGGGTGGGCTAAACTCCAACCGCCACACGCCTTCGCTGCTGCGCGAAATGAAGTCCTTATACCGTTGATCGCTCTGTCGTAACGCCTCCTCGGCGCGCCGCCTCAATTCCAGGACAGCCTGCTGATGTCGAAGCATTTCCTCGGCTTCGCGCGCGGCAATGTGGCGGTGCGAAATCACCGTCACAGCACCGAATAACAGGAAGAGCAATGTCCCTGCCAGCGACTCTAACCATGCTTGCTTGTGGAATTCCGCCAGCGCTCCATCCCGGTTGACCTGTCGCACCAAGCTGGCGCGGGTCGATTCGATAGGTTCGGCGGCACCAAAGACCCGCACCCCACGAAAGTCAGTAAACTCACCAAACGCAACTTTATCCTGAAGGCCCGCCACTGATTCCAGGGTCACATCCCTGCGCGGTTTCCGGAACACCGATGGCTCTCCTCGAATCGCCAGCCGCGGCGAGAAGATCACGGTCGTGTCAGCCTCTTGCCACACTACCAGCGTATCGGTTACCGACTTGGGGTTGCTCCGCCCCGCAAGAAAGGGGAACACAGATTTCCACGGTTCGGTAATCATCACCATCGCTCCCAGCGCGCGGTTGGGAACATCACCGGGAAGAGAACCCCTGCCAGGCGCAAGCACGGGATAGGCCAAGCAGAGCAAAACCCGCGACGGCTTTGCGACGGAAACAGTCGCTTCGAAATCCTTCGCACTTTGCGCCATCTGGCAGCTCTGTTGGACACTCGCCGCCTCTTCAGTCGTCAATCCCGCTTCGGCCACGATTCGACAATCTGCGTCCGCCAACACACCCCCCAAGAACCCGTTGAGGCGTGCCATATCGTCGATTGTGCTCTCCATCCCCAGCCGCCTGTCTCCTAATCCGCGGTCACTGGCGTCCGGGGAGAGCAATCGAGTCGCCGCCCGGCTGTGGGCCAGCGCGATTGTGTCCGTTTGCCGTTCGCGCAGCCAAAGATTGGCAAATCTGGCGCGCTCGTCGGCGGAACTGGATATCCGCACGGCCCAATAAGCGAGGGTGTCATGGTAGGCCTCGTGCAGACTGTAGACGATGGAACCCAAAATCAACGCCGCCGAGACGAGCAAGCCCAGGGCGTAGAACAGCCACTTGATCCCGCCAGGAATTGCGCGCGTCTGTCGTGTACTTTCTAAGGATGTGATTGACAAGGCTGGGAGGGGGGATTCAGGCGTGGGATCCATCAATACCTCAGTTGATAGGGGACGACCGCAGCGCCCGGCGGCCAACCAAGCGAAATTCCCTAGTTGGTCACGTGAAACTTATTGTACACGTTGCTTTTCGTGTGTCAACACTGCCAATTATTGGGCCACTATTGTCCGCGGAGTTGTTTTACCACCTCGTCTACTTTCTCAGCGATGGTCTCTTCCACGGCCCAGGTAAAGGGCGCCGGCAGACCGTAGACCATCATGGCGCCACCGCCTTCGTACCCACCTTCCAGAAGCACCCGGCGGGTGGGGATGTAGGCAAAGACGTCGTTGCAGTAGCCGGCCACCCAAGTGTTGTCAAAACCATACTGGCGCTTGAACCGCAGTGAGTAGTCCGCTACCACCTCGCCGCCGAGCCCAATCAGCGTGAGGTCCTTGCCGAACTGCCACGCCTCGATGGGGTATGGGTAGTGGTCCGGGAGCCTGCCATCGCGATCAATGATATTGAGCATGAGCTGGGCATTGCGGCGGATGTAAACGTCGGTGCTGCTCAAGCGGTTTTGCAATTCCTGTCGGGAGGGTGGAGTTTGGAATTCGACATTCGCGAAAACAAAGGCGGCGCCGAGGGGTCCGTGAAGCGACTGCATCTTGCCTTTCAACACCTCGTCGGTGGCCGCCGCGATGGTCTCGCCGTATCCTTTCGCGAGTTCCACCGAGTGGCGCGGCAGGGGGTTGGCATCCGCGCCGCAGCCTTGGATGTACATCGCCATGGCCTCGGGATGTTCCTTTTCCAGCGCCGCCTGGGCATAACCGGCCCAATCCCCGCTGATCAGGTAGTCATTCAGTGTAGTGTTGTGGCAGGCGTAGCCGAAAACGATCGCTCGCAGCGAGCCGTCCAGTCCGCGCACCGCGAGCACGGGGACATCCTGGTCGACGGGCCCGGGGTAATCGCGATGTCCGACGCGGCGGCGGTTCACGGCGACCCCCGCAAGCCCCTGCTCAAAGCTCAATTCCGCCGGCCGCAAATCTTGCAAGGAGCGCCCCACCATCTCCACCACTTGATCTTCCAGCCATTCCGTGTAGCGCCGCACCACCGCGAGTTCCGGATCACCGAATCCGTACGTTGGAGTCTCCGTTTGGCCGATCACGGGGGCACTATGCGTATGGGAAGAATTAAGGAGCAAACGCTCACGCGGAAGGCCGAACTGCTTCTGCACGCGCGCGGCAATGGGGTCCGCGACCTCGCGGGGGAAACCGACCAGGTCAGAGCTGACCAGTACCGTGCGCTGTCCCTGCTCGTCCTCGAGCGCCAGCGCTTTCACGAAAATGTGCTGCCGGACCCCTTCCGAAGGATGGTCACGAAAGCCGTAACCTGCCAGCCAGATGGGTGTGGCTGGGGTGATATCCGCGCGAGCCACGCCGGCACGCCACGCGGCGGAGGCAGGAAGACTTACCGCCAACAACGTCCAGCACACCAGCAGTTGTGACAGCCGCAGATGATGCCAATTACTGGGGTTTAACATGCCGCTATGCTAGAGCAACCTCGGAGCGGCGTCCATCGGATTTTCGCTCGATCCTCCGGGTCTCTGCGGTGACAGAACGCAGCCCCTCCGAATGGGCATGAACCCGGGAGCCTTCAGCAAACGGCCCCCGGGCAGGAGTTACGCTACTTCCACTCCCAATTCTTCGCGTAGGTGTTTCCCTGAGGGTCCACATCAAACTCGAACACGGCGGCGCAGGAATTCAGCCGCGCAAACTGAGGAGTCGAGGTGGTGAAATAAACGGCCCCGCGATAGCTCACGGCGCCACCCTGACCGAATCTGCCCACGCCCGCGCCCTTCCACGTGGCCGTCCCCCCGTCCTGCGTCACGACGACTCCCTCGCCTTCTCCATACAGGCTGCCGTCAGGCCTTGCAGTTGACCAATAGGTTCCAATCTCGTAAACATCAAATCCCAAAAGCTTGCCAGTCGATTCAAACGACACCTCCACCTTAAAGCTACCGCCCTCCGTTGAAAGTACGCGCCTTCCCGTACGCTTCCCGTGCGATTCAGCAATCTGTTCACCAAGCATAGTTCGCCTCCTCCTGTGGTTTTTGAATTTGCGGGAATTTGAGTTTGAGACTTGGCCCGAACGAATGTATATGCCGGTGTGCGGCGATGTCAACGGCAAAACCGCTCAGAGCGTCCCGGCATAGTGATTTCACCGCTTATTTTGAGAAACAAGGTGATCGATGGGCGCGGCGCGCGCCGGTGTACCCGCAGCGATGCTCAGCCGGAAGTTCCTTCGCCTTCGCCCTGCTACTGGACCGTTGATAGCACAACGTCAACCACAGCGCGATGATGACGGGAATTGTCGGCGCAGGATTGAAAAGACGCGGCTTTTCTGCCGTCAGCTCACAGAACTGTTGTCATTTTGCTCGTGGTACCAGATGCTTTGCCCTTTAGGGCTATTGACAGGTTGTCGCGATGTTAGATAATTAGGGCCAGGATCGGGGCCGAGTCTGGAACAAATAGATCACCAGAGTGTAGATGAGGAAGACGTGTTGGCGTATCACTTTCCCCAGTGGGTGGGGTTTCCGTCAACCGTACGGCCAGCCCACCTGCTGAGTTAGCCCGCGGCAGCGACTGACAAAATCGTTGTGATCGCCCGCGAATGCGAACCGGTGATAGTCAGCTACCCCCTCAAGACCCAGCATCTACCAGGCACGTCTAGACCCGACGGAAAATCGACGCTTACGTTACTTAGCCACGGAGGGCGCAAGTGAAAGAAGGATTAGTCCTGCGAGCGCAATCGATTCTGCGCCGATTTTCTTTCCATGAACGCTGCGGGCGCTGGACATCTGCCCTCGTTGTAGCATTTTTTTGTCTGGGGCATGCTGCTACTGCTTCCGCCCAGACTTGGACTAATGTTTGGCCTGTCCCTCAAGAGGTCCTGGTTCTCGCCGTGGATCCGGTGAATGTGAGCAACATCTATGCCGGGCTGGTATCTGACGGGGGCGCCTACCCGTACTCTGGTGTTTTTAAGAGCTCCGACGGTGGTGTCAGTTGGTACTCTTCCAGTGTCGGCCTGCCGCCAGCAACTGGCTGGCCCTACCGGGATGTTTACGCTCTCGCCATAGACCCCACGACTCCGTCCACGATCTATGCGGCCTTGTTTTATTGGGGTGTCTATAAGAGCATCGATAGTGGCAACACTTGGGTGGCGATGAACAGCGGCCTGCCAGGGCCCGCCCAGCAAAACAACTGGGCCCTGGCGGTGGATCCGCAGACTCCGTCCACCATCTACGTGGGGGCGGATAACATAGGGGTTTACAAGAGCACCGACGGGGGCGCCACTTGGAATGCGGCGAGTAACGGTTTGCCGGCCAACGCCAGTATCGCCTCGATTGCGATCGATCCCGTGACTCCCTCGACTATCTATCTCGGCGCCTACGGGGCTGCGTCGGGTGTGTATAAGAGCACCAACGGCGGCGCCTCCTGGAGTGCCTCTGGTACCGGCATCGCGGCCTCCACCGACATCCACATCATCAGGATTAACCCCCAAACGACGTCAACCCTCTTTGCTGGTATCGATGACGTTGCCGGAGTGACGACCGGCGGTGTGTACGTCAGCACGAACAGTGGCGCCTCGTGGAGTCTCACCTCTGCACCTCAGCCAGGTGACACCGTTCACGGCCTCGCGATTGATCCGGTGACCGTTACGACGGTCTATGCCGCATACTGGTATGGGGGTGTGTACCGCAGCACGGATGGCGGGAATACCTGGACGTCGTTCGATGACGGCCTGACCGATTTCACTGACCATAGCGTCGTGATTGCCCTGACCAATCCCTTGACCGTGTATGTGGGGACGTGCAACAGCGGGGTGTTTGCTGTGCAAATCGGGCAGGGACCGGCATTCACCGTGGCGGTGAATCCCGGGTATATAGCAGGAGGCTACTCGTCAACGGGAACTTTTGCCCTCAATAACACGTCCGGCGGCACCGCAACGCTGACCAGCAGTAATACCTCGGTGGCCACCGTTCCAGCAAGTGTTACCGTGAATTCCGGTTCTTCATCAGCCACGTTCACAATCAATACTTCCGCAGTGACAACTCTGACAGCGGTTGCGATTTCGGCCACTTATAACGGAACGGTACGCGCGGTAAACGTTCTCGTGACTCCTGCTATCAGCTCAGTTGTTCTCAACCCCAGTTCCGTCGTCGGTGGCAACACGTCGACCGCGACCGTGTCGCTCTCGGGTGCGGCCCCCCCAAATGCGGTGGTCTCACTCACCAGCAGCAACAGCGCGGTGGCCAGCGTACCGGGGACAGTAACAATTCCGGCAGGGGAGACCAGCGCTGAAGTCACGGTGAGCACGAGCGCGGTCACGACGACCCATAGTCCGACGATTACGGCGAGCTACAACGGATCGAGCTCGTACTCGACGCTGACGGTCACCCCCCCGGGAGTCAACGGGACGACAACGACAGTGACGACTGCACCTAACCCATCCACTTTCGGTCAGTCCGCAACCTTGACGGCGACCGTTACCTCCAGTGCGGGCGTGCCCGTCGGGACCGTCGCTTTCACCGATGGAGCGACAACATTGGCATCGGGAGTGGCGGTGAACGGCAGCGGCCAGGCGTCCTTCAGCACTTCGGCCCTTCCGGCGGGCAGCCAAACCATTACGGCGTCATTCACCGGAACCAACGGATGGCAGAACAGCAGCGGCAATTCGGTGCCGCAGGTGGTCCAGGATGGCACGGTCACCACCGTGGCGTCCGTGCCCAATCCCTCCTCGTACTGGCAGTCGGTTACCTTCACCGCGACGATCACGGCGGCAAATAGCGGAGCGGGCACCCCCACGGGAACTGTCACTTTCACTGAAGGGGCGACGACCCTGGCTTCCGCCGTGGTGGTGAACGGCAGCGGCCACGCGTCATTCAGTACGGTGACGCTGGCGGTGGGCAGCCACACCATCACGGCGTCCTTCACGGGAACCAACGGCTGGCAGAACAGCGGCGGCATTGCGGCTCCGCAGGTAGTCCAGGGGGCTACGGCCACTGCTGCGGTGTCCGCCCCCAATCCCTCATCGTACGGGCAGTCGGTCACCTACATGGCGACGATCACGGCGGCCACCGGGTATCCCGGCGCGGGCACTCCCACCGGAACCGTGACTTTCAGCCAAGGGGCAACGACACTGGCTTCCGCCGTGCCGGTGAACGGCAGCGGCCAAGCGTCGTTCAGTACGTCGGCCCTGTCGGTGGGCAGCCACACCATCACGGCGTCTTTCACCGGAACCAACGATTGGCAGAACAGCAGCGGCAATGCGGCACCGCAAGCGGTCCAGGACGCCACCTCCACGGCCGTGGTGTCCACGCCCAATCCCTCGCCGTACGGGCAGTCGGTGACCTTCACGGCCACGATCACTGGCGGAGGTACCGGCGCGGGCACTCCCACCGGAACCGTGACTTTCAGCCAAGGGGCAACCACACTGGCTTCCGCCGTGCCGGTGAACGGCAGCGGCCAAGCGACGTTCAGTACGACGACTCTGGCGGTGGGAAGCAACATTATTACGGCGTCCTTCACCGGAACCAACGGTTGGCAGAACAGCAGCGGGAATGCGGCTCCGCAGGTGGTCCAGGCGGTGCCTCTGGCGATTACGGCCAGCAGTGCGTCGATGACCTATGGCGGGACGGTGCCGACCATCACTCCGAGTTACAGCGGCTTTGTCAACGGGGACACCGCGGCCAGCCTGACCACGCCGCCTACCTGTTCGACCACCGCGACCGGCGTGAGCCCGGCCGGGAGTTATCCGAGCAGTTGCACGGGCGCCGTGGATCCCAACTACGCGATA
>CAVRBF010000073.1:0-35835 GCA_963719115.1 uncultured Acidobacteriota bacterium | reverse complement strand
GCGGGCCGGCGTTCCTTTGAGAAAAGAAGCCAGAATCTTCACGCCCCGTACCCCGTGTTCCCGTGTCCCGTGTTCCCGATCGTGTGTTTTCAACAACATCTCCGGTTGCACCTTCATTTCTTGAAGAACAGGAGTCAGGAGTAAGGAGCCAGGAGTCAGAATATGCGCACCCGCCGCAGAGGCCTTTCGACTGCGGACTTCGAACCTGGGACTTCGAACACGGTCGTTTGTTTTCAGGCACATTCCGGCTTGGAACGTCGGTTTTTGCTCCGCACCGTTGCTACTCCGCGTGCCTGAACTTGCGAGTCGGGGTGAACGCCCTGACACCTGACACCTGGCACCTGACACTTGTTCTTCTGTTTGTTTTCATGCACATTCCGGCTTGGAACGTAGTTTTCCGCTCGGCACCGTCCCTAATCCGTCTGCCGGGACTTCCTAGCCAAGATGAGCACCGTGACACCTTGCACCGTGACACCTTGCACCTGACACCTGACACCTTATCCTTCCTCGCGGTTCCACCGCCGGTTCCTGATGAACTGTAGCGTCGATCTCTGATGACGCCGGCGGTCGGAGACCGCCGCTACAACCCAATGTGCAGACATTGATTGCCGGGTATAAAATGGGCAGAGGGCGGGGCGGTGAGGGCCACTTCCATGTTGCATCCGCCGGGGACCCTTGTCCCCGCGCGAATCACCAGCATGAGTATACTCACATGCTAGGCTTTTGTCAAGCAGTAGGCTAGCGGGGAAATTATGATCTGAATGCGGAGTTCTGAATGCGGTGTTTGGGCTGCCAGCGCCCGACTAGTGAGTACGTCAGCGACAAGCTATCGGGGCGGTAGGCGCGCCGCGAGGTCACGCCCTCCCGGCCATCGATGGGCGCACGCCGACTTGGGTTCATGAGAACGCTGGTGCCCGTCGCCATCCCACCGTCCCCTTCGTCGCGGAATTGAACCCGACCCGTCTTTCACAGGCCAAGCTCGCTATGCGAGCCCAGGCGCACAAGTTCGAGGCTCTCGTCATCCGGCTTGCGGTAGATCAGAACGAGATCGGCCTGAGGTGGCAGTCGCGGTGATCGTTCCATTCGCCGGACAGGGGGTGATCGAAATTCCGGTCGGCAGCGGCGCGTCGGCGGCGAGCAAGTTTACGACCTCCATCAGTAGTGCGTCCAGCTTGTTGCTGTTTCGGCCGGATTTTTCTCGCCGGTAGTCGCGTTTAAAGCGGGCGGTGTATTTAACTTCCCTCATTCAGGCTCCGCAGCAGTTTGTCCGGCTTGCCGACGCTCGCGAGTTCGCCCCGGCGCGCGGCTTTCATCGCAGTTACGGTTTCGGCGTTGGGATTGAGCGGTTCGAACGGCAGGGCCTTTTCCGCCGCGACGCGCACCAGCAGCAGGCGAAAGGCATCCGACACGGTGAGGCCGATTTTCTTCAGTGCCGCAGCGGCTTTCCGCTTGGTGCGTTCATCGATGCGGGCGCGAACCACGGAATTTTCACCCATGGCGTTAATCTCCTCTTGAGCTACATTGTAGCCCAAGCGCCCGGAAATGGCCAGCTTCCCATCGAGGATCGCAAACGTTGCAAGAAGGGTCAGCAAGTGGCGACCTGCCGCGCAACATCCGCGGTTCATCCGCCCATCACAAGAAAAGGCGCGAACCTGAACCGCAGATTAGGGCCGCTGAGGAACTGCTCGAGCCAAATACCTAGCGCTACCTGCTTCGGTGACGAGGCGGGGGAACGGTGTCAAACCGTCTTCCCCCGGATCATTTTCCCCGCATGCAGCCGACGTCGTCTCGCCTGCTGCCCATGCCGGAATCCTACCGTTTTTCCCCACCGTCTCTGCCGCTGATACCGTTTCTCCCTTCAAAGCAGCGTAAGAATGTGCGTAGTTGGGTCCTGATGAGAAAGGCAATGGCCGGCTGGTTTTTTCGGAGAATGGACTCGATCTGTGCGGTCAGCAATTCCCGAGGCGAATCCAAATTACTTTGGGTGGGTGGCCTCGGAGGCCGCTCATCTCGCTGAAGTCTGTGTCCTGCGTGACCAGGGTAAAGGCGTTATGGCGCGCGTAGTCCCACAGTACCGCGTCCGAGGCCCGTACAGCCCCACGCGGTACACGTGCTCGGAGCCCGGGTAGAGGTCGGAAAAGTTCTCGACCAATCGCGGCGATAGATTCTGATCGAAGAGGAGCTTCACCCTTTTACGACCAACTGTTGGCGCTCGCGATCAGCCGCATAGCTGAGGCAGGCCAGGATATCGGTTTCCGTCAGGTAGGGGAAATCCGCCAGGATTTGCTGGTGCGTCATGCCGGAGGCCAGGTAAGAAAGGACGTCGTACACCGTCATCCGCATCCCGCGAATGCAAGGCTTTCCCCCACGCTTGCCGGGCTCGATGGTAATGACGTCGTGATAGTTCATGCCCCTAGTATAAGCGCGGGTCGCCGCACCACACAACGGTCTTCCAGCCGCCGCTCCCTGCGCCGAGCCAGCCGCAAGCCGCAGCGCTTGAATCCGACTCTGCGGCAGCCAGCGGGACATCTCCGTCAAACGATATGCCCCAGCCGAGAGCCGCGCCTAGCGTCTGGGCGAAGGCCGCATTTATGGGCGCGACACGAGCAGGCGGAACGCGGTCCTGTTTTTTACGCCCGCCGCCCTCGGGCGTGGCAGAACCGCAAGCCGCAGAGCTCGAAACCCGGCTCTGCGCCAGCCAGCCTCATTGGAACCCACGATGTTTAACAAAGGAAATACACTTAGTCCTCCACTTCAGAAGTTCGCTAACGTATTTTGGGGCCGTGGGGGGGTGCCAAGTTTAGCGAGGAGTTTGGCGAGGTCGTGACGGGTGAATTTCCATTCGAAGGGCCGCGCGGTGGTCTCCCAGTAATATTGAAAATCCAGGAGGCGTTCGGCGACGGCGTTGAGATGGGGAAATCGCGGGTGGCGCATACATTGGAGTTCATGTATGCGACCGGAGCCTCGCACTGCGAGCCGTCGAAGTGACGCAGACATAACGAGCGCTCTCTGCGCCACACAGACTTCGATTGAGTCCCTCGCAAGCGGGTAGCGCCCAGCCACGCGCATTTTGCGTTTCGGTGCAGTTTTTTCACTTCGCGTTCGCGACGAGAAACGTCCTAACGCTGCTCGAATTTGGCAGGATTCGTTGAGGAGTTCCTTAGCCAACGAGTACCTCCACGCTACCGGCTTACGTCTCAAGGAATCACCCGTACCGAGGACGTCATTTTGGGGTAGCGATGAGGTGCGTGTTCTTCAGCGCTCCTCAGCGGCTTTACCACTCGTCATCCCCCCGATGTCTGCGTTTTCTCAAACCCCTCCGCAGGGGTCACAGGGGGACGCAGGCGCGACATGGCGGGGACTATAGACCTCGTGCCCACCGGTACAAACATGATTTCGCACGTTTGAATTCCCGGGGAAGGGCCGCCGAGGAGCGCTGAACAACGCCCACCTCGTCGCTACCGAACCTCCGGGCTGCCCGCTGTGAAGGAAAACCAGGTGCCACCGCCAGCGGTTTCCTGACTGTGGGCTTTTTCTATCCCTACAACCCAAATCATCGACGCCCATGATCATGGCGATAGATTAGCGCTTTTGCCAGGAAGAACCCGCAGTCAGGAAATGCTGACCGCGGCTACCAGTTCGTCCGTGCGAATTTTCGCGCCTATCGCACGCACTAAAAATCGCTCTAAACATATACGGGCGGCAAAAAACAGGACAATGCCATCCCGCCGAGAAAGTGTACCTCCCCCCCTTTCTCCCCCTTCCAACCCACGTCGCGCGGTAAAGGCAGTTCGTGGGGGTACTGATGGTCGTTGCATATGCCGACCAAAAAGTACAGAATGTTGCCCGGCTGAACCCGTGCGGGCCGGTTTTGCGGGGCGAGGAAATGCTCACGCAGCTTTTCCAAGTGCCGATAGCTCTGGAGAGACCTGAGATTGCTGGTGGAGGTTGACTGTAAATGATTTCGATACATTCTCTGCGGTATTTGGGCCGTACGGCCTTTTTCCTAATTCTGATAACCAACGTGACGTTGGCGACCGCCGCCGCGCAGGCGAGGAGGAAAGCCGGGAGCGAGAACACTGTCGCTTCAAGCCCTATTCAATTTACGAAGCCGGAGCTGATCAACGCCGACACCAACCCCACCTTGCGCTACCCGGTCGCAGGCAGCCCATGGGCTAACCTCATTTATGCCGGCTACCTGGCATATGGTTGGTTTGACGTGACACGGACGGGAGTTCATTTTAGCGTGGTCGAACCCGCCAAACGCTCAGGCGAGGGGTTCTACCTTCCCACCTGGCAGCTAAAACGCGCGGAAATCGACGCAAGCTCACAACTAGGATTGAGTCGGGATGGGACAATCATGGCATTCCCTGTTTTACCTTCCGCAAGATCACTGGGGTACTTTCCGGAAAAATGGCGAGGTGCGGGAGGTGGCGGTGGCAGGCGCCATGGAACGGCTTCCATGCTCGACGCCATCAAGGACTTCGATCGGGTACTGGCCATGGTGAAGCCGCCGGCGCCGGTGCCCGCGGTCGCGGTGGCGCCGCCTGTCGCGCCCCCCAAGCAGGAACTCAAGCCCCCGGCACCTCCGGTGATCGTTTTGGCGTCGCCATCCGGCGCCAGTGCGAATCAAACCATCGAAACCAATGAAGCTTCACTGGTTGTGCGTGAGCTTGCCACGGACAGTACCGGCATCCCGCTCGTGAAGATCAATGGCGTGACTGCCAACATGCGCCCGCAAAATACCCAAGCGGCAGAGTTCTGGACGGATCCCCTGCCCATGAAGCCGGGGGACAATCCCGTTGAAATTAGCGCTTCCAACTCCGCCCACGTCGAGACCACGGTGGCTTTTACAGTACACTACACCCCCACAGCACCCCCCGCGAATCCCCGGGCCTTGGACAAAGCAGAAATCATCTCCCTGCTTTCGGGCCAGGTGCCGTCGCCGCGCGTGGCGGAAATTGTCAAGGAGCGCGGGGTCAAATTCTCCCCCACGGCGGATGATTTAAACGAAATTCGCGCCGCCGGGGGAACCGACGAACTCATCCTAGCGATTCAGAAGGCCGCAGCTCACCCTTAGCCCGAAGGGACCCTCTGTAATCAGCGCCGCCGATCCCTTCGAGGGGAGCGAGGTAGCACTGCGGTTTCGTTTTCAGCTATCGACTGTTCACCATCAACTTTCGACCAAGGTGGCGAGGTAAACTCGCCGCTACGTTCAAACTGCACCCATGCCAAAAAAATCCGCCGGCCTGATCCCGTCTTAGGGGAGGGCCGGCGGTCTGCGAAGGAAAGTTGCTGACAAGTCAGCAAGGGACACACTTGTTAACGGCGGAAATACCCTCGTCCGTAAAACCCGTGGCCATAGTAGCCAGGTCCCCAGAACAAGCCGAAGCTGGGTCCCCAGTAATAGGGATAAGGCCCGTAGTAGTACGGCGGCGGATAAGGATAAGGCGCACCGGCGTATCCGGGTGGCGGTGGTCCTTGCGGCGGACCCTGACGCATACCCTGCATCGCGGCCTGTTGCGTCTCCAGCGTGCGCGCATCCAGGAAGGCCTGGGGCGCGCGCTCCGTGGAGAAGGTCACGGGCCTGGCCAGCCGGAAGGTCAGTTGCGACTCCGGATAGATCACGGTTGGCCGCCCGCGCGTTACCAGCACTCCAACCATTCCTGCCACCAGACCGGCTCCGGCGCCAATCGCCGCTCCGGTTCCCCAGTCGGCGGCGGCGCCAATCATAGCGCCAGTCCCCGTGGTGGTCACGATTGCCCCGGCGTCACGCCCGTTTGAGGTGGTGCCGGTGATGCTGGTCAGTTGCGTCTGAACCGGGACCTGTTGGCCGTCCGCCAGGGTCAGCGAGCCAAGAGCAATCTGCAAGTGCGAAACGCCCTTTACGCGACCCGCTTTCTTTGCGTCGATCACCTGTCCGCCCAGGGTTTGTCCGCGCCGTGCGATGATCAGCCCGTCGGCCACCAGGGGACGAGCCAACGTGGCAGAGAAGCCGTCGCCGGCCTTGTTCTTGTCGGACGAGAGGTACTGATCAACCCGGACGGTCACGAACGTTCCGGCAGGAATAGTGATGTGGTTGGGAATGGCAACCGGGGGAGGAGCGCTCTGGGGTGCGGGCGCCGTCGGTGGTGCTGTCGGTGGCGCGGCCGCCGTGGGAGGAGCTGAAAATTTGTGCCAACCGGGGGCGGATTGCGTGGTTTGCGGGGGCGGAGGCGGTGGATCCTCCGTCGGGTCCTGGCCAAACGCCAGCGTCGACATGGCGAACATACCCGCGAGCGAGAAGGTCATCAATCTGCGGTTGGACTTGATCAAATTCGTCAACATAGGGACTCCCGTTTTCGTTTCCGGCCATAACAAGGGCAACTGGCATGCCAAACTCCCCTATGTGTCCAGTCACCTGAAAATAAGATGCTTATAACGACGCTGGGCGTTGCTTTGGAATGCCCGCGCTGGCCGTTTCCAGCCAAGCTGGTGCATTACGGCCACCGTGCCCGGCGCCCGCCGCGACCTCGATGGTTCACGACCAGTTGACCACCGCCTTCACCACGCCCGCTTCCCGATGCAGCCACGCGGGAAAGCGGCGCGCCATATCGCCGTAAGTCGCGTGCTCGGTGGGCCATGCCGCCACGTCCACCTGGCCGCTCTCCATGGCCTGAAGCACCTGGCGATGTTCGGCCGGAGTGCTGTTGCGGCTGGAAAGAATAGTCGCCTCGCGGCGGTGAATGTCGGGGTCGAACAGGGAAACGCGGTCGTTGATCAGGCCCACGAAGATCAGCTTCCCGCCCTGCTCGAGCAGTTGAATGGACTGTTCCATGGAATCGCGGTCGCCGGTGCAATCAAAGACCAGCGTCCACGGCGCGCCTTGCCGGGCTTCATCATGCGACGGGTAGCCGCCCTTGAGGGCGAAGTGCCGGACCGCGAAGTCGAGGCGCTCAGGCATCTTCTCGACCACGCTGAAGTCGGCGCCGGCTACGCGCAGGAACTCCATGACCGACAGGCCGATGGGGCCCGCACCCAGCACGATGGCGCCGTCGCCCGCTTGCGCCCCCGAGCGCCCCACAGCGTGCAGGCCCACGCCCAGCGTCTCCACCAGGGGAATCAGTGCAGGCGGCAGCTTGGAACACTTGTAGAGTTGCTTTGCGGGCAGCAGGAAGCGGTCGCACATGCCGCCATCGGTATGGACGCCGATGACGCACATCCGGGCGCAGCAGTTGGTCCGACCGCAGCGGCAGGCGGCGCACACCCCGCAGGTCAGGTAAGGATTCACGGCGCACAGGTCGCCGGCCTTAAGCTCATCCACCGAGTCACCGGCGGCCACCACTTCCACCGCCAGCTCATGCCCCAGGATGCGCGGATAGGTGAAGAACGGCTGCGTGCCTTCAAAGGCGTGCAGGTCGGTGCCGCAGATGCCGATGGTCAGGGTCCGCACCAGCACTTCACCCGCGCCGGGAGCGCCCGGCTGCGCCGCCTCCGCCTGCGCAAACCGTCCGGGTTCCTGCAAGATCATGGTCGTCATTGCCTCAACCCTCCCAAGGTAAGCCAGCATAGCACTGCCGGCAAGATTCTCAGCCCTTTTGTCGCTGTGGCTTTGCTGTCCACCCCGGCGATTGAGCCAAAACCAAAAAGCTTGACATCGTCAATTGGGAGCGCTATAAAGTCTAACACTATGAGTTTTAACATACACCACCGCAAGGCCCCCACCGCGTTAGAGCAGGTCATCATGGACTACGTGTGGGCGCATCCCCAGTGCACCGCGGAAATGTGCCGGGAAGGGCTGGCCAGCCAGCGCCCGCTGAAAGATTCGACCATTCGCACGCTCCTGCGCAACCTGGAGCAGAAGGGCTACGTGGCCCATGACGTCGATGGACGGACCTATGTTTACCGCGCGGCGGAGACCAAACGCAACGTGGCGGCGACGGCCGTGCATCAGCTCATCGACCGCTTTTGCGGCGGGTCCGTGGAAGAGTTGCTGGTGGGAATGGTGGACAACCAACTGCTCGAGCCGAAGCAGTTGCAGCGACTGGCGGAGAAAATTGCCTCGCGCCGGGAGAAGAAATCATGACCGCGATCCAGTTTCTGGCGGAATGGGCCCTTCGTTCATCGATTCTGATCGTGAGCGGAGCGCTGCTGCTACGGGCGCTTGCGAGTGAAGGACCCCTCCATCCGTCTGGCGGCGTGGACAGCTATGCTGGGAGGCTCTTTGGCGATTCCGGCGCTCACTGGGGCGCTGCCAAAGCTGCCTTTGGTGGTGATGCGGGCGGCGCCGGCGAGGATTGAAGCGCCAGTGGTGGCCGAGGAAGCTGTGCAGCAGTCGGTGCGTGCAACGCCTCTGCCGGACGTTCAAATGGAGGGCCCCGACGCCAGTCTTCCCAAGCCTACCGAGCCGGCGCGGGCAACGCCTGACTCGAACGTTAAACTGCCCAGTCGAACCGCCGGCGTCTCCAAACCCTTCGACTGGGCGCGTGCCGCCTTTATCTTGTACGTCCTTGTCGCTTTCGCACTTCTTCTGCGCCTGTGCATTCGGTCTGGCGATGAGCCTGCGTCTGCTGCGCAGCAGCCGTGGCGACCGGTCAGGCAACGGAAGGAATTGAGATTCGCGAATCGGACCGCGTGGCGGCGCCCGTGGCGCTGGGGATCGTGCGCCCGGCAATCGTGCTCCCCGGCGATTGGCGCGCAGTGGGATGGCGCCAAGCTGAATGCGGTGCTGGCGCACGAGCGCTCGCACATCCGGCGCCACGACCCCGCGGTGCAATTGCTCTCGGCGATTCATCGGGCGCTGCTGTGGCACAGCCCGCTGAGCTGGTTCCTGCACCGGCGCATCGTGCGGGCGGCGGAAGAAGCGAGTGACGATGCGGCCCTGGCCGTAACCCGCGATCGCGCCTTGTACGCCGAAGTGCTGCTGGACTTCATCCAGCGCGGGGTGCGGGGAGCAAGCTGGCAGGGAGTGCCCATGGCGCGCTACGGCCGGGCAGACAAGCGCATCCATCGCATTCTGGATGGAACGGTCCTTGTCGCGCGGAGTCACCCGATGGAGCCTGGCAGCGATTCTGGCGTTGGGATTGCCGCTCGCGTACCTGGTGGCGGCAGCCATCCGCAGAGCGCACCGCAAGCACAGGCGACGGCCGCTCCGCGGCGCCCGTCCACGCTGGATCAGGGCTCCCGCAACGTGCACGCCCTGAGCCGCCAATGGACGCCATTCGAGGCGGACATGGTCGATCGGCAGTACCATGCTGGAAACAAAGACCCGGTTTCCATCGAGAACTACGTGTACGCCCGGCGCGACGATGGCTCTTGGGTCAGATTTGAGCCAATCCTGCCGAATGGCAAGCGGGTAAACCAGAGGATTGTCGAGGATTATTCCACCCTCACCCGCACATCGATTGTCCCCTCTACGAAGAGTCTGATCAAGTATCACTACTCCGCCAAAGACGTCGATTACCTCTCCACGCCGCCCAGGGCGTGCAGCGACTCCAAGGCGGCCCACGTGGAAATCCAGGGCTACGATACGGTGGAAGTGAGGTTTACCGAGCCGGGGCCTGGCGAGGGCTTTCCGGTAACCGAGTGGAGAGCGCCCCGCTTGAACTGTTTCGCCCTAAAACGTGAGATGGTCTGGGGGAACTCCACTCTGACTCGGGAGGCTCTGGACGTCAAAGAAGGGGCTCCGGCGGCTTCGCTCTTCGAGATTCCGAGTACCTACACGGAACTTCCCTCCGAGGGATTGGAGGAACGCAAGCGAGAAAAGGCCCAAACCGAAAGTGTGCGGCCCCTCCAGCCTGGGGTAGTCGGCGGGGAGGAAGTCCCCTACATCACCACGGTAAAGGCGTCGGGTAAAGAGATGGAGACGCCTTATTCGAAGTGGCTCAGCGAGGAAGTCCCCTACATCATCACCGCTACTGAGCGCGCTGCCTTCAAGAAGCTCTCCACCGACGATGAGCGCGAGGCGTTCATTGAGAACTTTTGGGAACGCCGCAATCCCCACCCCGGCAGTCCCCAGAACGAATTCAAAGAGGAATATTACCGTCGCATCGCCTACGCAAACGAGCACTATGCCTCCCGCATTCCCGGCTGGAGAACGGATCGCGGGCGCATTTACATCATGTACGGTTCGCCCGACGTGATTGAATCTCACCCCAGAGGTGGCCCCTACAAGCACCCCGATTCTGGAGGCGGCGGCCAGACCTTCACCTTCCCCTTCGAGCAGTGGCGGTACCGCTACATTGCCGGAATCGGAACGAACATCGTTTTGGAGTTCGCCGATGCCGACAGGGATGGCGAGTACCGTCTCACCATGGACCCTCGTGAGAAAGATGCCTTGCTGCACGTGCCTGGCGCGCTTCCGGCCAAGCCAGGGGTGGCCAACGGACAGGGTACAATTACTGCGATCATCGTTCGCGGCAACGTCAGGGTCCCGCCTCGATAGATACGAAAAAGCATTTCGATTAATCCGGGAGACATCTACGATCCAGCCAAAATCGAACGCGACGTTACAGCACTGAAGAACACGGGATATTTCGATGACGTGCGGGTGGAGACGTCCGATGACCCATCGGGGACCAAGGGCGGAACGGTAGTCATTTTCTATGTAAGCGAAAAGAAGGACGCTGCGGCCAAGCTGGAACCCGTGCCCGTTCAGCCCGCCGCCAAGCCGTATCCCGCAGTTGACGCAACGGAGGTTGACCGGAAGGTTAGCGAGGGCGATTTCCACCGCGCACGTGGCGAGTACGATGCCGCCATCGCCTCCTACCGAGAGGGCTTGAGTCTCGATCCTGCCAATAAAAACCTCCAGCGGAAACTCCGAGACGAGATTGAAGCCTGCAAGAAGGAGGTTAGCATTCTGAAAGTTGGATTTAGCTGCGGGGCAACCAACCCCGCCGTCACGCCCTCGCCCGGCGCGCCGCGAGTGGGGATCGGAATCAACTCAAATTTGTTGGGGGGCGTGGCCCCGCTGGCCTCCCCCCAGCAACGGGTCCATTCCTTTGGCAAGCGGCAAACACCCGCCACCGCAGCCGAGTTGAATTTGTTTTCTACGCCGAACTTCGCCAAATTTGGCCATACGCCCCTGGTTCCGACGCTCAACCTATCCGAGCCATTCAAGTTCCAAAGTGCTCAAAGAGTTCCTGGCGTCATTCCCAGACCAACCAACACGCTGCCGCCTCAAACTGCTCTGCAACCAGGCGTATGCTCGGTTCCGCTGTTGCGGATGCGAGTCGATCCGAGCATGAAGTTCGTGGACGACATGGATTCAGCCATGGCAGTGAAGCCGCCGGTGCCGTCCTGCGATGATGGGGCGTCCGTTGAGAAACCGGGGTTGATGATGGTGGTGCTTCCGAACCGTCGCTAGCGTTCAGCGCAAAGTTCGTCTCGTTCAAACCCGTCCGGCGATGGACGGCTCTTAAATTGATGAACGCCCACTCGTTGGTTAATGCGTAGACTCGATGCTGTTGTGACAATCTTGTTTTCGCTGAACGACACGGGTGATGATCGGAGTTGGCCCGCGGGCCAAACGGTACCTCGGAAGCGATACTCTGCGGCACCTGTTGAGCAGCGGGGTGAGGAGGGTTGGTCGTGAAGCGTATCATCGTCATCGCACTGGCAGGTTTAGCTCTTGCGACGCCCAGCAGCGCTCAATATCCCTCGCGATCGCTTTCTGAAAGAGAGATCAGACCCGCCATTTACACCCATAAGGAAAGCGCCATAGAATCCTTCTTGGCTCAAAGGAAAGACGCATTCGTGACCCAGAACCGTTTGGGAATCCTGACCGGCCGAAACCATACGGAGGCCACGTTCACTGCGATCGTGGCTTCCGACCCATCGGACGATGCCGTAAGGTTCAAGGGACTAAAGATCGAATTGCACGGGGCACGTGGAAACGCGACTGAATATTTGGACTGCGACCGCGGCCGGGAGAGTGGACCGGATAGCCTTCAGGAATTCGAGCGCCGGCTTGCTCGTCTCATTTCATATAAACAAGAGATGATCGAACACTGGCGGAGCCAACCTCTACCGTCTTCGAGTCGCGGAAGCGTCATTGGCGCCCCCAATTTGAATGTGGGATGGTACCAACACCACGAGGAAATAGGCGTAGAAATCGCGGTTACCGACTCCTCTATCGGTTGCTTCTATTTTCCGAATGCCGACTTGCAAGATCTCCTGGAAATAGTCCGGGCTGGGTGCACATTCCTGAAGGCGAACTGATGGTAGCTTCTTCCTTTACGGGCACAGTCCTCGCGAAGGCAAAGTTTTGCCGTTCAAAGTCTGCGGTTCTTAAGACGGTAAACGTCCGATTTTTGTGTACATGCGGCTACGGCCATCGCAGCCTGCCAGAAGGAAAATGCCACTTTGGGCGGAGACCGTGCGTGTGACGGGCCCAGCCCCGTCGTCACCCTGATTCCCTCCGGCGATTTCCAACGATGGAACGGGCCGGTGACAAAAGGGCAGATGATGCCGGACAATAGCATCGAAGGCGGCCTGAAGCCCGCTGGCCGCCTTTTCGTGCCGCCCTCGCCCGATGCGCCGCGCCAGGCGCGCGTCGTCTTCATCATCACCATCGAGCCGAACGGAAACGTCACCCCGGAAAGAACTGTGTCTGACGATCATGGCCAGGCTCCACGGGTCATGGAGGCTGCCAAAATGTGGAAATTTCGACCCCCGACGGTCAATGGCGTACCGGTCTCAACCATGACCCAGGTATCGGTTGTTTTCTAGCGTGCGGATGCGACGAAGGATAGGAAAACTCGGGATAACCGGGGAAAACCGGGACAGCGGTCCTTTCTATACACAGCGACATAAATGTTTGCGCATTCGGTTGTAGCGGCGATCTCCGATCTCTGGCGTCGATCGGAGATCGACGCCAGGAGTCTCTACATTCAAAAGAAGGTTTTTATTGCCATTCGCGATAATCGTACTGTCAACCCACACTCGTTGGGCTGTCATCCTGAGCGCCGCACTTCAGGGCGAAGGACCCCTTTCATTCTGCGTAGGAAACGCAGGGCGGGAGTGCGCCGTGCTTGCACGCCGCGTTCCCGCGGCGCACTTGGGTAAGACGAAATTCGGGGGTCCTTCGCCCTGAAGTGCGGCGCTCAGGATGACAGTTAGGTTCGTTGGAGGTGCAAATTGAAATGGTGGTCATTTCATGGAAAGCAGTGTCTCCGATTTCTGTGGCCCTCAAAATGTAGAAGCTCCACGCGACGATCGGAGGTTGACGCTACAATTTATGTCGCGCAGTACAGCGATGAACGAGTTGAGATTCCGAAAGTACGAGCCAGAGACGAAAGCTAATTGCGCGTGCCTCTACGTTACCCCCTCGGAAAAGAAAAAGAAGCTGGGCGACGTGCGCATCAGCCCTGCGGCGCGTGAATGGGCGACCAGCCCGAATTCAGGGGTGGCGCATACATCGTCGTGCAGGGATGCGACCAGCGCGGTTTTTTGCGACCCGGAGAAGCAGGTATCCGGCGCAAGCGATCCATCGCTCGAGGGGAGCGATCCTCGGAGGTGACGCATACATCCAAATCGATGTATGCGCCACCCAGCCCACCAAGGACCTGAAGGCCATCAAGACCATCCGCATGGTGGTGAAGGATGGAACGTTTTACTACCCCACGGAGGTTTACCCGAAGTTCGGCATCGAGCCGTTTACCACCGTGCCCAGCATCACGCCGCCGGCCAAGAGCCGATGACCGAGTGCGGGGCGTCACAGATAACGCAATGAGTAGCGCCGACCGTGAAGGCGGCATGTCAGTCGGTCGCAGACCCGTCTACTGACGGGCTGACTAACGAGGTCGCGGAAAAAGCCGTTCGGCGGCGGTCGGCGTAGCGGCCGCGTGATGTAGCGCCGAGCTTGAGCTCGGCACCTGCTGGCCGCAAGGCCGGCGCCTGGAGTTTCTACATTTCAAACGAAGGTTTTCATTGCCGTTTGCGGCAATCGTAGTGTTGACGCACACTCGTTGAGCTGTCATCCTGAGTCTAGGTGCAAATTCGTGGTGTTGTCATCCTGAGCTCCGTTCTCCAGAGCGAAGGACCCCCGTATTTCGTCTTACCCAAGTGCGCGCGCATGCCACGCGCTTCGGGACGGCGCGCCCGCGCCGTGCCTCCTAAGTGCAAATGAAAAGGGTCCTTCGTCCGTCGGCTGACGGACTCAGGATGACAGTCAGGTTTGTCAGTGGTGCAAATTGGAGATGGTGGTCATTTCATGGAAAGCGGTCTCTCCGCGTTCCGTGGCCCCCAGAATGTAGAAACTCCAGGTGTCGGCCTCAAGCCCGGCGCTACGCCACGCGGGCGTATGGCGTGTTCTTGACGGTGTCAACCATGGCCCAGAAATTTCCCAGGGGAACATCCAACTGCACGTTGTGCGTGGGGCCGATAATCAGGCCGCCGCCGTGGGGGTTGTAATGCGACGCATCCTTCAGGCGGACGTCTCCACGACCACCACTTCGTATTCCCGCAATTCGGGAAGCGCTAACTCTGTAGTGCCTGCCTTGCCTGCATGCGGCTCGATCGGATGCTTCGCCATCAGCGTATAGGCGCGCTTTACTTTCAGGCGGGACGGAAGCACCAGGCGAGCGCCATGTACCGGTATGATTTCCTGGATGGGCCGTGTCATCTCGCCGGTAAAGTTGACCAAGTGAAAGATGTGGCGCGCGCCGTCGTGCTTCGAGCGATGCACGAGTTCGACGGTTCCTGGCGCACCCTCCAGGCGAGGCATGTCCGGCGCCAGTTTCACCACCGCATTCTCGATGATGGCCAGTGAGTCCTTCATGTGGAAGTTGGCGATGGTGTTCCCCAAGTCGCCGCTCGCGTAGATGACCGTGCCTTTGCCCAACTGGTTTACGGTAAGTGCCGGATCTAGGGAGACTGGCGGAATCTCGCGGTAGGGGCCCAGACGCTTCTCGAGAAAGCGAATGACCGGCGTGGCGCTCACCGGGTGCACGCGCGCGTAATAAACCGGCGAGAGTATCAGCGGCTTGGGCAGCCCCTGGGTCAGGGGACCGTCCTCCACCGTACTCATGAAGTCGTAGGTGCGCGGTCCGGCGATCTTTCCCGCCACGGAAACGCCCAGCGCATTGTGCAGCGCGAACTCCGTGCGCAATTGGCCGTACGCGTCGTACCGGGAGGTTTCAAAAGTAGCAAACAGGTTGCCACCCCTGGTTACATACTCTGTGATCTGGCGCGCCGCTTCGTCAGTCATGCAAGCGACGTTGGGCAGGAAGACCGCACGGTATCGACTGAGTTCTCCGTTTGTCAACGAGTCGTCATCGAGGACGTCGAACGGCACGTGCGCCCGCAGCAGCGCTTCCGCGATGCCCCAGAACTCGCGCTGAAGATTGCCGGCGTCCACCTTTCCGCTTACGCTCGCGATGTCAATCAACTGTGCGTCGGGCGAGTAGGCATTGGCTGTCGCATAGGACCAAACCAGCGCCACCTGCGCTTCCGACCGCGTCCCGTGCAGGTGCTGGGCGTTTTCCCTTATGAACCGGTTCATGGCGACGGTGGCTTGGAGTTCCGGCCGGTCGAACTCGGTCAGAGTGTGGCTGGACCATACGCCCGCGCCGTTGGCGATGGCATCGGCGAACATCAGTCTGGCCTCGGCGGGCGGAAGCATGGCGTGCGTCCAGGGCTTCAGCGCCGGGCAGGCGATGATCACGGTGGGCTTTCCACCGGCCTGGGTTTCGATCATGCGCGCGCGCAGGCCGGCCTTCCACAGCGGCGTCTGGTTGAGGTCGTTGTAGACGTAACCGCCCTCGCTGGCCAGCAAGTCCTGCTCCTTTACCAGCCGCCGGTTTACTTGCCCCGTGGCCCAGTTGCCGGTCAGGGCCGTGTGGTTTCCATACAACATGATATTAGGGTTGTTGGATTTAATCACGTGGTTGATATCACGCATAAAATCCGCCAGACTGATGCCTTGAAATTCCAGCAACTCGGCTGCGCCTTTTCCCTTGCGCTCGCGCTTGGAGGGCAGATCATGGCCGTAGAGCGTGCGGAATTTGTCGTGGCACCAGTGGCAAAAGCAGGTCTCGGGAAAGAACGCCGGCCCGTCAACGAAGATTCCATCCAGCGGATACTTGCTCAGGTCGTTCATGAGCGCCGCGACCCAATCGCGCCACGGGCTGTTCACACAGAAGGTGGTCCCATGCCCGTACATCTTATCCATGATGCCGCCGCCTTCGACCACCTGCACCCAGTCCGGGTGCTTTTTGGCGAACTCCATGGTGAAGTAGTGCACATTGAAGTAGATCGTGGCCCGCATGCCGCGCTTGTGCGCTTCCGGGATGAAGTCCTTGAGATAGTCGGGATGCTGCACGGCGGCGAGAGGCGTGCGGAAGAAGAAGCCCTCGTCGTCCATGCCGTCGAACAGGTTGTGTACGTAGAGAGCGTCGGTATTGAAGCCCAGCCGCGCTTTCATCTCCGCCAGTTCGGGGGCAGGGAATTTGGTGATTTCGCCGGCGAACGTGTGGAGGTCGAGAATGGTCAGCGGTTGCTGCTCCCACCACCGCCCGGCTTTGGCGGTTGGCGAAGAGGCTTCAACCGCGGCGGGCAACGGCCCGAGTGATGTGGATTCTCCGTGTACGCGGTGTGAAACCGGTAATGTCATGCCCACGCCGCTTACCAATGTTCCCGTGATGAAGCGTTGACGGCTGAGGTGTGTTTTCATTCTTACTCCTCCACTGATCATTGGTTAATGAGGTGACGAGTGAACCCCCTCACCCGTCGCTGCGCGCCACCCTCTCCCCCAAGGGGGCGAGGGCTTGAATTCAATCCAGTTCCCCTCGCCCCCTTGGGGGAGAGCGGCTGAGGGCGAGGGGGTCGTGTCACTGTTTTGTCTAATGCTCATTAGAACGTCAATTTCATGGACAACTGAATTTGCCGCGAGTTGCCGGCCGTGCGGCTGATGGTTCCGAAGCCGGAGCCGCGGAGGATGTTGAACGGCAGGCCGAAGTTGACGAGGTTGAAGGCGTTGAACACTTCGGCGCGGAATTGGAGCCGGATGGCCTCTCTTCCCGACCGCTGCGCGACTTCCGTATCCTTGATCAGCGCCAAATCGAAGTTGCGGTAGCCCGGCCCGCGGAAGGTGTCGCGGCCGAGCGTTCCGAATCTGCCCTGGTTGGGGCCCGTGCCGCCCTGCACTCCGATGGGAATACTGAAGAACGACGTGTTGTGGTCCCCCAAGCCGAAGTAATCTTCGCGAATCCTGCGGTTGGTGGAGAGAACCGGCGTGCCGACCTGGTCGGGGCGATCAGCGCTGTTCACTCCCACGCCGGTCTGTTGCACGCCGGAGTAGACCGTGAAGGGCAGGCCGCTCGCCAAGGTCGAGATATTTAGGATTTGCCAGCCGGAAGCCAGCCGTCCCAACGCGCGGAAATACGCGATGCGGTCGAAAGGCAATTCCTGGATCAGACTCACCGAGAACGCATGAGTAATGTCAAAAACCGAGGGCCCCTTATCCGCTCCGGGATTGCGCGGGTCCTGGGCGCTGGCCTGGAGCACGCCTGAGGAATAACTGGAGAACATTCCCGGCAAAGGTGAACTGATGTCGTCGAGCGACTTGGAATAGGTGTAATTCGCAGTGAAACCCAACCCCGCACGCCGTGAGGTTTTTGACACTCCTGTCTGAAGCGAATGAAATGTGGAGTGCGAGCGGGTGGTCATCAGTTGAACCTCACCCACCCCGCCGACCATCTGCCCCGCGGAGTTGAACCGGGTGAAAGGGGCGAACGCCGCTTCGGCCCCGTTGTAGCCATTGAAGTTTTGCAGGCTGGCGAGCTTCACGCCGGCGGTGCCCACGTAAGACGCGCTGATCTTCACCGCGCCGAAATCATGCTCGAGGCCGGCCGTGTAAGTTTCAATGTAGCCGTTGCGAAAGTTCTGCGCCATGCCGAGGATCGTATAGGGTTGAATTTGGCTGGTACCGGCGGCGGCTGCCAGGTCGTTCTCAAACCGCTCCACATCCACTTCGGTGTTAGGAGCAACAGTGGCGCTGTTTTGTCCGAGAGCATAAATTTGGCGGCCCGCCGGCGTATAGACTTCCGGCAGGGTGGTATGTGCGACGGAGTTCTGATACTCGACGGGGGCTCCCTCTTTGGCCAATGCCAGGGGACTCATCACGAAGGGCGCGGCGCCCATCAGCATGTTGTCCATCCAGGGATTCACCAAAACCGTGGTAAGTGCGGCTCCGGCATGGAGCACCGTACGGTCCGCAACGCGCCACTCGACCGCCAAGCGGGGGCCCCAGCCGTGCCGGTCAAAGACGTAGGCAGGTTGAGGATTCACCACGTACTCCGGCTGGGCTCCGGCGTCCCAGGCGCCAACCTGACGGCCGTTGGGACCTGTGAAAAGAACGCCCGCCGTGAGGTGGTACGCTTCATGCAGAGGCGTGGTCACCTCGTAGCGAAGACCGTAGCTGACCGTGAGGCGCGGCGTGACCTTCCATGTATCCTGAAGGTAGGCATTGTAAGCTTGCCGGCGCACCGCAACCTCACCCATCATGTCTCCCTGAGAGAACATCGGTGGAGCTTCGGAAATCATGTAGGCGTGGGCGCTGCCGCTGAGTAGACTTGTGAGTGTATCGGGCAGCAGGTCGCCCGCATGAACATTGTGCCCGCCGCTCGCCGACGGAATGGCGCTTGCCGCGTACGCGGGGCCGCCCCCGAATGAATACAGTCCGTTGATCTCCATTCCGAAAATGGGAGTGTCGCGATTGAACCGCGCTTCGCCGCCCCACTTGAGGGCATGCTTGCCGCGAACATAACTGAAATTCTGCCGCAATTGAAACAGGTTGGTGAAGGCGCCCATCACCGACCCGGCCGCCGTGTTGAAGGACTCGAAGAGACCATCGGTAAAGCCCAGTCCCGGCTGAGTGCGATTCTCTGTCGGGTAAAGGGGAGTGGTGCGAATGAACCCGAACGACGATTCGGAAGTCAGGCGCGGAGAAAGGGTGCGGGTGTACGCGAGGCCGAAGTTTCGCTGGTGATCGTAAAAGCGTATCGCGAAGCTGGGATCAATGGCCGTCTGGTCCGGGTTGGTCAGCGGTCCGGACACGTTGTTGAGATTGAAGCGCGCGAAGATGGCCGCCTGCGCCGACGTGCGGTGGTCGATGCGCACGGAGAACTGGTCGTTGTCGGTCGAAACCTTGGAGGACGCGGCGTAGGTACGCGCACCAAAGGACCCCTGAGGATCGTTGGGCGTGGGATAACGAGCCAGTACCTTGGCGACCTCCGGACTGACGGGAACAGTGAGAGTATCGCCGGGATAGGCCGTGGTGTCCCGGCCTTGCCGTTCGGCGGCGGTGGGCACGGGAAACATCTGGGTGGTTCCCAGCACCTGCCGAAGCCCTGGTACTGGCCGAAGAAGAACGTCTTGTCGTCGACCGTGAGAGAGCCCTGGCAACACCACCGGACCGCCCAGCGTAAAGCCAAATTCGTTACGCGCAAAAGGCGGGATACGCCCCGGCTGGGCGAACGTGCGCTGATCGAAGAAATTGCGAGCGTCGAAGGCAGCGTTGCGCACAAAGGAAAACGCGTCGCCGTGGAGTTGTGAGGTGCCGCGTTTGGTGATGATGTCCGTAAAGGATGCCGCGCCTTCCCCGACTTCCGCCGGCATGACGCCTGAACTCGAGCGGATTTCCTCAATCGCCTCGACGTTGAAGTCTGAGAACGTGGCCCCGCTCATCTCCGGATCGCTCAGGAAGATTCCATCCATGGCGAACACGGCGGTGGTTCCACGCTGGCCGTTGACCGCGAACTGCTGGGTAAAGTTGGACGAGCCGTTGGTATCGCTTTGGGTTCCACCGGCGAGCAGCAGAAGCTGGCTGAAGTCCCGCTTGTTGAGCGGCAGGCTTGAAACCTGTTTGCTGGAAAGCTTCTCGCCGCCGCTGCCTTGTGCTTTCGCGGGTTCTTCCACGCTCCCGGGCTCGGCCGGTGATGGTCCCGGCGCGGCGTCTGGTGGAGCCAGCGTCAGGTGTCCATCGGCATACACGGTCAATCGCAACGTGGCGTTGCCGCTTGCCGGCACCGACACGGGCCGGTCAAAGGATGCTGTCCGCTGCTGCCACCCCACCGTGATCTGGTAGGAGCCGGGTGGAGCGGCGACCACGAACGCGCCGCGCTGATCAGTGGCGGCGTGGAAGCTTTGCCCGGAGCCAGAACGTAGTTCAACAACGACGCCGGCGATGCCATTCCCCTGGGCGTCAAGCACCGTGCCGTGGCAAGCTTGCCCCGCGGAGAGTCCCAAACGTGCAGTCAGCAAAACGGCGCCGCACAGAATCAACAGAGTATGAAATCGATCATTGCTTCCGGTTGAGAACAAGTACTTCAAGGAGGAGAGCTCCGATCTTGCGGTTGGGTCAACGCGTGAAGTCCATACCGTCGCGCTATCCTATCACAGGATGAATACAAGACCGGCGGCGAGCGGAATTTTGCCGCAAAATCTGGGCACAAGTGTCCGAATTCCCCAGAAAATCGTGGGCCTGACGGGACCGCAAGCCAAGCTGACCATGGCAAGAAGTGCGTGTGCTACACTGCTGGTGTGGAAAGTCCTGCGGCTTATACTCTGACGTGCGTAGTTTGCGGCAAGGCGATGTGGGTACCCTCCCAGTATCTCGAACGGGTGCTGGCGAAGTTCAAATGCCAGAAGTGTAAATCCATCGGACGTCCCGCGGTGCACCAGGAGTAAGCGCGCCCGGGGCTGGATCGACGGGTGATTCGCCATGATGACTGACGGTTCAGATCCCGCCGAAATCGAGGCCCTGGTTGAAGAGAGCGACGAGTTGGTCGCACGAATCCGCTGCGGCGAAGACGTCGAGGCCGATTTGAGTGCCTGGTCAGAGCGCGTCGACAGAATCACCGGCCGGCGACCAACGCGTGCCTTCGCCGAGCCGGAGGGGGTTGGTGTGCGCCTGCAAATAAAGATCAGGGTCATGATAGGCACCAAAGGAGAGCACGACGTCTGACCACGGATCAGCCCACTGCGAGTCTCACGCCCTGAACAGCCCGCCGAGATTGAGCACCACGACGGCCGCCAGGATGAAGGCGACGGCGGCGAACAGGAACTTGCGGGTGCGGGGGCTGGTGCCTTTCCATTCACCTGCCATTTGTCCGAAGGCGGTGGCAAACAGAATGGTGGAGGCGATGAAGAGCATGTAGCCGGTAGAGGTGCCGGCGGCGCCCACCAGCGTGGCTCCGAACCCATAACCCAGCACGGCGCAGATCCAGGAGGCGGCCATGGCGACGGCGAGCCCGGTTTCGCGGAGCGATCCGCCCCGCGCGAAGAGCTTGGCCGTGCCGTTTTTCGCCAGCAGGTAGACACAGTAAGCCAGGTTGGGAATCGCGCCTGCCCCCAGGACGATGGCCCAGACCGCATAAGTCGAGGTCAAGGGACTGGCGCCATGCCGCACGCTTGCTTGCACCACGTCACCGCTGAAGGCAAATCCCACGTTGTAGAATGACCCGAAAATTCCGGTGAAAATGCACAGGGCCATGCCCACGGCAAAATTGGTCTTTGCCGATGACGGGCCGGCCTTCGGGTCGGCCTGCTCCTTCTCGCGGCGGCGGCCCGCCACGCCATAAAAGAAAAGGCCCACGAGGAGAATGGGAATGCTCAGCAGCAGCAACAGGCCGCGCGGGCGGAACAAATCGTGAGGGTGAAAGGCCAGCAGCGGCACCAGCGATCCGGAAAGGCTGGCGAGGCCTGACACCACGGCAAAAGTCAGGGCTACGCCCACCATGCGGAAGCTTAGCCCAAAGGTCACCTGGGCAAAACCCCAGAGCAGGCCGAAGAGGAACGGTAGATACACTGCCCTTGCCGGGACTTCGGAGAAGATTCCGGTGAGCCCCGGTACCTTTGCAAAGGCCAGCGCCCAGGGGACGGACAATATCCCCACCACCGAGAAAACCAGCCATTGATTCTCCCATTTCCACGTGCGCGAGAGCTTCATGGGCATGGCAAAGGCGGCGTTCAGTACGCCGCTCACCAGGATCAAGGCCATGCCAAACCAAAAGTGATTATTCATGTCTGATGTCCCTGATGCTCATTTAGTGCTAAGCTCCACTGCTGTGCTTGTGGCGGATTCATGCGTAGCCGTCGCCACAAAGGTGGGCCGGATGGTGAAATTTCTGCTTTGGTGCATTCTTCTCGTTCTCTGTTGGCCGGTAGCGTTACTGGCGCTGGTGCTTTACCCGCTGGTGTGGATCCTCTTGTTGCCGTTCCGGCTGGTGGGAATCGCCGTGGGCGGGGTGTTCGATCTGTTGCGCGCCCTCATTACCCTTCCCGCGCGTGTTCTTAGCGGGCCGCGTCACGCGTGAACTTCGACCGCGCCCCTATTGTTCCTTCTTCGGCTGCGGGGCCGGTGACAGAGCCTTCAGATGCAATTTTGCCGCCTTGAACGCGAAGCTGTCCTGGTCAAGGCCTTTCGGAGCGGGGTTCTGCGCCAGTTCCGCGCGCAGGGCGATGACGCGTTCGCCCGGCAGGGGGTGATTCATCAGGAGCGCTTCCACCAGCGAGGGATTCCCCGTGTATTTGCTGAGTCGTGCGAGAGCCGATATCAAACCCTGGGGGTCATAGCCGGCGCGGATGGCGTTGTACATACCCAGCATGTCCGCCTCGGATTCCTCATCGCGGCTGAACTTGCGGTTGACAAAGAGCAGGTAACCACCGTATTGCTTCAGCAGGTCCGTCATTTGCTGGTCGGTGATGATCCCCCGCTTCGTGATCTCATACGCGGCGCGATCGGCCCAGTAGCGGCGCGCCACGTCGTTCATGCTGTGATAGGCCACGATGTGCCCCACCTCGTGCGCAAGAACTCCCGCCAACTCGCTTTCGTTCTCGACAAAATCCAGGAGCCCGCGATTGACGTACACGAATCCCCCTGGAAGTGAGAAGGCATTCACCACGTCCGTATTCACGATCTTGAACGAGTAAGCAAGTTGCGGCCGTCGCGAAGCCTGTGCCACCTTCTGTCCCAAATTGTTCACGTAAGCGGTGAGCAGCGGAGCGTCCAGAATCGGCATCTTCGCGTCGGTTTCTTCCGCAGCCTTCACGGCCCATCGCCATTTCTTCGTCGTCGCTGAAGACGTTGTAGATGGCTTTGGTTGGTGTCGGCTCCACCGCGCGTAGCGACAGTCCCATGAGCAGAACGAACAGAAGCATGCCGATCCGGAGAGGATAGATTCGGGGGTTGAAACGAGTCGAGGTCATCATGCCACCCTGCCTTTCGCCGGGTCCCAAGCGACCTTCAGGCCCCGCTTTAAAGCAATATTGCCGATCCAGGAAGTGCGCGCCGCCTGGAAGCCAATGTGGATATTGGCATTGGGCGATTTGCGCGTACGCATACAGTCAATGAAGTTGGCGACGTTGTCAAGCGTTCCATCGTGCTCGGAGCGCATCAGCAGTTCCGGTTCGGGAGTGAGCGTGCCGGGCACCGGGCTCACTCCCTCGGCGTAGACGGCGAGGTGCGAGCGGTCAATCTTCAGCGTGGCGTCGCTGCCGCAAAACATGATGCCGCCGTCGTCCACGCTGCTATTGATGGAGCCGGTGAAAGTCACCATGAAGTCGCCGGGATATTCGTAAACCGCGGTGACGGTGTCGGGGCATTGCCAGTCCATGGCGTAGAGATCGCCATTGGTCGTGGCCGTCTTAGGCGCAGGTTGGTCCATGTACCACTGGATGACGTCGATCCAGTGGGTCAGAAGATCGGTCAGAATGCCGCCGCCGAAGTCCCAATACCAGCGCCAGCGAAGGTACTTCTGTTCGGTGAAGGGCTGATCGGGTGCATCGCCCAAGAAGGCTTTCCAGTCGAGTTCGGCTGTATCGATCTTGGGGAGATCCTCCTTGGCAGCATACTTCTGGTACCAGTAGGTGTGGACCATGGTGACTTTGCCGAGGCGGCCCGAGGCGACGACCTCCTTGCCCAACTTCCAGTGCGCCCAACTCCGCTGCTGGGTTCCGGTTTGCACGATGCGCTGGCTCGCGTCAACGACGCGCACCATTTCCACGCCCTCTTCGATGGAGTGCATGATGGGCTTTTCCACGTAGGCGTCTTTGCCGGCGTTCACCGCGTCAATCAACATCTGCTTGTGCCAATGGTCAGGGCTGCCAATCAGGACCGCGTCGATATCCTTGCGGTCGAGCACTTCATGGTAGTTCGAGTAAGCTTGCGCCGTGGAGCCGGCTACTTCCAGCGCGGCGGCGCGTGCGGGGCCGTAAACATCGCAAACGGCCACGAACTCCACATTCGGGACCTTCTTGAAGAATTCCATTACATAGCGGGCGCGATGGCCGCTGCCCAGTACGCCCACACGTATGCGGTCGTTCGCGCCCAGCACGCGAGCCGGGGCCAAGCCGCCCAGCACGGCGGCACCCGCTCCCGCCAGGGCCGTGTCTTTTAGAAAGTCCCGCCGCGTAATTTCCGTTTTCTTGTCCATGAAGCAGTTCCCCTCCTCGGATAGACTTTTGCAAAGAAAAACAGGGTGACTCGACTCTCAATGCCGGCCGGTTTTGCGGTCCCAGCGATGCTTACGCAATTCCGCGCAGAGGTCTGCCGGCAACGGCCCGTGTTCGCTGGTCGCAACGTTCTGCTCCACATTCCTGGTTTTGCGCATTCCGGGTATGACGGTGCTAACCGCGGGATTGCCCAGAACAAAGCGCAGCGCCACCTCCGGCAGCTTCATGCCGGCAGGTACGAGCGGTTTCAACGCATCGGCGTGCGCGACGACGTCTTTCAATGCTTCCGGACTGAAGTGTTTATTGCGCCAATCGCCCTCCGGCCAGCGGCTCTCAAGGGTCAGCGTGCCCGAGAGTGACCCTTGGTCTAACGGGCAGCGCGCGATGACCGCAACTTCGTGCGCCCCACAGGCCGGGAACAGTTCGTCCTCAGGGTTCTGGTCGAAGATGTTGTACATCACCTGCACGGAGTCGATCAACCCTGATTGCACCGCGCGCACTCCATTCCACGGTTCCCAGCGATTGAGGCTGATGCCTAGGGCGCGAAACAATCCCTGGCGCCGCAAATCGTCAATCTTGTCGGCCCAGCGGTCGTCCTTCAGCCACGCGTCCATCCATGTGTGAAACTGAATCAGGTCACAGCTTTCCATGCCCAGGTTTTCCAGACTGATGTGCACGTACTGATCGATGTGCTCGGGAGGGAAGCAATCATCCAGCGTGTACTCAGGACGAGCCGGCCACGCGAGATTCCTGGGAGGAATCTTGGTGGCCACATAGAGCTTGCGGCCGGGGTTATTGCGAACTAACTCGCCCAGTAAACGCTCGCTATGGCCGCTGCCGTAGTGCCAGGCGGTGTCAAAGAAATTGCAGCCCAGATCGACGGCGCGCTGAAGAGACTGGCGGGACTCAGCGTCGCTGGAGCCGGTCCAGCTTGCCATGCCCCACATCCCATAGCCAATCTCGCTGACCATCCAGCCGGTACGTCCAAATCGGCGGTACTGCATGATTCGGTAGCGCGGGGAGCCTGGCCGTTGGTGACCATGGCATCCGGCAGTCGTCTGCACGCGCTAGCGCCATGCTGTCGCGAGAGCAGGCGAGGGGCGCTACAGCCTCCCCCTTGGGGTTATTGCGACCACTCGGTCGGTTTACGGTCCCAACGATGCTTGCGAAGCTCCGTGTGCAAATCTACGGGTAATGGCCCTTTGTCAGCGACGCGCATGTTGGCTTCGACGTTCGCCACCTTGCGCATGCCCGGAATCACGGTGCTGACCGTGGGATTGTTGAGGATGAAGCGTAACGCCATTTCCGGCATGTCCATGCCGGGAGGTACAATCGGCCGCAGGGCTTCCGCATGCTCCACACTGGCTTTGAGATTCTCCGGTACGAAGTAGGAATTTCGCCAATCGTCGGCGGGCCATTTGCTCTTCAAGGTCACATTGCCAGTCAGCGTCCCTTCGTCAAACGGGCACCGCGCGATCACCGCCACGTCCATCGCCGCGCAGGCAGGGAAGAGCTTGTCCTCGGGGTTCTGATCGAAGATGTTGTAGATCACCTGCACAGCATCGAATAGACCCGACTCGACCGACAGGACACCGTTCCATGGCTCCCAGCGATTGATGCTGATGCCGACCGCGCGGATCAACTTCTGATGGCGCAGGTCGTCAATCTTCTTCACCCAGCGCTGATCTTCCAGCCAGGAATCCTCCCAGGTGTGGAACTGGATCAGGTCCAGGCTTTGCAGACCCAGATTTTTCAGGCTGGAGTGTACGTATTGATCGATGTGGTCAGGTGGGAAACATTCGTCCAGGGTGAATTCGCGGCGGCTGGGCCAGGCGAGATTCCTGGGAGGAATCTTGGTGGCGGTGTAGAGCTTCTTTCCGGGGTTGTTGCGAACCAGCCACCCCAAAAGGCCTTCACTGTGTCCCTCCCCGTACGCCCAGGCGGTATCGAAGAAGTTGCAACCCAAGTCAGCGGCATGCTGGAGGGACTTCTTTGACTCTTCGTCGTCAGAGCCGGTCCACTCGCCCATACCCCACATGCCGTAACCAATCTCGCTTACTTTCCAGCCGGTGCGTCCAAACCTGCGGTCATTCATTGGGGTGGTTCCTTTCGGAATGTCTCGCCCGGCAACATGGTTCTTCCGCCGAGCGAACCGTGACTTTAGCAGAAGTTCGCCCGACATTTAAGCGCGAAGTGATTAAACCTCCGGCGAGCGGCAAGGAAGGCATGAGACCCGGCATTTTGGTAAGAACTGACTGCCAGTTTGGGGCGATTCAGGGACCAATTTGCGGCCCAACCAAGCGCGACTGTCTTGCCCGGTTTTCTCCCGTGTAAGCGGCATGGCGGCTGCGAGTAAACGATTAAGCTTTGGCGGGAACCTTGGGACGGACAACTGACGGGGCGCGCACCTCCGAAAGGTACTGGCCCAGGATGGAACCCACCGTGGCCAATTGCGCCATGTCCGCGGAAGCAAAGTCGGGGCCCACAGGCTCACCCGGTCGCGCCTTGCGGCTGATTTGAATCACGCCCACCACCTTCCCGTCCACCATCATGGGAGCGCTCATGATCTTCTGGATGGGAACAGCCTTTTCGTTTTCGGAAAGATCGACAGCCTCGAAGACCGTGGGGTGCTTGTACGTGGGGAAATTGTTGACGATCTCGCCACGTTTCTCGCGAATGGTTTTGGCTGCCAGGGAATGAGTGGTGGTGAGGGGAATCGATCCCACCACCGCGAGTCGAAGGGGAAACAAAAAGCTCAACATCTTGCCATCGTCGGAGAGGCGCAGAATGGCGACTTCTTCCTTCTTCGCTTTGAAGCCATTGGAAATCTGGGCCGCCAGGCGGTTCAGATCCTGGTCAGAAGGAGGAGCCGCGGTCTTTCGCATTTCGTCAACCAGTTTGGCTACGACCAGAACCAAATCGATGTCAGGCATTACGCTTTTGCTCCGTCGCGAGGTCGAGGTTGCCTGCTAATTATACTGAAGCGGGTGACATCCCGCAACGACCCATTGCAAGTTTCAACAAGAAACCCATCGGCCATTGCTTTCCTTCCCTTTAACTGACCGGCGGGGTAGATTTGGGTTTGACAAATCCTCCCACGCGTCCCAATAATGGCTGACGACCTGATCTATGCGGCTTAGATGCTTGAGAACTCATGTGGTTGCTCGTGCCTTAGGGTTAATGCTGGCCTGGCTGGCCGCCCTGCCGTGCGCCTTTGCCCGACCTCCGGCTGACGCCGCCGACGTGGCCGCGCGCGCGCTGGAAAACGCCATCATCATTGATACCCATGCGGACACCCCACAAGCCTTTCTCGGCTCCAACTACGACCTCGCCGACCCCGCCAGCACGCTGATGCTGAGCATTCCCAAGATGCGCGCCGGGCACCTGGGAGCGGAGTTCTTCTCCATCTGGGTGGATGTAACCTGGCCCCAGCAGGACCTGATTCACCGTGCCTTGGATCTGATCGACGCGACAGACCAGCAGGTGGCCAGGCACTCTGACGTTCTCGGCCTGGCAGGCACTGCCGATGACATTGAGCGCCTGCACCGCCAGGGCAAAATCGCCGTGCTCATGGGAGTCGAGGGCGGCCACGAGATTCAAGGCGACCTGCGCATGTTGGACCTCTACTATCGCCTGGGCGTTCGCTACATGACGCTGACCCACACGAAGAACGACGAACTGGGGGATTCCTCCGGCGACAAGCCGCACTGGAACGGCCTTTCGCCCCTCGGCCGCCAGGCGGTGGAGCGCATGAATCGCCTGGGAATGATGGTCGACATCTCCCACGTTTCCGACAGCACCTTTTACGACGCGCTTGCCGTCAGCAAGGCGCCGCTGCTGGCTTCCCACTCCTCCTGCCGCGCCTTGTGCAACGCCCCGCGCAACATGACCGATGACATGATTCGCGCCCTCGCCAAGAACGGCGGCGTCATGGACATCAACTATTACTCCGGATTCATCAGCCAGACCTATCTTGACGCCTACACGAAGGTCGAAAAGCAGGTGGACGCGGAAATGGCCGCGGCCCGGGCGCGTGCAGCCCAGCAAGGCAAACGCCTCTCCTACGCGGAAGAGGAGGACATCCAGCGGCGACTGGTCAAGGACCTGCCGGTGCCGTCGTACACGGCGATTGCCGACCACATCGACCACGCCGTCAAGGTGGGCGGCATTGACCACGTCGGCCTGGGGTCCGATTTCGACGGCGTTGACTCCATCCCGCGCGGCATGGAAGACGTTTCCAAAATCCCGGACCTGGTCCGCGAACTCGCCCGCCGCGGCTACAGCGAGCAAGACTTGGAGAAGATACTGGGCGGCAACGTCCTGCGGGTCATGCGCCAGGTGGAGTTGGTGGCGCGGCAGGGGAGTAGGCAGTAGGCGGAAAGCAGAAAGCAGTGGGCAGAAAGCAGTGGGCAGAAGGCAGTAGGCAGTAGGCAGAAAGCAGAAGGCAGCAAGATAAGCGCTGGGTGCCGGCCTGCTCGCAACGCCCGGATCAGATAGTGCCCAGCAACCTTGGAGGAAGCATGAGGAAGCCGTTCGGTCCCATTCTGGCGTTGGCAGCAGCCACGGTCTTGTTCGCCGCCACTTTGGGCCGTGCCGCGCCGCAGGCAGGTTCGACAGCGTCGAAGCCCGCCGCCTCCACGCTGCACAAAACCACGACGGCAACTCCACATACCAGCGCCTCGCTGCTCAACCCCGCCTCGCTCAAGTTGCAAGCGCCCGACGTCTTCGATGCCAAGTTCGTGACCACCAAAGGTGACTTTGTGGTGGAGGTGACCCGCCGATGGTCGCCGCGCGGGGCCGACCGCTTCTATAACCTGGTGAAGTACCACTTCTTCGACAACGCGGCGTTCTTCCGCGTCATGCAGGGGTTTGTGGCGCAGTTCGGCGTCAGCCCCCGGCCGGACGTGAATCGCGCCTGGGAAAACGCCAGGCTGGACGATGATTCCGTCACCCAGAGCAACCTTCGCGGCACGTTGACCTTCGCCACGGCCGGTCCCAACACCCGCACCACTCAGATCTTCATCAACCTGGGCGACAATACCAATCTCGATCCCATGGGGTTCTCGCCCTTCGGCAAGGTCGTTAGCGGGCTCGAAGTGGTCGACAAGCTCTATAGCGGCTACGGCGACGGTCCGCCCGACGGCCAGGGCCCTGACCAGAATCAGCTCCAACGCGAGGGGAAACCTTATCTTGACCGCAACTTTCCCTTGCTCGATGTCATCAAGACTACACTGATCGTGCCGCCGGCGCCGGTGATGCCGAGCAAGCCACCTGCGGCGACCAGCAAACCCGCGGCGCCTTCGAAATGAACCCATCAAAGGAGAATTCATGAGCAACTTAAAACCCGGCCAGTATGCCGTGATCGCGACCACCCTGGGGGAGATTACCTGCCAACTGTTTCCCGACAAGACGCCGGTGACGGTGCAGAACTTCGTGGAGCTCGCCAGCGGCACCAAAGAGTTTGTGGACCCGCAAACCCGCGAGCGCACCAAGCGGCCTTTCTATGACGGCCTCGTATTTCATCGGGTCATACCCAAATTCATGATACAGGGTGGGTGCCCGCTGGGCAGCGGCACCGGCGGGCCGGGGTACAAGTTCCAGGATGAGTTCACGGACGACCTCTCGTTTGACCAGCCGGGCCGCCTCGCCATGGCCAACGCCGGCCCCGGCACCAACGGCTCGCAGTTCTTCATCACTGTGGCGCCCACGGATTGGCTCGACAACCACCACACCATCTTTGGGCAGGTGGTGGAGGGAATGGACATTGTTAACAACATAGTTAACACTCCCCGCGGCGCCGGCGACAAGCCCAAAACGCCGGTGGTGATGAACTCGGTGAAGATCGTGGATGTGAAGTAGAGGAACTTGCCCTGCGGTAGCGGCAGCTTCGGCCTTATTCTCGTTGATAACGGGTGGAAAGCGAAAGGGCCGAACCCGAAAGTTCGGCCCTTAAAATCTTGGGTGTTTGGCACCCCGTCAAGGTCAACTGTAGTATCGACGGATTCCGCCAGCGGGTCAAGCGGATTCTTGGGGGAGATTATCCCCGTCTTTTCTCCCCCGGTTCTCACCCCTTCGGAGCACTGATAGGGGTGGACCGGACGGGATTCGAACCCGCATCTGCGACCTTGACGGGGTGCTGTGTTCCCATTACACCACCGGCCCACGCGCTGGAGAATACACTTCAGTCTTCCAGACCGCAAGCCGAATTTATTGCTCCCAATGCACCCGTTGACTTGCATTTTATGTGTCGCACGAAGGTCTAGCGTCCGCTACACCCCGATAATCTCGACCAGCTCCTTCACCGCGGCGGCGGATTTTTCCAGCGCGGCTTGCTCCTCCGGCGTCAGCTTGATCTGGACGATTTCTTCAATGCCGTTGGCGCCCAGCTTGACCGGCACGCCCACAAAGAGCCCGTTGATTCCGTACTCGCCTTCGAGGTAGGCGGCGCAGGGCAGTATCTTTTTGCGGTCATTGAAAATCGCGTCGATCATCTGCACCACGGCGGCCGAGGGAGCATAAAAAGCGCTGCCCGTTTTCAGCAGATTCACAATTTCCGCTCCGCCCTTGCGCGTGCGGTCGATGATCTTGTCGAGCTGTTCTTTGGGCATGAGCTGGGAAATGGGGACGCCCGCGATGGTGGTGTAACTGGGGACGGGGACCATGGTGTCACCGTGGCCGCCCAGCACCAGGCCTTCAACGTCCTGCACGGAAACATTCAAGGCTTCCGCGATGAACGTCCGGTAGCGCGCCGAATCCAGCACTCCGGCCATGCCAATCACGCGGTTCTTGGGAAATCCGCTCACCCGGAAGGCCGTCTGCACCATGGCATCGAGCGGGTTCGTCACCACAATGAGAATTGAATTGGGTGAGTGCTTCGCCGCCTGCTCGACGGCGTTCTTTACCACCTCGTAATTCGCCTTCAGCAGGTCGTCGCGGCTCATGCCCGGCTTGCGTGGAAAGCCCGCCGTCATCACCACGATGTCGGAATTGGCGGTGTCCTCGTAGTCGTTCGTTCCTTTGATCTTGACGTCGTAGCCTTCGATCGGTCCTGCTTCCAGCAGGTCGAGCCCCTTGCCCTGCGGAACACCCTCCAGAATATCGATCAGTGCCACATCCGCCAGTTGCTTGTCCGCAATGCGGTGCGCAAGCGTCGCACCCACGTTTCCTGCTCCAATGACAGTTACTTTTTTACGCATGATAATCCTCCGAGGAGATAGGTGTCAGGTGCCAGGTTTCAGGTGTCAGGTGATTCCGTCCGTCAAAAACTGAGAATTCGGACGTCGAAAGTCGTGCGCGGTATTCTTGGTGAGCAGCTTCGCGCATTGACGCTTGTGCCTGACACCTGGCACCTGGCACCTGACACCTGACACCTCAACCTGAAACCTAACCTTTCATATTTTCAATGATTGCGCTCGCAAATCCACTGGTGCCGAGCGTTTGCACGTCGGTGATGCCTTCGAATTTCATCAGACGTTCCAGGTCGTAGGTTACACGGTGCTGCACGATGGTCTTGGCCAGGGCATCCTCCACCAGTTTGCCCACTTCCGGCCAGCCCATGTACTCAAACATCAACGCACCGGAGCGGATGACCGCACCGGGATTGATCATGTCCTTGCCGGCATACTTGGGAGCCGTGCCGTGCGTGGCTTCAAACACCCCGAAGCCGTCGCCGATGTTCGCGCCCGGCGCCACGCCCAGTCCGCCGATTTGCGCGGCGCAGGCGTCCGACAGGTAGTCGCCGTTCAAATTGGGCGTGACCACCACCTGGTACTCATCCGCCCGCGTCAGAATCTGTTGCAGCATGGAATCGGCAATGCGGTCGTTCACCAGAATCTTGTGCTTCCACTGCCCGTTGCCGTGCGTTGCGTAAATGGTATCGAGGCACGCTTTCACTTCGCTCGCGACTTGCTGTTGGAAGGCGGGCGAAGCCATCTCCAGTCCGGGCTCCACCATGGCCGCGTTGGCTTCGACCGCGAGGTTCGGGTCCTTGTCCTTGTTGCCCAGAATCCAGCTCTCGCGCTCGGTCACGATCTGCGCGCGAAATTCCTCCTTGGCCAGTTCGTAGCCCCAATCGCGGAACGAGCCCTCCGTGAACTTCATAATATTTCCCTTGTGCACCAGGGTCACGGTGTTCAGGCCCTTGGCAATGGCGTACTGCAACGCGCGCCGCGCCAGCCGCTTGGTGCCGGTAATCGATATGGGCTTGATCCCCACGCCGGAGTCAATCCGCACCTGCTTCTTGTTCTTGTCCTCCGTCAGCAGCGCGTTCACAAACTCGATGAGGCGCTTGGCCTGCGGCGTCCCTTCGCGCCATTCGATGCCCGCATAAACGTCCTCGGTATTCTCGCGGAAGATGATGATGTTCATCTTCTCGGGGTGGCGAACGGGGGAGGGAACGCCGGGAATGAATTTTACCGGCCGCCAGCAGGCGTAGAGATTCATCAACTGGCGCAGCGCCACGTTCAGGCTGCGAATGCCCCCGCCCACGGGCGTCGTCAGCGGCCCCTTGATGGCAATGCGAAACTCCTTGATGGCGTCGAGCGTGCCCTGCGGCAGCCATTCGCCAAACTGCCGAAACGCCTTTTCCCCGGCATACACTTCGTACCAGACAATGCGCCGCTTGCCGCCAAAGACCTTGTCCACGGCGGCGTCAAAAACGCGCTGCGAGGCCTTCCAAATGTCGCGCCCCGTTCCGTCACCTTCGATGTACGGGATGACGGGGCGGTCAGGTATGACGAAATGGCCGTCGCCATAGGTAATGGACTGACCTTCTGCCGGCACGGGATTCCCGTTAAAGGCTGTCATGGGCAAAATAACCCTCCATTGATGGATTTCTCAGCACGCTGCACTTGTGTCGCCAGACTTTGAATCCGAAATCGAAGAGCATAGTACAGGCCGAATCGCGGTGACAAGGGAATTTGGGGGCGGGGAGGGCAGAAGTCAGGAGACAGAAGCTCGGCGCAACCTTCCCGGCCGCGTGACCCATAGCTACGAGCTTTGAGTGCGAGAGTGTTCACCAAAATGGTGATGCATTTTTCCTCCTCCTTTGTTTTCATCGACATCTCCGGATGCACCTTCATTTCTTGAAGAATAGGAGTCAGGAGTAAGAAGCCAGGAGCCAGAATCCGCAGGACGAGCATTGCAGTTTCTCGACTTCGGCCCTTTGTCCGAAAACGCCCGGCTCATTGGCGCGAGCGACCTGCGCAATGCCGTTCACCAAAATGGTGATGCATATTTCCTCCTCCTTTGTTTTCATCGACATCTCCGGATGCACCTTCATTTCTTGAACAACAGGAGTCAGGAGTCGGAAGCCAGGGGTCAGAATCCGAATGGCGAGCAGTGCAGTTTTTCGGCTTCGGCCCTCGGACTTCTTCCCCCCGGCATGCGATTTCTGACTTCGTCTATTTTCATCAACATAGCCGGATGAACCTTCATTCTTGAGTGCACGAATCCGGGTGTCGAAAGGTCCCGTTGAACGACCGACCCATCCCTGATCGCCGAATTCCCGCCTTGCACATGACACCTCGCAGCTGGCGCATGAACCTCTCGATGGCCAACAGGCGCACGAGCCCCACGCTACTAGACTAGCACATCCCGCGAGAAATGTCAAGAACAATTATTATGCGAATTGTAAAATGTGACCCATTGGGGAAGCGGCGACCGAAAGGCGGAATGCGCGGTTCTTTTGCCTGAGCTTCCACCGGCGCGCGAACGACATCCATGCTTCGCCGCCTTCTAGAAATAGTTTCGGAGCACAGGGCAAACGGGTTTTTAATAAGGCCCATTATGCGGCGAATTGGCCGTTGGCGTAGAACGCTGCGGTGTCTTGCCCTTGCTGTTCTGGGCTTGCTCCTTGCACCCCTCGTGGCGGTGCAGATTCAGGAATGGACCTTTCGCTACCGCGCCGAGCGCGTGCTGGCGGACGTCCAATCGCTCATGCTTCGCAAGGCGCCCGCCCGCGATGTGGAAGCGGTGTTCAGACGGTGGAACCCCGACCGGCTCACGGGATGCTGCGCGATCGACATGGTTTTGGGCCACGGCGTTGAGGAGGGGGTTCCCGACTATGAGGAGAGCAGTTGGGCTCATTTCTGCAGGGGGCTGTTCATTCTGTACGGTGGGCGTGATGCCTCGCTTCACGTGCGGGCCGCGTTCAAGGCCGGCGCTGTCACTCAAATGGGGTATATCGTCCGGGCATACACCTCGGGACCCGTCGTAGATAATCTGGGCAGCATCGGCATGTTGAACGCGGAGGTTTCGTTGTCACGGGATCTTCCCGTTGAAAACCTCTGGGAGGGATTGTCGATTCACCCGAAGTACTTCGTCGGTGACAGGGATCTGTCTGGTGGTGGCGATACACCGTTCCGCGAAGCCGGCGCAGATTTTGCCTACGATGCAGACCCGGCTGACATTGCGCGATTGGCCAGGATTGACTTGTCCTGTTTCACTCGTCTCTCCCAGTGTCGAACCATCGCAGATTTTATGCCGGCTGTCGCGGCGCAGTATGCGAGTGAGAAACCGCAGTTCGCAGGGATGCGGAAGGAACATGCTTGCAGTCCGGCTGTGGTTGAGGCTCTTTCCCGCGACGCGCAGTATGCCGGAGTGGCCGAGGTAACCGGCATTCGAGCGGACCCGGAAGCAAAGTACGGTGGTTACCTCGCAGGATCTGCGGATGATTCAGAACTTGGTTCCGGGCGGCGATTGGAAGGAAGGAAAAACAAAGAGTGTCGTCATCCTCGATGTGTTCGGCGGTGAAGCCGGTGAAAAGCTTGGCACCTCCACCGCTATCGGATCGCGGGCTGGTGACCGCTTCATCATTCTCATTCCCCAGGAGTGGCAGAACCCGCGTGAGTTGAACACAGATAACTGTGGCCTCGTGCCGCTGACTCCCACGAATCTGGAACTGGTACGAAACACCGTGCTGTCGTCCTTCCCGCGAAGCAATGGACCTCGTTGGAATAGGCCGTCGATGTAGGAAATGAAGGCCGTGGGGCCGCATTGGCTGCACGACGGCAGCGAAATTCTCCGCGTGGCGCAGGAGTATAGAAATTCCTATGGAGCCTTTTGCCGCCTTCCCACCAATGGCGCCGTTAGAACCCGGCGCCCGAATTCCTGATGGAAACTGGCTAGTTCTGAACTGGCGCCGGTTCACGACCCCTCACCCGTCCAGATGCATCGGGACGGCCTCTCCCCCGGGGAGAGGCTGAAGATGCTTTAGGGAGCGCGATCGTGCGCCAAGAAGAGTCAACAACCTCTCCGCGGGGAGAGGTTAACCGTCTGCGGTCGGGAGGGGGCCCCACGCTCTGTTTGTCGTGGGGGTGAGGGGTCTCTACCTTGCGGCGGAGGCGTGCCCCGTTTGAGGGGCCGACCACCACAAGGATACTGGTTTTGCCGAAGGCTGATCAC
>CAVRBF010000072.1:0-26761 GCA_963719115.1 uncultured Acidobacteriota bacterium | reverse complement strand
TGAAGGTGTCTCCCAGGCAAAGCTGGTGCTGAGTTTGCTCTCCGACATGGTCGCTCTCTTCTCCGGCACGCAGCTTGGCAGCACGGTGGTGAGCTTATTGATGGGCTGGCTGGGCGAGAGGATTATGGCCGACGCCATCGAGCGATCGCTGGACGCCCACCTGGGACACTGGCGCGCGCCGCGATCGCACACTCCCTCTCCGTTGCCATCGCGTTTGTGCTGATTACGATGCTGCTGATGGTTCTGGGCGAACTTGTTCCCAAAGCGATGGCATACGCCAACGCGGAGAAATTTGCGTTGGGTGTGGCCCGGCCCATGTTTGTATTCCTGCAGCTAAGCCGCTACCCGGTCCGTCTGTTGGACACGCTGGCCAACGGCGTGCTGCATTCGCTGTATCGCCACCCGAGCGGAAGCCACGGCCCCCTGCCAACCGCCGAAGAGGTGAAGCTCATCGTGTCGAGTATCCGCAAACGCGGGCTTCTGGACGAAGAACAAGAAGAAATGATTCACAGCGTCTTCGATCTTGACCGCGTGCGGGTGCGCGAAATCATGGTCGCGTGGAATCGTATTACTTGCCTGCCGCTCGCTTTCGATCTGCCGACGTTGCTTGATCGGGTGGTGAAAGACCAGCACTCGCGTATACCGATCTACGACCGCCTACCCGACCAGATCACGGGCATTCTCTACACCAAGGATCTTGGCCGTCATGGCAGATCGGCAGCGCGCGGGCGTTCCTGCCAACGCTCCGTTTGACCTGCATACGATTCTTCACCAGCCCATGATCGTGCCGGAGGGAATGTCATTGACGCAGATGTTGAAGGAGGCGCGCCGCCGCCACTCGCAGATGGCGCTGGTGGTCGACGAGTTTGGTACATTCGTCGGGCTGGTGACGATCGAAGACGTGCTGGAACAGATTGTCGGCGAGATTCAGGATGAATATGACCGCGAAGAAGCGGCGGTTCGCAAGATTGGAGACAATGTCCTGGTGGTGGATGCCTCGACGAATCTGCGCGATCTGGCCAGCGAGCACGACATTGTGTTGCCCCGCGGGGAAGGTTACGAAACGCTGGCGGGCTTTGTGCTGGCGCGGCTGGGATTCATTCCGCACGGCGGCGAAAGCTTTGTCTTTGAGTCCCGCCGCTACACCGTACTGGAAGTCGAGGGCCGCCGTGTCTCCAGGATTCGTATTGACAAGCTGCCGAAGGATTTCCGGGAGCCGGTCGCCAAGACTCCGCCGCCGGGCGAGAAACGGTCCTACTCCGCTTCCTGAGCCCTGTCCGCTGCCTCCTGGCTGCCGATCATTACGCCCACTTCCACGCCCCGATTCACATTCAGTGCTTTTGCCGCTGAACCCCGGTTGGTGCAGATTTCGAGGTAGCCGGAACTGCCCACGATCGCAAACAGTTCCGAAGGCTTGCCCATCGAATACGCCAGGTTCAGGCGCGTAATTTCCTGCCCGTTGACAATGATCTTGAAGGGCGGAGGATTTTCCGCGAACAATTGCGGCAAATCTTCCGGCCGAAAGTTCGTGAGGATGTTTCCGAATTTGTCAACCTTCAGAATAACGCCCTTCATCAGGTTATCACCGACGCGCTTGGGTTTGGGGGAGGAAAACTTGGTGAAATCGGTGATGGTCTCTCCGAACTTGTTGACTTCCACCCACTTGCTCAGCCAGCCAACGACGGGGGCAAAGATGTCGCGTCCCTGGAAGGTTGCACTGACCGGATTCAGAAAGTAATGGTCAGAGGTGATGTGGCGAACCTCCATATTTTCTTCCTTTTCGTAGATCAGGGAGAGCACCCCATTGTCGGGAGCCACGAATTTGTATTCCATGCTCCTCGCCAGCAGCGGTCGTCGCGCGGTTCCCACTCCCGGATCGACGACCACCAGGTGGATGGTGTCCGACGGAAAGTAGCGGTAACTTTGGGCCAGTGTAAAGGCCGCGTCAAAGATATCGTAGGCCGCGATTTTGTGGGTAATGTCAACGATCTCGACGTCGGGGTTGATGTTGTAAATGACCCCCTTCATCGTGCCGACAAAATGGTCGCTGGTGTCGAAGTCTGTAATCAACGTAATAATGGGCTTGCGAGGCATGCATCTCTCCTCTTCTCTGCAAAAGCGAGTTTCGCGTCAACTTCTGAGGGCTGGCAAATGGCACGCGCCGCGTGCTCTTAGATCAGTTTCGAGCGACAGTAATTCTTTTGGCCAAACGGCGACAACCCCAAAACTAAATATGACCAGAACGATTAACAGGGCCGTGTCGAAGTAACCACTCGCCAAGAAGACGAAGTTGTTGAGGGCATTGATGCCCGTATCATCGATCAAGAACAAGCCCAGCCAATGCAGAAACAACCACCGGTATGCGATTAACTTCTCGTACCAGATTGTGGCCGGCGGAAGTCCCACGTCGGTGGGGTACCCCGCGAACAACAAATTCGCAGCCTCAATGGGAATTGCTGCGATGAGCGCAAACTTTATCGGCGATATCATGCTCGCAATAACTCGCCGCATTTAACATCCCTACCCCCGCAACCAATTTAGACCGCGCGTTTAAGCCGCACGAGGTGCGTGAAATCGCAACTGGAGTCCAATTCCAGTGCGCGTAGCCAGGCGCGAACGGCGTTGTCGATCTCCCCCAACTCCACGAAGCAAAACCCCATGGCCTGGTGGACGAAGGCGTCGCTCGCGCGGAAGTTCAACGCCTCTTCGTAGGCCGCCTGGGCGCCCACCCAGTTCTTGAAGCGCACGCACTGAAATCCCCGCTCGCACGCTGCCGCCCAGGGCTGAAGCTGGGGAGTGATTTCGATCGTGAGCGGCGTTTCCTGCTGTCGAGCCAGCAGGCGACGGGCGCAGTCCGACAGATTATCGCGCGCCGGTGAATTTTCGAACATTGCCACCGAAAGGGCCAGCTCACGCAGAGCGTAGTTTAACTCTTGCACCGTCGGGTCGGATGAGTAGAGCACCTTCAGGCCCGTGCGGTAATGGCTGCGGCTCTCGATCAGCGACTCGGTCTTCATCAGGAATTCTTCCGCTCTGGCGTGGTGAGGGTCAAGTTCCAAAGCGCGGCGATAGCAACTGGCCGCCCGGTCCAACTGGCCCGTACTTCCGCACGCGTTGCCGAGAAGGTAATGGGCCTGGGCGTCCATGGGTGCGGCCTTCACGGCGCGGGAAAGCGCCTCCAAGGCATCGGCAGGGCGCTGCGTTTCCAGGTAGCAGACGCCAAGTTGGCTCCAGGCGTCGGCGTTCTCCGCATCTTCCACCACCAGTTCTTCCAGCAGACTGATGGCGGCGGGAAAGTCCGCCTGCCCGACAGCCTCCAGGGCGCGTGCCAAACGGTTGTCTCGTTCCAGGTCAGTCACAATCTTATCTCTCAGGTCGAAAATCGAAATTCGAAAGTCGAAATTCGCAACTCACTCCGGTTCTCGATTTGGAATGTTGACTTTCCCCCCCACCTCGCCCGTCACTGGCCGAAAATGGCGCGGAACTGTTCGAGGTTCAGCGGCGGCTTTCGCGTCGTGCTGAGATTATCCACCACGTGCTGGCGCCGGCTCATGCCCACCAGCGCGCTGGCGATGCCGGGCGTCGAGCGCACAAACTGAATGGCCCGCTGCGCGTCCTGGGTGAGTCCCGGGAACCACGCGTGGGTTTCGTCCGGCAGGTTCGCTGTCAGTTTCTGTTGCAGCAGGCTGGCGCTGGCGAAAACCAGCATTCCGTGAGAGCGAGCCACCTGCAGAACCGGCACGTCCTTGCCGTTTTCGCGCTGTGTCCGCGCGGACAGGGCTTCCGGCATGGCCAGGTTATAGGGCAATTGAATGGCGCGAAAATGGTGATTCTTGCCGCCCACTTCCTCCGCCACGCGCAAAAGGTCGGGCAATGAGAGCGCCTCGCGCGAATCGTGCCCCACGCGGTAGGCATTCCAGGTGGCCGTGCCGTATATTCGGATCTTCCCGTCGCCGACGGCTTTTTCGAGAGCGGCAAATGCCGCGTGTACCCGCCGGTCAAACTCCTCTCGCGACACGTGGGAGGACTGCGTTTCCGGATTATGCAAATAATAAATATCCAGAGTCTCGATGCCGAGGTTCTTACGGCTCACATCGATCTGGTTCTCGAGATACTTCGGCGACATCACGTGGCATCCCGCCGCCACATCATCCGGACGAACGAGGCCGGTATCGATCAGAGTTCGCTGGAAGTATTCGGACGGGTCTTCGGGCTCGCTTCCGTCAAAGGTCAGGAAGCCCCCTTTGCTGGCGATTATGACCTCATCGCGCCGCACCTTGCCGTCGGAAATCGACCCTGCCAGCGCTTCGCCAATTGCGCGCTCACTGCGCTGGTGCCGGTAATTCACCGAAGTGTCGATGACGTTGATGCCCATTTCCAGCGCGGCAGAAACGGCTTCACGATAAAGCGCGTCGTAGGCGGCGGTGGGTTCGCCCAGGTAGGTTCCGATCCCGATGGAGGAAAGCCAGAGGCCCTGAGCTTCACGGAAATGGCCGGGATGGTTGGCCTCGAAGCGGCGGCGATAGCGGTCCGTCCCTTCGGGCGTGGCGTGGCCGGATATGAGCATCACTGGGAACCCTTCTAACCTCAACACACTTTAACATGAAACGGGAAAGGCGAAATTCGAAACTCGAAAATCGCCCCCATCTTTGAGTTTCGAGTTTTCAGTTTCGAGTTTCTATTTTTGGTCCGGTCAGTCCATGTGCGCCTTGACCAGGAAGAGCGGGACGTCGCTTTCGTGCCGAACCCTGGTGATGGTGGCGCCGTGGATCAGGTCGGCGATCAGTCGGTGTCCGTGCGTGGCCATGGCGATCAGGTCGCAGTGTTCCGCCTCCGCCGTGCGCAGGATGGCGCGGGCAGGCTCACCGTTATCATGTCGAGCCGTGACCTGTAGGTTGTCCATCCTTAATTCCCGGCTCACCTTTTCCAGATACTCCTTGTCCTCTTTTATTTCCCGGGAGTCGGAAAGGTTCAGGTTTTCCTGCCACTGTGCCGCCCAGCCGGTGGAGACGTGCAGCAGGACAATCTCGGCGCCGGTCAGGTGCGCCAGTTCCTGGATGCGGGGCAGCAGGAAGGAGTCAGCCTTGCTGTGGTCGAGTGCGACCAGAATTTTCTTGAACATGGATGCCTCTCACGATCGGGTCATCTGTTCATCGGGTCATCGGGCCATTGAAAACCAGTACTCGTGGCGCTCGTTCTGTGGTACGGCACAAATCGATTGGTGGAACGCGCTGCTTTATCGATGACCCAATGACCCGATGACGCGATTACTTGATCCAGTCTCTTACGCTCACCACCAACAAATAGGCATTCAGAATTGCGATGATCACCGCCGTCGCCCACGCCAGGATTTTCAGCCACCGTGGATTGACGAAGTCACCCATCATGCGCCGGTCGTTGGTAAACTGCACCAGCGGCACAACGGCAAAGGAAAGTTGCAGACTCAGCACCACCTGGCTGAGGATCAGCAATTTGGCGGTGCCGCTCTGGCCGAAGAAAATCACCGCAATCACCGCGGGAATGATGGCCAGAAGGCGAGTAACCAAGCGCCGCAACCAAGGCACCAGCCGCAGGTTCAGGAATCCCTCCATCACAATCTGGCCCGCCAGCGTTCCCGTCAGGGTGGAGTTTTGTCCGGAACAGAGCAAGGCCACCGCGAACAGGATGGCGGCCAGGTGCGTCCCCAGCAAAGGCGTAAGCGTGTGGTAAGCATCCTGTATCTCCGCCACTTGTGTGTAACCGGCACGGTAAAACGTTCCCGCGGCCATAATCAGAATTGCGGCATTAATCAGAAAGGCAAAATTCAAGGCCATGAAATAGTCCAGGAAGTTGTAGCGCATGGCCGTCTTCAGGCCTGCCGGCGTACGGTCAATGGCGCGCGTCTGCACCAGCGAAGAATGCAGATAGAGATTGTGCGGCATCACCGTGGCGCCGAGGATGCCGATGGCGATGTAGAGCATTTCCGGGTTGGTGAGGATTTGCGGCGTGGGGACAAATCCCTTGGCTATGGCTAGCATGTTGGGGCGCACGATAAGGAGTTCAATCAGGTAGCACCCGCCGATGACCCCGATCAGTGTCACCACCACGGCTTCCAGGTAGCGGAAGCCTTTATGTTGAAGATACAGGATGGCCAAAACGTCGAGCGCCGTCAGGCAAACGCCGATCAGAAGAGGAATGTGAAACAGCAGGTTGAGGGCGATGGCCGAACCAATGACTTCCGCCAGATCGCAGGCGGCAATGGCGATCTCGCAGAGCACCCACAGAATGATGCTGGTCCGCGGCGAGTAACGGGCTTTGCAGGCCTGCGCCAGGTCCATCTGCGTGGCAATACCCAACCGGGCCGCCAGCGCCTGCACCAGGATGGCAATCAGGTTGGAAATCATGAGGACGGAAACGAGTTGGTAGGCAAATCGCGATCCGCCGGCGATGTCCGTGGCCCAATTGCCAGGATCCATGTACCCGACGGCGACCAGGAACCCCGGCCCCGAGAAAGCCAGAACTTTCCGCCAGAAACCGGCACCCGCAGGAACAATAACGCTGCGGTGTACCTCCGGCAGGGACGCGGTTGCCGAGGAAGTCTCCGGAATGGCCCGAGCGGGATCCATGAGATGGAAGTGTAATGGGTAAAGGCTAAAGGATAAAGGCTAAAGGATAAAGACTTGGGATCTGGCACTGCTCGTTAGACGCCTCGGCCGCTCTGATTCGCCCAACGCCGCCAGGTGAAGCTACGTCCGAAGTCCGCAACTTCGGAGGCGCCTGCAACGATTTCGGTGCACGCGGCTCCCCCTGAACTGTCAATCACCAATCACAAATCACCAATCGCCAATCAAAAGGGCCACTTCCAATCGCGAATTTCCGGCATGTCATCGCCCGACGCGCTGGATGTACTCTTTGTGTTCGATCAGTTTGACATGCAGGCGCTGCTTGTTGAGCGCGGCCACGTTGCGCAAGCGCGGCACGCGGTCGTACACGTCCATGGCCAGGTGGTAGCGGTCGATCTCATTCATCACCGTCATGTCAAACGCCGTGGTAGTGGTGCCTTCTTCCTTGTATCCGCGCACGTGCAGGTTGGCGTGATTGTTACGTCGATAGGTCAGTCGGTGGATCAGCCACGGGTAGCCGTGGAAGGCAAAGACAATGGGCTTGTCGGTGGTAAAGAGCAAATCGAAGTTGCGGTCGGAGAGCCCATGCGGATGTTCGCTGGCCGGCTGCAACGTCATCAGGTCCACGACATTGATGACGCGAATCTTCAGGTCGGGAACGGTCTGGCGCAGCAGGGACACGGCGGCCAGCGTCTCGAGCGTGGGAACGTCGCCCGCGCAGGCCATGACCACGTCGGGTTCCGAGCCTTCATCGTTCGAGGCCCAGTCCCAGATGCCGATGCCCGTCGTGCAGTGGGCAATGGCCGAAGTCCATGTCGAGCCACTGGGGAGCCGGCTGCTTGCCCGCCACGATCACGTTCACGTAATGGCGGCTGCGCAGGCAGTGGTCGGTGACCGACAGCAGGGTGTTGGCGTCCGGTGGGAGATAGACGCGCACGATGTCCGCCTTCTTGTTCACCACGTGATCGATAAAGCCCGGGTCCTGGTGGCTGAAGCCGTTGTGGTCCTGCCGCCAGACGAGGGACGTGAGCAAGTAATTGAGGGAGGCGATGGGCCGCCGCCAGGGAATGTGCCGCGTCACCTTCAGCCACTTGGCGTGCTGGTTGAACATGGAGTCGATGATGTGAATGAACGCCTCGTAGCAGGAAAAGAAGCCGTGCCGCCCGGTGAGCAGATAACCCTCCAGCCAGCCCTGGCACATGTGCTCGCTGAGCACCTCCATCACCCGCCCGTCGGGACTGAGGTGGTCGTCAGTGGGCAGGATTTCCGCCATGGATTCGCGATTCGTTACCTCGAAAAGGTCTCCCAGGCGATTGGAGGCCGTCTCGTCCGGGCCGACCACGCGGAAATTGCTGGCTTTCGGCGTTCAGCTTCATCACGTCGCGCAGGAACCGTCCCATGATGCGCGTGGCCTCGGCTTCCACATGGCCGGGCTTGGGGATCTTCACCGCATAGTCGCGGAAATCGGGCATCACCAGGTCGCGCAGCAGCAGGCCGCCGTTGGCGATGGGATTGGCGCCCATGCGCCGGTTTCCCTGCGGCGCGAGTTCGGCAAGTTCCGGCAGCAGCTTGCCGTTTTCGTCGAACAGTTCTTCCGCCTTGTAGCTCTTCATCCATTCTTCCAGCATCTTCAAACGGTCGGGGTGCGTGGCCAGGTCCGCCAGCGGCACTTGGTGCGAGCGGAAGGAGTCTTCCACCGGTTTCCCGTCCACGAACTTCGGCCCGGTCCAACCCTTGGGGGTGCGCAGGATGATCATCGGCCAGCGCGGCCGCGTGCGGAAGCCGTTGGCGCGCGCGTCCTGCTGGATGGCCTGGATTTCCGCCAGCGCCACTTCCAGAGTCGCCGTCATCTGCTGGTGCAACGGTTCCGGATCATGGCCTTCGACAAAATAGGGTTTGTAGCCGTAGCCCGTGAAGAGGCTCGCCAGTTCTTCCTTGCTGATGCGGGCGAGGACGGTGGGATTCGCAATCTTGTATCCGTTCAGGTGCAGAATGGGCAGTACGGCGCCGTCACGCACCGGGTTCGAGGAATTTGTTGGAATGCCAACTGGTCGCCAGCGGTCCCGTTTCCGCTTCCCCATCACCCACGACGCACGCCACAATCAAGTCCGGGTTGTCGAATGCCGCGCCATAGGCGTGCGCAACGGCGTATCCCAATTCTCCGCCCTCGTGAATTGAGCCCGGGGTTTCCGGCGCCACGTGGCTGGGAATTCCGCCCGGGAAGGAAAACTGCTTGAACAGCCGCTGGATGCCCTCGGCGTTCTGCGGAATGTTCGGGATAGACCTCGCTGTAAGTGCCTTCCAGATAGGTGTTCGCCACCAGGCCCGGCCCGCCGTGTCCGGGGCCGATGATGTAGATCATGTTCAGGTCATGCTTCTTGATCAGCCGGTTCAGGTGGACGTAGATGAAGTTGAGTCCCGGCGTGGTACCCCAGTGGCCGAGCAGTCGCGGCTTGACGTGCTCGATGCGCAGGGGTTCTTTCAGCAGCGCATTGTCCATCAAATAAATCTGCCCTACCGACAAGTAATTAGCCGCCCGCCAGTAAGCGTGCATCCGGCGCAGTTCGTCGGCAGCGAGGATGTTTTCGTTTGGCAGTGCAGTCGCAGAAGCTTGCGAAGAATGATCCATGGCTCCCTCCAGATGAAACGTTATAGTTATGATTCAATAACCGCGCGGACCATTTTACCAGCCCCCTGTAAGCACAGGGTTACAATCCGATGAAGGTTCGATGGCGGCAATGACTGAGACTAGAGGAAGATGCCGGCCAGCACATAGCACGCCGCGCCGGCGAGCAGACAATCGAGGATGCTGGTTTCCATCGAAACCAGGACTGCCAGGAAGCTTGCCAGCACGGAGGCGGCGCCGTTAACCGCCCACATCCACGGCAGATTGCTTTGCTGATTTAATTGGCTCGCCCGCCGCAAACCTACGGGAAAGCACAGCCCCATCAGAAGTCCGCACGGCCCCAAGAGGGACAAGGAGACGGCAACGCGCTCCCATAGTTGACCAGCCACAAAGCGGTGAATGGCGGGAATGATCAGCCCGGCGGCGACGAAGATTGCCACAGCCGTGAGCAGCGCGGGCAAACGACTGGCCCAGTGTGAGCCCACGGGCAGGCGGTCGGAAAGCAGGCTGCCCGTGCCCGTTGCCAATATCAACCCCGCCAGCACCACCACCAGCGAATAGATGGGATGGCCGAGAAAGATGGAAAGCTGCTCCATCATGGCCATTTCGACCAGCATGAATCCCAGTCCAATTGCCACAAAGTAGACCATGCCGCCCACCGGCGGGGTGACGCGGTCCGCTCGCCGGCTGGCCCACCGCCGGGTGGGAAGAATGAGGGTGAGAAGCACCAACACCAACGCCGCCGCCATGTACCCGAACAAGGAGATGACCGGTTCGAGGATCTTGTTGACTGGCGATTCGCGGAGGATAGCCGGGACGCGGCTCAGGCGCACGGGATTGAAAAAGTACGGCGAAGAATCGTAAACCGGCGAATAATCAAGATGATCAACGGTTTGCAAATTTGCCAGGTCGCTCAGCGTGCGCGCTCGCAGGATGGGGGCAAATTCCGGCGCCGCGGGCGGAGCGCCGGGGAATATCAGAAGCTGGTACCCCAACTCTCGCGAGGTCTTTTGGATGCTGCGAAGGTCCGCGTCGGTAAACGGTTGATTGCTGGCCATCAGCGTGGCCCGGACCTGGCCGGCAATCACCATCAGGTGGCTGGCGGGATCCGCGACACCCTCCGACAGGAGCATGGCATAGGCGACGGCGAACAGCCGGTAGGACTCTGTTAACCCCGGCGGCAGATACCAGCGTGTAAAGCTGATCACGCCGCCGGGCTTCAAGTGTTGGTAGAACACCCGCCAGGCGTCCACCGTGTAGAGGGAGTTTTCGGTCAGCGTCATGGATCCGGCGGACGTGGCGGCAAAAGTATCCACCATCGAGGCCTGTATCAGGTCAAATTTCTCCTGCGAACGGGTCAGATAGCTTCGCGCCTCATCGGTGTGCAGCTCGAAGCCGGGAATTTTGTCGAAGCCGGAGAACGACGCCAGCCGGCGCGACGTCAAGTCCACGATGGCGCCGTTAAGCTCGATGCCCACGATGCGATGAAAGCCGTGGACGGCGCAGTTCAACACGTCGCGCCCACCTCCCACCCCGATAATCGCCGCTGAGCCTCCAGCCCGAATCTGCGGGCCGAACGACGTCACGCTGTAGCGGAGATAGTCCACCGTTTTCAGGTCGCCATAGAAGTAGTTAATCTGCGTGGCCGCGCCATTATCGATGTCCAGATTGATCAGTTCGGTGGAGACCGGTGCCACCCCGGCGGGCGGCGTCACCAACTCCGGCTCTCCGTACTCCGGCAGGTGTACCCTGACTTTGGAAATCGGGTTCCATACTTCGTAAAGGATGTTCCGGCGGTCGTCCACCTGGCCTTTCGACCAGATGGGTTGAATGCCGTAGAGCGTGGCGGCATTTAAGCCGGCCAACACGACCAGCCCCACGGCGCCCAGCAAACAGTTTTTTTTCAGGCGATCTTCACCGGCGTACCGGGCGTAGGCCGCGGCACTCAAAAACAGCAGGGATGAAATTACCAGCACGGCGCTCGGTGCGTCGACGATCTTGAGGAGAAGCACGGCGCCAAAGCAACCCGCGGACGCTCCCAGCAGGTCGGCGGCATACACGCGCCCGACGGGGAAGGGCGTCTTGGTCAATGAAAGACACACCACCACCCCGGAGAAGAAGAAGGGAACGGCGATGATGGATGAGAAAAGCAGAAAGCTATAGAAGGTTTCTACCGCCAGCGAAAGTTGCACCGGCACCGCCAGCATGGTCATCAGCGCCAGCGGCATGCTGGCCGCCATCGCCATGGAGGCCTGCGTCATGCGCAGTTTCAATTTTGATTCCGGGAAGAAGTCGGGGCGTAACTGCACCGCCAGCGCGCCCGCCGTCATCCCGAACATGGCCATCGAAACCGCGACGAACGCCAGGTAGTACCAGCAGAGCACGCTCAGCAGGCGCGTCAGAACGATTTCGTACATCAGCGTGCTGGCGCACGTCAGCCCCAAACCCAAGAAAAATGCCACCATGGCCGCGGCTCCTTGATGGAAAAACGCCTGCGTTCATCCCCAATTCGGCGCACTACTGCAGAGGCGCACGAGAGTAACACCGGATCAGGGGCCTGACAACCTGCGTTTCAGATGGCCGGTCGCAAAAAGCCACAGGGTTACAATTTGATGACGTCTGCCGCTCACCGATTCCGCTTGAAAATCCGATCAAGGGTTGTAATCTGGGACTCATCGACGCTGAACTTCCGGGAACGGTCGTGTGGAGCAGCCAGCACCGGAACCCGGTTCGGCGTTTCGCAAATCTCATGTCGGGGTGGCGGGACCATGAACAAGACTGCTGCCGTCTTGACCCTCTCTTTACTCATCACTCTCTTATCCGCAGCCGCCGGTGTTGGGCGTGGAAGTGGCCCCGCACGGCGCGTAAATCTGGTGTTGGCGAGCCGCTTCAATCCGGTTAGTGCCGCTCGCAGCCAGGCGCCTCCGCAGTCTGCCGGGTCTCCGCATTGGCAGAGCCGCGAGGAGTACGACGCCTTTGTCGAGATGACGAAGGTGCAGAATGAACCCTACCAGGCGATTTTTCTCGCCGAGGCCTTCCGGCTGAAGTTTCCCACCTCCGACCACCGAGCCGACTCCTGGCTAGTGGAGATGCGCGCTTACTGTCGGGTCGGCAAGATCGATCTGGCGGTCAAGGCGGCGAACAACGTGCTGCGATTGAATGGCGACAATTTGGATGCCCTAGCTTTCCTTAGCTACATTTCTCCCTTTACCTTCCGATCGGACGATCCTGACGCCGTCGGGAAGTTGTCGGCCATGGATGCCAACGCCAGTCATGCTCTTACGCTTATTCGGAAGCTGAGCAAACCCGACAACGTAACCCCCCAGGAATTCAGGTTGACGGTAGCGGGGCAGAGCGCGGTCTGCAACCGGGTCGCGGGGTTTGCCGGCCTCGAACGAGGCGACTTCGCCGGCGCCATCACCGCACTTACGGCGGCGGCAAAAGACAACCCCTATGACTTCTACACTTTCAAGTGGCTGGGCTTGGCGTACCTGTATTCGACTCCCGCCAACTACAAACGGGGCGTCTGGTATCTGGCCCGGGCTGCGGCCGTGGCCCAGATGTTCTACAACACCTCCGGAAACGCCACCATCCAGGACTACCTGCGAAGGGTCTACGAGACTCAACCGGGCCATAAGGCTCGGCTGGAGGATTTGATCAAAGTGGCGCTGACCCGCATGAATCCGCCCGAGCGTGTAACCCGGTCCGGGGCATCGCGCGAAAGCGGTTCCGGACAATCCGCCAGTGCGACAGCGGCCAGTCGGCGCCAGCCTTGGAGTGTCAATCCGGGGGCTCAAGGGACTTCGTTGATCGACTCGGGCCAATCGGCATGTATGCTCAACCCTTCCTACGCGAATTCGCCGTACTGCCGGCAATCCCGCAACGCGAACGTTGCCAATGGACTTCAGTCCGTTACCACCGATTGGCTCCCGCTGTCGGATTATGAGCCAGACGATCAGACGCCGCTTCCCCCTCCTCCCGATGCCGACGACCAGATCGCCACGCAACTCAACAATCTGGCCGAGGAGATTGCGGCGCTGCGGCAAGAGCAGGCAAGGCAGGTCACCCGGGAAGTGATCGCCACCAAACCCGCTCCTCTGCCGCCCGGCCCGCTCACGATTCTGATTTACAAGGACGGCCGGCAGTTGCAAGTGCAGAACTACGCTGTTCTGGGAAAGACCTTGACGGTGTTTTCCGATCAGACGAGCCTGAAGATTCCGCTCTCCGATCTTGACCTTCCTGCCACGCGCAAGCTCAACGGCGACCGCGGCGTGGACTTTGTGGTGCCGGAGCAGCCGTAGTGCTTATTACGACAGCCCGCGACACCAGCCCGCTCCGGCAATTTCTCAGATGGGGACTTGCCCTACTCGCCTTAGTGTGAGGCGTGCTAGACTTTTCGTATGGCCGACCCGGCTAAAGCTCCTGTGACGTTGGGCTGTCTCCGGGAAGAGTGAGAGGTTGACAGTGGCTGAGGGATCGTGGCTCCTGCGGTGTCCGCACTGTGATGAGCGGTTTGAGTACGAGCCGGAAAACCTCAAGCCGCCGGAAAACCTTGTGAACTGCCCCGCCTGTCAGAAGGATTTTACGGTCAAGGTAACGATCAACGTCGAGACGAATAAGCTCGGGCTCGTCATTCGCTGACGGAAGCCGCGTATACCTCGTCTCAATTGGACCGGCTGCGCTGAACTCGGATGATTCCTTCGGAAACGCCTCGACAGATCGGGGCGCGAGCCGCGATTTTTCCTACGCCCTATCGGCCGCTATGCGGTGAACGTAGTGCCGATCTTGAGAACTTGCCCTGAGCGCAGCGAAGGGTCGGCACTTCGTCGCGGCAGCTTGGTCGGTCAGTTCACCTACGGTGGCGAGGTAAACTCGCCGCTACGCCCGGTGGAGCCGACTGACGCATCGGCAGGCGTGGCGGGTCGCCGCAGTTTGCCTGTTGACACATCTCATCCCGGAACCGACAATCTCTGCGGCGCGGCGGTTGGCACGGGCAACTCAAGCGCGACGCGGCGCCAGCGCAATGCTGAAAGCAAGAATTCCACACGGAGCGTGCGCTTCCAGAGAGCCAGCCAAAGCCTATCATCGAGTCATAAGGGGGGACCGCAATGAATCCGACCCGACAATACCAGAATTTTATTGATGGTGAATTTATACCGAACTCGTCCGGCAGCTCGATCGCGGTAATCAATCCCGCCACGGAGGAAGTGATTTCGGAAGTTCCCAACGGAACGGCCGCCGACGCGGACGCCGCTGTCCTGGCCGCCGAAAGGGCGCAAAAATGCTGGTGCAGACTGCCCGCCATCAAACGCGCCGGCTATCTGCGGGAGATCGCCGAGGCCATTCGCCAGAACAAGGACGCGCTGGCCCGGACCATCGTGGAAGAGCAGGGCAAGATACTTCCGCTGGCGGAGGTCGAGGTCAATTTCACCGCCGACTACATGGATTACATGGCGGAGTTTGCGCGCCGGTACGAAGGCGAAATCATTCCCAGCGACCGACGCAACGAAAACATTCTGCTCTTCAAGATGCCCATCGGCGTCATCGCTGGTGTGTTGCCATGGAATTTCCCATTCTTCCTGATCGCCCGGAAGATGGCGCCAGCCCTGGTCACCGGAAACACCATTGTGATCAAGCCGAGCAGCGAAACGCCCAACAATGCGTTTGAATTCGCCAAGCTGGTCGCGAAGTCTTCCTTGCCGAAGGGCGTATTCAATATGGTCTCGGGTTCCGGGTCGGTGGTGGGCAAGGCCCTTGCCGGCAATCCCAAGGTGGGTATGGTGAGCCTTACCGGAAGTGTCGGTGCCGGCGTGGCGATCATGCAGGCGGCCGCGGGGAACATCACCAAGGTTTCGCTCGAACTGGGCGGCAAGGCTCCGGCCATCGTGATGGCGGATGCCGATCTGGATTTGGCTGCCAGGGCCATCCGTGATTCCCGCATCATCAACACCGGCCAGGTTTGCAACTGTGCCGAGCGCGTCTACGTTCAGGAATCGGTCGCGGAGCAATTCATCGCCAAGGTGACAGCGGCGATGCAGGCCACCCGTTTCGGCGATTCTCTCCGTGAGCCTGGAGTGGACATGGGCCCGCTCGTCAGCAAGCAGCAACTACGGGATGTGGAAGCCGCGGTGGAGCAGGCCATCAAGGACGGGGCCAGCCTGGTTCTCGGCGGGAAGAAAACGGACCGCCCCCGCGGGTTCTTCTATCCGCCCACGGTGCTCACCAACTGCCGGCAGAAAACCGACATTATGCAGAAGGAGATCTTCGGGCCGGTGCTGCCCATCACTACTTTTAAAACCCTCGACGAGGCCATTGAGTTGGCCAACGATTGCGAATACGGCCTGACCTCTTCCATCTACACCCAGAACCTGGATGTGGTGATGCGGGCGTGCAATGAGATTCGTTTCGGTGAGACCTACGTCAACCGTGAAAACTTCGAGGCCATGCAAGGCTTCCATGCCGGTTGGCGGAAATCCGGCATCGGCGGCGCCGACGGCAAACACGGGCTGGAGGAATACCTGCAAACCCATGTGGTGTACATCAGCTACAACCAGCAGAAGCAGTAAGCAGGCGGCCGTTCCTGCAGTGTGACCCGACGCGCACTGTCTGACCGCGGAAAGGAGTTCCCGATGAAGACCGACTGGCTTGTCAAAACCCTGTTGCTGCTCGCCGTGATCTTCCTGGGCATCATCGCGCTTCGACCTTACCTTGCACCTCCGGTGGTCCGAGCGCAATCCGAGGATGTCTACCCCATCACTTTCGGACCCGGTCGAGTGCTCATGGTTAACGGTACCGCGCTCGAAGGTAGTGTCGTGCTCGACCTGCGCAACGGCAACGTTTGGCAATTCCCGCTTTTTACCGAACCCAAAGACGCATTCGACAAACCGTTGCCAGTGTCCCATCCGGTACTGCTCGGCAGGTTCGCGTTGGAAGATCTGAACAAGAAGTAACGCGGGCAGAGGGCGTAGCACGGCTACCGCTCACGCGCCCTCGCCAGCGTTTGCAAGCCGAACAGCCAGTGCAACGAAAAGTCTTGACCATGCGGATCGAGAGGCAGATCATACCGCCGGCAGAAACCGCGGATAGCCTGCTGAAGGCGTGAAGGCATTTTCCGAAGTGCGAAAACATGTTCTCGCCAATGCGCCAAGCGGCAAAGGTCGCAAAGAAAAGAGTTGACTTGCGCTTCGCGGTCTTTGGCGCCTTGGCGAGAAATTGGTTTGATTTTTTCACAGCTCCTGCTGATGTTCGGACGGTCACGATGATCCCGCCCCGGTTCCCACCGCTGTTCTCAAGTGCCGCACGGCCTGACGCTGACTTTTCTTCCACCGGACGGGGCAAGGAAGTTCTGCGAAAAGCGTTGGGAGTGGCCGCACGGCGGAGCATCGCCAAGGCTTTTGCTGGCGTGTTGCTCAGCGTGTTGGCCGGCGCCTTCGTGCTCGGGCAAATTGCCGGCCCGGTTCCTCCGCCCATGGGGGCCAGAGGGCCTGTACCGCTTTCGCACCTGTATTGGAATTTCTTGCGGTCGGTTGTCCGTTACGACCGCATGGCCGACCAGCGCGAGCAGCGAGGCGGGCAAGCCGGGCATCTGCGTGACTTCCAACAACAACAGTTGGGATTCTCGGATGAGGAGTTCGCACCCGTCCGCGCTACGGCGCAGCGCCTGGAGGCGGAAATCCGGGACCTGGATGCTCAGGCCAAAGCCTTCATGGCTGCCAGGCATGCGGAGAGCCCTCTCCAGCCGGATACGCAGGCCCAATTACACGATTTGCAGGCGGACCGCCAGGCGGCCTTCGCAAAGGAAGTTGCCGATCTCAGGCGCCAACTCGGGCCAAGCGCTGCCGACCGCCTGGACGTCTATATCCAAACGCACGTTCGACCCACGGTGTTGACGCATCTTCCCCAACCGGCGCCGGCGGCGGACCATGACTGGCAGAAAGAGCTGTTATCAAAGTATGGCCCTTTCCTTACCCGCGTGTACGCGCAGGATGTGGCTGCCGACGATCTGGAACGCCGGGGAAGGGACGGCTCGCAAATCCGCAAGTTGCAACAGAACGACCTCGGGTTCAATGACGACGAGTTCGCACTGATTCGCCAGGCGGCGCAGCGATGGGGGGAACTGTCCGATGAATCCTTTACTCAGCGCCACGCCATCGTCAGCTCCGACCCCGCCGGAGGCGTTCCGCCGGAACTTCAAGCCCTGCGTCAAAAGCGCGAGGACGCCATCCAGAATGAAGTGTCCAACCTGCAAAAGACCCTCAGCCCCGACCTCAGCGCCCGCCTGGACGCCTATATCCGCTCCCGCCAGCAAATGGCCCCGTAGCATAGCGGTAAAGGAAGATTCGCATCTGAAGAGGCGTGGCGAAACTACGCCCCGTTGAGCCGCGCCCGGTTCCCCATGAAAAAATGCAGTTGGGAAGATGGAAGGAAGGCGGCCTATGCTAGAGTAGCAAGAGGTTCAGGTTCTCGAGGGAAATCCCGGATAATGCACGATGATGACGGATCAGCGGCATTCCCCTCCAGAGGTGGCGGGTATAAGGGGGGCATTGCGCACGAGTGCGTTCATTGTGAACTGCCGGCGTATGCTGACAATGACACCGTGGCCCCGCCGCCGCGCGTTTGTTCGAAATGCCGGACGACTTTTGCGGACAGGTCTTCCGAGTTTTGCACGAAGTGCGGTGCGCGGGCTCCCGCCGGGTAGGCGGCGAAACGTGGACCCGTTCCGTTGCTCAGATCGCGGAGATCGGTTGATCCGCACCGGTTCAGGGATCATTGTATAACTATAAAGAGCGACGTAAATTGTAGCGTCGATCTCCGATCGACGCCGGCGGTCGGAGACCGCCGCTACAGCCGAGCGTGCGAACACTTATGTCGCGCCATATGAATCGCCGGTCAAAGTTCAAGGTCCTCCGCGGACAACTTGCAGCCTTTATGCGCCTCACCTCTCACCAAAAGTCTTACTTCGTCTGGACCGTCCTCCTCTGTTTCACCGGAACCGCATTCGCACTTCCTCCGCAAAGGGTGACGCGCACGACCATCACGGCGGTGACGCCCAACCCCTCCGTTGTGGGTCAACCCGTGAGGGTCAGCTTCCGCGTCGAACCGTCCGTCCCAGGTGGAAGCCTCACGCCCGCCGGCGACGTTTGGGTCATGGGGACCGCTCAGTGCAAGGCGCCCGTCGAGGCGGGGGGCTGCACGCTGACTATTCACGACGCGGGAACCACGACCTTCATGGCAATCTATTACGGCGACCGCAATTTCCTTTCCAGTACATCAACGAATGTCATCACGCAGAAGGTCACGGATTTTTCCTTTTCAGATTCATCCGTCTCACCGTCTGCTGAGGCCACCACCCCCGGACGAACAAGCCAACAGCTAACCCTCGCGCCGCGGGGCGGCTTCACCGGCAGAGTCTCGCTCTCGTGCGCAGAATTGCCTGCTGGCGCAAGCTGCACGTTCTCGCCGCCTTCGGTCACGCTGAATGGCGAAGCCAATGCCGTCAGCACGGTGACGCTGCAGACCAGTTCAAGCACGCCAAGTGTGGGCACCATCTCCATCACCGGCGTATCGGGCAGCGGAGACCCTGCCAGCGGCGGCCTTACGCGCCGGGTTCTGGTCTACGTCGATGTGAGTTCGGGCCCCAGCGATGTCAGTTCGCCCCCCGGCGCTGGTTCTGGCGGCTCGGTCATCGGGGAAGTCATGCAAGCGGTGCGGGAAAATCTCCTCGTCTTCATTGTCGATCTGGCCGCGCTCGCGATCCTGGGGGGCTTCCTGCTTTGGTTTGCCATCTGGGTGGTGCGCCGGGAGCGGGCCAGGAAGGAGCGTAGGCCCAGGCCCCAGATCGTCATGGCGCTGTGGTTTGTCGGCATTGTTCTTGCCGGCATCATTATTGGTGTCGCTCTCGGGGGTGGGGAGAACCTTGCAGAGGATCAGATGAAAGCGGTGTTAAGCTCTTGGCTCGGTTTCGCCTTGGGCATATCGTTCGTGTTTTACGGCCTCTCCACCTACCGACTTTATCGTTTCCATGCCGATACGGCGGCCTCGACCATCCGGAGTATGGCGATGGGATTTGTGGAAGTCTCCGGCTCCGCCATGTCCGCCGGACCGCCTCCCGCTCCCAGCCCCATCTTCGCCAAATCCTGTTTATGCTACGAGGTCGATGTCGAAATCGCGGCACCCCTCGCGGCAGACGACCAGGACGTTGATTGGTCGACCTATTTTGTCGACCGTCCTGCCGGGCGATTCTACCTGGAGGACAAGACGGGAAAAGTTCTGGTCGATGTGCGTGGCGCGCATTTTGACCTCATCAGCTACCAGTGTGAAATCAAGATGTCGCCATCGGGAGAGCTGCAATTATGGCGCCGCAGCCCAGCGCGTCGCACGCGAGCGCTTGACCAGCCGAACGAAGCCGCGCTGGCCGCCTATGTTTCCGGTGAGGGGATTTCGGAAGGGGCGGAGAGGAAGCCCTTCCAGCCGGGCCACCGATATCGACTGACCGAGCGCTGCATTCGCCCATCCGGACGCTACTCGGTGGCCGGAACCTGCGTGGAGAATCCCCAGCCCAAGGACGAACTTGACCGCAATATGATTGTCAAGGGAACGAACGAAAAGACGTTTGAGATTTCGTGGCAAGCTGAGACCGAGCAGCAAGACCAGCTCCTGAGCCGCGCCAAGGCGGCCATTTATGGTGGGGCCATACTTGCCGTAGTCTCCCTGGCCATCATCGTCGTCGTGTTTTACTTGTAATGTGTCTTTGTTGCCGGTCTCCTACTAAGGGCATACGAAGACGCCATGGTCGATTACATCGACGCCCAGGCCGAAATGGGCGCACCGCAGGTCGGCCTTCTGGATGGAGCCGAGACCTTGCGAGGTCCACGACTTGCCGCCGTCGTCGCTCCGCAGCAGCACGCGATTCAGCCCTCCGCCGAAGAAGCCGTGGCTTTCCGGGTCGCGCGGAGTGGTGAGAATTCGCATCGTTTCTCCGCCAAAGGCAATTCTTACCGGCTGCCGATCGTAGGGCAGTTCGCCGATTTCTGCCGCCGATTGCGCCGTCCTCCGCAACAACTGAAGCTTCTGATCGATCACCGCCGCCACGTACGGATCGCTGACCGCTTCCACCGTATATTGGCCTGGCAGCACCCACTCCCACGTCGTGGTTCCGGGCGACAGGTGCATCAGGCCGGAGCCGAACGCCAACAGGCTTCCATCCTGCCCCAGCGCGATGGCTTCCGTGAACTCTCGGCTTGTGGCGGCGGCCGGCATGGGCAGCGTGTGCCAGTTCTGGCCGCCGTCGGTTGTCGCCAGCAGAGTATCGGCGCCGAACACGTAGATCGTCGAAGCGTTGGCCACCAGGACTTGCACGGCGCTCTTGGCGGGAATATTCCCCCGGTCCTGCCACGTCCGGGCTCCATCCAGCGAGCCGAGCACCCGATATCTCGTTCCGACCGTCGTCGGGTGAAGTGCGCTTGCCACCGCGCACCAATTGGACCCCGAACCGTTCAGCGCGCGGAGCCAGCCTGGGCTTTCGAAAACTTTCTCGACCCGCGTTCCCTCCACCCGCCAAATCGCCGCGTCGGAACTGCTATCGAAATGTCCGCCAATGGCCCCCACTCCGTCATCGCTGACGGCGACGTAGTCCTCGGTAAAATCCTGGGGAAGGTCGGCGATGTGGTTCCACTTCTCCCCGCGCCTCGTCCCACATGACCCAAAAAAAAGCATGGCCGCGCCCACCCCGCACAGAAGGATCAAAGCCGTTAACCCGTGTAGCTTGCCGAACACCATAAGCTTGAGCATGAGGACTCCCGGTCAACGCCGTATCCGTGAGATTTGAAGATGCCCTGCGTCCAGCAATTGCCCTCTGGGAGGCTGCGGAAAGACTCGTAGCGGCGGGTTCACCCCGCCACCCCAGCGTGGCAACGCTGGGAGTTATGGCGACGTAAAGTCGCCTCTACATCTCCGATGCCGAGTTTTCCCGCAGCCTCCTGGAAAGTGTATTTCGCCGTATCGATGGGAGTTCACATTCTATCCATAGCTGTACTATCGAGGTCAAGCCGGTATTTTATCCAAGGCAAAACTGTGGTAATTTGTGTTCCATGCCCTTTCCTCCTTGCGTCTCGCGATGCAAAACCGCAAGTTGGCAGTTCCCATTTTCATTCCTTCTCGCCATAATAAATTGACTTGACGAGGGTGTGAGCACGCAAAACTTTGATGAACTGCGGCATCCCCGGCCGTGGAAATTCACACGGTCCGGCGCGGCGTTCTCCCCATCACGGCCGGGAGCGCTTGCCGACGGATGCCGGAAAGGGAAGGACGAATCATGGAGTTACGACATTGTCGAATTGCGGGCATGGGCGCCTATCTGCCGGAGCGCGTCGTAACCAACGAGGAGTTGGGCCGTTTTCTGGGCGTCACCGGCGAGTGGATTGTCGAGCGCTGCGGCATTCGCGAGCGCCGGTTCGCGGCCCAGGGTGAAGGCACCGCGGCAATGGCAGCGAAGGCCATCCGACGCGCTGTCGAGGACGCCGAGTGGAATCTCGCGGATGTCAACTTTATGATTTTTGCCACCCTCAGTCCCGATCATTTTTTCCCGGGCTCGGGGTGTTACGTGCAGGCTTTGCTGGGACTCCCCAATATCCCCGTCATGGACGTGCGCAACCAGTGTTCCGGCTTTGTTTACAGCCTGGTCGTGGCCAGCGCTCTCATCGCCAGCGGCCAATACCGCCGCATCGTGGTCGTGGGGGCGGAAGTGCAATCGCACTGTTTGGAAGTTCCCGAGACTAACAGCGAAGTCGCGGTTCTTTTCGGCGATGCCGCAGCCGCGGTGGCTTTGGAGGTGAGCGACACACCCACCATCCTGGCATCGGAGCTGCACGTGGATGGGGCCGGTGCGGACGCGCTGAAGATGGAGGTTTTCGATAACAGCCGCCGCCCGTTTTTGACCGTTGAAGATATCCAAAACCGCCGCCATATTCCGGTGATGGATGGCATCCGCGTCTTCCGCCGTGCCGTGGTGGAAATGACCGCGACGGCCAAAACCCTTCTGGCGAAAGCGGGCAAGCGACTTGAAGACGTTGACCTGGTCATTGCCCACCAGGCTAACCTGCGCATTGTGGACATGGTGCGGCACCGCCTGGGTCTGCCTCCCGAGAAGATGTTCAACAACATTCAGATCCGCGGGAATACCACCGCCGCCTCCATCCCGCTCGCCATGGTCGAGGCTCGCGAGGCGGGACTGCTGCGGCGGGGGCAGTTGCTTTTGCTGGTCACCTTCGGCAGCGGCTTTACCTGGGGCGGGGCCCTGGTTCGCTACTGACGCCCCGCGAAGTTGCGGCCACGGGCTTCGCGGTTCTGGTCGCACAATGGGAAGATACCCTCATGCGGCGGCAGAAGAATCTACCCACGTGACGCACTGCCAGTCGCGGCGGCGCAAATAGTCCCGCCGCGCCGATTCACAAGTGCCGCCGAAATTCCTTTCCAAGGATGATCCGTTCACGCCAGGCGCGCGGCCGAAATAGCGCGTGAGCGTGGGGTGGATTTTGGGCTGACGTCGGAAATCCGAAAGGGAGCGGCGCGAGAGGCGAGCAGCATTTGTCGGCATCGGAAGAGACGTAGAGGCGGTCAACATTTTCAGCCCAGAAGCGCAGAACCGCCTTCCGGAGCTATTTTTTCGATTTTTCGACCAGCCGCTCGTAAGCGCTGCGGATGGTCTCGTTCTTCGGATCGAGCACGTGTGCCTTGCGATATTCCTCGAGTGCGGATGGGTCCTCGCCTTTTCCCTCGAGCACCATGCCAAGAGCGTAATGCACGTCGGCATCGTTGGGCTCCAGGCGAATCGCCTCGCGATACTCTCGGATCGCCCCGTCCCAGTCTTTTTTGCCGGCAAAGGCATCGCCGAGGGAGGTTTGATAGACCGCGTTATGGGGGCTCAGGCGGAGCGCCCCGCTATACGCTTGGATGGCCCCGTCCCAGTCTTTCTCGCTCGCGAGCGCGACGCCGATAGCGAAGCGGTACGAGTCATTATCTGGCTTCAGACGAACCACCTCGCGATACTCTTTGACCTCGTTGTCCCAGTCCTTTCTCCTCTCGAACGCGAAGCCGAGATGCTGGTGCGCGTCAGCGTTGTTCGGGTCCAGGCGGACCGTCTCGCGATACTCTGCGATCGCCCCATCCCAGTCGCCTTTCGCCGCCAGCGCGTCACCGAGGGCGTCGTGCGGCGGGGCCCAGTCCGGCTTCAAGCGGATCGCCTCGCGATACTCTGCGACATCTCCCCCATCTTCCCCGAGTTCCCCGCCGAGTTCGTAGTGATAACGCCAGGGAAGAAATTCCTGAAAGGCCTGCCAATCGGGGACGCCCGGGGCGGGCACATAGTGCAACATCAGGATTCGGTCGTAGGTTAGCCAGGTCCGCCAACTCTCCGGCGTCACGCCGGGGTACTTCATGAGGCCGAACTTCACCCATGCTTCGCTGTACTGTAGCCAAGCGCGTTGGGCTGTTCGTATGCCTTGAGGAGTGACCGTTCCCATCCCCGCGAAGCCGGGTTTCGCCGATTCGATCCGGGCGTAAACCGCATTCAGTTCGTCGTCAGCCTTTTTGAACTCCGCCATGGAAAAGCTGGGGAATTGCCCCTTTTCGGACCGCTCCACGGCCGCCACGAATCCATTGCTGAGCCAACCCTGCCGCTGAAAGACGTAAGCGTCCCGATCCGTGCCGCTCATGTCACTTTCATTGTCGGAACTGGCATCAATAAAATTGCTTGCTGCCTTCTCCAGGCCGACGAGGGCGGTCTTTTCTGCGGGAGTCCATCCCTTGGCAATCCCGTCCAGCTTGCGAGCCAGCGTGGCTTGGTGGATTTCCTCCTGCAAGCTGGCACACACGCCCGCCATGTATCCGCTGCTGGCGTCATCACAAAGGCTGAAGTTGCCTCCTGTCCAGTGCTCCTTCCGCAATCCCAAAAGGTGATTGATTTGACCATGGTTCCCTTCGGGCGCCCCGTTAAACTCGCAAGCGAACCTCAAGGCAAGATCGAAATTTCGGGGGGCGCCTTTGCCGTTGGCGTAGATCATCATGAGTAGACCAGTGCCGCCAACAATCGGCGCCTTCGCTCCCTCTCTCTCCAAATAGGCGCATTCGCGCGCTCCGGCCAGATCGATGGGATGGCCGATACCGAAATAGAGGTCCGCGGATTTGCAAGAAGCGAGCTTCTCGCGATCTTGCGGCGTCGGCAAATCGGCCGGAGGTATCGGGATTTTCTCCCACTGCGCGCACGCAGCCGGGCGGTCGTTGTTCTGGGCGAAGCTTGGCGAGGGCTCCAGCAAAGTCAAGGAAAGAAATGCGAGCATGAGAATACACGCGCGCCCCATGGTTTCACCCCGCCCAAACGTGAAGGCATTCTTAACAGAAGTTTTCTTTGTGAACCTTCCCTCTGCGGGTAACATACGCCTTAACGCCGCTGAACGCAATGATTGGTTATTTGCTTGACATCATCGTCAAAAGTGACGATGATCGGTTCACGCATTTACCCGGTGGGAAGGGTAAATGCTTGAGCAAATCATTAACCTTATCCCAGACGTCACTTTGGGCAGAGTATCGGGGTAGTCTTATGTCCGATCGGAACCAGGAGAGGCGCGCCACTTGCGCCTTGCCGCTGAGCGGAATTGGACTCTTTGAGGGGAAGCAAAATGAAACGATCACCTTTCTCGCTGCTGCCGATCGTCCTGGCAGCACTGACCTTTGGATGCGGCGGATCCCCGAAGGACATTGACGTGGATGTGCAGGTGCCCCCGACCGCAAAAAGTGGACAGGAGTTCGTCATCACGGCGACAGTCGAAAATCATGCCGCCACGACGCAGAAGCTGATCAGTCTTGATATCGGTGATCAATATCTCGATGGCATTGCCATTGTGTTGACCGAGCCGAATTACCACGATACCCAGCACGTGCCCATCCTCAATCAACGCAGCTATGAGTTCGACCTGCCGGTCAAGCCCGGGGAGAAGGTTCACATCCTCCTGCATGCCAGAGCCGTCAAGACGGGAGACCGCAATTCGGAAATCGATTTCTACATAAATTCCAATTCGAGTTCCCTGACCAGGAGTTTGCGCACAACGGTCGAATAATCTTCGGAGGGACTCGCCGCCAGGAGCGCTTACGGTTTCGCCTTCGAATATTACCAGCACCCATCCTCCGCCCACGAGCGTTGTTGACGACCCCGCCGCCGCGCCTGTCGGTAACGATGTTCGCTTCACTTTTCCTGGTTATGTGGCCGATCCGAAGGGAGAGAAATGATGGAGCAACTCGATCTAACGCGCCATACGCCAGATGAATTCGACGGCAAATCGGTAACGATCACCGGGCGCGATTACACGATCGGTCGGAGATTTAAGCAAAGCACCGACGGGTATGCTCACTTTCTCGTCAACCAGCTATCCGGTTTGTGTTTGCATCTCGTGCAGATTCGACCGGAGTATCAGTCGAACCCGGCCGCGGCTCTCGAGGCGAGCCGGGAAAAGGCACGGGAGACGGCGGCGTTGCGTTCCAATATGCTCCGTAACGGTGAGGCGCTGACGATACCGTTTATTTCGGTCATCGAGGGGAACGGCGGCAGCTTTGAACTGCACGAAACTTTGTGGGGTCAATTCGGCCATAAAAAAGAGGACTCTCTCGAGCGTGAGGCATTCGATTTGGCGGTGTCCCTTTCCGAAGCCGGGAGTAAACACGCGGCCGCCAATGGACTGAAGGCATTGCTCGAGCGCCATCCGAACCACGCCCTGGCGCTTGGTCTGTTAGCTGGAGTGGTTAGCGAGTTGAATGATCAGCCGTCGGCTCGGCAAATGTTCGCTCGGGCCATTGAGATCGAACCCAATTACGCCAAGCTAAGGGGCCAACAAATTGCCATCGCATTCCGTGCCACGCGCCGTCGCGAGGCGATCGAGTTGTTCCAGGAACTCAAGGCGCGCTACCCCTTGATGGACGATTATGACGGCTATGGGCTCCAGGCCTGCCTCATCTGTGGTGAACCCCAGCTAGCGCTTGATCTCCTGCAACGAAACACCTTGCCAAAGCAGGATGCCGAACAATTGCTGACCCAAATTAGTGCTGCCCTCGAAGTGAAACAGGAGATGGCGACGCTAGAAGAGGCGGTTGAAAAGAGCCAGATCAATGAAGCCGATCTGCGTGAGCATCTGGAGGCCCTTCACAAGGCTTATCCCGCATGATCCCATGATTCAGGCGAATCTGGGAAGCGCATTGTACCGTGCCGGCCAATACCAGCGCGCGGCGGAATTGTTAGTGGCCGCTGGTGGCGGACTCTCGGACGGTTTGACCCCCTATTGCGGGGTCAATCTCGCCTTTGCCTTACTAAAAATATCCGCATGGGAACCCGCCACGGAAATGCTGACAGACCTCATGAACGAAGTATCGTCAAAGGCAGCGCAGGGCTCCGCCGTGAGCCCCTCTGAGGTGCCGGGACTGGGCCACTGGTTCGCGGAAAAGGGAGTCCTGAAATCAAAGGAACTCTCCTCTTACCAGATCCTTACAG
>CAVRBF010000071.1:0-45769 GCA_963719115.1 uncultured Acidobacteriota bacterium | reverse complement strand
TTACTCCTCCTCTGGCCGCCGCCCCCGGCAGGGGTCGAGGCCGTCATGAATTCCGCCAGGAGGTGGTTTCCTGCCAACCCTCGTGCAGGCAGGTCTCACACTGGCGGTGCTTTCAGCGCAGGCGCACCATCGCCGGCAGGCCTTGCGCGGAAACTCCTAATGTTCCTCTGCAACCGCAAAACCAATGTACACAGCGGGCAGTAGCATGAAAACGTATGCCTGCAAGAATGACACAAACACGTGCAAACCCACAAAAATAACGGGAATCACAATGGGAATCAGCCCCGTGAAGATCCCCTCAAGGACCGGACCCACGAACATGTTGGCCCACAAACGGGCGGTTAATGAAAGTAGTCGAAAGAAGTTGCTGAAAATCTCAATGGGCAACATCAGGGGCGCGATAACAATCATAGGCCCGCAAAGATGTTTCACGTACCCGAACGCCCCGTGCTGGCGAATACCTTGGAAGTTGTAGTACAAAAACGCCACAACCGCACACCCGAGAGTCACCGGGACGCTGGCAGTGGGACTCTCAAGCGTGGGAATCACCCCGAGCAGATTGCCAAGAAGAACAAATAAACCGAGCGTTCCCACCAGAGCAATATAGCGCTCGGAACCGTGGCCGATGAGGTCCTGGTTCAATCCCCGCGTGAACTCCACCACCAGTTCCATCAGATGTTGGAATTTGCCGGGACGCTCGACAGAAAGCCCGCGGCGAAGCATCATCGCGCCCACCAATAACACCAGGGCTACCAGGATTTCCATGGCGAAGTAGTTCGAAATCGGGTGTGCGGCGTTAGCCGGCGCCAAACCCAGGGCCGAAAGAAGTGCCGCCACCGGCGTTCCAAGAATCTTGTTCAGAATTGCCGTAAACCAAAGCTCATGTGTCATAGTAAGTACTCAGTATAATCACTCGCCCTTTCAGGCTCGAACCTTCAGCCCCGCTCGGATCAGAGCGACCGACTCAATCAATGCACCCCCAAGCGGCACGAAAAGGCCGGCCAGAATTGCCTGAACCGGTAGCCACCCCGTCACGTAAAAGAGATAAGCAACTCCAAAAGCAAACGGATATCGGAGCAGGATTTTCGCAAACATGGCTGTCGACGGGCGCAACTGGCCCATCGACATCATGACTGCGACTGCCTCATGGAGCCAGAGGTAATTCAGGATGCCCAGTCCCGCGCCCACAGCAAATCCCGCGCCAAAGCGCACGTGCGCGAAGAGCAGCACGCCCAGCGTTCCCGCCGCGGCTAAAGCCAGCATCCAGCGGGGCAATCGCGCTTCAGCTTGCGTCAGATCCATTGCCGGGTCCGTCGGTGCCATCGCGTTTTTCCGCTCGCGTCAGGACCCGTAGAATTTCCCTCACGCCAGCCCCCGCACCCACCAAACTCAGGATGATCGCAAGGAATGGCGAGGTGTGTAACGAGCGGTCCAAAAGCCATCCCAGCCCGAACCCTCCCACCGCGCAGGCGGGCAGGATAAAACCGAGGCTGGTATACAATCCTACTTGCGCCCACAAGTTCGTTCGCCCGTCTGGACGCTTGGGCACAATCACTCCCTTAAGACAGGAACGGCCGGACCGCCTCGCGCGCCACCACGATGAACGGCTGAGGATAAACGCCGATCCACAGAGTCATCGCCAGCGCCACCCCCAGGGCCACCCGCAGGCCGAGGCTGGTGGCGTAGGGCACCTCATCCAGAGGCCCCTTCATGAACATGACGACGACAATCCGGAAATAATAATACAACGCCACCACCGCGTAGCCAACCCCCAGCAGCGCCAAATAGTAGTGGCCCGTAAGGATAAGAGCCTGGAAGATAAAATATTTTCCGATGAAGCCTCCCGTCAGCGGAATTCCGGCCAGGGAGAGAAGAAAAATGAGCATCAGGATGGCGTGACCCGGCGCCCGCGACATCAGGCCGGAAAGGTCGTCGATTTCGTCCCCGATAATGTCCGCCCGCCGCATGGCGATGATCACGGCGAAGGCGCCAAGGTTCATAAAGGAGTAGACGAGCAGGTAGATGACGATGGCCATGAGACCATCGCCGTTGCCGTCCCCCGCCGCCACCAGGCCCAGCAGCAGGTAGCCGACGTGGGCGATGGTGGAGTATCCGAAGAACCGTTTGATGTTGGTCTGAGTGATTGCGGCGAGATTGCCCAGCGTCATGGTGGCGATGGCGACGCCGATGGTGAGAGCTTGCCACTCCATGCGGAGGGGCCACAGTCCCATGAACAGAATTCGCAGGATGAAGGCAAACGAAGCCACCTTGGGCGCCACGGAAATGAATGCGGTAATTGACGTGGGCGCCCCTTCGTAAGCGTCAGGAGTCCACTGGTGAAAAGGTACGGCCGCGATCTTGAAGTACATCCCCGCCAGCAAGGTGATAAGTGCAACCCAGGAAATCGGATCGCCGGCCGGCCGGTCGTGCAGGCGTTCAGCAATGACCCTCAATTTTGTCGAACCGCCGATGCCATAGAGGAGCGACATGCCGTACAGCAGCAGGCCGGAAGAAAACGCGCCGAGCAGGAAGAACTTCACTGAGGCTTCATTGGAGCGCCGGTTGCCGCGCAGAAATCCCGTCAGCACATACTCACAGAGCGCCATGACCTCGAGGGCGACAAAGAGGACGACTAAGTCAACGCCCGAGACCATGAACATCATGCCCACGGCGGCAAAAAGCAGCAGCGCGTAGTACTCGCCGAGGTCTGCTTCTTCAATCTCCAAATACTTAACCGACAGCAGAACCACGATTGCCGTGGCGAACAAGATGATGAGTTTGGTGACGATGGCAAACGCATCGAGAGTGTACGAGCCTCCAAATCCCAGATAATCGGGAGGCGTGAAGTGGAGGTTCAGGACGTTGAGGAACCGAAAGATGCTGATCCCCGGCAGCGTAAAGCCCTGCCGCAGCACCGCCAGACCACCGAACGCAAGGCCCAGCAGAGCCAGAACCGCATTCAAATACTTATCGCGCTTATCCAGCAGGAAATCAAACAGTAGCACCGCCAGCCCGAAAAACGTGACCAGAAGCTCCGGCTTGGTTGCCTCGTAGGCAAGGTGGAGTGCAGTTCCCATTAGCGCTTCGCTCCTGCCGGCGGATTGGACAGGGTGATGGTGATGCTGGGCTGCGCAGGCAAAGCCGGCGATTGGGCCGCCATCGGCGCCTTAAAGAAACCAGGATTCAGTTGCTCGACAATGTTATTCACCGGCTTCTCCAGCACGTTAAAGAACGGCTTGGGGTAAATACCGATCCAGAACGCCCAAAGTATCAAAGGAACCAAGGTCATGATTTCCCGGAAATTCAAGTCTTTCAGAACCTGATTCTTGGGATTTTCGCACGGTCCGAACATAGTGCGCTGGTACAGCCAGAGCATGTAAGCCGCACCCAGGACGATTCCCGATACCGCCCACGCGGCCCAGTGCCAATTGGCTTCAAATGCGCCTTGCAGAATCGTAAACTCACCGATGAAGCCGTTCAGAAGCGGCAAGCCGATGGACGAGAGCATTACGATCATGAAGAGCGTGGCATAGATGGGCATGACGTTGGAGAGCCCGCCGAATTCCTTGATCTCGCGTGTGTGGCGGCGCTCGTAGATCAATCCGACGATCAAGAAGAGGGCGCCCGTGGAGATGCCGTGATTGATCTGCTGAATCACGCTGCCCTGCAAGCCATGCGGGTTCAACGCAAAGATACCTAGCGTGCAGAAGCCAAGGTGGCTGACGGAGGAATAAGCAATCAGCTTCTTCATGTCTTTCTGCATCAGGGAAACCAGCGCCCCGTAAATGATTGCAACCAGCGATAAGCACACCATCACTTTCACGACGCGCGGATTGGAACTGGCGTCCGGCAGGAGGGGCAGAGAGAAGCGCAGGAAACCGTACGTTCCCATTTTCAGCAAAACACCGGCCAGGATCACCGAGCCCGCCGTGGGGGCTTCGACGTGCGCGTCCGGCAGCCACGTATGGAACGGGAACATCGGCACTTTGATGGCGAACCCGATGGCGAACGCTGCGAACACCCAGATCTGCATGTGCAAGGGCCAAGCGTGCGCGTGTTCCATCAGCTTGGTCAGGTCAAATGTATGGCTTCCGTCGGGCAGCGTATAGTTGAGGTAAAGCGTCAGGATGCCGAGGAGCATCAGGACGGAACCGGCCAGCGTGTAGAGGAAGAACTTGATGGCGGCATAAAGCTTGCGCGGACCGCCCCACACCCCGATGATAAAGTACATCGGGACCAGCATGACTTCCCAAAACACATAAAACAGGAAGATGTCGAGCGACATGAAGACGCCGAGCATGCCTACTTGCAGGAGCATGAACATGGCGTAGTATTCTTTCAGCCGCTCCTGAACGGCCGTCCACGATGAGAGCACGGCGATAAAGCCCAGCACCGTGGTCAGCATGATCAGCAGGAAGCTGATGCCATCAATGCCCAAATGGTATTGCGCGCCGATGCTCGGGATCCAATTGCTCCGCTCGACGAACTTGAATGGCTCGTCCGTGTTGCTGCCGAACCAGAAGACCAGCGGCAGCGAAGCCAGGAAGTCCACGAACATTACGACGTTGCCCCACCAGCGAACCGCCTGTTTGTTCGACCCGGGAATGAGGAAGAGCGGAACCATTCCCACCACCGGGATGAACAAAATGATGCTCAGAATATGGGCATGAAAGAACTCCATCGTCGACCTCGAAAAAGCAGTTCAAAGCTAAAACAACCAGGCGAAGAACGCCCGGAAAGGAGCGAAATAGTACGCCATGAAAATCAGCACGCCGAGAGTGATGAACCAGGCATAATTCTGCACCAAGCCTGTCTCCACGATCCGCGCCGGCCAGCTCAGGGTCTTGGTAACGAAACCCAAAGCGTTCACCAGCCCATCGATGACCCAGGAGTCCCACAACCGCGACACCTCGGCGGACATGCGGGTCAGCCAACCCACGCCATTGACGCCGCCGTCCACCACGCCGAGGTCAACCGCCGCCAACGCGCTGCCCAGATCTTTTACGCGGTTCACGAATAGGACGTCGTAGATCTCATCCACATAATACTTGTGCAGCAGAACTCGCTGGATGCCGCCAAACATAGCCGCCACGCGGTCCGAAAGCGCAGGTTCCTGAACATACATGCGGTAAGCAAGGCCGATGCCGGCGATCGCCGTCACGACAGAAAGCCCCATAAGGAAGAACTCCATGCTCTTTCCGTAGTCATGCAGGGCCGCCTGCGGATTGCCTTCGAATACGGGTTCAAGAAATCTTCCAAACCACTCGCCGCCAAATAGGGATTTTGGCCATCCGATAAAGCCGCCGATGATGGAAAGAACCGCCAGTACTTGGAGGGGAATCAGCATGGGGGCGGGTGATTCATGGATGTGGTGCTCGACTTCATGGTCGGCACGGGACTCGCCCCAGAACGTCATGTAAATCAGGCGGAACATGTAGAACGCCGTCAATCCCGGCAGTAATCCAGCCGATGGCCCAGAGCAGCGTGTGCCCGTAGGGGCCCGCAAACGACTGCCAGAGAATCTCGTCCTTGCTGACGAAGCCGGCGAGAGGAGGGATTCCTGAAATTGCCAAGGCCGCGACGAACATCGTCCAGAAGGTCGTGGGAATCTTGCTCTTGAGCCCGCCCATCTTGCGCATGTCCTGTTCGCCCGACATCGCGTGGATGACGCTGCCGGAAGCAAGGAACAGGAGAGCCTTGAAGAACGCGTGGGTCATTAAATGAAAGACGCCCGCCCCAAATGCCCCAACGCCGCACGCCAGAAACATGTACCCGAGTTGGCTGACCGTCGAATATGCGAGCACGCGCTTGATATCGTTTTGCACCAGGCCGATGGAAGCCGCCCAGATGGCCGTTGCCGCGCCGATCCCCGCGACCCACGCCAGGGCCCTGGGGGATAGCGCGAACAGCGCGTTTGACCGTGCTACCATGTAAACGCCCGCCGTTACCATGGTCGCGGCATGGATCAGGGCGCTGACCGGCGTCGGGCCTTCCATGGCGTCGGGCAACCACACGTAAAGGGGAATCTGCGCCGACTTCCCCGTGGCGCCGACAAAAAGCAAAAGACAAATCGCGGTGATGACACCACTGCCAACGGGAAATTGACCGCTCCTCGCGGCTTGCGTGATGGCCTGGAAGTTCAGCGTGCCGAAGGTCACCACCATCAGCATCACGCCCATCAGGAATCCGGCGTCACCAATGCGATTGACGATAAATGCTTTCTTGCCCGCGTCCGACGCGGATTTGCGCAGGAAATAGAACCCGATCAGCAGGTACGAGCAGAGTCCCACGCCCTCCCACCCGACAAACATCATCAGGTAATTATCCGCCAGCACCAGGACCAGCATGGAGAACATGAACAGGTTGAGATAGCCGAAGAAACGGTAATACCCTCCCTCATGCGCCATGTAGCCCATGGAGTAGACGTGGATGAGGAAACCGACGCCAGTCACCACCAACATCATCACACACGAAAGCGGATCGAGTTGCATCCCCACATCAACACTGAAGTTCGCGAGCGTGCCGTTCGAAAGGTGAAAAGCCCCTGCGGGCAGCCAGATGTATAAAGTTTTGACAAAAGCGTGATGATACGTTTCGGGCAGTCGCAGGAACTGCACAAAGCATCCTACCGCCCACAGGAAGGAAAGGCCCGGCAGCCCCACCGAAACCGCGGACACCGCCTGGTTGGACGCACGGCGACCGAAAAACAATTGAATCGCGGCGCCCGCCAGCGGAAAGATCGGAATTAACCACAGTGTGTCGAGCATAGGTTCGATAAAAGGTTAAAGTCTAAAGGGTAAAGGGTAAATAAACTCTGGCGGACGCCTTGGCTCACCGCCCCTATTTCAGGCTTACACCTCTTAACCCTCGTCCCGCAGTGCTTACTCTCTGTCCGTTAGTGACCTCGGTCCGAATCATTGCCGCGGCATTCAACGGTCGATGTTGGCAAACGGGAGCTTCTGATACACTGCCTCAAATTCCCCGATGAGTCTTTTCTCCACGTCTCTGGGAACAGCATTGGGCGTTACTTTCCAGCAAAGTAATAGATCGCCTGAGTCGCGCAACTGCCAGATGTACCTTCCACCCTTATGTCCTCTCGGCTTCCCCTGGCCGAATTGCATGTACTGTCTCAGGCGACTCCGCAGGGTTGCCAGTCTACCTGGCCCTCCAGCCTTGCCGATATAAAGCACCGGCGCTCGGTTCAACCCATTTGCTCTCTAGCACACCGACTTCGACCCTTGGATTCTTTCCCTTGAAGTGACCGCCGATGCTCTCGCTTAGGAAATCGGGACGTTTTGTGCTCAGTCTCAGCACCAGATAGACGCCGGGCTTATCGGGCACTTCGCAACAGCCCGAAGTTTTCAAGGTCGAGACGGCCTTGAATCCCTCAAAACCACCCTGGCGAACGTCTTCAACGCTCGCAAAATTCATTACTCGCTCCAACCCTCGGTGATGTCGCAGAAGCCGAGAATTGCTGCTGGGAATTCACCCAGTAGCCTTTCACCTTCAGCCTTCACCCTTAAGCCTTTATCCTTTAACGTTTTCCCTTTCCTCCTTACCCTTTCCGCACCCCGGATTTGGCGCTTCGGATGATTGCAGTAATTACAGTGTAGATTTCTTCAGTCTCCTTAATCAGCGGTGTCAGACGCAGCCTCGGCAAGATTGCTCCCTCCGCCAGCAGTCCGAGCCAGTAGATGGTCTCGCGAGCCTCCTTTTGAGCGATCCCATACTTGTGGATAAAATCCGCCCGTGTTTCGCCAGCCTGGGCTTCTTCTATATTCGCCCCAATCGATGTGGCGGCCCTCAAGAACTGCTTTCCGATCACCCACCCCGCTCCGTCCTTGGCCTCTTGTAACGCATGGTAAAGCTTGATGGCCCGTAGGGAATATTGAAACGCCCGTTTTCGAATATCGCGATGGGATTCCCCTGCCATTGAACTCGAGCCTTTAGCCTTCTCCCTTTAACCTTTATACCTTACCCCTTTTCAGCCCTCGTCCTTCCGCCTCCACCCTTTAGCCTTTGCACTTTACCCTTTTCAGCCTTCACCCTTTACCCCTTAGCCTTTACCCTTTAAACTTTCCCCTTCCGTGTCACCACTTTAATAAGTCAATCTCGTCCGCGTTGACGGTTTCCTTGTTCCGGAACAGCGCGATGATCAAGCCCAGTCCGACCGCGGCTTCGGCGGCGGCATCGGTAATCACAAAAATTGCGAAGACCTGACCATCCACGGACTTGAAATACTGTGAGAACGCGATAAGGTTGATGTTAACGGCGTTCAGGATCAGTTCAATCGACATCAGGATGATCAGCACGTTGCGCCGCGTCAGCACACCGATGACACCGATGGCGAACAACCCGGTCCCGAGAAAAATGTAATATTCCGTGGGGATCATTCCAGCTTCCTCTTGGCCATGATGACGGCGCCCACCATGGCGACCAGTAACAGGATTGAGGCGATTTCCACCGGCAATTTATAGTTCTGATAGAGGGCTGTTCCAATCGCCTGGGTATTTAGCGCGGGAGCATTGCCCATCGGCTGAGCAGGCAGGTCCAAACCATGTCCGTGGTTGTGCAGAGCGTAACCCACCAGCCCTGCCAGCAGCACGGAAGTGACCAGCGCCACTTGCCACTGCCGGGCAAATCGCGCCTGCTTCAATGCCACGTCAATATCCACCAACATGACCACGAACAGGAACAGCACCATGATGCCGCCGACGTAAAGGATGATCTGGACTGCAAAAAGAAACTCGGCATGCTGCAACAGATAAATGCCGCTTACGGCAAACAATGTCACGATCAGCCAAATTGCACTGTGGATGGCATTGCGCCGCGTGATGACCAGAATAGCGGACACCAGCGTAATCGCCGAAAGAATGCCGAATGTAAGGAGCGCGACCATAACTTTGTCTAAATTTCTGTCGAGATGACCGCTGAAAGGATTAATGATGAAGGATGAAGGATGAAATCGGCTGGTGCGGTTCTGATTCCCGCCCATCGACGCCGCGCAGTCCTTTGATCCTTCATCCTTGAACCTTCAACCTTCATAATTCATCCTTCATACTTCACACTCACACTTCTACCTTGTGTATCGTGCCGGCTTCGGGCCCTCTTCCAGCGCTCGCCGGTCCCAGATCATTCCCTCACGCGTGTAACTGGCAATTTCAAAGTCCTGCGTCAACTCCAGCGCGTTGACCGGGCAGGCGTCTTCGCACAGGCCGCAGAACATGCAGCGAGAAAGATCGTAGGTAAAAGTGGTCAAGCGCTTCTTGCGGTCTTCCGTTCGCGCCCAACCGACCACAATTAGATTCTCCGGGCACGCGATCGAACAGAGGTTGCAGGCAATGCAAAGGGTCTCGCCGGACTCGGGATGATTATTCAGCCGCGGCGCGCCACGGTAGCGCTCGGCCACTGGCGGCCGCTCCAGCGGATATTGCTCGGTGCAAGTGGCGTCCGGACGCTGATAGGAGAACGTCAGCCGCAACCCCCTGATGAGGTCGATCAGGAAAATCCGCCGGAAAAAATCCTTCCAGTCCATCGTCACCTGCTCAGCCAAGATACGGTGTTCGCCGCGTGATGGGCCAGGACAAGATAACGGCCCACTGCGGTTACAATCAAGTTCGCCAGCGCCAGAGGAATCATCCACCGCCAGCCAACGTCCATCAACTGGTCATAGCGATAGCGGGGGAACGTGGCGCGGTACCAGATAAAGGCATACAGGAATGCCAGCACCTTAACGCTGAACCAGAATATGCCTTGAATTGCATGAAGCACCGGCGGAATCGCCAGAAGGCCCGCCAGAAACACGAAGCACACCGTCACCGCCATGAAAAAGTAGCGCTCAAGCTTGATGGAACTCTTCAGCCCCAGCCAGAGGACAAAAGCTCCGGCGCCCACGGTCGCAACGATGGGTGCAAACTTCAGGAAATCAAGCCACGAAAGGCTTGCGAATGGCCGCAACCACCCTCCCAGGAAGAGGGTCACCGCGATGCACGACACCACCACCATGTTCGTGTATTCCGCCATGAAGTACAGAGCGAAGCGGAATCCGCTGTACTCGGTGTGAAAACCGGCGGTTAGTTCGGATTCGGCCTCAGGAAGGTCAAAGGGGTTGCGATTGGTTTCCGCTACCGCGGCGATCACGTAAATCAAAAAGGCAACCGGCTGCAAGAACACGTACCAGACACCGGCGCCAGACTGCCGGTTGACGATATCCACCATGCTCAGGGAATTGGCAAACAGCAGCACTCCGACCAGCGCCATCCCCGCAGCCACCTCGTAACTCACCAACTGCGCGGAAGAACGTAGCGCTCCCAGCAGTGGATAGTGGCTGTTCGACGCCCACCCCCCGAGAATAATCCCGTAAATTCCCAGCGAAGACACGGCCAGGATAAAAAGCAGGCCGATGTTGATATCCGTCACGAAGAAGTTGCCGGCGAACGGAATCACCGCAAACACGGTGAAGGCGGCGAAAATGCTGATGGTGGGGGCCAAAAGAAAGAGCCACTTGTCCGCACCCGCAGGAATGATGTCTTCTTTAATCAACAGCTTTACGGCGTCCGCGATCGGCTGAAGCAGTCCCCATGGCCCCACGCGCATCGGCCCCAGCCGCGCCTGCATGAACGCCAGAACTTTGCGTTCCATGTACACCAGGTAGGCAACAATCCCTGCAACGACCGTAAATACCACGAGGATCTTGACCGTCGCGAGGAGCAGCGGGCTTGCTTGCAGGAATTTAACGGTGCTCTCAACCATATTCAGTCCGGACATCGGTGATTGGTAATTTGCGATGGGTGATTGGCAGTGCATCTCGTGCACCCAGACCACCACACAGACGTGCAATCACCCATCACAAATCACCCATATCCAAATGATTTTATCGGTCTACTTCTCCCAGCACGATGTCGATGGTACCAATGATCGCCACGATATCAGCAATTAGGTGGCCACGGGACATCGTGTCCAACGCCTGAAGGTTGATCAGCGACGGCGGCCGCACGCGCACGCGATAAGGATTCACGCTTCCGTCGCTCACAACGTAGTATCCAAGTTCGCCTTTCGGCGCCTCAATGGAGTGATAAACCTCACCGGCGGGCGGTTTGATGACCTTCCCCACCTTGCCGAAAATCGGACCGGGCGCCAGGCGCTCAACGCACTGGCGGATAATCCGCACCGACTGGCGCATTTCGACCATGCGCACGATATATCGATCATAGGTGTCGCCGTGCTCGCCCACAGGGACGTCAAATTCCACCTTATCGTAGGCTTCGTACGGTTGGGCTTTGCGAATATCCCACTTCACGCCCGAGCCGCGCAACACCGGTCCGGTCACGCCCAAGGCAATCGCGTCTTCTGCGGAAAGCACGCCAATGCTGCGGGTTCGCCGGATCCAGATGCGATTCCTGGTAAGGAGCTGTTCGTACTCGTCCACCTTGGGAAGGAAGTAGTCGCAGAATTTCACCACGTCCCTTTCAAACCCGTCATAAAGGTCGTATTGCAAACCGCCGATGCGAAAGGCGTGCGTGGTAAGACGCGCGCCGCAGTAGGCTTCGAAGATCTTCAGGATCTCTTCGCGCTCACGGAAGGTGTAAAACACCGGCGTCATGGCGCCGATATCCAGGGCGTGAGTTCCGAGCCACACCAGGTGGCTGGCGATGCGCTGCAACTCCGCCAGAATCATCCGCGTGTACTGTGCGCGGGGCGGGATTTCCACCCCCAGCAGTTTCTCGACGGCTTCCACGTAGCCCATGCCGTTGGTCACGGCGGCCACGTAATCCATGCGATCAACGTAAGGCGTGAACTGCGCGTACGTCCGGTTTTCGGCGATCTTTTCCACGCCGCGGTGCAGGTAGCCCATGATGCATTCGGTCCCCAGCACGCGCTCGCCGTCCAGCCTCAGCTTGACGCGCAGAACCCCGTGCGTGGCCGGATGCTGCGGCCCCATGTTAATGACCAGCTCGTTGGCATCAAGAAAAGTTGCTTCCGCCATGACTTACCGAATGCCCCTAATATTTCCCGCTCGGCTGTTTGCCTTCATTGCCGATCGCTGCTTCGTTTTGCCCGCCACTCCCCATTCTTCACTTGCCACTGCTCTATTGCCCGCTGTCGATGCCGAGGTTGGCTTTTACCCAGGCGGCATCCTGCTTCAGGATGTCATAATCCTTGCGCAGGGGGTGACCGACCCATTCATCCGGCAGCAGCAGTCGTTTCAGGTCCGGGTGGCCTTCGTAGACCACGCCGAACATGTCGAAAACCTCGCGCTCCAGCCAGTTTGCCGTGGGCCAGATCTCCACCACTGACGGCACCTTCTCTTCCGCGTTCACCTGAACCCTGAGGCGCAGGCGGTTATTGCCCTCAAAGGAATACAAATGGTAAATGATATCAAAACGCTTTTCCCGCTTGGGATAATCCGCCGCGGTTTCGTCCGTGAGCAGCGTATACGCCCCACCGGCAGGACTCTTTAGAAACCGGCAAATGGCCACCAAGTGTTCCTTCGCTAGGTTGATGGATGGCTGGTTTCGAAAGATCACCGCTTCGCTGATCGCGCCGGGAAACCTCTTCTGCAGTTCGTCGACAAGCGGACTTGACCAGGGGTCGGGTTTGACAGGAGCTTTGGGCGGGGTCGCCGGTTTGGGTGGTGCGGCTACACCTGGTTTCGGCGGCGTCACCGCGGGAGGTTTGGCCGCAGCGCCCGGCAAAGTTCCACTTGGGCTTGCGGGTACAGAAACTTTCGCAGCCCCAGGAGGCGTCTCCCCACCTGCACCCGCCCGTCCTGGACTTTGGGGCGGTACCGCAGGATTGGGCGTGCCCTGTGGACTCGTTCCGCCGCCCTCCGCGGCAGACTTTTGCGCTGGGGTTTTTGCCCCTTCAGCCGCCTCTGGCGGCCCTTTTTTTTCGTCGGCCATTGACCTTCGGTAGTACTCGGCGTGTGCCTTATTCGCTTCTTAAGACGTTGGATTCTCGCACACGCAAACTACCGTGTCAACAATAGCCCATACTGGAAACCGCGCTAATTTCAGCTCTTGGAATGGAAGGAGGTAGCGTCGCTTCTGGTATGGTGAACTTTTAGCCAGCGCAGGCCGGGCCAATCGCTGCAGCGCCGTCACACCAAGGCAACCCCCCGACTCTGGGAAGTGTCGAAATTGGGGTCGCAATATCGCTCCCTGGACATCAAAGGAAACCCTCGTGGCACGAGGCGTCTCACGACGCCAATATCTTGTTGGCTTGCACTGCGAGCGGATCGTTCGGGGCGGTGCGAATGAACTCGGCAATGGCTTGCTTGGCAGACGGAAGAGAATTGCGGCCCAGGGCCAGCAGCGCTGCGTTGCGCACATAAGCAGCCTGCGCGGTGTCAGCGACGACCTTTCCCAGTATTTCCACCGCCGGGGCCGTGCCGATAGTGGCCAGCGCCGAAACAGCCTTTTCCAGAGCCCCCGTGCGGCTCCCGGAAGCTGCCAACACGAACTGCTTCAATCCCTCGACACTTTTGGGGTCCTTCAAGAAAATGAGCTCGTCCAGGACCATGTCCAGAACCTGCGCTTTCAAGTGCGGCAACGCCTGAGCAAACGCTGCGGCGCGGCCATTGCCCTTGCAGCGGATGATGGCCGTGACGGCGGCCTGTTGCACACGATCGTCGGCGTGACGCAGCGCACCACTCAATTGGCTGGTGGTTTCAGGGTCGCCGAGTTCACCTAGAACCGTGCAGGCGTTTCGCACCACGTACCATCGTTCGTCCCCCAGACGTCGCACGGCCGCCTCCCTCGCCGCGCGTCCCAGAAGGGGAGCGCACATCCGCACCAGGCGCAGGCGGTTGGGCGCCGAGTTTTCCTTTTCGAGCAGTGTGAAGACCACTTCCCCGCTCTTTGGCCCGATCCACTTCGCCAGTGAGCCGACCACCTTGGCCCAAGCCAGATCGCCGCGTTTGGCCACATAGAGTTCAATAACTCGCTCAAAAGCTGCGCCCGTGAGCAAATTATCCAGCGCGCGCCCGCAGCACTCGCTGTGCCGGGCATTGTCCGAGGCCAGCGAGGCGTCGAGATCGGAACCGATTTTGTGCACGGTGGCGTAATCTTCGTAGATCGCGGCCGTTTGCGATGCGGTTGCCAGGCAATTGGCCACCTGCTGATGGGATGCCCGATCGCTGCCCCGTGTTTTCGACAGTTCCGCGGTGAGCCGAGCGGCAACGCTCTGTAGCAGCGGCAGGGTGGCGCCAGATGACACCGCCGGGAGAAGTTGCGGCACGCGCGAGAGTTCGTGGGCGCGTGCTTTGTCCCCTGGCCGATCGAGAAAACCCATGTAATGCTCGACCACCTCGGCCACTTCCGCGTTTCGTCCCGTGTTCATCGATTCCTGCGCGTAATTGAGCAGGCGGTGAAATTCCTGGTCATCGAATCGCTCAACACGCAGGAGGTGGGCGTGCTTCTGCGCCAGGTCCAATTGCACCCACATGACCTCCTGGCGGATGCGGTCGAAAACCTCCGATGGCAGGTGAGACTCCTCAATCACGCGCGAAAGCTTCTGGAGAAGGCGTTCGGCGACGTGGGTTGCTTGCAGACCACGAGTGAGGATTTGAACCACCTGTTCCTGCACTACGGGCGTCGTGGCCCGGTCGGGATTGTCACCCAGTCGCCTGGCCGCCAGGTCTACCGTCAGATCTTCCACCAGGCTTTGCGCTATTTCCTCGGTGGTGCGCCCGGTTAATTCCGCTTGCCTTTGCGGCGACAGTGAGGACAACAGGTGCGAAGGGCTCGATTCTTCCAGCATGCGAACCAACAGCCGCAAGGACTCGCGCGGATCGGCGGAAGGCGCCAGCAGCGAAGCCTGCGTCGCCTTGTTTGCCAGCTCCAAAGCCTCTTTCGCCCCGCCCGTATAAGTGGACGGCGTCTCCATGCCGGCAAACCGGAGCAGCGACTCCAAGCCTTGCCCGATCCTTCCCGTACCTGGGCCCAGAATCCCTTGCGCCATCAGGTACGACTCCGGGTTCATCTGCAGCACCGTGTCTTCGCTTTCCGGGGTTATCGCCGGAAGGATGCGCATTCCGGTCAGCGGATTCTGCTGAACGAAGGTTTGGATTCCGCCCTTTTCTTCGATCGTCTTGGGCCGGGTGGCGACAACGGCGAGACCGCGCTTGAACTCCCCCAGCGTGATTCCTGCGGAGAAAGTGATCGCACCGATGCTGCGCCGGAAGAACTCTCCCTCAATACTGGAGAGAGTATTATCGTCGGTCAGAAGATCATTGATCATAACCCGCTTATTGAGAAAGCCGAAGGTAAACTGCTGGGTGTATCCAAGCAGCTTGTTCAGCAACGCGTAACTCTGCGCCACGGCCCTCTCCGTCGCCGGATGATCGACCGAATACATAACTGCGATCTTGAACGCCGTTTGCAGAGCATGGCCAAATGCCAAGCCCTCTGGCTTCAAGGTGGACTTTTCCGCCATGAGCGCCACCTGAGTAGGATCTGAGAGTAGTGTCTTGAAGCCGGAACCAACGTCTTCACGCGCGCGATTGCCAACAAAGAAACGTAAGGCAACGGACTCGCTATGTCAAGTAAATCACGTCCGCGAAAGTGGTACATGTTGAGTGTAAAGAAGCGCTTTACACCGCCTCCTGGTTCCTCGGCACGCCGGTAGACGCGCTGCTACAAATTCAAACTGTGCCGCCACGACGTCCGCCCGCGCTGGACGATACCCGTCGGCGTTTGCTAAATTAACGGTTCGGTGGGCGAGGCGATTCGCGCCATAATCCAGATGGGAGGATCGATATGTCGAAACAAGACGAAGCCGGCCTTATTCTCAAACTTTACGAGCTCCGCCGCGAGGAAGTGATGCGCAAAGCGCGCGACTGGTATTTTCGCGACTTCCATCCGCAAGCGATCTCGGACTTTACGGACGCGATGTTCAGCGAGCACAGCGGCCATTTGCGCATGGTGGTCTCCTACTGGGACATGGCCGCGGCGCTGGTCAACGAAGGCGCCATCAGCCTGGATATGTTTACCAGCACCAATGGCGAGCACATCGGCGTCTTCTCCAAACTTGAACCGCTACTGGGCGAGATCCGCGCGGCCTATGCGCCCCGGTTCGCCGCCAATCTGGAAAAATTGATTGACGCCACACCCAACGGCCGAAAACAAGCCGCCGAAGCTCGCGAACGCATGAAGGGCATTCGCGAACGAATGGCGGCCCGGCAGGCGAAAACAGCGTAGCAAGCCCGGAATTGAAGACGACAGAAGGCTGGACAACGGAATCTGTTGGCGTCCTTCGTGCCCGCTGGTTCTCACCCAGTGGTTTCTTTTTGCGTCGATGATCTTCCGGCGCGCGTTGCCATCTCGCCCGGGGGTTTTAGGTGAGCAGAACTGCAGTGCTGCAACACCAGATGGCGAGAATGCTGGGGGTTCCCATCTGGGTTGCCCGCTATATTCGCTCACAGCGGGATCGATTCCTTCCCTTGGCCGCTCCGCTCAACGCAGCGCAAATGGAGGCGATGGCTGGCTTCTTTCCGCCGCAGGCGCTCGAGGCGGCACGAGTTGCGGTTTCTGAGGGCGAGTGCGTTGAAGTGCCTCCGTTTTACCGATGGCTGGCTCGTGTGGGGTTTTCAAATCTGCTCGATGTATCGAACGTTGCCGCCATAACCTTTTGCGACGTCATCGTGTCCCGCGGGCACGCTACGGACCACGTCTTATTCCACGAACTCGTGCACGTCGAGCAATACCGCCAGCTTGGAGTTCAGGAATTCGCGAAGCGCTACGTGCGGGGCTTTTTGTTGTGCGGGGGCTACGAGGGAATCCCGTTGGAGGTCAATGCCTATGCCCTCGATCACCGGTTTAGCCGCCGACCTTCGCAACGCTTCTCCGTGGACGAGGACGTCGCCATGTGGGTTCGAGAAGGAAGGTATTGAGTCGCGGTAGCTTGGTGGTTCTGAGTCGATCCGCGTCGCCCGCTTGAGAACCCGCAAGGCAACGACTTGAAATCTGCCGGGACGCGACCGATGGATTGCTCATCATGACAAACTTAATCCAATCCGAATCCGAACTTGAAGACAAGCTCTCCACGCCCAGCGCCGAGGATCTGAATCTCTTTCGCGAACTGGAAGGAGATTTGATCGTTATCGGTGTGGCGGGCAAGATGGGCCCCAGTTTGGCGCGACGGGCGGTGCGGGCGACGCGCGAAGCTGGCCTGCCCCGGCGCATCATCGGCGTCTCCAGGTTCTCCACTCCCTCGTCGGAGCGCTTACTCCAGGAAGCGGGAGTCGAGACTCAGCGTATCGACCTGTTGGACGCCGGAGCCGTGGCCGCCTTGCCTGACGCTAGGAACGTCATCTTCATGGCCGGGCGCAAATTCGGTTCGACCGGCGCGGAGAGTTTGACTTGGGCGATGAACGCCTATCTGCCGGCGCTGGTCGCCGAGCGCTATCGCCAATCGCGCATCGTGGTTTTTTCCAGCGGCAACGTCTACCCGCTGGTTCCGGTAGATTCCGGTGGCGCCACGGAAGAAACTCCGCCCGCGCCCCTCGGTGAATATGCCCAGTCGGTGCTGGCGCGCGAACGCATCTTCGAACACTTTTCGCGCCGCCACGAAACTCCCGTCACCCTGGTGCGGCTGAATTACGCCATTGATCTTCGCTATGGCGTTCTCCTCGACATTGGCACCAAGGTTTTTGCCGGCGCTCCGCTGGACGTCACCATGGGCGCGGTGAATGTGATCTGGCAGGGGGATGCGAACTCGGTGGCGCTGCGGAGCCTTGCCCATTGCCAATCGCCACCCTGGGTTTTGAACCTCACGGGACCCGAGACGCTTTCGGTCCGCGCCCTGGCTCAACGCTTTGGCGAGATTTTTGGGCGCGCGCCCATCCTCACCGGCCAGGAAGCCCCGACGGGTCTGCTCAACAATGCCGGCCGCTGCCAGCGCACGTTTGGCGCGCCCTCCGTCACCATCGAGCAGATGATCCGGTGGACCGCGCAGTGGATCACGTCCGGCGGCGCGACGCTCGACAAGCCCACGCACTTCGAAAGCCGGGACGGAAGATTTTAGTGCGAAGCACCTTGGGCTGCGGCGGCTCGACGCCGCCTTGGAATTGCGTGGCACGACCGCGGTCCCTGAATTTGCTCGGCGTTACTACACCCTAGGAAAAAAGGCGGCGTCGAGCCGCCGCAGTCCAAGGTGCGTTGCACAGCCAACGGCACGATTTCAGTATCAAGCCGACTTTACAATGCCTATCGAGCCCTTTTCCGTCGCCTTTCTCGGTCTCCGGCATCTTGCACCCGCGGAGCTACGTGCCATTGTTCCAGGCCATTCCGGGAGCCGACGTGGTGGCCGTGGCGGAAGAAAATCCGACGGTCCTTGAGAGCTTCATCCGCGACTTTCCTGCCCGCGGCTATGCGGATTGGCGCCAATTGCTGGACCGCGAGCGCCTGGATTTGGCGGTCATCTTTCTCCCTCACGCGGATTGCCCCGACGCTGCCGTGGCCTGTGCTGAGCGTGGAGTTAATGTGCTGGTGGAAAAACCCATGGCGGCGAGTGCCGAAGGCGTGCGCCGCATGATCACCGCGGCGGAGCGCGCCGGAGTGATTCTCTCCACGCCCTACGTCTGGCGCTATCATCCCGTGGCATCACGGATGAAGGGATTGATCGCCCAGGGAGTTACTGGCCGCGTGGTGGGCTGCGAAGGCCGTTGCGCCGCCGGCCGCCTGTCGCGCTACACGGAAGCGCAGGCGGGATGGATGCTGCAAAAATCGCGTAGCGGTGGCGGCCCCATGTTCAACCTCGGCGTCCACTGGATCGACCTCTATCGCTGGCTGCTGGCAGACGAGGTGGTGGAGGTTATCGGCAAGAACGTGCACGTCAATCGAGAGTATGACATTGAGGACAATTCTTTCGCGCTTCTCACCTTCTCCCGCGGCACGGTCTTGGCGCTTGACATCAGCTATACCGTGCCGGATTCCTACCCCTTCGGCCGCGACCTTTACCTCGCTCTACGCGGAACCGCCGGCGTGCTTTCCTGGAGCCCGTCGTTCGAGGGCGTCAAAGAACGCCTGTTCGTTTGCAGCGACGCCGGCGAATTCTCCCAACCGTCACACCAGCACCTCGATTTCGAGCTTCCCCGCGAAACGGGCTACGCCGGCGTGATGGGCCATCGCTTTATGAGTGAATTTGTCGAATCGATCCGCACCGGCAAGCCGCCCGTCATCGCCGCCCACGACGGACTGAAGGCTCTGGAAGTTGTGGAAGCCATCTATCGATCCGCTGCCAGCGGGCGAAGCGTCAAGCTGGCGGGTTAGTGGCCGACTTTCCCGTTGTGCTTCTCGCGGGGTGGCGCAGACATCGCTTGTTATGTCTGCGTCACTTCAACGGGTCGTAGCGCGACGCAAGGGTCGCATAGATAAACCCCACCGTATGCGCCACCCGCCAATGAAATAAATCACAACCTGTCTGAGTGCAGACCGAGTAGCCCGCCCAGCCTCATGCTGGAGCAATCTGCTGAAGCAGGCGACCGGCCCAGCACTGGAGCCCTGGACCTTGCTCGCTTGTGGCAAGTCGCTCAACTTGCCTGGATTGAGCTTGAGTCGTTGCCAGGCTGAGCATTAAGTCAGAACTTCCGCCCCACCAAATGGCCCGCGACTGCCGCCGCCGCACGTAGCGGCCCGTACCTCTCTTTGAATATCTTGACGTACAATGCCCGCGTGTCCTTCGGCGGCGGCGGTCTGCGTTCTTTCTTGCGAAGGCTCAGGGCCTCCGACGGGCACGTCGTCACGCACAACCCGCAGCCAATGCACCGGTCCTCGACGACCACGGGCGGGCCATCATCCCCGGTGATGGCGTCCATCTGACAGCGAGTCGCGCACGTCCCACAAACTTGGCATTTGTCTTGGTCCACAACGGCCAGGAAGTCTGCCTGGAAGAACTCGGCAGGCTTGGGCAGCTTCTTCGCCGTGGTCAGGACGCCACAGCAGCACCCGCAGCAACAGCAGACAAACAACGGATTGAGGGTGTTCTGCGGCTCCAGCACCAGCCCCTCGCGGTCGGCCTGTTCCAGAAACCCGAGCATCTCTTCCTTGCTCACCGGGCGGGCGATGCCCTTCTCGATCATCATGGTTGCCGCTCCGCCGAAGGTGAGGCAATTCCGGGGTGCACTGGTCTGTTTGCAAGGTTGTCCGGTCAGCGCCCGCCCCTTCCGGCAGACGCACGGGATCACCGCGAACGGCCCCGGCATGGCTTCGACGCATCCGCGGATCTGGTCATAGCTTGCCACCGCGTGCTCCACCGGGATGGACTTGTGAACCGGAACCGTCCTCATCTGCGGCGTACGCGGTCCCAATACTTCCCGCCCAAAAGCCTCCTGGTAATAGGAGCGTACGTCGCGCTCCAGTTCGGGCGTCAAGCGGTCCACATGTTGCTCCAACATGCCCACGACCAAGGGCAATTTTCCGTACCGGGGACCCTTCTCACCCGACCGCTTCTGAATTAAGCCCTTCTCGGCCAGGTGGTCCAGAGCCTTACCGAGTTGCTCCCGGCTCATCTGGCGGCGCGTTCGCCTGTGAATGGTCCCCAGCGTCTCCGGAATTGCGCTCAAGCGCAAAGCCAGCCCGGCCTCATCGGGGGTAAAAAGCTGTTTGAGAATGCGAATTTCGACGCCCGACTCCGTCGCCGGATAAGGCACCGGCATACGATCAAGGTGCCGCTGCAATGCACGGTAGAGTTCGTCGCCTTCCATACGGATGCCTCCTCGGCGAGTGCCTCCTTGGGCATGATCCGGCTCCATTATACTGACATCGTTGTCAGAAAATGAGGAATACAATAGTGGAACGCTCGAAAGTAACTGAGAATCCTGAAGAAGGAATCGAATGGCTCAGAAAAATAGGGTAGGTGGTGCTTCGCCCGGTTTTAGGATGGGCAAAACGCGATCCAGGAGGCGGGCCAACCAATCCGCGATCGAAACCAAGAGCCGTCCCGTCCGCAGCGCGTCTTCGCCGTCTGCGCAGATACTCGCGCCTGGTTCCCCACCTTCCCTCGCGAGGTCAGCCTTCTCCCGGCGGGCTCTGTGGGTTTCATTGGCACTGATTGCGGCCAATTTGATTGTGTATGCCCAGGTGTGGAACCACGACTTTGTGAATTATGATGACCCCGACTACGTGACGGCCAACCCGATCGTCTCGGATGGACTGACGCGGCACGGAGTTTCGTGGGCATTCACCACCGCACACTCTTCCAACTGGCATCCGCTGACCTGGCTTTCCCACATGCTCGATGTTCAGCTCTATGGCTTGAACCCCGGACCTCACCATCTCACCAACCTGCTCCTTCACATTGTCAACACTCTCCTGCTGTTCTGGCTGCTTCAACGAATGACCGCGGCACTGGGCCGGAGCGCCTTTGTGGCTGGATTATTTGCCGTCCATCCCCTCCACGTGGAGTCGGTGGCCTGGGTGGCGGAACGCAAGGATGTGCTGAGCACGCTGTTGGGGTTGCTAACGCTCTGCGCCTACGTCGCGTATGTGCGGCAACCGCGGATGCGCCGATATTGCCTGGTTCTTGTACTTTTTGCTTTGGGGTTGATGGCCAAACCGATGTTGGTAACCCTTCCCCTGGTTCTGCTCCTGCTCGATTTCTGGCCCTTGCGACGAATCGAGTTCGGTCCGAATCCCCCGGACGGAGCGAAGCCCCGCCGCGATTGGCGGCTCCAGACCTTCCGACTGGTTTTGGAAAAACTCCCCTTGCTGGGACTCGCTGCGGCCTCCAGCATCGTCACCTTGGTGGCCCAGCGGCGAGGGGGATCGGTGACGGGCCTCGAAAAGCTCCCCTTGAAATTCCGCGCCGCCAGCGCTCTGGTGTCGTACGCTGCCTACATCGGCAAGATGCTCTGGCCCGCGCGATTGGCGGTGTTCTATCCCTATCCCCGGACGCTGCCCGCCGCGTGGGTGGTGGGGGCCTTGGTGGGTTTGCTGGGCATTTCCGTTGCGGTCATGTGGGCGGGCCTGCGGCACCCCTATCTTCCGGTGGGCTGGCTATGGTATCTGGGGACCATGGTTCCGGTCATCGGACTCGTGCAAGTGGGAAGCCAACTGATGGCGGATCGCTACACCTACGTCCCGCTCATTGGGTTGTTTATCATGGTAGCGTGGGGAATTCCCGAGCTGGTTGCTCGCTGGCGGCCTCCCGGCATGGTTTTGCCGGCAGCGGCGTTTCTCGCGATCCTGGCGTGCATGCTGACAGCATGGGGCCAGGTCCAGTATTGGCAAAACAGCTCGACGCTTTGGGAACACGCGCAGAACGTAACCACGGGGAACTATCTTGCTTATAACTACTCGGGGGTTACTCTGGCGAAACAGGGGAAGATGGACCAGGCAATTCTGGCATTCTCGGAAGCCCTGCGCATCGAACCCGGCTACGCCGACGTGCACAACAACCTGGGAAAAGCGTTGGCGAGCCAAGGCAGACTGGGCGAGGCCATTGCCGAGTACTCTGACGCCGTGAGCATTAAACCTGGCTTTGCCGAGGCGCACTACAATATGGGGAACGCTCTGGCCGACCAGGGAAGGACGGACGAAGCCATTGCCCAGTACTCCCAGGCCCTGCGCATCAAGCCTGACTTCCCCGGGGCGCACGATAGTTTAGGGTCGGTTCTGGACTCCCCCGAGGCGCACGACAATCTGGGGGTGGCGCTGGCGAAACAGGGGAAAGTGGACGAGGCCATTGGTGAATTTCGGGAGGCCCTGCGCATTAAACCTGACGACCCCGTGACGCACAACAATCTGGGGATTGGCCTGGCGAAACAGGGCAAAATGGACGAGGCCATTCATGAATTCCAGGAGGCCGTTCGCATCCAACCGGACTACGCTGAGGCGCACAACAATCTGGGATACGTTCTGGCAAGCCAGGGAAGAGTTGACCAAGCCATTGCGCAGTACTCCGAGGTCCTGCGCATCGCGCCGGACTTCCCGGAAGCCCGGCGATCGTTGAACGAGCTGCTGACCCGGGCCAAAAGTCCGAACCCCGCAGTCCGTAACCGCGCGGCGCGATAGGCGCAGGTGCTCCGTCCCTTCGGGATCGCAGACTCCCAAAGGCAGGAGTCTGGTGCGCCGGGATAAACCGGCAGGAAGCAGAGAATGAAAATTTCTCACGAGGAAGGAGTAGCGATCCACTCGGCCCCGAGTTTTGCGTGGCGTGCCGTGAGGTGCGCCGCGAAGCGTAAACAGGGGAATAGGTGGGCTGGGTAATTGAGCTCCGAAAATGACCAATCAGGACGCCGACGTTTTCAGACTGGCGGAAGGCAATATGATGCGGGGACGCTAACGCGAGTCCCCGCACAGTCCTGCGTAGTCGAAGACCCCAGACACGCCTAGACACTTTCTGCACGAGAACCGGGAGGCCTCGGAGGCGCCGGTCGCCGAATAATGCGGCCGGACGGCGGGAAAAGGCGATAGCCGTACAGCCCGCGCGCACGTCTTCGAGGAGTCGGACAGCGGAACAGTACCGATGAATCATTGGAACAAAGACGGGAAGCCGTTGGCGGAGAATGAGGAGGGAAGGCCGCTGATCAAGGAAAATCTGATCGACTACATTCGCTGCGACCTGGGCCACGTGGGAGGCATTACCGCCGCCCGCAAGATCGCCGCGCTGGCGGATTTCTTCCAGGTGCGAACGGCCTGGCACGGCCCCGGCGACATCGGCCCACCCACCCACGCCGCCAACGTCCACGTGGATATCTCCATCCCCAACTTCGGCATTCAGGAAATGGTCTTCTTCCCCGACGAGGTGCGCGAAGTCATTACCGGCGGCCCGGAGTTCAAGGACGGCTACATGATCGCGTCGGAGCAGCCGGGCCTGGGCTGCGATGTAAACGAGGAAGCGGCGAAAAAATACCCCTACCGCCGCGCCTACCTTCCCACGGCAAGACGGAAGGATGGGAGCGTGCAGGATTGGTGAGTTTAAGTCATTTGTTTTCATCAACATTTCCGGAAACTTCGATATGTTCTGTATATTTCCTTATTTTTCATCAACATATCGGGATACTCAGGGCGTGGCGTCAGAATACGCCGTGTTTTCAACTACATTCCCGCTTTGATCGCAAGAAAGTAAGGAATCCCTTTTTTTCGGCCGCCGGCACAACGCCAGAATGCGCCGCCCGCGCTCCCGCTCGGGGAGTTCGGCTTCGATGCCGCACTGGGCCCAGGTACCGAACGCCTTTTGCCGGGCTAAATCCGGCGTGAGCATGCGGCGGACCACGCCTTCCACCCCGCCCGGCGGAGCGTAGAGCATGGCCCGCAGGAAGCCGCGCAAAAGTTGCGAGCGTCCGCCGCGCCGCAGGGCGTTCATGCGCACCTGCGCCTTACCCTGCGCCGTGCGTGGTCCGGTGGATTTCTGGGCGTTGCCGCGGCACGCGGCGAGCAGCGCGGGGGTGAGAGTGGGGGACTTGCGCAGCGACATGAGAGCCTCCAGCAACGAACAGTTGTGTACGTTAACACACTTGCCTATGATTGTCAAGACCAGATTGGCGAGACACATTGTCGCCGGATGTAGCCCAGAGCGTAGCAAGCAAGCGCGGACATGGTTTCCAATGTCCGCGGCTTTTCGGTCCGGCGACGCGCGCGATCGCGCGTCGAAGCCCGGCCTGTCACGCCCTCCGATGGGGCGTGCAACGGGGAAGAACCGCGGACATGGCAAAACATGACCGCGCTACTTGCTTCGCTAACCTTCGTCAGGTCGATTGGCGTCGGCGAAGGAGTCCCCTTGCCGAGGCCTCGGCTCCAGGTGGTTCACGGAACGGTTCCACAGAAATGCGCTCGTAACACACTTCCAGCACGATCAGGTATTCTGTACCGCCCGGCGCTTGGAGAACTACGCTGTCGCCCGCTGCCGACTTCATCAACGCGCGCCCCAGAGGCGACACCCAACTGATGTGGTTGCGGTTGAGATCGACCTCGTCGGTGCCCACGATGCTCACCGCCCGCTCCGTTCCCGCGGCATTGGCATAGCGCACGGTCGCTCCGAAGAATGCCCTCGTCGCCGCCTGCCCCGCTCTCGGAGTTTCCGGGTCCACCACTTCCGCGGCATTGATTCGCTTCGTGAGAAAGCGAATCCGCCCATCGATCTGGCGCAGCCGCCGCTTGCCGTACTGATAGTCGGCGTTTTCACTGCGATCGCCGTTGCCGCAGCCCACGCCACCACCTTCGTCACGGCCGGGCGTTCCCTGGTGAGCAGAAACCGGTGCTCATCTTTGAGGCGCTGCAGGCCGCTCGGAGTTATGTAGTTCTTGCCTCGCGTCGCGGGCTCGTCCCTTGCGGTTTTCTCGTAAACCCTTTTCGCATCTCATTGTCCTTCAAGCGCGAATCCAGTGGGTGCCACAGGACTCTGGATAGTGCCATGCCTGTTGATACGTTGTCGCCTTGATTTTGCTCTGAAATTGGCGCAACGCCCCAAAAGAGCATGCCGACGCCGCGCAAATTTCCTGTGAATGGTCTGCCTAAACGCTACGCCGTTAATCGCGGGTAGAGCTGTCGGGCGGGGCCTTAGGCGCAACGTAATCGGGGCTGTTGGGATGTTGGCCAAATGAAATTGTCACGGTTCTGATCACCACTCCGGAGCTAGTTTCTCTTAACGCAATTCAACGTTGCTGAATACTTTGAGCATTTCTGCCTCGGATGGCGGTCGCAGGACATGACGCGCCGCGAAATCCTGAGCTTGTGGGTATTCCGTCTCCCGGATGCGCTCAGCAGCCCTCGTCAAATCGTAGGATGTGTGCCGGGGGTGAACGTCGGGTCCCAGCAGAAGCCAATCGGCACCCGGTTCCCCAAATGGCATCCCCACACTGCCAGCATTCAGAACTCGAGTCCCCCCTATCATTCGGTCAAATTGCATGTGAGTATGGCCGCAGACGACCACAGGAACGTCGAGTCCTACAAATGCCGGTAAGACACGGTCTACGGATGTCGAGCGAGTGAAAATCTCATCTTCGCCTCGCGGGGTTGCATGGCAGAACAGAGCCTCGCCCAATCCGGGGATCTCAATGCGGAGCGTCTTGGGCCATCCTGCCAACAACCGCTCGTACTCAGAATCAATTTGTTGCGCCGTCCAACGAATGATGGGGCGATACTGTTCCGGGACCTTGGCTGGATCCTTGCCGGCCATCTGTTCGAGCACTGCAACCTCGCCGTTGCCGTAGATAAACCGCACGGGAACATGAAGGTCTAGCAAAGAATCGAGTGTTTCTCGTGGCATTGGGCCCGGAACAACGTCGCCCCCGACCACGACGCAATCTACGTCTGCTTGACGAATCTCTTGGAGCACGGCCTCAAGCGCGGGGAGGTTCCCGTGAATATCGTAGATTGCAGCCACACGCATGCTGGTCCCCCTGTAGAATGTAATAAAAGGTAGAAGAGCAAGCTGGGCACTCCCAGCCTAGCATGACCTATGATCGCACATAATCGTGGTCACTGGCTCTTCCGTTGCGCCCTATTCGAGGTTTGCGATTGGGGTCCAGACTGGGTAATTGGCGCGAAGGGGAGCGGTCCATCCTGCCTTGTCGCCTAGCGTTTACCATCCACCGACGACGCTACTACGGCGGGCACCTGGCCGTATAACGTTAGGTCTCTATCGGAAATGCCCCGACGGGTGAATGGTGATGAGGGCGGAGGCGTGAGTTCGCGGGTGGCGCGTACATCGCACTGTATGTATGCGACCCGAACCTCGCGCTGCGAGCTGGCGAAGTGACGCAGACATAAAAGGCGATGTCTGCGCCACCCGGAATTTGTTCGATTCCCGCACAAGTTCGGTCGGTTGACGGTGAGTCAGCACACCCGACTCTGACTTCTGACCTACGCTAGCAAGCGCCACGCTGGAGTTGGAGAAGGGCGGTCAAGTTGCCGTCTAACGCCCTTGCCACCAACTTGCTGCGTGGTAAATCGCTTTCCGTGGGCTGGCGCAGACATGATTTCCAATGTCTGCGTTTCGCCGAACCACAGGCGACTTCCCTACGGGATCGCAGACTCCCCACGTCAGGAGTCTGCGCCAGCCCCGTACCGCCGCGCCTACCTGCCCACGGCAAGACGCAAGGACGGAAGCGTGCAGGATTGGTAGGCTTCAGGGAACGAACGCAGGCACTCCCAGAGCGGAGGCGGCGGCTTTGAGTTTATCGTCTAACGTAGCCAGCGGCAGGCCGCGGCGCAAAGCCAGTTCCAGGTAGGCAGCATCGTAAGAGGAAAGGCGGTGCGAACGCGCCAGGCGAAGCACGTCGCTCCATGCGCGGTCATTGGTCTCGTCATCGACCGATATGGGGAGTGACTCCAGGTAGGGAAGCCATGCAGACGCTTGCGCCTCGGTGCTCCGCTGACGCCGCTCTCCCATGACCACGGCGTTGGCCACCTCCAATGGCCAAATCAGCGGTACCCAGCCGCGTGCAGTGGGAAAACTCGCCGCCACCGCGTCCGCATAGGAATCCGCCTCGTCCTTAAAGTACCAAGCCAAAGTGATTGAGCCGTCGAGGACAAACTCGCTCCCGGCGGCCTTCTTAGCGTGCTGCCTCATTGTGCCTCTCGATCATGAGCGACGGGAAATCCGGCGCTCATGGCGCTACCCTTTCCCTCGCTTCACGGGCAGTCATCTTAAAACCTGCGGCCTTCGTCGATCAGTTCCCGGATCGTCACTTTGCCGCCCAGCGTTGGCCCCTCGCGATCCCGAAGCGCCAGCATTTCCCGCACAGTTTCCCGGACATCCCGGCGCTCCGTCTTTGGGGGCGCAGTTAGTAAGGCCGCCGGTTTGCCGCGCCGCGTAATCAGGATTCTCTTTCCCTTGGCGACGTGATCGAGCAATTCGGAAAGACGTGTGCGCGCTTCGTAGAAACCCATGGTAGTCATGGCCTCGCCCTCCTTCAGACCTGTCAATTAGACCAGTCTATCAGATCTCAGGGGGCCGCGCAAATCTTGTGGCAGGGCGTTCACCAAGCACCTCGCGCCGGGCAGCTTTCTGCCCTACAATAGGCTTCTCGACGTCTTCATCGAATCGCATGGCTACTCAAGCCCAAGTCGCCCCCACTGACACGCAGCAGCGGCAGTCGCACATCAGCGTGCAGCGCTACTTTGAGATTTCCCTGCTGATGATGCTCACCACCGGCTTTCTAACCGTGGCCACCACCGGCAAGCTGGACGTCGTCTCCATTGTGGGGGTGAGCGCCGGGCTGGTGGTAAAGTTGTGGAGCCAATTCCGGGGCGTCGATTACTCCCTCGCTCCCAAGACCGTCACGCGCATTTCCATTTTCTACATTTTCTTCTTCGGCCTGGATTTCCTGCTTTTCGCCGGCGGGCCTACGCCCATTGACCGCCTGCTGGCCGCGACGGTCCACCTGGTGCTCTTCACCGCCATCATCAAGGTCTATTCGGCGCGCACCTATCGCGACTACGGCTACCTGGGCAGCCTTTCGTTTGCCATGATGCTGGCGAGCGCGGTGCTGACCGTGGGCACGACGTTTCTGGTCTGCTTCACTCTGTACGTGCTCTTCACCATCTCCACGTTTATCAGTTACGAAATCAAGCGCGGCATGGAAGCGGCGCGGCGTGCTCCCGAAGGCCCCTACCGCGCACCGGAGCAAAACCGCAAGGCGATCGAGCAGGCCCTGATGACGGCCGCGGTCGGATTGGCGTCCGGAATCTTCCTGCTGGCCGGCGTGTTGTTCTTTGTGATTCCCCGCTACCGCACCGGCTACCTCACCACCCTGTCGATGCAGGCACAGAACATCTCGGGATTCTCTGAAACCGTCAACCTGGGCGACATCCGCAAAATCCTGCGTTCGCCCATGGTGGTGATGCGCGTCATGCCGGAGGGAAATCTCCGCGCGTATGTGGGCGTCAAGTGGCGCGGTGTTACCCTGGACAGCTTTAACGGCAAGCGCTGGTTCAATGACAATGCCGATCGCATCTCCATCCCGGCCGAGGCCTACCAACGCTTCATTGTGCCGCCGCCTGACGGATGGGAGCATCGGCCACACCATCCGCTGCATTATCGCGTGCTGCGCGCGGCGCTCAGCACCGATGTGCTGTTTGCCGCCGCCGAACCGCGCGAACTGACGGGAGTGCGCCTGCTCAGCCAGGACGAAACCGGCTCGCTGCACAATCCCCAGAACCTCAGCGTGCCTTTTGCTTACGAGGTGGTGTCCGACACCGGCCTGCCGCCGGCGAAAGCGCTGCAGAGCGCCTCTCCCCAGCTTCCGGATGACATTCGCCTGGTGTATCTGCGCCTGCCGCACACCCTGAACCCACGGGTCAGCGAACTGGCGCGCACCATCACCGCCTCCGCGACCAATAATTACGACCGCGCCGCCGCCATCCAGTCGTACTTGCGCAACAATTTCAAATACACGCTCGACCCACCGGAGATCGAGCCGGAAGATCCCGTGGGCAGCTTCCTGTTCCGCTCCAAGTCGGGTTATTGCGAATATTTTGCCGCGGCCATGGCGGTGATGCTGCGCACGCTGAATGTGCCCTCGCGCCTGGTGAATGGTTTCCAGACCGGATCGTATAACCGCATCGGCAAGGACTTCGTGGTTCGCGCCCGCGACGCTCATAGCTGGGTGGAGGTTTACTTCACCGGCTACGGATGGATTCCCTTTGACCCCACGCCCGCCGATCCCCATCCCGTGCTTCCCGGCGAATGGGACGACTACGTTGACACCGCGGCGCTCTTCTGGAATGAGTGGATTATCAACTACGACTTCGGCCACCAGGTGCAGTTGGCGCGCGAGGTGGAACAGGATTCGCGCAATTTCCAGCAGATCTTTCGCCGGCGCTTCGATCGCTACAAGCAACACGCCGTCCGCGACGCCTTCCGCTTTGAAGGCTGGCTGATGGCGCACAAACTGTTCGTCCTGCTGATCATGATCGCGATATTGGCGGGACTGGTCCTGACGGATAAATCCGGCACGCTGGCGGAATGGCGCTTCCTGCTGGCGTGGAAATTCGCCCGGCGCGATGCGGCCATCAGTCCGCGCGAAGCAACTTTGACCTATCACCGGTTGCTCAACGCGCTTAAGAAGAAGGGCTTTCGCAAAAACCCTTCGCAAACCCCGCGCGAGTTTGCTTCCTCGATGCTCACCTCTCCGCTCGGGCCGGGCGTGATGGAATTCACCAAGCTCTATAACACCCTGCGCTATGGCCGGGCTACCGTCTCTTTCGCACGGCTGCGGGAAATTCTGGAGGGGATCACGGACCGAAAGTAGAGGCGACCGACGCCTCGTGCCACGGGCATCCGAACCTGTGAAAAAATCGGGAGAAAGCAAAAGCATTTCACGCAAAGGCGCCAAGCCCGCAAAGAAAACAAGGCGGTTATCGTTGCGCGTCTTTGCGCCTTCGCGCCTTTGCGTGAGATTGTTTATTTTTTCACACGTTCTCCTGCCCGTGCCCGAGCACGGCCTGGAAGGCCGTGGCACGAAATTCGTGCGGCGCAGACCGGGGATTTAAATGAAACCACTCACCTTCTTCGCTATTTTCTTAATGATCTTCTCAACGGCATTTGGCCAGGGACCCGCCCGGCATGGCATGGTTCGAGGGTATCTTGCCCGCGACGGCCGCCCGGTGTTCCCAATCGGAATTTACGAGATGCCGAAGACCGACGCCGAGCTGGAAAGCATGGCGCAAGCCGGCATCAACCTTGTGCGGTGCAGCAATAAGCAAGACCTGGACCGCGCACGCGCGGCGGGAATGATGGGGTGGATTTCCTTGCCCCTGGATTCGGAAGACTCAGCAAAAGTGCGCCAGCTTGTGGAATCCGTCAAGGACCATCCAGCGCTGGCGGCGTGGGAGGGGCCGGACGAGTTGGTTTGGAATTTCACCGCCCAGAGCAACCTCTATCGCCGCGGTATCTACAAGGTGCCCGGCGAGTGGTGGAAGCAGACTCCCGAAGCGATTGAGTACTCGGAAACGCAAGCCCGCAAGGTCATTCCGCAGTTGCTCTCCAACATCCAAATGCTGCGCGACCTCGACGCCGGCCGCCATCCCCTGTGGATCAACGAAGCGGGCGGCAGCGACATGAAGTTTATTCGCGAATATGTGGAAGCGGTCGACATCACCGGATGTGACGTTTACGCCATCCACGAAGGCAGGCGCCGTCCGGCCATCGTGGGCGACTATACGGACCGCTTTCTGACCATCGGGGAGAACCGGCCCGTCTGGATGGTGCTGCAAGGGTTCGCCTGGCACGATCTGCACATCGCAGGCAAAACCGAGAATGCAGCCTACCCCTCGTTTGCTGAAACGCGCTTGATGGCTTACGAGACGCTCACCCATGGCGCCAGCGGAGTTCTCTACTGGGGAACGCCCTACATCCCGCCGGACACGGGCTCGGATTTCCGCCAGTCGATTTATGCCATCACCAGCGAGCTTGCCGAGCTTCAGCCCTTCCTGACGGCGCCGGAAGAGAACGGCGTGCACGTGGCGCTTACCGAAACCGAAGGGCGCGCGGAACCCGGCGACCGTGGAGTTTCAATCCTCGCGCGGCGCAACGGTTCCGAGTGGCTGATCGTGCTGGTCAATGAGGACGACCACCCCCACATGGGCGTGGAAGTGAAGGGTCTCGCTGCCCTGAATGGCCAGCAACTTGAACTGCTCTACGGCGCGGAGAGCGCAACCGTGGGCGAAAGCGAATTCATCACGCGTCTAATGCCCCTCGAGGTAAAGGTCTTCGCCACCAGCCGGAAGTGGGAAGCGGCTTCGCCGGCGGGAAGGAGTTTCGCTGACGCCGGAACGAACGCTAAATAGGATTTCGAAAGTCTTGACGTTATAACGTCAAAGCGTCATGATGCCAGTATGAGATCTGCACAAAAACGCGCAACGATCTATCTGGACTCGTCCCTCCATCGCGCGCTCCGTGTCAAAGCCGCCGTCACGGACCGCAGCGTGTCGGATATTGTCAACACGGTGGTAAGGCAATCGCTGGCCGAAGACGCTGATGACTTGGCGGCGTTCGAAGAGCGAGCCGCGGAGCCTAACTTGGAGTTCGCAGCGGTGCTGAAAGATCTGAGGCGGCGTGGAAAGCTATAGGGTTCTCATCAAACCCTCGGCAGCTCGTGAGCTTGAGGCCATCCCCCGTAAGGACCGCAGCCGCGTCGCAACTAAAATCGCCAGCCTCGGCGCCAATCCCCGACCAGTTGGCGCAGAAAAGCTCTCAGGGCAGGAACAATACCGTTTGCGGCAAGGGCGTTATCGGGTGGTCTACTCGATTTCAGATGCGGAGCGGACAGTATTGGTCGTGAAAGTGGCGCATCGGCGCGAGGTCTATCGCTAACGGCACGCTACCGACCGGCGCAGGCTCATTCCGCCGTCATCTCTCAGCTTCCACGCGCTCCAAGTTTGGACTATCCTGAAAGACGGGCAAAGGTTACAGGGCGAATCAACAAAACTGGAGCTAGCAAATTCTGCCGCCCAGGAGAAAGTCGCCGTGAAATACGGGTTTCTTCTAGCCGTGCTGATACTGTTTGCGTGCCTGCTCGGAGTCACGAGCAGGTGCGCCGTGCTGGCCCAGGAATCCGGCTTGCAGGTGATGCATATTCCCGCGCCTGATTTCCCGCCGCCAGCAGGAGCGGCGGAAATCGGCGGCACGGGAAGCTCACCGCAGGGCAGCGTACGGCCGGGCGCAGCGGGCACCGATGGATCGGGGGCGCTGGGCGGAACGCCGTCGATCCCGTCCGCGGACGTAGCAAGCACCGCTGGCGGCGTCACCTGGATCAACAGTTCCCCGCTCAGTTTGGAATCGCTGCGCGGCAAGGTGGTCATGATCGACTTCTGGGACTATACCTGCATTAATTGCATTCGCACCTTCCCGGAAAACAAGAAGCTCTGGAATCGCTACCGCAGCGACGGCTTTGTGCTGATCGGCGTGGACGACGCCGAATTCTCCTCCGCCGCTCCAGTTGACCGCGCCCGCGAGGCCGTGAAGCGCTTCGAACTGCCCTACCCCGTCGTGGTCGATTATCACTATCAGATTTGGAATGCTTACAAGAACCAATTCTGGCCCAACATTTTCCTCATCGACGCGCGTGGGGTAATCCGTTACAACCATCCCGGCGAAGGCGCCGACAATGAAATCGAGCACGCCATCCAAGGCTTGCTGAAAGAGGCCCATCCGGACCTTACGTTTCCCGCCGGCGATACGGGGGCTGCGGACGTCAACCCCGCTGCGCCCGCGTGCGGCGGCGCCCCCACACCGGAGATGTACGTGGGCGATTGGACCGGTCGCGGCGTCCTGGCGAATCCCCAGGGCTACCACGACCACAAGACCGTTGATTACGCGCAGCAAAGCTCCGTGGAGGACGGCCGCGTGGTGCTCTCCGGCCGCTGGGAAACGGAAAAGGAAGGCATGATCTATCGCGGCAAACGCTCGGGCGACGAACCGGGCCCGGACCGCGCCACCATGCAGTACCACGCGCGCGAACTCTACTCGGTGCTTAATCTTGCTCGCGGGCACGCCACGCGCCTGTACATCAAGCAGGATGGAACCTACCTGACCGCCACCAATAAAGGCGCCGACGTTAAGATCGATCCTGACGGGCGGTCATACCTGGAAGTTCGCGAGCCGCGCATGTATTACCTGGTCCAAAATCCCCAGTTCGGCAACCACACCGTCGATCTACTCCCCGCCGCCGAGGGCGTGATGATCGATTCGTTTACCTTTGGGAATAATTGCCAGACGGATTTCGACCACTTGTAGTGCACAGGCTTTGCGTCACACTGTTTCCTCAGTTCCCTCGCCAATCGTAGTGTCGATGCACACTCGTCGGGCTGTCATCCTGAGCCCGCACTTCAGGGCGAAGGACCCTTTTCATTTGCATTTAGGAGGCACAGCGCCAGCGCGACCGTGGCACTGCACTGCGGCATCCCGCAGTGCACGTGGATAAGACGAAATACGGAGGTCCTTCGCCCTGAAGTACGGAGTTCAGGATGACAGTTAGGTTCGATGGCGTGCAAATTGAAGATGGTGGTCATTTCATGGAAAGCAGCGTCACCGCGTTCCGTAGCCCCCAAATGTGGAATCTCCTGAGGCTCGACTGATTTTGTCGAGCCGAAGGACCTGCATTTCGCACGTCGCCGGAAAGCGCACACGCTGGACACTAGGAAAAGCACATGCCGGTCCTTCGGCCCGCCCAAGGCCCTCAGGATGACAAAGAGGTGGCAAAGGTAGCCAAGAAAGTCGGCATGAAACGGCGGCACGTCTATCCGGCTTCCCGCGCGTAGTCCGCGATCGAACCGACCAGTCGATCAGTGGGATTCGGGCCCCGTGCGGCAGAGATTAAACTGCACGTCATACGCAATCCAGGGAACCTTGGCAATTCCGCCCGCCGTCTTCGTCAGGTACCCGGGCTTGTGAAATTGGACGGTGAGTTCGCGCAGATCGTCGCGGGATGACCAAGAACAGTACCCTCCCTGCCGCTGATTTCCATCGCCCGCCGCACCCGCAGGGTATTCCACGCATTTTGCAAGTTCCATCGGACCGGGAGACGGCAACTTCCACGTCGTAATCGCATTCCCGTACGCCACCCATCCCACCATGGCCATATCGTGGGTCCGCCAAGTCTCGATGCCGTCGTTAACCGCTTTTTGCACGGCCAACTCCGCGTCGTGGTCGTCAAGATCGAACCACTTGTAAAAATTGCAGTACACGTGGTCCAAGGCTGGCCAAGGAGGCGAAGTCGCGCGGCAGGCGGTTCGGCTCACAAAACTGTTTGGCGTCATCTCCTCAGGCTGATGAGGCTTTGAGACAAAGCCGCCATGAAATTGGTAGGACAACGTCATGTCGGGTGACGTCCAGGGACGGCCAGAGTCCCACCCTCCGCTTGGGTTGATTGTGTCACCCCAATGCTTTGCGAAGCTTGCGTAGCACTTGCTAAAATCCAGTCCCGAGGAACACCCTGGAATTTTCGCAAAGGCCTTCAATTCCTCGGGAGTAAGCTGCCATCGATCTGACTTGCATTGAAACTCGCCTCCGGCGGGCACGCCGGTCCGCTTCGAGGACACGCTGACGACCTTTTCGATGACGAGCAAATTGCAGCAATCTTCCATTCCAAATCTGCCCGAAAAGAATCGTCCTCTCAGCGTCGCGGTAACGTCATAGAAGAGGCATTCTGAACCACAACCTTCACCGTCGGGTTTTCGGAAGCGCATGGCGCCAACGTCGTTTACAAACTGATCCAAAAGGGCGTCGTGTACGAGAGGAACCGTCACGCCCTCGACCTCGGGATCCTTTCCCTTTTCCTTCGGCAGGACCGGGCCAACTCCCCATTCCGCGTGGGGCGACAGCACATCACCGCCCAGGTCGAGCCAAATCCGGATCCCGGTGTTGGCCCCGCAATCCGCATCGATGTCAAAGTTGAACTTCCCGAAGAGGACCTCGCCACTCAGTTCCACCAGCTTGCGGTGGTAGGCCTCAGGGTGCTTCGCCAATTGGCAAAGACTGACGTGGATGGGCTGCTTCGCGAGGTCCGAGTGGTCGGCGGGAGCGACCGGCATTGCCCAGAGCAGGGCCAGCAGACACAAGGTGGAGCGCAACATGCGCGCACTATACGCCTAATCAACGACGGCATCACGGAAAATCCTGGCCTGCACCGGCGACAAGTTGAGAATTGCCCAGTCTGGTGACACCTTGTCGTATGCCATTTCCGACTCGGTCACCGGGTACGCATCAAGCTACCACGGTGAATCAACATGTGCGCAGCACCTTGGACTGCGGCGGCTCGACGCCGCCTTGGAATTGCCTCCTGTGGCTAGAACGTGATCGACGCCCACGCGCCAGCTAGCCAAGGACGAAGGCGGCGTCGAGCCGCCGCAGTCCAAGGTGCTGCGCACAGTTGACACTGACTTCTTGTCATCATGATTAATCGCGACATTACTTTTTACAAATACGTTGAGTATTTAACTGGACATTACTTCAATCTTATGCTAGCCTAGTAGTCTGGGGCAACGCGGGCGCGTACCGGGGTATGTCAAAATCGTCCCGGCACGACGGAATGATCGCATGCGCCCAGCGTCAAGCGGAGTGAGAGGACTGGCATGCAAGGGGAGAATGGATTTGTTCGGAGTCGGTGTCCCGCGCGCCGGTGCCGCACAGATCCAGCAGGGGAGCATGAAAAAAAGATGTTATTTTTTGCTGATCAAAGCCGGAATGTCTATGAAAACACAGGACATATTGACAATGTGTCTGGTCAAACGTCGGACATTTAAGGCGCTTTGGAGCCCAGTGTGTCAACATTTTGTGCAGAAGAAACGCCGCCAATGCCCAAGGAGATGGCATTTTGTCCGGGAAAGCACCTCGCTTACCGATCTGCCTTCGCCCGACCTTTGATATCGACCGTCGTCTCTCGCACGGCCCTGCACCGGAACCGCCCCGACTGCGCCGCGCGACGGCCCCCCTTACCAAGCGCTGACCATCGGGATGCCATCGCCAACCCCTTTCTTGCCGGTAGATTCAGGGACGAATTTTGGAGTAAAATCGTGACTCGGGGCAATTCCCGACTCGGGGCACGTCAACAACTCAACCTGGCGCTCGTCACTTCATTGCGTGAGGCGTTTGCATGCTCAAAGGTCTCTTCCGCCGCATCGTTAGCTCCTCCAGCAAGAACGGCCACGGTGATCCGAATGGCACGGCAGCGCCTTACCAGCCACCCCAGGACGGGGGCAAGCTCATCGTGCTGACGGCGCCGCTGACTGAAACCATCGACCACGCCGGCTACTTCATCCAGATGGCCATCGCTTCCCTGCCCGTGTGGATGGAGTTCGTCATCAATGACAAATACCCCACGTGGCGCGAGGTGGAACGCAATTCCGACGGTTCGGCGCGTTACATGCCGGCGGGGGTGCGCCTGGTGGAGAAGTCGCTCCAGCGGGACTTCAACCCTGACGACATCGTGGTCTGTTACCCCGACGATCTCGACAAGTTCCTGGGACCGCGCACGCGCGCCGTGGGCGTCTCGACGCACAATCCCGCTGGGCGTGACGTTCTCCGCCGGCGTCTACACGTCGATGTTCGGCTCTTCCAAGGAGCCCATCAATTCGCGCTACGCCAAGCTGATGTTTGCCCGGATCAAGGCCAATCCCTTCCGCCAGAACTTCAAGGTCATCGTGGGCGGATCGGGCGGCTGGCAGATCATCCAGACCAACAGCTTTGACGACCTGGGCGTGGATTGCGTGGTGGAGGGGCGCAGCGAATCGGCGGACGTCACCCACCTGTTCCACAAGGCCATTCGCAGTGAGGCGCTGCCGCGCGAGGTCAGCGTGGTTCATCCCACCGACCGCGAGGCCATCCTGGTGCCGGAAAAGCGCACCACTTTCGGCGTTATTGAGATGACCACCGGCTGCGGGCGGCGCTGCCAGTTCTGCGTGCCCGACCTGAACCCGCAAATCGACGTTCCCAAGGACAAGATCATGGCGGCGGTGCGCGCCAATGTTCGCGAGGGCAACGGCCAGATCTCGCTCGCCACGGAAGACATGTTCATCTGGGGCCAGGTGCGCACGGGAACGCCGTTCTTCTTCCCCAATCGCGAGGAACTGGTGTCACTCTACACGGACATCGCGGACACTCCCGGCGTCACCAGCCACCTGCTGAGCCATTCCACCATGGCGCCGTTCGTGGTGGATCCGCTGCTGATCAAGAAACTCTCGCAGAAGCTCGTGGACCTGAGCCCGGTGCGCATCAGTCTGAGCAAGCATCCGGAGAAGCGCGCGCTCTCACCACTGATTGGACTGGAAACCGGTTCGGTGCGCATGGCGAAGCAGATCATGCCCAGCAAAGGCGTGCCGTTTTCGATTGACGACTGGCCCAGCGTGGTCCTGGAGGGGCTGCGTATCGCTAACGAGAACAACTGGTTCCCCACCCTGACCTTGATGATCGGCAATCCCGGCGAGACCGACGACGATTCGCGCGCCACGCTCGACCTGATTTACGAAATCGAACGCCGCGGCCTGTGGGCCTGCCTGGTGCCGTCGATCTTCACTCCCCTGCACGATACCCGCATGGAGACCAAGCGCGGCGTCACCGAAACGCGCCAGCTCACGCCCTTGCAGTGGCAAATCATCATGAAGTGCTGGAAGATGGATCTGGGGCCGACTTTCAATAAGTGGTGGGCGCCGCTGGTGTGGAAACTTGGCGCGCTCATCGTGTGGCTGCTCAAACTGCGGCACTCGAATGGCCCCAACTTCACGTGGCCACTCATCATGTTCTCCAGCATCATCCCGGAGAAGCTGCTGGGGCGCATGGGCAGGATCTATCCTGGCCGGCCGCTCAAGACCAAGTCGCGCCGCGAACTCATCGCCTCACTCAAACCGCATTACTGGCAATTCCTGCGCCCGGATAACGGTGACTTGCCCGACGGCTACACTCCGCCCGAACGAAAAGAGACCCGGATTTCGGAAGAGGACCTGCGCGTAACGGCTTGAGCACGGTACCCTCACGCCCCCTTCTTCAGTTCCTTCGCTTGCGGCTGATAGGTGCCCGGCGTCGTTCGACCGGCGATGGCCAAGCGATTCCAGGCGTTGATCGTATTGCTTAGCCCTACACCTATCTTGATGCCAGCAAGAGGCGCTTGGTTTCTGTCAGCATCAGGTTAGAAGGAAGCCAAAGTCATCTGCGTGCGCGGAGCCATTGCCCGCGAGCCTCATCGGCGGGGACATGGCAAAGACTCAGCCAATTTCTCAGTCCTGTTTGTTCATGAGAATCGTGAAGCCTTCTTGTTTAAAATGATGGTCATTCGTCAGTACTTCGGCGATTGACTCCGATCGCATGGCGTTCATCGAAATGCAATCGATCAGGCTGTATTCTTTGTCTCCGCGTAGCTCGTAGAACTTCAACCCACCGAGAAATGAATCCCGCGATTGAGGAATTACTTTCACCATGGAATTGGAGATAATTTCACGGACTATACTCGCTGCCTGCTGGCGCAGTTTCGGGCCGCCTCCCGAGAGTGCCAGGAATTCGGCAGCACTTCGTCCGTGGTGACGATCCGAACGTCGCCCAGCTCCGCCCTGGCCTTGCGCGCTGCGGCAGACCAGGGGTCGCCAGGCCTCGCGATGGCAATCCAATAAAGGGAATCCGCAAAGACGGCTTTCATCGTTTCGGTGTCCCGTACAGATAGTGATCGAGGTTATCCGTCAGGTCGCGCGGCAGCCTGTCCCATTCGGCTTGCGGAACCTCCGCCGCCAACTCGGCAATGATCTCCTCAATCGGTCGCGCGGCGCGATCCATTGGGACCTCGCTCACCGGTTGCAGGCTCAACTCTTCCACTTGCGTGATTCTTAACAGCTTGCCGTTTGGCGCGATCTCACCCCACCCTTTTACCCGGACGCGCACGGCCTTGTGGTCCTTGAGGGCGGTGGTAACATCGGCTTCCTCGGATTCCCGGAAGCTCACTGAAACATGGCTGGATTCGTCAGTCCAGAGCTGGAATTGCCTCTCCTTGACGTCCGCCTCCAGGACTTCCCCCGTTATGTCAAGTAACTTGGTCCCGTTTCCGCCCATCACCCCACCTCCACCACCTTGCGGCCCTCAATCCCCTGTCCTCTACTATCTTAACAGCAACAGCGGCCGTACTTGCCCGGTTTAAAGCGCAACGCGACTGTGCGGCGACAGGCTTTGGTAAGTTCCGGGTCAATCTCCTGCGTCATCGGGGGAAAATCCCATGGTCACAAGTTCAGTGACCGTGGCAACGCGCTTCTCCAACCCCAGCAAGGCGTGATACGCGCCCGGTGACACTTTGGTGTAATGAAGGCGTTCCTCCATGATTCCTTCTCACTTCGGCAATTGCTTAACCCTACACCTATCTTGATGCCAGCACGAGCCGCTTGGTTTCTGTGAGGAGCAGGTTAAGAGGAAGCCAAAGTCATCTGCGTGCGCGGAGCCATTGCCCGCGAGCCTCATCGGCGGGGACGCGGCAAAGACTGAGCCTTAACGTTTTGTCGATAGCGGCCGCTTTTACTGGAATTGCAACTCGCCCGATTGCAAAAGCAAGTAGACAGCGCAGAAGTTAGCCACCGAGGCAAGGACCAACTTGCGAGTGGCCGACCATCCAGGAGTTGCTCGCTTAGGTAAACCAAACGACGTTACACAGGGTCTAAAGAGGTGGCCGGCCATTTTTCGGGAAGGTGACTGCCAGGCAGAACCACCGGTTACGATGGAAAATCTTAAGCGGTGGCAACTTGGGGCAAAACGAGCGAAAGACTTCTCCGTCACCAACCGAAGAGAAACCCTTGCATGTCTTCAAGACTTGACCCAGCGGCAATCCTTTGGATGGGCGCGCCCTATGGCGCCCTCCTTTGCTACGTGCTAGAAGTGGGTTTTGCAGCTTGGGACACTCCACTCCGATCACGGCAGTTCTGCGTCAAAGCCACAAGAATGACAACTACAGAGTGACAATATGTCTATTGATAGTAATTACCAGACGTGTTATAAGTCGCTGCGTTTGTAGTGACACTGGTCATCTGTCGGAAGCGCTCATGAGCCCCTCGCGCTTGCTCACTCCGAAGACCTTCATTCCCGCCCCATTGCCCTGCATCGCCCTGACGCGCGCCGGGCCGCGCGAAACCAGAACTATAGCCTATCATGAAGCAAGAGACAACAGGGGTTCCAAGCGTGTCAACGCGACCGTCTCACGCGCGGCCACGGGTTCGCTCGCGGCCAGCGGGCCAAGCCGAGAAGCCAGGTTCAAACGGGAGGAATTATGATGCGTCGTCGATTGGCCACGTTTAGCCTCGCCCTCTTCGCGGTGTTCCTCTTGCCAAACTCCGCGGTTGGGCAAAGTCTCTCGCAGATACTCCAGGCGCAGAGAGCGCAGAAAGCGGCAGCCGATGCGCAGAAGGCGGCGAAGGCAGCGGCGGATGCGCAGAAGGCAGCGAAAGCGGTTGAGGAAGCGCAGAAAGCGCAGCGAGCAGCGGCGGAGGCACAGCGCGCCCAAAGAGTGGCCGAGGAGGCGCGGAAAGCACAGGAGCAGGTAAAGCAGCAGATGCAACGCCCGCAACAACCTCCGCAAAAGCAGCAGCAGTTTCAGCCGCAACGCCAGCAGCAACAGCAGATCCAGCCACAACGCCAACAGCCGGGCACGCCAGGAAGTTCGCTGCCGCGCTTATCAGGCCCAAGCGGAACCACCTACACACCGCATTCTTATGCTCCGAGCGCGACCTTCACTCCACATGCTGGCGGGGGTAGCGCATCACCACAACCCCTTGCGAGTCCGGAGCCGGGCGTGACCCACGAAAACGGCGCCACCATTTATACGCCTCGTTCTTCCCGTGACACGTCTCTTACGCCATCACCGGGGCGCGGCGGGACAACCCTGACGCCTGCCTCCCCGTCAAGCTACGCTACTTCTGCGGCGCACAATGTGCCCGCGGCGGCTGTGGCTTCCAAAACCGGCAATGGGAACTCCGCACTGACAGCCGCAGGTTCCGGTTCCGTGCTGCACCAGGTCAACAGCACGCGGTCGCGCCTGACGGGAATTAACAAGAGCCCCATCCCGGCCGGGACGGTCAGTACTCATCCGAACGGTAGCATGAGCGTTGCGGCTGCGGGTGGCCGCCAATATGAACTGCGGCCGAATGGGTCCTTAGCCGCTTACTCGACACACGGCACCACTGCATCGTTCAAGGCCGACGGCCAAGTTCGCTCCCTGCGCTCGGCGGGACTCGACGTCACCCACGGAGCGCAAGGCCAGAGCGTGGTCGTTGCGCGGTTGCCCGACCGCCGAGTGGTGGTCAGCACGAGCCGCCATAGCGGTTACGTGGAGCGTGCCACCACCCTGCACGGTCATGACGTGATTCAGCGGACGTACGTCGCGAATGGCCACGTGTATGCGCGGGTCTACGATCGCTATCGTTTTCACGGTTTGGAATTCCACCACTTCGTGCCGGTTTTTTACTACGATCCGATGTTCTACGGCTGGGCATTTTATCCTTGGCCGGCGCCCATTGTTTACGCATGGGGATGGGGAGGTGACCCCTGGGTGGGATTCTACGGACCGTATTTCGCCGTGTGGCCGCGTTACCCCGGCGCGGCATTCTGGCTGACCGATTATGTAATTGCTTCAACCCTTCAAGACGCTTATGAGGCGCGAATGGAAGCGCGAGCGGAAGCTCATTGGGAGGCGAGTTCACAGTACGTCGGCCCACCGCAGGGAGAGGAATCGCCGGACGAGGCCTACGCGCCCGCCCCTACTCCTATCACCCCGGAACTGAAACAGGCGATTGCCGAGGAGGTGCAGCGGCAAATCTCGTATGAGAACGCGGCCTCGCAACATCGCGAAGAGGCGTCAACCCTCACCGATCTGCCCCAGGTGCTCCAACCCAACCGGCTCTTCATCGTTAACACCCCGCTTAACGTTATCACTGCCGATGGCCAAACGTGCTCGCTCTCCGGTGGCGATGTCTTGCGGCTGCTCGCACGGCCTGACGAAGGTGCCACGACGGCTAATCTGACGGTCGCCAGTAACCAACAGGGTGATTGCCCAGCGGAAACGCAGGTCAATGTCGCGCTGGAGGATCTCGAGGAAATGCAGAACACCTTCCGCGCCCAGATCGACGACGGCCTGAAGAAGCTTCACGATGAGCAGGGACGCAACGATCTGCCCGCCGCGCCACCCTCCGCCATCGGGCCGGAACCGCGCCCGAGCGATTATGGCATGGCGAACGCAGATCCCAACGCCGCAGCCTTGGTGGATCAAACCCGGCGGCAGGCGGCGGCAACGGAACAGCGGGTCGAGCAAAGCGCCTTCGCGCCGTCCACAGGCAATCAAACACCTGGGAACCAATAACGGAAAAAAGGGGGTTCGCCGATGAGATTAACGTTCATTGCTTTACGAGTGACACTGGCCGCGCTCGCCACTTTAGGGATACTTGCGACGCTGGAAGTCATGCACGCGCAGCAGAACATCCCGCCGCCGCCCAAGCCCCCCGACAGCGGGCCGACCCTCGAAGTCACGTTAAAGTTCATTACCGACAAGATCGGGGACGAAGGCAAGCTCGCCTATTCCACCACCGTCACGGACACCGCCCAGCAAGGACCGGAATGGACGAACAAGTTTGAAGTCGAACTTACCAACGCCGCCTTTGATGTAAACGCGTGCAAGATTTCGTACCACTGGCACGCCGTGCAGAACGGCAACGTCTCTGACGACAAGGATTACACGCTCAACCTGCGCGAGGTGAAGGATTTGGTGGTGCTCTCCCAGGAAGAAAACCAGCACCAAGTGGATGCGCGTAACGGACACGATTCGTGGCGGTCGCGGCTCACCCCACCGATTTTCGTGCTGGTGGCCCACCGACCCAAGAAGGTGGAAAACGTATTCCTGTTTTCAGAGGAAGAAATGGCCAACCGTGTGGCCAAAGCCATGGTCCATGCCGTCGAACTCTGCGGCGGGGGCAACAACGAGCCGTTCTGAGCTAAGGAACACTAGTGATGAACTCACGATCCGCCCGTCTCATACTGGTTACTCCCGTAGTCCTCACCTTGATTGCCGTTAGGCCGGCACGCGCACAGAACCAAATCCCGCAGAACGCCCCGCCAGCGGCGGTGCCTGTGCTCCAGCAAAACGGCCTTAATTATGTCTGGATTCCTCCTGGCGCCTTCATGATGGGTTGCTCACCCAGTGACGGCGGATGCGCCGACGATGAAAAACCTTCGCACCAAGTAACCATTACGAAGGGGTTTTGGCTGGGACAAACGGTGGTAACGGTCAATGCATATAGACGCTTCGCGGAAGCCAGCGGGCGGCAAATCGCCGATGCCCAATCATTGCCAACCGGCCGGGCCGGCGACACCCTGCCCATGGTGGAAATGGATTGGAATGACGCGCACGAATATTGCGCGTGGGCGGGAGGACGCCTGCCCACGGAAGCCGAGTGGGAGTATGCGGCGCGTGCCGGCAGCACGGACGCCCAGTATGGCCCGCCGGACGATATCGCCTGGTACCGCGCCAACAGCCAAAGCCGCTTGCACCCGGTGGGAACCAAGCTTCCCAACGCCTCCGGTTTGTATGACATGCTGGGAAACGTCCTCGAGTGGGTCAGTGACTGGTACGCCGAGGATTACTACGAACACAGTCCGTCGCAAGGCCCCCCGGGGCCCGACCAAGGCGCCCAACGCGTCCTCCGCGGTGCGTCCTGGGACGACTTCCCTGCGGCTGTTCGTGTCTCGCGCCGCAGTCCCAACCAGCCGGGCTACAGGTTTTACGGGGGAGTTCGTTGCGTCCTGGAAACGCCGGCCCCTTAGATCTTTCGTTCGGTGGTCGTAAGCCGACAACTTTTATCTCGCATCATCGTGGAGGTTCAAATGTTGAGTATCCGACGAGTTATTCCGTGGTTCACAGCCATTTGTCTTCTGTTGCTCATCGCCCGCGCACCACTGGCCTTCGCGCGCGGAGGGCAGGCCGCCGCTGCGCCCCTCACCAACGACGACGTCACTAGAATGGTACAGGCCGGTCTTCCGGACGGGGTCATCGTCGCCAAGATCAAGGGTTCCCCCACGAAGTTCGATACCTCGCTCGACACCCTGATTAAGTTGAAAGCGGCAGGGGTCAGTCCCGCCGTGATGCAGGCGATGACCGAAGCCGTGCCCACGGCGCCCGTCGTCAAGGAGGCTCCGCCGGATCCCAACGACCCTCTGGCTTTGCACGATCCGGGTATCTATTACACCCGCCAGGCCCCCACCGGCCGCGAGATGGTCATGCTCGATCCCACCGCTTATTCGGGGACGCATACCGGCGGCATGTTTGCGACCTCGATGACCTATGGTATTGCCAAAAGCAAAACCAAAGCGGTCGTACGAGGATCGCACGCGAATGTTCGCTTCACGCAGAATTCCCCCGTATTCTACTTCTATTTCGAGAAGACAAAAGGCACTCTTAGCTTTGCCGGACTGGGAAGCTACGCCGGACTTACTTCTCCGAACGAGTTCAGCTTAGTCAGGTTCCAGTCGAAGAAAGAGACTCGCGAGTTGATTGTGGGCGAGTTCAGCGCCTACACGAATTCCAGCGGGACCCGCAGCCAGGATGTTGCAGAATTCAACTTCGAAAAGATCGGCCCGGGAGTCTTCAAAGTCGCTCCGAAAGCTGATCTGCAACCAGGCGAATATTGTTTCTTCTTTACTGGTGAAAACCGGGCCGGAGCGGGCGGCGGGAGTTTGTTCGACTTCGGCATTGACGGGGGACAGTAAACGTGGGCAACGGAGGGCGGGCCTAGTTTCGAACGCGCACGGCCGGATTGATTCTGAATTGGGTGATAGCCGCATGTAGCGGTGTCAGTAGATCGTCTAGCCCCGTAATACCCGCCGGTACCTAAACGCTAGCGGTCACAGGCATCGTGGGTTCGGGCTCTCCCGCCGTATCCCATGGTGGGACACGTATGCTTACCGCGAGCAAATGGAAAGAGGCATAGTCGCACCGTGCAAAGGGCATCGCAGGGGAAGTATCCTCAGTAGTCGCCCACCGTTTACCGATTATGGCCGAATAACGCTCTACACGAAAGTTGTCCCGGGACTGCTCACGACGAGGATTATTCGTGCCTGGGGATAGGTGTAGCCGACGGGCCTGATGTTTACCGGCAGCCTGCCTAATTATCGGAAGTGGCACGCAAACTGACCTGCGCCGATTACGCTCGCCATTTGATCACCATCTACAGGAGTACAACTCAGCGGCGTAAGGCGGCGCCAGTCGAGACAGCAGGGGGGTGTTCCGAGCGGGCTCGAATGGCGCGATCTGGATTCCTCTCAACCGGCGGAATCGGCCCCTTTCAGGCCGGTGTGGGTCAGTCTGGAGGTGATTCAG
>CAVRBF010000070.1:0-16664 GCA_963719115.1 uncultured Acidobacteriota bacterium | reverse complement strand
AGGGTTAGGGCTTCTCCTCCGGAGAATTCGGCAGGGAGATTTGCGGAACGGGCTTCCGATCCTAATTGTTGTATTCGCAAGTTAAGGTTCTCCCCGTCGCCTGAAAGAGCAAAACGCGCTCACGCCCGGTTCACGACAGTGGCGGTGGCAGCACGCTCCTCTACCCGCATTAAATCAAGTCTACCTCACAATCTGAGGCTTTGAAAGTTGATATGGCACGGCATGGGGAGTACGTCCGTACCACGCCGGACACTGAACCCAGACTGTATTGTCCTTCACGGCCGCCGTTGGCTAACCATTCAAAAACTAGCCCGCAACACGAACAAAGGATGTGTTCCTAGTCCATCGGACGTGTTGCTTCAGGTGTAGGTGCATGCAGATTCTACGGCGGCGTGGATATAACCCGGAGAAGATTATTGATACTGCTACATAATTTGTGGTGCCGGCTGGCCTTGATGACCCTCCCGGGGAGGAAATGATAATGTTGCGTGCCGCTCATGTGGGAGCCGGATACCGAACCTGCTAAAGGCGGGCGCGCTGCGACCGATTCAGATGATGGCGTGTATCGGTGGACGCCCGACGGTTCGCGGCAGTTGACGCAATCTTGACATCTCAGCCAGAAGGCGATAACGTTACGTCGTCAACAATTGATTGGAAAGAGCCTACAGATCGTGCTGACCCTTCGTGAAGCAATCGGGAATGAAAGCCGATGAGTCCCAACGACACCACCATAGCCATCTTAGGGTTGGGTCATATCGGTCTTCCCACAGCTCTGGGATTGGCTGAATTGGGGTGGCGAGTCTTCGGCGCTGACAATGATGCCAGCAAAGTGGAACTCATCCGTGCCGGGCAACCCTCATTCTACGAACCTGGCCTTTCCGAACTGTTGTCGAAGCACCTCCAAAGCGGCCGCTTCCAAGCCGTGCACGACGTGGAAGCCACCGTTCGCGCCGCGTCCGTAATTTTCATCTGCGTCGGTACGCCACAGAAACCCAGTGGCGAGGCCGATCTTGCCCAGGTGGAAGCGGTGGCGCGGGTTGTTGCGCGCAATTTGAATGGGTACAAACTCATCGTCGAAAAAAGCACTGTCCCCGCTATCACCGCCCAATGGCTCAAGCGAACGATTGTCCGCAGTAGCCTCGCGAGGTCGACAGCCAATGCCGTCGAAGGTCCCGCCGGACCTTCGACCTCGGCGCCACCAGACTTTGACGTCGCTTCCAACCCGGAGTTCCTCCGCGAGGGAAAGGCCCTGGAGGATTTCTTCCATCCCGACCGGATCGTCTGCGGAGTGGAATCCGACCGCGCACGCGAGATCTTGACCAGCCTCTACAGCCGTCTCGAACGGCCCATAATCGTCACCAACACCAGTACCGCCGAACTCATCAAACACAGTGCTAACGCCTTTCTTTCCATGAAGATATCATTCATCAACATGGTCGCGGACTTGTGCGAGCGGGTGGGAGCGGACGTCACCATGGTCGCACGCGCCATGGGACTGGACTCGCGCATCGGCCCCCAGTTTCTTGACGCCGGCATCGGTTACGGCGGTTACTGTTTCCCCAAAGACCTGCGCGCCTTCATCCACTTGGCGGAGGAGCATGGCGTAGATTTCTCCCTGCTGCAAGAAGTGGAGCGTATCAACCAGCGCCGTGTCGACATTTTTGTTCGGAAACTCCGCCAGACGCTCTGGACTCTCTCCGGGAAGACCTTGGGTGTTCTGGGATTGGCATTCAAACCGGGCACCGACGATATCCGCGAGGCTGTCAGTCTGAAGATCATCTCGGCTTTGCTCGCCGAGGGAAGTATCTTGCGCCTGTATGATCCGCAAGCGATGCCAAACACCCGGCGCGTGCTGCCGGCCTCGACAGAACGGATCACCTACTGCCCTTCCGCTTACGAGGCCGGGCGCGGCGCGCAAGCCTTACTCCTGCTGACGGAATGGGAGGAATTCCTTCATTTGGACCTCGCACGGATGCGGGCGCTCATGGAAGTGCCAACGCTGATCGATGGCCGGAATTGCCTTGATCCTATCATCGTCCGCGAAGCCGGCTTCGAATATCTGGGCATGGGCCGCGAGGGAACGGCCTCTGCGGGCGTTCGCATCAGCCCCGGAACCGAGATGGCTTAACGCCACCAACGGCGATTGGGGGCTTGCCTTGTCCGGCCTGCGGCGAGGAAGAGTCAGGCGGGCCCATCCCGCCCTGCGGGGTGATGCGACGCTTCCGGAGTGAAAGTGCGTAAGGATCGGAACTTTATGGCGGACCCTGTTCCCAATGAAAGTCGCCACCCCCTGACCCTTGTGACCGGCGGCGCTGGCTTCCTAGGTTCCCACCTCTGTACTCGCCTTTTGGCTGAGAGCCATGACGTCGTTTGCCTCGACAATCTCATCACCGGCCGCCGCGAGAACATCCAGCCGTTGCTCGCTCATCCGCATTTCCGGTTCGTGCCGCATGACGTGACCCGGCCCATTGACTTGCCCAGCCTGCTTGCAGAAGCGGGCACACCGCCCCTGGTGCCTTCCCGCCCGGTGAGTTACCTGCTGCACTTTGCTTCGCCGGCCAGTCCCAAGGACTATGCTCGCCACCCCATCCACACCCTCAAGGTGGGAGCACTGGGCACCTATCACGCCCTGGGGTTGGCAAAAGCCCACGGCAGCGTTTTCCTGCTGGCCTCAACCTCGGAGATCTACGGCGATCCGGAGATCAGCCCGCAGCCCGAAAGCTATTGGGGACGGGTCAACCCCATCGGTCCCCGCAGCGTTTATGACGAAGCCAAGCGCTTCGCCGAGGCGATCAGCATGGCCTATCATCGCGAACACGGGGTCAAAGTCCGCATCGCCCGTATCTTCAACACCTACGGCGAGCGCATGCGCCTGGACGACGGCCGCGCGCTCCCCAATTTCATGGTGCAGGCCCTGCGCGGGAAACCCCTCACCGTCTACGGCAGCGGCCGCCAGACCCGCAGCTTGTGTTACGTCAGCGATCTCGTGGAAGGTCTTTACCGCTTGTTGACGTCGGACCAAACCGGTCCAATCAATATGGGCAATCCGGAAGAAGTTTCCGTTCTCCAACTCGCCGAGGCCATTATCCGGAAGGCAGGAAGCAAGAGTACGATCGTCTACGAGCCGCTTCCCGAAGATGACCCCCAGCGCCGTCAGCCGGATATCACCGCCGCCCGGGAGAAACTGGGATGGGAACCTCGCGTCAGTTTGCACGACGGGTTGGCCCGCACCCTCACCTACTTCCGAGAGATCGTTAAAGGCGCCCAGGCCGAATCAACGAAATAATGAAAGGCTGCCGGAGCCGTAACCCAGCGGCCGGGGTCGAGGGTTCGAGACCTTCCGGGCTCGACGGCAACCTGCGGAAAGGGAAAAAGGGTAGAGCGGGTACGAGTCGTCCGACCGTACCGCATCACTCCACCGTCACGCTTTTGGCAAGGTTGCGCGGCTTATCGACGTCGCGGCCCAGCAGCACACCGCAGTAATAGGCAAAAAGCTGGAGAGGCACGACTGTGAGGAGGGGCGCTACGGCTTCGTGTGTGCGCGGAACATAAATGATATCGTCTACCAAATTGCCCAGCTTGGTGTTGCCTTCGGTGGTGATGGCGATGATCTTGCCTTCACGGGCGCGAATCTCCTGCATGTTGGAAATCACGCGCTCGTACGAGCCGTCTTCCAGCGCCAGGGCCATGGTGGGGAACTTGGGGTCGATCAGGGCGATGGGCCCGTGCTTCATTTCGCCCGCGGCATAGCCCTCCGAGTGGATGTAGGCAATTTCCTTCAGCTTCAGCGCGCCTTCCAGCGCGATAGGGTACTGGAACTTCCGTCCCACAAAAAGGAAATGCTCCGCGTGGCAGTATTTTTCCGCCAGGCTGCGAACGTTCTCCGCCTGCTTTAGAATTTCGCGGATCTGGTCCGGAACTTTTTCCAGCGCGCGGATGATCTCATGGCCCTCCTCGTAGGAAAGGTCGCGGCTGCGCCCGATGAGCAGCGCCAATAGAAGCAGAATGGTGAGTTGCGAGGTAAACGACTTTGTGGAGGCAACTCCCACTTCAATGCCGGCGTGTGAAAACACCCCCGCGTGCGTTTCCCGGGCAATGGTGCTGCCCACCACGTTGACCAGGCCCAGCACCAGCGCCCCTTTGCGCTTGGCCTCACGCAGGGCCGCCAGCGTGTCGGCCGTCTCTCCCGACTGGCTGATGGCCAACACCACCGTTCCCTGCCGGATGTTGAGCTTTCGATAGCGGAATTCCGACGCCAGTTCGGTTTCCACCGTCATATCCGTAAGCGTCTCGACGACGTAGCGCCCGAACAGTCCGGCGTAGTAACTGGTGCCGCAACTCACAATAATCAGGTGGCGGGCTTGCAGCAACCGATCCTGCACCGATTCCAAACCGCCCAGTTTCGCCACCGCTTCCGAGTGGTTCACGCGGCCGCGAAAGGCGTTCTCCACGGACTCCGGCTGCTCGAAGATTTCCTTCAGCATGTAATGCGGAAAGGAACCGCGCTCCATGGCCTCGACATTCCAATCAAGGTTCGTGGTGCCGCGGCTCACCGAGCGATTGTCAAGGGTGGTAATGGAAAACTGCCCGGGTTGCAGGTACGCCACTTCATTGTCTTCGAGGAAAACCACCTGGTCGGTGTGCCGGGCGAGCGCCGATGCGTCCGACGCCGCCAGCGAGGCCTTTTCGCCGATTCCGAGGATGATCGGGCTGCCGCGTCGCGCGACCACAATCGAGTCCTTGTGATCAACATGCATCACGGCGATACCGAACGTTCCCTGCACCTGCAACAGCGCCTTTTGCACGGCGGCCTGCAAGTCGCCCTGATAGTGGGTTTCAACCAGATGGGCCAGCACCTCCGTGTCGGTTTCAGACTTGAATTGGTGGCCAGCCTCCATCAGCCGCTTCTTGAGCAGTAGATAGTTTTCGATGATGCCGTTGTGAACCAGATAGATTCTCCCGCTGCAATCAGCGTGTGGGTGAGCATTAGCCTCGCTGGGCTTGCCATGCGTGGCCCAACGGGTGTGGGCAATTCCCGCGCTGCCGCTGGTAGCGGAATTCCACACCTGGCGTTCGAGTTCGGCAACCTTGCCAACGGCGCGGGCGAGATAAGGCTCACCGTTGGATATAAAGATACCGCTCGAATCATAACCGCGGTACTCAAGCCGCTTCAGTCCCTCGATCAGAATTTCCTTGGCCGGCTGATCTCCTGTGTAGGCGACGATTCCGCACATCGGCTGCTCCCTCCTGTTAAAACCTTGAACACTCTAAGATATCGCAAGACGAGCTGGCACCGTGGTGTAATTGCTAAGCTTCATCTTATACGCAAAAGATGTCCTTTGTGAATTGCAAGCCGCATCGAAGCGTTTCTTAGACCCCCGGCACACAAGGTCATGATTGCCGTGAAGGCAACAGGCGCGACCGGACGGTCATGACGATTAGAGGTGACCATCATGCGGTCGGGCTTGGCTGGACGCGCTCACACCGGTATGGTAAAAGTTATGGGATTCGGTTCCACGCAATTCAAATCAGTCAGCCGGTGAATCATGTGGACTTCCAGGCAGGTCGTAATCGTAGGTGGGTGCGGACACGTGGGGCTTCCTCTTGGCCTGCTTTTTGCGTCCCGTGGCGTCAAGGTGACCCTTCTGGATATTGACGCCGCAAAGGTCGAGAAAGTGAATCGGGGTGAAATGCCCTTTATGGAGCAGGGCGCCGCCGAATTACTGCGGCAAGTGGTGGGCAACGGCCTGGAGGCGACGCTCGACGCCAGTTGCTTGAATGCGGCGGACGCGGCGGTTGCCGTGGTGGGCACGCCGGTCGATAGGTACCTTAATCCGACGCTCCGCAACCTGTGCCGCAGCGTGGATGATCTGCTCAATCAACTCCCTGACGGCGCGTTGCTGGTGTTGCGCAGCACGGTGTATCCGGGTGTCACTAAAATTGTCTATGACCGCGTCCGCGCTCTGGGGCGGGAAGTACACGTCGCGTTCTGTCCGGAGAGGATTACGGAAGGCAACGCTCTTGCTGAGATGGCGCGACTGCCACAGATCGTGGCAGCCTTCGAGCCGGAAGCCCTCGCACGGGCACGCGGCCTGTTTTCGTTAATCGCACCGGACCTCATCGAACTCCCGCCCGCCGAAGCGGAACTGGCCAGCTCTTCACCAACAGTTGGCGTTACCTCAATTTTGCCATTTCCAACCAGTTCTACGTCCTCGCCAACACTTACGGGTTGGATTTCTATCGAATTTATGACGCCGTCACTCGCGATTACTCGCGCATGGCCAGCTTTTCGCGGGCAGGTTTCACGGCCGGTCCGTGCTTGCTCAAGGACACATTACAGCTTGCCGCGTTTGCCGGGAACAGCTTCTTCATGGGGCATGCCGCGATGCTAGTCAATGAAGGACTGCCGAATTACCTGATCGCGCAATTGCGGCCCTCCGGGTTGGCTCAGAAGAGCGTAGCAATCCTTGGCATGGCCTTCAAGGGCGATTCCGACGACGTGCGAGACAGTCTCTGTATAAACTGCGCAAGCTCTTGGAGGTCGAGGCGCGCGAAGTGCTCTGCACCGATCCTTATGTGCAGGATCCCACGCTGGTCCCCCTAGACGATGCTCTGGCACGCGCCGACATCATCATCCTAGGCGCTCCCCACTCCGTTTACAAGTCACTGGCCTTCCCGCCGGAAAAGCAGATTGTGGATGTCTGGGATTTCTGGACCCGGTCGAAGGATACAGGCGGCACTGGATCAGGGCGGGTATCGCAATGATACTCGTCCTTTCGCTTCGCCCGGTGATTTCGAGGAGATAGCCTTGAACGACTTGCCACATTCAGTCGGGCGCCCTTTTCCCCGTAGGATTGACCCCTACTCGCCGTGGAGATAGCTCTGTCATCCTGGTTCACGCCAACCGGGCCAAGCAGACAGGAGATGCCTGCTCGCCGTTGAATTAGTCACAGGAGGGGAAGCGAGATTTTCCTTGCCAGTTGCATCACCGGTGATATGTTCTCGCCATGCGTTTTGTCGAGAATACAAACTTTACGGAGGCAGGCGATGTCTCGCATCATCTGGCGGGCGGCCGTTTTATTGCTTCTCGCTTGGGTTTATGGAGGTCATGGAATGGCACAGGCCGCGGATCACACCTGGGCGCAACAGACAACCTATGTCAGCAACTCGCACCTTGATTCGAAACGTGCGGCATCGGATTTTGTTCCGGACGGTGATCTGAACAAGGCGGCCTGGCGCGGCGCCGTGTGGACCGAAGTTGTTCACGATGCCTTCAAGCCCGTCACCTTCCCGCAATCGGCCACTCACATCGCTACGCTATGGACGCCCGGCTACGTCTATTTCGCCTTCCGGTGCAAATATACCGCTCTGAATCTGTACGACAGCAAGGACACCAGCAAGGATTTCTGGGAACTCTGGGACCGCGATGTTGTGGAGATATTCCTGAATCCCCAGCCTGAGCACATGCGGCACTACTACGAGTTTGAAGTCGCACCCAATAACCTTTGGATTGATCTGGATATCAACGTTGCGACGGTAAAATCGCTTCGACGATCCGAAATGGAATTCCGGCTTTCGAGCACGCCACCCACGTGGACGAGAAGAATCACATTTGGACCAGCGAGTGGCGCATTCCGGTGGCCGCGATGAATGAGAACTAAGCCGCTCGCGGCCGGTGCCGAGTGGCGCATCAATTTCTTTCGCTGCGACGGCCTTGGCGATGATGCCCAACGGCGCTTTCTATCCTGGAGCCTGGTGCACAATGACAATGACTCGTTCCACGCGCCGTGGTCGTTTGGCGTGATTCGATTTGTGAAGTAGGGGCTGCTCACGAGCTGGGCGCAGCGCAGTAACAGGGCAAGGCCGGCCTGTCACTGTCCTGATCTCAGTGTCTCTGTGCCTCTGCGGTTAATGCCATCGGAACTTCATGAGAGTACGCTCCGTACAGCCGCGCGCGACGCGGCGCTCCAGGCCGTCGGGGGGAACCTGGTCAGCCACGCCCAGCACGTAGCGCGGTTCGGAGCGCATGACCTCCAGCACGCGGCGAACGTGCGCGTCAAATTCCTCGTCACTCACCAGTTCCGTAAAGAACACTCCCGGCATGCCGCCCCAGAGGATGGTGCGCGAGTTGCCGCTCCACTCCGCCCACTTCTCGATTTCCAAATCGCCGGCGGGCGCGGGAGTGAGCGCCTCGATAAACGTCAGGCTGGTGGAGCACGTCTCGCGCAGTAGACCCTTCATGGTTCCATCCAGGTGAATGCACGAATACTTCCCTGCCTCGCGAATGCGCCGCGCCCAAGTCTCTTCATAATCGCGCATGAACATTTCGTAAAAGGTCTTGCCCACGCACTCGGAGGAGAGGTTCTCCGGGATCATCAGCACTTCGGCGGGACTCTCCACCGCGATGCCGGCCGCCGCATCGTGCGAGCGCCGCACCACTTCCATGGTCTTGCGGAATTCCTCCCCCGCATCGGTGAAGATTTCGAAAACCGCAGTAACCCCCGCGTCCAGGGCAATCAACTGCATCAGCGGGCTCTTGGGCAGATAGCAGAGCACCACCCCCATGTCACCCACCTGCGCGCGCCGCCGCTCGGCAAAGCCGTAGTCCGGCTCGTAGCGCGTGTTTTCGTGGAAATAACGGTAAGCGCGCAAGTCGGCCGCCGACTTCACCAGGTGCTCGGTGGGAGCTTCGGCAAACGATTCGGGGAGCCACGTCCAGGTTTCGCTCAAGGTTCCGCAGGGCGTCTCGATTTGGCGGCGCCGCAGGTTTCCTTCCGTTCACATTCCCGCACCCGGCAATGCTCGGTGATGGCGCGGAAAGGGAAAATAGCCTTGCAGGTAGAAACCCACTCCCAGGTCACGGTGCCAGTCCAGGTAAGCGTCACTCCGCTTGAAGTCCTGCGGCTTTTGGCCCCGCCCGATCAGTGCCGTCGCCCAATAATCCAAATCGCCAAACCACGGCACGCGGTCCGGCTTCTGCCCGTTCAATACCGCCAGGACCCTTTCCCGTTGGTTCATGATTTTCTCGGTAACTTCGTCATTGCAGAGACGCATCGGAGTAGGGCAAGAAGCAAGTCAAAAGGCAAAACGCAAATCGCAAAAGGCAAAGGTATCAAGACTCGCCGCCGGTCAGGTTTGCATTTTGACTTTTGCGCTTTGCCTTTTGACTTGCTCTTTACCCCCCGCCCATGTGCCTCCGCGGTGACGAGTATTAGGCGTACGTCCCATACTCCCGGAACGCCTCGTACATGGCGCGAATATTTTCCAGCGGCAAATCGGGCCCGACTTCGCCGCAGGCCACGATGCCGCCCTGCGACGACCCGCACGCCTCAAAGGTTCGATGAACCTCTTCCTTCACCTCTGCGATCGAGCCAAAAGGCATGATGCGCTGGCGGTCGATATCAGTGCGAATGGCCACGCGCCCGCGAACATTTCGGGCAATCCATTCGTGCCCCACCACCGGAACCTGGCAATTGATCACCTGCACGCCGATTTCGATCAGATCGCCGAAGATTTCGCGCACCTGGCCGTCGGTGTGGTACCACACGTCCATGCCCTTGTCGCGGACGCGCTTGAACATTTCCGCGTAGCGCGGCTTGAAGATTCGCCGCCACGTTTCCGGCTTGATGATCAGCGTCGTTTGGCTGCCCCAGTCGTCGGCAAAGTGCAGCCCGTCGTATTCCAGGCTGGTCCACTTGTCGATCCACCGCAGGTGGAAATGCAAAAGGTCGTCGAGCAGACGATAGAACTCTTTGGATTCCGTGGCGATGTCCATCATGAAGTTTTCCATGCCGCGCAACTGCTGGAGCTGCTCGAAGTAGGTAATCCACGCCCCGCGTGCATACCACCGATCGTCGAAGCCCATCATGTGGCCGCTGTAAAGCCGGCCGGATGGCGGCCCGGCGGTAAAATCGTCCGGCCATTTAAAGCTGTCGTAACGAGCCCAATCGCTGAGGGGCCACTCGACGGGGATGCCGCACACTCCCCGCCATTCGGAAAACCACACCGTGCCAAAATCGTCAATGTTTCTGCCTTGCTTATAAACCGCAGGGAAATCCTCCCGCGGCAAGTCCTGCATGTAATCCCAGCCGAAGTCCTCGCGAAACTCGGTCAGGATTTCGTCCAACGCCTTGCCGTACTTAATCTGTGCGGCGGGAAGGACCGCATGAGAGATGGGAACACGATCGGGATGAGTGAAATTAATGGCGCACTTAACCCTCTGTCGACTATTCAAGTAAAAGGCCTCCTGGGTGCATCGTAGGGGCAGTTCGAACGGACCCCTTCGCACGAGCGATGCCCGCATGGTGGGTGGACGCGAAAATCGCCGTCAGAATTCGCGCGGGATTGTACCACAGCGCGGCAGTGCCGCAGCCAAACTCGTACCACGGGCATCCGAACCTGTGAAAAAATCGGGAGAAAGCAAAAGCATTTCACGCAAAGGCGCAAAGACGCCAAGCCCGCAAAGAAAACAAGGCGGTTATCGTTGCGCGTCTTTGCGCTTTTGCGCCTTTGCGTGAGATTGTTTATTTTTTCACACGTTCTCCTGCCCGTGCGGGCAGTCCTGTACAAAACCGTCGCGGGGCGAGGGGCTTGCCAAGGTTACGGCGTGGTCGTCTTCGGCACCAGGTGCCGGCGGTAGATCTCATTGCCGATCACGGCATAGAGGTAATGGTGGTCCGCCCCCCCGAAGGCGACGCCGGAAATCGGGCCCAGCAATGGGTCAGCCTGCTCCGGCCGATTGAATATGGCGATCACTCTTCCCTGCGCATCGCAAACCTGCACTCCCAGAAGCGTGGCGACGTACAGCAACCCCTTGCTGTCGACGGCCATGCCGGCCGCGCCGCTCGCAGAGGCTTCGTCGGTGGTTTCCAGGCGAAAGAACGGCTCGCCGCCGCCAAGGGAGCCGTCTGCGCGCAACTGGTACGACCACACCCACTTGCTGTTGGGATCACCAGCGTAGAGGAAGGTTTGGTCGGGTGACAATGTCATGCCGTTCGGCACCAAGGCGCGAAGTCCCCAGGTGTCGCCCGGACCGTATTGATTCAACTGGAGTTGGTTGTGCGTCTCGACTCCCGCGAGGGTCGTGTGGATCACTTCGCCCTGGCTGGTCACCGCGATGTCCTGACATTCGGTATTCTCCGTTCGCGTCGGCTTACTCCCATCTGGCGAAAATCGAACAATGCCGCCCGCGTCGCAAGCGTATAACAGGCTGCCCGGCCCGAAAGCCAGTCCGCGCGCTTCGTTCGCATCCTTCACAAATGTGGAAACCCGACCATCCGCATCGATGCGGTAGATGGTCTTGCCCGGCGCGTCCGCAGTGAACACGTCACCCTGCTCGTCAACAGCAATTCCGCGGGCGTCCCGTAACCTTCCATTGAGCAACAATAACGAGTTGGGGACACTGCTGCGCGGATTGCCCGGCAGCGTCACCACCTTTTCCCAACCCTTCCCCACGTCGATGTAACCCGTCTGGCGGTCGCCGAGGTGATCCATTACCGGCTTGGCGATGGGCTTGGGGTAATCACGCCAGAGCCAGCGCAGGGCGTCGGGCAGAATCGCGCCGCCCTGGATCATGTCATGGTCCTTGTCGCCCGTGACAAACTTCACGTCGTATCCGGCATAGTTCAGCGCCGAGTTCATGGCTTGATTGGCCAGCCACCAGTCGCCGGCGAAGTTGTTCAGGTCGTGGTTGCCGTCCTGAAGGAACACGCGGATCGGTTTGGGCTCGGTTTTGCGGATCAGCGCCGGATAAATGTCGCCGCCGCGCAGGTCGGTGAAGCTGCCAATAAAACTCAGCACGCGGTGAAAGGCCTCCGGATGCATCCAGGCCACGTTGAAGGAACAGATGCCACCCGAACTGCCGCCGGAAATCGCCCGGTCGTTGGGATCGGTGGAAAGTTTGTACTGCTTTGCCACCTCGGGCAGGATCTCCTCCAGCAGAAAGCGCGTGTAGCGATCGCTCAAGGCATCGTATTCGTAGCTGCGGTTCAGCCGGTCGGTCTGGCCCGGCGCGGGGGCTTTCAACACGCCGGGATCGATGAGTATAGCGATCGTCACCGGCATATCGTGCTTGGCGATCAGGTTGTCAAACACGATGGGAACGCGCGCCCGGCCCGATTCCTTCACATAGCTCGTGCCATCCTCAAACACCATCACACAGGCAGGTTTGTCCGGCGTGTATTGGGCGGGCACATAAACCCAGTAGTCGCGAACGGTGCCGGGAAAGATTTTGCTGGCCCAGGTGTATTTGGTCACCGTGCCCTGAGGCACGCCGGACTGGCGCTCGGAATCGGGAGTCAAGGGATATTCGTCCCCCGCCCACGCGAATCCCGCAAGCATCACCAAAATACCTGCCGTTAGACACAATTTTTTCATGTTGAGCCTCCGCCGCTGCGCGGGCATCGTATCACGGGACTTTACGTATCGAAAGCTCGAACCCGATGACGCGGCGGTGCGCAGTTCAGATCATCCAGGCTTGTTAAATTACGTTAACGGGGGCAACCTTGCTCGCTAATCCGAGTTCTGAACACGCAGGAAGAGCGTATAATCTCGAACTGTAATCAAGATCGGTATTGATACATTTTGTCTGGTGCCTTCGAGATCGCCGAAACGAGCCCAAGCATGAGCACGCAGCAAAGGCTCGGACGACGCGATCCCAATAACCCAACGGGTTCCCGCAAGGCCAACCCTCATCCACCTCCGAGGAGGCCACGATGCGCAGAGCAGCACTACTTCTTTCCACGCTTGCAATCCTACTCAGCCTGACGAGTTGCGGCAATCAAGGTGGATACGCGTGCCCCGGCGGCGTCTGCGGTGGTCCACCCGCGATCTTAACCGCACCAGTCAGCCTGACAGTGACGGACACGCCCCCGAGTGGAGTGACGGTTCTATTTTTTCAAGTCGGCATTACCGGAGCCACGCTGGTTTCACAATCCGGGTCGGGCGTCTCACTTCTGCCCGCCAGCACCTCAATCCCGGTCAACGTCACGCAACTCCAGACCGATTCGGCCTTCCTTGGCAGCGCGAGTCTCCCGGCTGGAACGTACACCGGTATGAGCGTGACGTTCTCGCCGAACTCGCAGCTCACCATCTATAACGGCTCGGGCACTGCCATCGGCTCTTGCGCAAATGACAGCGTGTGCGAGCTTACGCCCACCGCAAGCAATCTGACGGTGTCCTTATCTTCGGCGCCTTTCCCGATCACGCTGGCGGCGAGCACGCCCCTGGGCCTCAAGCTCGACATCCACTTGAATGCGGTCATCCAGTCGGACCTTTCCGTGAATCTCGGTGTCGCGAACGGCGTAACGCTGGAGCAGTTGCCATCGCCCCCGTCTGGAACACCTCTCCCCGGCCTTGGCGGTTTGACCGGGACGTTTGAAGGTCTGACGCCGTATTCCGTCGTTCCCAACCCGGATCAAATTGTTGCGGAACTCGATTTGCAAACGCTTGACGGCAGGAACGCAGGCGTCGGCCTTACCAGCAGCACCACCTACAATTACCCCAGTTCCGTGTGTTCGACTGCCAACTCGACGTGCTTGGTCCAGAGTGAGGTCATTGAGGTGACGCCGACCCTTTCGCCCAACGGAAACTTGCTCGCCTCCGCCATCACCTATGTGTCGCCCGCCGGGCAAATGGTGGTCCAGGGCAACATCATCCAGCTCAGCGCTTCGGGCGGCAACACGATGATGGATCTGGTTTTGCAGCAGGCTCAGCCGCTGCCTCCTCTCGTAACCAACCGGGCCGAGGCGAACACTCTGCCAATTGGGAATCGCGTCACGGTGACTGTCCCTACGACGGGCGTCACGTACGCCATTGACTCCGGTAACTTCACCCTCCCCGGTGGGCTGACGTTTAACAGCGCGTCCAATCTCATGGTCGGGCAGGAGGTCTCGGTGGTCGTCGTGTCCGGGTCAATCACGTCGCCGAGTAGTCCTCCCAGTTCCGCACCCATCGGCAGTCCGGCGGCCATTACCTTCACGGCCAGCAGCATTACGCTTGAGCCCGGTCAGATCACTGGCACGGTGAACAGTGCGTTTCCGATTGATGTGAGCGACCTGAACTTTGTCATCGCCACGTATCCAAATTATTTTGTGCCACCTGCCGCCACGGCAGCCGCTGCGCCCACTCCGGCGGCAATTAACTTGACCGTCCAAACGACATCAGCGACCACTTTCACCAACCTCAATCCTGACACTATGTCCGGGTTAGCGGCAGGCGACGTCGTTTCGATAAAGGGCTGGCTGTTCCCCTATGGCGCGGTCCCGCAATTCTGCATCGGATCGGGTGGCTGCGCCCCGCTTGGCGTCTTCGCCGCGGAAACCGTCGTCAACCGGCCAGGTCCGACGCCGCTCTTTTAGCTTAGTGGGCTGCAGATCACACAAGTTGTGGCACCACTGTAGCGGCGGTTTCCGACCGCCGCGCGTCGATCGGAGATCGACGCTACAACCGGGGCCAGGCTAGAGATGGTGCGGAAAGCGTGTGGCGGGTTTATCCCGCCATTTCTGCGTTGCAATGATGGGCGTTATGCCCACGTAAGGTCGCCGCTACATCAATGACGAAATGAGCCGCAGCCTGTTAGACCGCCGCTTTAAGCGGGGCGCTCCCACACCCGAACGCACGACGTTTTGCCTCTGCGTTCTGTAAAATTTTTGTAAAAGCGCGCCATGCGGACAACTATCTCTTTAGTTTTGCGTTTATATTCTCCAGAGAAGTGTTGACTTGGACCCTGCCGCCGTATCGACGCTCCAAGTCCTCACTCTCCGCCGGAACGGTGACCAAAATTTACCAGGTTGGTAAATCCTGGTTAGTCCGCAGGTCACAAGCGAGAGCCGGCCATGACGAAAAGTTTATTTTTTTCATGAATTTAGACAGGATGAGGGTTTGGTAGAAGACGTGCTGGCGTTTTTGTGGAAGCTGGACAAAGAGGAAGGTCGGGCGATTGCGAGCCGCGCCGGTGGCACAAGCGACCTTCCGTGGAACGCCGCTAAACCTGTGGCAGCAATTTCCCGGTTGCAGAATTGAACACTACAAGTTGCTTGAACGGAGGGCAACCCCCGACCGTTCCCTTGGAGGCCACGATGCGCAAAGCGATATTGTTTCTTTCCCTCGCAGGATTATTTCTTTTCCTTTCTGGATGCGGCAGTCAATCTTCGGGGGGGCCGTTTGTCCCGCCGCCGCAGTTCAGTTCCGCGCCGGTCGGAATGACGGTTACGGACACTCCGCCCGCCGGCGTCACGGTACTCTTCTTCCAACTCAGCATCACGGGCGCCACGCTGGCGAACTCGTCAGGGGGTAGCGTCTCACTGTTGAGCAGCACGAACCCCATTCCTGTCAACGTGTCGCAGCTTCAAACGGACACGGCCTTTCTGGGCAGCCAGAACGTGACGGCGGGAACGTACAACAGCCTGAGCCTGACTTTCGCCAATCCCCAGCTTACGATCTACAATGCCTCGGACACCGCGATCAGTTCCACGTGCGCGGCAGGCAAGGTTTGCAACATCACCCCCACCACGCCCGGTCCGTTGACGATGACGTTCTCTTCTTCGCCCTTCCCGGTAACTCTGTCGGCCAACTCTCCCTTGGCGTTCAAACTTGATATCCATTTGGACACTGTCATCCAATCGGATCTGAGCCTCAATCTGGGAGCGACGAATGGCGTGACCGTGGAAGAAGTGAAGCCCCCGCAGCCGGGTGGTCCGATTCCTTCGGTGGGGAAATTCAATGGAACCGTCCAAGGCACGGGAACCAATCAGTTCACCCTTCAAACGCTCGAGGGCCGAACTTTCACCATCGACGTGAACAGCAGCACGACGTACAGCGGCTTCCCCAGCAGTGCTTGCACCGCTGAAGGCTTCTCTTGCCTTGCCCAAGGACAGGCGGTGCAAGTGACGGTCACATTGCAATCGGACGGAACGCTGTTGGCGACGGCCGTCAACTTCATCCAACTCCCGACGCAACAGACCGTAATGGGCAACATCATTGGCTTGAGCACGTCCGGCGGCAACACCATTATGGATCTGATCATTCAACAGCAGCCGATGACGGCGGCCGCGGCGGTGCTTCCTGTCGGCCGTCACGCCAGCGTTACGGTGCCGAGCGCGGGAGTGACGTTCGCGATCAACTCGGGCGGCTTCGCCCTTCCGTCGGGTTTGACCTTTGCCAGCGCCTCCGATTTGCAGGTTGGTCAGCAAGTACTAGCGGTGGTACTGGGTACGGTTCCGCCCATGAGCGGTTCAGGAAACAACACGACCACCACTCCTGGACCCGTCGGCCCGCCTGATGTTCTCTTCACCGCCAGCAGCATTACCCTGGAGCCGAGCCAGATCACCGGCACGGTGGCCGGAACCAATGCCAGCGCATTGAGCTTCACTCTTGCCACGTTGCCCATCTGCTTCGTTCCTCCGGCGGCCACGGCGGCTGGCGCTCCCAACTATGGGGTTCCGCTGATTCTTACGATCCAAACCACTGCGGCAACAACCTTCACGAATGTTACCGGGATTTCCGGCCTGTCCATCAACGATTATGTTTCCGTAGGAGGATGGGTCTTCTCCACGCCCAGCGGCGCGACCAAGATCACGATCGCGGCGAAGGCGGTGGTTGAACGCGGGGTAACCCCACTGTTCTAAACGAAACTTGTGGCGCACGTGCAGCGCACCAACCGACGG
>CAVRBF010000069.1:0-22991 GCA_963719115.1 uncultured Acidobacteriota bacterium | reverse complement strand
GCTGGCGCATAGCGAAGCTATGCGCCAGTGTCGCCGGGCTTCACTCTGCTCCGGCCGGCGGACTCGACGCCGCCCGGTGGCGAGGTAAACTCGCCGCTAGTTCTGGGGCGACTTAAACGCGCCCCTGGAGTTTCTCCATTTCGAAGCCAGGGAACGCGGACACACTGCTTTCTGAGAAATGGCCACCGTCTTTCAATTTGCGCCACAAACGAACCTAACTGTCATCCTGAGTCTGGCTTTTCAAGGCGAAGGACCCGTGTTTCATGTATACGTAGGAAGCGCAGCGGCGGGCCGCCCATTTCACTTTGTCACGCCGATTTTGCGTTGCGAACCTGGGCAGGAGAAATCCCGGGGTCCTTCACCTTGAAAAGCCAGGCTCAGGATAACATTACCGACGAGTGTGCATCGGCACTACGATTGCCGCGAACGGCAACGAAAACCTTCGTTAAACGCTGAAACTCCAGTGGCGATTTCAACCTGCCCCTAATTGGCGCACGCCGCTGCGCCGGAGTACGATCAAATGGAAAAGCAGCCCCGGGCATCACGCGTTCACTGCGGCAATCCGGCGGCGCAGGTCATCCTGCTCGGCGGCGCTCTCCGCGCCGATGGTCATGGCGTCCAGGATGCCGAGATTCAGGGCGAAGTGCAGTGCCTCATCTTGGCGGGCCCGCATGGCGCCCTGACCCAAAATCTTCATGCCGACAATGCCCTTCCCGTTGGCGCGGCCTTGAGCCAGGACGGCTTTGACGGTATCGGGATCAGCATCCATGGCCACGCCAATGGGATTGATCCGCGAGAGGATGACTTCCACCCAAGGCGATTGGGTGGCCTCGCTGAGCGCCTCGAGTTTATGGCAGGAACAGCCGTGGGCGCGAATGATGCCCTTCTCTTTCGCCTCCGAGATGACGTCCCGGACGGGCCGAAAACGCTCGGTCCAGTGGTCTTCCGTCATGCCATGCATCAGCAGGATGTCGATGTAGTCCGTGTTCAATTCCCGGCGGAAACGGTCGATGTCCGCGCGCATCTTATCCGGGTCGCGGGCAACGGATTTGGTCAAAATCACGACCTTCTCCCGCGGAACATGCTTGAGCGCCTCAGCCACATGCGGGTGCGAACCATATTGATCGGCGGCGTCATAAAACCTCAGACCGTGGTCGTAGCCCCGCCACAGGAGGTCGCCGAGCCCCTGGACTCCCAAGGCCGTCTGGTGCGAATGATGGCTGACGCCGACGGTGCCAGTACCGCAGGCGAGGCGGCTGGTGTGGATTCCCGTTTTCCCCAGCACGACGATATCCGACCCGCTGAACCGCATGGTGGGCGGCGCTGCCAGCCCGGCCAATTCCTTTGACCCTATCCAAGCTCCGCCCACACCCAAGGCTGTTTTCTTCAGGAAGTCTCTGCGTTTCACACTGCCTCCCGTCAAGGTCACGTTTGTTCAGTTTTGTTGCCGAAGCCCTGTCATACTAAATTGCCAGATTATCACGCCTAGCTGGCTTCTCCAAACAAGTTTGTGTTCGTCCGCCTCCCGGTATGGCAACCTCTTCGCCGAGTTGATCATCCACACGACGACTAACGTCCGGAAATAACCGTGCTCGAAAAAGGTGATAGAATACCAGCGATGTTAGCGTCTGCTGGGAGTTGGAGATAGATCTCGCCGCTGTGCAGTACGGGCTCGATCCGCGTCATGGAAGTTTTGCTGAACACAACCTGGTTGCTGGTGGCGATTGGCGCCTTTGCCTGCTGGCGCCCGGGGAGGCAAAGGGCCTTGCCGAAAGGTCACGGCGGCATCAACAGTCCGGCCGTCCTGGCGCTTGCCTGTGCCGTATTGCTCCTCTTTCCGGTGATTTCCTTGACGGACGATCTTCACGCGGAGCAGTACCCCATCGAGGATTCGTCGCGCTCGGTGATTAAAGCCCGACATCTGGAACGCGGGTACCTCCATGCGGATGGATCGCCATTCCTGGCGGCAACTTGCGTGGCCAATTCGATTGCCAGCCTAAGTTCCGTTGCCGGCCTTGTCGTAGTGTTGGAAGTGCAGCCTTTCGACTTGACTCTCTCTTCCGTGCACCTGGGGCGCTCACCACCACTCCTCCCATAGCGAATTCCTTTCAGCCATCATGATGCCCGGTGGGGTGAACCGGCCGGCATCAACCTTGACCCCAAGGATCTCTAGGAGCGGAGCATCACGCTGCCAGCCAGTCCCCCAGTTTCATTCACCGGCATTCATACGCTCAGGCGAGTTCCCGGGGGTTGGGGCCCTGGGCGTGCGGTGCGAGCGAGGCAGCCAAGGCGCACTGGATTTGAAGACGGCACGCCGGATGTTCTCGCGGAGTTAATCTCATGTTGAATCGACCACCCTCGAAGGCATTCATGTGCGGTATTGCCTTGGTCTTTGTTGTTTCGTTTCTCCCCGCTTGCAGACATCAGGACAGTACAGAGGCAGAGAGCCCGAGTGAAGCAAAGGTCGTGGAGATTCACGGCGAAGGCGTGGTGCACGTCGATCATCCCGAACAATTCGCCCTGGCCACGGTGGAAGACCGGCCGATGGTTGACGAGCTGCACGTCACCGGTGTCGTGGCGCCCGACGTGAACCGCGCGGTTCCGGTGCTTTCGCTGGCCGGCGGCCGGGCGGTCGATATCCGGGTCAAGCTGGGCGATGAAGTCCGGAAGGGACAGGTCCTGCTGGTCATCGATAGTACGGACGTCGCGCAGGCTTTTTCCGATTACCAGAAGTTTCAAGCGGATGAAATCTTTGCTCAGCAGCAACTGGCGCGATCGCGGGACCTTTACGATAAAGGTGCGGTCGCCCACCAGGATCTGGAGGCGGCGGAAGATGTCGCACGCAAGGCGCAGGTGGACGTGGCGACCGCCAAACAGCGCCTGAGTGTGTTGGGCGCTGACCCCGCCAATCCCTCTCCGCTGATCTCCATTCGCGCACCGATCTCGGGATCGATCGTCGAGCAAAACGTCACGGGCGGCACTGGTGTACGCTCCCTGGATAACTCGCCGAATCTCTTCACCATCGCCGACCTCTCCACCGTCTGGTTGCTCTGTGATGTGTACGAGAACGATCTCGACCGAGTGCATCTGGGTGACACGGGTGAGGTCAGGCTGACCGCCATTCCCGAGCGCACTTTCACCGGACGCGTAGGTAACATCAGTACGGTGCTTGATCCGGCGACGCGTTCGGCGAAAGTGCGGCTGGAGCTTTCCAACCCCAACGGCCAGATGCGCGCCGGGATGTTTGCCACGGCAACCTTCCGCTCGCGAACGGAACAAATGCGGCCCACCGTTCCCACCACCGCCGTCATTCGTTTGCACGATAAGGACTGGGTGTTTGTGCCGCTGGGGGGCGAACGGTTTCGCCAGGTGGAAGTGCAGACGGGCGCAACCGGTGACAACTATCAAGTTATTCAAAGCGGGGTGGCGTCAGGCCAGAAAGTGGTGGCCAACGCCCTGCAATTCTCCACTGCCGCGGGCATGGAATAGCTCATGATTCGCTACCTTGTTGATTTCGCGCTGCGGGAGAAGCTCCTGGTCCTGCTCCTGGGCATCGGGCTGTTGGTGTGGGGAGTGATTTCGTTTCACCGGTTGCCCGTTGAGGCCTATCCGGACGTCGCCGATAATTACGTCAACGTCATCACCCAATGGCCGGGACGCGCCGCGGAAGAGGTGGAGCGCCAGGTCACGGTGCCCATTGAATTGCAGATGAACGGCCTGCCCCACCTTGCCCATCTGCGCTCGGTGTCGTTGTTCGGAATCTCCTCCGTGACGATGATCTTCGACGATGATTCCGATGACTTTGAAAATCGGCAAAGTGTGCTGGAGCGTCTTTCCCTGGTAAGCCTGCCTGCCAATCTCAATCCGCAGATCGGACCCGATTACAGTCCCGTGGGGCAAATCTATTTCTACACGCTGCAAAGCACGGACCCGCGCTACGACATCATGACGTTGAAGTCACTCCAGGATTGGGTGGTGCTCAAGCAGTTGAAATCGGTCCCCGACATCGCCGACGTGGACATCTTCGGCGGCGCCACGCGCGAATACCAGGTGCAGGTGGATCCCAACAAGTTGATCGGCTATGGCCTGAGCATCGGCCAGGTGGAGCAGGCGCTGGCAGCCAACAACGTGAATGCCGGCGGCAGCTTTGTGGAGCGCGGGCAGCAAGCCTTCAACGTGCGTGTCGTCGGCCTGATGCAAACGGTGGATGACGTCGGCGCCACCGTGCTGAAGGCGCAGAATGGCACTCCCGTGCGCGTCCGCGACATTGCCACGGTGACACAAGGCGCCAAGATTCGTCTCGGGAAACTCGGCAAGGCCGTGCGCCGCGTGGATGGCGCCTTGATCGACGACGAGGATGTGGTGGAGGGCATCGTCCTGTTGCGCAAAGGTGCGGACGCCGAAAAGGTTCTGGCCGCCCTGCATCAGAAGATCGACTACGTGAACCAATACGTCCTGCCGCCCGGCGTGAAAATCGTTCCCTACCTTGACCGCAGCGACCTGGTTCACAACACCACCCGGACGGTTTTGCATAACCTGGGTATGGGTATCACGCTCGTGGTGGTGGTTCTCTTCCTGTTCCTCGGCAACTTCCGCAGCGCCTTCATCGTGGCGCTGACGATTCCCTTCTCGCTGCTGTTCGCCTCGATTCTTCTCGATCTTCGTCACATCCCGGCGAACCTGCTTTCGCTGGGAGCGCTCGATTTCGGCATGGTCGTCGACGGCTCGGTGGTCATGGTGGAAAACATCTTCCGTCACCTCAGCGCGCCGCGTCCGGACGGAAAGAATCTAACCGAGACCATCCGCGAGGCCGCCCATGAAGTCCAACAGCCCGTCTTTTACGCCATTGCCATTATCATCACCGCCTATCTGCCGATTTTCACCTTGGAACACGTGGAAGGCCGGCTGTTCCATCCCATGGCCTGGACTGTGGCTTTTGCCCTGCTGGGCGCGATACTTTTTGCCATCCTGTTGGCGCCGGTACTAGCCAGCTACTTCTTTCGTGGACACACTCACGAGTGGCACAACCCGGTCCTGGAACTCGTCACGCGGGTCTATCGAGGAACCGTCGAGTGGACACTGCGCCACCGCGCGCTGACCCTCAGCGGCGGCGTGGCGGTGGTGGCGGCAACCTTTGTCCTGGTCGCGAGCGGGTTGATCGGTTCGGAGTTTCTTCCTCACCTTGACGAGGGCGCCATCTGGGCACGGGGCACGTTGGCGCCGAGCACCGGTCCGAGCGAGGGAATTCGCGTTATGAATCAGGCTCGCCTGGCTTTCTCCCAGTTTCCCGAGGTCACCAAGGTGGTATCGCAGGTGGGGCGGCCGGACGATGGAACCGACGCCACGGGCTTCTTCAACACCGAATACTTCATTGACTTGAAGCCGCACAACCATTGGCGGCCGAAGTTCCATGAAAACAAGGAACTGCTGGTTGCCTCCCTGGACGACGCCGTGGAGAAAATCCCCGGCGTGGACTGGAACTTCTCCCAGCCCATTTCCGACAACATGGAAGAAGCGGTGAGTGGAGTGAAGGGCGAACTTAGCGTCAAGATCATTGGGGACGATTTAAAGGTTCTGGAGAACGCGGCTGACCACGTGGTCAACGTCATGCGGCCCATTCCGGGCATCGCCGACCTGGGGAGTCTTCCGCGTCCTCGGCCAGCCTAACTTGAACTTGATTGTCGATCGCGCCAAGGCCGATCGCTACGGCATCAACGTGGCCGACATTCAGGACGCTATTGAGACGGCAGTGGGGGGGAAAGCGGTCAGCCAGGTGTTGATTGGCGAGGCGCATTACGATCTGGTGGTACGTTACCAGGAGCCTTACCGCACCACCGAGGATGACATCGCCAATATTCGCATCCTCACGCCTTCCGGCGAACGTGTCTCCCTGGCGCAGGTCTGCGACATCAAGCTTGAAGACGGCGCCTCGATGATTTATCGCGAGGAGAATTCCCGCTACATTGCCATCAAGTACAGCGTGCGCGGGCGGGATTTGGGCAGCACGGTGCGGGATGCCATTCATGCCGTCAACGCGCAGGTGAAGCTGCCCACCGGCTACAACTTCGAGTGGGCGGGCGAATATGCCAGCCAGCAACGCGCCAACGCGCGGCTGGCGCTCATCGTTCCCATCACCGTCCTGCTCATCGTCTTGCTGCTCTACACCGCGTTCGATTCATTCAACTGGTCGCTGCTGATTATGGCCACGCTGGCTACGGCCCCCATCGGCGGCCTGCTGGCGCTGCTGGCCACGGGAACGCACTTCAGCGTTTCCTCGGGCATCGGCATGCTGGCGCTGTTTGGAGTTTCGGTACAGGTCGGGCTGATCATGATTCAGTACATCAATCAGGCACGGCTGACGGAGCCTGACATCCCCAAAGCGGTGGTGGAAGGGGCCGTCCGCAGCCTGCGCCCGACGCTGATGGTGATGCTGGTAGCCACTTTGGGACTTCTTCCGGCCGCGCTCTCCCACGATATCGGCTCGGATTCGCAGCGACCCTTCGCCATCGTCATTGTTGGCGGACTTACGGCCGACCTGCTCCTGAGCGTTGTGCTTTTGCCCGTGCTCTATTCATTGATTGCCCGCCCGGGTGACAACATCGGCAGCCATTGATACCGCTGGACGCTCACGAACCGCAGGTCGATCCGTGAGCGTTGCCACCACCCGCCTGCTCGCAAGTCGGCGCGATTACCAGCGGTCGTCCCGAATTCGGGCCACCTATTGCGATTGCGCGACCGGCGCTGCGTTCGCACCAGTCGGTCCGGACTCTCCTGCCGCCTGAGTACTCTCTCCCAGGTCAGGAGCCATGATGCGGACTTGCACGCGCCGGTTTTGTTTGCGGCCGTCCATTGTCTGATTGTCCGCGGCCGGTTCGTCTTCGCCCAAGCCAATCAGATGAATCTTGATCAGGGGTACATGACCGTTCTCCGTCAAGTAACGCACTACCGAGTCCGCACGACGCTGGCTCAGTTCCAGGTTGTATTGTTTGGGTCCCGTCGAATCCGTGAAGCCCTCCACCTCAATCGCGTAGTGCTTCATCGAACTCACGGACTGGCTCAAAGCATCGAGCTGCTGCTGGTCATCGGGAGTCAAGTTGTAACGGTTGAAACCAAATAACACATCCTCTGTTTTAACCGGTTGATAGTTGTCGATGTTGTCGATTTCGTGTTTATCCTGCGTGGCGATGCTGACGCCCTGGGTAGCAGTCTGCTGTGCACCTTCCGCAGCCTGGCCGGCCTTCTGGGCGTTTTGATTGGCTGTGTCCGCCTTGGCACTGGCTTCTGAGTAGCCCTGCTCCGCGTGTCGATCAACGTCACTGATATGTTGATCAAGTTCCTGGGTTTTTGTGTCCACCTTCTGGTCCACAGTCTTGATGTTGGCTTGCAGTGGCGCCACCGCCTGCGTTCGAACATATTGCCGCGTGGCAATGCATCCCGCGCTGGCGAGTGTCAGTAAGACGATGCCGCCGACCGCGACGGCGTTTGATCTGGCATCCGCGATCATTGTCCTCCTCCGAGTAATTTGATACTGCCCTCCCGGGCAGAGCCTAAGCCCCGACGCCCTTACAGGCAATATCCCTGCCATGACCCACGGTCAAAAAGTCGTTAAAAATAAATGGGTTATCGCTGGCGACTAGCGATGAGGCGCGGCGTTTATTACCGGAGGTAGTAGAATCTTCCAAGCTGCATCGGGCACATGGCGACCGAAAAATTGGGCAGCTTCGTTAGCCAAAAGCACATTTCCGCAAACGGCCTCGGGCAATTGAGGGAAGAGATGTTGCCTATTTGGGATTCGTTCGCGCGTCGTCGTGTCGGGCTTCGAGAAGCTGCTCCTTGCGATGGCGTGTAGCCATGGTCAGGACGGCGCTGACGGTGGCCACCCGCTGTATGTCGAAAATGCGCGGGACAAACATCGTGTTGACGTTCCCTGGCCCACCGTGTAACCTGAGCTTGGCAGCAATGAGGCGCGATGAGTACCAAAACTCGAGATCTAACTTGGGCCAATGTCGATGTGGATGACGACGCCGAAGTGAAGGAATTCCGGCGGCAAGAGGAACGCAAGGCGCGAGAGCGTGCCCAAGAGGCGGTCAGGCGGCTGCAGGAACAAGGAATTATGGACGCGCAGGGGCGGCGGATTCGTAAAGACCTTCCCGCCGACATGCGCGGAGATTCCGAGTGCGACCTCGGATGATCGTGGTTGCCGGCCCGCCGGGAAGCGGTAAATCTTCCGTCTTTCCCGTTGCCCAAACGGGAGTCGATCACTTCAATATTGACGACCGTGCTGCTCAGTTGAACGGCGGCTCCTACCGAAACATCCCACCAGAAATCCGAGCGCAATCTAATCGTGATTGCGAGCTTTTCATCGAGGCGCACATTTGTGGCCAAAAGAGCTTTGCGGTGGAGACTACGCTACGGACGCGCAAGACGCTGCAACAGGCACGGCTGGCACGCGAGGAAGCCTTCAGCCTTGAAATGATCTTCGTCGCGCTCGGCCGTGTGGAGGACAACATTGAACGCATAGCGATGCGGGCCGATGCCGGAGGCCACGCGGCTTCGCCGGGCCGCATTCGAGCCACTCACCGGGCCAGCCTGGCGAATTTTCCCGACGCGTTGCGGGAGTTTGATCGCGTATGGGTGTATGACAACACTCCGCTCGGAAACCCTCGGCTGGTGCTCGAAACGGAAGGGGCGAAGATTCGTACGGTCGCCGAACACCCGCCAAGCTGGTTGAGACAGGCGCTCAGGTCCACGGAATTCGACTTCGAGAGAAAGTCTCCGCCCCTGCCGAGCGAGTAGCGCTCAATAAATTTCTGGGTGGCGCCGACATCGCTCTTCATGTCGGTGACCCTTGCGGAGCCACTTCACATCTCCCCATCGTCAAGGCCACCGTGCCACAGACGCGGCACCACCCGGCGCATACAACCGGGACCCTGTATGCGCCACCCGCGGGCAGAGCCTATGCCCCGACACCCTTACAGGCAATCTCCCTGCCATCACCCACGATCGAAAAGTCGTTAAAAATAAATGGGTTATCGCGGGCGAGCTAGCGATGAGGCGCGGCGTTTATTACCGGAAGTAGTAGAATCTTCCAAGCGGCGATCGACAGATGGCAAGCGAAAGATTGGGCAGTTTCGTGAGCCAAAAGCACATTTGCCCAGAGCGTCTCGGATGCAGTCGTAAACCTTTTTTGATTCCTGCCTCTGTTTTCTTTGCGATCTTCGCGGCTTGCTGCCTTTGCGAGAACATGTTTTCGCACTTCGAAAGATTCGTTCACAGCTCCGTCGGTGGCAGGCCGTGGTGCGCCCGTACGAGACTTCATGGCCAAGATGGCCATGGCACCTTCGGCAAAGTGTGGTTTCAGCCAGCAGCGCGAACGCCAGAGGGGCGGAGAATCCGTAGCGACACGCTCCCAAGTCTCGGCGGCTTTTAGCTGGCGCATCGCCATGCGGGCGCGTTTCGATTCTCGCCATGCGGGGACTGCGCCAGCGGCGTGTGCCAGCCGCAAAGCGGCGGACCTACAGCCGCGCGACGAGCCAATCGCCCAGGCGGTCAATTTCCGTGTGGCCATCCGGGAATTGGGCGATTCGTAAATGCCGCGGCGTCACTCGCGATGGGTCCCGGCGGGTGCTATACCACCACCAACTTGCTCGAAGGTCACATGCCGGGATTCAACTCATCATTCCGGGTGCTTCCATTGAGATTTAATCCACAGTGTCGCGAATGCGGGTCGTGGGCGTAAAATAGTGCGGCATTCGAAATCAGCCAGGGGATTGTGACTCATGTCAACGCCAGCTCGATTCTTCCTAACAGGCATTCTTGCCTTGGTCTGCGGTGCCACACCACCGGCAAGGGCGCAGTCGGCTGGTCATCCTGGCGAAGCGGGTAACGACTGGCCCTATTACGGTCGAGACGCGGGCGGCATGCGGTATTCGCCGTTGACGCAGATTAATCGCCAGAATGTAGCGACGCTGAAGGTCGCCTGGACTTTTCATGTGGGCGATATTTCCGACGGCGCCGGCGGCAAGAAGCGCAGCGGCCTGGAACCAACCCCGATCCTGGTAGATGGAACGCTGTACCTTACCTCAGGGTTCAATCGGGTGTTTGCGCTCGACCCGGAAACAGGAAAGCAGCGCTGGGTCTACGACCCGATGATCGACATCGCGGGAAACTACGGCGATGGGCTAATCAATCGCGGTGTAGCGGCATGGCTTGATCCGGCGCGGGCGAAAGCCCAACCCTGCCGCCGGCGAATTTTCGAAGCTACCCTGGACGCGCGGCTCATCGCCCTGGACGGTGCGACGGGAGAGCCGTGCCGGGACTTTGGTAACCGCGGACAAATCAGCCTGCGCGAGGTCGCACGTTACATCCCTGCGCAATATCATATGACGTCTCCGCCGGCGGTCATCGATGATGTCGTCGTGGTGGGCTCGGCCATTGACGACAATTCGCGGGTCGATATGCCCAGTGGGGTGATTCGCGCCTTTGACGCGCGCACCGGCGCCCTGCGCTGGAAATGGGAGCCCCTCCCGCCCAATGATTCCGGCTCCGCGGCATCGGGCGCAGGGAAGACGTGGCACACCGGCGCCGGGAACGCGTGGTCCATCATGGTGGTGGATCAGGGGCGCGACCTGGTGTTTGTCCCCACCGGCAGCGCCAGCCCCGATTATTACGGTGGCCGGCGCACGGGCGACGACAAGTGGGCAGATTCCGTGGTGGCGCTGCGGGGAAAGACCGGAGAATTCGTCTGGGGATTCCAACTTGTGCATCACGACTTGTGGGATTACGATTCTGCCTCGCCACCGTTGCTGGCCACATTGCAGCACCAAGGCAAAAACCTCCCTGTGGTGATTCAGGGCAATAAGACGGGCTTCCTCTTTGTTTTGAACCGGGACACGGGTGCACCGGTTTTTCCCGTGGAAGAGCGGCCAGTACCGCAGACGGACGTGCCGGGAGAAGCGACCTCTCCCACGCAACCATTTCCACTGGCGCCGCCGGCGGTCTCGCCACAAGAACTTTCGGCGGGGGAAGCTTGGGGCATCACGCCCGAGGATCGGGAGTTTTGCCAGGAGCGCCTTAGGAGTCTGCGCAATGACGGGCTCTTCACTCCCCCAAGTTTGCAGGGTTCGCTGTCCGTACCCGGGAATGTCGGCGGCATGAATTGGAGTGGCTATGCCTACGACCCGCAACACAGCTTGCTGGTGGTCAACAGCAATAATCTGCCGTCAAAGATGGGGGTGATTCCGGCGGACCGATACTGGGACGAGGTGGATAAGAACAGCCACGACGCCGAGTACACGCAGCAGGCCGGCGGACCCTACGGGATGTTCCGCACTTTCCTGTTTGCCAAGGCGCATCATTTGCCTTGCGCGCCACCGCCCTGGGGAACCTTAACCGCCGTGGATATGGCGGCCGGCACGATTCGCTGGCAGGTCCCACTCGGCTCCCTCTCGCCGGGAAATCCCGCTGTCCCTTTGGGAGCGCCCAGCCTAGGCGGCCCCATTGTCACCGCCGGCGGATTGGTGTTTATCGCCGGAACGATGATAGACCCTTCGTTTCGCGCCTTCGACGTGCAGACCGGCAAGGAAATGTGGAAGTTTCAACTTCCAACCAGCGGCGGGGCGACTCCGATGACCTACCAGACTCCAAAAAGCGGCAAGCAGTTTCTAGTTATTGCCGCCGGAGGACATCGCGGCGTCACGGAAGAACCGCAGAACGACGCGATTGTGGCGTTCACACTGCCCTAAGTGGCTGCAACGCGCTACGCGCTAATCGAAGTTTGTCGCTCCTTAGAGAGTTCGAGGAAATAACGCTGGCCTTATCACCCAGCATTTACCGACCTGCGCAAATCTGGGCGGATAACGGGTACTCGGAAGTTGGGCAAAGCTCGCCAGGGTGCCGGCAGGCTGGCAGCAGAGCAACGCTCGGTGATACGGGCCCTCGTTCAGAGGGGAACGCCGATGACGTAAGAGAGCTTAACGCTGCCCCCATGCACCTTCTGATCGGCTCCTGACAGAGCTACAGAGCTAGGGCTAACGCCTGCTCCGGCATTTCATCACAAGTCCGGCCTTCAGGCTTCGGTTCTGTGATTCCTTCCGGGCGCTGGCCGGGCGGCGCAGCGTCGGGCACGCGGAAGGCGCAACCCTCACCTAAACCCGCAAGCAGGGCGCAAAAGCAAGTAGCGCGAACCTCGCGGCGAACGACGAATTTGTAGCGCGGTCATGCTTCCCAATGTCCGCGGCTTTTGGGTCGGGCGCCGCGGCGCGGCCGCACCTCGAATCGCGCCCTGCCACGCCCGCGGAGGCGGCGTGACAAAAAGCCGCGGACATTGGGAAGCATGACCGCGCCGCTTGCTTGCTGAAGTCGCAACGCTCCTGCATGGGAAAGCAGGGCGCGAAGGTTGCAGCGAGTAGGTTTCTGTTTGTAGGCTCATTTTAAGCTTGACACAAGGCTAGAAATGTGCGTATAGTAGGAGCGGAGGCCGGAGCGAGTAACAAAACGGCTGCGCTCCGGCGCGGTGCGGCCCATGTTTGCCATCCCACCCTCTGGTTATGGCTCCCCCATCAATCCTCTAATGCCTCCTTCGAGCGCCGATTCTAGCCTATGGCTGGCTGCCCGACGCCGGGGCGCGGAGGGACGGGTTGTCAGTTTTCGGGGGCAAAAAAGGCAAAAAAATAAAAATTATCACGAACGAAGCCGTTATATGTATGAAAACAAAGATAACATGGACAAATCACCCGATAAAATAGAGACATTTGCTCCCCATTCGACAGGAGTTAAGCGACATTTTATACCGATCGTTCGGGCATTTACCGGAAGCGGCACACCCTTTCGCGCCATGATCGATTTGCTTGCTCCTCATGGCCGGCCGCCCGTCGCTCCCGGTTCGCCCGTGCCATCCGGCCATGTAGGCCAGGAGCAGGAGTGAAAACCGAACCCGGCGGCCGGTTGCCCGCCACCCCAGGGCCACGGGAGTTGCGATGATGTACCGTTGGGGAAGGCGCTTGGCTCCCCGGGGGAGAAAGTGGCGGTAAGGAAAAAAGATTCCAAAATGAAGGTTCATCCGGCTATATGTATGAAAACACAGCCACAAAGACAAAATGTCGCCATCATTCCACGGCTTTTTCCGCCCGAAATTGCCCGCAATTCGGGCAATAACTCGCGCTTTCGGTTACATGCAGGCGAACCCGGTCGCGAGCGGCGACCGCTAAGGTTTGGGCGTGGGCGCGCTGGCAGCGGGCAAGGGTTGCAGCAATTGCTCTTTGCGGTAGACCAGCGTATTGGTGTCGTAGGCGGCAATTTCAAAATCGTGGCCGTGGGTAATGGCGTCGCAGGGGCAGGCTTCCACGCAATAGCCGCAGAAGATGCAGCGGTTGTAGTCGATGTTGTACACCTGGGCGTAGCGCTCCGCCGCGCTGATGCGGTGCTCGCCGGTGTTTTCCGCCGCCTCAATATAGATGCAGTTCGCCGGGCAGGCCGCGGCGCACAGGAAGCACGCCACGCACTTCTCCAGCCCATCCTCATCGCGGCGCAGCACGTGCACGCCCCGATAGCGACCCTCAAGATGTGCGGGCTCGATGGGGTAGTTCTCCGTAATCGTTGGCCCCAGCATCTCCTTAAAGGTGGTGGCGAAGCCCTTCGCCAGCGCGCTGGCCGACTCGGCGATTTCTTTGACAATGTTTGGCATAGCCCCTCGACGGAAGGACGCGCGGCAGGCGGTCGTAGAGATGCCGGTTGTCCGAAATGTCAGTATATCGAATGCGCTGGTGACGGTCAAATTTACTCGAACTGCGGGTGCGTTCGTCATGCCGCCCTCATGAAGGCGCACGTGCGCCGCGAATTTCGTAGCGGCGAGTTTATCCCGCCACATGGCGGCGTTACGCCACCACCGCGTCAAACTGTGCCTCCGCCAAAGTTGGAAATCCCTATGGCCCTGGACTGTCATCGCGTCGGCGTGCGGCAGCCAGCAGCCGGCCGGTATTGTAAAAGTCCATTTACGTCATTGAAACGAAGCAACCTGCCGGCATTGCGCCGAATCGAAGAAGCGGGGCCGCAGTGTGCTTGTCAGCGCGTCGGAAGAGGTGTAGAGTGAGCTTGTGGGTTCGCGTTCGTAGGACGCAAGCACAACCAGATCCGGGCTCGCCACGATACTTCGCGAAGAGGAGAAAGCTATGAAGAAGTGGGCAGTAAGCTTCGTCACAGGGCTTCTGGCAGCGGGGATGCTGCTTCCTGCTGCTTTTGCTACTGACAGCAAGGTGCCGCCACCCCCCACTCCCTTGATTCCGGCCGGCAGTCTGCTGCACGTGCGGCTGACAACTACTCTTACGTCGAAGACCAGCAAGGCGGGCGATCCTTTTACCGGGATTGTCACTACTCCGATCACTGTCGACGGCAAGGAGATTATCGGCGCGGGCAGCGAAGTGGACGGGCACGTGGCGTTCGTGAAGCAGTCGGGCCGTGTCGCGGGCGTGGCACAGATGCGCATCGTGCTCGACGACATCATCACCGCCGACGACGTCAAACTGGCCTTGCCTGCGGGTCTTGATGACATGAATGCCGGCGCTTGCGCCAAAACCAACGGCGACGACGAAGGCACCATCAAGGGTTGCGGGAAGAACAAGAAGGACGCCATGAAGGATGCGGCCATCGGCGCCGGAATGGGTGCCGGAGCCGGAGCCATGGTGGGCCTGGGATCCGAGATTGACTGCGAATACTACGGCAGTTGCGGCGGCCCCGGTTTTGGCGAGTCCTTGGGAATCGGCGCAGCAGCCGGTGCGGGCACCGTCCTGATCTACGACCTGCTCAAACACGAAAAGCACATCATCTTGCCGCAAGGCACCACCATGACCTTCGTGATCAGCCGGTCAGTCAACGCGAGCACGGGCAAGCCGCTCGATCCAACTTCCCCGACGCCTGAGCCTGTCAGCGGCAGCCTGGACCGTTAATACCTGCCGGGCAAAGGTGTCTGGGCAGACGAGTCATTTGCCATCGCCACCTCATCGAGGTGGAGAGATTGCGCATGAAACGAAGCATCCCGCTCACGCTAGTTGCACTGCCGATAATGCTGGGTGTTGGTCTGTTGGCGTGGGCTGCCGACAATGATGACATTGCCCTGCCCGCGGGAACCGAATTGGTCGTGAAGCTGACGAATACCTTGAGCAATAAAGGCAGCGAAGAAGGCGACCCTTGGGCAGGCAAGGTGGAAGAGCCGATCTTCTCGGGCGGCGCCGAGGTCATCCCGCCCGAAAGCACCGTGCGCGGCCACGTGACCTTTCTTAACCCCGCCGGACGCCTGAAGGGCCGCGGCGAAATGCGCCTGGTGGCGGAAACCGTAGCCACTCCCGAGCACGGGACATTCACCATTGTCGCCCGCCTCAACAATCTCGACGACAACAAGGGCTCAAAACTGAAAGATGACGAAGGAACCATCCAGGGGCCGGGCAAGAGCGCGAAAAACGCAGCCAAGGAAGCCGGCATCGGGGCGGCCGTGGGCGCGGGCGTCGGTTCTTTGGCGGATGGGGGAAAAGGCGCGCTGTTCGGTATGGCCATCGGCGCCATCGGCGGGCTGACTCATAGCCTGGCGAAAAAGCACCAGGGCGTACTGCTGCCTCCCGGCACAGAATTCACCTTTGTTCTCAACCAGACCTTCCTATCCAAACGTGTCGCCGCACCCACCCACGCTGCGTCAACGTCCGATTAGTCATGGGCCTTCTTCCGAATGTCCGCAATGATCTGCTTCCCGTGGAAACGTCCGTTCTCAATGAAGATTTCGTTGGTGTCCATGCCCGCAATGATGACGCCGGCGAGGTAGATTCCAGGCACATTGCTCTCCAGCGTCTCGGAATCGCAGCGCGGGCGGTGGGTGGTCGCGTCGATCTCCACGCCGATGTCACGCAGGAAGCGGAAGTCCGGATGGTAACCGGTAAGCGCAAAGACAAAGTCGTTCTCGACGCGCAGCACTTCCCCGCTCTGGCGATGGACAACGAGGGCGCCGGGAACAATCTCCTTCACCTCGGCTTCCGGCAGCGCGCGAATGGAATTCTCCTTGATGCGATTCTCAATGTCAGGGCGAACCCAGTACTTGATGTGGGAACTCAGCGTCGGTTCGCGGTAGATCAGCGTGACCTCTGCACCATGACGCCAGAGGTCCAGTGCGGCGACTGCGGCAGAATTCGCGCCGCCAATGACGGCCACCTTGCGGCGGTAGTAGGGATGCGGATCGGTGTAATAGTGTGAAACCTTCGGGAGTTCTTCGCCCGATACACCCAATAGGTTCGGCAGGTCGTAGTAGCCCGTGGCGATAATCGCTGTCTTGGTCTGGTATCCGCCGCGATGGCCCTCGGTGGTTTCGGTTTCGACGAGAAAGTCGCCGCGCTGACCGTTGATCTCCACCACCCTCTCCTGGAAATGGATGGGCAGGTGGTAGAAATCGGCGACGCGGCGATAGTATTCCAAAGCTTCGGCTCGATGCGGCTTGGTGTTCAAACTGGGAAGCGGCAGGTCGCCGATCTCGAGGCGCTCGCGAGAAGTGAAGAACGTCATGGTGCTGGGATAGTTGTAGATCGAGTTCACCAGCACACCCTTCTCGACAAGAAGGACTTTCAAATCGTTCTTCACCGCTTCAATCGCGCAGGCAAGGCCTGTGGGTCCGGCGCCGACGATGAGCACATCGAATGGAGTCTGCATTCGAGTTCACACTCCTGTGAGAGAATCCGTCACTGCTTCCCTTCGGCTGCCAAAAGCTGGTCGAGTTCGCGCTTCACGCTGGCATAGGCAGCAAGCAGTTCGGGCGTCGCCGCCACCGACTCGTTCTTCCAGACGAACGCCTTGCCGTCCGCACGCTCAATCAGGATGCCGATGCCATTGCCCAGGTGATAGCCCATGCTGCCGAACTGCCGCACCTGGTCGCCGGCAAGGTCGAGAAGTGCAACGAAGCCGGCCTTCTCCACTCCGGGGTAGCGCGCAAACTGTTCGAAGGTGACGAATTTGAACCCCGCGTTCAGCAACGCCTCCAGCCGTGCAACCTGGGCAGGATTCAAGGCGGGCGGTGATATCTCAGGCGCCATCCGGGCTGGTTCCTTGCAGGGAGTTGAAGGCCTCACGGGTAATCGCGTAGAGCACCACGCGCACTCCTTTATGCACCGCTTCCCGTTCGAACCGCATCCCGATTTTTTCCATGACGCGGAGCGAGTCCCGGTTGGCGGCTTGGGCGATGGCCACGATGCGGTCGAGGCGGCTCACTTCGAATCCATAGGCCAGGGCATGGCGCGCTGCTTCCGTGGCAAATCCTTTCCCCCAACACGAGGGAGCCAGCCACCAGCCAATCTCCACGTCGGGACCACCGGCCAGATGCTGAAGCCCGCAGATGCCGATTAGTTCGTCGCGATCCTTCGGCAGCAACTTCCACAGGCAAATCCCGAACTTCTCCCAGTTCTCGCACTGGCGGTTGACAAACTCCTGAACGCGCTCGTCCGGCCACGGTTCACCGGTTCCTAGATAACGCACCACCATCGGGTCTGTGGCGAGCTTCTGGAATTCCCGCCAATCGTCGCTTTTCCAAGTGGTGAAGCGCAAGCGTTCCGTTTCCACGATCACGTTCTGGGTTTGATGGTCAATGCCGTCCATATCAATTCTCCCGTGAACCTGCCCCGGCGGCTTTCTACACCGGCTCGCGCCGCACCAGCCATGCGGCATAATCCCCGCCCGCGATGTGGCGGGTACCGCCGGCGTTCGGCCCCAACCAGTAGATCCAGGCGCGGCACGACGTGCCGTCGGTTAAAGTAACGTCAGCCAGGGCGCGGACAAACTCGCTGCGCTCGGCGGCGCGAGGATCAAACCCTTCCACTTCATCCAGCCGGCGCAGGTCATGCTGGGGCTGCCGCAGCCGGAACAACTCGCCCGTCACCCGGTTCCCTTCCCCCTCCGCCGGACGCGCACCGGGATAACGTCCCAAATCGAAGAGTTCGCCGCGCACATGCCCCTCTGCCTCGAACGTCGCACCGAGATGACTTAGATGCGCATGCAGAGCCATGCCGCGCCGCAGCGTGCCGTAAACGAACAACCGCCGACAGCGCTCCGCCTCGTGCTGCATCATCGTGCACTCCCGGCTGGTCCGCAAAATTGCTCCACAGGCCCATCAGGCACCTGAGCGCCCTTACGGAAACCTGCGACGGTGTGGCCATGCACAAGCCCGAGGTTCACCTTTCGGTTTCGAGCGATTCGATAATACGGCGCAGCGCGGCGACGATTTCGTCCCGCTCCACGTTGCCCTTGCGGAATTTCATGACCAGCTTGAATTCCTTGGCCGGAGGTACAAAGTTGAAAACGGCATGGCGCGGCTTCTTGTCGGGGTTCCGCTCGGCGCGCGCCTGTTCGCGGTTCACCAGGCCCAGGGCGAACCGGCGGACCAGGTCGCGCATTTTGGCCTCGCCCGGCTGGCGTGCCACTTGGAGCAATTGTGATTTGGAAAGCACTCCAGCTTCGATGCACTGGGCTTTCACCGCGTCGGGAATAGTGCGCAGGCTCAGCGTTTCGGTGATCGACGAGCGCGATTTGGCAATGCGGCGGGCGATCTCTTCGTGGGTCAGCGCGAAGCGGTCTGCCAGCGCCTGCACGCCGTCGGCCTCTTCGAAAGGCGTCAGGTCCTTGCGCTGCAGGTTCTCGATGAGGGCGATCTCCATGGTTTCGCCGTCATCCACGTCCTTTTCGATGCAGGGCAGTTCGTGCAGGCCGGCGGCGCGGGCGGCGTGGAAGCGGCGCTCACCGGAAATGATCATGAACCGGTCCGTCTCCGGGATGTAGCGTACCAATAAAGGTTCAAGAACTCCCTTGTCGCGCACCGAGTCCGTGAGGCTCTGAAGGTCGCCCAGTTCTTTGCGCGGCTGCTCGGCGTTGGGCTGGATCTGCTCGACGGGAATCATGCGCCCGATGGCGGCGCCGCTGCGCGAGATGATGTCCTCGACGTAGTGCGAGTTGTGCCGCATCTTGAGGGTTACCGGCAGGCCGGCGCGCCTAACTGACACGTTTCATAACCTCCCCGGCGAGTTGCGCGTACTCCGTCGCCCCGCTGGAATCAGGCGCGAAGGTGAAGATCGTCTCCTTGTAGGCAGGGCTTTCTTCCAGGCGCACGTTCTTGCCGATTACGGTTTTGAAGACCTTATCGCCAAACACCTCCCGCACCTGCTTATAGATGTCCCGCGCCAGGTTGGTGCGCTTGTCGTAGAGCGTCACGATGACACCCAGCAACTGCAACTCAGGATTGGGGCGGGCGCGAATGCGCTCCAGTGTTTCCAACAGATCGTCGGTTCCTTCCAGGGAGTAGTAGGAAGCCTGGATGGGAACCAGCAGGTAGTTCGCCGCCACCAGCGCATTTACCGTGATGATTCCCAGCGCCGGCGGAGTATCGATCACGATTAGGTCAAACTCATCGCGCGCGGACGCCAGCGCGTCCTTCAATCGGAACGGCGCGTCGAACTGCCCCACCAGGTTCGCCTCCAGCTTGGCCAGCGAGATTTTGGCGGGCACGACGCAGAGATTGGCGACCTTAGTCGGGTGGATGACGTCCTTGATCAGAGTGCGCTGATCCGCCAGCACGTCGTAAACCGAGCCGTTGATCTCATCCGGGGAGAAAAACGTCAGCGTGGTGTTGGATTGGGGATCGAGATCGATCAGCAGGGTGCGGCGCTCCTTCCGCGCGAAGGCAGCAGCCAGATTCACCGACGTGGTGGTCTTCCCCACGCCGCCCTTCTGATTCGCGATAGCAATGACAGTCGCGGCCATACTAGGGATTAGGGACTGGGGACTAGGTACTGGGGGCCGGGGCAATCACGAGTCGCGGAACGCGCGTGAAGCTTTGAAGCGTTTTACATCATTCAGAATTCAGAATTCCCCAGTCCCTACATCTTGTACCGTCCCATATCTTCATCGTTCAAATTTTCAAGCCACTTGCGCAATTCTTCGTTATTTACTTTGTCCGCAGAGTTCCCGGAATTCTTGGAACTCTTCAGGACTTCGTCGTCCACATAAATCGGGCAATCGACGCGCAGGGCCAAGGCCAATGCGTCACTGGGCCGCGAGTCGATGGACATCATCTGGCCATCGCGTTCCAGCCAGATCAGGGCGTAAAACGTGTCGTCACGCAGCTCGCTGACCACCACTTTGTGGACCTGCGTTTCCAGGCCCAGCAGCAGGTTCTTCAGCAGGTCGTGGGTCATGGGGCGCGGCGTGGTCACCTTCTCGATCTCGAGGGCGATGGCGTTAGCCTCATAGATTCCCACCCAGATCGGCAGCACGGAGCTTCCGCCCACGTCCTTGAGGATCACGATGGGCATGTTGGTGACGGGATCCATAACCAGCCCGCGGATCTTCATTTCCACTTCCATGCACCCTCCAAATGATCGGGCCATCGGTTCATCGGGTCATCGGGCCATTATTTGAACCGTGCCCCACCGTCTTCCCCAGCGTCGTCTGACTCACCGGGTCCATGCAGATGCTCTTCAATGACCCGATGACCCGTTGGCCAGATAATTCAATTTATCCTTCGTCCACCCTCATACCAACAAGACTATTCGGCCCCGCCGCCGTGACGCGCACTTGCCGGTACCCCCCTACATCGGCGGGTTCGCCCGGAAAGTTGAGGACGCGGTTGCTGGTGGTCCGTCCGATGGCCTGTCCGAGCCGCGGCTGATAGCCCTCCACCAGGACCTCCAACGTCTGGCCCACCAGTTCCTGGTTGCGACGCAGTTGAATCTGCCGTTGCGCTTCCTGCAAGATTGCCAGGCGGCGGCCCTTCTCTTCTTCCGCCACGGTATCCGCGAATTCCAGCGCGGCGGTGTTGGGCCGCGGCGAGAATTTGAACGAGAACACCTGATCATACTCGACTTCGGCGAGCAAGGAGAGGGTTTGTTCAAAGTCCTCCTCGCTTTCGCCGCAGAAGCCCACAATGATATCGGTGGAGAGACTGACGGGGCGCCGCGCCTTGCGGATGAATTCGATCTTCTCCAGATATTCTTCGCGTGAGTAACCGCGCAGCATGCGCGCCAGCACTGTTGACGACCCCGCCTGCACCGGCAGGTGAATCTGATCGCAGAGCACCGAATGGGAATCAATGGCCTCGACGATGTCCGGAGTGAAGAAGCGCGGGTGGGAGGTGGTGAAGCGCACGCGGCGCAGGCCGGGCACTTCCGCCACGCGCGCCAGCAATTCCGCGAAGCTCCAGTGCTGGGCGGTGGGGTCTCGCCACGCGTTCACAATCTGGCCGAGAATCTGGATTTCCGTGTAGCCGGCATCCACCAGGCGCCGGCACTCGGCGACGATCTTGGCGCCCGGCCGACTGCGTTCCGGGCCGCGCGTCATCGGCACCACGCAGAAAGCGCACCGCTGGTCGCAGCCTTCAATGATGGTCAGATAGGCGCGGAAGCGGTTGTCGCGCCGGGTGAATTCCGTCTCGAAGCAATCCTCGGTGTCCAGATCCAGCCCTTTTACCCGGCGGTTTCCGGACTCAATCTGCGTCAGCAACTCCGGCAGTTGCGGATAGCTGGCCGAACCGCACACCAGGCTCACCTGCGGGGCGCGCTCGAAAAAGCGCTCGCCTTCCTGCTGCGCCACGCACCCCAGCACGCCGATGATCTTGTTCTCGCGCGCGCCGGCCTTGCGGAACGTCCCTAGGCGCGAGAAGACCTTTTGCGCTGCCTTCTCGCGGATGCTGCACGTGTTGTAGAGAATGATGTCCGCCGCCTGGTGGGTTTCAACCGGCCGGTAGCCGCGCGCCATCAATACGCCCGCGACCTTCTCCGAATCGTGGACGTTCATCTGGCAGCCGAAGGTTTCGATGTAGAAGGTCTTGCCATCGCCGGCAGCTACCGGTGCAACGGCCGTGTCCTGCACCGCCAACACTTCCGCCACCACGCCACCGCTGGGTGCGGCATTGCCGATTTGAATGAGGTCATTTCCCATGGAGCGTCGCGCCGACAACTCAGTATAACTTGAAACTGTTCATTTGAGTAGAACCGCCATGGGGAGCGGGCCATTGAGGCATTGGTGATTGGCGAGTGATTGCAATCCTTCTCCAGCCAACCGACACCATCATCCTGAGATGGGATTTTGGGCGATATGCGTCCGGGGTCGTCGACGTCGTCAGGATTTCTGGAAGCGCCGATCTGCGTCCAGCGCCGTGATGGTTTCCATCACTTTCCTGAAGTGCACCGCTGTTGTATGATGGCCTATTTTCAAACACCGGTGCACTGGATTTATGCGCGCGGTGCGGTTGGAAATGGCCGCTTGCGAGCCCGGCCCGGTGGGCTTAGAAGTCCTTCTCCCGCGCCGGCTCTTTGGTGGGTTGTCCCTGTATCCGATTGAAGCAATGGGACTAAACCACCAACAACGACCCCGCCAGCCAGGCTCTGTCAGCCCGGCTGGCGGGTGACTTCACGCGCAGGATCCGCGACCGGGGATACGCCTATTTTGCCCAAGCCCGGGGGTACTCCTGAGGGTGACCATGTGGAGTGTGGCTCGCGTCCGCGGTTGAGTTGACTATCGTGTTCACTTGCTGTGGCAGGATCAGGATCAAACCCTTTTGGCGAATTGCGATTGCCAAGATTTTGAGGGTGGTGAGCAGTGCAAAGACCTGTGGGCGGTAATCCTCGCCGCCGATGCAGGGAACATCTGCCGGATGCGGCAACGCACCCGAACTGTTGCAGGATGGGACATCTCCGACGCTGGCGCCGAAGTGGTCGGCGACGTGGGTGAGGACGTCCACGATGAGTTTGGAGATCGACGCCTGCACCTCCTCCCCGGAAGTCTCCGCCTACTTCCCACCTGTGCCGAAACCTCCACCGCCCACCTGGCAAGCTCGTCTTTCCGGAATTGCCGCGGTGCAGGCACAGCCCGGTCACCCAGTTCACTTGGCCGGAAACCGGGAAATGATCGATATCGGAGACGTTGAGCAGAGCACGACGTTCAAGGAGTTAGTTCTGGGGCAGGTGGTGCGTGACCCG
>CAVRBF010000068.1:0-16576 GCA_963719115.1 uncultured Acidobacteriota bacterium | reverse complement strand
ACTGAGAATCTCGCGGGTGCTTCTCGGCTTTTTTTGTGACACAGACATACGCGCAGCCCTGCCGAGGAATCGGCCAAAATTCTATTTGAGTGTCAGCTAATAAGCCTTGGGGTCTTGCCCTGGCGCGGTCGGGGCAGGGCGTCCCGGTGGGGTTCAAGGAACCTGCGATAACGGCAGGGTCGAAACCGAACATCGCTATTAAACACAAGGGTACGACACTATGTCAACGCTTTTTTTAAGTAAGTGGGGTACTGTTACGATAATTTAACAAAGTAAACAATATTTTGACGGGGCTCAAAAATGCAGGGCGGGAGACAGGCTGAATTTCTGCTACGTTCCCCCATGGGTCGGCAAGATGGGCTTCACGTATCGCTCACGAATTTCTCCTCCAGCAAGTCAGGATGAAACAGCTTGCCGAGGCGGGAGAAAGCTTCGTTGTTGGCGAATTCGGGTCGGATTGGGGCAATGCGCGACGGGAACTTTTGTCAGTCCCATGGAGGGTGAAGTCGGGCGAACTGGGATTGGTTGTGCTTTTACCCGCCTTACGGCTGGCTAAGTCGGTGGGTTCCACGTCGATGCTGGCGTGGAGGTGATACAGCCACTCCTGGCTGTGTCGGCACAGGCAGGAGTGCCTGTGCCACTGCTGCATTCCACCTCGACGCATCCCTCTGCGGGAAAGCTGGGCTTGTATACCACCCCCGACGCTGGCGCGTCGCCCCTCCTAAGTTAGGAGGGGAGCCGTTTGCTGTTTGAAGGTCGCGGGGAAACCGGTAGGGCATTCCGGATTGAGGATTCCGGATTCCGGCCGGACGCTACCTCCATCTTGACCACCCCCGACGCTAGCGCGTCGCCCCTCCTAAGTTAGGAGGGGAGCCGTTTGTTGTTTCAAGGTCAACTGGGAACCGCGGAGGGTGGGGCATTCCGGATTGAGGATTCCGGATTCCGAAGGCTAACAGGCTACGGACCTGTTATGGATCGGGGATTCCGGATTCCGAAGGCTAACAGGCTCCGGACCTGTTGTGGATCGAGGATTCCGGATTCCGAAGACTAACAGGCTCGGGACCTGTGATGGATCGGGGATTCCGGATTCCGAAGACTAACAGGCTACGGACCTGTTATGGATCAAGGATTCCGGATTCCGAAGGCGAACAGCTTCATCGTGGAATCGGGAATGGGCGCTTTGGGATTTGAAACTGTCTCCGCCCTCTCCGGTTTCCGTTCTACCGTCTACGGTCTGCTGCTTCTCCCCATTTACCACCTACGACCTGCCACTTGCCACTGGGGTCACCCGGCGTGCTGTTTTTTACCACCTACGACCTACCGCCCACCACCGGCGACATGCGGCGCGCTGTTTCTTCCCCACCTGCTACCTGCTGCCTACCACCTACCGTCCTCACACCGTCTTATCCGGCGAATCGCAAAGGGATTCAAGCGGGCACTCGGCGCAGAGGGGCTTGCGGGCGTCGCAGATCTTACGGCCGAACCAGATGAGCTGGTGGGCGAACGATATCCAGCGGTCTTGCGGGACGATTTTCATCAGGTCCTGCTCGACTTTTTCCGGCGTCTTCTCTTTGGTGAGCTTCAATCGGTTGGCGATGCGGAAGACGTGGGTATCGACCACCACGCCGCTGGCGATTCCGAATGCGGTGCCCAGAACGACATTGGCGGTCTTGCGGGCCACGCCGGGCAGGCTGAGCAGTTCCTCCATGGTGCGTGGAACTTCGCCGTGGAAATCCTGCACGATCTTGGTGGCGGCGCCAATGATGTTCTTCGCCTTGTTGTGGAAGAAGCCGGTGGAGCGAATGACCTGCTCCAAGTCCTCCTGCGGCAGCGCGACATAATCCGGCGGAGCGGGACACTTGCGGAAAAGCTCGGGCGTGACTTTGTTGATGCGCTCGTCCGTGCACTGTGCGGAGAGGATGGTGGCGACCAGAAGCTGAAACGCATTTTCGTGCCGCAGCGCGCATTCGGCCCGCGGGAACAGCTTGTCAAGCGCGGCGAAGATCTGCTGCAGGCGCTCCGGCGAGGTGTACGACTTTCGATTTTGGATTTTAGATTTTGGACGTGCCAATTTTGGATTTTGGATTTGCGATTTTGGCCGAGTCGATGGGAGATTTGAGATTTCAGATTTAAGATTCGCGCGGTGCGCGGGCTTCTTCGATTTGGTTGGCATAGTAGCTCGATTTCAGATTCAAAATTCAAGATTCAAAATGTGCATGGCGGTCAGTCGGCTTCAATTAGTTGGCATGGTGGCTCGATTTCAGATTCAAAATTCAAGATTCAAGATGTGCTTGGCCTGTCCAGGTTATGCTGTGCGTCGTTCAATTTCAAGAATCCATTCGCAGTCCTCAATCCAAAATCGCCAATCTCAAGATGAAAGTCGGGTGTTCACGCAACACGCAGGATCGATGGAGAACAACGCGTCCGCAATCCAAAATCGCCAATCCAAAACGAAAACCGGTTATTCACGCAACACGCAGGATCGATGGAGAACAACGCGTCCGCAATCCAAAATCGCCAATCCAAAACGAAAACCGGTTATTCACGCAACACGCAGGATCGATGGAGAACAACGCGTCCGCAATCCAAAATCGGAAATTGCCAATCCAAGATGAAAATCGGGAGTTCACGCAACGCTTGGAACTGACGGCGACCAACGCGTCCGCAATCCAAAATCGAAGATCCAAAAATCGAAGGGCATCCCGGCTCGACGGACATCACGAACTCGACAATCCAATCGAAAATCCAAAATCGAAAATCAGCAGTCCCAATCAGCCCGATATCGCCTTCAATCGACAAGCATCAATCGGCAATCGGCAATGTAGTTCATCCGCCCAGCAGGTCCAGCACTTCGTCCAGTTCACGGTGGACGCAGGTAAAGGTTGGTGTATCGCGGACGGTGTAGCCGGTGGCTTCGCTGTGGCGCAGTTCCATGACCAGGTTGACGAAGTGGTCGGGCTTGTCGCTCTCGAACGCCACCACGAACTCCTGGTCATCGAGGCCGAACGAGTACGTGGTGTTCAGGCGCACGGTGGGGTAGCGATGGCCGATCTCGATGTGCTCGTCCATCATGCCCTGGCGCGCGTCCTTGGTCAGGCGATACCACGGCTTGCTTTTGACGAAGGGATAAACGAACAGAAAGCGGAACTGGCCGGGGATCAGCTTCAGGCGCGTGCCTTCCTGCCCCGCGTGGGTGTGCTTGTCCACGTAGACGGAGCGCTTGGTCATCGAGAGGTACGAGTAGGGCGTGGTGAGATAATTTCCCAAGCCTGTCTCCAGGAACTTCGCCGTCATTTCCTGGAACTTCAGGACGTCGTAGCCGATGCGCCACAGCATGAAGTCGCAATCGCCGCGAATGCCCACCAGCGAATAGGCAATGGTCATCACGTCCTGGTCGAAGCTTTTGACCGCGTCAATGAACTGGCACTTGCCGCGCTTGCGATCCTCAGCGGGCAGGCGGCGCCAGGCGGGATCGACCTTGTAAAATGCGAAACTCACATACTGGCGGCGTTCTTCGACTTTTGGCGCTGCCGGCGCTTCCGGGTTTTTGTGTTCAGTCAAAGTGCGGACTCCTTCTGTTATAAAACTAGTTATTCTAATTTAACTCCATAGCGGGCGGAACCACCCCCGAAGCGAGCCTCGATTGAGGCATCGGTCCATTGCGCAAGCTGGCCCCCTGCCGTGTGGAAACAGATTTTGAAGATCAAGCGGAGAGAGCCCCTCGCGAAAATCCAATATAACATGAAATGTCCGGTGAGGCGCCGAGTGGCTGGCATGTCGGCTTAAATTTAGTTGTGCCGGCATTGCGGCGGATGGGTGCCGCCCCTTCAGTGCTCTCAGGGCAGATTCTAAAGGCCGGTGTTACAATAAGTTTCGCCGCCATGAAGGCTGAGCTGCACTCCCGCCGGGAGTTTGTTCCCGATTACCTTGCAATTCCTTACTGGCACGGGCTATACTTCTTTTGGCGAACGCACAGAGTGGGCGAAAGCCCACTTTTTTGTTAGGATGCGGGTCGGGTTCGCTTGGCCGCGGACTCGCCACCGGTGGAGAGTGCGCATTCGCAGATCTTGATGGTGGACGAGGAAAAAATCCGGGAGATGGCGCAGCGGGTGGCAGACTCCGAGGGTTTGCATCTGGTTGACGTCGAGCTCAAGGGGAGCAAGACCAATCTCTTGCTGCGGGTATACATCGACAAGGCGGGTGGCGTCAATCACGCCGATTGCGCGCTGGTCAGCGAGCAATTGGGCGCCATGCTGGATGTCGAAGACCTTTTCCCGGGAAGGTACTTGCTGGAAGTGTCGTCTCCCGGCCTGGACCGGAAGCTGACCAAGCCGAGCGATTTCAGCTATTTCGTGGGACGGAAGGCTCGCCTGGTGCTGAAAGAAGCGGTGGGCGAGCAGACGGTTTTAGAGGGGCGCCTGGCGGGCTTTGAAAATGGCCGGGTGCGCGTTGACCTGGGTGAGCGGGGCCTGCAAGAACTCGATCTTGGCAACATTCGAAAAGCCCAGTTGGTGGTAGAGCTCTAGGCATTGACGTCATCTGGCCATTGGGTCATCGGGCCATTGAGCGATTCTGCGGCGGCGCTACCGAGCGACTGCGCGGATCCCCGACGACTCAACAAGGAAGTTCCGGCATTGGCCCGATGACCCGATGACCCAATGGCCAGATTTCTAAGGGAAAAGCTTGTGAGCACTAGTCTCTTGTACCAAACGATCGACCAGTTGAGCCGCGAGAAGGGCATCGACGCGCAGATCATCATTTCCGCGGTCGAAGATGCCATTCTGGTGGCGGCGCGCAAGTATTACAAGACGGCGGAAGACCTTCAGTCGCACTTCAACAAGGAAACCGGCACCGTTGAGGTCTGCGCGGTCAAGAAGGTCGTGGAGGAAGTTCAGGATCCCGACCACGAGATCAGCCTGAAGGACGCGCACAAGTATAATGCGGAGATCGCCATCGAGGGCGAAGTGCGGATTCCCAAGGCCACCGACGTGCTCGGGCGCATCGCCGCACAGGCGGCCAAACAGGTCATCTTTCAAAAGGTGCGAGAGGCGGAGCGCGACACCGTTTATGCGGAGTATAACCAGCGCGTAGGCGAACTGGTGAACTGCACCGTGAAGCGCATGGAAGGTCCGGACGTGATAGTGGACCTGGGGCGCACGGAAGCGCGTATGCCGCGCAAGGAACAGTCGCGACTGGAGACCTACCAGATCGGCGACCGCATTCGCGCCGTCATCAAAGAGGTCGATCGCGCTGCACGCGGTCCGCAGGTGATCGTATCGCGCGCGGACGCCCTGCTGGTGCAAAAGCTGTTCGAGATGGAAGTGCCGGAAATTTACGACAGCACCGTGGTGATTAAGGCCATTGCCCGCGAGGCGGGAGAGCGCACCAAGGTGGCGGTATACTCCAAGGATCCGGACGTTGATTGTGTGGGCGCGTGCGTGGGTATGAAGGGCATGCGTGTGCAGTCGATTATTCGCGAACTGCGCGGCGAGAAAATCGACATCATCGAGTACAACGATGACCCGCTGGTTTTTGCCGCCAACGCCCTGAGCCCGGCAAAGATCAATCACGTTTCCGTGCTCGATATGGGGGATAAGCACCTGGAAGTCATCGTGGATGATACCCAGTTGTCGCTCGCCATCGGCAAGAAGGGTCAGAACGTGCGCCTGGCCGCCAAGCTGCTCGCTTGGCACATCGACATCAAGAGCGAAGAGGAGAAGCGGCAGGAGATCGAATCGCAGATGGCCGCCATGGCGCTACGCGGCGCACCCATTTCCGAATTGGCGGGCCTGGGCGAGAAGACGCTCAGCAAGCTGCGCGAGAGTGGCATTGAGACCGTCGAACAGTTGGCGCAGATGACGCCCGAAGACCTGATGAAGATTCAGGGCGTCGGCGAGAAGACGGTGGACCGCATCCGGCGAATCGTGACCGATTACTTCGAGCGCGACCGTACAGCCGCCGCTGCGGCGGAGGCGGAAGCCTTGGCGGAAGCTAAAGCGCCGGAGACCGAGGAAGCAGAAGAGTCGTCCGAAACTGCCGAATCGGCGGCCCCGGCGGCAGCGGCAGCGCCGGAAGCAGGAACTGCCACTGTGGAAGCGACGGACGAGCAGGAGTCATCTGAGGAGAGCCAGAGTGGCGAATCCGCAGAAGAGGGCGAATCCCATGGGCCGGGCGAAGAGGACCCGGCAGGAGCAGGAGGTGGAGAAAAGTAAATAAGGCTGCCAGAGCTTTTTCGAACCGGCCGGCAGATTTCCAGCGCCCGCGATTCGGGCGGTAGTAAGGGAGAAAGAGACTCACGCATGGGTAAGATTAGGATCAACGAATTGGCACGCGAACTGGAAGTGAAGAGTAATGTGGTCATTGACTATTTGGCCGAGATCGGCATTCCGGACAAGAAATCGCACTCCAGTGCGCTCGATGACGACCTTGCTGACAGAGTTCGCGCGCATTTCCGTGCCGACGGCGCACCCGCCACTCCGAAAGTGGACGAGGCGCCAGCCGCACCCGTTCATCACGCGCCGGCCGTCGAACCACCGCAAGTGCACACGGGTATAGACCTCAAGAAGCTGCACGAGGTCATTACGGATTCGCATCCGCTGACCCGCTCGATTGCGGATATCAAGGCATCGGCACGAAGGGTCGTGGTCGGGCCGCCGCCCCCAGCGAAACCGGCGCCACCTCCAGCACCGCCGCCGGCGGCGGCCGGTCCAGTGGCCCCGCCGGTTGCACCTAAACCCGTGCCGGTCGTGGAACGCCCGCCGGAAAAGCCGGCGCCGGTTCCACCTGGCGTGTTGAGTGGCGCCAGCGCGCCTACGCCGGCGGTCGTGCGCGCCGTCCCCATGCCAGCGGCCCCCATGGCCCCGGTGGCGCGTCCGCTGCCAGGCCGACCCATGCCGCCACAGCCCCCTGTCAGAGGCGGGGCGGAAGCTTCACAAGTTCCCGTGGCGCGCGCAGGGGCTTTGACGGAAACGATTCCGGGCAGACCGCCCGGTGCCCCTCCGCCTTCCCATGGCGCGCAGGGGCGGCCGCTCATGCGTTCTGGGATGCGTCCCCCGCGGCCCACAGGCCCTTCGAATCAGCCCATCTATCCGCACGCTGCGGCCGCCAAGCCTGCTCAAGCGCGACCGACCACCGTGCGCAGGCCGGGCGAGCCGCGTCCGATGCATCCCACTTCGAATCGTCCCTCGGCGGGCGGACAAGTGGCCGCCGGTGGACCGGCTCCCGCCCGTCCACAGTATGGGCGGCAACAAGCGCCTCCGCAAATGATGCGGCGCGGGCCCTTCCCCGCTATGGCGTCTTCCCGACCCGCGGTGCCGGAAGAGATTCCCATCACACGCAAGATTACGATCAGCGAAGGAATTGCCATCAAAGAGCTGTCGGAGAAGTTGGAAGCGCGGGCGAAGGATGTGATCAAGCGGCTGCTGGACAAAGGAATCTTCGCCACCATTAACCAGACGCTTGACGGCCCCACCGCCGTGGAGGTGGCGCGCAGCTTCGGGGCGGAAGCGACTATTGTCAGTTACGAGGAAGAAGTCTTGCAGGAAGTGGAGGAGACCGATCGCCCCGAAGACCTCCGGCCGCGCGCTCCGGTGGTTACGGTTATGGGCCACGTCGACCATGGCAAGACGTCTCTGCTCGACGCGCTGCGCGAGACCAACGTAGCCGCGCACGAAGCGGGCGGCATTACCCAGCGCATCGGCGCCTACCAGGTTGTGGGGCAGGGCAAGTCGGTGACGTTCATTGATACCCCCGGCCACGAAGCTTTCACTTTGATGCGTGCCCGCGGCGCCCGCGTCACCGACATCGTGGTGCTGGTGGTTGCCGCGGACGACGGCATCATGCCGCAAACGCTGGAAGCCATCAACCACGCGCGCGCCGCCAAGGTGCCGATCGTGGTTGCCATCAACAAGATCGATAAGCCCGACGCCCAGCCGGAGCGCGTGAAGCGGCAACTGGCGGACCTGGATTTGATGCCGGAGGAATGGGGCGGGCAGACGGTGACGGTGGAGGTTTCGGCCAAGAAGCACACCAATCTTGACCTGCTGCTGGAGATGATTTTGCTCGTCGCGGAAATGCAGGCGTTGAAGGCCAATCCCCGTCGTTTGGCGAGTGGGACCGTCCTGGAAGCCAAGCTGGACCGCGGGCGTGGACCTGTGGCCACCGTGCTGGTGCAAAACGGGACTCTGCGAATCGGCGACTCCTTTATTGTGGGCGCGATTTACGGCAAGGTGCGTGCCATGTTTGACGATCATGGACGGCCGATCCTGGAATCGCCCCCCTCCACGCCCGCCGAAGTGCTGGGACTCGAGGACGTTCCACAAGCCGGTGATCGCGTTCAGGTGATCGCGGATACGCTGAAAGCTCGGCAGATTGCGCTGCACCGCCAGTCAAAGCTCCGCGACGCCGCCTTGGCGAAATCGGCGCGCCTGACGCTCGAACAGTTGCACGCACAGATGGCGGCGGGGGACGTGAAGGAGCTTCCGCTGATTATCAAGGCGGACGTGCAGGGCTCGGTAGAGGTCCTTTCGGAGACCCTGATCAAGCTCAGCAACGATCGAGTAAAAATCAAGGTGATCCATGCCGGCGCCGGCGCCATTACTGAGTCGGACGTGCTTCTGGCCTCGGCTTCCAATGCGGTCATTATTGGCTTCAACGTTCGGCCGGAGCGCAAAGCTACGGACTTGGCGCAGCTTGAGAGCGTTGACATCCGCTTGCACACCATCATTTACAACGTCACCGATGAAATCAAGAAAGCCATGGTGGGCTTGCTGGCCGTCACCTACAAGGAAACTTCCCTGGGCCGCGCCGAAGTGCGTGATACCTTCCGGATTACCAAGGTGGGAACGGTGGCCGGCTGTGTGATTCAAGACGGCAAGATCTCCCGCGATTCACAGATTCGGCTGGTGCGCGACCACGTAGTGGTCCATGAGGGCAAGGTCCGATCGCTGCGCCGGTTCAAAGACGATGTGGCGGAAGTGAAGTCGGGAATGGAGTGTGGAATTTCGCTGGAGAACTATAATGACGTCAAAGTCGGGGACGTCATTGAAGCTTACGTGAAAGAGCGTGTGACGGAGCCTGCCATGGCCTGAACCTCGGGGCTGTGCACTGGCGATGAAGGATCAAGTAACAAGGATGAAGGATCAAGGATGAAGTATGAAATATGAAGTATGAAGAGGCGCCGTTCAACCTGGGCGTAGACCCGGCGCTTTACGGATTCTGCTGATAACGGAAGCGGTATGTTTCCAACTTTCCGCGAGCGCTTTTGCGCAGCGTTGTGTCGAATTCATCCTTCACACTTCATCCTTCATTCTTCATATTTGATCCTTGATACTTCATACTTCATGCCTAGCCCCGGTAAAGGGCCAACACGATGCCGGTTGGCGTACTGACACTGGAAATTCAGATTCCCTACGCGCACTCCCTCAAAGAGAAGCGTGCGGTCCTGCGCAAGATCAAAGACCGCCTTCGGGCCCGGTTCAATGTGGCCGTGGCCGAGCTTGACCATCAGGACGTGTGGCAGCGCGCCACGATAGGAGTGGTTTCAATTTCCGACAGTCAGACCCTGTTGGACTCGGTTTTTCGCCAGGTCCTGGCGGACTCCGAAAATATCCTGGGAGACGACGTCGCCGACCACTATTTGGAGTACTTCTAAGGCAGTGACGAGCGACTAGTGACGAGTGACGAGCCGGCGTAGTGATATTCCCAAGCTCGAATTCGGAACTAGAGCATGGACTTTCTGGTTTGCGGTTTTGTCCTCTTGCCACTCGTCACTTGTCACTCTTCACTTGTTCTTATGAGCCTTGCGGGACGACGCGCAGAACGGTTGGGACATGAGATTCGCGTGGTGCTGGCGGAGATGCTCGTGCGGGACCTGAAAGACCCTCGCATCGGATTCGTCACGGTGACGCGGGTGGAACTTACCGCCGACCTCTACCACGCCCGGATTTACGTCTCGGTGCTGGGAAGCCCCGAGGAGCAGCAGAAAAGCGTGGAGGGTTTGTCCTCAGCAGCAGGGTATCTTCGCCGCGAAATTGGCCACCGGCTGGATCTGCGCCGCGCCCCGGAACTGGCGTTCATTCTCGATCACGGGCCAGAGGCGGGGGAGAGAATTGAAACCATCCTCCAGCAATTACACAAGAACGAAGAATGAAGTATGAAGGATGAAGGACGAAGGACGAAGTATCAAAGATCAAGGATGAAAACTAAAGGATGAGGTTTAAGTTACGATGAGGGAAAGCGCTCTCGGAGTGATGGAAACTAAGCAACTCGGTCGTCCGCAGAAGTCGTCAAGTGCCACGAACTTACCCGCAAATTGGACGAAACCTTTTCATCCTTCATCCTTCATACTTCATCCTTCTTTTGTATGAGTTCAACCGCGCAAACGAATTCTGAGGTTAGCGGCGTCCTGGTGATGGACAAGCCGGCGGACGCCACTTCACACGATGTTGTGGCGCGGGTGCGAAAAATTCTGCATCAGCGGCAGGTGGGCCATTTCGGGACGCTTGACCCCTTTGCCACCGGGGTGCTCCCGATTTCTGTCGGCAAGGCTACGCGTTTCGCGCAGTTCTATTTGAAGTCACGCAAAGCTTACGAGGGAACGATCCGCTTCGGGTTCTCGACGGACACTTACGATGCCACGGGGCAGCCTACTTCCGAAGCGATGGCCGCAACTCCGACAGCGGCGGCACTGGAAGAGTGCTTTCGAGCCTTCACCGGCCGCCTGCTGCAAACACCACCTCCCTATTCTGCCAAGCACGTGGGGGGAGTGCGGGCCTATGAACTTGCGCGGCAGCATAAACCCGTCGATTTGGCGCCGGTGGATGTGGAGATTTACGCGCTGGAGCTGCTGAGCCTGGAAGGGGATCAGGTGCGGTTCGCCGTCGAATGTTCCGGCGGAACCTATGTTCGTTCCATCGCCCATGACATCGGGAAGAAGCTGGGCTGCGGAGCCCACCTGGCGGGTCTGCGTCGTACCGCCGTGGCGGAGTTCAGGGAGAGCCGGGCGGTAACCTTGGAGCGGCTGCAGGAAGCCGCGGAAAAGAACGACGTGGAATCCTGCATTGTCCGGCTGGAAGCGCTCCTTCCCGATTGCCCGGAGTTGGTGGTGCGGGGCCGGGAGGAAACTTCCGTGCGCCATGGCCACGCCTTTGAACTCGCCCAGGCGATGCGGCCGGACCGGGGTCAGGCTGCTGGGCACGCGCCGGTGGCGAGTCTACTCAAGATCCTCGGCTCGGAGCGGCGGCTGATTGCCGTGGCGCGGCACGTCTCCGGCGCCGTCTACCATCCCAGCCTCGTCCTGGTGTAAGTCACAGGCAGCGGCTCACGATGGCCTGTGCGGCGTCAAGCGCGGCGCTGGGAAAAGAATGCCTTTCGGTATTCCTTCGCAGGCGATCGAGATTCTCCGGAGAGTTCAGCAAGCCCTCCACGCGACGGGTAATCTCCCCCGGGTGCCGCGCCCAGTATCCCGTTCGCCATTTTTCCTCAACCAGCGTACACACGCGGCGCTCGCTGCCAGGGGGAGCGTCGAAAACCACAATGGGCAGCCGGCAGTTCAACGCTTCAGCCACCGTGCAGCTTCCCGCCCGACTCACCAGAAGGTCAGCCGCCGCCATCCACTCGTGCATATTGTCCACCCAACGGAGGATGTGGACGTTGGGCATTCCATCCGTCAGGCGCAGAAGCTCTTCCCGCAGCTTTTCGTCACGGCGCGCGGCGAATACTGCTTGGTAAGAATGCGGAACAGCTCGCAACTCGCCTACGACATGGCGCGGCAGCGTCTTCCCTGACCCGCCGAAATTGACGAGGAGAACCGGCAGGTCGTTTTGCAGTCCCAGTTTGAGGCGCAGGGCGGCGCGATCCGTCGCGGGGGCGAACGCCGGATCTACCGGCATGCCACACTCCACGATTCGCTCCGCCGCCACGCCCGCTTGTTTGAGCTGATCCGCAACCTCTCCGGGAGAGGAGATGAATAGATCCACTTCCGGCTGCGCCCAGGGTCGTTCAAAATCCAATGCCCCAATGCCGACCAGAGCGTAGGGCGCCTTGCTCCGCCGCTTGTGCAGTGCGGCGATCTCGCACAAACCTACTTCGGTGGCGATGACGATGCGGGGATCGAAAGTCTCGATAAACCGTGTCAGCGGTTGCGCCCCCCAACGGAACAGCCAGAGCGGAGCGGTGGATTCGCCCCGATACTGCCGGGCCTCAATGTGCTCCCACAGCGCCGGCCAGTACTTCATGGGAATCTCGAAGCCGTCGTAATAGGCACGAAACCAACGGCGGCAGTGGGTGAGAGCGTCGATCACCTCCACCTGCACGCCGGGCCGCAGCCGACGCACGGCCTGCTCCACCACCTGCGCGATCCGTAGGTGGGTGGCGCCATGCTGCACAGCAAGTATGAGGATTCGTGATGATGGCGTGCTTGGGGTCTCGTTCACGGGGCACAAGGTTAACGCGAAGCCGCACAACGATGCAACTGGGCGTACCGGAGGTAGCGCATGACGGTTCGAGGACCGCTAATGCCCCCGAAGAATTTGCGCGACACGCGGGATCATGGTAACAGCCTTCTGGGCTTGCGGATCGCCGTGGGTTGCGACCTCGTCGGCCTTTTGAAGCCCGTACACCAAGGTGGTGAACTCTACCTTTAATTTCAACTTTATCTTATCTTGATCCGTTGACCAATATTCGTCGGGCACGCGAACGCCGTGATTCAGGAGGTTCGCCTTAAAGTCCTCCAGCATTTCGTTCGAGACTTCGAAGGCCTCGTCCGGTTTACCCTGGGTGGTCAAGTAGGACTCGGCGTAGCTTGTCATGTAGCCGCGCTGGCTGACGAACTCGTACCACGGATCGTCCTGGCTGCCGGCGATGGTCTGATCGGGGGTGACGCCGCCGCCCGCGATCACGGTCCGGCCATCGTCGGTGTGAAAGGTGCGCGTGGCGGCTGGTCCCGGGTCGCTTGCCCCTGGGTTCTTTGCATCCTTCGGCGCCGTTGCCGAGAGCGCGAGCGACTCGAAGGTCAATGCCGTGCCGGCGAGAGGGCGCTGGATGGACCGTCCACTGGGAGTGAAGTACTGCCCGGCGGTGATTGCCAGTCCGGTATCCTCGCTCAACTCTGTGACGGATTGCACCACGCCCTTGCCATACGTCGGCGTTCCGGCAATGACGGCGCGGTCGTGCTCCTGGAGCGCCGCCGCCAGCACCTCCGCCGCACTGGCGGTGTCACTATTTACAAGCGTCACGATGGGCATGTCATAGTTGCGGGGCATCTGCGGGGCGCGGTAGACCTTCTCCGGCATGGCGCGGCCGCGCGTGGTCAGGACCAGTTCGCCGGGTTTAAGAAAGAGGCTGGCTACCGCTGCCGCAGAATCCACTATGCCGCCGTGATTGTCCCGCAGGTCGAGCAGCAATCCCTTCAGATGTGGTGCGTCCATGCCATCGAGCGCGTTAGCCACTTCCTCCGGCGTCTTCCCTTCGAAGCTCGCGATGTGCAGGTAGGCGATGCCGGGAGACCAGAGGAAGGCTTTATCGACCGACGGCAGAGCGACTTCCGCGGGACGCAAATCAAAGTCCTTCGGCACCAGTCGGCCCGGTTGAATGACTCCCAGCCGTACCGGGCGCGAGCGCGAAGCCTTGAGCAGTTCGATGAGAGACTGGAAGTCCAGCCGATCGAGGCGTTCTCCGTTGATGGACACAATTTCATCGCCAGGCGCCAGACCGGCACGAAAGGATGGTGATCCCGGTGTGGTTTGAAGGATCAGTATTTTTCCGACGGACACGTAAAGGATGGAACCGAACCCAACCGACTCTCCGCGCGCCTGCTGTTTCATCAGTTCGAACTGGTCGCGGTCAAGAAAGGCGCAGAAGGGATCGAGGGCCGAAAGCATGCCGCGGATTCCACCGTCGAAAATGGCATGATCGGCATCGACAGGATCCTGGTAGTGCTGCTCGATGGCGCCATAGACGGCGGTGAACTTTAGTGCTTGCGCGGTGACATCGTCAGTCGGCGCGGAGGGCGCCTGCGCAGAGAGGCCAGAGGGGGCTAGAACCAATAGACCAGCGATAATGGCAGCGCACAAACGCGGGGACAGAGCTTTCAAAGGCGTCAGCATTCCCTCCTCATTCAGTATAACTCAGATGCAAACTCCAACGGCGTGGTGTTCACCAAGCACGCTAATTTGACATCCTTTACGAAGGATAGGGACGAGTCCGAGAGGACCGCAAAAGGCAAGCCATATTGCCGAAAGGGGTTACCTCCGCAAAGCCAGACAATTTGTCGTGGGTCAATTTTGGCGTTTTAAGTGCTATGATGCTGGCGGGTTCGTATGCGTTGCGGAATATTCCTCCCGGCCCTCAACCCACGACTTGTGATCATTAGGAGTTTGTAATCATGGATAAGCAGCCAGACGTTACGCGGCGTGATTTCCTGAAGACGGCGGCCAACACCGTGGCTGCTGCCTCTTCGCTCGCGGGGTTGGGTGCGCCGGCCATCCTCTCCGCGCAGAGTGCCGGCAACCCCGTGCGCTACGGTTTTATTGGGCCGGGGACGGAGGGCTGCACGCTGCTGAAATTTCTGGCCACTCAGACGGAGGGCCGCTGCGTGGCGATCTGCGACATCTACCCGCCCAACCTGAAGAAGGGCATCGAGACCATTGGGAGCAACCCCACTCCGTACGACGACTATCGCAAGATGTTGGAGCACAAGGATATGGACGCGGTCATGATCGCCACGCCGCTGAACTTGCACGCGGCCATGATCGTCGATTCGTTGAAGGCCGGCAAGCACGTCTTTGTGGAAAAGACCATGTACTTCAAGGAGGAGGAGGGCGACCAGATCCGACAGGCAATGGCCGCCAACCCCAAGTTGGTTGTGCAGGTGGGGCTACAGCGGCGGTCGAGCGTGCTCTATCAGATTGCCATGGAAATGATCCGCAAAGGCGCCCTGGGCAAGCTGATGTTCGTGCGCGCGCAGTGGCACCGGAACAGCAACTGGAGGCGGCCCGTGCCTGACCCCAAGCTTGAGCGGCAGATCAACTGGCGCATGTACAAGGAGTATTCCGGCGGACTGCTGGCGGAACTGGCCTCCCACCAGACTGACGTGGCCAATTGGGCCTTCGAGTCCGAACCGATTTCCGTCTACGCCACGGGTGGCATTGACTACTGGAAGGACGGCCGCGAGACCTGTGACAACGTCGAGGCGATCTTTGAGTATTCGGGCGGGCGCAAGATGACCTGGAGCTCAATTCTTTACAACGCCCACCTGGATTTCAACGAGCAGATCCTGGGCGACCGTGGCAGCCTGATCATCACCGTGGGCAAGGGGATGTACTATCGCGAAACCGTGGCCAAGGTTTCCCCCGCCAACGGCAAGGAGAATTGGTGGGCGGGTGCGACCGTGGCCAACGCGCCCCCGCAGGAAGGTATTCCCCTCTTCCCTGAACAGGGCACCGCCAACAACCTTTCCTTCATGGACCGCGAGGTTCGCTACGCCAAGCACTGGCTGGCTTCCATGGGCATTTACACCTACGAGGAGTCCCATGACCCCTATTGGAGCGAATTGAACCACTTCCTACTCAGCGTCCGCGACAACGCGCCCATCATTGCGCCGTTCTCGGTGGGCGAAGCTGACGCCAAAGGAGTCATCTACGGCAACCGTGCCATCGAAACCGGCCAGCGCGTCTATTGGCCGGGGCAGGAACCGCAAAAGGCGCCCCAGAAAGAGATGCGCAAGGCCTAGACGTGGAGGGAAGACGCGAGTGGAGACGGCTGAGCATCTGCGGCCCCTCCGGGGCAGGCTGCGAACGCCCCAATTGGACAAGACCACATTGTTGATTCAGCATTTCAGCCGATTCCTCGTCAAGAGTTTGATTTTGCTGGCCGTGGGGGTGTGCTTGGCGGTGAGGTGCACGCCTGCCGCGCGCGATTCCGGATTCGCGGATTCCGGATTCCGAAGCCAAACCCCGCTGCTAGCTGCCTGCTGCCTACCTCCTGCCTCGCACTGCCATCAAGTGGATTCCGGATTCCAGACCGACTCCCAACTCCTTACTCTCGACTCCCAAACTCCCAATCCCGGATCCCCAAACCCGAATCCTGCGTCCCGAACCTCGAACTCCGAACTCGTCCGCTTCGAGGCTTCGCACCCTTCCATGGGGACCGTCTACACCGTAGTCGCGTACGGCCGCGACCAGAATTTCTTGGCGGAAGTGGTGAACCAGGTTTTTGACGAGATCGACCAGCTTGACGAGCAGATGAGCAATTACAAGCCGCAGAGCGAGCTTTCCACAATCAATCGTGACGCCGCTCAGCGTGATGTAACGGTGTCACCCGAGCTTTTCGGATTGATCCGGTATTCTCTGCGCGCCAGCCAGGAATCGGGCGGCGATTTTGATATTACGGTGGGCCCGCTGATGAAACTCTGGGGATTCTTTCGCGGCCAGGGGCGCCTGCCCGGCGCGCAGGAAATCGCCCAGGTGGAGAAGATAATCGGCTACCAGCACGTTCATCTCGATGCCGAGCGCCGCACCATTCGCTTTGATGTGCCCGGCATGGAACTTGACCTCGGCGGCATCGCCAAGGGCTACGC
>CAVRBF010000067.1:0-40152 GCA_963719115.1 uncultured Acidobacteriota bacterium | reverse complement strand
AGCCGCTCACAATTTGCGTCTCCTCGCCGCGACGAAACACCACGGGAATCGCATTCGTCGTGGGGTCGGCGTCCAGTTGCATACTTGCCAGCACGCGTCCACCGGGAGCGATGAGCCGCACCTGCCCCGAACGGCCTGTCAGCAGGATGCCTTCCGCATGTTTGTAATCGGGATACGGCGCGGGCTGCAACACCGTTTCACCGAATTCGTAAGTCCACTCCTCCGTGGCGACGCCTGCCGCCAACGCCGTCTGAACAGCGAGAACGATTACGAAGAGAGATAGTTTGAGAACGCGCATGGAACCTTGCCCTTCTCAGCAGAGTGACCTGCAACACTTCTGGCGGCGGAAGATTACCAGCAAAATGGGAATGTGCAAATAGTAGGGTTGCTCTCTGAAGCAGGCACTCCGGCTTCAACGACCCGGCGAGATGGCATCCGGATCGTCAACTCTTGCACCTGCGGGAGGCTTTACCGGTCCGGCCAGCAGTGGATCATTCGTGGCTTGCATCCATCGGTCCAGGCGGCCGCGCAAATCCGCAAGCGTCGCTTGAAATGCCATGTCGCCCACCATGTTCGCCCTTTCGTTTGGATCAAACAGCAGGTCGTAGGCTTCCTCGCGCGGCACAACGCGGTCCTTCCAACCGTTCTTCAGCCACAGGCCTTTGCTGGGGCCATCGTCGCAGTTGCACAGAACCGGGTGGAGGCGGTCGCCAAAGCGCCGGATGTACTTCCAGCGCCCGGTGCGAACGGCCCGCATGGGCTCATAGGCGGCGTGATAGGTGACTTCCGCAAAAATCTGGTCGTTGATCTCGGCGGTTTGCTGACGGATCACCGGCAGGAAGGATTTTCCCTGCAGCCATGCCGGCGGTGGAATCTGCAGCAGGTCGCACAGCGTTGGGAAGATATCGATTTGCGAAATCATGGCGTCGCAAACAGCGCCTCCCGCGAAGCCACCGGGTCCGCGCATCGCCAACCGCACGCCCATGCCGCCGTCATAAAGGTTGCACTTCATTTCCGGAAAGGAGATGCCGTGGTCGGTGGTGGAAATCACCAGCGTGTCCTTGGCCAACCCGCTCGCATCCAGGGCGTCGAGGATCAATCCGATGCCCTCGTCGAGCACGCGGGCGGAGGCCTTGAAGGCTGCCATGTCCTGTCGCGTCTCGGGAGCGTCGGAGAGCGGGCCGGGCGGATGTTGAAACGCGGGGTTCTCCCGAGGCCCCGGAACACGGAAGGTGCGATGCGTCTCAAAGAAGCCGACGGTGAGGAAAAACGGTTGCCGCGGCGAGTTCCTCAAGAACTCCACAGCCGCCGGGGCCACCTGTTCTACGTGGTTCCCCGGGAACTGCTCGCAGCGGTCGTAGCCGATGATCTCCGGCGCCTTCGCGACGTGTTGAAGGCCGATCAGCGTGGAGGTGTAACCGCCCGTGCGCAGGGTATGTAGAACATGCTGGCGATAATCGTTCAGCACAAAACCGCGATGCGCCAGTCCCAGCATGCCGCTGCTGTGCGGACACATGCCCGTCAGCAGGGCGGCGCGACTGGGCGAGCACGTAGGAGCAGCGCTGAATGCCTGCCGGAAGAGTACGCCCTCGCTCCCAATTCGGTGCAGGTTAGGCGTAGGGACGTCAAAGCCGTAGGATTGAATGTACCGGCCCGTGTCGTGCGAGTGTACGTAAAGGATGTTGGGCCGGCCGGGAGTGGCCCGGTCACCCAACGTCAGCCCCGAAGCTGCGGCGGGATTGGCGAGCGCCGCTCCGCCGGTGCCGATCGCGCAGGTCTTGAGGAATTCCCGCCGCGCCATGGATCCGCTGAGGGTCACACTTTCCGCGCGCTTCGACTTTTGTTTCATGATGAACACTCCATCGAGCTAATGTTTGGCCCAGCATATCTCAAAATCGAGCTCAACGAGAAGGCGGTGCCGCTCGTCGGCATGATCTTGCTGGAAGCCACCGGCTATGTTATAACGTTGTTATAAGCTGGAGGCGTTTCATGATCACCGAAATCCGACGTGTGGGCAATTCACGGGGAATTATCATCCCCAAACCGATGCTGGAGCAAGCCGGACTGGAAAAAGAAGCGGAAATCGCTGTCGAGCGCGGCGCTATCGTCTTGCGTAAACCGCGGCGAAGTCCCCGCGACGGCTGGGCTGAGGCCAGCCGCAGAATTGCCGCGACCGAGGACGATAAGCTGATTTGGCCGGAGTTTGGGAACCAAGACGATGGTGACCTTCAATGGTGACGCGTGGCGAGGTGTGGCTGGTGGCGCTCAACCCTACGGTCGGAAGCGAAATCCAGAAGACTCGGCCTGCGGTAATCATTTCCCCGCCAGAGATGCACGATTTTCTGCGTACCGTGATCGTGGCTCCAATGACGACCGGCGCGCGTGCAGCACCATTTCGAATTGGCGTGACCTTTCAGGGTAAGCGCGGTCTTGTCCTGCTGGATCAACTCCGAACGGTGGATAAGGTGCGACTCGTCAAACGTCTTGGTGTCCTCACCGCGCCCACCTTGGCCTTGACCCTCAAGACCTTGCAAGAGGTCTTCACCTGAATTGCGGCTAGATAATCGCCTCGATCAATCGCGGTCCGCGCACGCCCACTGCGGCGGCGAACTGGGCTCGGAACTCCTCCGCTGTTTCCGCGCGCGTGGCTTCCACGCCCATGCTTTTCGCTAAAAGCACCCAATCCAACTCCGGCCGGTGGAGGTCCATCAGCGCATCGGCTTGCGGACCGATTTTGCCGGCGCCGGTGCGCGCCATCTCGATCTCCAGAACCCGGTAACGCCGGTTCGCCAGGATCACGACCGCCACATCCAGGTTTTCGCGCACCATGGTCCAGAGTGCCTGCGGTGTGTACATGCCGCTGCCGTCGGCCTCGAGTGCGATCACCTTGCGGTCGGGGCAGGCCAGAGCGGCACCCAATGCAACCGGCAAGCCCTGGCCAATGGCGCCGCCGGAGACCGGAAGCCATTCGTGCGCCGCGGCATTCTGGAAGTGGAACTCAAGGGCCGTGCTGCACGACACCGATTCTTCCGAGATGATCGAGTTCTCCGGCAGAAGATTCGCCATCACCCGGCCGATCGAATCCGCGGTCAGGGGACCCGTCGGAGCGCCCTCATCTACGCTCCCGCGGAACTTCATCGGAGGCGCTTCGAATTCTTCGGCCAGGGCGGCGAGCGCCTCGGCGCCATCCTCGTCCACACCGGCCAGAAGATGCAGTGAGCAGTCCTGCGGCGCCACAATGCTGCGGTGGCCGGGATAGCCGAAGAACGAAATGGGCGGATCGGTCTCCACCAGCACCAGGTGCTTCAGCCCGGAGAGCATCTCTTCCGCCGCTTCCGGGAAATACGCGAGCCGCTCCAGCCACCAGCGATCGCGGCCTCGCTCCAGGCGCTCAGCGTTGCGGTTGGCGATCATACGGGACTGTGTGCCGGCGCGCAACCTGCCCGCCGCAGCGAGGCCGCGCCCGAACAGCGCCCTGCCGCCCAAGAAGAAGCCGACCGGTTCGCCGGAACGCAGCAGGCGGGCGATCTCTTCGACCCGCTCTTCCGGCACCGGCGTGGGCTGGCGGATGGCGGCCATTCCGCCGGGTTCGCCCGCTTCACTCCAGGAAAAATCCGCGGGCACGATCAGTGTGGCCACCGCGCCCGGCGGTCCAAAAGCCGCGCTCACGGCCTGCGCGGCTGCTTCCCCGGTTTCTTCGGCCGTCTTCAGCGTGTGCACCCAGGCGGAAACCGGCCGGGCAATGGCTTCCACGTCGCTCGCCAGCGGAGAGTTGAAGGGGCGGTGCCACGTGGCATGATCGCCCACAATGCTGACAATGGGTGAGTGCGCCTTCTGCGCGTTGTGGAAATTGCAGACGCCGTTGGCCAGCCCCGGCCCCAGGTGCAGCAGCGTGGCCGCCGGCTTGCGCAGCATCCGCGCGTAGCCGTCCGCCGCCCCGGCGCAAACGCCTTCGAACAGGCACAGCACCGCCCGCATCCCCGGCACCCGGTCGAGCGCCGAGAGAAACTGCATCTCCGACGTTCCCGGGTTGGCCAGACAGACGTCCACCCCGTTCGCCACCAGCGTGCGCAATAGAACCTCAGCACCCAACATGTGTTTCACCGCTTTGCGCGAGCGAATCTGCGCGCATCTCGCGGGCAGGATCGCTCATCGTCATTCGCACTCATCTGCACATCATAACCGGTTCGACGCTTAACAGTCCCGATTATAAGCTGTCGAATCAGCGCGGGCAGTGGCCGGCCTGCGTATCCGTGTTGTGAGGGGCGGAAGGCCGAAGGCCGAGGGCACGATTCCATCGCGGCGCAACCATAAATATGGTAGAATACTCCCATGAGAACCACGGTGGACATCCCCGATCCCGTTTACCGACGGCTCAAAGCCGCCGCGGCTCAACGTGGCTGCTCGGTGAAGGAACTGGTATTGCGTGGGGTGAACGCAGAGCTTAGTGGTCGCACGGCGGTTCGAAAAGCTCAAGTCGTTACGCTCCCGATTGTTGACTCAAAACGCCCCGGGTGGCTGCAACTGTCCAACCGCGAGATAAATGAAATCCTATTTCCCTGACATTAACGTGTGGTTGGCCCTAGTCTATCGAGGGCACCAGCATCACCCCAACGCCATCACTTGGTTTGACCGGTTGGGGGTAGAACAAGCCGTGTTCTGCCGTATCACCCAACTCGGACTGCTCCGGTTGCTGACCCATGCTGCCCTCATGCGAGACGAAGTGAAGACCCAGCAGGAAGCGTGGGGTGTCTATGATCAGCTTACCAGCGACGCGCGAGTGGCTTTTTACCCCGAGACCGATCCCGAACTAGTCGAGCGAGTGCTGCGCACTTTCACTGGGAGTTTGCGCTTCGCCCACCAACAATGGCCTGACGCTTATTTGGCGGCATTTGCCAAAACTTCCGACCTTACTTTGGTAACTCTGGACAAAGCGCTGGGAAAGCTCGCTGGAAAAGAATGCTTGCTACTGAACTGAGCACCAGTGGTCGTGAGAATCCGCGACAAAGCTGATGCAGGAACTGCCTCCCGAAGCCGAGTGTGCCGGGTTTCGCTAGGTCTGGGAAGTCGCAGAGCCGCGCTTTGCGCCAGCCAACCATTCTCTCAACACCCCACCCTGAAGTCCCATGGACGGACGAAAGGCGCACAGGACAATCAACGCGCAGGTCTTTGCACCAGCCGACACTTCTGGTGCATCTAATTGGCCGTGTGGCGATTAGTCGCGGAGGGGGTGCGATATGCCTGTCGTCCTTGGGTGCAACACTTGCGGAAAAAATAACCGGGTGCCCGCCAGGCATCTTGCCGGCAACGTGCGCTGCGGGGCCTGCAAATCGCCGTTGACGCCCCTCGCTGTGCCTCTCGCGGCCGATGATGCGACCTTCGATGAAGTGGTGCAAAACTCTCCGGTTCCCGTGCTCGTGGACTTCTGGGCGGAGTGGTGCGGTCCGTGCCGCGCGGCGGCGCCGGAAGTCTCCCGCACCGCCGCTGACATGGCGGGCAAGGCGGTCGTGCTCAAGGTGGACACCGAGCAGCACCCGCAAATTGCCGCCCGCTTCAATGTTCGCGGCATACCGAACTTCGTGGTCTTCTCCGGCGGCCGTGTGGTGACGCAGCAGGCGGGCCTGGTGAACCACGACCAAATGGAACAGTGGCTGCGATCGGCCGCTGCGGTTTCGGCGTAAGAGTTCATCTTCTCCGGCACATTCCACTGCCTCCTTACAAGACATCGTTACGACGGTTCAAACGTCGTGTGCTGCCCTAAAGCCGACGAGTTCAACGGGAGTTATCCTCGATGGCTGGCGCAGAGCGAGTTGAGCTCTGCGCCAGACTCGCACGGCTTTGCTGTGCGCCAGCCAAATACCGCTCGAGACCTACGCAGGAAGAGCCGCGGACGGACCCTGGACGCCGCGCGGCTCCTCGCTACCCTGCTTTTTCTAAGGAGGCGTCTCTGGGCTACTGTCCTCGTCATTGCCCTCATGGCAGTTCCAGAGTTGGCCGTTCCGCTCTCCCACATAGAAGCAGAATTTCATCCAGTGCTTTATTCCGAAGTCGTCTCTGTAGTCTATTCTTCCAATAAGGTAAGAAACCCATTCGAGCTTAGGAAACACTTGAGGTTCCTGTCCGTCGATGACGAACGGAACAACGGTAACCGTGCCGGGGGCAAGAACCTTTGGTACTGGATTCTCTATCTGCCCCACGCCAGTCTTGGGGTTTGTGTTCATAAAGATACCGTCTTGGGTTCGTCTCATAGAATCTTTATCGCTCTCCGCGTTAACCGAGCCTGACCAGTTACGTGGGGCCCGGATCACAACATCATGGGCAGATGTCTTGCCGGTATTCTTCAAGTACAACCTGTATCGAAAGACCGCTCCGAATTTCAGATCTCTTGGTGCCACCATCGTTCCTTCGATACGGTCAATTTCTATCCAAGCCCGTTCGTCGGTGCGAAAGGCCTGCTCGCTGTCATGGATGGCTCGAGCGGCTGTCTCAGATGCAGATTTAGCGGCCTCAGCAGACTTGCTGTTGGCGCGCCAGATGAGAAGGGTGACGCCTGCATAGATGATGACGGCTGCAAGCCCCGCCCAGGTCGCCCAGCGCATAGAATCCTGCACGCGATATTGGCGATCTTCGTTCTTATGCTTGTCTTGTTCGGCTTGCCGATGCTCGGCGAGGATTGGCTCAAGCCAGGATGGTTGAAGATTCCGATTCTGTTCTTCGCGATGTGCGTGGGCATTCTTGGCTTCAATCTGTCGATTGAGGCTCTCCAATGTTGCAGTCAGGCCTATCAGTTCGGCCGATATGTTTCGGAGTGCCTTCAGGATTTGGCTGGAAAGGACGCTCATGAATACCTCGCGGAAACAGCAGGGTAGCACAAACGCGCTCGCATTTTGTGCCTCTTTGCCGACTTTTCCCAATTCCACGCGGGTTCGTGCTTGCGTGTTGCGCTGGCGGTAGAGACTTGCCTTGGAAAAGCCGCGGAGGGGCGCTGAACGCCGCGCACCCCCTTGCTACCTCGCTAACTACAGTTCCTTGCTCGCCGGTTCGCAGCCTTTCTCGCCCGCGCTGCGGCATTTGGCGCGCCGGAACGGCACAAGACCACGGACAATCCCCAGTCCCGCATTTGACGTTTTGTCTCTCCCCTCCACGATTCTCAAACGCTTTTTCCTGCCGGTAGGAAATTGGGGCGGGATTCGTTTCAGTTTTCCCCTTGGTGACTGGTCAATATCGCCTCCGATACTGGTGGGTAACGTGCTGGCCTATTCGTGAAGGCCTGCGTCTGCGGGTAAAGGCGTAGGCCAGTCGGGGCTACAGGCGCGGCGCGGGAGCCAGGGCTGGGCAACAGCTTGCGGCCCGCCGCGCGCCCCGCCGCCCCCACAATCTTCTCTCGGGAGGTTTTTCATGTCGCTTGCACAACAACGGGAAAGGGTAAAAGATAACGTCGAGGTGAACGGCGCGCCCGCGGACACCGCCCGCGCGGAGGCTCCGGTCAGTGCCGCCGTGGCCGAGTTCCGGCGCGGATTCCACACCGAGTCCTCGTATGGCCTGCTCATGGCATTTGGGGAAGAGCCGCAGGAATTTCAGCGAAGGATGGAGTCTCTGCTGGAGGAACTCAATCCCCAGCGGGGAATGGAGAGTGAGTTGGCCGAACAGATCGGGCAGACCTTCTGGCGGATGCGGCGCTTCCAGCGCATGCAGGATGGACTGGCCTTGAAGCGCATTCATAGCAAGGTGGAGGCGGAGGAAGCGTCGACCTCGCGGAGAGCCTCCCAGGCGCTGGCGCTTGCTCAACCGTTTCGGAACCTGGAGCAGTTGCTGGCCCGCCGCGGTGTGGCTCTTCCGGCGGACGAAATTGAGGAGTTTGCCAAGAGCCGCAGCGGTGATGATTCGCCGGAGATGCGGGAATTCATCGCGCGGTTACGAGAGCTTACCAAGCCCACGGAAAAACGCGCGCGCAGAGTGGCCATGCGCCAGGCGCGCGCCGACCTTCGCCGACTGATGGAACCGTACGAGACGCTGGTGTGGCAATGTATGAGCCAAGCTGACAAGGTTCGAGGCGGGGAGAACCTGGCCGCCCTCATGGCACCCGCGGATGCGCACAGCGCGTCGGTCCAGAATCTGGAGGATCTGTACCTTCGCCGGCTCTGGCGGCTAACCAATATTCTGGCAAAACTGCGACAAGGAGCCTTTAGAAATAAAATTTCTACGACCGAAGCCGCTATGTGTATGAAAACAAACAGCACTGCGACAATGTGTCCCTAAAAAAGCGGACAATATGGTCCAATGTGACGCCACTTAAACGACAATTCGTACGTCTAAACGCGAACTGAACAAAGAAAAGCGACGATTTGGCGATGTCCGATGCCTCTCGGATCGCGTAAATGAAGTCCCGGCCCGCGTTCAGTGGGGGACAAATGTCGACCTCGTGTCTTGGCAAGTGATGAATTTTGCGGCACTCGAACTGCAACGCGAATTGTGGAGGCGGCAGATAACCGGCGAGGAGCCGTAAACTACTCATTCTCCGAAGCGAACATGCGTATTTTGCCCCAATTCGACCCTGGCAGGAAATCCATGCTGAACCCTCAAAACCGCGCGCCGCAGCAACGTCTGAACGGCGGAAGTGAACGTCGATGGACCGGGCTTTACATCGGCGTGACGTTAGTGCTGATGGTGCTTTCCAGCGCCGGCATGCTCCTCGCCGCTGACGATTGCCTCTCCTGCCACGGACCGGGAACCGGCATGGTGAATTCCCAGGGAAAGCCGATTACTGTCAATCCCGCGTCCCTGGCCCACAGCGTTCACAAAGACCTGGGTTGTGTGGACTGTCACGCCGGCGCGGCCCAGAGCGGGCACACGGCAAGGACGGCCTCGGCTTCCTGCATCACCTGCCATGACGATGTATCCGCCAAGCTTGCCGCCAGCGCGCACGCGGCGCTGGGCGACCCCAAGGACAGCGCCACGTGCATCTCCTGCCACGGAACGCACGATGTGGTGAAGCCCGCCACGCGCGGCGTGCAGTTCTGCGCCACCTGCCACGGCGACGAAGTGAACCAGTACAACTCCAGCATTCACGGGCGCGCGCACGCCAAACTGAACGGCGACGCCCCCATCTGCCAAAGCTGCCACGGTCCGGCGCACCAGGTGGTGGAGGCTGCCAATCCCCAATCGCCGGTGAGCAAAGCCAACCTGCCGGACACCTGCGGCAAGTGCCACGCCAATCCCGACCTTGCCGCCAAGTACATGTTCAACGTGGCGCTGCCGGTGGAGGCCTACAAAGAGAGCGTGCACGGGCGCGCCATCCACGCGGGCAATCTCAACGCCGCCTCCTGCAATGACTGCCATGGCGTACACGACATTCTTCCCGCTTCCGACCCCAAGTCGAAAATCTGGAAGCAGAACGTGGCGTCCACCTGCGCCAAGTGCCACGAGAAGGTCTTCGATGTTTACCGGCAGAGCATCCACGGGCAGGCGGTGGCCGCAGGCGTTCTGGATGCTGCCACGTGCACCGACTGCCATGGTGAACACCGCATCCTGGCGCCCGGCAATCCCCAGTCATCGGTTTACCTGGCGAATGTCTCGCAGGTCACCTGCTCGCGCTGCCACGCCAACACCCAGTTGATGTCGCGTTTCAATGTTCCGGCGGCGCGCGTGCCCACCTACCAGGACAGCTACCACGGCCTGGCGTCGAATGCCGGCCAGCAGACGGTGGCGAATTGCGCCAGTTGCCACGGCGTGCACAACATCTTCCCCTCCCGCGACCCACGCTCGACGGTGAACAAGGCCAACCTGGGCGCCACCTGTGGCAAATGCCATCCCGATGCCGGACAGCGCTTCGCCATCGGCGCGGTGCACACGCTGCCGACGACCACGGCGGGCGGCCGGACCCTGGGCTTCGTAAAGGCCTTCTACCTGCTGGCCATTCCGGTGATCCTCGGGTTCATGATCGTGCACAACCTGCTCGATTGGTGGCGCAAGACCCAGCGGTTGCTGGCGCAATACCGCGAGGGCCACGGACAGGTGCGCTTGACGTTCAGCGAGCGTGTGCAGCACGTCCTGCTGCTGACCAGTTTCATCACCCTGGTGGTCACAGGATTCGCCCTGAAGTATCCACACTCGTTCTGGGCGGCGCCGATTGTGGAGTGGGAGAAGAACTTCCCGCTGCGCGGGTGGCTGCACCGCATCGCCGGCGTAGTGCTGATCGGCGCCTCCGTTTACCACGTCATCTACCTGTTCACCAAGCGCGACGGCCGCCGCTGGGCGAAGGCCATGCTGCCCAAGGTGCGCGATGTGCAGGACGCCATGCAGACGGTCGGCTATAACCTGGGTTATCGCCACCGGCCACCCCGCTACGCGCGCTTCAATTACATGGAAAAGGCCGAGTACTGGGCCCTGTTGTGGGGCACCATCGTCATGGCGGCCACCGGCATTCTGCTCTGGGCGCATGACTGGGTGCTGGCTTATCTGCCCCATGCGATGACGGTGCTCGATGTGACCACCGCCGTGCACTTCTACGAAGCCATCCTGGCGACGTTTTCCATCCTGATCTGGCACTTCTACTTTGTGATTTTCGACCCCGACGTTTACCCGCTCAAGTGGACCGTGCTCACCGGAAAAGCTCCCGAGCACGAGGTGCGGGAAGAAGAAGAGGAAGAGCAGCAAGCCGCTCCGCCGGGCCCGGCTGCCAAGCTAAGCGGGGATGAAACAACCAAATCGCTCAAGGCGGAATCTGGGGGACATAAGGACCAAACGGCGGCTGGCGGGAAGACACCATCGTCCGAGTCGGGTGACGAAGGCACTGATTCGGGGGTTCTGCCTGCCGGCGCCGGGAAATCCAAGCCGAATTGACGCCCGCGGAGGCGAGTGCTGCCCTGATTTGAATGTCGCGTCGGGCATGAGAGGCTTTGGAAATCCTCTGCCGCTATGCTAGATTATTCCGGTTCGGCAATGCCAAAGCCCGGACTGTATTGTGTAGTCGCAAGGTACGTACTCGGAACTCCCATGAGGAAGTCAGGCGTTCTGCTGGAAAGCGGCCTTCCTGCGCAGACAAGCTCCCGTTTCAGGCTCTGAGCTTTCGAGGTGAGTGCATGGAAACCCCTTGTCCTCGTTGCGGGCACCACAAAACCGAATCCGTCCGGCACGGATTCCTGTACGGTACGCTCTGGAAAATGGGCTACCATTTGCGGGCTTGTTCATTCTGCAATCGCTGGCGCCTGTTCAAGCGCATGGACCTCAGCCAACCCCACCCCGACGATATGACGGTGGAGGAACTCCAGGAGAATTTCAATCGTAAGATCGCGGAGAGCTTGAAGAACGAATCCTCCCCGGCGGAAGTGGTGGACGTTGCTGCGAGTCCGATTCCCACTCCCGTGGAAGAGGCCAGCCCCATGGAAGAGGTCAGCCGAATGGAAGCGGAGCCTGGGCAATCGTCGATCGGCGTGGCGGAACACGCGGATGAGGCGGAAGTGGCGGAGGAGACGGATGACTACCAGTTGTGCCCGCAGTGCGGAGGCACCAATTTTCGCCGCTCCCGCCGCCGCTGGTGGGAGCGCCTGATGAAGTACCCGCGCATGGCGCGCTGCATGAAGTGCGACCACCGTTTCCCCTATCCGCGCTAGTGGCGTTCCGAGGTTGGGGATGGGGAGCGCCGGGAAGCGCCGCGGCAGGGACGGATGCCCCGCGCCTGCTTGTAGGCTTTCAAATCTAGGCTATTATGAATCGCGGAGGGTCTTGCGCCTTTCGCTCCAACCACGCCGGACAGGGTACACCTTCACCTCATGAACTCCGCCCAGGTAACGCGGCGCATCGCCCAGGCTTCCGGCATCGTCATGGCCAGTGTGCTGGCGAGCCGCATTCTGGGCTTCCTTCGCGACTGGACGGTTGCCCACCAGATCGGCTCGAACGCCATCACCGACGCCTACGTTGCCGCCTTCACCCTCCCGGACTTCCTCAACTACCTCGTCGCCGGCGGATCGCTCAGCCTCACCTTCCTGCCGGTCTTCACCAAGTTCATGGCCGAGGACCGTGAGGGAGAGGGTTGGCATGTCTTCTCCACGGTGGTGACGGCCATGGGGATCCTGCTGGTCGCCGTGGTACTGGGGGGGAGATCTTCGCTCCGCAATTGGTGGAGATCATCTCCCCGGGCTTCGGCCCGGAGGAGAAGACCCGCGTGATCTTCCTGACGCGGCTGATGTTGCCGGCGCAGATCTGCTTCTACCAGGGAAGCATCCTGAGCGCCGTCCAATACGCCAAAGGCCAGTTTCTGATCCCCTCGCTGGCGCCGGTGGTTTACAACCTGTGCATCATTGCGGGCGGCGTGCTACTCGCTCCCCGCATCGGGATCACCGGGTTCTCCGTAGGGGTGCTGGCCGGAGCGTTGATGGGGAACTTCCTGCTTCAGGTGTATGGCGCGCGCCGGGCCGGCGCCCGGTTCTCACCCAATCTGAATGTCCGTCATCCGGGATTCTGGCTGTTCATCAAGCTCACCGTCCCCATCATGCTGGCGCTCTCGCTGGTGTTTACCGACGATTGGATCATGCGCTGGTTTGGCTCTTCGCTGGAGGCGGGCGCGATCTCCTGGCTGAACTTCGCGAAGAACCTGATGCGCGTACCGTTGGGTGTGGTGGGACAGGCGGTGGGCGTGGCCTCCTTCCCGTTTCTGGCGCAGCTTTACTCCGCAGGAAAGCTGGACGAGCTGAATCGAACCCTCGACGCCACGATGAAGGGCCTGATTCTGCTGCTCTTGCCCCTCTCGGCCCTCACCATTGCGCAAGCCAGACCGCTGACCTTCCTCGTGTATTCCCACACGCGCATGCGGCCGTCCGACTTGGAAGCTGTCGCGGCGGCGCTGGCGGTCTTTTCCCTCAGCATGTTCGCCTGGGGAGCGCAGAACATCGTAGCGCGCGGCTTCTATGCGGCGCGTGACACGCTGACGCCCGCCATCACCGGCACGGCGCTGACCTTGCTGAATCTGCCTGTGTACTGGTGGATGGTCCATCATTACGACTACCTGGGGCTGGCGCTGGCGAGTTCCGTGGGAATCGTGGCTTACACGGTGCTGCTCTTCGGCCTGCTCAACCGCCGCACGAAGAACCGGGAGTGGCCGGACATGGTGTGGTTCTTCCTTCGAATCACCTTGGCGTCGATGGTGGCGGCGCTGGTGTGCGCTCGGCTCACGGCAGCGTTGCAGGCGCGCATCGGCTGGCAATCCACCTTGCACGCGCTGCTGGTGCTGGTGATCGTGAGCTCGGTCGGATTCGTCCTGATCACCGCCCTCGCCAAGGCGCTGCGCGTGCGGGAGTTGGATCCGTACCTGGCCCGGTTGCGCCTTTGACCTCCAGAGGCCCGAAGGCGCGGGCGGGATGCGTTCTGGCCGCCTGAACCCCCATCCGGGGCGATAATCCATTGTTGGCCGCGCGGAATGCGGAGTAAGATGAAGAGGGGCATTATCCGGTCGGTTGATGGTAACTCGTCGTTGGCCGGAGAGGAGGCGTAACCAAAGTGGGAACGACATGGTCCCATGCACCGCGTAGCAGCGACCGCGTGGCGTTGATCCTGCCCATCCGGATTTCCGGCACTACGGTGGACGGTCACGTGTTCAGTGAGAAAGCCCGGACTCTGCTGCTGAGCCGCGCCGGAGCTCTGCTCGTCACCACCCGCCATCTTACGCCCAAGTCAGAGATCCTGATTCGCCGGGACAATCTCGGCAAGGAGTCTCCTGCCCAGGTGGTCGGGCTGGTGCGAAAGCATGCTGACGGATTCGTGTACGGCGTGAAGCTGCTCAACCCCAGCATCAACTTGTGGGAGATCAACTTCGTTCCCATGAGCGAAGAGGAACGAGCGGTTGGACGCGTGCTGCTGCGGTGCTCCAACTGCGGCCTGCAAGAGATCATCTATCTCGAAGAGTTTGAGACCGAAGTCTTTCACGCCAACCGGTTCATCTATCACCGCTGCAACCACTGCTGTGAGTCAACCATTTGGAACGAGATCAAGGAGGACCCGGAGGAGTGGATGCGCGAGGTCGCACCCAGCTATTCCCCCCCACCTCCTCCGCCCCCGCCGGTGGCGCACGGACCGCCGCGCACCAAGAACGAGCGCCGTCACAATCGTATCGATTGCAAGCTGATGGCGTGCATCCGTTACGCCAGTCACTTTGAAGACGAAGTGCTGGAAGTGGATGACGTCTCGCGCGGCGGCGTGCGCTTCAAGACTCGCAAATACCTCGCACCCGGCACCAAGATCCAGATTGCCGTGCCGTACTCCGAGGGCATGGCGAACATTTTCATCCCGGCGGAAATCGTCCGCATGAAGCAGATTCCGGACAAGAATCTGTACGAATGCGGCGCGGCCTATATCAAGTCGTCCGATGGGCCGCGCTAATGAGGTGGCACGACTGGGGAGAGACGGGCGACGCCGTCACGGATCTCTGCTACTTCCCCACGCAGAACGTCTTGAAGATGATATCCAGGACGTCGTCGGCGTAGGTGGCGCCGGTGATGAGGTCAAGGGGGCGCAGCGCGTCATAGAGGTCCAGCAGCAGCATTTCGTGGGGCGTTCGTTGCTCCGCCGCCTCGCGCGCTTTGGCCAGACCGGAAAGCGAATGCTTGACGAGTTGCTGGTGGCGCAGGTTGGTAATGAAAGCCCCTTCCGGGCCGATGTCGCGTGCCGGAGCCGCGACCGCGAGGATTCGCTGCTTGAGTTCGAAGATTCCCTCGCCCGTGAGTGCTGATGCGCGGACCGCCGCAAGCTCTGTCCCGATGCTGTGCTCCGGAGTTCGGGTGACGGCGTCCAACGGAGCTGTGTTCAAGCTCGGGATCGCTCCGTCAACTTGCGACGGCAGGTCCGACTTGTTGAAGGCGATGAGCAACGAGCCGAGCGGTCGCAATCGCGCCAGCAGACGCGCATCATCGTCGGTCCAAGGCACGGAGGCGTCAATCACCAGCAGGCGCAGATCGGAATCGGCGATGGCTCCAAAGGTGCGTTCGACGCCGATCTTCTCGACTTCGTCAAACGCCTCGCGCACGCCCGCCGTGTCCACAAAGCGCAGCGGGATGCCGCCGAGGTTGGCGGTCTCGGCCACCAGGTCGCGCGTGGTTCCGGGAATGGGAGTGACGATGGCGCGCTCTTCGTTCAGGAGCCGGTTGAAGAGGCTCGATTTGCCCACGTTGGGCCGTCCCACGATGGCCAGCGTCAAACCCTCGCGCACGATACGGCCGTATTCGTAACTCTCGGCGACGCGCTGCAGGTCGGCGTGGATGCGGTTGAGGCGCGCGATGATCTCGTCCCAGCCGATTACGGCCACATCGTCTTCGGCGAAGTCGATGCCGGCCTCGAGGCGCGCAATCAACTCCAGCAGCACCTGCTTGTGAGGTTTCAGGCGCGTGGAGACGGAGCCGTCGAGTTGTTGTGCGGCGACGCGGGCTTGGTAGAGCGTCTGCGAGTCGATCAAGTCGCGCACCGCTTCCGCCTGCGTCAGGTCAATTCGCCCGTTGAGGAACGCACGCATGGTGAATTCACCCGGCTCTGCCGCGCGCGCACCCTGAGCAAGGCAGGACTCCACCAGGTGGCGCAGAATGACGGGAGCGCCGTGGCAGGAGATCTCTACCACGTCTTCTGCCGTGTAGGAATGCGGCGCGCGATAGCACGTCACCACCACCTGGTCGAGAGCGTGGCCTGATTCCACGTCCGCGAAAGTGCCGAGCGTGGCGCGCTGGGTTTCGGGCGGCAGATTGGGCAACTCGATCAGGCGCGTGGCGATCTCGATGGCGCGATTCCCGGAAAGACGCACCACGCCCAGACCGCCCCGCCCGGGAGGAGTGGAGATCGCGACGATGGTATCTTCACTGTCCATCAGACTGATCATAGCAGCCCTCATGCCCGGCACTGATGTCCCCGGCCGAACTTTTTCGCCTGATCGTGCCGCCGGCGAGAACCGTCGTCTCACTTTGCGCGCGCGCGTCCGGGGGCGATTCTGCGAGCGAGGCAGGCAATGACGGACCTTCCCGATCCATCGCCGGTCGTGGACCTCATCTATGCATTTCGGCAATCGAAGACCATGTTCGTCGCGGTGTCCCTCGGCGTTTTCGATCGGCTGGAATTGGGCGCGGCAGATGTCGCGATGCTGGCCCGGGAACTGAACGTGAACGCTGACGCTCTCGAATGCGTCCTTGACGGTTGCGTCGGACTGGGCCTGCTCAGGAAGGACGCTGTGGGATATGCCAATTCGCCGGCCGCGAAGCTCTACCTGACGCGATCGAGCCCGAATACGCTGGCCGGATACATCCTCTACTCCGACCGCGCCCTCTACCCACTGTGGGGAAACCTGGAAGCCGCAGTGCGTGAAGGCTCCAACCGTTGGCAGCAGACTTTTGGCGGCAGCGGTTCGATCTTCGAGCACTTTTTCCGCACGGATGAGGCGCGGCACGACTTTCTGAACGGCATGCACGGCTTCGGCCAATTGAGTTCACCCGCGGTCATTGCGGCCTTCGATCTGAGCCGCTTTCGCCTGATTCGTAGACCTGGGCGGCGGAACCGGCCACCTGGCGCTGACCGCATGCGAGCGCTATCCGCAGCTCCAAGGCGTGGTGGTTGACTTGCCGGCTGCCATCTCCAGCGCGCGCGAGTTTGTGGGCAGATCCCCCGCTGCGAGCCGCGTTGAACTGATCAGCGCCGACTTCTTCGCGGATCCGCTGCCGGAAGCTGATATCTTCGCGCTGGGCCGTGTCCTACATGACTGGGGCGAGGACAAGATGCGCACACTCCTGGCAAAGGTCTGGCTGCGATTGCCCCCCGGCGGCGCGCTTCTGATTGCGGAGATGCTTCTGACGGAGGGCAAGTCCGGCCCCCTGCCGGCACTGATGCAGTCGTTGAGCATGTTGGTCTGCACAGAAGGCAAGGAACGAACCCTGGCCGAGTATGCGGCACTGCTGCACGAAGCGGGATTTGCCCGCGTCGAGGGCAGAGTGACGGGCGCACCGCTTGACGCCATTCTGGCCATCAAGGAGTGAGTACAGGTTTCGGCGTCAATCGTACGCGCCGTGTGCGGGCTTCCCGGAGCTCGCAACCAGCTTGCGCAGTTCGTGCTCAACGCGCGTGAGCACGTCCTGCCAGTTTCCGTGGGTTGATTGGCGGAACAGCCGAGCGGTGGGATACCAAGGAGAATCGTCACGGCCCAGGAACCAGCGCCAATCCGGCGCGTTGTGCAACAAGATCCAAACGGGTCTGCCCATCGCCCCGGCCAGATGCGCCACAGCAGTATCGACGGAGATCACGAGGTCGAGATTCGCGACGATGGCTGCGGTGTCCGTGAAGTCTGGCTGTTCGTGTTGGAGATCGATGAGGCGAGGAGCGGAAGCAAGCTGCCTGATCTGGTCCGCCGGTTCCCCCATCTGGAGGGAATAGAACGTCGTCCCTTCCAGGTTCAGCAAAGGAGCGATTTGCGCCAAGGGAATGGAACGCCAGCGATCAAGCCCGTGGTCGCGGCTTCCTGCGAAGGTGATGCCGATGCGCAACGGCTCGCCACGAAGCCGCCGCCTCCACTTCTCCACTTCGTCACGGTGGGGTTGCACGTATGGCACCGTGGCCGGAATCGTCGCGAGTTCTGTTGCGAAGGCCAGGGGCAGGCTCATCAGTGGACATTGCCAGGCGAAATCCGGCAGGGTATCGCCCTGACTGATCACCTGCCACGCTCCTTCGGTAGTGGAGAGCAGTCGCGCCAACCTGGGCTGAACCTCCATGATGACCTGCCCTCCGCGCGCCGCCACCAGCGGAACGTAGCGGACAAAGTTGAGCGTGTCACCCAGTCCTTGCTCGGCGTAGAGCAGGATGCGCTCACCGTTGAGGGGTTCGCCTCTCCATTGGGGTTGGGCGAACGCCCTTTGTAGGCGGCGCCCGGCGGCGGTTTGCCAGCGGGTTTCGTACTCGCTCCAGCCAGTGATGAGTTGACCTCGGAGCAAGTGGATCGTAGCCAGGTAGAAAGCGACGTCGGAGTTGGCGGGGTCCAAAGTGCGAACGTCCTGGAAGCAGGCGTCGGCCTCGTCCAGTTTCCCCAATCCGAACAGAACCAGGCCCAGTTGGCAGCGCGGGGATACCAGCGTCGGGTCAAGTTCCAACGCGCGCCGGTAAGCGTCCGCGGCGGCGGCGAGAGATCCCTTGCAGTCGAGGACGTAAGCCAGGCTGGCATACATCTTCGCGGAAGCGGGCTGAAGCGCGAGTCCCTTTTGCAGGATGTCCGCCGCCTCGTCATAGCGCTCCAAATCGGCCAGCGCGAGGCCTAGACCGTTGTGGATATCCCAACGATTCGCGTCGATGGCCAACGCGCGCTCGTAGCCCTCGACCGCTGCTTTGGCATTGCCCGCCCTGTACAGGTTTCGGGCAAGCCCGCAGAGGAACTCGGCGGAGTCGGGCTTCAAAGCGACGGCGCGAAGGTAGGAGGCGTGGGCGGCGTCCAACTGGCCGAGAAGTTCCTGCGTGACGCCTAGGCAGTAATGGTCGCGGGCCGCGTCCGGGCGCAGTTCCACCAACCGTTGGGAGCAGTCATGGGCAGCTTGAATGTGCCCGGAGAGGAGGTAGGAAGCTGCCAAGTCATTCAGGACGTCCGGATCATCCGATGCCAGGTCATGGGCCGCGCGCAATAGCTCGACGGCCTGTGGGTGCTGACCGACCTGTTGAGCGACCAAGCCCAACAGGTGGAGAGCCTGCGCGCAGTGCGGGTCGGCCTCGATCATTGCCTGGAAGCACGCCGCAGCCTCGGCCATTTGCCCGGCACGATAGTGGTTCAAGCCGCGGTCGCGTAGCTCCAGCAGATGAGGCGCGAGAGATGGTGTGTTGGACACGGAGTTTGGTTGATGGCCTGAACGCGGCCCGAGTCGCTCATGACGCAGGCAACGCAGGCAACTCTGCCAGTTTCGCTGGGCCAGCGGTTCCGGAAGTTGCCCTGAATATTGTACCAGCGCCGTCGAAGCGGTGCACACGGGAATCGGGCCGTTCTCCTTTCTAGCTCTCAACGGTTTCTTGTGCTACTTTCATGAGCGCAGCAGGTCGTGACAAGAGAGGCATAACTCGGAAGCCGGGCTCGATCTTGAGAGCGCCCTTTGGCTCCAAGCGCTGCTGCGTGGCCGCGAGCAGCCTAAGTCTAGCGCCACTTGTGGAGCCGTGCCTCGGCGCTTCCCTATGATTTCGGTCATCATTCCAACGTACAACGAGGGGGCGGTCATCGAGGAGACGCTTCGGCGTGCCGCCGCGTCGTTGCGCGGAACCGGCCAGGACTTCGAACTGATCGTGGTGGACGACGCCAGCGCGGATGGTACCGCGGACCGCGCCGAATCGCTCGCGCCGGAGATTCCCGTTCGAGTGCTGCGGCGGCCGGGGCGGTTGGGACTGGCCACGGCGGTGCTCGATGGATGGGCCATAGCTCGGGGCGATGTGTGGGGGGTGATCGACGCCGACTTGCAGCACCCTCCCGGAAACGCTTGCCCCGCTTGCCGCCGCGATTCGTCAGGGAGCGGACCTGGCGATTGGAAGCCGTTACGTGCCCGGCGGCGGCACCTCCGACTGGACCTGGCTCCGCCGCCTGATTTCGCGTACGGCGACGCACATGGCGGCCACTGTGCTTCCCCTCAAGCTGGCGTCGGTCGGTGACCCCATGTCCGGAATCTTCATGGTTCGATCGTCCGCCCTGAGTGGCGCGGACTTGAACCCGCTGGGATACAAGATTCTCTTGGAGGTTATTGCCAAGGCGCATTATAGAAAGCTGGTGGAGGTGCCCTACGTTTTTCAGGAACGGGAACGCGGCGCCTCCAAGCTGGGACCGCGGCAATACTGGGAGTACCTCCTGCACCTGACGCGGCTGGCGCTGGGAACGGGCCAATTCCTTGGTTGGACCCGATACAGTCTGGTTGCTTTGGCAGGGGCGGTCATTGATGTCGTGCTATTTACCGTCCTGGTGAAGCGCTGGCTGTGGGCTCCTGCGGCTGCCTTGCCCGTGGCCATCGAAGTGGCGTTGCTGAGCAACTTTGCGGCCAGCGAAGCCTTTACCTTTCGTTCGGCGGTTGCGAGGCCTTTTCGTCTCGGTGTGGCAGGCCGTTTGGCGCGGTATGAAGGCATCTGCTTGACCGGCGCGCTGATCAACTTCACGGTGACGCTTGTGGCAATTTCCCTGGGGACGGGCGTGCCGCGAGGCGGCAGCTGTTCGGGGCGGTGGCCGGCGGCGCGTTGAATCTGATGATGAATATTCCGGCCATCTGGAGGACTTGGGCGAGCCGCTAAATAGTACCAATGGGTATACCAGCACATGACGAAAGGCGTTAGAGTACGACCATTATGAAGCGTCGCAAGGTGCCTCTCGACACCATCAAGCTTTCAGTTGTGGTAACGGTGTTTTCCGAGACGTTCTCCATCGACGAGACCATCAAGATCCTGCTGAGTCTAGATCGCGGATACATTCACGAGATTCTTCTCTTGACCTCTCCCCGCGCCTCCGAGGAGACCTTTTCCATTTGCCGTCAGTGGGAAGCGCGCGAACCCCGCGTGAAGATTGGTCATTCAGCAGAACAATCCCGGAATCGGCTGGGCCTATCGTGAAGGGATGGAAGCGGCGACGGGCAATTATGTGGCGCTGATGGCTGCGGATCTGGAAACCGAACCTGCCGCCGTGGATCGCATGGTGCAGAAGTTGGTGGAAACGGGCTGCGACGAGGTGGTTGCCAACCGCTGGCTACCCGGGGGCGGATTCACCAACTACGATCCGCTGAAGTTGGTGCTGAACTGGATTTTCCAGAAGTCCTTTCGCGTGCTGTTCTGGACGCGCATTGGCGACTTCACGTTTGGTTTGAAGCTGCTCAGCAAAGACGTTGCCGACGCCATCGAGTGGGAGGGCAAGACGCACGAGATCTGCATCGAGACCACGGTGAAGCCCCTGAAGAAGGGCTACCACGTGGAGCAGGTTCCCACCGTTTGGGTAGGCCGGTTGGAGGGCCGGAGCGTGAACACCTTCTTTAAGAACTTCCGCTATGTGCGGATGGGACTCAAGACCTTCGCGACGCCAGTCCGCGCGAAGTAGCGAATTGCCGCACACAGGCGGGTCGGCGTTTAAGGTAAGGCGCTTTCCATGGCCGCTGCTTGTGCCAGCACGTATGGGCCTTCGGGAATGACGGCCACCCGGGCGCCCGGTTTGAGCGTCGCCGCGAGGGCACGAAGGGCTTCGTCGGCGCTCGCGTAGCCGGTTCCCCAAAGAGCGGAGTGGAACTCGCGCGGCAGACCGGGTACGTAATAAAGCACTTCCGCTCGGGCGGTCACGAGGGCGAGCTTTTCCAGTTGCCATTGGTCCACGACCACCGGGGCATTCTCGATTTTCTTCATAAAGACCTGGTCGGGTGAGCCCTCGGCCAGCATGCGCGCGAACTCCGGCCCGCCCACGCCTTCATCGCAGGACGCCAGCAGCAGAATCTTCCCGCCCTCCTTCACGATGTGCGAGGCGGCGGTGATTCCCTTGATCGCCTGGTAAAAGGTCAGGTCGAGCGGGTAGCCGGCAGCCGTGGTGATGACCGCATCAACCGGCTGGTCGAGTGTTTCCAGCATGACGCGCGAGACAAATTCCACGCCCCGGCGATGCGCGGCCACGGGGTTCCCGGCAAAAACCGCGGCAATGGGACGGCGCGGAGTGCCGCGGCCGAGCGCCACATCCACCAGAAAATCGTGACGCGCCATCGCCGCGATTTCCACCAGTTCGCGATGCAGTGGGTTGTCTTCAATCGAACCCTCGCTGGCGCGCGGATCGCGCATGAACTTGGGACTGTGCAGCGCCTTGATGGTTTCCTGCGCCGCCAGACCGGGAGCGATGAGTTTGCGTCCGCCGGAGTAGCCCAGCATCAGATGAGGCTCGATGAATCCCAACGTGATGTGAAGGTCGGCGGAGACAAAACGGTCGTCGATATAAACCGGCGTCCCCGTGGCGGTCGTGCCGAGTGGACGATGTTCGGCGAGTTCCCGCGCGTGGTGGTTGACGACGCGACAGTTCGCAGCGGCTTCCTCACCGCAGATTTCGCGAATCTCCGCTTCCGTCGCCGGACGGTGCAAGCCGGTGGCAATCAGGATGGTGACGCCCGAGGGTGGAATGCCCGCAGCTTCTAATCGTGCCAGCAGCGGCGGCAGCACTTCCCGGTTGGGCGCCGGCCGCGTGATATCGCACACCGAAATAGCTGCGGAGCGCTTGCCGCGGGCCATCTCCGCGAGCGACGAGCATCCGAATAGGGGCATCGAGCGCTTGCGCGATGGCGGCGGCGGGGTCATCGAGAGGAACCGCCGAGCGCGATTCCAACACGCGATAGTCAAAGCCCTCCGGCAATTTGAGCGTGAGGCCGTTTCGTCCAAACGCAAAGTTGATTCTCATCAGAATATTGTAACGCCAAGTCGCCCGAGAGTTCCCACCTTAGCGAAACGAGGACAGCACGAAGCCCCCGACTTGATTATACGGAGATTGTGAAGGGTAACGAACCTATTCCCGATACCTTCTAAACAGCAGCGCGGCGTTGGTGCCGCCGAAGCCGAAGGAGTTGGAGAGGGCGTACTCGATCTCCGCCTTGCGCGCGTGATTGGGCACGTAGTCGAGATCGCAATCGGGATCGGGATTCTCCAGATTCATGGTGGGTGGAACCATCTGGTCGTGCAGGGCCAGCGTGGTGATACCCGCTTCCAGTCCGCCGGCACCGCCCAGTAGATGGCCGGTCATCGACTTGGTGGAGCTTACCGGGATCTTGTAGGCGTGGTCGCCAAAGACCTTTTTGATCGCCATGGTCTCCAGGCGATCGTTGTAGGGTGTCGATGTGCCGTGGGCGTTGATGTAGCTTACTTGTTCGGGAAGAATCCCGGCGTCGGCCAGGGTCGCGTTCATGGCCCGCACGGCGCCGTCGGCGTTCTCATCCGGCGCTGTGATATGGAACGCGTCCCCCGACATGCCATAGCCGACGACTTCCGCCAGGATGGGTGCGCCGCGCTTTACGGCAAAGTCCAAGCCTTCCAGAATCAGGATGCCGGCGCCTTCGCCCACCACAAAGCCGTCGCGGTCTCTATCAAATGGCCGGCTGGCCTTCTCCGGTTCGTCGTTGCGGGTGGAAAGCGCGCGCATGGCCGCAAATCCACCGACTCCCATGGGGGTAATGGCGGCTTCCGTTCCGCCGCAGATCATTGCGTCAGCGGCGCAGCGTTGGATCAACTTGAAGGCGTCGCCAACGGCGTGGGCGCTGGAGGAGCAGGCTGTGCAGGTGGCGGAATTCGGACCCTTGGCGCCGTAACGGATGGAAATGTGGCCCGACGCCAAATTGACGATGGCAGCCGGAATGAAGAAGGGTGAAATGCGGCGCGGACCACCTTGCATCAGCGCCGTGTGCTCGCGCTCAATGACGTCAAACCCGCCAATCCCTGAACCGATATAGACGCCCACCCGCTCGGCGATCTCCGGCGTGATCTGCAGTTGCGACTGCTTCGCCGCTTGCTGCGATGCGGCCAGCGCCAACTGGATGAACCTGCCCATCTTCTTCAGTTCTTTCTTTTCCACGAACTGAAGTGGATCGAAGCCTTTCACTTCGGCGGCAATGCTGACGGAAAAGCCCTTCGTGTCAAAATGGGTGATGGGCGCCACGCCGTTCTTGCCGGCCAGGAGATTCCGCCACGTTTCGGTGGTATCCAGGCCGACGGCGCTGAGTAATCCCACGCCGGTTATAACCACTCTCCGGTCCAAGCTGTACTCCTCCTCGGGGATCCGCTGATTGAGCCACTGAGTTACTGCATCAGCGGGAATTGGCACGTCAAGGCTCCAACGGCCCAATGATTCAGCGACTCAATGGCTCAATGACGCAAGGGTTCAGTTCTTTTTTGTGTGGCCCTGAATGTAGTCGATCGCGTCTTTGACGGTTGTGATCTTTTCCGCGTCTTCGTCCGGAATCTCAATCTCGAACTGCTCTTCAAAGGCCATCACCAATTCCACGATATCCAGGGAATCGGCGCCGAGATCGTCGATAAAGTGCGCGGTGGGTGTTACTTCCGCCTCATCGACTCCCAGTTGCTCCACAATGATCTGTTTAACTTTGTCGTCCACGTTCGCCATCAGTCTATCCTCCTCAAAGTTTCATGGGGCCGGTCATTCTAGCATTGACGATTGACGGTTGTCGATTGACGATTGCAGCATCGATGCAAACTCACTTCATCGATGATCACCCATCGCCAACGTTTCAGGCCATATGCATGCCGCCGTTGATATTCAGCACGTGGCCGGTAATATAGCTTGTTTCCGGTTGCGCCAGGAAGAGCACGCCGTGGGCTACTTCCGCGTCCGTGCCCATGCGTCCCATGGGAATCACACTCAGCATCTTCTCCTTGATTTCCGGAGGCAGAACCTCGGTCATCGGAGTGGCGATGAAACCGGGCGCAATGGCGTTCACGGTAATATTGCGCCGCGCCACTTCCGCCGCCACCGCCTTGGTCAATCCGATGATGCCCGCCTTGGACGCGATGTAATTGGCCTGTCCTACGTTGCCCGTCTGTGCCACCACGGAAGCGATGTTAATGATGCGTCCGAAGCGCTGCTTAACCATGGAAGGCAGCACCGCCCGCGTGCAGTAGAACGTTCCATCCAGATTGGTTTTCAGCACCGCCTCCCAATCCGCCGTCTTCATGCGCATCACCAGATTGTCCTTGGTTATGCCGGCATTGTTCACCAAGATGTCGATCTTGCCCCAGTTGGCAATGGTCTGATCCACCATCTCCTGGACGGCCTCGACGTTGGTCACATCCACGCAAAACTTCAGGGCTTCGCGGCCCATGTCTTTCAATTCCTGGATGGTCTGGTCAAGCTTAGCACAACGAATATTGGTAAGGGCAATCTTGGCGCCGGCTGCGGCTAATGCCATGACCGTGGCTCGTCCGATCCCCTGCGCACCTCCTGTTACTATTGCCACCTTACCGTCCAAACTCAACATAATATTACCAGCTCCGATCCTATTGGATTACTATGAAATGGCTTTGATGCGCGCGACGGCCTCATTCAGCGTGGCGGAATCTTCCACGCGCAAGCACTCGGCCGAGCGATCAATCTGCCGCACCAAACCCGACAGGACTTTGCCTGGTCCCACTTCCACGAATAACTCTACGCCCTCCTGGCGCATGCGGCGAACCGATTCTTCCCAGCGCACGGGAGCCGTGACCTGCTGTTTCAGTCCTTCCCGAACCGCGGAGGCGGAGGTAACCACCTGGGCATTCACATTGTTCACCAGCGGCACTTGCGGGTCGTTTATCGGGGTCGCGTCCAGATCAACACTCAAGCGTTCCTGCGCGGGTTTCATCAGGGCACAATGAAAGGGTGCGCTGACGTTGAGTATCATGGCGCGCTTGGCGCCGCGTCCCTTGGCCAAATCGACGGCGCGCGCCACGGCGGCAGCGCTGCCGGCAATAACCACTTGCCCGGGTGAGTTAAGGTTCGCGGGCGATACCACGTCTCCCTGAGCGGCTTCGCGGCAGATTTCGTCTAGCACGCCGCCATCCAAACCCAAAACCGCTGCCATGGCCCCGGCTCCGACGGGAACTGCCTCCTGCATATACTGGCCACGCTTGTGAACCAGTTGCACGGCGTCGAACAGGCTTAATGAGCCTGCCGCCACCAAGGCCGAGTATTCGCCCAGGCTGTGGCCAGCAACAAAATCAGGATGCACGCCCTTCTCGCTCAGCACCGCCGCCGCCGCTACTGAAACCGCCATGATCGCAGGCTGCGTATTGGCGGTGAGCTGCAACTGCTCGGCAGGGCCTTCGAAACAAAGCTTCGAAATGGGGAAACCTAGCGCCGCGTCCGCCGCGTCAAAGACCTTACGCGCGACTCCAAAGTTCTCCGCCAGTTCCCGGCCCATGCCGGGGTACTGCGAACCTTGACCGGGAAAAACAAAAGCAACCTTCGGCAATGGAACCTTTCTCTAATCGGGTCATTTGGTCAACGGGTCATCGGGTCATTGACTGAGTCACTCAACCGCTGAATCCTGCTTAATCCAGTTTCTCGCCAGTTCATCAATCCCCGTACTTCGCCCGGCAGTCTGGGTTCCGATTCAATGACCCGATGGCCCGATGATTCAATGGCTCGATTAATTCACCACCTCATTAAGACCGCTCCCCACGTCACTCCGGCGCCGAAGGCGGACATGAGCACCAGGTTGCCTCTCTTCAATCGGCCGTTTCGCACACATTCATCCAAACAGATGGGGATGGAAGCCGAAGAGGTGTTCCCGATGCGGCAAATGTTGGAATAGACCCGCTCCGAACTCAGGCCCAGCCGCTCACGCACGGCCTCCGTGATGCGCTGGTTCGCCTGGTGGGGAATGAAAAGGTCGATGTCATCCACCTTGAGGCCTGCCCTGCTCAGTACCTGCCGGGACACGTCTTCCAGATTGCGCACCGCGACTTTGAAAAGTTCGTTACCGCGCATCTTGATGTAGTGTGCGCCCTCTTCCACGGTCTGGCAGGACGCCGGCATGGCGGTGCCGCCGGCAGGAATAAAGAGGTGCTCGGCGTACTGGCCTTCGGTGTGCAGTTCGTGCGCCAGAATCCCGGAGGGGGGATCGACGGCGCCGAACACGGCCGCAGCGACGCCATCGCCAAAGATCACGCACGTCGCGCGATCCTTGTAATCGATGTAGCGCGAAAGCAGTTCCGCTCCGATCACCAGGACGTGCCGGGAGGCCCCGGTACGAATGAACTGTTCCGCCACCGTCATGCCGAAAAGAAAGCCCGAGCATGCGGCTGCGAGATCAAAGGCGCAGCACCCGCGCGCTCCAAGATCGCGCTGTATCAGTGAAGCCGTGGAGGGCAGCGGCATGTCCGGTGAAATCGTTGAGCAAATAATCAGGTCAAGGTCTGTGGGTGCAATGCCCGCGTTTTCCAGGGCATGGCGGGAAGCCTGCACGGAAAGAGAGGATGTGGTTTCGTTAGGTGCGGCCTGGCGGCGCTCGCGAATGCCAGTGCGGTCCGTGATCCATTGATCCGACGTGTCGACCAACTTTTCCAGATCGGCGTTGGTGATGACTTTTTCCGGCAGCGCCGAACCTGTACCGAGCACCCCTGCTAACGACATGGAAACTCCTGAGACCGAAGCGGAGATCCTCGGCTCACGTTGAGGATCTGCCTTGGGAAGCAGTCGCTAACTCGCGTTCGATCTTCTCGTTGACTTGGCCGGTGGAAAACTCCGCTGCCACGCGGATGGCGTTCTTGATGGCGTTGGGGTTCGAACCCCCGTGGCAGATGATGCACACACCCTTCACGCCCAACAGCGGCGCGCCGCCGTATTCGGAATAATCCACCCGTTTCTTGAAATTCTTGAAGGCCTTTCGCGCCAGTACGTATCCCACCTGGGAGGATAGCGAACTGGAAATGGCTTCCTTGAGGAGGCTGGAAATCGCCTCGATGGCGCCTTCGCTAACCTTCAAGGCGACGTTGCCGATAAATCCGTCGCAGACGATAACTTCCGCGCGGCCGTTGTAGAGATCACGGCCCTCCACATTGCCGATAAAATTGGCCGGAAGCTGCCGCAAGAGGGGCAGGGCCTCGCGCGTCAATTCATTTCCCTTGTGGTCTTCCTGGCCGATGGAGAGCAGTCCCACCCGTGGGCGCTCCACGCCGAAGATCACGCGGTAGTAAGTCTCGCCCATCACCGCGAACTCCACCAGGTGGTGGGCTTTGCAATCCACATTCGCACCCACGTCCAACAGCACCGTGGTGGTGCCTTTGGAGGTGGGGAAAACCTGGGCGATGGCCGGCCGGTCCACCCCTTCCAGCGCGCCCAACTCGTGCTTCGTGAAGGCCATCACCGCACCGGTGTTGCCGGCGCTGATCATTCCGTCAGCATTGCCCTCGTGCACCAGGTTGGCGGTGACGCAGATGGAGTAATCGCGCCGCTGCCGGAGGACCTTGGTGGCCTTGTCTCCCATGGAAACCGCCTTACTGGCGTGGACGATTTCAATGGGCAGGCCGCGGGCATCGCGCTTGTCCAGTTCCTCGCGAAGGCGCTCCTGCGGGCCGACCAGCAGGACCTCGGCAAAGCCCGCGCGGGCGGCCTCAATCGCTCCCTCGAGCTCCGCCTCGGGTGCCGAGTCGGTGCCCATGGCGTCAACAGCAATGCGTCGCATGGTGTTCACTTCGAGCGCTGGAATCCGGCGGAGGGCACAGTCCCTCTTGCAGGATTCGTACGGGCACGCCTCGGCGGCCCGCACCCAGGATCATCGTCTGAAGCGTTATGCTGATTCCTTCACCAGAATTGCTTCCTGACCATTGTAGTAACCACAATGGGGGCAGACTTGGTGAGGCATCTTTGATTCGTGGCAGTGCGGGCATTCGGCCAATGCCGGCGCCGTGAGATGATCGTGGGCCCGGCGGCGATTCTTCCGCGCTTTAGAATGTCGTCGTTTGGGGTTCGCCATATATTCTTTTCCTTCTCTATTCTGTAGCGCCGCCTTTTCGGCCGGCATCGCGTGTCGCGCCGGCCCAGAGGTCGGCACGTGCCAGACCCAAGCTCGGCGCCACATTTAAAGTCCACGCAGCGCGGGAGTCCACCACTGCTGCTCGCCGGGCCGTTATAACCGGCTTTCACATCGAAACGGAATGCCGCCGCTCGCGCCCGCGCTTTAGGCAAGCGAAGCGAACGGAGAATCTTTCTGCGGACCGACGCGGCAGTTGCACCGGGTCAAATTCAAATTGGCGCCGCAGGCCGGGCACAAACCCCGGCACTCGCTGCGGCAGACTACCTTCATCGGCACAAAGAGTATAACCTGTTCCGCGGCCACGTCGGCTAATTCGATCCCATCGCCGTCGAAGAAGCCAACTTCCAGCTCGTCGTTGGAGATTTCGATCTCCTCTTCCTTGGCGATGGTTTGCATGGGCCGGTAGAAAAGGTCGAAATCGGTATCCACGGGAAGCTCGACGCTGCCCAGGCAGCGGTCGCAATTGGCCTCCAGCGCGGTAGCCAAGTGGCCCCGGATGCGAATCTCGCCGCCCTGCAACTCCGCCGTGGCGTTGATGTTCAGTGTCGCCGTCTGGCGAAACGCCGCGCCGTGGTAGTCCAGCGACCCGGGGACGTAGCTTTCCGCGGCAACAATCCGGTGAAGTTCGAGTTCTTCAAGGGTTATACGCACCCTGGCCTCATCAACACAAAACCTTAATTATAGCGTGAGAGGGAGGCTTGTCAAAGTCTAATCCAGGTCGAAGTCTCTTACCGGCCGTTCGGTCGGCTGATCCTTGGTTTTCTCGAATGCTTCCTTGAACTTGCGATCGAGCAATTCCGACTGGATTTTCTGTTCGTCAGAGCTCTGACGGAATAGGGCTTCGCGGCGTTCGGCTTCCTTCTTCAGGAGTTCTGAGGCAAAATTCAGATCCGGGCCGGTATCCTGCTTGGGCGGCACCTGGTGAAACAACACCTTGCCCAGTTCGGCGTCCACCGTCAGAGTGGCGCCACAGCACGGGCAAACCACTTCGCTCTTTCTTACATCACGCTCGCGTCGCGACATGGTAGTTGGATGCTAACTCCGCCAACGCCGTCCTGTCAATTCGCGTGGGGCTGCGGGTGCAGTTTCTTCCAGCGCGCCGCGAGCAGGAAGAAAACGCCCGGGCCGAAAGAGAAGAGCATAACGCCGATCCCAAACGCGATCCCGAGAAAGGTGTAAAACCCTGCGCAGCAGTAATTCCGCATGCGGGCCACGATGTGCGTCGGTACTGCGACCAGCAGTTCCAGGATGCTTCCTTGCAGCAAATAGCGGCATTGTCGCGCAACAACGTCCACCGGCGCCACGTCACGGCTGGTGCGGTAAAAAACCATGCTCCACGCCCCCCAAACGGCCATTCCCACGGCGAAGGGAAGTGCCGGATGGCTGCCCGCATGCTCCTGGTGCATAAACTCGTCGATGCAGATCACGACCCCCACCGCCAGCACACCCATCATCAGCCCTGCCGCCAGCAACGGCCAAAGCACCGAGCGCCGTGACGTGGGCCGCTGTTGCACCCACTTTACCGGCAACATCAGCATGACGGCCTGACCAGCCACCATGACTGCCAGTCCCGGCCAATAATGCCAATCCATCGGGATGGCCAACGCGTCCGGCACCTTTCCAGCCGGATAGAAAGCAACCAGGAACAGCGGCGCAGTCAGCGCGAAGAGGATAAAGAAGTAAAGTACAACCACCAGGACTGCCCAGCGCTTCATGGACGACCTCCTTGCTGGGATTCTAGAAAGGCATCTGCGGCGGGTATTATGCCACGCCACCGGCCTCATCACTACCGTCGACAAAAGGAAATGCCGCCGTGGCGATGCGGTGTAGCTCGCGGTAGGTCCCGGTTTGACGTAGAGGAGGCTCTACGCCGCCAATTGGCGAGGCAAACTCGCCGCTACAAATTCAAACTGAGACACGACCGAGCTCCCGAGCGTGTTGACGCCGAGGGGAAACGGTGTATCCCAGCCCGCCGATGACCGGGACATCCGGCATCTTGATGATCAAAATTTTCGTGCCGAGTTATGCGATAATGCCGTGCCTTTGGCGAAGAACTTGCGCTGTGTGCAGAGGCGCGTTCACGTTTCCACGCTGCCCAGCAAATCTGCCTTGAGGCAGCGGAGACAAGGAGACCCTACACGATGGACCGGCGGAGTTTTATCTATTCCCTTGTCGGCGCAGGTACTACGTTGGCATTCTCGCCATTCGACGCGCCCGCGCGAGCGGCCGAATCCACGGAAAGGGAAGTCGCACTTGCCGTACCGACCCCCGAGCAGACCGCGTGGCAGGATTTGGAAGTCGGCATGTTCGTGCACTTCGCGCCGAATACCTGGCAAGACAAGGAGGGCGACGACCTCTCCACTCCTCTCTCCGCCATCAATCCTGCGGACTTGAATACTGACCAGTGGGTTGACTGCGCCCGGGGGTCGGGTGCGCGGTACATTGTCTTCGTCGCGAAGCACGTCGGCGGGTTCTGCATGTGGCAAACGGAGACCACCCAGTATGGCATTCGCAGCACGCCTTGGCGAAACGGGAAAGGCGACGTTCTGGCTGACCTTGCCCAGTCCTGCCGGGCAGGCGGCTTGAAACTCGGCGTCTATCTCTCTCCCCGCGACGACAACTTTGGGGCGAACACCGGCGGGCGGTGCAAGACTCCTGAAATGCAGGCTGCCTATGACTCACTCTATCGCCGGCAGCTCACGGAAGTGCTGACGCATTACGGCGAGATGGTAGAAATCTGGTTTGACGGTTCCCTAGCGACGCCGGTGGGCGACATCCTGCACCAACTCTCGCCCCATGCCATGGTTTTTCAGGGACCTTCGGCAACCATTCGCTGGGTGGGAAATGAACAGGGGTTTGCACCTTATCCTGCCTGGAACGCTGTATCAAAATCCGATGCCGAGACCGGTGTTGCCACAGCGCTGCACGGCGATCCTGGTGGATCGGTGTGGCTGCCTCTGGAAACCGACGTCTCGATTCGGCGGCCCAACTGGTTCTGGAGCACGCACAACCAGCGCAACCTGGTGACACTCGATCAACTCCTTGAAATCTACTACCGCTCCGTCGGTCACGGCGCGCAACTGCTGATTAACATCCCTCCGGACCGCCGGGGGCTTTTGCCGGACGCGGATGTTGCACGCGCCCGGGAGGTGGGCGATGAAATCCGGCGCCGCTTTGGCCGTAGCGTAGGTGAGACGCACGGCTCAGGTGACTCTCTCCGTGTCGATCTCGCCGCTCCCACGCGCATTGATCATGTGATTCTGCAAGAAGACTGCCGGGGCGGCCAGCGCGTACGTGGCTACCGGTTGGAAGCCCGGGCCGAAGGAAACTGGCGCACGCTGGGAGGTGGCACGGCCATTGGGCACAAGCGAATTCAACCCGTCACGCCGACGGTTGCGGATGCCGTCAGGCTCACGGTCACGCAAAGCGTCGGGTCTCCGGCCATTCGCAGGTTGGCGCTGTTCAACACTGGGGCCGAACCGCCTTCCACCTGGGACGCGCCGCCCCGCATCTGGGCGGATGACGCCGTGGGGAAGTGGGTCAACAGCGGCTTCAGCGTGGACCTGTCTGCGAAGATCAAATCTGCCGGACAGTACCGCTTGCGCTGGGTGCCGCCGGGAGGGGAAGAGATCAGCGTGGAAAGTCCGCAGTTGACGCTCGACGGCGTGGCGCAACCCAACCTGCTGCGCCAAATTCCCGGATCACCCGATGCAATGATCCTCACGATGCCCGGGGTGGGCCAGAAGGTGGTAATCAGCGGGCAGGTGCACGGAGCCGACCACGGAACCCTGTTGCTCCGCCGGCTTTGAAGAGCAAGCTGGGCCGCGCGGTTTTTGTGCGCCCCTCCATCCGTCAACTCGCCTTACCCGTGTTGCGCACGTGGAGAACGTCTTTCAGCGCCTCCTGCAAAACCGGTTGGTGCGGATAGCCATGGCCAAGGTGCTGGCGGAACCCTTCGGCGTGGGCAAATCCACACTCCTTGCCGTAGCCCGCGGCCCATGCCGTCATCTGATTCAGGTACTCGTCCATGCCGTGATGGGAACGCAGCCACTCCCTCTGGGAAGCGTGCCGTGAAAGCATCTCCTGTTTTTGCGCCAGCGTGGTGCTGATATCGACGTAGAACTGCGGAAAGATGCGCTGCCCCATGGGATCTTTTCCCTCCGTGGGATCGGCATAATAAAACGCCGGAGTGGCACGTCCATGGGGCGCCGGTGGATTCTGCCGCGTCTCATAGTTGGGCATGGCCAGGGCGAAGGCCGCGCCGCGAGCGAGGCGCGAGGCTCCCTCGTGATCCAGCATGTAGTCCACCGGCGAATGGGTAATCACGACGTCGGGATCAAACCGGCGCATGACGTTGACAACGCGGCGCAGGTGCTCGACGGCGAACGTCACCTCGACGTCCATCAGGCCCACACAGGCATACCACGCTCCCAGGTAGGCTGCGGCACTCTGTGCTTCGGCGAAGCGAATTCTCGCGATCTCTTCCCGGCCCGTCGTGGCCGACCCGCAATCGCCGGCGGTCATCGTGGTTATTCCGAGTTCCCACCCCAGCGCTTTCAACTGGAACAGCGTTCCCCCCACCAGTATTTCGGCGTCGTCTGGATGAGCCATAACGACCAGCAGGCGGGAGGCCTTGGGATCGTTGGACATTAGTTGGCCTCCGGAACCAGCGGCCCCGCGAGTTCTTTGGTGAAATAGAGAACGCCCGGACGCGTCGGCATCCAAGTCGAGGGCACGTGGCGGCTTACGGCGTGCCGCAGCGTTACCCAGAGGGAGAGACCCTGCCATTGCATGCCGCGGCCCAGTTCGCCGTCGGCGCCGCCAATCGCATAATCGGCGTTGGTGAAGAACGCCGGGCCGATGGTATTGGCGAACGCCGGAACTAAAGTGGTGCGGCTCTTGAAACTGGTGATGGCGTTCTGTTCGATGGTCAGTGGATGCAGGCGGGCGCCGAGGCGATGCGTCTGCTTGCGCCACTCTTCGTCCGTGGCGAATTCCAGACCAAAGTGCGGCTCCCAAAAGGCGATGTGGCAGGCGCGGCCGATGCCGTAAACCACCACCAACTTGGCGCCGTCCTTGCGCAGCGCGCCGATGCGTTCCGGATACTCGGGCAGCAGCTTGCGCGTGGCAAAGAAGCGCTGGCTGGCCGGCACCGTCAGGTCAGCCAGCGGACCATAAAAGGCATTCTCCATCGCGAATTGGAACGCCCCCGAATTGTCGGAGGGCAGCGTGTTGCCTTCCGCGTCGCTCCATTCATCCATGTTGAAACCGCAGACGTGATCGCAGGGAACTCCCCAGTCGCGCAGGAAATAAACCGTCCAGCGGTACATGCCCATGGGGCCGACGGGAAGAATCAGGGCCAGCTTGCGGCCTGCCTCGCGGCAGCGGCGAATCTCCATGGCCAGTTCGTGACCCAGCATCACGTCAAAATCTGCCACGGTGTTCGCCATGCGAATCGAGTACTCCGGGTGCCACTTCGGTTGCCGATCGAAAATGGCTTTCGGGTCATCGGCCACGCAAGCGTCCCACTGCGCCAGGTCCCAACCCGCCGGAAAGAAGTTTTCCAACAAAGAGCCTTTCAAGGTGGTAAGAAGATTCACGTTTGTACTCCTAAGACGAAAAATAGTATCAGGGCCGAGCGCAAGACCGCCGGAACACGCGTACAGATGTCAGCTTCTTGCTCCAGCCTTTCACGAGCTTGGCATCCAAGCCGCGCCCGGCGGCCACTCTTTCATTCCGACAGCTAGCGCGGGTACTTTAGCACGGCTGCCGCAGACGTGCACCTGAAGCTGCGGTGCCTGCTGTGACCGAGACGGTTTGACAAAAACCACAAATTGACTATCCTGCCTCTCGAAAGGGAGGCACACATGCGCAAAAAGGGAAATGGCAGAAAGTACCGTCGGCGGGAGTTCCTGAAGACCGTCGCGGCGACGGGGGCGATGGCGGCGACTTCTCAAAATCTTTCCGCCGAGGCCCAGGCGGTCGAACCCCAAGCTGTGCAGGCAGCACGCGGGAGCGGCGCCGCACGCGTCTCGGTGGAAGCCATTCGCTACCCGCGCGTGTTTGCCGGGACGCACCTGCCCATGATTGCCTTTCCTTTGGGCGGAATCGGCACGGGCACTATTTCGCTGGGCGGCCGAGGCCAACTGCGCGACTGGGAGATTTTCAACCGGCCCGACAAGGGGAACTCGCCCGAGTATGCATTTGCCTCCATATGGGCGCGGGCAGAAGGGCAACCAGCGGTGGCGCGCGTGTTGGAGTCGCTGATTCAGCCGCCTTATGAAGGCGCGTCCGGGCTGGGGTCGAAGAACGTGCCGGGTTTGCCGCGCCTTGATGCCGCGGAATTCACCGGTGCTTATCCTTTCGCTCGGATTGCCTTTCAGGATGCGACGCTGCCGGTGGTGGTGAAGCTCGACGCGTTCAACCCGCTTGTTCCCCTGGATGTTGAAGCGTCGGAGTTGCCCGTGGCGATTCTGCGCTACACGCTGAAGAACCCAAAATCCGTTCCCGTAAAAGTGGGCCTGGCGTGGAGCGTGGAAAATCCCGTGGGCAAGGAGGGCAGGCAGGCGGCGTTTCGCCAGGGCGACGGGGTGGCGGGTCTCGTTATGGATAACCCCTTTCTCCCTGCGATGGACCCGTTGAAAGGCACATTCGTACTTGGCGTTCTGGGCGCGCCCCCGGAGAGCGTCAGTTACCTGCGTGCGTGGAAGCGGGCGCGGTGGTGGGACGGCCCCTTGAGCTTCTGGGACGATTTTACCGCCGACGGCGGGCTGGATAGCCAGTCCGCCGGTGCCAGCCAGGTAGGCTCGCTAGCGGTGACGCGGACGATTCCCGCTGGCGGGGAAGCGACCGTCACGTTTTTCCTGAGCTGGCGATTCCCCAATCGCACGCCGAATCGCTGCGGATGGGCGCCGGCCAGCGACGCGGACCGCGACCTGGTGGTGGGTAACGCCTACTGCCAACGCTTCAAGGATGCCTGGGAGGTGGCCCTGTTCCTGGCGCGCGAGTTGCCGGCCCTGGAGGCCCGGACGCGCAAGTTCGCGGCGGCGGTGGAAGGCTCCACGCTGCCCCCGGCGGCCCTGGACGCGGCGCTGAGCAACCTCTCCACTTTGCGCACCAACACCGCCTTCCGCATTGACGACGCCACGTTCCACGGCTTCGAGGGCTGCAACGATCACGGCGGCTGCTGCCACGGCAACTGCACGCACGTTTGGAACTACGAGCAGGCCACGGCCTTCGTTTTCCCCTCGCTCGCGCGCACGGTGCGCGAATCGGAATTCCTGCGCAACACGACAGCAAGCGGGCAGATGGGTTTCCGCTCCTACCTTCCCGACGGCAAGCGAATCTGGGAAATGGCGGCGGCCGACGGCCAGATGGGCTGCGTGATGAGGCTTTATCGCGAGTGGCAACTCTCCGGCGATACCGACTGGCTGCGCCGCCTGTGGCCGGCGGCCAAGCGCGCGCTGGAGTTCGCCTGGATCGAGCACGGCTGGGACGAGAACCGCGACGGCGTGATGGAAGGCGTGCAGCACAACACCTACGACGTGGAGTTCTACGGCCCCAACCCGCTCTGTGGAGTCTGGTACCTGGGGGCGTTGCGCGCCGGCGAGGAGATGGCCCGCGCCTGGGCGACGAGGCCTCGGCGCAGGAGTATCGGCGGCTGTTTGAGAGCGGCCGGAAGTGGATGGACGCCAACCTCTTTAACGGCAAGTACTACGTTCAGAAGGTGGTGGGCCGGCCCGCCGACCAGATTGCCCACGGCCTGCGCATCGGCAGTGGCGGCGCCAACCCGGAAGCGCCCGATTACCAGATGGGCGAGGCCTGCCTGGCCGACCAGTTGCTGGGCCAGTACATGGCGCACGTCATCGGTCTGGGCTACCTGCTGGACCCGGACCACGTGCGCACCACGCTGCAATCCCTCTACGCGCATAACTACCAGCCGAGCCTTCGCGACCACGACAGCGTGCAGCGGACCTACGCGCTGAATGACGAGGGCGGTGTGCTGGTGGCCACCTACCCGCTGGGCAAGCGGCCGGAGATTCCCTTCCCCTACTTCGGGGAAGTCTGGACCGGCCACGAATATCAGCTTGCCGCGCACATGTTCTACGAGGGCATGACGAAGGAAGGCCTGACGGTGGTGGAGACGGCGCGCCGGCGCCACGACGGCGCAGCGGCGCAATCCCTGGAACGAGCCGGAGTGCGGGCACCACTACGCGCGCCCCATGGCAAGCTGGGCGCTTGATCGTCGCCCTGAGCGGCTTTCACTATTCCGGCGTGGAAGGCCGGCTGACACTCACGCCGCGCGTCAGCGAGGCGAAATTCCGCTGCTTCTGGACGGCCCCTTCCGGCTGGGGCAGCTTTGCCCAGTCGCGCGCGGCAGGCAGCTTTGAGACGCATGTCGCCGTGGAGGAGGGCTCACTGAAGCTCGCCAGCCTCGCACTCGAGGGCAACGGCCGCGGCGCGGTCAAGAAAGTCTCGGCAACACTTGGCGGCGAAGCGGTGACGGCCACCCTCCGCCAGGAACAAAGGCCGGCGGATCATCGCCTTCGAAAACGAACTTCACTTGGTCCCCGGCCGGGCGCTGGTGGTGAGCTTGAAGGCCTGAAGGCGTCCCGGCAGCGCAACGGTGAACCGGGGTCCACGCGCCGAGAGCGCTTCCTTTTGGAGTGCGGTAGCAGCAGCTACCGCCTTTTCGCCAACTTTCTCGGCCGCGTTATCGATCGCGAGGGGAAGGCGGTAGCTGCTGCTACCGCACTCCAAATATTGCGCAGACGGCGGAAATCCTTGCCAGAACAACAAGCACGGTGGCGAGTGGCACAGACATCGATGTTTATGTCTGCGTGACTGTTCCGCTCTGGTAACTCAGTGCGGGCGTGGACAATGGTCGGCCGAGCTTCATGGGCGCAGACTTCCACGGCAAAGTCTGCCCCACCCGGCGAGCGATATCAACCCATAGCTGCGCTTCACTTCCCGTCGCGCACCATTCTCAGTCCCGGGCCTTCGCCGGCACACATGTTAACCAAGTCCGCCTGGTTTTTCGCTCTGGGTACCAGGAGGAAAGCGACGACGTGCGGGCCACAGAGGGTCGAAGGGGGAAGAGCTTCGCTGTGGCTGACTTGGAAGAAAAGACTCATCTTGCCATAGAAAGGGTGATCCACCGGCTTGATCTCGGGCTTGAGCAGCGGCAAGAGCACCGTGCGTTTCGTATCCACCTGCCAGGCATCGTGTTCGGTGTCCCGGTGGACAAAGTAGAGAAGCATGGTGCCGCTCACCTTTCCGCCCTCGTCCTTCACCGTAAGAACCACCGCCGGAAGGTCGTGCAATTTGCCTCGCCACGTGCCGGCAATCGGGGATTCCGCAGCGATGGCACATGTCTCCATCAGCAGCATCAGCAGGAGCAATCTCGACAACCGTTTCATTCGGAGCCTCCGAACTGTTTCCTAAGGGGTCACATGGCCGGCTGACGCAGAGTGAAACTCCGCGGCAGTGGCGAGCGATCCGGATGAGTCGCAGGGCAGCGCTCTGCGCAGCCGGCCCGCTACCGCACGAACGGTTCCTGGCTGCGAGTGGCCTGGCGAAGCACTTCCAGAGCGTCGGCGTTTGGAGATACGGCGAGAACTCTTTTGCACGCCTCCTCCATGAGGCTCAATCCCACGTGCGGAACAAACATGTGCGGTCCGCGAATTTCGGACAGGAGTCGCTGCACTTCCGGGTCCTGATCCGGGTTCAGCTCGGATAGGATGGCATCCCACTGGGCGTTCCGACCACGGAGAAGCTGAAGGCGGGAGAGCATGGCTGCCGCAGGCATTCTCTCAGCAGCCGGCGTTGCGATGGCGAAGGGTAAAGGGCTGCTTTCCCCTTCAATCCTGCGAGGGGCAAGACCCTTTCGCTTCTTTTTGCGTTTTGAGAATAACCAGATGAGCATGATGACGGTCCCCATCACGGCAATGGCGATAAGGATTGATTCCAGTTCAACACTCATACGGTGCCAACCTTACCAAGCATTTCTTCCACAGTCCAGCGATGATCCGCAATACGATTATCATTACGGGCCGCACGAATTTCGTACCACGGCCTTCCAGGCCGTGCTCGAGCACGGGCAGGATGCACGTGGTACGGTTTGGGTTCTGGCGGGAGGCGGAAATGTCTGTGGCACTCGCGCGGTAGAATAGTTTTGCACCTCAGGTGCCAGGTTGTGCACAATTCGGCTTTGTGGGAGGTAACGGGTGATGATGAAGATGTCGATACTGCCTCTTGTCGCCTTTACAGCGCTGTCGGGAGGCGCGCTGTTGGCCCAAGATGTGAGCGGTACGTGGCAGGGCACATTGCATGCCGTTTCAGATTTGAGGATCGTCATCAGAATCTCGAATACTGAGGGTGGGGGTCTGAAGGCTACCTTTTACAGTGTCGACCAGGGAGGCCAGCCGGTGGGTGCTACCGTCACACGGCTGGGTACAACCGTAAAAATATCGATCCCTGGGATCAGCACCACTTATGAGGGAAAGCTGAATGCGCAGAGGAACCTGATTGCAGGAATTTGGACGCAGGGGGACAAACCTCTGCCTCTCGACCTGAAGCTTGCCACGAGCGAGACCGCGTGGACGATCCCGGAACCTCAATCCCCCGCCGAAGTTGATGCCATCGAATGCAGATCCGGAGTTTGAAGTTGCCACGGTTAAGCTGACTCCTTCGGACGAGCGTCGCAGCAAAGTGTTTACGTTGAGAGGCGGCAATTTTGTGACGGTCGGCACGACGCTAAACGATCTCATCACATTTGCGTACAACCTTCACCCCCGGCAGATCACGGACGGACCAGCTTGGCTTAACACTCAGAAATACGATCTGAATGGCAAGCCCGAACCGGAAGGTTTGCGCAGTAGGGATCAGGCGATGATCATGCTTCAGAAGCTGGTGGCAAGCCGATTTGACCTTAGCTTCCACCACGCGAAGAAAGAGCTCGCTGTGTATGCCCTCGTCGTGGGAAAGGGTGGCCCCAAGCTCACCGCGAGCGCCGATCAGAACGGCATTCCCGGCCTGGGTTTCAGCAGGCCCGGGATGATGTCGGCCAGAAACTCAAACATGTCAGACTTCGTCGGCTTGATGCAGTCTGTGGTTCTGGATCGGCCGGTCGTGGATCAAACCGGATTGTCGGGCAGATTCGATTTCCAGTTGACGTGGACGCCGGACGAGTTTCAGTTCCCTGACCTTGGACCTCGGCCCCACCCTGCGGCCGACGAAGCCGCGGCACCGGACCTATTCACTGCGATCCAGCAACAACTGGGTTTGAGGTTGGAATCTGTCAAAGCGCCGTCGAGGTGCTGGTCATTGATCACGTAGAAAAACCTTCCGAGAATTAGATATTCGATGTCGGCACCGCGGCGCCAACAAGTGGCTACCCGCCGGAATCCACGATAAAAGCCTTGGATGGGTGAATAAAACCGGAGGACTCGAAATGTCACAAAGTGAGCCCAAGTTGGTGTTGCCCAATGGATTCAGTGAAGCGATCGCGTGGGAAGCGGAGGCGAAGGGCGTATCGACAATCCCAGCTGCGGCCCCCAGCAGCAGTCCGACCAGAAGCGTCCGCAGGTAAAACGTCGTGCCGTCGGGGAGCTTCAACACCTGATTCAGAAGTCCGCGCAGGCTGGGCGAA
>CAVRBF010000066.1:0-39831 GCA_963719115.1 uncultured Acidobacteriota bacterium | reverse complement strand
TTCGAACCCACGTGCCCGCTTTTGGCAGGCAAGACGCTTTCGAGGCGCCCCCGTTATGACCGCTTCGGTACCTCTCCGCGACAGACCGGGTATTCGGGACTACGGGATAGGGGAAACGGGAACGCAACACTTGTGCGGCGGCTCCCGACTTTGGATTTACGTCTCCCGTTCCTTTCTTTTCCCTCGAAAAACTCCTGAATTACCGACGCACAATCGGCGGCCAGAATACCCCTTGTAATCCCGACGCGGTGGTTCAGCTTGCGATGATTCAGCACGCGCAGAGCGGAGCCGCACGCACCCGCCTTGGGGTCATGCGCTCCGAAAACCACTCGTCGCAGCCGCGCCTGCACGATGGCCCCGGCGCACATGGCGCAAGGCTCGATTGTAACATACAGATCGCACGGCTCCAGGCGGTAGTCGCGCAATTTCCGTCGCGGCTCGCCGCAGAGCCAGGATTTCCGCGTGCGCGGAGGGTCGTGCAAATGGATGGGCCGATTGTGGGCGCGCGCCAACACGCGTCCGTTCGCGAACCACGACCGCCCCCACCGGGACTTCTCCTTCGCGCGGCGCCCCGCTCCGCCTCGCGCAGCGCCATGCGCATAAAGCGCTCGTCATCTGGATTGTCGATTGTCGATTGTCGATTGTCGATTGGCACACCCCACGCGATTTTCATTTTCGATTGCCGATTGGCGATTGAGACGTCTTGACTGCCTGTCGCGGACAGATTCTGAGTCTACGCGATATTACCAACAAAGCAAGAAGGGCTTGCAGTTCAATCGACAATCGAAAATCTTCAATCGAAAATTAGTGGTGTTCTTTTTTCTTGCGCCTCCGGCTCCAGTGGTGTAGTAATGGCATCTTATTTTTTGATAACAGGGAGATGACAGCAATGATGAACCGAAGAAGCTTTCTGCGCAACAGCGCTCTGGGACTTACGGCCGCGGCGGCCGCACACGCACCCACCAGCCTTTTCGCCAATCCTTACGGCCTGCCCGTGGGTCTTCAACTCTTCACGCTGCGCGATGATCTTCAGAAGAACATGCTGCACCTAAACAAGTTGCGGCAATTGGCATTAGAGAAGTCGAGCTCTATGACCTCTACGGGAAGACCGCCGCAGAATTTGCGAAAATTCTGAAGGATATCGGCCTCACCGCCCCCAGCGGTCACTACATGACCCGGCATCTGCGTGGAAACTGGGAAAAGGAAATTGAAAACGCGAAGATCATCGGGATGAAGTACATGGTGAACGCCATTCTTGACCCCGACGAGCGGAAGACCTTTGATGACTGGAAGCGTCTGGCCGAGCTATTCAATAAGGCGGGCGAGCAGACCCAGAAGGCCGGCATTCAATCTGCTACCACAACCATAACTTCGAATTTCAAAAGTTCGGCGGCACCGTCGTTTATGACTACCTGCTCAAAACTCTGGATCCGAAATTGGTGAAGTTTGAGATGGACTGCTTCTGGGTAACGCATGCGGGACAGGACCCGGTGGCCTATTTCAACAAATATCCGGGCCGCTTTCCGCTGCTCCACATCAAGGATATGAAAGACCACCCGCCGGCCACGCAGGAAAAGGACGACAAGATGGGGATGTTCGCTCCGGTCGGTCACGGCACGATTGATTGGAAGCGCATTTTCGCCGCGGCGCCGAAGGGTGGAATGAAGCACTATTTTATCGAGCAGGATTGGTGCGAGCAGCCGCCGCTGGAAGCGGTGAGGATGGGTTACGCCTATCTGCACAGCCTGACGTAGCGGCGGCTTTACGCCGCCATTCGACGAGACGACCGGTAGCCGGGACTACTTGTTCCCCCCGGCCGGGAACATGCCAAGAAATTGGGACAACCGGCCGCGGAACGCCTCCACAGCATCGTTGACGGCGCGTTCCTGAAGTTCTTGCAACTTCGGACCCATGGCGGCCAATGCCTCGTCGCTCTGTCTTTGGACTTCGCCGGTCTTGGCTGCCGCGGTCTGATCTGCGAACTCCTGAAACTTGGCCTGCCATGTCCGCAGTGCGCTGTCCGCCGTCGCTTGCGCAGATTCCTCCACCCGGGCACGAACTTCATCGGCTGTCGAAGTCAGGGTCTGGTCACCCACATCGTGCAGGCGCGTTTGCCATGATTGCAGCCCTTCTTCCGCCGTCGCGCGCGCGGTTGCCTCAATATGTGCTCGCATTTGCTGGGAGCACGATTCCACAATTCCGTTCGCCACTTCTTGCAGCCGCGACTGCCATGTTCGCAGAACCTCATCCGCTTTCGCCTGTCCTGATGCTTCGACCCGCGATTGAATCTGTTCCGACGATGACCCGACGGCCTTTTCAATCATCTCCTGCAAACACATGTGGCACCGTTCGAGACTTTTATCCGTCGCTGCTGCTGTGGCCGCTTCCACCTGTGCGTTGAGTTGGCTGGACGTTGAAGCAACGACCCGATCGGATAGATCCAGGAGTTGCGCGTGCACTCCACGAACGGTCTCTTCCGCCACCGATTTGGCCGATTCTTCCGCCTGCTTTCGGGCCTGTTCAGACGCGGCGTTCACGGTTTGCTCGCCCGATTCCTGGAGTCGCGCCCGCCAACTCTTCAGGCTCTGGTCGGCCGTTGCATTCGCCGCTTGTTCCACCTGCTGCTGAACCAACTGCGATGACGAGGATGCCGAAGCATTGGCAAGTTCCTGCAAACGCGCTTGCCAAGTCTGAAGTTCCTGATCAGCCGCCTGATGGGCCGACTCTTCCACCTGTTTTCGCACCTGCTCCGAGGTCGCGGCAACGGTCTGGCCGCCCGCCTCCTGAAGCCGTGCTTCCCAGCTTTTCAGGCTCTCTTCCGCCGCCGCGTTTGCCGACTCCTCAACCCACTTCCGGATTTGATCCGAGGAGGCAGCTACCGCTTCAGCGCCAAGATCCTGCAACTGCGCCTGGCAGTTCTTTAAAGTTTGCTCCACCGCGGCGCTGGTGTTTTCCTCGACGTGCTTTTGCGCCCGGCTTGCAGCGGCGGCCACGGTCTCATCCGCGAGTTCTTGCAACTGCCCGCGCACTTCCTCCGCATGCTTGTCGCGGGCGCTGCGAAGCCCTTCCTCGACGTGGCTCTGCAAGTCCTCCCCGAGTGACTGCGCCCGCCGCTGAGCCTGGTCCAACCGGCTGATCAACAGCGCGTCGAGTTGGCTTTGCAGCAGGCCGGCCTGCCGCTCTGAAATCTCGCGCGCGGATTCGTTCAGGCGCGCCGCCAGTGATTCCGCGTGCTTACCCGCCGTATCCTCGATTTGCGCGTTCAATGATGTGACCGCCCGCTTCCGGCTTTCCTCGGTCTCCACCTGGATTTGGCGGCCGAGGTCCTGCATAGCCGCCTCGCGCTGCTGGTTGAATCCTTCCAGGGCCGAGTTTACCGCCGCCGTGATCCGTGCCCGAGCTTCCTCCGCCAGCGACTCCTTTTCGGCTTGCAGGCTGGTCTTCCAGGCGGCCAGCGCCTGGCTGGCCTCGGCCTGCAACTGCGCTTGAATGCGCTCGCGCGCGGCCCCGATGCCGCTCTCGGTGATCAGGCTCAGTACAGGCAGCGCATCGGCCTGGAGCCTCTCGTGGATCTGCTCCGTGGTCATGATGGGCGGAAGACTTTCCATCGCCGTGCACAACGCGATCTGGGAGTCCACCAGTTTTGCGTTCAGCTTTTCCAGTTCCGCTTTCAATTCATTCAGCCGCTCGCCGGAAGCAAGGACCTGCTCATCCCACGCCCCAAACTCCCTCTCCCGGGCGGCATCGGCGCGCTCCCGCATCTTCTCTTCCCATTCCAGGCCCATCCGCTCCACCACTTTTTCCAGCCGCTGCCCGAATTGACGGGCATGGGCGTCGGTGGTTTCGCGGAGTTCCTGGAGGAACTGGGTGGCGATTTGTTCACTGGTCGAAGGGGGAGCCGGTGTGCGGCCTTGGGCGGCCTTGGACGGACGGCGCGTGGTGGGGGCTGGGCTGGGCGGCAGTGGTGGCGGCAGTGGCTCGGAACCGTCCGCGTTCCAGTCGGACGGGGGAAATTCCAGTCCCCAGATATTCTGCGCCTCCAGCAACTGAATGCCGATCTCAAAAAGCCCGTTGGCATTGCGCCGCGGGCTTAACCATACCACGTTGGCCTTGGCGGCACTTCCCAAGTTGGGGTTCTCAACCAGAATCTCCGCCCCCACGGCCAGTTGCTGCGAGGTTAGGATCTTGGCGCCGTGCTGGTTGACGATGAGCGTCTGGGTGCTTTCCCGGTAAGCCTTTTGGTCGGCGTCTTTCCCGTGGATCACAATCGGCAGGGAGATCGACAGCCGCGTACTGCGACGAGTGTCAACGGGTGCCGGGTTTTCACTCATGAGGCATGTCCTGAAGCTTTGTATCCAGGCCGATTATATTGAACCAGAAGCGCGAGGACAACTAAAAGTTGGCAAGAACCACTTCGAAGATTATCCGGTTGGGCAATAGGTGAAGGGTACGGATGGGAACGGCAACCACTGAACTCGTTTCTCCATCCCCGCGTGCCTGGCCTCGCTGCCGGGCCTGGACGCGCACCGGGCCCAACGCCGCACCCCCGGGGCGTCAACCGTCACGCGGTTTGCTCTTCGCGGTTGCCGGGGGCGCCACTGCTGCTCGCCGCAGCCGCGCCACGCTCTCCTGATTCTCTTTCTGGAGAAGGGTACGGTAATCGTTTAGACCCTCCACCGCGGCGGTGTTCATACGTTCTACCACGGAATTCGCCATCGCGGAAAATTGCTGGCGCACCTCTTTCAGGGCGGCGGCCTGCGGTGTCCTTTCGGTGGCCGATTGCAGATCCGTCTTGAGCGCCTGAATCCTGCCGTGAAGTTCCTCGATCTCCTGCCTTGACGATCGCAGGCTCTCGCGCAGCGTCTTAATCTCCGCTTCCAGCGCGCCCACCTCGCGTGCCTTGACGGAGGCTGCGTGCTCCCGCAGGTCGACTTCCAATTCCAGGCCCACGCGCTGGGCAAGTTGCTTCACCCGCGCCTTGAATTCGCGGGTGTGGTCGTCCGCAGACTGCTGTAGTTCCTGCAATAGTCGAATGGTGAGCTCTTCCCCGGCCAGCGAACTGACCTGCGCATCGGAGCCTCCGCCCCCGAAGTTCGCCGCCGGCGCGGATGCTGCCGCTTTTTCATCGGGTGCTTCCAGGCTCCAGTCATCGGGAGGAAAGGCAATACCCCATACATTCTGGGCTTCAACCAATTGCAGTCCCACGTGATGAAGATCGGCGACGTGATGCCTGTCGCTGAGCCACACCACGTTCGCCTTTGCCACCACGTTCAGTGCGGCGTTTTCGACGGTGATTTCTGAATTGAGGGCCAGGTGTTGCGCGGTCGCAATCTTGCCGCCATGCTTATTGACGATGAGCGTGCGCACAGCTTCCCGGAAGCTATGGCCATCGGCACCCATGCCGGAAATGACAACCGGGATGGATATCGAAAGGCGAGTGCTTCGACGACCTTGCTCAACCGGCCCTGCGTCCATTGCTTTGCTGACCCCGTGCCGAGGAATGGGTTAAGTATATCGAAGTAACCGCCCTGGCACAATCAGTCTGCAATTTTCACTCAGACACGCCCGGCTTCTATTAGCGTTGCGGTTTCAAGTAAACTACGCCGAGCGGTGGCAGTGTCAATTCTACGTGATTGGGCTGGTTCTGCCAGGGCATGGGGATGGCGTGGCGGCCCCCGCCGTTGGTCACGCCGCTCCCGCCGAACCGCGTATCGTCGGAATTCAGGATCTCCTGGTAGTAGCAGGCCTCCGGCACACCGATCCGGTAACCATGTTGTACGACGGGCGTGAAGTTGCATGCGACCACCACATGCTCGCCGGGATCCAGTCCCCGGCGCACAAAAGCCACCACGGAATGGTCCGCATCGCGGAAATCAATCCACTCGAAGCCCGAATGTGTGGTAATCGACCTGGTGCAGGGCCCGCTCAGTGCGGTGGAGGTGGTTGAGTTCGGTCACCAGATCCTGGAGCTTGCGGTGCGGTTCGTAATCCAGCAGGACCCAATCGAGGGCCTTGGCGGCATTCCACTCGTTCCACTGTCCCAGCTCCGCTCCCATGAAAAGCATCTTCTTTCCGGGATGGGCGTAGAGAAATGCGTAGAGCGCCCGCAGATTAGCGAACTGCTGCCAGTAATCACCGGGCATTTTCGCAAGCAGTGCGCGCTTGCCGTGCACCACTTCATCGTGGGAGAGGACCAGCATAAAATTTTCGGTGAACGCGTAGAGCAGGGAAAAGGTCAAATGCGAGTGGTGATAGCGGCGGAAAACGGGGTCGGTGGAGAAGTATTGCAGCATGTCGTGCATCCAGCCCATATTCCATTTCATGCTGAAGCCCAGGCCGCCCACGTAGGGTGGACGCGAAACCATGGGCCACGAGGTTGATTCCTCGGCGATCGTCAGGATGCCGGGATTCTCCCGGTGGGCGATCTCGTTGAACCCCTTGATGAAGGCAATGGCATCCAGATTCTCGTTGCCTCCGTAGGCGTTGGGCACCCACTCGCCGGGCTTGCGCGAGTAGTCGAGATACAGCATGGAGGCGACGGCGTCAACACGCAGGCCGTCAATGTGATACTTCTCCAGCCAGAACAGAGCGCTGGTCCACAGAAAGCTCCTCACCTCGGTGCGGCCGTAATTGAAGATGCGCGTTCCCCAGTCGGGATGTTCGCGCATGCGTGGATCATCGTGCTCGTAAAGGTGCGTGCCATCGAAAAACGCCAGGCCGTGCGCGTCCGAGGGAAAATGCGCCGGCACCCAGTCCAGAATCACCCCGATTCCGTGCTGATGCAGGTAATCGACAAAGTACATGAAATCTTCCGGCGTGCCGTACCGGCTGGTGGGTGCGAAATATCCGGTCGTTTGATAGCCCCACGATTCGTCCAGCGGATACTCGGTGACCGGCATCAATTCCACATGCGTAAATCCCAGCTTGTTGACGTACTCAGCCAACTGCTCGGCAATTTCGCGATAGTTCAGGACGCGATTTTCATCGTCGGGCGAGCGCCGCCACGAGCCCAGATGCACTTCGTATACCGCCACCGGCGCACGAAAGTCATGCCGCCCCGCGCGCTCCGCCATCCATTGTTGATCGTTCCAGACGTAGCGATTCAGATCGTAGACAACTGACGCGGTGCGAGGACGAACTTCGGAATAAAAGCCGTAGGGGTCGCTCTTCAATCCCAGGTAATTCTTGTAGCGGCCCTTGATTTCGAACTTGTAGATCTCGCCTTCGCGCAAGCCGGGAATGAAGATCTCCCACAGGCCGGTGGATCCGCGCACGCGCATGGCGTGCTGGCGCCCGTCCCAGTGATTGAAGTTGCCCACCACGCTGACGCGCCGGGCGTTGGGCGCCCACACCGCAAAGGCCACACCTCGCACGCCGCCCATCTCCATGACGTGCGCGCCCAGTTTTTGGTAGGTCTTGTGGTGGGTGCCCTCAGCAAAGAGGTGAAGGTCGAAATCCGAAAGCACCGGGGGGAAGCGGTAGGGATCTTCGAACTCGTACTGCCCGGCATAGTCCGTGCGCAAGCGATAAGGGAACAATGCCTGCTCGCCGGGGAACACCGCCTCAAAGAAGCCGTCGGCATGAATGCGCCGGAGCGGCACCACGTCAGCCTCACCCGGCCCGCGCACTACCCAGGCGTCATGCGCGCTCGGCAGGAAAGCCCGAATCGCCACAGCCGTTCTTCCCTGCACTTCCACCAGGTGCATGCCCAAGACGTGGAAGGGGTCCCCGTGCTCGGCGCGCACGACCTGTGCAACTTCATCCACCGGCGCGGTGGTCTCCGCCAGAAGTTTCAGTTTTGTCGTCATCACTCCTATTTTACACGAGGAGACGCCGCAGTGCTTCGACGGAGTTCACCAAGTTGCTTTGGCCGTAGTGGAAATGATATTCGTCGTCGATGCGGTATTCGCTGGTGAAAGTCGCGCCGAAGAGGAGAAGGTTGGTCAGCGTGTCCTCTTCGCGCCGCTCAAGCCGCGCCCGAACGTCGGCATCCTGCATACGTACCCATGCGTCCCACGACTCTCGTCCCAATCTCAAACAGCGCAAGACAACCTCGCGCGCGGCCAGCACATCCAAGCGCGGGTATACGATTAAACATGTCATAGGGGCCAAGTCACAACGGCCCGCAAGGCGGTGGTATTGTGTCACTGCGCCGTACAAGTGTGCCTGCAAGCAATCATCCCCCGGCCGTTGTAAATCCTGGTGGTTGCAATTTCAAGTTGACGCTATTTGAGGTGCCGCCGCTGCCCATCTCCCTGGCGCACCAGATCTCCTGCTGGTGGCAGGATCGGCGCATACAACTTGACCCGGAAGCTGAAACCGCTCGGCCCATGCTTGACACCCGGCCGTGGTTCCGCAGCCTTCCCGACCAGATTCGCACTCTGCTCGCGGCTTCGAAGGCCACGCCCACTTTCAGTTCGCGCCCCGTGGACGTGCCCGACATCTGGCAGGACTACCTGCCGAACCCATATTCATGGGCTAATTCGCTACTGGTTCACGCCCTGGTTCTTACGGCGATGCTGCTTCCCTTTGCGCTTAAGCCCTTTATCAAACCCGTGCCGTTACCGCCCACGATATTGTTCGACCACACGCCGCTGGTGCTCAGTCTGCCTCACCTCTCCAAGAGTGGGGATCAACCGCACGGCGGAGGGGGAAGTGGTGACCGCTCTCCGCTTCCCGCGTCGCATGGATCAATTCCCATGTTCTCGCGCGTGCAATTCACGCCGGCGCTGGTCCACGTTCCCCAATCCCCGCTCCTGCCTATGCCGGCAAGCGTGCTGGGCCCGCCTGAACTGAAGCTCCCGGCTATGAAGTTGAATGAGCCTTGGGGCGATCCCTACAGCGCCGCAGTTGTCTTTTCGGGGGGCCCCGGTACGGGCGGCTCCTTTGGTAGCGGCCACGGCCCCGGAGTAGGACCGGGAGAAGGTCCCGGGGTAGGTCCCGGCAGGGACGGCGGCTGGGGCGGCCAGACCTACCAACCCGGCATCGGCGGCGTGACCGATCCCGTCGCCATCTACTCGCCCGAACCTGCCTACTCGGAAGAAGCACGCAAGGCCAAATTCAGCGGAACGGTCATCCTGTGGATTGTGGTTGATGCGCAGGGCCTGGTGCACAATGTTCGCATCGCCAAGCATCTGGGTATGAGCCTGGATGAAGAGGCGGTCAAAGCCGCGCAAACGTGGAGATTCAAACCCTCAACTCGAAACGGTGTGCCGGTACCCGTGCAGGTGCAGGTGGAAGTCAGCTTCCGGCTGTTTTGAATCTACTAAAGATCACACAACATCATGAAGGCCCGATTTTGGGGAGTAGCTTACTTGAGTCATCCAGTTTCCCACGACCCAACACACGCGCCTGTCATCCTGAACCCGCTCTTCAGGGCGAAGGACCCTTTTCATTATTCGCAGGAAACAGGGCGCGGGAGCGCCACGCTCGGGCTGCGCCGCAGTCGCGGCGCCCTGGGAAAGACGAAATACGGAGGTCCTTCGCCTTGAAGTGCAGGCTCAGGATGACAGTTTCCAGGGAAGACCGTGCTACCCGAGGGGCGGATGAGTGCAGTAAGTCATTCCCCTATTTTGTAGCGCGGGCGAGACGTTCCTTGTTCCACGGGCATTCATTCGCGATGCTCAGGACAGGCTCTGCCCGTGCTCCGGCATGGCCAGGATGGCCATGGTACGGCGGGCAAGATGCCCGGGCTCGGCGCCGCCCAGCCTGAACTTCACGGCACACGGTCTGGTGCTCATCTGCACTTGCATCCTAAATTTCGCCCGCTTGGTGGCAGCCAGGAATAACGGGTGGAGGCAGAGTAGAGAGTGCGGACTATCTGCTCCGCCACCCATGAAGTGCTTGAATCCTGCGCGGTGCAAGGGCAGAAGCGAGACTCCCGGGGGCGGCGCGGACGCCGGCCGCGGTCCTTCATCATTCCGAATTCAGCATTCACAATTTCTTCCGCCTAGCCTCAGGTTGTGCTTGACAAAAGCCTAGTTATGTAAGTATACTCATTTTGGTGATTCGCTGCCGGGATGAAGGGTTCCGGCGGATGCCGAGCATGAAAGTCACTACCGCCCGCCCGACGCTGCCCCTCGCGGGATACTCCCCACAACAAAACGTCACTTTCAGGCCCAAGGCGGTTCGAAAAATAAAATTCTGTACGACCGAAGCTTATATGTGTATGAAAACAAAGGAAGTTGTGACAAGCTGTCCGGAAAAAAGCGGACATTTTTGGTTGATCGCACTGCAGTTGAGCGACATTTTGGCCCCGACCAATGCGAAAGTGCGGGCAAATTCACTGATCTGGAGCCCGGCATGGTACCACGAAAAAGCAATAACAGCGCACGCCAAGGCGTAAACGTCCAGGGCTTGACGAACTGTGCTCCAGCCGATGAGGCGCATGTGGAGAACACGCCTATGACGGGATATCCTGGGAAACTGCTGAAAACACGGAGCTGGTGTCCAAGCAATTATCCTGCTGTCCTGCTCGAGGATGATTGCCGAAGATGACAGCGCTTCCCGGCCGGGAAAATCCATCGCTCGATGGCCCGATGATCAAGTGGCCCGATTGGCGCAGTTCGGCGAAAGGTTGTCGGAGCGCGCTCAAGGCGGTATGATTTTGACATAGCGAAAAGCAGTCTGGGTGCAGACAGGAGAATGGCAATGGCGAGTTGTCAATCGTGCGGACAGGTCGTGCCGGACGCGGCGCGCTTTTGCCTGTCCTGTGGCGCACGGATCACCTCAAACCCGGTGATCACGGCGGACGTGACTTCGCCCACGCCGGTGCCCATTCCCCATGAGCGGCGTTCGCCCAAGCCGCGCAGTTCTTCCGGCAGTTCCGCGGGGACGAGCAGCGGCACGAGTTCCGGGCGCGAAGGGCGTTTTCTTCCCGGCACTCTGCTGGCCGCGCGCTACCGCATTGTCGCGGTCCTGGGCAAAGGTGGCATGGGTGAGGTCTATCGCGCCGACGACCTCATGCTGGAACAGCCTGTCGCCTTAAAGTTCCTTCCCGAAGCGGTGGACAAGGATGAGGACGCGCTGGAGCGCTTCCGCAATGAGATCCGCGTGGCGCGCCGGGTTTCCCACCCTAATGTGTGCCGGGTGTACGACGTGGGTGAAGTTGACGGACTGACGTTCCTCTCCATGGAATACGTGGACGGTGAGGACCTGGCTTCGCTGCTGCGGCGGATTGGGCGCCTGGTGGGCGACAAAGCGCTGGAGATCGCGCGCCAGCTTTGCGCGGGATTGGCAGCCGCGCATCGCGAGGGCGTGCTGCACCGCGATTTGAAGCCCGCCAACATCATGCTCGACGGCCGCGGCCGCGTCATCATTACTGATTTTGGATTGGCCAGCCTGGCCGATCGCGTCGAGGGCATGGAGGCGCGCAACGGCACGCCCGCTTACATGGCTCCCGAACAACTTGCCGGTCAGGAAGTGACCGCGCAGAGTGACATCTATTCGCTGGGCCTGGTGCTCTATGAAGTCTTCACCGGCAAGCGCGCCTTTGCCGCCGAGACGCTGAACGATCTGCTGAAGCAGCGCGCCGAGGAGCCACTCAGCACGCCTTCCACACTGGTAAAAGATCTCGACCCCGCGGTGGAACGGGTGATTTTACGCTGCCTGGAAGCCGACCCCGCCAAGCGCCCCAAGGGACCATTGGCCGTGGCGGCGGCGCTGCCCGGAGGCGATCCCCTGGCGGAAGCGCTAGCGGCGGGCGAAACTCCTTCGCCGCAGATGGTGGCCGCCGCAGGCACAACCATCGGGCTTACGCCGCGCCTGGCGATCGGCAGTTTGGCCGCACTGATTCTGGGCCTCGCCGCGGTGGTTTTCATCCAACTGCAAGTCAGCGGATTGGGATTGATGAGCGGCGTCCTGCCGCCGGAAGTCCTCCGGCATAAGGCGCGGGAGACGATCGAAAAGCTCGGCTACTCGTCCTCGGCCCTCGATCATGCCGCCATGTATCGGCTACGATACGGACTTCACCGACTACGTGCATGAGCATGCAAAGCCGCGGCCGGACTGGGACAAGGTGCTCGGGCAGCGGCCCCAGGTTCTCACTTATCTATTCCGGCAAAGCCCGGTGTACCTCAACCCCCAGGGTTTGAGCATGTTCATGACGCCCGGAATCGTGACCTTTGAGGACCCACCACCCATTCAGTCCGGGATGATCAATGTCGTCCTTGATGCGCAAGGCCGGCTGAGCTACTTGCAGGCCATCCCTGAAGAGGTGGAGGCCAACCCGCCACCCACGCACCCGGCGGATTGGAAACCGTTGCTCGACGCGGCCGGACTCGATCCGTCGCAACTCAAGCCGGCGGAGCCCACGCGATTGTCACTCGCGGCTTTCGATGAACGCGCCGCCTGGACGGGAACGTGGCCGGGCTCGGATTCTCCCCTGCGCGTGGAAGCCGCGGCATGGCGGGGCCGGCCCGTTTATTTTGATTTGACCGGACCCTGGTCCGTGCCGCACCGCTCGCAGCAGAACAATCAGACGCCAGGCCAACACGCCGGCTCGATCATCGGCGTGATCTTGACCCTGTTGGTGCTCACGGCTGCCGCGCTGATGGCCCGGCGAAATTATGTTCACGGCAAAAGCGACGTGGGGGGAGCATTCCGCCTGGCCGGCGCCGTGTTCCTTCTCGAGATGGTGCTGTGGTTGTGCATGAACCACTTTATTCCCACCATTTCCACGTTTGCGCACTTTATAGCGGCGGTGGGCATGTCGTTGTTCTTCGCCAGCGTCACGTGGATGCTCTATGTGGCGCTGGAGCCTTACGTGCGGCGGCGGTGGCCGCATGCCATCATCTCCTGGAGCCGCCTGCTGGCCGGCGACTGGCGCGATCCCCTGGTGGGCCGGGATGTTCTTTGGGGAGTGCTGCTGGGTGTTCTGTGGGCGCTCATTATTGGTGTGGGTTTTCTCTTCCTTAAACGCGAAGGGGCGACGCCGCAATTGCCCGATGCTGAACTCCTGCTCGGAAGCCGCGAGGTGCTGGCGTCATGGACCCGGAATGTTGCATTCAGCATTATTGGCACTCTTCAGTTCTTTTTTTTCCTCTTCATTCTCCGGGTGATCCTGAGGAATCAATGGCTGGCGCTGGTTTGCTTTGTTGCGATTTTTACCGTCCGCAACTCGCTGGCCAGTGACCATCCGCAAATCATCTGGCCGTTCTTTCTGCTGGTTTACGCCCTGGCGGCGGGCGCGGTGTCGCGCTTCGGACTGATCGTGCTGGCTGCGGCCATCCTGACGGCGAACGTTCTTCTGGACCTTCCCTACTCGCTGGATTTCTCCCATTGGTACGCGGCCCACGCGGCGATCACGGTCGCGGCAATCCTGGCGCTCGCCGCGTGGGGTTTTCGCACCTCGCTGGGCGGGCAAAAGTTGTGGAGGGATGATCTGCTCGACTAGAGCTTATGGAACTCACGCGCAGAGAGTTTATACAAAACTCGGCTCTCCTTGCGGCCACGGCCGCGACGGGCGTACAAGGCGGGACCGGCGAGCGCGTCAATGTAGGGACGCCCGTCTTCCCTTACGGCGCGGTCTATTTCCGCAAGTCGAATCCTCCTGAACAGGATTGGGCGCGCGATCATGAGACGGCCTCCCGCATGGGCATGAATACGTTCCGCCACTGGCTTATGTGGTCGGCAATTGAGGTCGCTCCGGGAAGGTACAATTGGAGCGATTACGACCGCATGATGGATCTCGCGGCGAAGAACCGAATGCGCGTGATCATTGCCGAAATCGACTCGTGCGCGCCCGAGTGGGCTTTTCGCCGATACGCCCATGCCCGCTACCGGGCGAGCGATGGCGCCGTTCTGGCGAGCGATATATCGCCGAGCAGCGCCACGGGGGGCTTTCCCGGACTGTGCCTCGACAACCCCGATGTGCAGGCCGCGGCGGAGGCATTTCTGACGACGCTTGTCGAACGATACCGGCATCATCCCGCGCTGCTCGGCTATGACCTGTGGAATGAAAACACGTTCCCGGGCGGAACTCCGCACTCCATGTATTGCTATTGCGACGCCAGCAAAGGCAAACTGCGCGAGTGGCTGCGCCTCCGATATGGATCGCTGGAGCAGCTCGGCAAGGCCTGGTTCCGTTACAGCTACCAATCCTGGGAGGACGTCGAGCCCCCGCATTCGTTTTCCGGCTATCCCGAGAGCTTGGATTGGCTGCAATTTCGCATCGACAACGCCTACAGTTTACTGGATTGGCGGGTAGCGACGTTCCGCAAGGTCGACCCCGACCACCTGATCACCGCCCATGGAGTTGCCGGGACGCTGGAGACCCTTCCCTCCAACGCGCACAACGAATGGCGATCCGCTTCCAAGGTCGATACCTGGGGCTTGACGTGGATTGCGGCACGCAAGGGCGACGAGCCGTGGAAGCAATTTCAGGCGCTTGACCTTGTCCGCTGCGGTGCGCGCGGCAAACCCTTCTGGCACGCTGAAGCGCAAGGTGGTCCGCTCTGGATGCAGCCACAAGTGATCGGTCGGCCGCGCGAAGACGGCCGCATCCCCGACGCGGAGGACGTACGGCTGTGGAATCTGGTCTCTTGCGCCGGCGGTGCGCGCGGCATTCTGTATTGCCGATGGCGGCCTCTTCTCGACGGCCCGCTGTTCGGAGCTTTCGGGCCATTCGCCATGGACGGCTCAGTGACGCCGCAAGCAGAAATGGCGGGGCGTGTGGCGAAGTGGGCAAACGAGCACCCGGACCTGTGGAAGTCCCATCCGGTTCAGGGAGACATCGGGTTGGTTTTCGTCCCTGAATCTGAACTTTTCAACTACGTGCAACAGGGGGAGACCAGTTTCTATTCCCAATCCATCCGCGGCGCCTACCAGGCGTTCTTCGACTCCGGCATTCAGCCGGATTTTGTCGCGCTCGAAGACATTGGCCTCTACAAAATCGTTTACCTGCCCTACCCTGTTATGTTGAAGGAGGAAACTGCCATAAGACTTCGGCGGTATGTCGAACGCGGTGGCACGCTGGTAAGCGAGGGATTGCCCGCCTACTTTGGCGATCATGGTCACGTGGGGACGACGCAGCCCAATTACGGGCTCGATGAAGTGTTTGGAGCGCGCCAGATCTATGCGGAGTTTGCTCCGGATATCTCCGACGGCTTGGTGCTTGAAATCAACGGCAGACAAGTGGCGGGCCGCTACTTCCGTCAAGATTACGAACTGCACGGCGGCGAAGCCGTGGGATACCACGCGAACGGTCATGTCGCAGCGGTCGCGCACAAGTTCGGCCAGGGCCGCACCCTGCTGGTGGGTTCCTTTCCCGGGGCTGGCTATTACCGGCACACTTCCCCGGCAACAAGGGAATTCTTCGCGGGTCTGTTGAACGTGGCGGGGGTTGTTCCGCGACTAGGCGTAAACGACCGCAGCGTGCAGTCCCGGCTGCACCAGGGATTGGGTGGCACGTATCTTTGGGTCATCAATCCCACGCGTGGCGGTCGAGCGGTGACCGTGTCGCTCGCGCCCGACATTGGCAGTTTTACGCTCGCGGAAGATCTTTGGGGCAAGCAACCCATCGTGCTCGACCATGGCCAGGTCAACGTCGAGGTGCCAGGGCGCGACGGAGTGGTAGTGGCGTTGCGCTGAGTACCTTGGAAGTGGAGCCGCGAAGCCGCCCCTTCCGGGTGGAACCGGCAACGGCCCGCCGCCGGTTGCAAGCCGCGGAGAGGTGGAATTCCCGTCCGAGCCCAGACCCGCGCGCGTGCACCCCAACCCGCCGTTTTCGGTTGACCCGCTCAGTTAGTTCGGCGACTATCACTCCGCCGTGCCGGAGTGATAATCTTGAAGCGGAGGTAACCGTCGTGCCGATGGATACGAGCAGCGAAGCTGGCCAAGTGAGCAAGGGCGCGGGAGTAGAGCGCCTGACCGCGCCGAGCATTCCGGCGAAAATGCGCGCGGTGATATCGGACGGCGTTGGCTTCGACCATCTGGGAGTTCGTGAGATTCCCACTCCCCGCCCGGGCCCGCGCCAGATGCTGGCTCGCGTCGATGCCGCCGGCATTTGCACTTCGCTGATTAAGCTGATTGAGCAGGGGTCGAACCATCCGCTGCTCTCCGGTTGGGACATCACGCAGTTTCCGCTGATCCTGGGTGATGAGGGCTCCGTGACGCTGGTGGAAATCGGCGCGGAATTGCGCGACCGCTACAATCTCGGCGAGCGGTACGTCATTCAGCCCGCCGTGGATACCGCGCCCATCAACCACCGCGAGCGCTACCGCGACAACGGCCGCGGCGTCAACAAGGTGGCGGTAGGATACACCTTGGGCGGGCACCTGGCTGAGTACGTACTTGTCAGCGAGGAGATTCTTGCCGCCGGCTGCCTATTGCCGCTTCCCGACTCGCGCCTGCCCTACGCCCATACCGCACTGAGCGAGCCTTTCTCGTGCGTCATCTCCGCGCAGGACCACCATGTTCACCTGACGCAGGACAATCCGCTCAGCCCGCGCGGCGTGGTGAAGGGACTGAAGCGCGGGGGCGTGACCGTCGTAATGGGGTCTGGGGCGATGGGGCGTATGCACGTCGCACTTGCCATGAGTTACCGGCCTCGCGCGATTGTGGCCGCGGATTTGGTGGAATCGCGCCTGGGAGTAGTTCGAAACCTCTTCACCCGGCGCGCCACAGAGCTAGGCATTGCATTGCGCACGGTCAATCCCGCTCACGAGGACCTGAAGCAAGTTGTGAATGACGTCACCCACTTTGGCGGAGCGGACGACGTGATTGTGGCCGTGGGCGCGCGTCAAGTGATCAGCGATGCGCAGAACCTGCTGGCCCGCGGCGCGGTGCTGAACCTGTTCGGCGGCCTGAAGAAGGGCGAGGATACCGTTGGAATCGAGACCAGCATGGTGCATTACAAAGAAGTGAACATCACGGGCTCCAGCGGCGGGTCGCCCTGGGATGTGGCGCGCACGCTGGAGTTGATGGCTGCGCATGAAATCGACGCCGGGGATCACATTGCCCGCGTCGGGGATCTTTCCCACACCGCCGACTTCCTGCAGATGATCAAAGCGCAGGCCATCGACGGCAAGGCGGTGGTCTATCCTCACCGGCCAACGAACGAAATCCTTTCTGTAAAATCCTGGTCGGCGCAAGACGAGCAGTCCTACTTGCGACAGGCTTAAGAGCAAGTCAAAAGGCAAAGTGCAAAACGCAAAATGCAAAAGTGAAAGAGGTAAAACTCCAGCACGCGACGCGGGTGCTCAACAGGTCTTTTGCTATGATCCTTGGTGTTTGTGTGGTGGTTTCGGCTTTTTGGACTTTTGCATTTTGCGTTTTGCACTTTGCCTTTTGACTTGCCATTTCTGAGTGGGAATCTCTCCAAGGACAAGACCGTGCCACTAACGGGCCATCGGACTTTTGTAGGCTTCGGTTTCGGAGCCATCCAGGCAGGGTTGTTTCTCTATGAAGCGTTTCGCTCCGGCAACTTCGCGCGGATGGTGGTGGGTGAGGTGGTGCCGGAGGTTGTCGAGGACCTTCGGCGCAACGCCGGTTGTTACGCTGTGAACGTCGCGCACTCCGACCGCGTGGAGACGGCGCGCGTGGGTCCGGTGCAGATGGAGAATCCCGCCGACCCCCACGACCTTGCCCGCTTGGTGGACGCAGTGGCGGAAGCGGAAGAGATTGCCACTGCAGTGCCCAGCGTCCGTTTCTACACCGGAACGGCCCCCGGCAGCATTCATCGCATCCTGGCGCAAGGGCTTCGCAAGAAAGCCGCGGAGAGCGGTCCGCGCGCCGTGGTCTACGCCGCCGAAAATCACAACCGCGCCGCGGAGATACTGGAGGCGGCGGTTATGGAAGAAGTTCCTGCCGCCGAGAAGGCCGCGGTGCACGAACGCGTGCGCTTCCTGAACACCGTGATCGGCAAGATGAGCGGCGTCATCACGGACCCCGGCGATGCGCAGTCCCGGCATCTGGCCACCGTCACGCGCGACAGTCCCCGCGTATTCCTGGTAGAAGCCTTTAATCGTATCCTGGTCACCCAGGTCGATTTCCCCCTGGTCGGCGGCGTACCGCGATTCCACCGAGGCATTACGGCCTTCGCGGAAAAGGAAGATTTGTTGCCGTTCGAGGAAGCCAAGCTTTACGGCCACAACGCTACGCACGCGCTGGCTGCCTACCTCTGCGCGGTGCGGGGATTGCAGTACATTTCTGATCTGCGCCGCGAGCCGGAGCTTCTGGCGTTTGTGCGCGACGCCTTCCTGAAGGAATCCGGCGAGGCGTTGATTCGCAAGCACGGCGGCAAGGACCGCCTTTTCACTGTTGACGGCTACCGCGAGTACGCGCTTGACCTGCTGGAACGCATGACCAATCCCTATTTACAGGATACGGTGGAGCGAGTGGGCCGCGACCCGCACCGCAAGCTGGGTTGGGACGATCGCCTGATCGGAACTATGCGCGAAGCGTTGCACCAGCACGTGGTGCCGCGCCGATACGCCGCTGGGGCCGCCGCTGCCCTGGCCACACTGGAACCATCGTTCCTGAAGTCCGACGTGCCGGCGCAAACCCTGCTGGCGCCTCTCTGGGGAGAAGAGGTCACCGCGACGCGCGATGCCCAGGATGTGATTCGGTTGATTGAGGACGGCCGCAAACGGCTGCAACGCTGGTGTGAGTCGGGATTTCAGGATATCAATAGACCGTAGAAGGTAGACGGCATCCTTCGGGCCGCCCGGAACTGCAAGGGAGAATTCCAATGCCGATCTCAGTTGTGAAGCTCGGGTCTCCCCGGAAAGCGAATGAGGGTTTGCGGCTGGGCACGGTGCGGAGGCCGCCGCGGGGTGTACCGAAGACGGAATTCGCCAAGCGTGATTTCTACGACGTCTGGCTGCCCAGCCTTGCTCCCAGCGCGGACCTGGTGGCGCAAGCGCAACAAGCTACCGACAAGCGATCATGGAAGGCGTTCGAGCGTAAGTACCGCGCCGAGATGAACAAACCGGACGCGGCGCGAGTGTTGGATGTGTTGGCCGCGCTTTCCCACCAGACCAACTTTTCCGTGGGCTGTTACTGCGAGAACGCGGCGCGGTGCCACCGCTCGATTCTCAAGCAATTGCTCTCGGAGCGAGGAGCGAAGATCGCAGCGTGATGGCAGGTGCTTGCTGGAGTGCTACTGCTTGCGGTTCTGCCCCTGCGCTATGACCTCGTGGTATTGCCCTATCTCCTCACGCGTCAGATTCAGATATTCAAAGCCCCAGCCGCTCGGTCGCGGGTCGCCCTTTTCCGTGACGAGTGTCGGCTCCAGATCGTTGCTCAGGTTAACGTTGTATTCATCGGGTGGCATGAATTCATTCCACTGATTGATGAATAGAAAGTGGGGCTTATACTTCTTAGCGACTTCCCATTGAGCCCGGTAGGTCTCACCGTAGTTCTTGCCCCCGGCGTCGGCGGCAATCCAATTATTGAGGCCCTTACCCGGTGCATGAACTCCCGGATAGCCGTCGGCGATCGTGAGCGCCTCCACCTTTCCATCGTGATACGTCGGCGTGGCTTCCTGGTCGTACCACGACCACGCACCGTACTTGTCTGCGTGCGTGTGCTGCAGCCAGGCGCTGACGTAGCGAATGGTGAACCGCGGGTCCACAATCCGTGGAGGCGGTCCGGTCCGCGGGCCATTGAGATAGAAGGTGACCAACGGCTTGCCCTCGTAGTTCAACCACATTGTCTTGTAACGGGGGTTGTGCAGGTAGTGCTGATCGAGATAATCCATCTGCGCCTTGTACCACGGGCCGTCATACTGGTCCTTGTCATTGCGCCAGAGGTTGTGCTCCGGCCCCACCAGGAAAACCACCAGCGGATGTTGCTTCATCTTCAAATACAGCTCGAGGAGACGGTTGGTGGAGTCGATGCATTCCTGCGCGGTCGAGTTCGGGAAGGCGCTGGTCAGATTGTTGGTCCAGTCGGTTTCAACAAAGTTGATGCCCGCTTCGTTGAACCACAGCGTCTGCTGCCGAAGCACGCGCTCGTCCAGCGAGCTGTAATGCCCCAGGATGGGAACCGCCTCTTCGTGCCCCCACCGCGCGTAACCGGGGCCAAACCAGGTTTCGTACTCCATCCCCACCAGGTGGTCCGGGTCGAAAGGGATCTCGAAATGGCGACGAATGAACTTGCACGACCACGGGCGAAGAGGTTGCGGTTCCATCCGTCACGGTGATGGAGTTGGCGCCGGTCTCCGGCAGCGGAAGCAGCAGATGCGCCACGCCCGATGGCAGCGTGGGATATTCCGCTCCCCACTCTTTGCCATTCACCATGGCGTGCAGATTCACGCCGGCGGCGGGGTCGCCGTTCGCACGCTTTGCCACGGCCGTTACCACTACGTTCTGCCCCTCTCCAACTTCTGCTTTGTTGACATTGATGGAAATGCTTATGGCTTGCGACTGGGGCGCTTGGGAGTGCCCCGGTACGCCCGTCAAGAAAAGGATTACGAGTCCTACGCAAAGTTTTCGAAAGCGCAGCATGAATGAGATGACCTCCGATTCAGACCTTATCAGCATGGCGACGCAGCCATATCGGGAATCCCCGACCAAGCGAAGACGCGAAGACAATACCAAGATCTCTTGAGGACCGCCAGCACGGCTGCAGTCTTCGAGCGTCGGCACTGACTACGCGAACCAGTTGAAGCCGCTTGCGAGACGTGCCACAATGCCGCGCGTCGTTTGTTTCTTTCCTGCCTGGCAAGGAGTCTTCCTATGATTAGCAGAATCATGCGTCCCGCATTCTTTCGCAGTGGCGCGCGCGGCTGGTTGGTGGCAGTCCTGATTCTCGTGGCCATGGCGCGCGCGGCGGCGCAAACACCCGGCGATCCTGACGTCGAGAGGCGCACCCAGTGGTTCCACGAGGCCAAGTTCGGCATGTTGATCACCTGGGGCCTTTACTCCATTCCCGCCGGTGAATGGAAGGGCCAGCAGATTTCCGGCATCGGTGAGTGGATCCAGAACCGCGCGCATATCCCGGTCGCTGACTACGCGCAGCTTGCGACGCAGTTCAATCCCACCAAGTTCAACGCCGACGAGTGGGTGGCCGTCGCGAAGCAGGCCGGCATGCGCTACGTGGTGCCCATGCCCAAGCACCACGATGGCTTTGCCCTGTTCGCCAGCAACGCGAGCACTTACAACATTGTGGACGCCACGCCGTTCAAGCGTGACCCCATGAAGGAACTCGCGGACGCGTGCCGGCGGCAGGGGCTGCGCATGGGCTTCTACTATTCGCAGGCGCAGGACTGGCATCAGCCGGGCGGCGCCATCATCGGCGGAATGTGGGATCCAGCGCAGCAGGGCGATTTTGACGATTACCTGAACAAGCTCTCGCTTCCGCAGGTGCGGGAACTGCTCACCAACTATGGGCCGATTGCGCTCCTGTGGTTTGACACGCCCCGCAACATGACCGAGGAGCGCGCGCAACGTTTCGTCAAGCTGGTGCGCGAGCTTCAACCCGACTGTCTGATCAACGGCCGATTGGGAACGCGGCAGGGCATCGACTACCTCTCGATGGGAGATAACCAGGTACCCGACCACGCGGTGCCCGGCGCGTGGGAGACTCCCGCGACCATCAATGACACGTGGGGCTTCAAGAAGAACGACCATAACTGGAAACCGGCCGACATCCTGATCTTCCGCCTGGTCGACATCGTGAGCAAAGGCGGGAACTATCTGCTGAACGTCGGCCCCACGGCGGAGGGAGTGATTCCGCCGGAAAGCGTAAAGGTGCTGCAACAAATCGGCTCCTGGCTCCAGGTAAACGGCGAAGCCGTCTACGGCACCGGCCCCACGCCGTTCGGAGCTGAGCTAAAGTCGTCAGCAACTCTCGACGCCCATTTCCAGTACCAAAAGCCCGCGGGCTGGCGCTGCACCACCAAACCCGGAAAGCTGTACATTCACCTGTTCGATTGGCCCCAAGGTTCGTTCCGCCTCGATGGCGTGAAGGGAAAGGTCACCGGCGCGCGGCTGCTGGCGGCCCCTCGGCATAAGCTGAAGTTCAAGCAGCAAGGCTCGGCGGTGGTGGTCTCGCTGCCCGCCGTTGCGCCCGGTGAATTGGCCAACGTGCTGGCACTCGATGTGAGGACGGACGAGCGTTAGGTTGAGAGAAACTCTCGAAACGGCGCCGAGTGGAGGTGCTAATGGATTCTGCGGAAACATTGAAACAGCTATCACGCCGAAGCGGCAAAGCCTCTGCTGGCCTGGCATTCGGGCTGCTTGCTTTTGGAGCCCTGGTGGGATGGTTCGTGTATCTTGCCGGTAATCCCAAGAAGGAAGCGGCCCGTGTTTTGTTTACTGCAACACTGTTGACGGGGTTGGTGGCAATCATCACCGGACATTGGGCGAAGGCTTCCATCCATCGCAGCAGTGGGCAGATGGTGGGGAGATGGATGGCAACGCTGGGTCAGGTGTTTGGATATCTCACCTCGGTCTTGTTGATCGCACTTCTCGCCATCGCCGTGTTGGGTAGGCTCTTCATAGTTAACAGTCGGATCGCGGCGGATCAAAGTGCGGCTGTGGGGTCTCTTCTGCGGATTAATACTGCGGCGATGATCTACGCGGAAGCATACGGTGGGTATCCTCCTGCGCTGAGTGATTTGGGGCCGGCGAGCACTGGCAACTCCAAAGCCTGTGCCGATCCGAGTGACAAGACAACATGTTTGCTCGATTCAGCCTTGGCGTCAGGAAGGAAGTCCAACTACGTGTTTACATATGTCGCCGGCTCCACTGATTCCGCCGGCAAGATCCATTCCTACGCCGTTTATGCCAACCCCATCGAGACGGACGTAAGGAGACAAGTATTCTACTTCACCGATCAAACGCTAGTTATCCGATTCCAAAAGGGAAAAGAAGCAAATCGTGGCAGCCCACGATTTGAGAAGTGATAGGTGCCCGCGAACTCGGTTCTGCGCAATCCACCTTCGGCTCGCCGCTAAACTCAAGTGACAAACCGTTCAGCTCTACTTGCGCGGCGGTGCGGAGTGAATGGGCTCGCCCATTAAAGTGTGAGCGGCTTCCATCCAGGCTTCAGCCAGAGTGGGATGCGCGTGTACGGTGTGAGCAAGCTCGGCGGCGGTGAGTTCGGCGCGAATCGCTACCGCCGCTTCCGCGATGATGTCCGTTGCGTGAGGACCGATGGCGTGCGCACCCAAAAGCTGATCCGTCTCCGCGTCCGCTACCCACTTCACAAAACCAAATGGCTCGCCGATGGCCATGGCCTTGCCCAGCGCACCGAACAGATATTTGCCCGTCTTGATCTTGCGGCCCTGCTGTTGGGCTTCCTGCTCACCCAGGCCCACGGTGCCGATTTCGGGCGTGGTGAAGATGCAGTTGGGAACCAGCGTTTCATTCTTGCGCAAGTAGCGGCCGCAGGCGTTTTCCGCGGCCACCAATCCCTGCGCGGTGGCGGCATGCGCCAGCAGCGGCCCGCCGGTGACATCTCCCACGGCGTAGACGGTGGCGACATTCGTCCGGCCGTAAGCGTCCACATCGAGGAAGCCACGCGCGTTGGGCACCAGACCCGCGTTCTCCAATTTCAGTGAACTCGTCACCGCCTTGCGCCCTAACGCCACGAGCAATAGCTCGGCTTCCAGATTCTCCGATCCAGCCCGGCCGTGCACGCCGCGATCGTCCGCGGAGATTTCTTCCAGCGTCACACCAGTCAAGATGCGGATGCCTAGCGTCTTTTCCATGTGGCGGCGCAGTTCGCGACGGACATCCGCATCCACCACCGCGATGACGTCTTCTAGAAGTTCTACCATCGTTACTTTGACGCCCAATTGCGCGAGCATGCAGGCGAATTCGCAGCCAATAATGCCGCCTCCCAGAATCAAGGTCGAGGCCGGCAGCGCGCGCAGGCTCAAGAACGATTTGCTGTCCACCACGCGCTCATGGCGCGGCAGAAATCCCGGCATAACGGAGGCTGCGCCGGTGGAGATAATCGTCTTGCCGGCGGTCAGAACCACAGGATCAGATCCCGGCGCAGCATCCACTTGAATGCGCTTGCGACTCTGGAACGACGCGTTCCCTTGAAAAACCGTCACGCCGTTGGCCTTGAGCAATTGCTTGATGCCGTTGCGTAGCTTTTGAACGATCTGGTCCTTGCGGTCGGCCATGGCGGCGTAATCGAACGAAGCGTTCTCCACGCGCAGGCCCATGGACTCGGCGGACTTGACGCGTGCGAACAGTTCCGACGAGGCGATCAAGGTCTTGGTAGGAATGCAGCCCCAATTCAGGCATGTGCCGCCCAACTCTTCCTTCTCGACCACCGCCACCGAAGCGCCCAGTTGCGCCGCGCGAATCGCCGCCGGGTAGCCACCCGGTCCGGCACCGATCACCACTATGTCAAACGCTGCCACAGGCTTATCTCCTCAAGGTTTTTTCGAATCGCGTTCACGAAGCGCGCCGCCAGCGCTCCGTCAATCAAGCGGTGATCGCTCGACAGGGTCATCTTCATGATCGACCGAATCACCACCTGATCGTTTCTCACCACCGGCTGCCTGGTCATGCTGGCAACGGCGAGAATGGCGCTTTCGCCGGGATTGATGATGGCGGTAAAGTTTTCCACGTCCATCATGCCGAGGTTGGAAATGGTGAAGGTGCTGCCGGTCATCTCCGCCGGTGTGAGTTGGCCGGCGCGGGCTTTGGCCGTCAGCTCCTGCGCGCGCGTGTGGATTTCCGCCAGCGTCAGTTCATTGGCCTGGCGAATCACCGGTACAACCAGTCCTTGATCGAGCGCTACGGCGAGTCCCAGGTGAATCTTGGCGCGCTGGCGGATGTTCTCTCCATCCGACGTGGCGTTGACCATGGGGAATTGCTCCAGAGCCAGCGCGGCGGATTTCAAAATGAAGTCGGTAATCGTATAGGCCGTGCCCTGCGCCTTAAGCTCCGCACGCAACGCTTCCAAGTCCGTTACGTCGGCCGACACGGTCACGAAGAAGTGGGGAGCGTGGGTAAAGCTCTCCGTCAGACGCTGGGCGATGATCTGCCGCATGCGCGACATCGGCTTGGGACGCTCGGCGACAATCTGCTCGATGTCCGCCACGGTGGTCTGGCTGCCATCCTCTTTCGGCCGCAGGCTGAGGAGGTTGATTCCCTCGCGCGACGCCAGTTTTTTCGCCGTCGGAGTGATCCGCAGGCGGCCGTAACCCTGCTCTTCGAGATGCTGCCTCACGTCTTTCTCGACGATTCGGCCACCCGGCCCGGTACCGGTGATCGGCGCGGGATCGATGGCAGAGTCCTTTGCCAACTTCGCCGCGCGGGGGCTGATTCGGAAGAGGGACGGCCCGGCGTCAATGGGGGTTGCTTCTTCGAGCTTCGGCTGAGAGGGAGCGTGACCCCTCACCCGCCCTTCGGGCTCCCTCTCCCCTGGGAGAGGGTGCGGCTTCTGGGCCGGTGGCGTGCTTGTTTTTTTGACCTCGGACTTCGGACCTCGGCCCGCCGCCTGAAGGCTTTGTGCCGCGGGGCGGACTTCGGACGGGATCGGAACAACTTCGGGAACTGCGTCGCCTGGGTCACCGACAAACGCCACGGTGGTCTGCACCGGAACGGTGGCTCCCTCCGCGGCAACAATCTTAAGGAGCGTGCCCGCGTAAAAGCTCTCGACTTCCAGCACCGCCTTGTCGGTCTCGATTTCCAGAAGAATATCGCCCTTGGCAACGGCATCACCCAGTTGCTTCCGCCAACGAACGATCTTGACCGTTTCTTCTGACTGCCCAAGCTTGGGCATCACGACCGCTTTGACCATTAGTAGGTCCCTCGAAGTGGCGAGTGGTCAGTGGCTAGTGGATAGCACCCGGCGGCGAGACGCCGCGCTGTTTTGCTAGCCACTAACCACTCGCCACTAACCACTGTCCTACAAAATCGACTTCGCCGCCACGACGATGTCGTCCACGGTCGGATAGAACACTGCTTCCAACACGTGCGATTGCGGCGCGATGCCATTTTTCGCACCGACCCGCAGGACCGGCGCGTCGAGATAGTCAAACGCTTGCTGTTGAATCGTTGACGCCACCTCGCCGGTAAAACTTCCCAGGCTCACGGCCTGGCTGATCACTACGCAGCGTCCGGTCTTTTGCACCGACATCAGCACCGTCTCGATATCCAGCGGCACCAGGCAGCGGAGGTCCACAACCTCGGCGCTGACGCCCGACTGCTCTTCCAGGCGCTTCGCCGCCTTCAACGCCAGCGGCACGGCGGGGCCGTACGCCACGAGTGTGATGTCATTGCCGGCGCGCTTCACGTCCGCGACACCCAGCGGCACCAGGTATTCCTCCTCCGGCACGGGACCCTTTTCGTTGTAGAGTCCCTGCGACTCGACAAACATGATGGGATTGTTGTCGCGGATCGCCGATTTCATCAGCCCTTTGGCATCGTAGGCAGTGGAGGGATACACCACGTAGAGGCCCGGCACGTGCACCACGGTTGACTCCAGCGTTTGCGAGTGCTGGCCGCCATACCCCTTGCCCGCGCCCACTGAGACGCGAAGCACCATGGGCACCTCCACCTGCGCGCCTGACATGTAGTGCCACTTGGCCGCCTGATTGCCCACCTGGTCGCCCGCCATCAAGAGGAAATCCATGTACATCAACTCCACCACCGGCCGCAGTCCGATCATGGCCGCACCCACGGCGGTGCCACAGATGCACGCTTCCGATATCGGCGTGTTGAAAACGCGAGCGCGGCCAAACATCTCCAGCAGGCCCTTGGAAAGCTTGAACGCCCCGCCATACTCGGCCACGTCTTCGCCGTAGAAGATGACGCGCGAATCGCGCCGCATTTCCTCGATCACCGCTTCCTTGATGGCGTCGCGATAGGTGATTTCGCCATTGACGCGCTTGATGGGTGGAAGTGGTTCAACAATCTGCACCTTGGAATACTCGGGCGGCACCTTGTCCACAGAAGTGTCGGTGTACATGTACTTGATTACATCGGCGGCAGGCGGATCGGCCGCCTGCGCCGCGCGAACCGCCGCCCGCGCGTTACGCTCCCGGACCTTCTTCTCAATTGCGGCGATGCCGAGATCATCCAAAACGCCGCACTCGCGAAGCTGCCGGGAAAAGTTCGCGATGGGGTCAGCGGCCTTCCACGCGGATTCTTCCTCACGGGTGCGATATTCGTTGCGCGGATCGCTGAGCGAATGGCCGAAATATCGGTAGGTATCGACGTCGAAGAAGTACGGGCCCTGGCCCTCGCGGCAACCCTGTGGCGGCGCGCACCACGGCATCGCGCGTGGCCAGCACGTCCATGCCATTGATGATCTCGGCGTGCATGCGATTGTCGGCAAAGCCGGCGGCGCGCTGGGCCACGTGGCTCACACCCATCACCTCGTTGTCAGACCGCCCGGTCATGGCGTAGTGATTGTTCAGGACGAAGAAAATAATCGGCACGCCAAAACGCCGGTCACCGGCCATTTCGTTGGTGAATTGCGCCTGCGCCGCCCAGTTCAACGATTCCAGCACCACGCCGTTGCAGTAAGCGCCGTCACCGGCGAAGCAGCACACCACGCCGCCACTTTGCAGGTAGCGCAAACCCATCGCGGCACCGGTGGCGATGGGCACGCCGCCGCCCACGATGGCGTTGGCGCCGAGATGGCCCACGGTGAAGTCGGCAATATGCATGCTGCCGCCGCGGCCACGGCAGTAACCATCTTCCTTGCCGAACAACTCGGCGATGGTGCGATAGACGTGTTCTTCCAAAGCAGCTTCGAGCAGTTCTGCGTGACTCGCCGCTTTCGATTGCGGCACGCGTTTCTGCAACAACTCATCTGGCATCGCACGCAACGCGCAGCAGCCGCGCGCCAGGCTGTCTCCGTGGCCGCGATGCGTGCTGGTGATGTGGTCCTTGAGAATCAGCGCGCTGCACGCTCCCACCGAAGCGCCTTCCTGACCGATCGAGACATGGGTCGGGCCGCGATAGTTGAAACCCGTGAGCGGCTCGTAAGCGCCGGATCGTACGGTGACGATCATGTCCTCGAGTTCGCGGATCATCAACATGTCTTCGAAAAGCCCTACCGCCGTCGCGGCGTCGATGCGCCCCGTGGCCAATTCACTCTGGAGATTGCCCTGGTAGCGAAAGGCGGGAATGGTTCCGCAATCGATTTCGAAAGGGGCGAAGTCCGGTCTGGAATCCTGCAAATAAGCTGGCGTCATCGTTACCTCGGAAGTGGCGAGTGGCTAGTTGTTAGTGGCTGGCGCCAGAACGCGTCGGCTAACCACTGACCACTAGCCACTGACCACTGCATTTCTCATGCTCTTACCACTTCGATACCACGTTTGTTCAGTGCCTTGGCAAACTTCTTATCGAACTGCTCGTCGGTAATCAGCACGTGAATCTTATCCAGGCCGCCGGCGCGCGTAAACGACACCTTGTGGGCCTTGCTGCTGTCGGCCAGCAGGATCACCTCGCGCGCATGCTCCATGACCAACTCCTTGGTGTAGGCCTCGGTAGGGTCAGTGGTGGTAAGGCCTTCCTCCAGGCTGAGGCCGATGGTTCCCATAAACGCCTTGTCCACGTGCAACTCTTGAATCAGAAAGCGTGTGAGTGGGCCCACCGTAGTCTGCGCCAGGCGGCGCAATTCACCACCCACCAGGATCAGTCGCGGCCCGCGGCCCGCCAACTCCACTGCCGCACGCAGCGAGTTGGTCACAATGTTGATGTTGGAGCGGTCCTTCAGCAAGCGCGCCAACTCCAGAACGGTACTGCCGCCGTCGAGATAAATCGTGTCATTGGGCTTGACGAGTTTCGCCGCCGCCTCGGCGATACGGCGTTTTTGCGTTGCGGCTACGGCGGTCTTATCATCGAACAGCGGTTCATCCAGACGGCCACCGGTGCTGACAGCTCCACCATAGACGCGCCGCAACTCGCCCAGCTTCTCCAGTTCGCCCAGGTCACGGCGGATCGTTGCGGAAGAAACAGCCAGTTGCTCCGTCAGCTCTTCCACCCGGACCACGCGATTCTGGCTCAGGATGCCGCGGAGTTGCTCCCATCGCTGCGGCGCCAAATCCCTGGGTTTGCTGCTCACCATGGCAAAATCCACCGTGCTCAATGATGATTGATTATATAAAGATTCTATTCGAAGTCAATCATCTTCGTGCATCACGATGGAAGACTCCAGTGCCGAAGTGACGCGGTCTTTTGCGGGGTCAATCTCGTCACCGGGAGGTAAGGATCAATATGCGCTTTTCAGGGATTGAGGACCTTGCCGAATTTTTCCTGATAAATGAGCCTCTGTGGAGACGATTGGGGGACGTTGGCCGGAGTTTCCTCCGTGTACCCCATGGGGACGAGAGCGGCCACGATGAAGTGGTCGGGAATATGGAAATGAGTCTTGATCGGAGCTTCGTCGAATTCGGTCACCCAGAAAGCCGAAAGGTCAAAGGATCCTGCACTCAGCAGAACCTGCTGAACGGCCTCCAGGCCGTTGGCAAGGGCGGTGCGGTGGGCGATGTCCGGGGATGACGAGTAATGCTGTTGCAATTGACGCAACACTTCGCGTCCCCTCTCCTCCGTGATTTTTCCCGTGGCCACCATCTCCTGGAGGCGCTGCGGCGCCAACTTCCACGCCAGAGCGTCGGCCAGGCAAATCAAAATGACGGGAGCGGAAGTGAGGGGAACCTCGATGGAAATCGCTGCTTCCAGGTGTCGCTTCGCGGCCTCGCTGCGCACGACGATCCATCGTGTAGGTTGCAAGTTCCCTTCGGTGCCTGCCTGGCAAGCCACGTTGATGACCGCGGCCAGGCATTCGTCGGGAATGTCCTGAGAGCGGAAGCGGGGAAACGTCGGCCCCAAACCCAGCGGCAGTTTCTTCTGAACTCGGGAGTTCTCGGTTCCGGCATTCTCGCGCATAGAGTAGGGCAAGTTACCAGACTTGGTGATAACCGGCGAAGGCCGATAATCCGAATACGACTGCATACAGTAACTCTCGAACCCCGAGTCGATGCACCTGAAGCGGCCGGGCCGGCTCAAGGAACCACACAAAGCCCCGGGCAAACAGCAGCCCGAACGCCATCAGCATCAGACTGGGGAAGCCGCCGGCGCGCCAGATCAGGGCCAGAAGAAGAAGGCAGGCGGCTTGATGAAAAAGGAAATTCCTGCCCTGGCAGAATTTCTCGATTGCCGCCACGGCGCGCGCGGTATGAATGCGCAGTTGAACAAAATGAATTTGGTTGGCGGCGAAAAGCCAGTTCGCCAGCCAAAGCGTGGCAGCGGTCAATCCCCAATGACCGGTGGCCAGGTAATAGGCTCCGGCGGAAGTTGAACTGAGAGCAATGGCGCCGGTCAACTGGGCATTCATCCGGCTGTGCCGGCCCAGGCGCTTCAGTACCGAGTAGAGAAGAAAGGCAATCGCCGCGGCCGCGCCCAGCAGTAACAGTCCATAAGCGCGCGCCCAAAGCATGAGGACGGCAAGGGGCAGACAGGCGACGCAAGCATAAAGAGATATGAGGTAATAAACAAGCTTGCGCTCCCTATCGTTCTGCGGGCGCAGTGCGGAAATGCCCAACCCTGCTTCCAGGGGTGTCCGCAGGCAAAAGAGCCCCAGCGCGGCCGCGGCGAATAGAAGAGTCCAGATCAAGCGTTCACCATGGGGTGAGCCGGCAGCAGCACCGGTGACGATTGGAACGAGGAGCATGCCCCAGGCGCCATGTTCACGCGGCAAGAAAAAGCCACCCGCCCGCGAGCGGGTCAGTGTGTTGAAATTGGTGTTGAGATTACCCATGGCAACCCGGCATTAGGAAGCGCGGGCCGTCACGCCCCGATTCTTGTAAATGGCCTGGTTGACTTGCACCAGCAGGTCCTCAAGGGGGGCGCCGACTTTCCGCGCCGACATTTCAATGGAACAGTCGTCACACGACGGACGCAACCCGAAGTGGTCAAAGGCCGCAACTGTTTCCGGATATCTCTGCTTAATTTCCCGAACCGTTTCCCCGCCGCGCACAAGATCAGTGAATTGCAGCATGTTGCTCCTCCTCAGCCGCACCATCGGGGCGCAGGGGCGACCGGCGCTCACCCGAGGGCGGAGCGCTGTGGAGCCCCGCCGTACGCGGCTGATACACACAGAAAGGCTCTTCATCCATGTAGTTGCCGGTGGCGGCAAATGCCCGCGCGCGGCAACCCATGCAGATATTGCGGAACTCGCAGTAACCGCACTTGCCTTGCAATCCTCCGGTGTCACGAAGCTGCTGGAACACCTCGGCGTTTTCCCAAATCTCTTCCAGGCTCTGTTGATGCAGGTTGCCGGCCAGGACGGGCAGATAACCGCAGGGGTAAATTTCACCCTGGTAGGAGATAAAGGCCACGCCCGTGCCGGCCAAACATCCCTTGGTCACTGCCTGCATCCCGTCGGGATGGTGCGCGCCGGCGTGAGCAGCGTGCGGGTGCAGTGAGACTCCGGTCGAGCCGGGCATGGTCATGTCCGTGGGCCCGATGGCGTGCGCATCGCCGCTGACGGCGGGCTCCGGAAGCGAAGCGGCGCGACGCTCGGCGGCGCGGCGCTGGCGCATGACACGGAAATAATGCGGGGCGCAGGTGGCCTTCAACTCAATGCCGCCTTCCTGCGCGCGGTCGTAAAACCAGTTCAAAATCTTTTCGTACTCGTCGGCCGGAACCATCTGCTCTTCCGCGATGCCCACACCGCAGCCCACCGGCACCAGCAGAAAAGTGTGGAGGGCGTCCGCGCCAACGCGGCGGGCCATCTCCAGCACGGCGGGAAGTTGATGCGCGTTGTGGCGCGCAATGGTCATATTGATCTGCACCGACATGCCGAGTTCTTTCAAATTCCGCAGGCCGAGCAGGGCACTGTCAAACGCTCCCGGGATGCCGCGAAAGGCATCGTGGGTAGCGGCGTCCGCTCCGTCGAGACTGATGGAGACGCGGCGCACGCCGGCATCCACGATCTTCTGGGCTACTTGCTTGGTCACCAGGGTTCCGTTGGTCGCCAGGGCGACGCGCAACCCGCACTCCCGGCCATAGCTGGCCAGATCAAAAATATCCTTGCGAAAAAGAGGTTCGCCACCGCTTAGAACTAGGATTGGTAGGGATAACTGAGAGACTTGCTTTATTATGTTCAGGGCTTTGGTTGTAGGTAGGTCATTTATTGATGAGAGTTCCGTAGCGGTGGCGCGACAATGAATGCAACGCAGGTTGCATCCCTTTGTCACCTCCCAGAAGATGAGCCGCGGTTTGTGTGTCAACGTTTTCATCAGATAATCACGACTCAAAAGCTCAAACTGGCTGTTTTACGCAGCCTGCTCTCGTAAGAGCACGTCGTCTTCCATTGCTTCAGCTCGTTGAATAACGTCTTTGGCAATCTCGTTATTTGTTAGGTAACACGCCGGGTCCGAGGTCCACGGGTCGCCGTAATATTGCTCGGCGCGCACCCGCAAATTTCCTCCACAAATTCCCTTCCAGCGACAATTGGCGCATCGCCCCGTCAGCAACGGCAGGCGATCGCGCAACCCGCGCAGCAGCGGGTCCGACGACTTCTCCCAAATCTCGCTGAACGCTGCGTTGCGCACATTGCCCAAGATGTGGTGCGACCAGTAGATCTCCGGGTGAACGTCACCGGCGGCATCAATACCCGCCATGCCCACGCCCGCGCCCTGCACGTCCGCCCCGTACGCGGGCAGCAGCCGCAAGGCGGCGACGGCGCGCCACGGGTCTTTGCGGGCCACACGCAGCCAGAAGTAAACGCCATCGGCGTGGTTCTGGTCCGTGGCCATCTGCATGTTGACTCCGCGGCGCTGAAAGTCTTCCGCGCGATCGAGAATCAGGTCGAGAGCGCCGCGCTTTTCCTCGCGGCTCAAATCGTCTTCCGGGCGGTTGCCCCGGCCGGCGTAAACCATGTGAGTGAAAGTCACTTTGCGGAGGCCGTAGCTTTCAATGGCGTCCAGAGTCTCGGCAAGCCGAGGATAATTCCAGCGCGTCAGCGGCATGCGAACTTCCGCGGCAAGTCCGGCTGCCTCGCAACCGGCGTAACCATCCATCACCGCCTGGCCGGCTCCGCGCACGCCGCGATGGCGGTCCACGTCGCGGCCAAATCCCTCCATCAGAATGGTTGCGGAGTCCAGCCCCGCGCGCTTCAGTTCGGCGGCAAACGCCGGGGTCAGCAAGCTGCCGTTGGTCAGCAGTGACGGCTGCACGCTTTGTTCACGCGTGTAGGCCACCAACTCCAACAGATCGGGTCGCAACAGGGGTTCGCCGCCGGCGAACACCAGGCGGGGCACGCCGAAGGCCGCCAGGTCGCGGATCAGGTCCTCGCCTTCTTCGCTGGTGAGTTCGGGTCCGGTGCGGTGCGGCCGTGCGTCCGAAAGGCAGTTCAGGCAATGCTGGTTGCAGGCGGCGGTTACCCGCCACGTCACCGTGGGCTTGGCGTTCAGTGGGACCATGCGCAGTGCTGCACCGCCGGGCAATGCCCGTCCGTTCGCTTCCGGCTTGGTGGCGACGGAGGCCGGGTGCGTCAATAGCGAATGGTTAAGCTGCGTGATGTCCAACATCACTGGTCTCAATTCTTCCAGAATTTTCCCGAAAGGTTTGCCTGAGTTCCGCGCTGTAACTAATTACGGGGGTTGAAGATCGCGGTTCGTCCGATTTCCGTGATCCCCAACCCCCAACCTGGTGTTACCCAGGTTCCTAGGACCCGAAGTCCCTCGCACCCGTATGTAAGGCAAACAGTTTGCCAAACAGCCTGTTACCGTGGAATTAACTCGGCTGGGCAGAGCACCCGCTGAATCCAAACCACTTAATGCTAGCCACGCGGCGCGCACCAAGTGGCGCGGGACCGAATTCCAAGTTATGTCACTGAGTAAAATGACAACCATCATGTCACCTATGGAGTGAAAAAGCGCAGGGAGCAAAACGCCTACGATGACGGGTGGGAAATTGGAGCGGGGGTGCGCGAATGCCCTCTGAGGACGGGTTTTCCAGCTATTTCTGTCGGACTCTGGCGGGGTGTTTTATGGCTAACCTGTTTATTTTCATTAATATCTCCACAAAATCAGGTAAGCCACGTGTTTTCAATAATATCTACAGAAACTCCCAGAGGCTGTTTTTTCGGCCTTTGTTTTCATACACATCTCAAGAAATACCTTCATTTTGGGTCCCGCTTTTTTGATGCCTTCCCTCTGGCCGTTAAGCCTTTTATTTTCAGTGAGTTGATTTTCAGTGCGAGGCAGGTCATGACGACTAAGTGGCTTTATTTTGTTAGACATCTTCAGAAACATGGGCTGAGTGGAACAGTCAACTCAACAGACGATGCAGCGAAAACTCTGCATGAGTCACCGAGTAGCAACCGCTCGCCTGTCCCTTCCGAACGGGTCGCCCTGGGTTCCTCCCGACCGAAGAGCTCCTACCAGCCAAAACTTGTTGGCCTCACAGTCTAGCATACATATTTTTATCGATTTGTCAAGTGCAAAATGAGTTATGGCGAGAGAATTATGAGCAAGACAAGATGTCATTTTGTCGTGGCGGTGAAGTTATGGCGCTTTCTGGAACGCGCGCCGCGCAGCCGGAAGGCGCGGGTGCGCCTTGCTTCCACCGTGCAAATGAAAAGGGTCCTTCGGGCCGAAAAACGCCGCTCAGGATGACAGCGATTGGACTCAAACCCGCAGATACTTGTGCTACGTGCGAGTCTACTGCGCTTTGCCCGCTTCCGTAAACGACACGACCATAAAGATGCGGACAAGACTCGATTCTTTCAATTCTCGAACCACGGCAGGACTGGCGTCGGCAGGGTGGCACTTCATCTGTTGGCCAATTCCGCTCATTCGCCATGTCACCTCCGGCCTGCCTGTGAGACAATGGCCCTTCAAGCAGCAAGGTGTTGGATTGGGGGAACCGCCGTGCGTGCGCGCAATCACCGGCGGAAGGGGGCAGCCATGAAGCTGCGTATTCGCGGAAACTCAATTCGTCTGCGTCTGGGGGAAAGCGAAGTGGCGCAACTGGTCGGGAGCGGTCGAGTCGCGGAGCGGTTGCAGTTTTCGGTATCTCCGGGGGAATTCTTGACCTACACGATTGTGAGTTCCGCTGAGGCGAAGGAAATCGCAGCGAGCTTTGACGAAAGTGAAATCAGGATCATCGTTCCTGCGGCGGCGGCGAAGGAGTGGGCGAGTTCCACGCAAGTGGGGATAGACCACGTGCAGCCGATCGACGCGGACGGCGGGCTGAGCATCCTGATCGAGAAGGATTTCCGCTGCCTCGCGCCGCGCCCCGGCGAAGATCAGTCCGACAGTTTTGCCAATCCCACCGCGGGACAGTCGTGCGAACCGCATTAAAGGAGACGATGGACGCCTCAGCCACTGACGCCAAGCTTGTCGAAATCACCCGCGACGCTGCCACCGCGACAATCGCCGACGTGCTCGCCGTGATGCAAGGCATTGACGGACTGCTCCCGAGCGGCGACGGGCTGAAGTGGTTCAACCTTCTTTACATGACGGTGACGCAGCGAGTCGACACTAGCCCTCCGCCGGGAGGGTGGAAAGATCCGGTGTGGCTCGCGCGCCTCGACGTGGTCTTTGCCCGCTTCTACTTCAGCGCTATCGCCAATTGGCTGACCAATCCCGGCGGCGTTGCCGACAGTTGGAAGGCCTTGTTCGCAGCGCGTTTTAATCCCGGCATCGAACGCATTCAGTTTGCGCTGGCGGGAATGAACGCGCACATCAATCACGATCTGGCCCTGGCGCTGCTCCAGACCGACAGCGAGCTGAACCTGGTTCCGGGAAAGGCGAGCCCGGAGCATGATGACTATGAGCAGGTGAACGGCCTTCTGGAAGCGGTGCTTCCGCAGGCGCTCCAGTTCCTGGCGACCGGCATTCTCGGCGAGTTGGCGGAGGATACGGGAAAGATCGGGAAGCTTCTGGCGATTTGGGATGTTGGCGCCGCGCGGGATCTGGCGTGGGATTTTTCCGAGCATCTTCGCGGCCTGACGGGAATCGCGCGCGGCTCAGCCCTGGCGGCGCAGGACCAGTTGACCGGCGTCTTGGGCCGCAGCCTGCTGCTCGTCACTTGACTCACGGCGTCTTCGGTGTCCACACGCAGCGAAAGCCGTGGCGTCCTAATTTGGCCAGTAGCGCGGGCCAGCAAGTGCCGACAAGAGAGCTGTACGGTCTATCGCACCGAGAAACGCCGCCACCATCGGGTTCGGATCGCAGAGCTCAAATTAGGTCGCCACGCCGCCCGCTCTTGACAGTTAACGGGGTTCCGATCATCTTGGGTGTTCGCGACCACCGGAAGTCGGGGGTCCCGCAGTTTGACGAGGCGGCTTTGCGCCGCCATTTGGCGAGGTAAACTCGAGGTTTGAGTGGCGAGGTAAACTCGCCGCTACACGTCGAGGCGTTGTTGTCCGTCAATTGAGTTCCCAGCCGGAAGCCAGGGCAACGGGCTTACTGATTACGAGGGCAATGGCGGGCCGAAAGCTTCAGAAGGCTGCCGCGCCCGCCTGCAAGGAGAACGCATGGAATGGAAGGATGACGCTGAACTGTTTCCCCTGATGCGCCGACAACTTTTCACCGCGATTGTGGGCGACGTGCTGGATGCGCTGGGGCGGCACCGGCAGTTCCTGCCCGCGCAGTGCCGGCCGCTGCGTCCGGACATGGTGGTGGCGGGCCGCGCCATGACCGTGCAGGAAATCGACGTCACCGAGGAGCCTGAGCAGCCCTTCGGCCTGATGTTCGAAGCTCTGGACGCCCTTCGCCCGCACGAGGTTTACCTCGCCGCCGGCGGATCGCCCATCTATGCCGCGTGGGGAGAGCTGATGTCCACGGCCGCGCGCGCTCGCGGAGCCACCGGCGCCGTCCTGGCGGGTATGAGCCGCGATACCAACGGCATCATGGCCATGAATTTCCCCGTGTTCTGCTACGGCTGTTACGCCCAGGACCAGCGCGGCCGCGGGCAGGTGGTGGCCCACCACGTGCCGCTCAATATCGAAGGCGTTGAGGTGCGGCCCGGTGACATCGTATTCGGCGATATCGACGGCGTAGTGGTCGTGCCGCGCGAAATGGAAGCGGACGTCATCTCTGCCGCCCTGGAGAAATCGCGCAAGGAAAAATCCGCCCTCAAGGACCTGGCCGCCGGCCGCCTGGCCAGCGAGGTCTTTAAGGCGTACGGCATCTTTTGAAGGCAGTGGATAGTGGCCCCTAGTACTACTACGTTAAGTTATTGACCTCCCTACAGGGGAGGTGGTAAGCTCCGGCGCATGACCGAGAGCGAAATTGAGAAATGTCGAAAGCGCTTGGAACAATTCTTGGCCGACCTGCTGGAGCCGTTGGGACGACGCGAGCGACGCCACTGGGGTTCGGTCTATGTGCGCGGCTTGCTGCTGGACGGCGAGCGCAAGTCCATCGAACCCCTGGCGGGGCGGTTGCCCGACGGCAACGTGCAGGCGATGCAGCAGTTGATCGGACAAAGTCCCTGGGCCTGGGCTCCGGTGTGGGAGCGGCTGGCGCAACGGATGACGGCGGAACTGGCGCCCGCTCCGGTTTGGGTCGTTGACGACACGGGTTTTCCCAAGCAGGGTCGGCATTCGGTGGGAGTGGCGCGGCAGTATTCGGGCACGCTGGGCAAGACGGCCAATTGCCAAGTGGCCGTGAGCCTGCATCAGGTGGGAACGGAAGAAAGTATCATTCTGAACTGGCGGCTCTACTTGCCGGAAAGCTGGACGCAGGATGCGCCGCGGCGCGCCGAAGCCGGTATTCCCGCCGCGGTGAAGTTCCAGACCAAGTGGCAACTGGCGCTGGAATTGATCGACGAGGCGCGGGCCTGGGGTTTGCGGTGTGGGGTGGTGCTGGCGGACGCCGCCTACGGGGAAACCACGGAATTCCGTGCGGGACTGGAGACTCGCCACCTTCCTTATGCGGTGGGCATTCCTTCCACCGTGAAGGTGTGGACGAAACCGCCCCGCCTGCGGAAAACGCGGGGGCGAGGACGCCGGCCGACGGTTTACCATTACGGCGAGCAGCGGCCGGGCGCGGTGCGGGAAGTGGCGGAGAAGGCCCGGGGGTGGAAGCAGGTGCGCTGGCGAGAAGGTACGAAAGGATCGGGATAGGGGGAGCAGTTGCCCGCTCACCCCTCCCACACCACCGTGCGTACGGGTCCGTACACGGCGGTTCGGCGGGTTAAGCTAAGAGCTGGCGGCGAGGCGAGGCAAGCCGAGGGCGTCGAAGAAGGCATTGGGCAGGGCTTGGCAGATCGAAGGTTCATGACTGAGCCGCCAGGGGCCGAGACCGCTACTGGCGATTCGCACCGCCCAGTCGCGACCCACGCCCCGCTTACGCAACTCCTTCACGCGCCGTGCGAACCGCTTCCACTGCTTCCACAGCACCGACCGCAGTCGGCGGCGGATCCACGCGTCCAAGGGCACCAGCACCCAGGGTGTCTGGCAGAAGCCGAAGTAGCTGCGCCAGCCCCGGAGGTAGGTGCGCAACTCGGCCACCCGCGCCTCCAGGCTTACCCCCCGTGTCCGGCACGTCAGTTCCCGTACCCGCTCCTTGAACCGCTTCACCGCCTTCGGCGCAATCCGCCGTTTCGGCGACTCATGGCTCGTGAAGCTAAAGCCCAAAAACTTCCGTTCCCTCGGCTCCGCCACCGCGCTCTTGGATTCGTTCACCTTCAGCTTGAGTTTCGTGTGGATGAAGCGCGTCACGCTCTTCATCACCCGTTCCCCCGCCCGTCGGCTGCGCACGTAGATATTGCTGTCGTCCGCATACCGCGCGAAGCGGTGACCACGTCGCTCCAACTCCCGGTCGAACTCGTCCAGTACGAGGTTACTGAGCAAGGGCGAAAGGGGTCCGCCTTGCGGCGTTCCCTCATCCACTGCACTCACCAGCCCGCCTTCCATCACCCCGGCTCGCAGAAACGCCCGGATCAGCTTCAATAGACGCTGGTCGCTAACCCGTTCTGCGATTTTGCCCATCAGCTTGTCGTGGGAAACTCGGTCGAAAAATTTCTCGAGATCCAAATCCACCACCCAGCGGTAACTCGCGGCGATATATTTCTGCGCCGCCTCCACCGCCTGATGCGCCGAGCGCCCGGGCCGAAACCCGTAGCTATGTTCGGAAAACGTCCGGTCCCAGCGCTTTTGCAGAACCTGCATCACCGCCTGCTGGATGAAGCGATCCAGCACGGTGGGGACGGGCGTTTCATAATGCACCTTCCGCAGTAGCGTTTGGGGATACTCTGCGTTTTTGCAGTTTAGTCGAATTGCCCACCCGGTCCTGGAGTGTCTGTTCGTCTGACGCCGTCAGCGTTATCCAGTAGGGCATTCGTGGGTTCAGCCGCCGAGCATGGATCAGGCTGCGCTTGATCCAATAGTAGACTACGTACTTGTTGACTCCAAAGTGCTGGGTCACCTGTTGCACGGTCAGCTCCTCCGGCCTCTGGAGTGTCACTCAGCGAAATGTCACCAGGATCAATCAGGGTGGGAAGTTGCACGGTCAGCTCCTCCGGCCTCTGGAGTGTCACAGCAGGAATCTGATAGCGCCAACGGATCCACCGCACAAGGCGCGTGGTATACGGCTTACCTTTGGGGCTGGCATGTCCGTCTCGATGGAGCCGGTTCGCGATCTCCGCATCGGGTAAGCCGTGCGCCAGCTCCCGGACTCTGTTAACCAGTGCGGCAGGATAGCGCACGCGAGCGGCGATGGGGAGCGGGAGTTGCACCGTGAGATTGGTCGAGGCCCCACCCTGCCAGCGGAGGTGAAGCAAGAGCTGCTTGGAAGGGGAGGGTTTCTCGACGGTAATAGCCTTGAGGAGCAGCCGCAACATCCGCTTGCGGTCCTTGGCCTGCGTGGTCGGGGCAGGCCACACCCGCGGTAAATCCTGGGCCAGCGCCAAGACTTTCGCTTTCTGCTCAGGGGTGGCCACGCGAGCTTCTTGC
>CAVRBF010000065.1:0-14270 GCA_963719115.1 uncultured Acidobacteriota bacterium | reverse complement strand
AGCCTTAACCACGCTGCTCAGTGGGACGCGGGTGGGGTCGCAAGAGCACCTAGTTGCTGCATCATCCCGAGGGTGTCCATCAGGATGCGGCTATCCGCCATCTTTCCACCTTCCAGACGATCAATGACCACGCCTTTCACGGTGACGCGTTTATCGGTGGCGGGAATGCCCAGGAACGTGCCGCGATGCGTGCCGGACCACGTGAAGCGCGTGCATACCCTCGCCCCTTCCGCCAACATCTCATCGACGACCCAATGGATATCCGGGAAAGCGCCTCGCAGTTGCGCAATGACCTCTTTCAGCCCTTCGCGTCCCTGCGATTGGCCTGGGAGGGGATCGAGTTCCACAAAATCGGCAAGTACAAGGTCGTCGGCCCGCTCCAGCCGGCCCTGATTGATAACATCTTCGATGAACGCGTTAACTACATTCTTGCTTTCTGCCGTTGACATGCTCCTCGCCTCTGCGCGTTCGACAACGCTGCCCTGCTTAATGAACCATCGAATCCAGATTATGCCAGAATCACGCGCCACTCGAAAGTTGGAGAAGGGCGGTCAAGTTGCCAATAAACGGCGTTGCCGCTGGCTTGCCACCGGAAGTCTAGAAACTCCACGGTCGCACCGAGTGGCGAAGCCGCAACGCTGCGCGGGTGGCGCATACACCGCACGGTATGTATGCGACCCGAACCTCCCGCTGCGAACCGGCGAAGTGACGCAGACATGAAAGGCGATGTCTGCGTCACCCAGAGATTGGACCGTATTGGGGCCTCCGCCTCGCGCCTTCAGGGACAAATTGTAGCCTCTCACCCTATATGATTTCGCTTGACAACTGGGCTAGTGTGTGTTATAATGAGCAACCCAATCGGAGGTTCCGCATGTCGCTGCGCAAGTCACCCACCTTAACTCCCGCGCTTTTAGCCGCCAATCGCCGCAATGCCACGAAGTCCACGGGGCCGCGCACGGCGCAGGGCAAGGCGTGGTCGCGATTGAACGGTCTCCGTTACGGCCGGCGGTCGCACCACTACATGGGATTTATCAACGCGCTCATGGACGCGCCGCCGGGCATGGTGAACGTGGTGGCGCAACGCCTGCTTGCAGAGGAGTACGCGGCCCATCCCATGTTTGTGGACATCGCCAACGCTGCCATCATCGCGGAGCACGAGATGTGCGCGGGCGAGCGGCGGGGCCGGAAGGCCGCGAAAAAATCTCCGACGACGTCCGAAGCCGGAATCTCTATGAAACCAAAGGGCCGGGAAATCGCAATTTCGCTCGAACCCGATGAGTTTATGAAACTAAAGCACTTATAAGAATAACACGCAAAAACATCCTAACTGATTGAAAAGATGAAGGTTTCCGGCATTCTGGGAAGCTTCATCCATGATAAATTCTCTCAAAAACAGGCATTTTCAGGGTGATTGCAACGTTTTAGTGGTCGTGTTCCCCCGTACGCCGACACGGTGTGAAAAAATCAAAACAATCTCTCGCAAAGGCGCCAAGTCGCAAAGGTCGCAAAGAAAGAAGCAGGAGTCTTGCGCTTCGCGACCTTTGCGACTTGGCGCCTCTGCGAGAACATGTTTCCGCACTTCGGCAGATACTTTCACCCCTTCCAACGGTTGGGGTTCGCACGGCCGGTTTTTATGTGGCGCTATTGGACAGCGGCGCTTGCTGCGCTGCTGGTATCAGAGCATGTGGGCGGAGTGCAGTCCCACCGCCGCGCCTCCGAGGATCAGCACGGCGCCAATCAGCACCAGCACGATGAACTGGAGGCGCAGACTTCCTTCGAGCTTCTCTTCCGACTTGGTTGAGATCAGAAAGGTCTTCTCATTCTGGCCTCTCTGGATGAGGTTGCGGTCGCCTTCGTCGGCAGGATTGGGATTCTCCGTGCAGGAGCCTAGAACATGCGTTTGCCGTCCGGCGGGCAGGCAGAATTCGGTGAAGCGGTAGGGATGGTTGCCAAAGTCCATGCTGATGCCGCCCGCGCCAATCGAAACGCCCAGCATCTGCATCTTCTCGGCGACGGCCAGGCCCTTGTCCATCACTTTGGCGCCGGGGATGTTGGAGCCCTGAAGCGCCGCTCGCGCCTGGCTGAACTGGCCGTTCAAATAAGCCCGCAGGTGGTCATCCGTGGGAGGTGGAACGCCCAGCGATGGGTCAACCTTGCGGGGAGCATGTCCGAAGGAAAGCAACGCCGGAGGGCGAAGTTCACCCCAGAAAGCTTGCGGCAGGTTGTACTCGGCGTTGGTGGGGTTCACCAGGACCTTGCCGGTTTCGTCCTGGATGTAGAAGGGAACCTCCGCCTTTTCCTGGTGGGTTTGCTCCCAGGTCTCCTGGTTGTCCTTCTTGACCTGCTTCTCCACTTTCACTTCGTAGTAGTAGCACGGAACCTGCGTCAGCGGGCTAACCAGGGGTTGGCCGCCAGTGCTTGTTCCTGCCACGTGCGACAGTCCCATGGAGACGCTGCGGACAGGGATCCGCGGCGTGTCCGCGAGCACCCGATACTCGCGATACTTCATGAAGCCCACCAAAAACAGAATGATCCCGATAACGACCATGGCCACGGGGATGATGGGAGAGGTATGACCGCTGGACACGGCAAACGTCAGCAACAGGATGGACACGGACGGAACCTCCAGAGTGTTGATGAATTCAAGAGACTTGGCGGTATCCTACACGGGGGCCGAAGATTTGTCCACGATTTCGTCAAGCTGACGCCGACGGGGATTATTTTCTGCCCAGCAGTCGAACGCGCGCAATGAACGAGCGTCCGGGCGCCCCGGAATAAGAAAGGAAATCAGGGGAATTAATGTTTGAGTTAACCACCGTGTAATTGCCGTGTTTGGTGATATTATCCACTCCTCCGCGGATTGCCCATTGAAAGCCGAAGATGGTAAACCTCCGCTCCAGACTAAAGTCGAGGGAGAAGTAGTTGGGGAAACGCATCGAGTCGGGTGCGCCCACCACTTCCTGCGAGTCATTCTGGATCGAGTACGGGTAACCGTTGCGCCAGTCGAGCGTATAGGCGGCGTCGATCTTGTGAGTGATGGGCAGCCAACCCCAGGTAATCAGCCGGTTCGGTGCGTCCCATGCCAGCGGACCACCCGCCTGCGGGCTGAACAACACATTGTCCAGGTTGTAGCCAAAATCGGCATTGGAAAGGGATCGCGCCCGCGTGTAGGACGCAAACACAACGTGGTTTTGTTTGAAGACGTGGCGAAAGCTGACTTCCGCCGAATCGTAGTGGTCGCGGCGATTGTTGGTAAGGATGAACTGGCCGGAGAAGGGACCGTTGGGCAGCGTTGAGGCGCCGGGATTAACGAATGACCAGATATTACGCGCGCGCCGGTTGACCAGTTCAATGTGGAGATAAGTGGTCTGAGGAAGCTTTTGCTCAAGTGCGACACTGGAGTTGGACACAAAAGAAAAGCGCAATTGGTTCGGACTAACAGTGAAGGTGCTGAGCACGGGCGGTTGGAGCAGAATCGTCCCGCTGGCGTCGTAAAAAGAATCGGTCCGGGTTCCGCCGATGGACTGGGTAAGTATGGCCAGGTTGCTCGCGTCGCGGTACACGCCATATCCAAATGAGATTTTGGTGTCGCCATTGCGTTTCGCCAGGAAGGTGGACGCCAGGCGCGGTGAGACTGCCACGCCGCGCACGATCTGGTCCGCATCGAAGCGCACGCCGGGTTCCAGCAGCAGTCGTTGGGTCACCGACCAGCGATCCTGCAAGTAGCCGCTTTCCTCGGTGTCGTCGCGCGTGTAAGGAGCAGTGTTGGTAAAGTTGACGCTCCGCGAAAGCGTGCCGTTTTCGCGCACTACGGTGTAGGGATTTCGCAAGTACTCCTGACGATCGCTGAGGTGATCGAGGTTTACGCCCAGTTTCAACTCGTGCTTTCCCGCGGCGTGGTGGGTCGGCAGGAACAGGTTGGCCAGGGTTTCCGTTCGCCCGGAGTGGCCGTGATTACTGAGATAGTAATTGCCGCTGGTTCCATTCGGATTTACCACATAAGCCTGTACACCCATGGGCTGAATGCTGGTGTAGAAGTCGCTGGTGGCCACGCCCGCTTGCAGCAAAATGCCGCTTTCGAAAAGGTGCTGGTCTTTGGCCGTGAACATGTAAGCGTTCATCAAGTCTCTTTGCGTGGTGGAAATCGGATTGAGCGGATTCAGTCCCGCGTGTGGCGAGTAGAGGTAGTTCAACAGGAGCCCGACAGTCAGGTTGTTATTCTGCGCCAGATTCATCTGTACCTTGGAAAGGTTGCTGGCGCGCCAAACGGCGAAACGGTCGGCGTTGGCGGGCAGTTCGGTGTAGATCGTCGAGTCGTACTCCCCCTCCAGTGCGTCAATGAACCACGCTTTCCCAGGGCGGATCGGCCCTGATGCTATCGCGCGCGGAGTCCAGTTGTTGACATTCAACCCTCTTCGATCCTGGATGCCGGGGATGAAATCGGTGCCGGTCACGCGCCAGTGGTCGTCGCCGGTGCCGGTGAGGAGGCTGATGACACCGCCGGAACCCCGGCCAAATTCGGTCGAATACCGGCTGGTCTCCACTTCGGCGGAGCGCACGGCGTCCACGCTGACGCGCGTGAGGAACTGGCCACTGGCGGGGTCGGAGACATTAAAACCGTCAATCACATCCAGCACCTGACGGGTGCTCGATCCATCCACATGCAGTTGGCCGGAGGAATCCTGGAGTACTCCCGGTATGAACGGTAGAGAGTAGCGAATATCCCGGTCAACTGGGAAAGGCAGGTTGATGATTTCGTCGCTGTTCAACTTCTCCCCCGCCTGCGTTTTGGCCGGGTCGATGGCGGGAGGCGAATACACCACGTTCACTTGCTCGGGGAATTCCCGCACGTGGTTCAGCGTCAGTTCCGCGCTGGTCACCTCTCCCACGGCGATATTCGGCTGCGTCATCGCAAAGTATCCGTCTTTTTCGACGTGAATCGAGTAGGCGCCCGGCGCGAGGCCGGAGAAATCCTTGCGGCCGGCGTAGTCGGTTTCACCGTGAACAGGATTTCCAGCTTGGGGAGTCAGGGTGATGCGCGCGGAAGGAACCGCGGTGCCGTTTTCGTCTACAACGGCCACGTGAAGTTCGACGCCGGTCGGGGGTTTACCCGGTTGCTGCGGCAGCGCGGCGATGGGGGGTGGCGCCCAACCGAGCCACACGCATGCGGAGAGAATTGCCCTGGCCAAGGTGCGCAGGACGAATCCCGACTCGCTCTTCCGGGCTGGGATTCTCCCTCCCATAGCGCTCATTGTCTCGCAGAAAAATGGTTTGGCAAAGACCTGGTTTCAGTCCCGTCCCTGCCCGTGTGAGTGCCCGTCACTGTGGTCAACGCCCGGGACGTGCTCATGCGAACACGGCCGGGGAGAGGCGGCGCACCGCCGGGTTCAAATCCCCCATCGCCAGTTTTCAGATGCGAGTTCCGTTAAAGAGATGGTGCAGGATTTCCCATGAAATTGCTTCAAAGCTGGGAACAATCAGATCGGCGTTCGTCTCGCGCCGGAGGTCATCGGCGGAGAAAGTGGAGGCGATCGCGACGCACTTCATGCCCGCGCTTTTGGCGGCCCTGATGCCGACAAAGGAGTCTTCAAAAACGGCGCATTCGGCGGGACTGACTCCCAGTTTGGCCGCGGTCTTCAAATAGATTTCCGGGTCGGGCTTGGGGTGGGAAATCTCATCCGCCGAAAGCGTCCCGCGGAAGTAATCCGCGAGCCCGAGCGCCTGGATGAGAAAGCTGACGTTCTTCGCGATGGCTGCGGAAGCTACGGCCATGGGGATGCCCCGCGCATGGCATGCCTCGATGAAACTGTGAACTCCGGGGAACGCCCGGGCATGGGGGCCGATTTCGCGCCGGAAGTTCTCCTCCAGTTCTTCTCCCAGTTCGGCAAGTTGCTCGTCGCTCAAATCTTCGCCCAGGTAACGCCGAAAAATAACCTCGTTGGGCGGCCCCAGAATGATTTTCGGAAGTTCCTCCTCACGGTAGGGAATGCCGTGCGCCTGGAAGAGATCAATCCACTTGCGAAGGTGGAAAGGATTGCTGTCCACCAGCACGCCGTCCATGTCAAAGATAATCGCAGCGGGAAGTGAGCTGTATTGAGTCATGGAAGAAGGAAACAACCAGTTTAGCAGATCGTGCCCCCAAAAAGGGGGCGAGCGCGACCCTATTGGCCCGGCGAATCGTTGGGGGCAACCACGGCGGGAGGCGACTCAGCGAGCAACTGCCGGTACACGATGCGCAGCGTGGCGAGTACAGGGACAGAGAGAAAACTGCCTGCCACACCAGCGAGGGCCCCACCGGCCAGGACTCCGAAGATAACCAGCAGTGGATGGAGTTTCATGCCGGAGCTGAGCAAATGGGGCGAGACGACGTAGTCCTGGAAGAGCCGGAATGCGACCAGGAACACAAGAATCGCTAGCAAATGGTCAGAGCCGCTCAGCCCTGCTACCAGCAGCACGACAGCGCCTCCGGTCAGCGGCCCCACCAGCGGAATGAATTCGAGGGGAAACGCGATCGCCGCCAACAGAATTCCGTAAGGGACGCCCAGCAGTGAGAAGAAGATCCCGTACGTCACGGACGCCACGACGCCCAGCAGCACCAGGGCTCGCATATATTGCGCAAGAAGCACGTGCAAATCCAACGCAATTTTCTCGACCATCTCTCGACGTGACCCGGCGCCAAGCAAGCTGAGCAGGGAATCGCGCATCTCCCGCCCGTCTTTCAAAAAGAAGAAGCTGAGGATGGGAATCAGAACGACAAAGATCAGGTTTCCGGCCCGCGAGATGACCGCCAGCGCAGCATTGGGCAGCATGGCCAGAATCTCCTGCGAATGACGGGCCAGTTGCTTCTGCACTGTGGCGATTACCGTCTGCTTCGCGGTCGCCGCCGCGGGGGCGGTAGCTTCCTTGGGCGGTTGGAAATGGGCGAGGAGTTCCGGGAGCCGGGTCGCCAGAGCGTTGGCCTGCTGTACGACACGGGATCCGACGGCGATTCCGACAACAATCAGGAACGCGACGAGCGCGAGGTAGACCATGGTGAGCGCGAGAACCTTTGAGCGGCCCGGCAGACGGCGGTCGAGGAACTTGACCAGGGGCCAGAGCAGATAGGCGAATAATAACGCCACAATAAAGATAAACAGGGTGTCGCGAATGCGGTAGACAAGCTCCACGAGGAGCAGGATAAAGACCACCGTCCACGTGTACCGCGTGGCCTGACGATCAAGACCCAGCATGGTTCGGTCCCTCAGAGTCTTCTTACGGCTGAGAATGGGTTGATTCCCCGGATGAAGCCACCCGCCGCTGCCCTGGAATGGGCACCGGCTGTAGCTGCGCACCCTAGTATACACCAGAGCTTCCGCCCTGGAGGCCGCGCAGGAAGGCGGCTGCGTCTCCGATGGAACATTTAGCAGCAAGTTTTCCTCGCCCCACGCCGACGGAACGTAATGGGAATTTAATGTTATATTTAGAGCGCCACTTAAATGGACCTGTCAGAAGGTCTAGCTAACTACCACCGAGAACAGGTTGTCGGGAAGATTAGAAATGCCGGATAAGACATTTGTGGAGGTGCGCGCCCTGGAAAGCGAGTTGCGCAAAGGCATCGGCGGGGAAGTGCGCTTTGACGATGGGAGCCGCGCGCTCTATGCCGCTGATGCTTCGAACTACCGTCAGATTCCTATTGGTCTGGTGGTGCCCCGAGACGCCGACGATGTGATTGCCGCAGTCAGCGCCGCGCGAAAATTCGGCGCCCCCATCCTGCCACGGGGAGCGGGGACCAGCCTTGCGGGGCAGTGCTGCAACGTCGCCGTCGTGCTGGACTTCAGCAAGTACATGAACAAGGTTCTGGAGCTTGACCCTGAACGGCGAACGGCGCTGGTGCAGCCCGGAACAGTACTTGACGTCTTGCGCACCCAGGCGGAGGCGCACCGGCTGACCTTTGGACCCGATCCGGCGACGCACAACCGCTGCACGCTGGGCGGCATGATTGGAAACAACTCCTGTGGTACCCACTCGCTGATGGCGGGGAAGACCGTTGACAACATCGTGGAACTTGATGTCCTGCTGTATGACGGTACCCGCATGAAGGTGGGTCCCCCGAGCCCGAGTGAATTTGCGTCGATCGTCGGACAGGGCGGCCGCCGCGCCGAGATTTACCGGGGGCTGGCGGAAATCCGCGATGCGTGCGCTCCGCTGATTCGCGAGCGATATCCGCGCATTCCCCGCCGTGTGTCGGGCTACAACCTGGATGAACTTTTGCCGGAAAACGGGTTCAACGTGGCGCGCGCGCTGGTGGGAACGGAAGGGTCCTGCGTCACGGTTCTCGCGGCGCGGGTGAAACTGATCGACAGTCCCCAGCAGCGTTGCCTGGTCGGGTTGGGTTACCCGGATCCTTACGTGGCCGCGGATGATGTCCCGAAAATTCTCGAGTTCGGCCCCATTGCTTTGGAAGGGATCGAAGGCAAGATGATCGACACGCTCGCGCGCAAAGGAACAGCGGGCGTTGAACTGATGCCGCACGGGGGCGGCGTTCTGCTGGTCGAATTCGGTTCCAACGACGCCACCGAGGCGGAAAGTCGAGCGCACAAAATGATGGAGGGCCTTCGGCGCGGCGGGGGCACCCCCAATATGCGGTTGTATGCGAAAGCCGAAGCCAAGACCGTGTGGCATGTGCGGGAAGCGGGACCGCGCGGTGCGCAGTTTACCCCAGGCACGCCGCTGATGTGGGAAGGATGGGAAGACGCTGCCGTGCCGCCGGCCAAGCTTGGCACGTACCTTCGTGACCTGCGCAAACTTCTCGACGAGTTCAATTACCGGGCCGGCTTCTACGGCCACTTCGGGCATGGCTGCATCCATACGCAGGTGAGCTTTGACCTGCTGAGCGAGGCCGGCATTCGCCAGTTCACGGCATTCCTCGATCGTGCTGCCGACTTGGTGGTGAGTTATGGCGGTTCTCTCTCCGGCGAGCATGGCGATGGTCAGGCGCGCGCCAGCCTGTTACCGAAAATGTTCGGGCCGGAGCTGATGCAGGCTTTTCGCAAATTCAAGACCCTGTGGGATCCTGACGGAAGGATGAATCCGCACAAGCTGGTGGATCCGTATCTGCCCGACGAGAATCTTCGCTTGGGGGCGGATTATCAGCTCCCGGTCACCAGGACGGCGTTCAAATTTCCCGACGACGAGGGCCAGTTCTCCCGCGCCACGTTGCGCTGCATCGGCTTGGGCGCCTGCCGCAAGGATGATGCCGGAACGATGTGTCCCAGCTACCGCGCCACGCGCGAGGAAGAGCACAGCACCCGCGGACGTGCCCACATGCTTTTCGAACTGCTGCGGGGCGGCGTGAAAGGCGGCTGGAAAGACGAGCACGTGAAGAAGTCGCTGGACCTTTGCCTCTCCTGCAAGGCGTGCAAGGCGGAGTGCCCCGTCAACGTGGATATTGCCACTTACAAATCCGAGTTCCTGCATCACTATTATGAGGATCGGTGGCGTCCACTCCGTGACTATGCCTTCGGCTGGATCGATAAGTGGGCCCGCCTGGGCTCAATCGCACCGCGGCTTGCCAACGCCTTGGCCAATGCGGCCGGCGTGCGGCACATCGTCCGCAAGGTACTGGGAATTGCCGCGGCGCGCCAGTTCCCGCGACTGGCGACGCAGACATTTCGCCACTGGGCTGGTGAGCAGCGGATTCCTTTCGTTGACCGAATCGCACCCGCGCCAGCCGAGGCGGAATCCGCCTCCCGCAAGCGCGTGCTGATTTGGGCAGATACTTTTACGAACTACTTCCATCCCGAGGCCGGGCAGGCCGCCGTGGAAGTGCTGAAACACGCGGGGTTCGAACCGTGTATTCTCTCGCGGCAGTTCTGCTGTGGCCGTCCCTTGTACGACTTCGGCATGCTGGACGATGCCCGGCGCTACTTGCTTCGTGTGCTCGCCGCACTCGATCCCGTCATTCAGTCCGGCATGCCCATGGTTGTGCTCGAACCGAGTTGCGCCTCGGTGTTTCGCGACGAAATGCGCAACCTGTTCCCCGATGATCCCCGCGCCGACCAAATGCGCCGCCAGACTTATCTGTTGCCGGAGTTTCTTGCCAGCTATGCCCCGGCTTATTCCTCACCGAAGCTCGAACGGCGCGCGCTGCTGCACGGGCACTGCCATCAGAAGTCGGTGATGAAATCGGGCGACGCCGCAGCCTTGCTGCGCCAGTTGGGGCTGGAAGTGAGCGTTCCTGACACCGGCTGCTGTGGGATGGCTGGCCCCTTTGGCTTCGAGGCGGAGAAATACGAGGTGGCCCAGGCGATTGGCGAGCGCGTATTGCTGCCCGCCGTCCGCGCCGCCAGTCCTGACACGCTGATCGTGACGGACGGATTCAGTTGTCGCGAGCAGATCCTGCAAAGCACCGGCCGCCGCAGTCACCATCTTGCGGAAGTTCTGCAACTGGCAATCCGCTCCGGTGGGATTTCCAAGCGCTAGCGTCAGAGGGGGATTGGGAATAGGGAGTTCCCGCCGTCGCCACATTCCCCTTGTCTCAGGGCCGACCATGGGACTCTTGTGCCGCCGGCGTGTGATTACCGCCAAATCTTGTCTCGCCACTCCTGCTCTCACCCCCAGTTCCCAATGCCTTATCTCAGGTGCACCGGTTGCGTCAGCGCACCATTACCCGCCGAATCCCAGATGGCGAAGCGCACCCACTTCTTGCCGGTTGTCTCGAAAGGGATCTCGAAGCCGTGAGTGCTGAATGGAGGCAGTTCCGTTGCCGAAATGACCTTCCGCCCCACGTTCGTACCATCGCCCCAAACCAACTCGACGAACTCCAGTGGAAAGGTCCATTCCGCGTCAACCACAAAGGTTCGCCTCACACCCGAGCCCTCAATGGCGTAGTTCCGCAGCAAGACTTCGCCTGTGCTGACGTAGAAGTCGCCCGCGCGCATGGCATGCAGAATCGGAGTCCAGTCCTCGTCGAAATGCGGCAAGTGCGCCAGCTCGATGTAGTTCACGATCAGGTGGGGATAGGTCTCATCCTCGGGGTATTTCACATAGGTGTCACCTTCGGCGATCATATACTTCGGCCCGGCCCAGTTGTTCATATCATCCAAGAGGCCCAGGCATGTTTCTCGCAAACCCGCGCCTCCGACAGATCGACGGGCAAAGATCGATTCGAGCGCCAAGGAAGACGTCGCTTGAAGTGGTCCCACGTGCGCACCGCATCTGGGAACCCCGCCGAGCCTTTGGTGCGCGGATGAGCCTGCCACATCAAAGCGTGTTCGGTTGTGAACAACTGGAGTTGGTCGGCGGCGGAACCGGCGTGGTACACCGTCCCGTAATTGGAATCCTGCTCAGTGAAAGGCTGGCCGGAATCACGGACGCGGCTCCAGTACACCGGCTTGGGAAAGATGACCGTATAGTGCCCGCCCAGCGCCTCGTGCGGTTCCTCTCCCGGCATGACGAGAAAAGTGCGGTCGGAGAATCGCCGGCAGTTCTCGAAGTAATCTCGTTGTTCCTTGAAGCGAATGGGTCCCGGATCTGCGGGGTGCCCGTCCCCGTGGAAATCGGACATCATCGCGATGTTGATGCCGAGGCCGCGAAACACCGGCACAAATCCTGGCTGAATATCGTGCGAACCGGCGTCTTCCTCCAACTCGGTGAAGCGCGTGTGGAAGTGGCTCACGGCCACTTGATAGCCCGGTAGGGGTTTGAACGTGTCGTTGTGCGTGAACGCCAGGACCCTGCTCTGCGTTGCCCGGCTGTCATCTGCGCTCAGATAATAGTAGACCGGCATGCGCTGCCAGGTTCCAGGCGGAGCGTTATAGAGGGCGAAGTTTCCCAGGTTGCCGCGCGCTTCCTTCACCCGCTTCTGCCACTCGGCGTCGGAAATTCCAAACGGCCGGTATTCTTCCTCGTGCTCGGCCTGCCGCACGCCGGCAGAAAAGGTCTGATCGTTATCCTTGCGATACCACACGTAACCGAGGTTCATTTCGATCTCGCGCGCGAAGAAGAACTTGTGAGACGGAGGGAAGATGGCCACAGAGCCGCCATCGGTTTCGACGATCACGAGGCGATTCCGTGCCTTCAGGGCCACCGCACTGTCATTCACTGCACCGCCGAACTCATATTCCTGCCAGGCCCGCGCGACGTCCTGCCAGACCACTCGAGGCGCGGAGCTTATCGAGAAGCCCTTGAGCCCGGCATCGTACTTGTACGCCACGGAAGGTTCTTCGGTCTTGGCAATGGCCTCCTGGCGAAGCAGGTTTGTTCCGCGATAAACGGTGAAGCGCAGCTCGCCCTCGAAAATTCCCATGCTGAGGCCTGGAAATGTGACTTCCAGCCGCGCACCGTCGGTTTTGACCCGGCAGGTCGTAGCATCGTAGCGGGCCGTGGCGCGGCGAATCTCCTGTGGGGTGCGCGGCAGATCAAGATTCGTGTGCGGAATTCCGGGGACTTCGAGCGGCGCGTCCCAGAAGGCGTTCCACTTTTCACGGTCGATGACGTCCGGAGTGAGCGTGATTCCGAGGGCACGGAGAGGCGCGGCTTGCTGCTCGGAAAGCCGCCTGCGGCCGCTGACCACGTTGAATTCCGGATAGAGACTGCGTGCCAGGACCGTCCAATTTCCAGTCGTCTTGCGGATGGCGAGTTCTCGCACCACCGGCTGATGGTTTTCTGCCGCGAAGACGACGCGCAACTGCTGGCCGCGCTCGCCCTGCCACACCACTTTCAATTCGCCGCCTGTCGCCGTTGCGTTCAGTCCCTCAAGAGGATGGTAGTCGTGGAAGTCGAACTGCGGTGTCTGCGCGAGCACTATGCTGGAAGGGAGAATGATTCCAATTGCCAGTTTGTAAAGTCTCATCACAATACACCCCCTCGGCCAGACGGCCCCGCTGATGAAAGTGCCGGTTGCGATCCGCCCCTTTTCCCCAACGGCGAGAGAAGGGAACCGGAAATAATCGTAGTTTAGAATTCTACTCTTGCCATGCAACGAAGCACCGAAAAGTTATCCTCAACCGGCTTCCGCCTCATTGTCATCGGTGGGGGAATTGATGGTCTTTTGACGGCGCGCGGGGCCGCGCATCGCGAACTCAGGCTAGCGCTGGTCGAAGCGCGCGATTTCGGTGATAGCACCTCCATTCGCACCGCAAAATCGATTCGCGGCGCGACGCCCGAGAGCTGACTCCAGTGCGACCTCAGGTCCACGTGCTCTTGACAGTCCCGTGCCAGCGTTCCTATAATCCCGCTTGTGCTATACTGGGTTGCGCGGCATGCGTGAGCGGGAATAACTCAGTGGTAGAGTGCGACCTTGCCAAGGTCGAAGTCGCGGGTTCGAATCCCGTTTCCCGCTCCATACTTCAGTGATTAGTGGTGAGTGGCTAGTGGTCAGCAATGGCCGGCTCTAACCACTAGCCGCTGACCACTCGGCACTGATCTAGAGGGGCGCGGTACCCAAGTGGTAAGGGAGAGGTCTGCAAAACCTTTATGCGTGAGTTCGATTCTCACCCGCGCCTCCACTGCTATTCCACTGAAAATAAGGTGGTTAGTCGCCATTCCAGATTTTCGTCAATAGCACAACAATAGCACATTTTAATTTCTCACAAAAATTAGACCAATGGCGTCAATAAGATAGGGCATTGTGCGTGGGTTGGAACTACACCATGGGTTGGGGAATCTGCCCGTTTACTACCTTGTGTATCGCTCGGGAACTCATCTTGGGAATTTGTCCTCAATGTCTTCCGTAAGCCGATATGAGCGGGCAAGCCCATATCGTTGAGGCGAATTTGCGGTGTCTGTGGTGCCGTGCAGCCACTCACTTGTTTTGGATTGTGCCTGAAGTTCCCTTTCAAAGCGGGAAGGACTTTCGAGAATGCTCTCTGTATGGCGCCACAGCACTTACCGACTCTTTGGACCTGGAATGCAGTTAGAGTCCCGCCCGTGCAGATTGCCCAGTTGGCACGGTAGTGATATCTGGCGACGGGGCGGGTGACCTAACCGTTGAAAGCCCGGCAGTAAAAGCTCTCGAAGGCTGGACCTGGTCCGGTCTGCTCCGACAGGAGGGCGAGCAAAACAACGGGTCGTAACGCAAGTGAACCGTAGTGAACGCGTGAAAACTTATCCCTCACAAGAATCGGAGTGTGAGGACGAAGGGAACGCCGAAACTGTCATACGGAGGTGAAGGCTAGAGTTCTCGGGGAAGCACGGGGTGCATGCAACCCAGGAGTTCCCCGTGGTCGTAGAGGGCGACATGTTGTGAAAGAGCATCGACGAAAGCTCAGAACCACTCGTGGGCTGCCTAG
>CAVRBF010000064.1:0-54094 GCA_963719115.1 uncultured Acidobacteriota bacterium | reverse complement strand
GGAGAGGTCAACCGTCTGCTGACGGGCGGGTGAGGGGTCTTGTCCGCCGGCCTCAACGGCCATAAGTCGTTAAACTACGACTGCCTCTCCGGCAGATCCGGGGAATCTCCCGACAAATCACACCGCCCTCAACAGGCTTTCCGCGAATCCCCACTCATCGTCAACCCACTCCGCCGCACATTCAAATCCGGTGCGCAATGCCATTTGCGCGGCTTCGTGCCGATCGTATTTATGGCAACTCTCCGTCCAGATGGTTTCATCGCATTGGAAGTCGAACCTCGCGCCATCGACGTGGACGGTCTGGTTGTCAAGGGAGCGCAGATGCATCTCCACGCGCCGCTCGTGGGGGTTGTAGAGCGCCAGGTGTTCGAATCGTGCCAGGTCAAAATCTCCGCCGAGTTCCCGATTGATGCGGGCCAGCAGGTTGCGATTGAACATGGCAGTAACGCCCAGCGCGTCGTCATAGGCGGGGATCAACTGGGAGAGCGGCTTGGTCAAGTCAGTGCCGAGCAGCACCGCATCCCCCGGTTCGAGGGCTTGGCGAATTTCCCGCAGGAAATCGTCGCCCGCAGCGCGCTCGAAGTTGCCAATCGAGCTGCCGAGGAAAAGGACCACCACCCCCTCGCCGCGCCGGCGTCGGGCCGCTGCGCGGTTCAGGCCATCGAGGTATTCCGCTTCGTACCCCACGATGCTCACTTGCGCCAGATCGTCGAGCTCGCGCTCACAATTCTCCAGCGCCGTCGAGGAGATCTCCACCGGACAGTAGGTCGTGGGCTGGCGATCGGAGAGCGCTTCCAGAATCTGCCGCGTCTTCCGCCCACTGCCGCTGCCGAGTTCAACCACCAACCCGTGCCAGGCAAGCTTCTCCGCCATGGCCGATGCGTACCGCCGCAAAAGTCGCTCCTCCGCCCGCGTCACGCCGTATTCAGGAATCCGCGTAATCACTTCAAACAGGGCGGAGCCCACTTCGTCGTACAGATACTTTGACAGCAACTCCTTTTGGCCGGGCTTTCCGAGCCCTTCGCGCACATCTTCCGCGAACGATCTGACCGGATAGGTCACGCTACTACGGATCAACATGAATGCCCCCTTAGCTGTTCACACACCGGAACGATGCGTAAACGAACGGATAGTGCGGTTGGAACCAGTTGCGGAAGGAACGCCGCAACATACAGGCGGCGGTGCGGGGTGAGGCACCCTTCATCACGTAGTGCTTGGCGTCGTAAAAATTCGCGGAATAGCCGCGGTAGAAAGGAAAAGGTTCAAAGCCCGGGAAGGGCGCAAAGAGGGATGAGGTCCATTCCCAGCCGTTGCCCAGCGTGTCTTCCAAGCCGAAGGCGCTGCGGCCGGTTGGATGGCTGCCCACTGAATCGGGGTCCCAACGCGCGAAATCGAAATTGCCGCGGCTGGAATCGGGCGCTGCGGTGCCCCAGGGGTAGTCGCGCTCGGCACCGTCTCGCGCTCCGAGGGCGGCGCGCTGGAATTGAGCCTCCGTCGGCAGCGACTTCCCCGCGAAGCGCGCGTATGCCGAGGCCTCTGCGTGGCTCACATACACGGGCCAGTCGTGCGGCAACGGCGCTTCTTCAAACATGCCCAAGTAAAACCACTGGCCCTGGCACTCGCGCCAGAATTGCGGATGTCGAATGCCCTGCCCCTTGATCCAGGCCCAGTCGGCATCGCTCCAGAAGCGCCGCTCTTCGTATCCGCCTTGGTGCACGAATTTCACAAACTCCGCGTTGGTGACTTTGTATACGTCGATGGCAAACGCCGGCACGTGCACCGAATAAGCCTCAAACTCGTTGTCCCAGCCAAATACCCTCGCATCACGGGGAATGCCAAGCGTCGCTTCACCAGCGGGAATTTCGATCATCTTCGCCTTTACCGCGGGATCTGGCGTGGACGACGCCAACGATCGATAGTTGGCCGGCGCGATCTTTCGCTCGAGCGGCAATTGGTGAAACATGTACGCCAGCGTCTCCGCGTGCATCAGGCGGTGCTCGATGGCCGTATTGAGAACGGTCGCTTGCGGATACCGCCAGCCTTCCGCCGTCTGCGAAGCGCCTTCCAGCAGGTGGTCGAGTCGCACGCGGACTCCGCGGACATAGTTGTTGACCTCGTCGAGGCGCGGCCAATCAGCAGGCTGGTCGGTGGGAAGCCCGCCGCCAACCGGATCAATGCCAAAGGCGAAGAGGCGATCGAACTCTTGATGAACAGGCTCTAAAGCCAGCGCGTGGCCGCCGATCAGATTCCAATCAAAAGCCTCAAGATGGCCAATGTAGAAGACAATTCGGTGCCTCTCCGGAATTGGACGGTCGTAAAGGGCTTCAGTCCGAATGACCCGAAAAAGTTCATCTGTTATTGACCGCGCCTCTGCCAGGCGGGCAACGAGATCGGCGTGCTGGTCGATCTGATGGGCTGCCGTCGCACTCATGGTGATACCTCCCTACTCGACTTTGACGTTCGGCTCGACTGACATTCCCGGGCGCAACAGGTGCTCCGGGTCCTGGCCGTTTTCGAAAAAGATCTTCACGGGAATTCGCTGCACCACCTTGACGTAATTCCCCGTGGCGTTCTCCGGCGGCAGCAGGCTGTAGCGCGCGCCACTGGCGCCGGCAATGCTGTCGATGTGCCCGTTATAGGTACGTCCGTACGTATCCACGGTAATCTCCACGTGCTGGCCAGGCCGCATATTCGTCATTTGAGTTTCCTTGAAGTCGGCGGTCACCCAGATGTTGTGGCTGTCCAGCGGAACGATCGTCATCAGTTGCTGGCCGGGCGACACGTTTTGGCCCGGCTGAACCGATCGCTGCCCCACGACGCCGTCCACGGGCGCGACGACGACGGTGTACTGAAGGTTCAATTGGGCTTGTTGCAACGTCGCCAGGGCACGTTCGGTTTCCGCCGCCGCGGCCTCGGCGCGCGAGCGTTGGACGGAGATCTGCTGGGGCCGTGTCTGTGCGTATTGCAGTTCCGCCCGCGCCTGTTCCACTCGCGCGCGAGCCTGGCTGACGGCCTGCTGCGCGGCGGCGGCAGAAGCCTTAGCCGCCTGCACGGCCGCTGCCGTGGCCTCCTGCGATTCCACCGCTTGTGTGTATTGCAACTGGGGAATCTCATCCTTCTCCGCCAGCGGCTTGTAGCGGTTCACATCGTCCTGGGCTTTCAGGTCGTTGGCCTCCGCCTGGAGCAGCGAGGCCTGCGTGGCGTCATACTGATGCTGAGCCCCCATGAGCCCGGCCTGGGCGTTATCCACATCAGCCTGGGCGCTCGACAGTTGGCTCGACGTGCTCACGGAAGTTAGCGGGATGTTGGTTTGGGATGCGGTGGCGGCGGCCTGGTCATTGGCCAATGTCGCCTTGGCGTTGGCGACGGCCACATCGTAGTCTTCCGGGTCAAGCCGCACCAGTACCGTGCCCGCCTTCACGTATTGGTTGTCATCCACCATCACGCGAGTCACATAGCCGGTGATGCGCGAGCTGATCGGATAGATGTAGCCATCGATCTCCGCATCGTCGGTGGATTCCCACGCGGCGAGGTGACGGTAGAGCACGATCCCTCCGACCACGACGATGATGGCCACCAACACCAGGACAATATTCCGGCCGGCTTTGGAACGCCGTGCCGAGGGCCGGCCCCCTCCCAAAGTCGTGGCGCTTTGTCTGGGGCTTTCCTGCTCCGGGGTGGATGGAGTTGTTTCTGCCATGGTTATTTCCCTCCCAGATAATGCAATGCAGACTGTTCGGCAACGCCGGTGGCCTGTGCGAGTGAGATTTTTGCGACGTTGTAGGCGTAGAGGCTGTTGATGTACGACTGGTTCGCCGATGCCACGGATTCCTGCGCCTGAACAACTTCAAGGTTGTCCGCGACGCCCGCCCGGAAGCGATCCCGCGCCTGGGCAAGAGTCTGGTTGGCAAGATCGATGTTACTCTGTGCAACGCTGACGAGTTCGGACGAGGATTTCAGATTGAAGAAGGCCGTGCGCACCTCGTCGTCAATCTGGCCCTCCAGGTCAGCCAGCTCCGCCTTACGCTGCTGTAATGCCGAATCAGCCTGAAGCTTGTCCGCGCGAACTTTGCTGCCTTGAAAGATGGGTACGTTCACGGTGAGGGCGAAGCCCAGCGTGCCGTGCGACGAGCCAAAATTGGGACTGCCGATGTCCCCGTAATTCGTATTGGTGCCCACCGTGGGGTAGTTCTCCGCGGAGACAGCCTGGCGCGCCAACTCCGCCGCGTGCACCTGCGCCTTGGCGCCGAGATAGTCGGGCCTTGTCGAGTAAGCCTCCTGAAGCGCCTGCTCCTGGGTCATGCCATCCAGCGCCGCGTAGGGCACTGAGTCCGTCAGGCGGAACTCCTGGCCGACCGGCAAGCCGATAATCCGCGCCAGCGTGAGCTTGTCGATCTCCACCTGGTTCTGCGCGGCAATCAGACGCTGCTGCTCGGTTTGATACTCCACCCGCGCGCGGAGCAGGTCGATTCCGGCAATCAAACCGTGTTTATCCAGGTCCACATCGTTCGCGACCAGCGTTTGCGCTGTAGTCACCTGGGCGCGGACCGACTCCACCGTGGCCGTGTCCGAAATCACCAGGAGGTAGGCATTGCCGGTGCTGAACACCACCAGATTGCGGTCGCTCCTAAAGGTCAACTGCGCGGCCTTCTCGCTTTCGATGGACGACTTCCAGTTCTTGATGTCGGACCAACTGAAAATCTCCTGGGAAAGGTAAGCACGGGCATCACCGACGCCGAAGGGGCCCACAACCTTGGGGATGGCAACTCCTGGAATCTTCAAGTTGATGCCCTCAGCGGGAAGATCGAGTTGCTGAACTGAGGCGCTGACCCGCGCGCTAAGGTTGGGCAGCAAGGCATTCAGGCCGCGGAGGCGTGCAGCATGCGCGGCGCGTGCATCTTCGCTGCTCTCAATCGTGCCCAGGTTGTACTTCAGCGCGCGCTCAAAGGCCTCCTGAAGCGAAAGGTCAAGCGTGGTTCCCGTGGCTTTGCCATTGGGCACGCTGCCGGAGAAGGGATTGCGGGATTGACCTGCACTCGGTCCCGGCGATGCCAGCAGGCAGACGGCCAGCGCCGAAATGGAGATTGAGTGATGTAGGGCCCGGTAGTTGCCGAGCATGGCGCCTCCTTGCCGTTGGGAGCTAAGAATGCTGCCCCCCGTAACGATTGACGGCATCGAGAATGATCCCTACCGCCATTTCGTCGCCGACCGCGGAATTCACCATCAGGTGAAAACAGTGGCGGGCGGGCCAGTCAATCTTGAAATAGCGCTTGATGAAATCCGCGCGGTCGCGGTCCACGGATTCCGCCAATTCCTCCGCTTCCTTTTCGCTCTTGCCGGTGGCTTGAAGCCGGCGGACCCTTTCGTGAAAGGGCGCGTAAATGAAAACGTGAAAGATGTCGGGACGCCCGCAAAGGTAGTAAGCCGAACCACGCCCCACGATGACACTGTTTCCAGTCCTGGCGATTTCCGGCACGAGCTTTTGCGCGATCCCACGAACGCAATCGGTGTCTACCATCTTCAGGCGCGGGGCATTCAAGCTGCCCTCAAAGCTGCCGCGCATGAAGGCCTTGAGCAGGCGGTAGTAAGCAGGGTCTTCGCGCTCTTCGTGTTTTTCCACGGCGCGGCAGTCGCAATCCATCCGCCGCGCAATCTCCTGCGTCAGCAACTGGTCCCAGAGCTTCCAGCCCAGGCGCGCCGCCAGCATCTCCGCGATCACACCGCCGCCGCTGCCGTATTCGCGCTCGATGGTGATGACTCGAATCATAAAGATATCTCCCGCGCCATGGGCGTTTGTCCGCAGGCACAATCAGCCGATCGCCACTTCCCCACCGCCTCCGGGTTCGTTCTTCCGTAAAAGGAACGAAAGCACAAACATGATGGCCGCTCCTATGCACAGCACCCAGAACGTATCGATGTAAGCAAGGGTGGTCGCCTGCCCGATCAACTCCTGGTAGAGGCGTCCATAGGCCTGGCGCGAAGCCACCGAAGCGTCCAAGCCCGCAAGCGCGAGGCGCGCCGCCAGCGCCTTTACACCAATCGTGAAGGGCGGCATCGCCGGCGTGGTATGCGCCGCCATGTACAACTGGTGGACCTGTTCGCGGCGGGCGATGAGCGTGGTCACCATCGACGTCCCGATGCTGCTCCCGATGTTCCGCATGAAGTTCACCATGCCGGCCACGCTGTTGCTTTTCTCTGCCGGCATGCCGATGTAGGAGACGAGATTGATGGGAACGAACAGGAAACCCAGCCCGAACACCTGTATCACGCGCAGCAGGCTGGCGAAATGGAAACTGATGTCCAGATCAAGGTGTTGCGTCGAGTAGTACATCGCGAAGGCAAGCGAGAGCCAGCCAAAGGCAATGATGTAGCGCGCCTGCACCTTCGAAGAGAGTGCCCCCACCGCGGGCATCAGGAACAGCAGGATAAGGCCGCCGCCGGAGAGCACCAAACCCGCCGACTCCGCGGTGTAACCCATCAGGGTTTGCAGAAACAGCGGCATCATGACCAGGCTGGAGAACAGCATGATCCCCAGGATGAACATCATGAAGTTGGCTCCCAGGAAGTTGGCGTTCTTGAAGAGGCGAACCTCGATAATGGGAGCCTTGTAGAACCATTCCCAAATGGCGAGCGAAAGCAGGCAGACCCCGGCAATGATCGCCAGCGTCAGGATGAAGTGCGACCCGAACCAGTCGTCCTCCTGTCCCTTATCCAGCATCACCTGCAAAGCCCCCACGCCCAGGGTCAGCAAGCCAACGCCAATGTAATCGATCTTTATCCCGGCTCCCTTGGCCCGCTTCACCCAGGGCGGATCTTCAATCAAGCGATAAACCAGGAACAAAGCTGCGATTCCGACCGGGAGATTGATGAAGAAGATCCAGCGCCAGGAGTAGTTGTCGGTAATCCAGCCGCCCAACGTCGGACCGACGGTCGGCGCAACGATGGTGGTGATGCCATAGAGGGCGAACGCCACGCCACGCAGGCGGGGTGGGAAAGTATCCGCCATGATCGCCTGCGCCATCGGTTGCAATCCGCCGCCGCCGGCGCCTTGTATGACACGAAACAGAATCATCGCTCCCAAGCTGGGGGCAAGCCCACAAAGAAGGGAACTCAGGGTGAAAATCACGAGACACATCATGAAGAACCGCTTGCGGCCAAGCACCGTGGCAAACCAACCGCTGATGGGCAGCACGATGGCGTTGGAAACAAGGTAGGACGTGAGGACCCAGGTACTTTCGTCGTTGCTCGCGCCCAGATTGCCCGCCATGTACGGCAACGCGACATTGGCGATGCTGGTGTCGAGCACCTCCATGAAAGCCGCCATGGCCACGACCACGCCAATCACCCAGATATTGGCTTGGGGGCGCCATGGTTCGAGTGCCACGGAGGGCGCCGCGCTGCTTTGGGGAGAAGCCTCGGGCGACGAACCGGATTTGTCGGAGAACTCTGCCATATGCTAGTCCGTCAAGGCGGACGCTGTGTGCTATTCACTTGCTCGAAATCGAAGCAGCCCTGATATCCAACTAACGCGAGCCCTCAAACGCTTAGCACCGGGCAAGGCGCGTCACGAACCACTGCATAAGTAAGATCCCGCAACCGGCCTTGCGTGCCGAGCTGCGAACTCCTGCCAATGATCAGCACGTCTGCCTGCAGCCGACGCGCCGCCTCGGTGAGCGCATCCTTCGTCGGCCCAACTGCGATCTTCACCTCCGCGTGCGAGCCCACAAGCCTCTGCAGGTCGCGTAAGAGCTCCGCCGCCACCCGCTTCGCCACGGATTCGACGCGCTCTTCCAGATCGAGCTGAACCGGCGCACCGCGGGCGGCAGGGATCGCGTGGATGATCGAGAGCTTGGCATGAACGGAGTCCGCCATCCCGGCGGCACTGCGAAGGACCCGCTCCGAATCCGCGCTCAAGCCGATGGCACAAACCCACTCCCGATGTTCGAGTGGCCGGGGCGAAATTTCCTCCGCGTGTTGCGTGGTCATCACGAAACAGTCTGCATCGTTCAGCACCTTGGCCGTGGTCGAGCCGAGAAGCGTTCTGCGAAATACTCCGGCATGAGTGGGCATGATGATCAAGTCGAAGCCACGCTCACGTGCGATCCTCGCGATTTCCGACGCCGGTTCACCGACCACCAACAACCGTGCGACCTCCTGCCGGGGAAAGTCCACGGCAAGATAGGATTCCAGTTTCGCGCACCCCAGTTTCTTGCGATCCTCCATCGCATCGGGCAGGGGCCTGGCCACCAACTCGAATCCGGACGTGGGAGGTTCCAAAACGAACAGCAGGGTGACCTTGGCCTTGAGCATGGAGGCTGCTCGGTTGACAAAGGGGGCCATGGCATCGCACGAAGGCGAGAAGTCCACCGGAAACAGGATGTTTTGAATCGTCATTATGCTGTCGTCCATTCGCTTGCAAAGCGCCGGGTATCGATACACGCTTCCCGGCGGTCGGTCGTCGGAGCGGCTGGCGGCCGCCCCATCGTGCGGCTGGTGCGGGCACCCTAACCCCCGGCCTTCGTGGGAAAGGGTTCGATCACAATTTCATCCACATAGCACCATCCCCAGTCCTCACCCGGCTCCACCGATCTCATTATGGGATGCTTTGTCTTGTGAAAGTGCTTTGTGGCGTGGCGGTTTTTCGAGGAATCGCAGCAGCCAACATGGCCGCAGGTCTCACAGAGGCGGAGATGAACCCACTGGTCACCCATTTTCAAACACTCTTCGCAGCCATCGGTCTTGGGCGCGGGGTAGCGAATTTGGTCCAGGTGCGGACAAGCTTCTGACATTTTCTTTCTCCTCCTAGGCAGTAGATGAGGATGCCTTGGGCTGGGTTACGGGCAAATAAACCAGAAATCGCGTGTCGCCCGGATGAGATTCAACCCGAATCTCGCCATGGTGGTTGCGAATGATGCGGCAAACGGTGTCGAGCCCGAGTCCTGTCCCCTCGCCGACTTCTTTGGTCGTGAAGAAGGGCTCAAAGATGTGAGGCAGAACATCGGGAGGGATTCCCGGTCCGTTATCTCGAATCTCCACCAGCACGCGGTCCAATTCCAACCCGGTGCGTACGCGCAGTTCACCCTTGCCGTGCATGGCTTCAATGGCATTGGCGATGAGATTGGTCCAAATCTGATTCAATTCGCTGCCGTAGGCGCAGATCTTGGGGAGATTCTGCGCATATTCACGGACGACTTGCACACCCGTCTTTAAACGATGATGAAGAATCGTCAGGGTGTTTTCCAACCCCTGAGGCACGTCAACCAACTGCATCGAAGCCTGGTCCATGTAAGAGTATTCCTTGATGGCGCGGACCAGATCGGAGATGCGCCGGGTGCTGATTTCAATTTCGCTGATGAGTTTCGAAATCGTGACAATGGAAACGATGCGAGTGAGGGCGTCGAACAACACCACGTCTCCCACTTCGGCGGCCAAGGCTTCCAGCTTGGGCACTTCCACCCCGGCGTCCGCAAGCACCGGCGCGACCTTCCACGCGTCGGGCAGGTGGCGTCTTTCCAGCCAGGTGGTGATGCGCTCTTCGCGATCGCTCTGGGCCAGGGGATCGGCGGGGCCATCCAGAGGTTGCCCCGCCTCCTTCTCAAAGTGAATGATCAGCTCGCGTTGTTCGGCGGTCAGGGCATGACGCGCCAGGCGTATGCTGGCGTCACGCACGGTTTCGAGCGCTTCGCGCAGGCTTGCGCTCGCGCGCTGGGCTGCGGCCGCCGGGTTGTTCAGTTCATGGGCCAACCCGGCTGACAACTTACCAAAGGCCATCAGGTTGTCGCGCTGGCTATCGATGCGGGTGATTTCCCGGATGCGATCCGCCATGATGGCCACCAGTCGCTGACCCAAAAGGGGCATGCGCTGGAGCATCTCCGGAAAGTAATCCTTGTGCAGACGGGCGATGCGGGTGAAGACGACAGCGCGGGCGGTGCCGGCAAACTGCTTCAGCCGCGAGTATGGCAGAAGACCCGTGACCTGTCCCGCATGCGCGCTGATCGTCGGCGAGTCCGCATCCGAGCCGCGTTGAATGCGCATCTCCCCTTCCAGAATGACGTTGAGATAGGTGACCGGATCGCCCGGGCGGGCCATCACCTCACCGGCCTCAAAACGAACCTCGTCAAACCGCTCCGCCAGCCAAGCGAACTGCTCTGGAGGCAGATCCGCGAAGACGGGGTTCTTGCGCAGGTCGTCGACGAAAGTCGCACTCTTTGCGCTGGTGAGGTTTTCCGCCAAGCTACACCTCGCTGAGATATTGATGGGTGAATTGCACGGCAATCGAGCCTTCGCCCACGCCGGAGGCAACACGTTTCACTGAACCGTGGCGCACGTCTCCGGCGGCGAAGATGCCCGGTACACTGGTTTCCGGCCAATACGGGTCGCGACCGAGTGACCAACCGGCGGGACGTTTACCGTTGCGCATCAGGTCCGCGCCGGTCAGGATGAATCCGCGCTCGTCACGCTCCACCACTCCGGCCAGCCAATCTGTCTTGGGTTCAGCGCCAATGAAGATGGCAAGCATGCTGGTGGGAACCTTCGACGTTTCGCCGCTCGCATCGCAACGAATTGAGACCGCCTCCAGGTGAGTATCACCGTGTGCTTCCACCACCCGCGAGTGAGTCTCCACCTCGATATTCGGGGTCTGCTTGATCTGGTCGATGAGGTACTGCGACATCGAGGCAGACAGTGAATCGCCCCGAACCAGCATCACCACGCGGCGCGCGTACTTGGCAAAATACATGGCAGCCTGTCCTGCCGAGTTCGCGCCGCCGACAATGTAGACGTCCTCTCCCTGGCAAGCCATGGCCTCCGTCATCGCGGAACCGTAATAGACGCCCGACCCTTGCAGGCGCTCAAGTCCCGGGACGTTCAGTTTTCGGTAGGAAACCCCGGTGGCAATCAGCAATACCTTGCAGCCGATATCCATCCCCTCGCTCAGCTTGATCATTCGTGACGGACCTTCGACGCGCAAGCCGGTGACTTGCGCCGGTGACAAAATCTCGACGCCAAATCTCCGAGCCTGAGCCACAGCGCGGCGCGCCAGGTCTCCTCCGCTCAGGCCCGAAGGGAATCCGAGGTAATTCTCGATGCGTGAACTCATCCCCGCCTGGCCGCCGGGCGCTTCCATTTCCACCAGGACGGTTCGCAGCCCCTCCGAGGCGCCGTATACCGCCGCGGCCAATCCAGCCGGACCGCCTCCCACAATCACCAGGTCGTAAAACGCCATGTCGGGGCGCACGCGCAGTCCCAATTTCTCCGCCAACTGCCCCGTGCTCGGGTTGTCCAAAGACGTGCCGTCAGGAAACAACACCATCGGCAGGCAGGCAGCCTTCGCCCCGGCCGCTGCCATGATGCGGCGCACCTCTGCGTCCTGGTCCGCCCTTTCCGCGTTGACCCATTGGTAAGGCGTCTGGTTGCGCGCCAGGAAGTCACGCAGGGCGTAACAATTCGGCGACCAACGGGTGCCAAGAACTCGCACGCCCTCGAACAGTGGTACGTACGAACCGCGCCAATCTTCCAAAAGATCGTCGAGTACCGGGTAAAGGTGCTCCTCCGGCGGATCCCAGGGTTTCAGCAGGTAGTGATGAATTTTGGCATCGTTAATGGCACGAATGGCCGCGTCGGTATCCGCGTAGGCGGTCAGCAGAACGCGCTTGGCAGCAGGAAATAGCTCCATCGCCCGTCCGAGGAATTCGACCCCGGTCATTTGCGGCATCCGCTGGTCGACCAGGAGCAGGGCCACGGTATCGTTACGCATCTTAAGCCCCTTGAGAGCTTCCAGCGCAACTGCACCGGAGTCCGCATGAAGAATCTTATAGTGCTCGGCGTAGCGCCGGCGCAGGTCGCGCTCCACTGCGTGTACCACTTCAGCGTCATCGTCGACTGCCAACAAGATGGGTTTTGGCATGGGTTCGCTTCTAAATGAGTTTGTTGAAAACCTGAACGACGGGTGTGCCCTGGCACCCGTCACGACCTCAACCTCATGCGATTAGATGCGCAGCCCGAATCGTTTGTTTCCGACTAATTGTCTTGTGCGAGCCCCGTTTGGCGACAGGCCAGCGCCTGCGCGGCAAGGTCCCGTCCGCGGACCCTTCCGCAACACGTACTCAGCCTGGTCGAATTACCCATCCAGTATATCCCTAGGAATGTCCTGCGGGGTACGAGAAGTATTGGCGTGACTGCAGCAGAGGAGTGACGACGCGGGGAGGATTTCAGTTACGGCATTGAAACCATGAGGCGGGGCAAGGGGTCGAACCGCGAGGCCCAGCTTGGGAAACTACTCGCGGATTCAGAGTGCAAGTTATGTAATTGGAGCACCAAGGGCGTTACGCTGGCTTACTCGCTAATGTTACTCGCTAATTGACCTCCCCTCACACCAGCGCTATACTCCAGCCCGCTTGGCAAGCCCACCCAAGCAACGCGTCGCATGTGAAATGAGTTATGCCCGCAGCTTCAATACAGCTTCTTTTGCCGGCATAGGTCGGTGAGTGCCAGGAAACCGATAACCGGGCAACCCCTCAAGATTGAGAGGACGACAGGCAGCGGCGAAAACGCCGTCCCGCCCTTAAGAATCGGAAACGGATTCCAGGCATTTATACCAGCCAGGGAGAAGACTGCATCTGGTTGTTCTCAAGCCTCGCCGTGCCCTCCGGTGTTCGTGAGATTCTTTTCAAGGGGTGTTTTCCGCAAATCATCATTAACACTCAGGATTCCAGGAGATGAGCGCTCATGAGCAAAGTCGGCTTTGGTTTGATTGGTTGTGGAATATTTGGTCGCATCCATGCCCGTGCCTACACAGCATCGACAAACGCCCGCTTGGTGGCGGTTTGTGACCAGGACGCGAGCCGCGCCGCGGCGCTGGCGGCGGAATTTGGTATCGGTGATCATGGCGTGGACTGGCGTGCGCTCATCGCGCGCCCCGACATTCAGGCGGTAGGCATTGCCACGCCGGATTTTGCCCACGCAGAAATTGCGTTGGCCGCCATTCAGGCGGGGAAGCACGTGCTGGTGGAAAAACCGCTCGCCATCACGGTGAGCGAATGCCAGAAGATCCTTGCGGCACAAAGGGCGCAAGGCGTGAAGTTAATGGTGGATTTTCACAACCGTTGGAGCCTGCCGTTCGTCAATCTCCGCCGGGCGCTGGTGGCGGGGCAGCTTGGCACGTTGATGATGATGAACATCCGATTGAATGATACAACCTTCGTTCCCACGCGCATGTTGAGCTGGGCAGCCAAGTCGTCACCCTTGCAGTTCCTGGGAAGTCATCTGGTCAACCTCATCCACTTCCTTTCGGACTCCGCCGTCACGCGCGTCTACTGCGTCAGCCGATCTATGCTTCTGAAGAAGATGGGGATCGATACGCCGGACTTTTCCCAATGCATCCTGGAGCTCTCCTCGGGCGGGACGGCGGTGGTGGAAACCTGTTGGATTCTTGACGAGCACGGTCCCAGCGTTTTCGATTTTCAAAGCGAATTCGTGGGGAGCAAAGGGACGGCATACGTGAATGCCAGCCATCACCGCATGGCCGAGGTGTACAGCGGCAAGGGTGTGGAGCTGCCCGATGTTTCCGCGGCGGCGGACCTCTATGGCAAACCGGTGGGATTCGCAGTGGCGGCCATTCAGCATTTCGTGGATTGCGTGGCCAATGACCAGACTCCAATGGTCACCGGCGAGGATGGCCTGGCCGTAGCCCGGGTGCTGGCCGCAGCAGAACAATCCGCCCAAACGGGATTACCGGTGGAAGTCAACTAATGCGCTCACACTTCTCGGCTTTTGATTGGGTGCTGGTCGTTGGCTTCCTCATCCTCTACGGCTGGTTGGGCATCGCAGCCAAAAAGCGTGCCGGCACGCTCGACGATTTCCTGGTGATGGGACGGAAGCTGGGGCCGATTTGGGGCGTCGCCACGCTCTCGGCGACGGAGACGGGACTGGTGACCCTAATCTACTTCGCCGAGGAAGCCTACCTCAGCGGCTTTGTGGCCTTGATCCTCGCCGCCATCGCAGCCCTCTCCATGTGGATGGTCGGGTGGACCGGATTCGTCATCAAGAAGCTGCGCGAGTTGCGCGTGCGCACGGTGCCGGAGTTCCTGGAGACCCGCTTCAACACCAAGGTCCGCTGGATTGCCGGTCTGGCTTCATTTGTGGTGGGAATCCTAAACCTCGGAATCTTCCTCCAGGTGGAAGGAACGTTTCTTACCGTGATCATGGGCCTGCGGCCAAGCCTCTTGCCGCTAATGATGGGGATCCTGTTGGCCGTGGTGCTGGCTTACACCGCGCTGGGCGGCATGTTCTCGGTGGTGTACACCGACATTGCGCAATTCATCCTGGTGGTGGTGGGCGTCACCATCGCATCGTTCCTGATCATCCGCGCCGCGGGGGGTTGGAGCCATATGGCCGCCGTGGTGATGACGCGATATGGCAGCGGCGGCTTCACCTTCTGGGACTCGCCACGTTACGGGATTCTCTTCCTCGTCTGGTCGGCCCTCTATTACATTTCCGGGTGGAGCACCTGGCAACCGGTAGTGGCGCGCGTCCTCAGTATGCGGGATATTGAGACCGGACTGCACCTGTACCGGCTGAGCAGCGTGTTCATGTTCCTGCGCGCCGCCGTCCCCATGGTCTGGGGCATCGGGGCGTTGGCCATTGTGGGAACCGTGACTCCTTCCAGCGCCGCGCTGCAAACGGTGATGGTGCGCATCCTGCCCGCCGGCCTGATCGGGCTGACCACGCTCGCCTTCGTCTCGGCGACCATGTCAACGTTCTCGAGTTATTTTCTCGCCTTTAGCTCGATCCTGCTTCAGGATGTGATCGCTCCGGTGCTCCGCAAGCCCCCTTCTGACGAAGTGCGGGTGAAGCTGATGCAACTCTGCACGGTGGGGATGGGAGTGGTCATCTACATCTGGGCCTCCTTCTACCACTTTCCGGAATCGGTGTTCCGTTACCTCACGGTGACGGGTTCCATCTCCTACGCAGCCACGCTTACCACTCTGGTGGGGGGAATCTATTGGAAAAGGGCCAGCGTGCGCGGCGCTTACTGCGCGTTTGTGGGAAGCGCCATCTTCCCCGCCATCTGCCTGGCCTGGCCTTCCTTCTCGCCGACGCGGGCGGGCCTGCTCAGTTTCGGGCTCGCGCCGGTAGGCATGATCATCGGCTCACTGGCCTTCCCGGGCAGGGGCTCACAGTTGCGGGAACGGATCGAACTTTCCCATCCCCATGGCGTTTAGCGGAGCGCGACCATCGAGATGGTACCGGATTCTGCAGAGTCCATTGCGCTCCCGTTCCGGGCCGGCGAGGATTGTTAATTGGTTGGCCGGCGTGGTCGCGTTCCGCGGAAAGCCGCCGCCCACGCCAACAGAACAGAGCCTGGCACTTGGGTGAGTTCGTGACCGAGCTCTATTTTCCGTGCTGCAGGATGAGTAGCCAGGTGGAGTACGGGACAGTGGCATTTTGGGTTACCCTCGGCGTCCCGAGCCAGGTGCTGTACTGCTCTCGACTGGTCACCGGTCTGACCGACGAACACGCTCGAACTTGACTGCCAATTCAACGGAGCACCTGCCTGATTGGCCTGCCAAAATGTCAGTAAAATGCTGATCGCGCTTTGTGGATGCTTTTGCCTCACGGACCAGTTTATTGATCCTACGGGGAAATGGGTGCTCATCCCTCGGGCAAACGGGGAGCGGCGGAAGAGGCTTCAGTGCTGCTGTCCATTGACGATGTCCGACAGAGGCCGACGGGCCGTTTTCGTGATCGCCGCCGCATCGCCGTCGGCAATCCGGCTGACCAGAGTGTAGCCTGCGGGCGCACTGCTTCGGTAGCACTCAGAAATGCGCGTATTGCGATCAGCCGAATCGCTTTGCTCTGCACTTTCCCGCCTCGAGGGGAAGAGTTGGGGGGAAAGAGCCACCGGCGCGCTGTGCGAGGAGACCTCGATTTCTCCGTCAAGACCCCTTCAGCTTCCAGATAGCAGTGGTGATTGAGATGGCGGGAAGAGCCACGGAGACCTCCCGGCCGCGCCATCCTAATGTGATTGGAACATCGGACTTGCGGCTATTGAGCAACTCGGTTACAAATCTTCCATCCGGGCCCTCAAATGCGATGCAGCGAACGCCCTCAGCAGCGCCGGACATGCCGATGCGAACTGCTCCGGGACGCACGAACTTGCTGAAATGGGCCATGTAGTAATAAAGACCCGTGTAAGTAACCTGCTTCGTCTGTCGATTGATGACGATGATGGGTTGCTGAAGGTTATGTTCGGGATCGCCATGGACCACCGAGACGAGATACGGCCCCCCCTCCTCATTTAGGATCATGTTCCAATATATCCAGGCGGAAGCGCCAGCTTCCAAATCGGAAACGAGCTGATTTCCCCAGAAGTCGCCGTCGCTAAATTCGTAGATGGGCGGGTTCGTGTGGCAGACCTCCGTCATCCACAGATGGAGGTCGGGATACCGTTCGCGCAACCCCGCGATCGCCCCAAAATTGCCGAAGTCGTATCCATGGTAGGCGAGCGAGGCAACGTACTTTCTCGCAACGGGATCGTCGAGCACCGTGGGGTACTCCCTGGCTGCCTCTTGCCGGCTGGAAGCCTCTCGGAATTGGATTCCGGTGGGAATGTGGTGCTTCGCGAACAACGGCCCCACGTGATCTTTCAGCAGATCGCGAATCTCTGGGTAGGTAAGGGAGAGGCTGCCAACTGCAAACCTCCCCAGGTGATCGGCAATCACAGCCTCATGGTTCCCGGAGAAACGGATGAGTTGGCTGGCGAATTTCATGGATGCGCTCAGCAGAGGCTCCTGCGTCACCGGATCCAGTACAATGCCTTGCATTCCCGGCCGCGCAGCGCCGCGGATCATCTTCAGAACTTGGTTGGTTCGCCAGTTCAGTTGATAGATTGCCCCCGTATTCACGGCAACGTAAACGACGTCACTGGACGTTCCGAATGTCACGCCATAAATCCGCCCGCTGAAAACACTTTGCACCCCCGCCGGGGTAATGGATTGCCGGGTGGTCACCACGCCTGGATCGGGAACAGCCCGTACCGGCCGCTCAATCGTTTGGCCCGTTGCAATGACCTCCGAAAAGAACACGAAAAATAGAACTGCGCCTGTCGAGTGAACGCGCCGTCTCATGATTACGAAAACTCCCTAGAGGTTTGCTGCAAATGCATTGCTTGGAGACTACTCCGCCGAGTCTTGTAATTCGACCTTGTTACTCCGATACGGCACAAAGCCCGTGCTCCAATCCTCACCGATTACCTCCATGTCAAGCTTGTCGCCGTTGACGTGGACGACGACGAAATGGTGTGGATTCTCTCCCCGTTCGACGCTGGGCTTGACGAGATGTTGCAAATTCACTTTGTATGCTGCGTTAGCTTGCAGATATTCCCGGAGGTCGGGTTCGCCCATGTATGGGTAAATGAGGGCTCCGCCGCCCGAGACGACAAGGTCCATACGATACTTTCCACTGGCGTCGGAATAGCGCTCGACCCAGTGTTCGAAAAGATGCTCGTGTCCGGAGAAGACCATCCGCACGTGCTGGGCGTTGAACAAGGGCATATACCGTGCTCGCAGTGCTGCCGTTGGCGGCTCGACATTCGCCCCTCCGTGCGGGCCGGAAGAAAACGGCGCCTGGTGGCAAAACACGATGATGTTAACGTAGCGCTTTCGATCGAGGCCTTCAAGCTGGCCTTTGATCCACTGATACTGCTTTTCGTCTGCCGCGATATTGGCATCCAGGGCAATCACAAACGTGTTCCCGTAGCCAAACGCGTATGTTGCATAGCCGGACAAGCGGCGCGGCGAGCCGTCCGGCGGGATCAGCGCTGAGACGGCATCAAAATAATTGCGAAGGCCGGCTTCCGTCTTGGTGCCTTCATGGTTTCCCGGGACGAGGAAATAAGGTACGCCGCCTTCAGCGATCAGACGATTGATCAAGGGTACGAAGCTGACGTTCCACTGCTGAGGGACGCGTCCATTAGCCACGGCGTCACCTGACTGAAGAATAAATCGTACCGGGAACGCCGTATTCGCAAGCCGTTTGATTTCGATGAGCATCCGATCCACGATCAGCGAATGTTCGTACTGGATGGCGATACCTTCCCGGCGTCCTCGAGTGTCGCCGTAGACGATGAACGAAAAGCGCGTCACGCCCCGGGACTCTGCCTCGGGGGGCAGGGGTTTAGCCGGCGGCACTATGGCGTTCACGCGTTCGGTTGCCTGCGCACAAACCACCCTTACACCAGCGAGGACCGCGACACATCCCGTCAGCAACCAAGCGATCAAGATTAGCGAAGTGGAACGATACTTTGACATCAGTTACTTTGCCTCCTAAATCATGGTCATTCTGTTTTCTTGGCGGCGACCAGGGTCGATCGTGGCGCGCCCACGGAATCAGGCCTTCGGGAAGCCGATTTCGGCCGTGGCTCAGGGTTTAGCTGCCCGGCTTGAGGTCAACGTCCACCAGCTCATAGATGCGAATGGGTGGCAGAACGAATTCAATCCCTGACCCCGTGCATTTGTACGGCAGCACCTCTGACCCGGACAAGTCCGGATCGTAGGCTCGAATTGATTTCACGCGCCCTGGATCGAGTTCAAGCTCCACCCTCACCCCCTCCAACCGCTTGGGCGCAAGCTTGTCGGGCGGCACCCCAACATCAACCTTGCCCTTCCCCATTTTCACGTCAGTGGGAATCAGGCAGTAGTAATTCACAAAGTGGGCCGTCAAGGTATCAACACTCGTGCCATGCTTGCGCCAAAGATTACAGCGCAATCCCTCGAGTCCCAGACCGGCCAGCACTGAAAGCTTATGGCTGGTTTGCTGCTGGAGAAGCGCCAATAGATCTTGTTTCGGTTGCTGTATTCGCATGGGATGCTCACCGGTCAAAGCGGCATCGAGCACCGCCTGGGTCTCCTTAAGACTATCCGCCTGATTTTCGTCGAGGAGATACGGGGCGAATCGGGGATACGCAAGCAGATCATTGAGGTCACCAAATCGCACGACTCGTCCGCCCGGAGTCGGAATCGGCCGCAAGTGCCCGGCGTCGTCAAAGCGTCCTGAATCACCGATGTTCAGCCACAGGCTACCACCTCGAGCATAGGTGTCCAGAGCACTCAATGTTGCGTCCGACATGTATCGGAGGGAGGGGGTGATGACGGCCTTGTAATCTGCCAGTTGCTGCCTTGTCACCTTCGCCGGATCGACAAGATCGTAGGTCACGTGCCGGTTCGAAAAATACTCGGAGAGGCGATAGACATCCTGGAGATTGGAATAATTTCCCCAGTAGAGTTGGTCATAGGCAAACAGGATTCCGATATCGGCCTGCGAATCATAACCGCCCAGGAGATCCGCGTGTTCCTTGAAGAACTTGGGTGCGCGAAATAGAAGTTGGAATTAGGCGGCAATAGCCGCCTGGCGGCTCTCCCAGTAGTCCTCAAAACCTCCATTGAGGTATACTCGCCGTAGAGCTTGACGTTAGGGAGCTGTTTCCAGCCGTCGTTACGCTAACGCTTGAACCGACGCGACCAGATACGTTGTCGGACCCAACCGTCGAGCTGGTGGAAGACTTTTCGAACGTGGGCGCGCTTGTAATACTCGCCCCAACCCTGCAAAACCGGATCCAACTCGGCAATCAGCTCGCGGGCGCGCAAGGGCACGCGTCGCTTGGTCCGCTGCCGCACCTGATCCTTGAAATGACAAACCGACTTTTCTAGGGGATACGCATGCCGCGCCCCCGAGCGCACCTGGCTATGGATCTTGCTCGCCGGAAGCCGCAGGGCCTTCCCGCGCTTGATCTTGTGACCCAGGAACTCAAAGCCTTGCTGGACATGCACAATCCGCGTCTTCTACGGATGGAGTACCACGCCCAACTGCTTCAGGATTCGGAGAGCCGCGGCCACTGCCGCCCGCGCCTCGGCCACGGACTTGCAGGTTATCACCCAGTCGTCCGCGTATCTCGTAAGCTGATATCCCCTGCGTCGCATCTCCCGATCAAAAGGGGTCAGGAAAATGTTACTGAGCAAGATTGAGACGACCCCGCCTTGCGGAGTCCCGTCCTCGCTCGGAAAGAGCCGCCCTTGACCATAGCTTCCGGCTATCAGCATCGCCTTGATCAGGCGAAGCACCCGCCATCCGTTGGGCCACCAGCGTAAGAAGTTTTTCGTGATCCACCGACTCGAAAAAGTCCTTCAAGTCTGCGTCCAAAATCCACTCCCGTCCGCTCGCGACCTCCTTTCAGACTTTGCGCAAGGCATCCTTCGTCGATCGCCCTCGCCGATAGCCAAAGTTAGCATCATCGAATACCGGCTCGAAGATCGGTTCCAAACGATTGAGCAACGCTTGCTGGCATAAAGCATACCGCACTTGCCCACTTTATATCGCGATCCGATTGGGAATGAAGTCGCCTTCCTGGAGAGTAACTACCAAACCATCGTCGCTGGATAATTGTTGGGAACAGCCCTTCCCCACTATCAATCCGAGATGAGGCGAAAATCGGGAAAATGCCGGACCGGAACCTCATCCAGACCACGAGATATTTCGTCCCCTTCGAAGTGCGGCCGTCGCCCAGAAAGAGGAAACATTTCGATCTTTCGGCATCGAATAGCACTCTGCGGGGCACCCGTCCGTTCTTGCGACCCGGAGACAATTGATGAGACTGTGGACGGCCCGACAGCCTCGCGGCGCATCTTCCTTCTAAGCCGCCACTGGCGTTCATGCTGGCAGTCACGCACTGAATTGACGATGTAAGTAATGGACAGAACGAGTAGTTCATATCACCAGAGATTATCTCGCTAAATGGTGTTCAGAATGTACGAGGTAAATCTCTTACTTTCAGAAACTTATGGTTGGCCAGTTTGTTAATGGTGTTCAAACAGTGTTCCTGCTAAAGACTAAGGCTGTAAGTTATTGAAAAGATGGAGCGGGAGACGGGGATCGAACCCGCGACGTCCAGCTTGGGAAGCTGGCATTCTACCGCTGAATTACTCCCGCTCAGTGGGCCGCTGATCAAGAACGCACGCGGCGTCCAAAAGACTGGTGGTAGCGCGTTCGTCCCGCGCGTGGGTGCCATCCGTCTCAAGCCTGCCGCCGTCCTCGGCGTCTTTGACCGGCCTGTGTGCATTCTCCCTTGATAATCGGCGGTTGTCAACGTCCCGTGAATTTTTTTCGGCGTTTCTTGGCGCCGGGATCCGGTGTCCATGCGTGAACACTTGTAGAACGTCGAACATAAAACTCTCCGTGCACTTGTGTCCGCGGGGCTATTCTCACTTGTAGTTCTTCGCGGCTGGCTCCTGGTCGCGGAGCAGTGTACAGGTCCGCCTGCAATCGTACCCGTGAAAACAACGCAGTACGTTCAGCTACCAGGGGCCGGCGGCGGTCCGGGCGCTTCGCTGTTGTGGCGGAGGTTTCGAAACATCACACGCAAGTCCTGAATTCCCCGCACCAATACGATCAGCGCGATGATGACAAAGGCTCCCCCGGACACAATGAAGCTGGCCGTCCAAAAGTAAAACCAGGCAATCACCTTTTTCACTCCCTTCCGACTACAGTCGTCCTACGCTCTTCCTCGCAACTTGACGCTGAGACTCTGGGCCCAGGAGCCCAATACCATTCCCAATCCGGCCAGCGCAAACGATCCGAGGCCGGCATAGCTGGCCGCGACATGGAAGAAAAAGAAACCCACCGCCCCAGCGGCTCCGCCGATCATGGCGCAGTAGCCCCCGAGCGTGTTGGCGCCTTTCCAGTAGAGACCGGCGACGATGGCTGCAAACGCGCCGCCGAGGAAAATCGATGCGGTAATATTCAGGTAAAAGTACGTGGGACCCGGCAGGGTATACCAGACGCCCCAAAAGAGGATGAACAAGCTGACGAATACGTTCGCAACCCGATTCAGCCGCACCTGGCTGGCGGCGCTGAGGGGCTTCCGCCGCAAGGGATGGATGATATCCTGAGCGATAATGGAACTCCATCCGAGCAGGTACGAACTGTTCACTGACATCGTGGCCGCGATCATCCCGGAAACGACCAGACCGAGCACAATGCTCGGCAAAATGCGGGCCAGCATCATCGGCATCGCTTCCAGAGAATTCTGTCCGGGGCCGACCAAAACCAGTGCGGCAATCCCCCAGACCATGGGCATCATCCCGCGGCCTAAATAGATGAATGCCGTCCAGGAGAAGACCTTGCGGCTGGTCTCCGGATCCCGTGTGGAAAACGTACGCATGGCGGTAGTCTGCCAGCAGGTGTTGACCGCCAGCCAGAGGAGAATCTGAAAAATGATATACGTCCACCCGTACGAGGGATTGGTGATCGGGCTGAAGCCTTGGGCGCCCATCGTGGCATGTACCGCCTGATACATCATCCCCCAGCCGGCCTGGCGAATCGCGTAAAACGTAACCAGGACGGTACCCAGGCTGAGCGCCACAAATTGCATGAAATCGGTTATGACCACAGACACCATACCGCCCAGAACCGTATAGGTCAGCTCGAGCAAAAGAATGGCGGTCATGGTCGCTTTCAGATGGTCAAGGGAAATTCCACTGATGATCGTCAGAAAGGTACCTTCGACCTTCAAGAAGACCCCCATGTTCAGGATTCCGCCGGTGGCCACCAGGACTCCCGTCAGGACACGCAGTTTGCGGCTGTATCTGACTTCAAAGAACTCCGGAATGGTCATTAGGCCGAGGGAGCGAAGCCGGCGGATAATGAAACCGGTTCTGCCGACAAAGAGCATCGCGGCACCGGCGATGAGCCCGTTTACCAACGACGCGAAACCCGTCTTGTAGCCGAGCTCCGCGTAGTACATGAATGTGACGGTGCCGATCTCGGTGGCCGCGAGCGTCGCGATGCCGATGAAGGTACCCAGCCCACGCCCGGCGACAAGGAAATCCGAAATGCCGGAGACGTACTTCCTGCCATACAGCCCGGCAGCCAGGGTGACCGCCAGGTAACCAATAACAATAGCCCAGTCCAATAAGGTAAAGTGCACGGCACCTCGCTCGGTAAGTAGAGGTTCGTCTCGGTGAAACGAGCGCTTGATCAGGAAACTTTGCACCGCATCGACGGTGCAGCCATCAGCAGTGCTGGGGCAGCGTCACATCCGACGCGCGGCGGGGTCCACACGCAGCGTTTCCACCAGTCTTTCCATTTGCTCTTCCTGCTGCTCGATTGACTCGACGAGTTTGAATTGAGTGCGACAACGGTCGAGATTGTGATTCTCCCGGTGGACTTTGTAGTACGTGTCCCCGCTCAGGAAATCGGAGAGAAAACGGAAACCAATTTCAAGCGTGATGAGCTTTCCAGAAGACACCAGAAAACCCATCTCGTCGGAAGTCAGGAAATCTGATGCGGAGGCCAGATAGCCGCGCACCAGTGCTTCAAACATCGGGAACTGCGCAGACACCTTTGACAAATCGCGCTCGTCTTCCTTTGCCGTGCTGGTGGTCGCGCGCACCATGTCGCCAAAGTCGTATAACGCCAGACCCGGCATGACAGTATCAAGATCGATAACGCAGATTCCCTGTCCGGTCGCGTCATCCAGCATCACATTGTTAAGCTTGCAGTCGTTGTGCGTGACGCGTTCGGGTAGATGGGCATCGAGCAGCACCGTTGTCAGGCCGCGTCGCTTGACGGCGAAATCGATTTCCACCCTGGCCAACGCTGCCCGGTTCAGGACATCCACCTCAAGCGCTCGATCCAGCTCCGCCAAGCGCTTCGGAGTGTGGTGAAAATCCGGTATCGTCTCATTAAGGCGGGGCGGTGGCAAATCCGCCAGCAGCTTTTGGAAGCGCCCGAATGCTTTGGCGGCTTCAAACGCCTGGCGGGGCGATTCCACAGAGTCGAACGTTCGCGCGCCCTCAATGAACATGTAAGCGCGCCAGTAATTGCCGTCCCCGTCGATGTGGTACGGTAAACCTTCGCGCGTGGGAAGCAGCGTGAGCACGCGCCGGTTGCAATCGGGACCTCCCGCCATTTTTGCGGCAAGGTGAGTCGTGACCCGACGAACATTCTCCATCAAGCCCGCCGGGGATTTGAAGACGCGATCGTTGATGCGCTGGAGAATGTATCGTACGCGCGCCCCGCCCTGGTCGAAGACGGCGCAATAAGTATCGTTGATGTGCCCGGTGCCATAAGGCACGGCAGTTAAGAATTGACCGTTAATCTGAAACTCTGACGCAACAGCGCGGACATCGTGCTTCAAGAGTGTCTCCACAGGTCCTGCGGATAAATTCCCCGTGCAATGCCGTCACGGATTCTCTCGAGAACCCCAGGACGGTCGTCACGACAGGTCATACCACACCATGCGTCCGAAGTCTGCAAAACTTTGCAGCGTTCGCACCCTTCCTCTACCAGCACATTCACGACGCTGGGAATGTAAAACTCCGCGAGCGGATCCTGCCCGCGGGTCCGTAAAAACTGGGAGAATTGTTCACGCAGATGAACGAACAGTGAGGGGTTGAACCCCCACAAGTTCATCGAGACGGTTGCCCCGCCATCCAGCTTCCGCTCAACTCCGCCTTCGTCCGTGTATTTGGCATCCTTGCCGTCTCTTCCGATGCCCGTCACCTCGGTCACTGCTTGGAGGTAGCCATCGCCGGTAACGCGACACAAGCCGCGCGCAACTGTGCTGAAGTTGGAGAGGGTGTTGCGCAAAACGTATCCCACCATCGCATAATCCGGGCTGCCCGAACGCAAATGCTCCCCCAACACCCGGATGGAGTTTGACCCGTAGAAATCGTCTGCATTGGTGACGCCGAAGGGTCCTTGGATGAGGTCCGCCGCGGCCAGAATTGCGTGGCCCGTGCCCCAGGGCTTTTCGCGACTCGCAGGAGCGGAAAATCCCGGGGGCAGGCTGCTGATCTCCTGAAAAGCGTATTGGACAGGGAAGAGCTTCTCGAGTCGAGCGCCAACGAATTGCCTGAAGCTTCCTTCCATTTCCCGCCGGATCACGAACACGAATTGCCTGAACCCCGCGCGTAACGCATCAAAAGCCGTATAGTCAATGATCGTCTCGCCGCCGGGGCCGACCGGGTCCATCTGTTTCAAGCCGCCGTAGCGGCTGCCCAGACCAGCCGCCAGGACGAGTAGCGTCGGTGCCGTCACCTCGTGCATCGCCTCCGTTCTTGACCCGTCAACAATATCATTATCGGGCAGTCTCGTGGGGAGGCGCTACCGGCCATCTGCTATGTCGTCGGCGTCGCCACAAGCACCCTTGCTCCCGCCGATTGGCACGCGTCGATGGCGTGAATAACATCCGCATAGGGCAACAACCCATCGGCCTTCACCAGAACTATTCTGTCGGTTCGATTCTGTAAGAGCTTTTGCAGCCGGCTTGGCAGAGCCTCCCAGGCAATATCCTCATGGTTGATTTTCAACTTAGCACTTCCCGCTGCGGAGCCCAGCACGTTCACAACCGGTGATTCCGCGCCCGAAGACGTTGGGAAGGCAAGGAACACTTGCAATCCCTTCGGAGCCACCATCTTCCCCGGCACGCGCGTCTCGGGTTGGGCGGTCAGCAGATTGGGCGCGTTGACGCCGGCGGCGCGAACCGCGTCCAGCACCTTCGCAACTTCGGCAAACGCGACGCGAGCATCCGCTTTGATATAGAGCTTCTCATTTCTCCCCATCGAAGGCCCGAGCTTGCCGCCGAGGTCAGCGGGCGTGACCCGCTCAATTCCATAATACACGTTGCCCTTTTGCGTCACGGCCACGACCTTGGCGCCGGCTTCGTCCGCCTCGGGCATGGCGACGGCATGGCGGGTGACGGCTTCCTGAACGCTCACTCCTTTGGTCAGAACCTGGGCGGCAGAGCGCGAAGGGAAAAGCGCCAGGGACGCGAAGACCACGAACGCAGCGCCAAACCATGGGCGCAGTAGTCTCTCTTGAGGATACGTTGCAAGCGAAGTCATGGCCGTTGCTCCTCTCCTAATTGTCCGCGGGAATCTTCTCCCCATCTCGGCATTCCGGTTTAGGTTGACGGCCCTTTGCCCAACGCCGCCACGCCCAGCATTCCGCCCAACCCCATGGTTTCAACCACCGAGGAGGGCACAATCACCATCGAGCCCCGTTCCTTGATGGCTTCATAGAGCATGTTCATGGCGCGCAGGTGCAGGGCCACGGGATTGTCGGCATAAACTTTCGACGCCAGTTCGAACTTCGCGGCGATCTCGGTTTCCGCCTGCCCCAGTATGATGCGGGCCTGGCGTTCGCGCTCTGCCTGAGCCTGCCGCGACATGGCGTCTTCCAGCGCCTGGGGAATGTGCACGTCGCGAATCTCCACCGACTGCACGGTGATGCCCCAGGGGTTGGTCTTCTCATCCAGGATACGCTGGAGTTCGTGACCCAAGATTTCGCGCTCGGTGATCATCTGCGCCAGTTCGTGGCGTCCAATCGATTCGCGCAGCGCCGTCTGGGCACTCATGCTGATGGCGTCGATAAAACTCTCGACCTCCAGAATGGATTTCTCCACGTTCCACACCACCCAGAAGACAATGGCATCAACATTCACCGGCACCGTGTCGCGAGTCAGCGCCGTTTCCGCCGTGACCTTGGTGACGCGCACGCGCTGGTCCACGTAGCGGCTCAGGGTGTCCACCACAGGAATAATGGTGAAGATCCCCGGCCCTCGCAGCCCCACATACCGGCCGAAGCGCAGCAGCGCCACCCTTTCCCATTGCGAGGCTACCTTGATGGCGAACAGGAAATAGACTCCCACCACAGCGCCCGCCACCACGGGATAAGGACGCTCCGAGAGCACCGTGCCGATGGCGCCAGCAATGACGCACGCCGCAAATACCGCTTTGCCCACACCGCTCACCTGCTGAAGCTTCTCCAACATGGTTTATCTCCTCTTCCCCAGCGCGGGGTAGCGATCAAAGAGAACTTCCGCGACATCCTGAAGCGTGAAACCCGCCGCGCCGGCGCGGGCCACAAACTCGCCGACCAGTTGCTCAAGCTGCCGCTCGCGTTCCGCGTCATTGGGCGGGGCCTGACGATGCGAAATGAATGTCCCGGTGCCCTGCTGCGTTTCCAGCACACCGCGAATCTCCAGCTCGCGATAAGCGCGCAGCACGGTGTTGGGATTGATGGCCAGGTCCACCGCCACCTGCCGCACCGTGGGGAGCTGGTGGCCCGACGCCAGCGCGCCAGTGGCGACCCCGGCCTGCACCTGGTCAATGATCTGGCGGTAGACCGGGACCCCACTCTGGAGGTCCAGCGTGAAGCGGAACGGCGTCAACTTGGGCTTGTGCTCGCTCATCTATAGTTCTAGTGTACTAATGTACTATAACAACGTCAAGAGAAATTTTTAGGCCCGGATTGCCGCGGGGGGGAAAAGGGTCAGGTGTCAGGTGTCAGGTGCTTCAGGCGGCACGGCAGAGTGACGGTGCGTGTTCCAGAACGGCGCGAGAGGATCTTCGCTTTCTCAGGTCGTGAGGTACCAGGGCACGTTCACCAGGATGATCCGCTTGTTTCCCTTGGCCAGCAGCAGCGCCCGCAACCACTCGGAGCGCTGGTTGTGGAGGAAGTAGTGATACCAGTGCCGTTCGACCAATTCCGGAATCAGCACCGCCACGTGACGGTCAGGGTGTTCTTCTTCGAGTTCAAGAACGTAGTCCACGATCGGATTCAGTACAAAGCGAAAGGGCGACGGCAGTACCACCAAGCGCGGCACGATGTGTTGTCCCGACTCCTTCGCCGGTTGTTCCACGTCCCGGCTCCACGTTTCGCAGAAGCTCCCCTTGTCCTTCGTGCATTCGACGTGCAGAGCAACGACATCGGAAGAGAGCGTGAGGGCGAAACGCACCGCTTTCTTAGATACCCGGGTCCACGCAAAGACCGGCACCACCACCAGCGGCGCGCGCAGATGGCTCAAATCCAGGGGGCCGTGGATCTCGATCTCGGCTTCCACTTGCCGGTAGTACCGGCGAATGGCCACCATGACCAGAATCATGGCCGGAATCAACAAGGCCGTCACCCAGGCGCCTTCCACGAATTTGGCCACCGCGACCACCATCACCGTGATGGCAGTCGTCACTGCGCCCAGACCATTGACAAGAATGCTGCGCTGCCAGCCGGGGCCGCGGGTTCGCCACCAGTGAGCCACCATGCCCGCTTGCGACAGCGTAAAGGCCAGAAAGGCGCCCACGGCATACAGTGGAATCAGCCGGTCGGTGATGCCGCCGAACAAAACCAGCAGGACGCCCGTGAGTACCGCAAGCACACCGATGCCTTGCGAATATACCAGGCGCCTTCCCAGCATGGAAAATCCGCGGGGGAGATAACTATCCTCGGCAACGGCGCGGCACAAGCGGGGAAAATCGGCAAAGGCGGTGTTGGCGGAGAGCGCCAGCACCAGCAGGATGGAACCCATCGTGACGTAATAGAAAATTCCCTGCCCCGCTACCGCCGCGGTGAGCTGCGATAGCACGCTCTGGTAGCCGGCCGCTCCGGGATTAGTCGCGCCGATGTGGTAGACGCGAACCAGGAAAGCAATCCCGCCCAGCAGCACCATCAGCAGGGCGATGATGGCGGTCAGAGCTCGCTGCGCGGATTGCGTCACCGGTTCACGAAACGCCTTTACGCCGTTGCTGACTGCTTCCACACCGGTCATGGCCGTGCACCCGCTGGAGAATGCCTTGAGCAGCAGCCAGGCGCTAAGGGTGGCCGTGGCCGCGGGCAATATCGGTGGAGCAACGACGGCCGCCGGATGACCGCCGGAAATGATCGTCTTCACCACGCCGATCGCCAGGGTAATCAGCAACGTGCCCACAAAAGCGTAGGTGGGAAGAATGAACACCGCGCCGGTCTCACGTGCGCCGCGCAGGTTTACAAGGGTGATGACGAGCAGAATGACGAGGCAGATGGAGAGCGTGTGCGGCAGCATCGACGGCACGGCGGAAATGAGCGCTCCCACGCCCGCCGAGATTCCCACGGCCGCGGTCAGAACGTAGTCGATCATCAGGGCGGCGGCCGCCAGCAATCCGGGAAAGTCCCCCAGGTTCTCTCGCGCCACCGTGTAGGAACCTCCGCCGCCGGGGTAAGCGGCAATGGTTTGACGGTAGGAGAAGTAAACGATGCCCAACAGGAGGATGATGCTCGCCGTGATCGGAACGATGAAGGCAATCCCCGCAGCGGCCAGCGGGATCAGCAGGGTCAACGCCGCCTCCGGTCCGTAGGCAGCGGAACTGAGCGCGTCCAGGCCAAAAACCGAGAGGCCGGAGATCCACCCCAGCTTTTCCCCCGCTTCGTCCGAAGAGCGCAGCGGCTTTCCGAACAGCAGATCGCTGATTTTCATCCCTCACCCTCACCGCGTCGAAGTTGGTCTGTGAATATGTTGTTTGCGTCCTGACCCTGAGAACTGCCGACTATGCCCCGATCGATGTTACTTCGAAACTCCATGCCGAGCGCCAGCGCCCCTCACCGGAACTCCGAGCAGCAATTCCGCGCGAGGCATCGGCGTAGTTTACCCTATTCACCGACTGGGGAAGATTACAAACGGCGACAAGCGGTAAGAACCTTGTCGCGCCGTGTGTCTCAACATGGTATAAGTTCCGGCGGCAATCACACTGCCGGCCGCCCTCGCTGTGGCGTGGGAGGCAGCAAGTTGCGATCGAGCACTATACGGAGCGAGACAACTTGTAGCGTCGATCTCCGATCGACGCCAGCGGTCGGAGACCGCCGCTACAGCCCATGCGGATAGCACGTAGGTCGCATTGAATAGACAGAGAGGAAACCCCGATGATTGAACAAGCATTTGAGCGAGTTTTTGGCGCCGCGCCGGAAGTGGTGGTGCGGGCGCCGGGCCGCGTGAACCTGATTGGCGAGCACACCGATTACAACGACGGCTTCGTGCTGCCCGCCGCCATCGACCGGGCCATCACCTACGCCGGCCGCCGCCGCGCTGACCGCCGCGTCTGCGCCTATTCCCAGGACTTCGATGCTTCCGTCGAGTTCGACCTCGACGACATTCGCCAGGTGCGCGAGAACACGTGGAGCAACTTTCTCCGTGGCGTGTCGAAATTCCTGGAAGCGGACGGCCATCGCCTGGCAGGCGCGGACATCGCTTTTGGCGGCGACGTGCCGCGCGAGTCGGGTCTGAGTTCTTCCGCCGCGGTCGAGGTGGGCGCAACAAGCTTCTGGAACCGGCTACTCGATCTGAAGCTCGACCCGATTTACGTGGTAAAGGTATCGCGTCGAACGGAGAACGAATTCGTCGGCGTGCCCTGCGGAATCATGGATCAGTTCATCTCCGCGCTCGGAAGGCGCGACCACGCGCTGTTTCTCGATTGCCGTGACCTGAGCTATCGTCACGTGCCGTTGCGCTCCGATGTGAAGGTGGTGGTGTGCAATACCGGAGTGAAGCGCGCGCTGGCGCAGTCGGAGTATGAGGTGCGGCTGAAGCAGTGCCGCGAAGCCGTGGAGAGTATTTCGCTCCTCCACCGCCCGGTGCAGTCACTCCGCGATGTGCAGCTTTCCGATCTGGCTGCCGTGCTGGGCTCGTTTGACCCGCTCCTGTGGCGGCGCGCCCACCACGTGGTATCGGAAAATGAACGCGTCGTCGAGGCCGTTCGGGTGCTCGAAAACGGCAATCTGGAGCGCTTTGGCAGGCTGATGAATCAATCGCACGACAGCCTGCGGGATGATTACGAGGTGAGCTGCAAGGAGTTGGACACGCTGGTGGAACTAGCCCGGCGGCAGCCCGGCGTTCTGGGCGCGCGCATGACGGGAGCAGGCTTCGGCGGCTGTACAGTAAACCTGGTGCGCGCTGACGCCGCAGCCGGTTTTGCGCAGGCGGTAACGGAGGGCTACGAGAAGGCGCTGGGCCTCAAGGCGCAGGTTTACGTCTGCCAGGCATCGGACGGCGCGTTGGTGTCAGACTAATCCGCCGGGGTAAGCCGGCCACGTCTGATTGATTCGGCCGCGGAGCAACTTGCTGAGGCGCCGAGCCCCGCGGGGAGCTTCGGAAGCTGCAGCCGCACCTGGGTGCTGTTGCCGTTGGGATGAGTTTTGGGTGGAGGGGTTGGCTCCACCTTCGGCTGGGGGCCGCGCATGATCGCCAGAACCAAACCCATCAGGAGGAACATGAGCAGCGCGATCAGCAGCGCCCGCACCCCCGGCGTCAACTCCGCCTCCAATACGACAGTCGCCTGGGGCTTGCTGCGTCGCGCCAGGTACCAAGGCAGGAAGACGGCGAGCAGCAGCATGGTTCCGACCCCCCAGCGCAGCGGGCGGGGGAGGCGGCGCCGCACGGCATCGAAGAACACCCAGATGCCGGCAAATACGGGCAGGCTTTGGATCACCACCGGGCCCTTTTCTTCTCCCCACACGGCCACGGAAGCAATACCCAGAAACATGCCCGCGCCGACGACGATGAACAGAAGTCGCCAGGGGAAAGGGACCCGTTCCCGCTGGACGGTGGCGGCGACCTCGGGTGTGACCCGTACCGCCACGTCGGGCTTGCGAGCGATGGCAGCCAGATCAATGGGCTGCCGGCACGCCACGCATACCCGGCAGGTCGGCGCGAGCAACTGCCCACAGTTGGGGCATGCAAACGGCTCGCTGGGAACTTCTGCTGTCGGGGCCGCTGCGTCCGAGGTATCCACCATGGGAATTTGCGTATTAGGATTATCGTCCATAATTAACTGGCGGTCACTGGCTGGTGCTCAGTCACTATCAAGTGGACGTCGCGTTCTTTTCCTTTCCAATCCAAGGCGGATATGCACTGGGGCGAAGAGCCGCCCGTCTTTCACTCTCCACCAACCACTATCCACTAATCACCGCTCTTGTCATTCCAGCCTTGGTGCTCGTTCCAGTCTAACACCTTGCGGTAGGGTTCGCTGCGGCGGAGTTGCTTCCACGTGCGCAAATTCCCTTCCCCACGGTTTCCCCCCTGCGACTCATAGAACCACCCGGCTTCCTGCGAGAGCGCCATGGCGTCACCGGAAACATAGAACGGATGGTCTTCGTAGTGGTAGGGAGTGGCGGGATAACCCTTCGGGTCAAAGATGCCGTCAACGCGCACTTCCAGGTCGGGCGAGATTTCGCCGACGCGTAGCATTTCCTGAAGGGCCTTTACCGTGAAGTAGTTGTTGACGATGTGGTCGATGTGACCTTCCGCCGGCGGATGATTGGTGAAGACCACCGCCGGCTGGAATTTTCGAATGAGCGCCTTCGCTGCTTCCACCACGGCCTCGCGCGCATAGGGCAGATTGGACCGGAACAGGCCCTCGTAAGGCGCGTGGTCACTGGCCAGTTGCACGGCCAGGTAGGGGTCGTTGGAGGAGCGATGCTCGTACCAGATTTTGCCCAAGCCGCCATCGGGCAATCCGAGGAAGTAAATGTTCTCCGGCGGCACACCCAGGTGACCCATGGCCGCGCGCGCTTCCTGCATGCGAATGGCTCCGAAGTTCAGCGCGTCGGCCGGCCCACAGGTGTGCTGAAAGTAGCGGTCGCAGGAGCCGGCGTCCCCGCTGGTGTAATAAACGAGGTGAAACGGAATCTGGTTTTCTACGAGCGCGCGGATGAAGCCCATCTGCGTGCCATCGTCGTCCTCATGCGCACAGAACATCATCACCGAGGAGGGAAGCGGGTTAACGCCCAGTTCGAGTTCGTTGCTCGCAACCGTCTGTCCCGCGGCATCGACGACTTGCACCTCAACGCGGAAGATTCCGCTGACGTCCGCCGGGAGGGTGAAGCTCACTTCCTGATTGAGCGGCCGACCATGCGCGTCCAGGTCAAGGTGCTCTGCTGCCATACGCGTCAACACTTCTTTTCCGTCCGGCCCCAGCAGTCGCGCCCGCACCGAGACTTGTCGCCATGCGTCGTCCGACGGGTTCGATACGGCAAATTGCACCCTGGCCTCAGCACCCGCCCCGAACATGGTGTGATGAGTATCAAACTGAATGGCTTCCCCGCCAAACGCCTCCGGATGAAAATGCCGATAGCTTGTGGTGTTAACGTCCGCGAGAGCAGGATAGGTGTACTGCAATGGGTACGGCCGCGGCGAGTTAATGCCCGGAGGATCAACGAAGGTCAGCGGCGTAAAAGCAATCGCCAACACGTTCTTGCGATCATGGTCCCAAAGCACCGCCGCGTATTGCTTGAAAGTGGGTTTGTCCGCAGCCTTGGCAACCCCGCAAGTCGAGGAGCCAACTTCCAATGGCGGTCGGGCGACCGTCAGCGTAATGTCGTCTTTCAATGTTGTAACGTCCGCCCCCACCTTTTGGGTCTGCTGTACGATCCAGGGCCAGTAGCGCTCGGAGAATTCCAGGCGTAGGCCATTCAGCGACTGGTCACCGAGGTTTTCCATTTTGATCGAGCAGCCGATGTCGTCGCCGGAGGTGTAGTGATCCTGGCGAACCTCAGCGGAAAGGATTCGCACCACCTGGCGATGAACCACGAACGAACAGATGCCGGGAATCTCCGGAATCACGGATCGCGAGTCCGCGTCCAGCACGTGCGCGTCAACCTCGTATCGACCAGTGCGGGCATCGTGCGGTACCTTCCAGAGCAGCCGATACCCGAGAAGTTCCTTTCCCAACGTCACTCGATCAGCTACTGGCTTGCCATCGCCCGCAAAGCGCAAGGTGAAGAGGTAGCGGTCGGGCGAACGGACGGGTTCCGTTGCGGAGGGAATGAGCCGCAGGTAGACCACCTCGCCCACATTGTAGGTGGTCTGGCTTGTCGCCGCCTGAAGGCCGGCGGGCGGGCCCGCGTTCGCGTCGATACCCGGCGCCAAGCCACACGCAACGACACAGAGGGCAACAGCCAACCGCGCCGCTGCCAGCAACCGATGGTCGATCTTTTCTTGCCTGCGCATGAAACTGCCTCGCGAGACGAATCACTCCCTCAAAGGGGATGTGGGCGATTATAGATTCCCCCCCGAGCCTCGTCCAGCAGCGGATGCATACATGGGAGCCAAGGGGTGACAATTCCCGCCGAATTCAATAGAATTACTTTGTTCGGGCGCGGCCAATTCTGCATGGAAGGGTAAATACAAATTGAACGAAAAAAGTCATAGATTCTGGTTGACAACGGCAACTCTTGTTCTCATTGCAGGCGGCATCATTCCCTGGGCGGTCATGCGAGCACAGCCAGGCGCTCAAACCACGGCGGTCAGCAGCGCGGTGACCGACAAGATTCTCCAATACATTCGCGCCCGCTTTGGCGTTCCCGATACCGTCAAGCTCTCTCTGGGCCTCATGCACACTTCGCCCATCGCCCCCGGCTTCAACGAAGGAATGGTGATGGTGGACGACGGTAAGACGCCGCGCGCCCAACCGACGATGGTTTCGAAGGATTCACGCTACCTGATCGTGCTCACTGGCGGGGTTATTCCACTCCAGCAGGGCACTTCGGCAGAAATCGTGCAAAAAATTCAGGAGACCTTCAAGGAGCCGGGCAATATCAAGTTGGCAGTGGGAGGTTTCCGTCCGTCGCCCGTCCCGGATTTTCGTGAAGCAACGCTGACGATGGACGATGGCCGGTCCAAGCAGGACCGCCCCATCCTGGTGACGCGCGATGGCAAGCACCTGATTGTCAGCGACCTCTATAGTCTGGCCATCGACCCCCGGCAGGTTGCTCTCCACGCTATTTCCCTTCAGGGTGCGCCTTCGCAGGGCCCTGCCAATGCCCCGGTGACCATTGTGGAGTTCGCCGACCTCCAGTGCCCCACGTGCGCGCGCATGCACGAGTTCCTGGAGACGCAGGTGTTGCCGCGCTACGGCAACAAAGTGCGCGTTGTCTTCAAGGAGTTTCCCCTGGTGGGAATTCACGACTGGTCCTTTACCGCGGCCATCGCCGACCAGTGCGCCTACGAACTGAACCCCGCCGCCTATGCACCCATGCGAACCGCCATATTTCGCAATCAGCAATTTATCAACGTTACCAATCTGCGCGATACCTTGTTGAGCTATGGCGAGGAGGCGGGCGTGGATCGAGTTAAGCTGGCCGGCTGCCTCGATGCCAAGTCTTCCCTGCCGCGCGTGCAACACGACATGGAAGAGGGCAAGCGCGCCAATGTGAATCAAACCCCCACGGTGTTCATCAATGGCAGGATGCTCCTGGGCCTGCCGTCTGAAGACGCCTACTTCCAGGCCATCGACGAGGCGCTGCGGGGGAAGTAAGGCGGCAGGCGATCAGATCTCAATCAGCCCCAGGCTGATCTTGATGGCCTGATCCACTCGTGCCAGGGTGCCGCGATCAATCTCGCCCAGCTTCTTGATCAGCCATTGCCGATCGACGGTCCGGATCTGGTCCAGCCGGATGGCCGAACGAACGGCAAGCCCGTTGATACGAGTCGGCTCCACGACCACCTCCACGGGATAGGTCACAGGCGACACACTGGAGGTGATGGCCGCCACAATCGTCACGGAGCTGTATTGGTTGCCCATGTCGTTTTGGATGACGAGCGCAGGCCGGGTCTTTTTGATTTCATGTCCAACGGTGGGGTCGAACAAAACCAGGTAGATCTGTCCCCGACGGATGCTGGCTAGCGCGCGTCTTTGACTTTCCGGCGGGATCTTCGCCATGCCGCTTCCTCAAGGGGAAACCAATCCAGGGCGATCTTCAAGTTTTCTTCCGCATTGGCTTGATAACCGGCCCGGAGCTGTTCTCGTAGATTCTGCCTGCCGCAACTCTTGACGTAATGAATGACCGCCTTTGAGACAAACCGGCTTCGCCCCCCTCGAGGGCTTACACGATCGAGTAACGCCAGGGTCTCATCGGGGAGTATCACGTTGATGCGTTTGCTCATGGGAATCTCGCGTAAACACCTCTTGGCCTCACAGCTTACACACGAGTCGTGTGGATGTCAAATGCAACAAGGGCATCGCAAAAGCTTTGGCGGGCAGCACAGAACTACGATGCTCAAGCAAACGGCGTCTTTCGTTATTGTGCCACCTGAAAGCTGAACACCGCGTCTGAACCAATCTTGCTGCCGGAGGGCGGCGACTGGGAAACGACGGTGCCGGAAGTCGCACCATCAACGGGCGTCGGGGTGACCTGTCCGACCTTGAAGCGGTTCTTCTCCAGTACCCGGCGGACTTCCGCGATGGGCTGCCCGATAAAGCGCGGGCACAGGTAGCTGGCAGGTTCTTCGCCCCCGGAGATCAACAAGTTCACGGTGGGCGTACGAACTTCGGTGCTGGCAGGCGGCGGGTCCTGCGCCACCACCTGATCCGGATCGCCCGGCCAGGGGAGCACGGCCACTTCCCCCACCGTCAACCCGCGCTGCATGGCGGTAATGCGGGCCGCGCGAACACTGTCTCCCAGCAGATTGGGCACGGTCACCTGCGGCGGCCCCAGGCTCACCAGGACGTGAATGTGTTGACCCGCCTTTACCGGCGTGCCCGGGGGCGGCATCTGTTGCGCGATCGCGTTGGCAGGGTACTGGGCGCTGAAGAGCTTGTCCTCGACCTTGAGTTCCAATCCCAGACCCCCCGCCATGCGCTGCGCACTCTCCAGGGAAACTCCCACCAGCTTGGGCATATTCGCCTGACGGCCGTGGATGGTGAACCGGATGGTGGTGATGGCACTGAGCAGCGCCACGGCCACGAGCACCGTGAAGAGAAGAAACAGCCGGAACAAACTGCGGAGGCGATTACCTACGCTCATACGGGAGGAATTCTATCACGAGGACAGGTAAACCAGACCAACTCGCCTGCCGATTACCGTGAAGCCGGCGTATACTTACCGCATGATGACGAAGTTCAGCGGGCAGACCGGTCTTCGAAGGAGCGAAAATGGCAACTTTAGGCCTGATTGAATACACAGACGCCAGCGCGGAGGTTCGCGCCGTCTACGATGACATCATGGCAACCCGCAAGACCGATCGCATCAACAATTTCTGGAAGGCGATTGCCCACGATCCTGCCACGCTGCGCCGCACCTGGGAGAGCGTCAAGCAAATCATGGGCGCCGGCGCTTTGGAGCCGCTGACCAAAGAGATGATATACGTGGCAGTGAGCGCCACCAACCAGTGCGGCTATTGCATTGCTTCGCACACCGCCGCCGCGCGCAAAGCCGGCATGACCGACGCCATGTTTGCGGAGCTAATGGCCGTGGTCGGCATGGCCAATGAAACCAATCGCCTCGCCAGCGGATACCAAGTGGAGATTGACGAGCAGTTTAAAACGTAGCGGGTACTGCTCCGCCGATGTCGTTCCTGTGGGGGCTGATGTGGCTCGTTTGTTGTCGCGGCTACGAAAACCGCCTGACCAATGCGCGCTGCCTACTGCCGACTGCCGACTGCCTTCTCCCCGAAGTGCCGCCAGTGGTGTTCGATCGCTTCCAGCGTGCGGCCCTTGGTCTCTGGAACGAACACGTAACAGAACACGAAAGCCAGCACGCACAGACTGGCGTAAATCCAGAACGTCTTGGCCGGGCCCGCGCCGCGCAGAAGTGAGAGGAACGTAGCCGCCACCACCCAGTTCGCTCCCCACACGGTGAGCGCGGCGATGGACATGGCCTTGCCTCTGATTTTGGTGGGGTAGATCTCCGAGATCAGCAACCACATCACCGGCCCCAAGCCAATGCCGAAAGAAACGACGTAGGCAATCACCTCATAGAACACTACGACGCTGGCAGACTTCTGGTGGAAGGCGGCGCCAATCAGCACCAATGAGATCCCCATTCCCGCCACGCTCAGCAAGAGCAGAATCCGCCGCCCCAGGCGATCGACGAGCAGAATGGAGACGACGGTGATCAGAATATTGGCCACGCCGATGATGGCCGCGGCCAGGATGGCAGCTTTTGCCGAAGGAAAGCCGGACATGCGAAGGATCTCAGGTGAATAGTAGATGATGGTGTTGATACCAGTGACCTGTTGAAAGATGGCAAGGCCAATTCCCACCAGCACGGCGATGCGGAAACCCGGCCGGAAGAGAATGCCGAAGCCTTCCTCCTCCTCTTGCAGGGCGCTCTCCACCTCCGCCAGTTCGGCTTCTGCTTCGTCGCCGCGGCCCAGGCGGCGGAAGTTTTCGAGCGCCTTATCGCGAAATCCCTTGCGCGCCAGCCAGCGCGGGCTCTCAGGCAGGAAGATCATGCCAATCAACAGAACAGCAGCGGGAAACACCGCGCTGGCGAACATCCAGCGCCAACTCTCGGAAGCTGCAAAGGCATAGTCCACGAAATACGCCACGCCGATGCCCACGGTAATGGCAAGCTGATTGCACGAAACCAACGCGCCGCGGATCTTTGCCGGCGCCATTTCCGCAATGTAGAGCGGCACGGTCAGCGAAGCGATTCCGATGCACGCACCCACAAAGAAACGCGCTACCGAGAATGAAACCAATCCCACGGCCAGGCCGCTCAGGGCGGAGAACACACCGAACCCCAGGGCCGTGACCAGCAGCATCCAGCGGCGCCCCCAGCGGTCGGTGCAGTAGCCCGCCGAAGCCGCCCCCACCAGCGCGCCGGCCAACGCAATGGCGACGGCGAATTCCAGTTGCACGTCGGTGAGGTGAAAGTCCGTGCGCAGAAAGAGCATGGCGCCGGAAATCACGCTGGTGTCAAATCCGAACAGCAGCCCTCCCAAGGCCGCCACCACGGCGGTCAGAATGACGGTCGCCCGGCCCGACGCCGATGATGGCGGGGTTGCCGTAGCTGCAGCGGGCGGTGAAGAGAATTCATCCATGAAGAGTCCTTTCATACTAAAATAAAGCTCGTTCAAAAATCCTCTGCATTTCATTCGAGGCCGAAACTATGCGCAATGTTGCCACCGTGTATCTGCTGATGACCTTGGCGGCTTCCCTTCCCGCTTACGCCAGTTCGAACCGCGACGACGACGTCCGCCGCATCGAAGATTCCGCCCAGATTTTCAACGAAATCATGGGCGCGCCGGACAAATCCATTCCCCAGAGCTTACTGCAATCGGCGGCGTGCATCGCCATAATTCCCGCCGAGAAGAAGCTGGCCTTTATCGTCGGCGCGAATTACGGGAAAGGTCTGGTGACGTGCCGCGCAACCAAGAGCTGGAGTGGACCGGTGTTCCTGACAGTCAGCGGCGGCAGCTTCGGATTCCAGGCGGGTGGCTCCTCGACGGACCTCATTCTGGTGTTTCGCGGACGCAATGGGTTGCACAAGCTTCTGAGCGACAAGTTCAAAATCGGCGGTGACGCTTCCGCGGCGGCGGGACCTGTGGGCCGAAGCGCTTCAGCGAATACGGATATTGAACTGCACGCCGAGATCCTGACCTACTCCCGCAGCCGCGGCATATTTGCCGGGATCAGCCTCAGCGGCGCCGTCGTCCAGCCGGATGACACCGGTAATCAGGCGCTGTATGGCATCGACGCCAAACAAGTGGACATCCTCGACGGCAAGGTGGCAATTCCCCGCGAGGCGATGGTTCTACTCGAAGCCGTCAGCAAGGCCACCCGCACGCCCCCACCTTCGGCTCCGCGGGCGACCGGCAAGGTTCTATGAACTAACCCAAACCTTCGATGATCCGCTGGAAAGCCACCATGCCGGGATCATCCCTACCGACAGTCTTCTCGCCAAAAATGCGGGCACGCCCCTGGCGGGCCGGTTGGTCGCGGAACTGAACAATCGACGCGGCCACTGCGCTGTTTGCTGCTGCCAAAAGAGCGGATGGCTCGTCCAATCCTTCGGTCGCAGCCCGCACCGATTCGATGGCGTCGAGTACAGTTTTCTCGCCCAGCTTTCCGCCGCTGCGCTGCGCCATGGCGTTCAACGCACCCCCCAAAAGCACGGGAACCTCCGACCACGGGACTTCCGTCCGGCCTTTGGTGGTCTTGGCCGCGCTCATCAGCCCTGTTGCCAGCAGCGTTCCGTAGGTCGAGCCGGAAAGTTTGGTGAATGCCTGTGCGCACTTCAGCAACGCCATACCCACGTCGTCAGGAAGGTTGGGCAGCTCGGCAGCGATGGCACGCGTCCCGCGCACCATGGTGACTCCCAGATCACCGTCGCCGACCTGGCCGTCGAGCGCGTTGAGTTCGTCCGCGCAGGATTCCATCTTGGCGGCGATGCGCGTAAGGGCGTCGTGCAAGTTGCGAGTGGTGAATGTCGGCGGCATAGGAATTGAATGCGATGGACAGATAACACGCCTTCGTCAGTCCGCAAGTCCAAGAATCTGAGTAATCTGTGTGATCTGCGGATAAGCAGTCCGTCCTCGCTCAAACCCTCAAATACGGGCAATCGCACGGCGCCTTGAGCAACGCTTCCAGTTCCGCGTCGAGCTTGCAAAACGTCAGCGACATGCCCGCCATTTCCATGGAGGTGGCGTAGCGTCCCACCAGTGGCATGACGATCTCAACGCCAAGGCCGGTGAGCTTGGGCGCCACGTAGCGGTAAACGATATAAAGCTCTTCCGGTGGCGTCGCGCCCAGGCTGTTCACTAACACGGAAACCCGATCGCCGGCTTGCAGGGGCAGGTCAGCCAGCAGCAGTGCGAGCATTTCCTCCGCAATGGCGTCGGCCGGACGCATGGGTCCACGGCGCACACCCGGCTCACCATGAATTCCCATGCCGATTTCCATTTCCGTCTCGCCGATTTCAAACGTTGGCCGGCCCACGGCGGGCACGGTGCAAGGCGTCAGCGCCACGCCGATGGAGCGGCACGCGTCCGCGGCTTTCTGGGCGGCCGCCGTCACCTCCGAAAGCGTTGCACGTTGATCCGCTTTGGCGCCGGCGATTTTGTAAGCGTAAACGAGGCCGGCAACGCCGCGGCGCTTGGAGCGCTCCGCCGCCGGCGCGCTGGCTACGTCATCCGCCACGCGCACGGTGGTGGTGGGGATGTCTTCCATCTCCACCATCTCCCCGGCCATGTCGAAATTCATGTTGTCGCCGCCGTAGTTGCCGTAGAGGCGCAGCACACCCGCACCGCCGTTGGCAGCACGAATGGCTTCCACCACTTGGTTGACCGCTGGCGAGGAGAACACGTCGCCAATGGCGCAGGCGTCCAGCAAGCCTTTGCCGACGTAACCGGTAAATACCGGCAGGTGCCCGGAGCCGCCGCCGGAGACGATTCCCACCTTGCCCGCCACTGGTCCACCCACACGCTCGATTACGCGACCCGCCGTCCCAGTCTGCTTGTAGTACTGCGGATGCGCCAGGCATAAGCCCTGCAGCATTTCGTCAACGTAGGCAAAGGGTTCGTTGAGGATTTTCTTCATTGGCTTTTCCACCCATCACATTCAAGGGGTTCAATTCCAGAAGACCGCCAACATCCCCATCCTCCATGTCGGCAGCCGGTATCGAGAAAATCGCAACCCGTGGAGTATACATCAGAGGGCGGTAGTGGTTGATCCCAAAGAAGCCAGCGACAGGCCAGCGGGACCAGCTTGGACGTAATCGGCTTGACTCCCAACCGGGCTGGATGGATAATCTAGATGATGATGAGGTTTCCATGACGATCGGTATCTTTCAAGCGAAGCAGAAACTTTCTGAATTGGTTGAGCGCGCCGCGCAGGGCGAAGAGATCGTCATTACCTGCCGCGGTAAAGAGCGCGCCCGTCTGGTCAGAGCGATCGCAAGACCCAAGAGAAGCGCAGAGGAGATCTTCGGCTCGCTGGCCCGCGTGCGCATGAAACTGCCCAAAGGCACGACAGTAAAAGAGCTGATTGAAGAGGGACGGCGCTTTTGACCGCTTTCGTTCTCGACGCCTCCGCTGCTCTCGGCTGGATACTCGATCGGCCTGTCCCTGCGGCTGCCAGCCACGCGCGCGACCTTATTGTTGCCGGAGCGGTCCCTGTCGTGCCCTCCCTGTGGGCTCAAGAGGTCTCAAACGGCATTGTCATGGCTGAACGCCGAGGGCGTTTGACTGCCGCGCAACTAGCGACGATTGCGATAGATATCGAGGAACTGTTGCGGATCGCCGAAGTAGAGGCCTTTGTCGCGCGGCCCGTGACCTTGATCGATCTCGCCCAGAAGACCGGCCTGACCGTTTACGATGCCACGTATCTGGAGCTGGCCTCGAGACGACGGTTGGCCTTGGCGACCCTCGACGACAAACTCAGAGAGGCCGCCAAACGCGCTGGGCTTACGCTGGTCTGACGGAATGGTTGCGCCGGTTCTTAGACGATCTCCTCTCGCTCCTCATCCCACTTCACAGTCCGGCCCTGGCGATAGGACTCCACGGCCATGCGGCAGGCGACGGCGGAGCGGAATCCCAAATCGAGCGGGCAATTGGTCTCCTTGCGGCTGCGCATGCAGTCGAAGAAGTTTTGCATGTGCAGCACGCTCATGTCGCTCATGCCGACGATGTCCGGAGCCTTGCCCGGCGTGGCGCCCAGGTTCGGCGCAACGGCCTTCTTCTCCTGCGGAATGAAGCGCACGTTGGCGCTTTCGTCTTTGAGGATGGTGCCCTTGTTGCCCAACGCCTCATCGTAACCCGCGCCCATCAGGTTGTTGCCGAACATGGAATTCCACGTGAAGAGAATCTTCTCTCTTTGAATCATGCTGACGTTCATGGTGTCGGGCACTTGCATCTCGGGGGAAAGGTAGTTGGCGCCCACCATGGTGACATTTTGGGGAATCTTGAGGTCCAGCATCTTGTACCAGAAGCCCACCTGGTGAACCAGATTCTCAAAGCAGTTGCCGCCGGAATAATCCCAGAAGAAGCGCCAGTTGATGAAGCGGTTGGCGTCAAAGTCATGCTCAGCCGCTTCGCCCTCAAAAGCCTTCCAATCGACGTGCTGCGGGTCGCAGTCGGAAGGCAGGGACCGCTTCCATCCGCCGTAGGGCGCGTTGCGATAATGGAAAGTGTGAAGCTGGGTCAGCAAGCCGATGGACTCCGGTTTCAAGTACTCGCGCACCTCTCCGACCGCGCCGGAACTGGTGGATTGGATGCCCACCTGCACCACGCGCCCCGATCCCTGCCACGCTTTGCGCATGCGCTTGGCGTGGTCGGGATTGAACGCCATGGTCTTTTCCTGGTAAACATCCTTCCCCGCCTGGATAGCCGGAACAAAGTGCAGCGCGTGCAGGTGTTGGGGAGAAGCAATCAGCACCGCGTCAATGCTCTTGTCATCCAGCAGCTTGCGGAAATCGCTGTACGTGGCAATGCCGGGGACGATTTCCTTGGCGGCATCCCGGCGGCGCGAGTAGACATCCGCGACGGCCACGCCTTCCACGTTGGGACACTTCAAAGCGGCCTTGAAGATCTGCGTTCCGCGCCCACCCGCTCCGATCAGTCCGATGCGGATGCGGTCATTGGCGCCCAGCACGCGGCTGGAGGGAAATAGTCCGTAAGCCGCCACGGCGGCCGAACCGGTCAAAGCTTGCTGCATAAATGCGCGTCGAGTTGCCATCTTATACATTCCTCCTCATCCCTCGATATTTGCGGCGACTATTCTAGCAAATTGGAGGCTTGCGGAGGGGCAAAGGATCGATTAAATGGCAATGCTCCGCGCCATAGGCTGCGCGGGCGGACGGGCGCATGGGCTCCCCTCCTGATTCAGGAGGGGACGGCGGGTTCGCGCCGGGGGTGGTTACAAGCCCCCAATCCCCAACCCCTAATCCCCAGTGGGGGGCGGCGGAAGCCATGATGCCGGTAAATCGGAAATATGGCCGGTCCTGTTTTTCCTCCACTCATTCCGCTTGCAAACGCGCAGATTCTGCTCGCAATTCTTCGGGAGAAAGCTCGACCACTTTGCCTTCACGCCAGATGTAAATTGGCAGGCCTTGGCGCGCATGCTCGACAATCACTTCCTCAACGGCGGCCTTAAACGCCATCTCAGCCCGTTGTTCCAATGGCAATTCGAGAACGTTTGCAGGTGGCTTGGTCATGATCTCCCGTAGCGATCAATTAGTGTCTGATAAACCTCTGGCTTCATTATACGGGACTTGCCCTCTTTCCCAAAGGCAATGACAGCCGGTGTCCCGCCGGAATTGTCAAATATGATCCACGAATCTCCTAGCTGGCGATAGTAGGCAAAGAAGTTGTGCATGGAGCGGCTGAAGCGGCGACGAACCGTAGACTCAGGAATATCGTGACCGCCTCCCGCGACCCGCCCTCTGATTCTCGTCAGGGCAAGATCCACGGTCGGCACCATCACATAGAAGTAATGCACCTGGTATCCGCGCTTCTTGAGACGGCGAACCAGGCCGAGATAACTCCGACCTGCAAGCGTCGTTTCGAAACCGAAATCCTCGCCACGCTCCACGTAGCGATCGATTTCATCGAGCATCAGGCGTCCAGCGCGGAAGGCAGCCGCGTCCGGTGAAAAAGGCGCTACCCCTTTCGCAATCAAATCGGCGTTGATGAAATTCTTACAATCGGCGTAGGTCGGCAAGAATTTCGTTGCAAAAGTCGTTTTACCTGCACCGTTTGGTCCGGCAATGATGTAGAGATTGTGGCTCATAATTATCCAAGAGCGTTCATCGTCAGATATTATCTCACAGCATGACGATGTTTCTGGTCAAAAACACGAAGTGAACAGCCGCGCGGGAATCCGTCGGCTGACGGATTCCTATGCGCAACCTGCTTTGATTGCCGAAGCGGCATGTTCACAAGAAGCAAAGTAGCGCCCGTCCGGCAGAGGTCACGGCGCCAATTGCTGGTCCACGACGGCAAATCGATGATTTCTGATGCCGAGCTTCAATTCCACGCTACCTTGGCATGCGGGATCCTTTTTGCTCTCGTCGCGTGGCCACACTTGGTTCGACAACCCTGAGCCTCACAAGATCCAATCCGTCCCTGTCGGGGCGGAGTCCACACCCGGCAGGCAGGATATTTTTCAGAGCAGCGGCAATTGTCTGATCGAGGGAAGGCATCAACGAAACCAGAACGCCGTTGTCGAAAGTCCACACACCATCGAGGGTGGCGCCTCCATTTCCGTTCACCGGGTCATGGGTTTCGAGCACGGGATCGCCATCAATGGTGGTGAGTTCTAAGGAATCCATACGGGATATCGTTCCGCCGGCGCCCACTGTTCCTTGTTCTTGAAAAATCATGCAAAACTCGCCGCGCTTGCGCTCAAGAAGAATGCGTTTCATACGGATCTCTTGTGCGTAGGGAGGCGCTTTTTCAGGATTGGTCCGAACATCCTGAACAACCTGAAAGACTCGATGCCCTTGGAGTGTGCCGGCGAAAACGCTGTCGGTAGTATGGGTAAATGAACCGGCCGGCCAATTGGAAATATCCCCGCCCAGGGCAAAACGCAGTGGCACGCCGGAGAAATAGCCAAGCTCGTGGCATGACGGCGGAAAATGAGAATTCCAGGGTCGCCCACCCCAGGATTGGATTGACCATGGATCGTACACGCGGCTATGGTCTTGGGCGAACGCCGGAGACGCTATCAAGCACGTTTGGACGGCAAACAAGAGAAGCGAACAGGTGTACGCGAGTTGACAACAACGGCGCGATGCAGCCATCAACCACCTCCTGCGCGAAGCAGAGTTAGAAAAGGTGTCAGTGCCCGCCGCGGTACCCGGGCCACTACGTAGGCGTCACCACGGTTAATTCCGCAAAGACTTGAAAATCCCCAGGGTTAAAGGTGTAGATGCGTTGAACGCCGTTCGCCAACATCGTGGCGATAATTTACAGATCGAATACTCCCGCGCCTTCCGCAGCATGCCGTCCCAGCAAATGAATCATACGCCAGAACGTTGGCATCGAGAACTCCCGGTTCAACGGACGTCATCGTAGATGTCCCGGCGATGCAGAGGCCCCATGGAACCTAGATGGAGGACGGGTAACTCGGGGGCTTGGTAAGCCCGGACGGCAGTGCCGGCGGAATGGTCTTTCACAAGGCGCTCAAGGAAAGCATCAACCGATATGCCTTGCCGCTGCGCTTCCTGCCGGATTCGTGCTTCGGTTTGTGGAGAGATGTCAAGGCCCATACCAACAGCTCCCTTCTCGGGATTACTATCTGTCTTACGCCCCTCTCGCATCTTTGTCACGGCCACCTTGCAGGCCTCGCACCCAACAACGGGGGAATCCGGGACACGGGACTCCAACCAATACCCGTGGGACAGAACAACGGTTCCTGCACCATTTTCCCCCCGCGGAGGCCATGATGTCCGTGAATTGGAAATGCAGCCTGTCCCGGTACTCCGTCCCGGTATTCCTGTTCCGCTATTCCCTGAAGAAAAAAATATACCTGACGTCTTCTCGCCTTATAATGAGGGCAGGTGCCGGCATTGCCATTAACTCTGCGGCAGTGCCTACGCTTCTTTAGCTCAACCTGGGCACGATGGAAAGGAGGGATGTCCATGTTGCCCCAAGTACTCAAATCCAACTTTGAAAAATTCCGGCGCGAGCTTTCTGCGTCGGAGCGAGCTGACCTTGACGGGCTGGCGTTGACATTGATCACGTGGAAGCGGTCACCATCCGGCACGGGAGGATACCTGGCCAGCCTTGGAAGGGCTTTGGCTGGTGCGGCACCCGCTTTGAGTCTACAAGAACGTACTGCGTTGGCCTTCTACACGGCGTGCTTGCTGTGCGACCCGTCGGCACCGTTGACCGTGAACGGACTCGCGGGGGCGAATGCCAGCAACTTGGCAACTCAGCAAATACGGCAATGCAGGAAATGCAGCAAACTCTCAATTTACAGTATATGACGCTTCAGGAGGAGACCCAGCAACAATATCAACTCTTGAGCTCTCTTAGGAACCTTTTGAGAAACAGGACGACCCATATCATCCAGGCTGTTCTCGAGCAGCGGAGGAAGATCGCTGCGTAGAATTCGCGTTCGACAAGTGACTTGCCGAGCGCTACTGGACGCAATCCTCGCTCCCGCGGCCACGCAGCATGCAGGGTGGAAGTGTGCGCCCTGCAGCGCTGCTCCGCAGCCTATCAAACGGAAAGGCCGATCGCCAGCGGGGCACGCCCCACATGAATCCGCGTGGAATCGGGTAACGGCCGCGAGGGAGCCCAGAATATGCGCATTTTTCGCTTGACAAACGGTCCCGGATATGATAGTCTACATTCGGTGGCTAATGAGATTTCAAAGTGAATGCCCAACCGCCGCGGCCTCTTACCTTCAAGGTTCAGTACTATCCGGAACCGAAATCCGGGTAGCCGCACGGCAGGAGCGGCTAGCCGCCAATCTGTCCACCCTTCCGGCCCACCAAGCCCGAAAAATGAAAAATCAGTGAAAGAACCCGATGAGTTATTGAAAAATAAGCCACTTAAAAAGCGACAAAATGCCCGATGCCGATGAGTTTATCATTCCAAAGGACTTAATCTCCGTCGCGGCCCATTTTCGATCATTTTCCGGCTATCTCACTGAATTCTAGCCGGTTGCCTTGATTTCCGGCCCCCTCGTCCAAGATCCGTGCGGTGAAATTCAGGCTGAAACGGGTCAAAAATGGGGTATTTGGCGGGCCTTTTCGACTCTCCTCGCGGCAGCCGATCTAGCCTCTGGCGGACGGAAGGCCTGGGGTCGGCGCGACGCCAACCGAAACCCGAGCCCTGAAAGGGCGGAGTGATTCCTTATCCCTTCGGAGCACCCCACCCGCCGCTCGGCATCCAGAAGCAAAAGGCTAGTCTGTACCTTCGACCCGTGGTCCTTCACCGCAAAACGCTGCTATAGTAGATGACCAGGGTTACGGAGGAAACATGCACAAAACTCAGGACGTTTTTGGGGCGCGCGCCACGCTTGCCGCCAGCCACGGCCCCGCAACCATTTATCGCCTGGACAGTCTGGAGAAGTCCGGCCACGGAGGGGTCCAACGCCTGCCGTTCTCAATCAAGGTCTTGCTGGAAGCGTTGCTGCGCAATTGCGACGGCACGCTGGTGACAGAAGAGGACGTCACCTCGCTCGCCCGGTGGAACGCCAAGTCGCCCGCCGCGCGCGAAGTGCCGTTCAAGCCCGCACGCGTCATCCTTCAGGATTTTACCGGCGTTCCCGCTGTCGTGGACCTGGCGGCCATGCGCTCGGCGATGAAGCGCCTCGGTGGTGACGCGACGAAGATCAATCCGCTGGTGCCCGTCGACCTGGTGATCGACCACTCGGTGCAGGTGGACTTCTTCGGCGATTCCTCTGCCCTGGAACGCAACGCCGAAGTCGAATTCCAGCGCAATCGCGAGCGCTACGAATTTCTGCGCTGGGGCCAGCGGGCGTTCCAGAATTTCCGCGTCGTGCCGCCGGCCACGGGCATCGTGCACCAGGTGAATCTGGAATTCCTCGCCAAGGTGGTGCTGGAGCAAACGACCAACGGCGAAACCGTGCTGCTTCCGGACACGCTGGTCGGCACGGACTCGCACACCACCATGATCAACGGCCTCGGAGTGCTGGGCTGGGGCGTGGGCGGAATTGAAGCGGAAGCCGCCATGCTCGGCCAGCCTTATTACTTCATGACGCCGAAGGTGGTGGGTTTCCGCCTGAAGGGAAAATTGAAGGAAGGCGTGACGGCCACAGACCTGGTGCTGGTGGTCACGCAGATCCTGCGCAAGAAAGGCGTGGTGGATCAGTTCGTGGAATTCTTCGGCGGGGGCCTGTCGGAAATTTCGCTCGCCGACCGCGCCACCGTGGCGAACATGTCTCCCGAGTACGGCGCTACCATGGGTTTCTTCCCCATCGATGCGGAGACGCTGCGTTACCTGCGCCAGACGGGCCGCACCGTCGAGGAAATTGATCGCGTCGAGCGCTACGCGAAGGAGCAGGGAATTTTCCGCACGGACCAGACTCCCGACCCGGAGTTCACCGACGTGCTGGAGTTGGACCTTTCCACAGTCGAACCGAGCCTGGCCGGGCCCAAGCGACCGCAGGATCGCGTCCCCCTGTCGCAGATGAAGCAGACGTTTGAGCGTGCCCTCGCAGCGCCGGTGAAGGAACGCGGCTTTGGCCTCGCCGGCGACGACCTGCACCGCAGCGCCGCCGTGAAGTCCAACGGTTCAAGCGCCACCATCGGTCACGGTGCGGTAGTGATTGCCGCCATCACGTCCTGCACCAACACGTCGAATCCCTCCGTCATGCTGGGCGCGGGCTTGGTGGCGAAGAAGGCGCTGGAGAAGGGCCTGCAAGTGCCGCCTTACGTCAAGACCAGCCTCGCGCCCGGTTCGAAAGTAGTTACGGAGTATCTGCGCGCCGCCGGATTGCTGGAGCCGCTGGCGGGCTTGCATTTCGACCTGGTGGGTTACGGCTGCACCACCTGCATCGGCAACAGCGGACCTTTGCCGGCCGCGGTGGCCAGCGCCGTCACTGAAGGCCAACTGGTGGCCGCGGCAGTGCTTTCCGGCAATCGCAACTTTGAGGGCCGCGTGCATCCGCAGGTGCGCGCCAACTATCTCGCGTCGCCGCCGCTGGTGGTGGCTTACGCGCTGGCGGGCACGGTGGATATTGACCTCGCGAGCGAACCCTTGGGAAAGGGTCGCGACGGCAACCCCGTCTACCTGCGCGACATCTGGCCGTCGCAAGCGGAAGTGAGTCAGGCCATGGAGCGCTCGGTGCGCCCGGAGATGTTCCGCTCAAGCTACCAGAACGCGTGGGACGGCAATGCCACGTGGAACGCCATTCCCGTGGCGGGCGGCGCGCTGTACGAATGGCAGGACGCTTCGACGTACATCCAGGAGCCGCCGTTCTTCATCGGGCTCACCCATGCTCCCGGCGCCATTGGTGAAATCCACGGCGCGCGCGTGTTGGCGCTGCTGGGCGATTCCGTCACCACCGACCACATCTCGCCCGCCGGTGACATTCCCAAGGATGGCCCCGCCGGCCGCTTCTTGCAGGAGCACGGTGTGACCAAGCAGGATTTCAATTCCTTCGGCTCGCGGCGCGGCAACGACCGCGTGATGGTGCGCGGCACGTTCGCCAACATCCGGCTCAAAAACCTGTTGCTGCCTGGCACTGAAGGCGGCACCACCGTGCACTTCCCCGATGGCGAGCGCATGAGCATTTACGACGCGGCTATGCGCTATCGCCAAGAGGGCGTGCCGCTGGTTGTTCTGGCGGGCAGGGAATATGGATCGGGCTCCTCGCGCGATTGGGCAGCCAAAGGTACGCTGCTGCTCGGAGTGCGCGCCGTGCTGGCCGAGACCTACGAGCGCATCCACCGCAGCAACCTGGTGGGCATGGGCGTGCTGCCGCTGCAATTCCGCGAAGGCGAGAATGCCGCGAGTCTTGGCCTCACTGGGCAGGAGGTGTTTGACATCACCGGCCTGAGCGACGCGATTCGTCCACGCGCGGAAGTCACGGTCACGGCCACCGATGCGGACGGCACCAAAAAGAGCTTTACCGCCATCGCCCGGCTCGATTCGGCCGTGGAGGTGAACTACTACCGCAACGGCGGCATCCTGCCCACGGTGTTGCGGAGTCTGCTGAAGACGGCCTAGTATTGGAGAGGCATCCGAGCGGATCGAGCCAAAATGTTAACGTTCTTGTTCTGGAACACCAATCGTAAGCCGGTGACGGGCCTCGTAGCTCGCTTGGCAGAAGAGCATCGAGTTGATGTTGTGGTACTCGTGGAGAGCGAAAGCTCAAGTTCCGAGATTCTCAATAAACTCAACGAGAATTCCGTGGATTTTTATTATGCACGCTCCAGGGTGCCGACTGCAGTTGAAGTCTTCACTCGCTTCTCTCCCGACTTTCTGGTGCCGACGCTTGAGAGCGGCCGATTCTCGATTCGCCGAATGTCGCTACCAGCACGGCCGGAACTCTTGCTCGCCATGGTTCATCTACCAAGTAAGTCGTACTGGACCAACGACAGCCAAACACTCGAGTGCGCAGAGCTGTCTAGAATGGTCCAGACCGAGGAGCAAAAGGTCGGCCATCGTCGAACGCTACTTTTGGGGGACCTGAACGTAGATCCCTTTGAACCTGGAATGGTTGGAGCATCGGGACTTCATGCAATGATGACGCGCCAATTAGCCGCGCGTCAATCTCGAACCGTACAGGGGCGCGAGTACCCGATGTTCTATAATCCGATGTGGGGACACTTTGGAGATCGCACGGGCGGTCCTTCGGGAAGCTACTACTACGAGAGAGCAGAGCATGTTGTACACTTTTGGCACCTCTTCGATCAGGTGCTAATTCGACCAGATGTCCTCAACTTCTGTCCGATCGACCCTGTCTCGATTATCACACGGGCTGGGGAGACATCTCTACTTTCAGACTCCGGCAAGCCGGACACGGATGGCGGCTCAGACCATTTGCCTGTACTATTAAAATTGACCGTCTAACTGAGGTGTTAACGTGAGTACCACGATACTGAGTTTATGGCCGCAAGACTTGGCTCCAACCGCGGAGCGAACGCCTTTGACAATTCTCAAAGAACAGGCAGCTCAACTGGGCGTCGCGACGAAGAACTTGCTTGTCGGGCAGGTGACGACGCAATCTCATCTCGACGGAAACGAACCTTATTTCAACCACTGGTTTAATATCGTCGCTCCTGCGCTCGACCGCTATGCCTATCAGCTCCTCACAGTTTCGCATCGCATGGACCTGTATCCGCTGACAATCAACTTCCATGCCACCAAACCGCCTACGCTGACGAAGGTAACCTCTGAGGCAGAGTTTGTCGCCTATCTGCAGCAGGTCTTTGCGTCTGCGGAGACGAGACGAATCATCGGAGCCCTATTGGCACAGGTCCAGTCGTGAAAGGTCAGCACGACCAATAGCTGTGGCGCATCAAGAGCGCCGGAGACATGTCACCTTCTCTGAACCAAGCCCGCGTGACTGCTGCCAGGCACAGATCGTCGGTTCAGCGTCGTGGCGGTTTCTGGATTCCGGCGCGCGAGGCATTTTGGCTGGCGCTCGCGGAATTGCGCACGCACAAATTGCGGTCGTTCCTGACCCTGCTGGGCATCGTGATCGCCACCACCACCTTGATCGTGGTAATGTCGGTGGTGAACGGCATGAATCTCTACATCGCCACCCGCATCGCCAACCTTGGCACGAACACGTTCGTAGTCCACCAGTTCAAATGGGCGCAAGGTTACGACGCTTACCTGAAGGCCCTGCGGCACAATCGCCCCATCCGCCTGGAAGAATACGAATACCTCCGCGACACGCTGGCCGGCTATCAGGCCATCAGCGCCATCGCGCAATTGAACAGCGGGCCCGAGGCGCGCTACGGCGGCCATGTCATTGACGAAGTCACGTTGGTCGGCGTGACCGCCAGCCACGCCTACGTGGGCCGCGAGAAGGTAGCGCTGGGCCGTTATATCTCCGACCAGGACTATCACCACAACACGCGAGTTTGTTTCGTGGGCCAGGACATCGTTGACAAGCTCTTCCCCTCCGTCGATCCGCTGGGCAAGGACGTGGAGGTGGGAGGCCACAATTTCACCATCGTGGGTGTGGCGGAGAAGGTCGGATCCACTTTCGGCGTGAGCCAGGACAATTTTGTATTCATTCCCCTGGGCACCTTCCGCAACCTCTTCATGCCGAACCTTTCGCTGGCGGTCTACGTCAAGGCGCCCGACTCCAAGCACATGATCGAGTTGGAAGATGAGGTTCGCGTGCTGATGCGCGCGCGCCGGCACATTCCCTATCACGACGATGACACGTTTGGAGTCAATGCCTCGGAAACCCTGATGAGTGCGTGGCAGAACCTGACGGGCACCATCTTCGCGGTGACCATTGGGTTGGTGGCGGTATTCATGGTGGTGGGCGGAATTGTGATCATGAACATCATGCTGGCCACCGTCACGGAGCGCACGCACGAAATCGGCATTCGCAAATCGGTGGGAGCCAAGCGCCGCGACATCCTGTGGCAGTTCCTCATCGAATCCGCGTCGCTGGCGGGCCTGGGCGGGCTGATCGGCGTGCTGCTGTCCTACGGCATCGCGCAGTTGGTGGCCTTGATCTTCACCGCGGAGGTGCCCACCAGCGCCGTGGTGGTGGGCGTGACGCTTTCCACTGTGGTCGGAGTATTCTTCGGTATTTATCCGGCTCGCAGGGCCGCGGCGCTTGATCCCATTCAGGCGCTGCGGGCAGAGAAATAACATGCAGACTTACTGGCGGGCGGTCGGCGAAAACCTCTGGCTGGCGCTCGACACGCTGCGCACTCACAAATTCCGGTCGCTGCTCACCGTGCTCGGCGTGCTGATCGGCACGTTCACGGTGATCCTGGTGGCGTCCATCATCGCCGGGCTCGACACGCAGTTGGTGCAGGCCGCCGAGCAGTTCGGCACACGGATCGTTTGGATCTACAAGCTCCAGATGGGCCTGCCCCACCGCCTGACGCGCGAGGAGCGCCTGCGCAAACCGCTGACCTACGAAGACGCCATGGCCATCAAGGAGCAGTGCCCCGCCATCGAGGACGTGTCCGTCGCCATCTTCAGCCAACTGGGCGAATTCGGTTTGCCGCCCTCCGTCGCCCGCTACAAAGATCGCGTGATGTCCGGCGGGCAATTCATGGGCGTAGACGCCGAATATCTGGCGATGGCCAATTCCACCATCGCCGATGGCCGCTTTTTCACCAACATTGATGATATGCACCGGCGCGATGTAACCGTGATCGCCGCCGACGTGACGGAGCAACTCTTTCAGCACGAAGATCCGATCGGCAAAACCATCGAGGTGGAAGGGCACACCTTTGAGGTCGTCGGCACGTTGACCAAGTTCAAGGGGTTTCTCGGTGACAGCCCCGACGATCGCGACATCTTCATACCCTATTGGACGTTCCGCAAGCTCTACCCCGCGGCCAAGGACCACTTCATCAGCGCCCTGGTTTCACGCGGACACATGGACCAGGCACAGGACGAAATTGAAGGCGTGTTGCGCCGACGCCGTCGCGTAAAACCCGACGATCCCGACAACTTTGGAATCGCCACTGCGGATTCAATCATCGCCGAATTTCGCGAAATCATCGGCACGGTAGGGTTGGTCATGGTGGTGATCTCGTCCATCGGCCTGCTGGTCGGAGGCATCGGCGTCATGGACATCATGCTGGTCTCGGTGACGGAACGCACGCGCGAGATCGGTGTGCGCAAGGCCGTAGGTGCGCGCCAGCGGGACATTGCGTGGCAGTTCCTGCTGGAGGCGATCACCCTGACCGGCACGGGCGGGCTGATCGGAATCATTTTGGGCTGGCTCGCAAGCTTGCTCATTCGCACCCTGGTGCCCAGCCTGCCTTCCACCGTGCCCATCTGGGCCGTGCTCGCGGGCTTTCTGGTGTCCACTGGAGTCGGCCTTTTCTTCGGCATCTGGCCCGCCCTGAAAGCCGCGCGGCTTGATCCCATCGTGGCGCTGAGGTATGA
>CAVRBF010000063.1:0-145993 GCA_963719115.1 uncultured Acidobacteriota bacterium | reverse complement strand
CAATCCAGTTAATTCGATTCTCCAACAACAAGGTCGCCGGGAGATCAAGGGGCTGTCAGGAAATAACCGTGTCAACTTCTGGGCAATAAACTATAGTTCCAAGTCACCATGCGTCCGCCTGAGCTGGAGTTTGGCCATCTGTTGGTTGGAGCCTTCAAGCCCGCAGGATAGGAATTGGTGTCGAGCTTGCTTTTTGACCACCAAGCCAGCGGCCGTGGTCGTGGGAGCAATAAGGTTGATGATGACTTCTCGTGGCCGACTAGCGGTTATCCCCCCCCCTTATGAAGATAATAGCCCATGTTCGATCTTGTTCCACTTGCTGGTGCCGGGCGGGAAATGACAGACGGCAGGTCCCTCCAGCCCCATTTCGCTCGCCCAGTTTCCCCCCCTCACCGCTGCGCCGTTGCTGCCGCCGGACTCGCGGTACCAACAGGGTCCCTCCGCTTGTGCGTGCGCCAGAGCCCATCTAGCGCCACCTAGGCGAATGCTCCGACTGCAAAGGCCGCCGTGTCGTGATCCACTCCCACGCTCACCCATCCGGGGTCAAACTCCGCTGAGGTCATAGATCCAGTAAGGAGCCACCTTCCCTTTATCGCTTGCGGATTTCGAAGTCGTGAACGCGCACCCCTCCGCGGTTTACCTGTGCTCCCACCGCCTGGATCTCAAATCGCCCACCAACTCCTTGCTTGCTGCTTCAGAGCGTGGCCTCGCGGTTGATGTATGCAAATCGGTGCATCCCGATCCGCATGCGCTGGACTACAGATGAGGCCAACCAGAAAACACTGAGGGGAGCCAGCATGCGGATCGGGATAAGCAGTTTGGATACATCAACCGCAAGGCCCAGCGCTATCTGAAGCAGGGCGAGCCGGTGATTTCGGTGGACACCAAGAAGAAGGAGTTGGTGGGCGATTTCAAGAATGCCGGGCGGGAGTGGGAGCGCCAGGGTCAACCCGCGGAGGTGCGCGTTCACGACTTCGAAATCCGCGAGCCCGATAAAGGGAAGGTGGCTCCTTACGGGATCTATGACCTGGGGCGAAACGTCGGATGGGTGAGCGTGGGAGTGGATCACGACACGGCGGCCTTTGCGGTCGAGAGCATTCGCCGCTGGTGGCGCTGGATGGGCTCGCGCAGCTATCCGCAAGCGAAACACCTGTTGATTACGGCGGATTCCGGCGGCAGCAACGGCGCACGGGTGAGGTTGTGGAAGTGGGAATTACAGAAACTGGCCGACGAAATCGGGCTGGAGATTGCCGTCTGTCATTTCCCGCCCGGCACCAGCAAGTGGAACAAGATCGAACATCGGCTATTCTCTTTCATCAGCCAGAACTGGCGGGGCAAACCGCTCATCAGCCACGAAGTCATCATCAACCTTATTGCTGCCACGACCACGGCCGCTGGCTTGGTGGTAAAAAGCAAGCTCGACACCAATTCCTATCCTGCGGGCTTGAAGGTTTCCGACCAACAGATGGCCGAACTCCAGCTCAGGCGGGACAAGTTTCATGGTGACTGGAACTATAGTTTATTGCCCAGAAGTTGACACGGTTATTTCCTGACAGCCCCTTAGTCTCCCGGCGACCTTGTTGGACTTGGAGAATCGAATTAACTGGATTGCCGTTGCTGACGGTTTGGCGGCCTGGGCAACGGCCATCCCGCAGGGAATTCGTGAAGCCTGTCGGCTTCCCGTTTTTCATGGGTTCCCGTACGCTTTGCCGGCGCTTCCGTGGCCGATGCCGCGCTCCGGCAAAAGCGGTTGGCCCCTGCGCACGCGCACTCAGGCTCGCCGGAAAGCGGATTCTCAGGTACTCCCCACTTCGAGGCGGGCATGCGCGGTGTCTTAAGGACCGGTGTGATTTGGGCACTATTCGCGGCCGCCAACGGCGCAGCGGCAAGCCATCCCCCCAAACCGCAGCAGCAGGCGAAGCTCAAGATCACCCTGCTGGTCTACGACTACGCGAAGGTAGCGCTCCAGACGCTCGATGACGCGCTGGAGCGGGTGCGAATGATCTTTGCGGAGGCGGGCGTCGCGGTTGTGCCTTTGAATTGCACCGGGGATCATTACCCCGAGCCTTGCCGGCGGCCTCTCGATCCCCTCACCGTGCTCCTGCGCATCGTGCCGGCACCGGGCTCCGGTCCGCGCCGCGACACCATGGGCTATTCTACCGGCCAATGCATTACGGTAGAGTACGCCGGGGTGAAAGCCGTGGCGGAGGAAGCCGGGATCATCGACTACAAGCTCCTGGGCTGCGTGGTGGCGCACGAGCTCGGCCATGTGCTGCTGGGGCCGGACTCCCACTCGCAACGCGGCATCATGAAAGCCCGATACACAGAAGACGAGCTGACCCGAATGAAGGTCGCGCCTCTCTGGTTTCTTCCCGAGGAGGCTGTACACATGCGCGCCGACGTGCTGTCCCGCGAACGCGAGGCGGGGGAACCCGTAGCACCCTCCGACGTCCGGGCGAAGCGCTGATGATCCGGGGCCCGGGTGGGCCTTGCGAGCGCTGCACCACTGAAACCAAGCCGCTGGATGCGCTCGCGGCAGTCGGCAGATGAAGGCGGTTCGGCCGCGAGCCGCCCATCGCCTATAGCACCCAACTACAAGAGGAACTGGTTTCCCGGGTTGCGCGTTTCGCCCGCGCTGGTCACGCGCACGGCGGCGGGGGCGCGCACGGGGCACTTGGCCTCGCAGATGCCGCAGCCGATGCAGAGCTCTGCATCGACGCGCGGTTGCTTGACGGTCAGTTTTTCGCCGGCAAGGTTGCGGACTTCCGCTTCTTCCAGCCAAATCGCCTTCTTCGGCGTCGGGCAGTGTTCTTCGCAGACAATGCAGTTGCGCGCATAGGCCCAAGGCAGGCACCGATTACGGTCAATGTAAGCCAGGCCGATCTTGATCTGCTGCTTTTCCGCCACCTCGATCTGCCGAATCGCCTGCGTGGGGCAGACCTGCGAGCAGAGATTGCATTCGTAGTCGCAATAGCCCACCGACATGTTCAGAACAGGAGTCCAAGCGCCTTCGAGTCCGCCCTCAAGGGACGCGGGCTGAACAGCGCTGGTGGGGCACACCTTCATGCATTCTCCGCAGCGAATGCACCGCGCCAGAAACGCGTCTTCCTCCAGCGCCCCCGGTGGCCGAATCAGAGCGGGATTAAAGACCTTTTGCGAAGCCGCAACGTTGATATTGCAAAGCAGCTTGGCGCCCACCCCGGCCAAGCCCGCCGCCAGCACGGCCCGGCGACGAAGATCCAGCCGCTCTTCCGCGGAGGGCTTCGCGAAATCAGCGATCCATTTGGACAACCGGTTCATGCTGCTTCTTCTCCAGCTTACGTTCAAAACCGATAGTGATGGCCTGCGCCGGGCAATCGGCCTGGCAATTCCAGCAGTAAAGGCATTCGGAGGGCTTCCAGTGCGCGGCGTTTTCGGGAGTGGCACCGCCCTGGCAATTCACCACGCACAGGCGACAGGAGTTGCACTTCTCCTGGTCCTTCTTCAATCGCACCAGCGGATTCTTGCCGACGACGCCCAACAGTGCGCCGAGAGGGCAGACATACCGGCACCAGAAGCGTGTGCGGATGAGATTGAGCCCGGCCACGGCAAGGAACAGCGCACCGATCAGCACGGTTCCTTGGAAATAGGGCTGCTCGGCGGCCAGTAAATGCTCGCGAAGGAAGCTGTAAGCGGGCTCCGTCATTACCGTCAGGCGCACCTGACCCACGCCGGGGTTCGCGTCGTAAATCCAGGTGAACACCGCCACCGTGACCTTGTTCAGCAATGGGTAAATCGCCGTAGCGAGAGAGCGGAAGAAGAACGACAGCGGGTCGAGCCAGCCTACAACGTTGAGCCCCACCAGCGAAGCGCCAAGGAAGAATGCCAGAGCGTAGTACTTCACGTTCTGCCCGCGCGTGTAAACGCCGGTCTCTATCTTTTGCTTGGCGCTGGCTCTGCGCAGGCTGCTGAGCGCGTGATGAAGCGTGCCGAACGGGCAAACCCATCCGCAGAACCAGCGCCCGCAGACCAGAGTTACGCACAACGTGGCGATGGAAAGCAGCATGGCCCTGACCACTGCGTGCGTCGCCAGCCAGCAGTTCAGCGTCACCAGCGGATCGAGGTTGAAGAAAAGGTTGACGCCACGGCCTGCCCGGTTGATGGGATGGTAGACGGTCTGGAGGAACAAGTAACAGAAGAGCAGAAGCCATCCGGTCTGGCTCGCGCGGCGCAGCCAGACGACCCAGGACGTGCTGTGTTTGGTTGGCATCTCCTACACTTCTATTCGCCGCGGGGCGAGCGACTCAAAATCCATCGAGCCCAATCCGCGCGCGTGCCCTTCCACAATATGGCCGATGGTTTGCGGCTTGAAGCCCAGCAAAGTTGCACCAAAGGCGTCAATCGCCACTTGGTCCACGCTGGCGGCAATGGTGTCCCGGCGCTGCACATCGGCAAGATTGCCGCCCACCGGGCCATTTGCCGTCAGTACGCGCACGGCATCCAGCACTACCAGTTGCGGCCTCAGGAAACCCGCGAGGTCCGGGAGGGTATGATCGAGATCCTGGTGCAGCCGGTTGCGCGCACCGCCGATTGCACCCATCAGGTTCTTCATTCCGAGCGATACTGTTGACAGGTCATGCGTCTTGGCGATTGGGACGTTAATCCAGCGATCGGCCTCCACAATGTCCCGGTAGACCTCCCACTCGCGCAGCACTTTTCCACCCTTGATGGCCATCCGGCGGAATTTCCGGTCGTCAAGGAAGACCACATTCGCGCCCGCCTTTTTCGCGGCGTCGGCAATGCCACTTCGCGCGAAAACGCGAACCGCCGGGTTGCACACGTTGTCGCTCACCAGGACTTTGCCGGCCCCCGCCTGGTAGCAAAGCTCCACCAGCGTCGCCACCACGTCAGGATTGGTGTTGGCGGCCTGCTCCGGGCGACGGTCCCAGGCCATCAGGGGCTTTATCCAAACTGTATGGCCCTTGGAAATAAAGCGGCCCATCCCGCCCATGCCGTCGATGGCAGCACGAGTGAGTCGCCGCGCCTCTTCGGCGATGCCGTCCGGGGCTTGCGGAGGGTTCTTGTAGTGCGCGATGCTCAACGCCTGCGTGCCCGCACCAAACGAAGCCGAGGGCGCTAAGCTCAAGCCCGCGCCAGCCAACGCTGCCGTTTTCAGAAAACTCCTGCGGTCGATATCTCTCATGGCCGATGCCCCTAAAAGGAGATTAAAAGGAGATGGTTCCTCCCTTCGCCCTCACCAACTTAATCACCGATTTGATCAGCGCTTGCGGGTCGGAAGGTGGATTAAGGCAAACGATTACGTAAGAGTCGGAAGCAAGAAGCAGCGCTTCACCGTCGTCACCATTAATCCCTCGAAAAGCCCCTGGCGCAACATCGGCGGCAGGCGCCAACTTGCCGGAGCTTGCAAAGTACCTTCTTGCCTGCTCCAGCCTTTTCAGGGCAGCCTGGGCATCGGCGGCTCTCGAAATAACCAGCACTGTCGGCTTTGCTCCGATCGAGTAGGACGCCGTCAATGCCGGGGCCAGGAAGTCATGCCCGAGCGGCGCCTTCTTTACGTACTTGATCGAATGGCTCACCAGATTGTCGGGCGGGAAAAGCGAAACGAACGCCGGCATCGATGCGGGAGCGCCCATCCGCTGGGAAACCGCTTGCGCCAACCGCTCCAGCAGTGGCGCAGTTCTTTGCGTCTCGCTGAAGGCGGAGAGCTTGACGTAGAACTTGCCCTGGAGAAAGTTCAGGATCTCGTCCGAGCCATAGGCCTCCGTGCCGAGTTGCAAAAAGCGGTAAATTGAAGCACGCTCAGCCGCATAGATTCCGAAGGCGTTTTCCGGCGATCCCAGATTGTAGATGTCCAGCGTAATCTCCACGCCCGAGGACTTGTACTCCTGGTGAAGCATGGCCACAAGCCCAAAGTCCAGATAGGCATCAGCGGCCCCGTCGATGTACTGGAACAGATTCGCGCCATAAAACCTTGGCTCTTCCCTGGGCTGGATTGATAGAGACGCGGGGTCTGGCAGCAAACGCCGCAACTCGGCTGTCACGGTCGGCGGAATCGCCAGCGGGCGGTCGGCGGCGTCAGTTGCGGTCGGGCATGGGAGCGGCGTGGGCGCGGCCAAGGCTAAGAACAAAATGGCAGCCGAGATTGGCCCCTTGTTCATGGCAGGCGCGGTCCTGGCGAAGGAGTTTGGCTCAGCGTGTTTCGCTGCGTCTCAACTCCGAATTATCAGCAGTTAGGGTTCCAAAGTGGGAAGATGGAACAGCAAACGGACAAATAGGCTGAGTTCGCGGCCTCAGTACGCAGGCGTAGTCGCCCCAGCCACGGACGAATGCATCTGCCGGTTGCCCGCCCAATCTTCGGGCAAAACCTGGTAGTAGTACGTGTGCCCGGGTGCGAGTCCGTTGTCGATGTAGGTCTGAAGGAAGAACCGCGCGGACTCCACCGTTGCCAGCGGCGACTTGCCGGCGAGACTAAAATTCTCGGTGTCGCCGCGGTAGATTCGGTACCGCGCCACGTCAGGTTCAGGGCTGGTCAGCCAATAGAGAATCAGGCGGTCCTTGGCGCGCCGCACCACGCCCAACCCCTCGACCGGCGCCGGCGCGGAGGTGTTCGCGGTCCTTGTGGTGACGGCCACGCGCGGCGACGGAGCGCCCTGGTTGTTATCGTTGCTTACCGGCGCGACGTGATAGTAGTAGGTGGTTCCGAGCTTCAGCCAGTCATCGGTAAATTGCGCCTGCGCTCTGCGACCCACCAGGCTGTAGAGAGTCGGGGGCGCATCGGGATCCTCAGAGCGGTAAATGTTGTAGCCCGTCGCGGAGCCACTCCAATCGAGGCGCACCTGCTTGTCCGAAAGGGACTCAGCGTGTACGTCGGCCACGTGGCCCGGGTCGGCGGCGCCCCAAACGCGGACCGTAGCATAAGAGTACTTGCCCATTCGCAGGCTGACCTTCCGGCCGTCGACGGCCAACGGCCCGCGATCGTTCTCCACCAAATCGCATTCCGCCGCGTGGGTGATGTGGAAATGCGGCAACTCCACCGCCACATCCGTATCTTTGCCTTCGGTCTCCACCAGCCGAACGATCCAACCTCGGCCGGGCTGTTCGCTTTGCTTCAAGGTGACCAGTTGAACGTTGGGTGCGCTGATATTCAGAAATGTCGCTTCTTTCGGAGGCAGATCGCCGCGCTGTGCCGCTGGGAGCAGGCGAGCTTCCAGCGGGCTGGCCACGCTCCACCCGAAGGCCGTGGTTTGGCCCGCGTCCCAGTCTCCCGAGTGCGAGGTGAACGAGTAACCCATCCGCGCGTTGCAGTCGTCGCCATTAAGGGTCAACAGCCCCGCCATCCGGTTCGAGTAGGCATAGCTGTACAGGTAGGATGACGTCGGCCGATAGTCGATGGAGAAACGGTTATAACGAATCTCTCCGAAGTTCACCGTTGCGGCGTTCCAGGGCGCCATGGTGATGCCAAATGAGGGGTTGCTGACGTCTACCCAACGGTTGGCGACGAGATAATCGTGCGAGCCCCAGCGTAGCTGGTCCTCGTAAGGACGCACCACGCCGCCCGCGTACTCGGCGCGATCGACAAAGTTCTCGACCTTCACCGGAAAAGCGTAATAAATGTTGTCCCGGTAGCGATCTTCGTAACGGTCCGAATAGAACGCGCGCGCGTGTTGAAGGTCGTCCACGATGTCGATGCGTTTCATGCCGCGATAGAGCGTAACGGTCTGGGTGATGGCGGCGCCAGTCTTGCTGTCATCCAGCTTCACGGCGAAGCTGGCTTCCACCGGTCCGGCTTTGCCCCCCAGCAACTTGGCTCCCGAAGACGGAGAGTAAGTTTCGCCCTCCGGCGACACCGAGGACTGGGTGTGCAGATACACCATCTGATTGAAATGTTGCGGAGCGGCGGAGTCCACCAGTTCCCGCCCCAGTTCCTTGTCCAGAATGCTGGTGATGGTGCCCGTAGCGGGATCGAATTGAATGCGGTAGAAGCGATTTTCGAGAGTGTCCTTAGTAACGGCGAGATCCGAGGCAGGTGCCGCCGTGCTTGAGGTGGTTGCCGGGAAATGGAATACAAGATAGCCAAACGCGGGCACGTTCTGGGCAATGAAGATGGTCCGGTTGCCGTCAATCTGGGTCGCGACACGCTTTCCGCTCGACTCATCAATCAACGCCGGAATCTTGGCGTTGACCCAAACGATGTCGCTCCTGGCGTGTCCCAGGGGATTAAAGACTACCACGCTCGTTCCATCGCCTGTCGGGATGTGACGGTCCAAGGCATGGAAGCCGATCTCCACGGCCTGCTGTGCGCCGCTCAGCGCCCGCGCGGCTTCCGCTCGCTTGATCCATTGCGCGTTGAAAAGCTGCACGTCGCTGGCTTGCGGCTGCGTGGGCCAACTGTGTTCGTCGTAATCAAATAGCCGGGTAAATGTGCGTTCAATCAACTGGGCGGGAGTCTCGAAGGCCGCGTCGAGCGTTCCCGCAATGGCTGCCAGTCCGTCTGCCAGCGGCAACAGACGGGCCGCCTGGCGCTTCCAACCCTGCGAATCCGGGTCGATGGTGGCATAGTCCGCGGAGAAGTTGTTGAGATCGCCAGACAAAACGGGTAATTGCGAACCATACTTCGCTTCCACGTATTCGAAAAACTGCGTGGGGCTCGCGATGCGGATCTCCGGATAACGATAGGTCTGCGTCCACGCGGGCAATACCCGGGCGCCATCGAAGTGCGGGATATCGTGGTCGGTGTAGGACGGATTTACGAGCGCGTCATAGGGATAGGGGCCCAGTACCGACCCGTTTTCAATCGCCTTCAGCTTGCGGTTGACGTTTTCGGCGCCCAAGTCGGGCACGCCCTGATACCCATCGCCCGGCTGCCCATACCAGAACTCCATGCCGTAATGACTGCGCCATGTGTATAAGACCCGATGCTTGCCGTCGGGCGCCTGCCACCAGAAAAGCGCCGGAAGCCCCGTGGTTTGATAATCGTTGTGAGATCCGGTGCGCCAGCCTTGTCCCCATCGCGCCACGTAACGGAAGCCGGCATCGGCGGCAGCCTGGCACCCGGACCACGACAAGCTGGGATTATCCACGATCATCAGGGTCTTCAGATCCAACCCCCACCGGTCTTTCGCCTCCCGCCGCCCGGGATAGGTGTAACGCGCGAGCTCTTCATAGTCCATCCAGTGGCTGTGGTCCCCGCTCGGTTCGCCCATCAAGTACATCCGGCCCGGCTTGATGGCCGTTTCCACAATCCGGCGCCAGTCGGCCTCGGAGCGCTCGTCGATGTAATTCCTCTCGAGCAGAAGTTTCTCCATCGTGTAGTGGTAACTCCCGTCCGCCTTCGTGCTGGCCTTACCACTCAGACCATTCGCCAGGTCGATAAAGTTCGCGATATCGTGCTGTTTCTCTTGAATGAGCTTTTCGTAGCCAAGATCCTCGTGCGATGACAACACCACGAACACTTTCCAGTGCCGCTGTGGCTGCCAAGCCTTCTTCAGCGTCGCCAGAGTCCGCCCGTCATCCTTGCTGCGCACTTCGATGGTGACGTCCGCCGGGACGGTGAGGTCTGGAACCAGCAGTTGCTGTGTGGAGATGCCCGGCGTCGCGGTCGCGTTGACTGCCGGCAACGCCTCATGGCCAGCCACTTGAACCACCAGCGCGCAATGAATTGCTGTGCCGCTTTCGTTCAGCAGGCGCAGTTTCGCGATTTGCTGAAGAGGCTCGCGATTGGGGAACAGCACGGTCGGTTCGACGTCAAGGATCCGGATTCCAGGCTGCTGCGCAAGCGCCAGGGTACCCGCAGACAGGAAGATCAGGACGGCCATTCGCTGGATCGTGCGCATCACAACCTCCAAAAATGAACTCGCGTCATGCCGTGGCAGCCGCTTCTGCCTCCGGGTACGCCTTCTGGCTACGCAGGAGAAGGGTGAGGATCGTAGCCGCGATGGGATGCATAGCCGCTGCCAGGACGAAGGCGAGCGGGTAACCAAAGTGGGACACGACTCGGCCGAGTATTTGCGCGAAAACGATGCCGCCCAGGCTGCCGGCCGTTCCCATCATCCCGACCACGGTTCCCGTGGAATCGGCGGGAAGCAAGTCGGCCGTCAGCACTGCGGTGTTCGTTGTCCAGCACTGGGTCAAAAACGTTGCCACCGAGGTGAGAATAATCGCGCTAGAGACCAAACTGACGCGACCCACAAGGGCGCCAAGCGGCATCAGGCAGCCCACTCCCACCAGCACGGCAATCCGCGCGCGAGGTGGCGCAACTCCCCGTCGAATCAGCCAGTCGGACAGTGCTCCGCCGCTCACGCTGCCGCAGTCGGCAAACACGAACGGAATCCATCCATACGCGGCAAGGTCAGCGAGGTTGAAATGCCTCGCGCGCTGGAAATAATCCGGCAGCCAGAAGAGATAGAAATACCAAACGGGATCACTTATGAAACGTGGTAATACCAGCCCCCAAACCGCGCGCTTTCGCAGCAGCTTTCGCCAGGAAGCCAGCGTCAGACTGCCGGCGGCGCGAAGTGAAGCCCCGCGCCCAGCCAAGCCTCTGCCCGCGTGCGCTCCATGCGCTTTTATCCACAGCGGAACCAGGCACAATCCCAACAATCCGGGAAGAATGAAGGCGTAGCGCCAACTGAACCGTAGCGTCAACCAGGCAACGAGTGGAGGCGCGATCACCGCCCCCAGCCCGCTGCCCGACGAAAAAATGCCGGCGGGAAGGGCCCGCTCTTCCGGCGGAAACCATTCCGCGCAAGATTTGATCCCCGCTGGAAAGACGCACGGCTCACCCATCCCCAGCAGGAACCGGAAGACGCCCAGCGACAACACTCCCCGCGAAAGCCCTGTCAGCATGCTGGCTACGGACCACCATGCCAGACTCAGCGCCAGTCCCAGGCGGGTGCCCAGGTAATCGGTGAGCCACCCACCTGCCGCATACATGATGGTGTAAGACACCAGGAACGCGCTGACCACATTGGCGTAGCCGATGTCGGTAAAATGGAGCTCATGGCGGAGTGTATCATTCAATACAGAGAGTGTCTGGCGGTTGACATAGTTGGTCGTGGTTGCGGCAAACAGGAGCGCGACGATGAACCAGCGAGTCCGCCGAGAGTCCATGGTTTATAGGCAGAGGGTCCTCACCCTCCGCTGGGAAGAGACCCCTCACCCGCCCGTCAGGAGACGGTTGACCTCTCCCCTCGGAGAGGTCGGTCGTTCCTTTCGGCGCGCGGCAGAGCGATCTTCAGTGCCTAGGTCCCCTCTTGTCGTTTATAAGTCACAAAGCTGTAGCAGCCCACTGCGGACGCCCCGCCGTCCACCACCAAAAGCTGGCCGGTAATGTAGCGTGCCTGGGGAGAGCAAAGGAAGGCAATAGCGTCGGCGACCTCCGCGGGCTCCGCCAACCGGTCCAGCGGAATGGCGTGGCCGCGCTGCCGAAATGCCTTCTCGTCATTGACGGCACGGAATTGCTCCGTCGCCACCGGCCCCGGCGCCACGGCATTTACCGTGATTCCATAGCCCGCAAGATCCACGGCCATCACGCGCGTCAGCGAAGAGACGCCGCCTTTGGCCGCCGCGTACGTCCCGGTGCCGTACATCGCCATCGAGGCCGCAATAGAAGACACGTTGACAATGCTCCCGCCGCGCTTGGCCTCTACCATCTCCCGTGCAGCCGCCTGCCCGCAGCGAAACGTCGCGGTCAGTTGCAGGTCGAGCATGCGCTGCCAGTCCCCCAGGTCGATGTCGAGAAAGGGCGCGTGCTTGGCCACGCCCGCCGAGTTCACCAGAATGTCCAAGCTCCCGAACCTCGATCGCGCCTGCTCGATGAGCCGCTGCGGCACGTCGGCCTCGCATAAATCTCCCGCCACGCCGAACGCTTCGCCACCAGCCTGCCGGATTTCCTGGGCCACGGCGTCAAGGGCGGCAGCGTCGCGCCCGGAGAGAATCACGCGGCAGCCCATTCCCGCCAGGCGCAGGGCCGTCGCCTTGCCGATGCCACGTGCGGCTCCGGTTATTACGGCTACCTTCGACTCAAGCGCCTTTTCGCTCATGATGGCTCTCCTACGCGTACGGATCGACGGGTATCTTCAGCGTGCCGGGCAGCGGCACGGGATCGATATGGACCGGGTCCACGTGCTGCTCCAGGGCCAGCGCCGCCGCGGCGCCGGCAACCTGCCCGAGGGTCATCCACACGGGTTCCATGCGAATCACCGACATGGCAACGTGCGTGGACGACACCGCCACCGGCACCAGCAAGTTATCAAGGTTCTTCGGCAGCATGGCGCCGTATGGTATTTGTCCGGGCTCCGCAGGCGTGTGCAACGCATCCACGCCGCTCCGATGGTAGGAAATAACTCCTTCCATAAGGCCATCAACGGCATAACGGCGGTCCTGGCAAGGGTGTACGTCGAAGGGATACTCGCCGATCGCGATCGGCTGTTCGACTCGCGGGGAGCGTCTGGTTTTCGGATCCCGCGTGAAATTGTGCTGGGTCACGATGCCGCGGCCTTCAATGCGCCGTCCCTGCCGCACATACACCTGCCACGGCCAATGTTCAGAATCCGGGAACTCTTGCCGGTGCAGCCCGATCTGCTTCATGTGATCGCGAATATGATCCGGCACCCGGGTATCGTTTTGCAGGAAGTAAATCAGGCCTTTGGCGTGGTCCAGATGAAATTGCTCCAGCCGCTCCCGGTACCGTCTTTCTGCCTCGGGCCACGCCCAACTGGCGCCGGGACAATTCATACTGGTCAGCGCGGCAATGTCGCCGTTCATCTGGTACTTGCGATTGGGAAGCGGTGTTCCCCAATCCCACTGCTTCACGCGCCCGGTGGCAAAGTCATCGAGCAGCGGCACGTAGTCTTGCAGATGCTGCTCGTAGGTGGCGGGCTTTTCCACCGGCAGGCGCTGCTCCGGATCGTCGGTGAAAACGTTGCGTTCGCAGTAAGCCTGGATTGCAATGGAAGACTCGCCGGTATCAGGGGTGAAGACCTGCTTAAGCGTGTGCAAGTTCATGAAGAAAATGCCGGCGAACGGCTCGCCGTATTCCTCGCGCCCTTCGCGGCCCACGCGATAAGGCACTTTCGCGGCGGCGGCGAGGTCGCCTTCGTAAGTGCCATCGATAAAAGTGCGGGCGGACACCACCACGCGGCTGCCATCCTTACGTTCCAGTTCCACCTCGGTAACGCGGCGGTCCTTAATGGTAGCCCGGTCCAGCCAATGCGCGGGAAGCCACCGCAATCGCTGCTCCTCCGCTTCCAGCATACGGCGGAAAATACGCTCGGCCACCGACGGCTCATAGAACCAGCCGTCCTTGATGAGTTTGAATTCTTCCGGTCTGCCTTCCAGGAGCTTGACGTATTCCGCGCGCACATTGCCGATGAATTCGGTGACCATTCCGCCGAACAACTGCGGCCTGATGGCATCGGTGGTGCAGAGGCCGCTGGCCGCCATTCCCCCGGGATGGCTCATGGGACATGCCAACACCACCTGCGCACCGACGGCGGGCGGCCTCCACGGCGGCGGCAAAACCACCGGGCGTTGAGCCGTACACGAAGACATCGCAGTTCAACTTCTCCGCGCCGGCACGGTCTGCCGCCTCGATCGCTGGAGCCTCAGCCACCATCGCCGCAGCCATCGCGGTTTGCAGGAATGCTCGCCGGTCCATATTGCTCATTGACGCACCCCTTCCCTACGCTTGCGCCTTCCCTTCCTTCGCGGCCCGGTAGCAAGCCTCCACCAGGCGTACGTCTTCCCTGCCCTCTTCGCCGGTCACGTCGGGAGGCCGCCCCGCCAGCAGCGCCTCGAAGAATCGGCGGTGCTGGTTGTGCGCGTTGCGGGCATCGTCCCACTCCGGCGCCAGGCACTCCTCCACCACTTCCGGTTTGCCGTCGCCGCGCAAGGTCAGAACCTCGCCTTGGAACGGCCCGCCTTCTCCCACGTATTCCACCCGGCGGTTATCACGATAATGAATGGAGCCCTTGGTCCCCAACACCGAGACATGCTCTTCCTGCACGCACCACGCCGTCTGAATTTCCCCCAGCGCGCCGCTCGCCAGTTCATATTGCGCAAGCATCAAGTCGTCGCCTTCAAGCTGCGGGCAGGCCACATTGCGGCTGAAAGCTTGTACTCGCGTCACCGTGGTGCCGAGCAGCGACTCGCATGACGTGCTGATAATGAACGGCAAGCTGGATGAAGCTGCCGCCTCCGGTGCGAGCACGGGAAGCGCGCCAATTCTTGTCGGCTCCCGCCCACTGCAATCCGCCGCGATGCGCCAGACGCGCGCTGTACAACGCGATCTTCCCCAGGTAGCCCTCCCGCACCATCCGATGAAAATCGTGGAAGAGCGGGTGATCCAGCAGATTCATGTAAATGCCTAACGTCTTGCCGGAGCGCCACTGGGCCGCAAGAATCGCGTCGCACTCGGCCACGGTGGGCGCCATGGGCTTTTGCAGCAGCACGTGTTTGCCGGCGTCCAAAGCGGCAATCGCCTGTCGGGCGTGGAGGTCATTGGGCGTGGTCAGCACCACGGCGTCGATCCCGGCGGCCAGAGCGTCTTCAAAGCGCGTCGAGGGGCGTGCTCCTCCGACGTCCTGGGCCGCCTGGCGCGCTTCATCCTTCGTCGATGTCAACCGCTACCGCCACCTTCACATTCGGCAAGCTGGCGTAGGTCTTGCGATAGCGGCGCGCCACCCCGCCGCAACCGACCATTGCCACCTGCAACGAGCTTTGCGCGTTCATGCGGGTCCGCCTCCGGTCTGCATCTGGTAAGCCGGGTCCGGTACGTTGATGATGGCGCCTTGCCGGAGCAATTCCTCGCGCAGAAGCGTCACGTCCACTTCGCGGGGCCTACGGCCGGTTTTGATCGCCAGCGCCGATGCCACCCCCGCAGCATGACCCGTGGCCATGGAAGTTCCGGGCTGACGGGTGGAGCCGTGGGCGCGGTGCGTACTTGAAATCGGCTTCCCGGCGACCAGCAATCCTTCCACTTCCAGCGGTACCAGGCAACGATAAGGGATTTCGTACGGCTGGGGAGGACTCTCCTTGTGCGGGTGCACACCCACGAAGCCGTCGGTGGGATGGATGTCAATCGGCCACGCTCCCACGCCGATGGCGTCAGGAAAGCGTGCCGCCCCCAGCACCTCCTTCTCCTCCAGCACGTACTCGCCGATCATCTTGCGGCTCTCGCGCAGATGTAGTTGTGTTGCGCCACAAATGATATAGGAATTTCGCAATTCGGGAATGCCTTCCCGCAGGATTTTGAAGATCGCCAGCATGTCCTCGCGCGCCTGTATTTCGCACGCGGTGATTTCCACCGGGTCAACCGGGCTGCCGAACACCCGCGTGGCATTCACGGAAAACTCACTGTCGGCGACGCGGACCACCCACGGACCACCGTAGCGCTCAATCAATCCTTTCTCAAACGCGGCATCCATGGCGCGGCGGCAGGCATTCTCCAGTTCCCGCCAGTTCAAATGGCCCGCCAAGTCACCCACTCGGAAATGATAGGTGAGGGCTTCCAGGTCCGAATCGTGCCGCCACGGCGCGCCGGAAAGAAAGACGATGTCAGCGTCGCCGGTGGCATCCACGATCGACTTTCCCCAGAACCGCGCGCGCCCATCGCGCAGTGCCGCCTCCACTCCCGTAATCACGTTCTCGTGCATGGCCACGTCCACCACCGTGGCGTAATAGAGGACGTCCACCGCGTGCCGTTTGAGCAACCGGTCGGCGGCAATCTTCATGTAATCCGGGTGAAAAACCAGCGCTTCCGGCGGATTATCCGGCGTGGCCATGCCGCCCATGCTTTCGATTTCATCCAGAAGTTCCCGGTTGATGCCGCCGACAACTCGAATGGAAGTATCCTGGCAGTTTTTTGAAGCATCGAGCGAAGGGATCATCGCTACGGCCGGCGTGCCTCCGCAGAAGCCATAGCGTTCGAGCAGCAGCGTGGTGGCGCCGGTCTTCGCCGCCCCGCACGCCGCCGCGATTCCGGCGGTTCCCCCGCCACACACGATCACGTCGTAGGTTTTTCCATCCAGTTTGCTTGTTCTCATTGAGTCACCTCTTGTTAGTATGCGGGCGTTGTCGCCCCCGCCAGCAGTCCAGGGGTATGCCGGTTGCCCGCCTGATCCTCCGGCACAACTTGGTACAGGGTTTTGAGGGGAGGTCCAACCTGCCTCCCCTCCTTTGCGTGCCAGGTATTCCTGCGCATGATTAAAAGGAAAGCTTCAGCGAGAGCTGCCCAATGCGGTTTCCGGTCTTGGAGCCGACCACGCCGAATGTGTTCGTGTTTACCGTGGTACCCGGGCTGGCCCAGAGCGGATGATTGAAGAAGTCGTCAAACTCCGCGCGGAATTCCAGATTCATATCTTTCGCGAATGGGCGTGCGCTTGGCCAGCGACACGTTCCAACTGTTGATGCCTTGTCCACGCAGGTCAGAAGAAGTCGGCCCCTGTGTCCCGAACGTGTACGCTGACGGCAGAGAGAACACAGACGTATTGAACCACTTGGCAGGCGTCCGCTGCGAACTCGGCAGGCGCGCGGACTGCCCGTTATTGTTGGGACGAGACCCCGCTCCGAATCCCACCACGTTCGAGGAGTTGGTAATCACCAGGGGAAATCCGTCTTGGAGCACCAGGATGCCGTTTGCCTGCCACCCCGTGACCAGACGATTCAAGCTGGAGGGCAGGCCGTTGAGGTACCGGTATCCCTTGCCGATGGGAAGTTCCCACAGCCAATCCAGCGTCAGACGGCGCGGAATGTTGTAGGGATTCAAGGTCCGTTCCGCCCTCAGGTTGTACTCGATTCTGCACCGGATCCCCGGTGTTGTAGTAAAGGCTCGCCGCATCACCGATCTCCTTGGCCCAGACGAACGACGCCAGAATCCCCACGCCGTTGGCGAAGCGCTGCTCGGCCTTGAACTGGAGGGAATTGTACTCGTAGGAGCCAATATTCTCGTCCTGGTTCGTGATGCCGGAGAATTGGGGATAGGGCTCGAGCAGTTGGCCCTTGCTCAAGGTCGCGTTGGCATATGTCCCGATGCTGACCATGCCCAGGAAGGGATTGGCCACCTGGGTGTTGAGGGCGTTGCCCATGGTGTAGTCGCTGACGGGCAATTGGTTCATCGGCACCTGCATGGCGATGTGCACGCCGTGCGAACCCACATAGCCGACATCGAACAGCCAGGATCGAAACTGCTTCTGGAAGCCGGCGTTGTACTCCTGGATATAGGTGATGGGCAGGTCTTTCAACTGATCGGCAATGCCGGTTCCCAGCAGCGCGGAGGCCCCCTGCGAGCTGCCGGGAGCTGTCAGGAAGCCCGTCGGGAACGGATTGCTGAGTGAGCCGGAGGGCGTCAGGCCGCCGTTGGTGCTGTTGACGTACGACGTCGTGGCCAGCCACGGCGAGTCGCCAAACGGTGAGGAGCCGTAACCATTAATGTCCAGGCTCGGCTGGTAGAGGATGCCATAGGCGGCCCGCATCACCATCGACCCCGGCATCTTGTAGGCGAGTCCGATCCTGGGGCCGGGCCTCCACAATTTAAGGTTTTGCCGATAGCGGTTGTTGCCGCTTACGCCCGGAAACGCCAGCCCGCCGATCGCCGACGCCACGTAGTTCGTGGCGATGGACTTCGCCGTCGGATCGAAATAGGACATGCGGTTGAAGCGCTCGGTGTAGGGTGTTTCCACATCGTAGCGGAAGCCCAGGTTCAGGGTCAGCCGGTTCGAGACCCGCCAATCGTCCTGAATATACCCGGCGACGTAGTAGAACTGGATGGAGTCCGCATTCGGCTTGATGACATCGCCGCTGGTGGGAAGCCCCAGCAGGAACGACGCCAGGCCGTAGCCGGAGTTGGTGGTCGCGGTAAAGGGATTCTGTTGCGTCCACTTGGTGTCGAAGCTGAACGCCGTGGACTCATCACTCACCTGGAATTCGTCGTAGCGGAACTGGCGGAAGTCCGCGCCCATCTTCAGCGTGTGGCGGCCGAGGATTTTCGTCAGGCTGTCCTCCGTGGCGATAGTGGTGTCGCCGCGGCCGATCAGGTCGCCGTTCGAATAGGTTCCGAGCCCCAGGTAGTTCTGGATCGTTATCGCGGGAAACTGATCCCAGTACAGATACTGCGCAAGCGATTTCGGGAGCCCGAGCGAGGTGACGTTAAAACCGGTGGACTGGGGAATACGGGTAAGTAACTGCCGGTTGACGGCCATCCGCAGGTCCAGCAGCAGGGTGGGAGAAAGCGTCTGGGTATAGCCGGCCACAAAGTTCTTGGGCCAGACGAACAGGTCGGAGCCGCCGCCGCGCGGTGAGTAATCGCCCGCCGGGTTGGTGTGAACCAGGCACGTGGAGCAGGAGGGAGTGGCCCCGAATACGTTGGCCGCGCCCCCGCCTTGCGAACTCTGCGCGTAGCGGGCGAACAGCCGCGAACTGTTGCTGAGGTTGTGGTCGATCTTCAACGCCCATTCATTCTGGCGGTCATATCCCGCCGGATTCACCAGGTAGTTGTTGGCATTGGTGAAAGCGTTGGAAGCGGGATAGTTCGGCGCCGCATAATACTTGATGATGTTGGCGGCCACCGTATTGATCTCGGTGGACGGGACGATGTTTCCCGAGAAGGGTTGCCGCGCATATTGCGTCGTGGAACCGGGAACCAGCGCCGCCGTCGTGGGATCGTAGATAATGGTTTCAGCACCGCTGGAATTGTAGGTCTGGGAGAAATTGCCCTGCAACTGCATCGCCGTCGGGACGGTGGTCAGAATTTGCCCGGGCAGGACGTCGCGGTAACCTTCAAAGTTAAAGAAGAAAAACGTGCGGTCGTGGCCGTTGTAGATCTTGGGAATCTCGATAGGCCCGCCGATGGTTCCCCCGAAGGTCTGGACGTTCGTGAACGTCGTCTTAAGACCGGCCTTGTTGTTTGCCCAGGTGTTGGCGTTCAAGACGCGGTTCTTGGCGTAGTCGTAGAGTTCGCCGTGCGGCGCGTTGGAGCCCGACTTGTAAACCGCGTTGAGCACCGCCCCGCCCGTGCGCCCAAACTCGGCGGGCAGGCCGTTGGTCTGGATCTTGAATTCCTGCAGCGCGTCCAGCGTGGGAATGATCGAAAGGCCGTTCATGTTGGCCATGATGGCGGTGGCGCCGTCGAGCATGAACTCGTTGGTGTTGGACACGCTTCCGGACGCCACCCAGTTGCCGAAGCCCACCGAGCCGGACGTGGCTGGCGCGGCCGTCGCCGAGAGAGCAACTATCCCGGGCAGCGCCGTCGCGATCTGCATCAAGTTGCGATTCGACGAGGGCAGGTTGGCCAGTTGCTGGTTTACGACATCTTGTCCGGTCGAAGACGAGGTGGTTTCCAGCAAGGGCGATTGGCCGCTCACCGTCACCGTCTGGCGCACACTGCCCGCCTGCAAGGTGACGTCAATTTCCAGCTTCATCGCCACATCCAGCTTGATGTCAGTCTGGAGGAACTTTTCGAAGCCCGCCTTTTCCGCTTCAATGCGGTAAACACCGGGCGGAAGGAAGAGGATTTCGAAGTATCCCAAGTCACTGCTCTGCGCGCTTCTCGGCACGGCCGTGCTAACTTCGACGGCCCGCACCGTCGCCCCAGGCACCACCGCCCCGCTGCTGTCGCGAACAATACCCAGAATGCTTCCCGTGGAAGTCTGGGCTAAAAGTGGAAGGGCCCCCAAAACCAGCCAAATTGCTGCCATCACCACACAACGGACGCATCTCATGGTCTGCCCCCAAGCCAAAGAGTAAAGCGGATGGCCTCTCTTTACCAGAGCACTTACCGCAAGTCAAGCATATTTTTGATGTCTTGAGTTATCCTGTGAATACCAGAGGGAAATAATTTGGTGGGTTATCTGCCCAAGAACTGCGCGCGGATGTCGAGGCCGACTTCTTCGCTCCACGCAGCCAGAAGGCGCTCAAACACCGGCCCGCCCACCTTCCCATCGCCCACGGTGACGCCGTTGAATTTCACCACTGGCGCCAGGCAATAGGGCGTGGTGCTGATCAAGACTTCGTCCGCGGTTATGGCATCGTGCACTTGCAGGTCGCGCTCGGCGAAGGGAATGGCCAGTTTGCGGCAGAGTTCCGTGACCACCTTGCGGCTGATTCCCAGCAGGATGTTGCGTGGGCTGGGAGAGAGCACGGTGCCGTCTCTCACCACCAACACGTTGCCGCCGCCGGTTTCGGTCAGGTTTCCGCCCAGATCCAGCAGCAAAGGCATGGCGGACGGGTCCACCAGTTGGGCTTCCTGCTCCGCCAGCCAAAAATGCAGGCGGCTGCGGTTCTTGATTTTGGGATCGACGCACTGTGGCGGGACGTGCCGCGTGGACGGAGTCACCAAGTGCGCGCCGTCCGTGAACAGCCGGCGAAAGAGCTGGACGGGCAGTGGAAACGAATGAATACAGAAGGTCGGCTGCGTCAAAGGGCTGGCTGCGGCGGACCCGGCATAGACCAGGTTTTCGCCAGGGGTGATGAAGTACACCACCACCAAATCCTCTTCCGGGGCAAGGAACGCGGCATTGCGCGCAATCAATTCCTCCGTCACCCGCGCGGTTTCCGCCGGCGTGATGGGAGGCATGATACGCGCGTATTTGCACGAATCGTAGAAACGGCGCACGTGGTCTTCCAACCGGTAGGGACGATGCTTGAACGTGCGGATCAGGTCGGTCACCGTGGCGCCCAGCACGATCCCGAAATCATAGATCGAGACCTTCGCCTCGGAGGCGGGCATGAACTGTCCGCGCAGATAAACAACCGGTTCGTTTGCCATCGGCATGCATCCTTTTCGCTTCGCCTGAACTGCGCGAGCTGGGCGCTACCACCTTTTCGTTCCCCTCTTCTCAAGCTCACACGCTCAATTCAAGGGGGACGATCGTGAGCCTATACACGTCTTTGTTATTCCAGTTTCCGGCGGTGAAGATATCATACACCCGCTGGGCGGCGGAGACATTGCCTTGCGGCCTGAGTGTCTTCTGGCATCTTCGGCAACGACACGATGACGATTGTTGACGATACGGTGGGAGGAAAGAAGTAATATCTCGCGCAGAGACGCAGAGGCGCTGAGAAAACATAAAAAGAGAAGACATGAGAAGGAAGAAGCTTGGGCTGATGCGTTGCCAGTTTGGATTCGGGAGTCTTGCTCTTTCTTTCGTTCTCCCTTCTCTGCGCCTTTGCGGCTCTGCGCGAGCTATTTCTTTGGTTTCTGCGCGAGGATAATCGTTATGACGGAAAACGGGATCGGCACGATCGTGGTCGGAACTGCTATCGAAGTCCATCGCGAGTTGGGGCCGGGGCTTCTGGAGTCGGTCTATGAGATCGTGATGGCCCATGAACTGAACGCCCGTGGATTGCCGACGCAACGCGAGGTTCCCATCGCGATTGTTGACAAGGGAATCTCGTTCGCGGAGGCCTTCCGGGCCGACCTGCTGGTCGCCGATAAGGTGATTGTAGAATTGAAGTCGCTTGCGCTGATCAATAAGGCCCATCGCAAACAGATCCAGACCTATTTGCGGCTAACCGGTCTGAAGCTGGGCTACATCCTTAGTTTCGGCGCCCCACTGATGAAGGAAGGCATCGTCCGAGCCGTGAATGGCCTGGAAGAACAAACCCCGTAACCCGCGCAGAGACGCTGAGGCGCAGAGGAAAGATGAAAATGAAGAAGGAAGAGATCATCTATGAATTGGCGGTAGGGCGTCGTTTTTCCTTTTAATGCCTGCTCAGCGCCTCAGCGTCTCTGCGCGAGAAAAGTGGCTCGGCTTGAAAACTGGTCGAAATTGGCCGGAGGTTTTTGGGACTTTCGCCTGGGCTGTTCGGGAGCGTAGACGGGAAGTTTACCGGTAATTACCGGTCACAAATATTTTTCCTGCTGCGTTTCCCGCTTTCTTGCTATACTCGACGGTCGATGCGCCATCGAACACGGACCGCTGGCATGTCAAAAAAAGAGCAAGTCCACCGCGAACTGACCCTCCGGATTCAAAATGGAGTCTACACGCCGGGAAACTTCCTGCCGCCGGAGCGGGTGCTGGCCGAGGAATTCAAAATCTCCCGTCCCACGCTGCGCAAGGCGCTGGACCCGCTGGTGGCCGACGGCGTGCTGGTCATCCACCCCGGCATCGGGACGCGCGTTGCCGTGCCCGGCCAGGATGAGAAAGCCCTGCCCAAGAGCCGCCAGATTATCGGATTGCTGCAACCCGACATTACCGACCAGTTCTACAGCGAACTGACCAAGTCCATTGAATACTGCGCGTTGCACCGCGGCTACCACCTGCTGCTGTGCAACTCGTGGCACCAGTTGGCGCAGGAGGAACTGCACATCCAGCACCTGGCCAGCCGGCCCGTCTCCGGGGTGATTCTGGCCCACGACCCGCAATTGCCCATGCCGGCGGCCGTATCCCTGCTGAATGCGGCGGGCATTCCCTACGTGGTGCTGTTCAGCTCGCCGGCGGAAGTGGCCTGCGACAGCGTCATGGTGGACGACCGCGCCGGCGTGGACCAGATCATGCGCTACCTGCTCTCACTCGGGCACCGCCACGTGGCCTTCTGCCGCGCCGTGCCGGGCGAAGAACCCCATCCGCGCGAACTCGAGTACCACCGCTTTATAGCGCACAACGACTTGCCCGTGGCGCCGCATTTCGTGGTGCCCTACGATTCGTTGGACGATTCGGCGTGCCGGGCCACGCTGGAAAACCTGTTCCGCCAGTCGCCCCGCCCCACGGCGCTGTTCGGCTGCAACGACCGCGTGGCCATGGTCGTGATGAAGCACCTGTTCGACCTGGGAATCAAGGTGCCGCAGGAGGTCTCGGTGGTGGGCTTCGATAACCTGCGGTTCACCGAACACCTGCCCGTGCCGCTGACCACCGTCGATCAGCCGACTCAGGAGATGGGCCGCCGAGCCGTCGAACTGCTGCTGGAAAGAATCGAGGGCGGCAAGGATCGCCCACCCCGCCAGGAGGTCTTCCACCCCCACCTGATCATCCGCGATTCCTGCGCCATGGCCGCCGTCCCCGAACACCTGGAAGTTTCACCCGTGACGTAGGCTCCCGCGGGGAATGGGCGTTTGGACCTGACAGGGCTGGGCAGATCGGCAGGCGAGAAGGGCTGAACCCCGCAGGGCGGACAAAACGTCAACTTCGCGGTGGCTTGAGGTGGGTTTACTCCAGGTTGGCGTGGCGCGTGAACATTTCTGAGGCCGTTATATTCTTTTCCTGCATCAGAGCGATAACCAATGCGTCAAACACCAAAAAAAGACACTGCTCGAATAGCGAGCCCATCGGCTGCACTGACTGGCCGCTCGGGGAGTTCCGCGCTTTAGGGGAATATGCTGGAATAACCACAGTGCGGTCGGCCAGCGCCCCAATCGGGGAATTGGAGTCAATCGTAAAAAGCACGATCGCCGCTCCAAGGGCTTTTGCCTGCCCGGCAATCGCCGCCAGGCTGGGCGTCGCGCCCGAACCCGAGCCGATGATCAGGCAGTCGCCGGCGCTGATCGGCGGAGTGGTGGTTTCCCCGACCAAGTGGGCGTCCATTCCGAGGTGCATCAGGCGCATGGCGAATCCGCGGATTCCCAAGGCGCTGCGTCCCTTGCCGGCAAGGAAGACCTTCTTCGCTCCAACGATCTCCTGAAGAACTTGCGCCAAACTTTCAGGGCGCACTTTCGCCAAACACTCGTCGATCTCTTTGACGATCGCTGCAACCGAATCCTTTATGCCGGAAGTCATGTGTGCCTCTCGCGCCTCCAGTACGCATGGCCCAAATCGAGAAGGACCGCATCAATGGCCGCTGCCGCCCTCGAGCTGTTCCATGATGGTGCGAGCGGCCGCTCGCGGGTCACGCTGGCCGATGATTCCAGTTCCCACCACAAGAATGTCGGCACCCTTTGACAGAGCCTGTCCAACCGCATCGGACGTTAGTCCGCCGGCGATCGCCAACTGACAGCTCACAAAGGGCCGGATTGTTTCCAGGAGATGGAAAATGTCCTTGCCCATGCCGCGCTGGTCGAATGCCGTATGGAGACAGATAATGGGTACCTTCATGCCAGACAATTCCCTTGCCCTCTCGACCGGATCGCGAACATTGATCAGGTCAGCCATAAGCTGCCCGCCGTGCGCCTCCGCAGCGTCGAGCGCGCCGCGGATGGTCTGATCGTCAGCGCAGCCGAGCACCGTGACGATGTCAGCTCCTCGTTTGAACGCGCTTGTCGCCTCGATTTTGCCTGCGTCCATGATCTTAAGGTCGGCCAGATATTTCTTGTCGGGGAACCTGGTCTTGATGGCCTCCAGCGCGCCTAAGCCCTCTTCAATAATCAACGGCGTCCCAATCTCAAAGATGTCCAGAAAAGGATGGACTTGGCCGGCAATTTCCAAGGCCCGTTGGGTGCTCAAAACATCGAGCGCAACCTGAAGGAGCGGTTTTGATTTGGCATTCATGCGGAATCCCGTGTTGCACACAACTGAATCAGGCGTGCGCGCCGCCACGTGATCTCCGTGAGCGGGCGACAGCGACCATCGCCACTTACTTCCCTGGGGGCCGCGAACCAGTAATGAGAATGTCCACCAGGCGCCGGGCGCTTTGCGGCCAGTCAGGACTGGACGCCACGTAGGAGACGCCAATCAGCGCCCGCAGCAGGTCGAACGGTTCAAGATCCTTCCGGACATCGCCGCTCGCAATCGCGCGCGTCACCAGCGATTGGATCGCTCCCTGGATGTGCGATCGGGAAGCCTCGAAGAGCTTCGAAGGCCCTCCCACCAGGGTATTCAGCGCCGGAGCGATAATCTGCTTGGCCGCGATGTAGTCAACGAAGAGCAACATCCAGGCCCGCAACGCCTCCACCGGAGGCAGCTTCGCGGAAAGCTCGCGCTGTGCCGCCGCCAGTTTTTCGACCTCTTTCTTATAGACCGCTTCCAGAAGCGCTTCGCGTGTAGGAAAGTGGCGGTAAAGAGTTCCCGGTCCCACACCCGCGGTTTTGGCGATGTCATCCAAGCTGGTGTTGGCGCCGAAGCGGGTAAATGCCAGCTTCGCCACTTCCAGAATGCGCTCCCGATTGCGCTGTGCGTCGGTGCGCGGCTTGCGTCGGGCGGGTTTCGGAGTTTTCGTAGCCATACACAAAAAAATCTTGTAACCGGAGACAGTCTCCGGTAATCTACTAGACGGAGACACTCTCCGTTTTACTAGAAAGATCGGGGCTCGTCAATATCGCAACTGTCAAATTTGTGCCGGCCTATCGCTTCGGCACTTAGGAGTTCCGGCATCTTAAGAAGAGGGTTTTCGTTGCCATTCGGGGAAATCGTAGTGCAGATGCACACTCATGGCGCTGTCATCCTGAGCCTGGCTTTTCAAGGCGAAGGACCCTTTTCATTTGCAGTTTAAGGAAAGGGTTCTCGTTGCCATTCGCGAAAATCGTAGTGCAGATGCACACTCACGGCGCTGCCATCCTGAGTCTAGCTTTTCAAGGCGAAGGACCCTTTTCATTTGCAGTTAGGAAGCACGGCGCGAGCGCGTCGTGCCAACGCGCGCGGCATGCCGCGCGCGCATGGGTAGGACGAAATACGGGGGTCCTTCGCCTTGAAAAGCGAGGCTCGGGATGACAAGCATCAATGAACAGGCAGGTTTGGCTTCAATGAGTAGGCAGGTTTGGCATCACTGAGAGGAGAAAACATTATGCAGATGAGTGGAAATACCGTCTTGATCACCGGCGGAGGCACGGGAATAGGGCGCGGGCTTGCCGAAGCATTTTATGCGGAGGGAAACCAGGTCATCATCGCGGGCCGAAGGAAAGAGCAGCTTGCGTCCACGGTAGCGGCCCATCCCGGCATGAAGGCCGCCCAGCTTGACGTCGCCGACCCGGACTCGATCCGGTCGTTTGCGGAAGACATCAAGCGCGAGCATCCCGGGCTCAACGTCGTCATCCACAACGCCGGAATCTCCAGACTGGAATCTGTCCGCAGCGCTGACACGGCCGTGGCTGAGGCCATCGTCGCGACCAATCTCCTCGGTCCCATCCGGCTGAATGCCGCGCTGCTTCCGGCCATCGAAAATCAGCCCCATCCCGTGGTCATGACGGTTTCTTCCGGACTGGCGATGGTGCCGTTGTCCCTGGGGCCCACCTACTGCGCCACAAAGGCGGCCATTCACTCCTACACGCAGTCGCTACGCTACCAATTGAAAGACAGCGCCGTGCAGGTTATCGAAATCATCCCGCCGTATGTTCAAACCGAACTGGGGGGACCCAGCAGGCCAAAGATCCAAACGCGATGCCGCTGAAAGATTTTATTGCCGAGGTCATGCAGATTCTGAAGGCTTCGCCCGAAGCAACAGAGGTCTGCGTGGAACGGGTGAAGGCCATGCGCTTTGCCGAAGCCGGCGGCCGGTACGACGCCTTTTTCAAACAGTTTAATGATTCTGCGCTGGCACGCCACAATTTAGCGGCCGGGCAGGCGGCGAAGACGAATTAACGCCGCCCTTCAGGGCGGCATCTGGGGTCTCCAAATTCTTGGGGCAACGCGGCGCATCGAAGCGACCTGTTTTCTTGCGAAAGTGATTGCAGACGGAAGACCCCTGTTGTCTCTGAATACAAACTGTGAGCTGTCATCCTGAGTCCCGTTCTTCAGGGCGAAGGACCCCGGTATTTCGTCTTTCCCCGGCGTGCCACGGCAGGCCGCCGTGCAAATGAAAAGGGTCCTTCGCGCTGAAGAGCGGCGCTCAGGATGACAACGAGGGAAGAATTGAACTCCAAGGGGGGATTTTAACATGCGTGTCTTTGTTACTGGCGCGACCGGCTTCATCGGCTCCACCATCGTTCAGGAGTTAATCGGCGCGGGACACAAGGTGCTCGGCCTGGCGCGCTCGGAGCCATCAGCCGTCTGGCTCAAAGCGGTCGGGGCCGAAGTACATCGCGGTTCGCTGGAAGATCTGGAGAGCCTGCGTACGGGCGCGGCGGCAGCGGACAGCGTGATTCACACCGCGTTCATTCATGACTTCTCAAAATTCCAGGAGAACTGTGAGATCGACCGGCGGGCCATTGAGGCTCTGGGGTCCGCCCTCGTCGGCTCGGACAGGCTCCTGATCGTCACCTCCGGGACGGGGATGGGGAACGCAGGACCAGGGCATCTCGTCACGGAAAACGATGCGAAAGTCAGTTCGAAAGTGATCCCGCGTGCGGCTACGGAGGAGGCGGCGGCCTCAGTAGCAGATCGAGGCGTCCGTGTGGCCATCGTGCGGCTTCCCCAAGTACATGACACGGCCAAACAAGGTCTTATTACTTATGCCATTCATCTCGCCCGCGAAAAGGGGGTTTCGGCGTACCTCGGCGAGGGGCGCAACCGCTGGCCGGCCGCTCACCGCATCGACACTGCCCATCTATACCGGTTGGCGCTGGAGAAGGCAGAAGCAGGAGTAAGGTATCATGCGGTCGCGGAAGAAGGAGTGCACGTCCGAGATATCGCTGAGACCATCGGTCGAGGCCTCAACCTGCCGGTGGTCTCCATCGCACCGGAAGAGGCTGCGGGGCATTTTGGCTGGCTCGGAGCATTCGTGGGATGGGATATGCCGGCCTCCAGCGCGCAAACACGAAGACAATTGGGATGGAACCCCACGGGGCCCGGGCTCATCACAGGATCTCGAGAACATGCGGTATTTCGAAGCACGATAGGAGACTCAGCGGTTGATGTTGCGAGAACCGGCACGTCGGCCAAGTCATTACGGACCGCATGATCACGAGAATCGCGACGGGGTTAGGTACTTGATCCGTCCTACCACGGTGCTGTCATCCTGAGCCTGCCTTTTCAAGGCGAAGGACCCTTTTCATTTGCACGTGAGAAGCCGGGCGCGGGAGCGCCCGGGAGCAGCGCGGCAGGTCGCGCCAGGGTAGGACTAAATACGGGGGTCCTTCGCCTTGAAAAGGCAGGCTCAGGATGACAGCAAGAGGGGAAAGCGCTCTGGAAGAAGAGTGAAGAACTGGTGGGAGAGTCGTTTTCGCGAGGGCGATAGATACAACCGGGAGGGCTGGAATCATGGAGCAGATCGATCTCAACGATAGCTTCAAGTTGCCGGGCACACCGATAAGTGTGAATCGCATGGGTTATGGGGCCATGCAACTCGCCGGGCGCGATGGCAACAAGCTGGTGTGGGGACCGCCCCGCGACGTGGAGGCAGCCATCGCAGTTCTGCGCGAGGCGGTGGCCAGCGGCGTGAACCATATCGATACCGCCGATTTTTATGGTCCCCACGTCACCAACCAGATCATAGGAAAAGCACTGTCCCCCTATTCCCAGGATCTGGTGATCGTGACCAAGGTCAGCGCCCGGCGCGGTGAGGATGGATCATGGATCCCGGCGTTCTCACGCGAAGAGCTGACCGCGGCCGTGCACGATAATCTCCGCAATCTCGGCCGGGAAACGCTCGACGTGGTCAATCTACGCAGCATGCTTGGCATCGAGGTACCCGTCGAGGGCTCGATTGAAGCGCCGGTTACGGTTCTGGCCGAGCTCCGGCAAAGGGGTCTGGTTCGCCATATCGGCCTGAGCAACGTCACGCCCACGCAGATCGCCGAAGCCCGCAAGATCGTTCCCATCGTCTGCGTGCAGAACCACTACAACCTCGTCTATCGAGCCGACGACGCGCTGATCACCGATCTTGCCCGGGATGGCATCGCCTATGTGCCGTTCTTTCCCCTGGGCGGGTTCACCCCGCTTCAGTCCTCCACCTTGTCGAGCGTCGCAGCGCGCCTCGGCGCCACACCCATGCAGGTTGCGCTCGCCTGGCTTCTCCAGCGCTCGCCCAATATCCTGGTAATCCCCGGAACGTCTTCCCTCGATCATCTCCGCGAAAATCTCAGGGCTGCGAAGGTTCAAATTCCCTCGAACGTGATGGCCGAGCTCGATTCCATCGGCGCTGGTCCCGGGCATTGACGACGGCCGGAAGAGTCGATACGAATCCCCCGCACACTGTCATCCTGAGTTCCGATGCAGTTCATCGGGACGAAGGACCCTTTTCATTGGCACGTGAGAAGCGAGGCGCGTAAGCGCCTTTAGGGCTGCGGTCGCGCAGCTACCGCCTTCTTTTCTGGCCGCAGACGAAATCACAAGCAAACGACGTCGGCAACGCAGCGGGAGGCGGCAGAGAATGCGGCAGCTTCGCGACCGCAGTCCAAAGCGCGCCTCCGCGCGCCGGGGTAGGACGAAATACCGGGGTCCTTCGCTCTGAAGTGCGGAGCTCAGGATGACAGTGAGGGGGAATCGGCTCCGAAATTCAGGCTCAAAATGACAGCGAGGGAGGGCAATCCGCCCCGAAAGCCAGGCGCGCTGTGGTATCATGCTCGGCTTTTTCCTAGATTGTAGGGTAAGACATTTTGTTTAGACGTAACCTCGGAAATACCAAAATATGAAATAGTCCGGAAGAGGTAATCCCCCAATAACAGAACGGAGATTTCTCTACATCATAATCAGCACAAATATAGGAGCGCGTCAGAATGCCAAGCGTAAAAATGTTTACCGGAGAGGGAATTCCTCTCGAGATGCACAAGGTTCGTATTGTCCAGAAGCTCCGCTTGATCCCCATTGAAGATCGTCTGAAGGCCATCGCGGAGGCCGGGAACAATACCTTCCTGCTGCAAAACTGCGACGTATTTCTGGATATGTTGACCGATAGCGGCGTCAATGCCATGAGCGATAACCAATTGGCTTCGATGATCACCGCGGATGATGCCTATGCCGGGTCAGCGACGTTCACGCGGCTGGCCAACAAACTCACCGAGATTTTCGGGACAAGGTATTTCCTGCCCGCACATCAGGGGAGGGCAGCCGAACACATCCTGGCGAAGTCCTATGTCACGCCGGGCAGCGTTGTTCCGACCAATTTTCATTTCACGACCACCAAGGCGCTGATCACCTTGTACGGCGGTTCGGTGGATGAGGTCCTCATCGACGAGGGGCTTAAGACCAAAAGCACCTATCCGTTCAAAGGGAACAGCGATATCTCCAAGCTGCGGGCAGTCATCGAGAAAACCGGGCCCGAGAAGATTCCGTTCGTGCGTTTGGAATCCGGGACGAACCTCGTGGGCGGGCAGCCTTTTTCTCTTGCCAACATGAAAGACGTCCGCAAGGTGTGCGACGAATACGGACTTATGCTCGTACTGGACGCGAGCCTCTTACAGGATAATCTGTACTTCATCAAGACCCGTGAGGAGAGTTGCAAGAGGAAAACGATCCGCGAGATCACGCGCGAGGTCGCCAATCTGTGCGACATCATCTATTTTTCGGCGCGCAAATTGGGAGCGGCCCGCGGGGGCGGCATCATTACCAACAGCGAAAAGGCTTACAGAAACCTACGTAACCTCGTGCCGCTGTTCGAGGGGTTCCTGACCTACGGCGGCATGTCTGTCCGCGAAATGGAGGCGATGGCAGTCGGCTTGGAGGAAACGATGGACGAAGAAGTGATCAACCAAGGACCGCAGTTCATCGAGTACATGGTCAACGAACTCGACCGCAGGGGTATTCCCGTGGTCACGCCGGCCGGCGGTCTAGGCTGCCACCTGAATGCCAGCGAATTCATCCCCCATGTGCCCCAGGTCGAGTATCCCGCCGGAGCGCTGGGCGCGGCCATGTACATCGCCGGCGCGGTGCGCGGCATGGAGCGGGGCACGTTGTCGGAACAGAGAAACGCCGACGGCAGCGAGCGCCTGGCGGAGATGGAACTCCTGCGGCTGGCCCTGCCGAGGCGCGTGTTCACGCTATCGCAGGTGAAATACGCGATCGACCGCATCACGTGGCTTTATGAGAACCGGGCTTTGGTGGGCGGCCTTAAGTTCATTGAAGAACCGCCCGTGTTGCGATTCTTCATGGGCAGGCTGGCGCCGGTTTCGGACTGGCAGACCAAGCTGGCGGGCAAATTCCGCGCCGATTTTGGCGACAGCCTTTAGCCGGCATTAGCTCACGGTTGCCGGCGCTTTTTTCGCCAGGGAGAGCACAAGTTTGGCCAAGCGCCGAGGGTCGTGCCGGGCAACCTGGTCCTCGATCAGCAGGCTGGCGCAGACCGGGTTGACGCCCAGACTGCGCACGGCATCAAGGTCCGGCACCACCGGGGCGGCACGTTCCGCCGCATATTGTCCGAGAAGCGAGGGGGAGAGCGGTGCGGTGTTCAGCACAATGTGGTCAAAACTGATGTTCGTCGCGTGCTCGCGGAGGGCACGGATGTGATCGGCGGCCGAGTATCCTCGCGACTCGCCGGGCTGGGTCATGAGGTTGGAGATCAGCACCTTCACGGCGCGCGACGCGGCAACTTCCTCGGCAATACCCTGCACCAGGAAATTGGGAATCAGCGAGGTGTAGAGGGAGCCGGGTCCCAAGGTGATCAGGTCGGCGTGGCGAATGGCCGCCAACGCCTCCGGCAGCGGCTGGCAATCGGCGGGAAGGATGTGCAGGCGCTGGATGGGGACGCGGGTGCGGGTAATGTTGCGCTCGCCTTGAATCACCAGGCCGTCGATCCGCGTCGCCTCCAAATGAACGTCCGAAAGCGTAGCGGGAAAAATTTCGCCCCGAATCGCCAGCACTTCGCTTGACAAGCGCACCGCCTTGGCGAAGTCGTGGGTCAGGTCCGTGAGCGCGGCTAGCAGAAGGTTACCCAGACTGTGACCGCGCAGACCCCTGCCGCTGGCGAAGCGGTAATTGAAAATCTGGGTGAGGAGTTGCTCGTCCTCGGCAAGTGCCACCAGGCAGTTGCGAATGTCACCGGGGGGAAGAATGCGAAAGTCCCGCCGCAGGCGGCCGGAACTGCCGCCCTCGTCGCTCACCGTGACGATGGCGCTGAGGCGCCTGATGAGAGGCCGAAGTTGGGCAGGGCGTCCGGGCTGAGCGACGTGATGCTTCAGGCCGCGCAAAAGCGTCGACAAACCCGTACCGCCACCGATGGCGACAACTTTCATGGCATTGCAGATTGATGATTGGCGATTTTCGACCGGAAGAATCGAGCAATCGCCAAGCTTCGGCTCATTTCGCGAGGCAACCTAATCATCAATCGTCAATCGACAATCGTCAATCGTCAATTTGTCGCCGGAGAGATCAGGCGGCGAAACCGGGGATCAGCAACCAGACCCTGAAAGTCTTCGTCGCGACGCGCATGAATGCGGTTTTCCGGGCGCAAGGTGAACGCCGCCTCAAGATGCGCGAAGGCCGCGTCGTTGTTACCACCCAGAGCGTGCGAAACCGCCAGGGCGTATTGGACGTGATCCTGATTGGGCTTGATTTTGTCAGCCTTGCTCAAGTGCTCGACCGCTTGGCCGAGGTTGCGCACATTCAGACAGGCGATTCCCAAGGCATAATGCTCCTCGGCAGACTTGGGCCCGGGAGCGACGCGGCCGGTCCGCTGCCGGCAGAGGCGCAAATGCAACTGCGCGCGCTCGGCTACCTCTCGGGTGTCAATATCAATAAGCTTTTCAAATATTTCCGCAGCGCGACCATAATTCTGTTTTTGAAAAGCTCGCACGCCAATCGCAAAATTGCGAATGACGGTCTGATAGTGCACGTCGGCAAGAATTTTTGGTGGTGACACTGGGCCTTTATGTCCTGCGATCGACCTCGCCCGTTCAATGGGTCGTGCCGCCTCCGCGCGTCGCGACCGAACCTTCGAAGACGAGCCGTTCCGTTTCCGCACAAGTGCCGACCGCACCCCGGCCGCAGCTTTTCCTGTCCTCGCCATAGCGTCACGCTCCATGGGCCTAAGTCTTTTTATTTCTGTCGTTTGAGCGACAAATCGGGGTCGCCACGCACCCTGCCCGGTGCATCGCTCAATCTATCTATAACAAATTTCGGTAGTTGGAGTCAAATTGTCGCCGTGTCGGCAGTGTCAAAATTTGAGAGGTGCCTCTGGGCTTTAGCCCGGCATGTGCCGACCCTTCGGCAAGCTAAGGGCAGGCTCTAAAGGTCGGCGCCACCTCCGAATTGGGACACTACCGCGCGGCGGACAGTGGGTCAATTTGAGACTGCGGCGGCGAGCTTAGCTTCAGCCCGTCAGTGGACGAGTCTGCGACCGACGGACCAAATGGTGGCAAAGCACTGGATCTCCATCAAGTTAGCTCAATGCTGCGTGGTGCGGCCCGTCAGACGAGTTTCGCTTCTGCGGCGTCGGCCTGCCACCGCGCTGTGAATCAGTCTTGCTTTCGCCGGATCAATAACTTGCGAATTTTCCAGCGTTTTTTTGTCATACTCCGGCCGAATATCGCGACACCGCGGTGGATAACAGGCTTAATCAGAACTCGCCGTTGCCGACGAATCCGAGAGGATCGCCGACGAGTCTTACGAAGGTATTAGCGTTTGCGGAAGAATGTTGCCAAGCCGCGATGGGCCGTGGTAAAAGTTATGTACGGTATGACACGGACTCCAGATCCAGCCGCTCAGTACATCCTCGGAAGGCGACGTCGTACGTGGTGTTGAAGTCGCCCCCAGTATGCATTTCGGCCTCTCCCCAACTAAAAGCGACGAGAGGCGCAACGCAGGTTCCAACAGGAGGTTGCCCAACATGGCCGATTACATCCACCCGGAAGTACTGGTGAGCACGGAATGGGTAGCTGCGCATGCTGATGACCCAAATGTTCGGCTTGTAGAAGTGGACGTTGACACCAGCGCTTACGAAAAAGGTCACATCCGAAATGCGGTTGGATGGAATTGGACGACCCAGCTTAACGATAACATTCGGCGGGATATTCCCAACCCGCGGCAATTTGAGGAATTATGCAGCGCGTCGGGCGTTGGCAATGATCACACCGTAGTCCTCTACGGCGACAACAACAACTGGTTCGCCGCTTTCGCTTTCTGGCAATTTAAGATTTATGGGCAGAAGAGCCTGCGTTTGATGAACGGTGGCCGCAAGAAGTGGGAACTGGAGGGAAGGCCGCTGACGGCGGACTTGCCCGCCATTAAGCTCACGGAATACCGCGCGAGCATTGCGGACACCAGCCTGCGTGCCCGGCGGGATAACATCTTCCAAATCCTCTCCGGCAAGCAATCCTACCTTATTGATGTGCGTTCGCCTGACGAGTTCACCGGCAAAGTCATTGCCCCTCCGGGAATGACGGAAACCGCGCAGCGCGGCGGGCACATTCCCAGTGCCGTCAATGTCCCGTGGTCGAAAGCGGTGGCCGAGGACGGAACGTTCAAACCTTACGACGAACTCGTAGCCCTCTACGAAGCGCAGGGCGTGCGCCCCGACAAGGAAGCGGTGGCCTACTGTCGCATTGGCGAGCGCAGTTCGCACACCTGGCTCGTACTGAAATACCTCCTCGGGTTTGAAAAGGTCCGCAACTACGACGGAAGCTGGACGGAATGGGGCAACCTGATCGACGCTCCCATCGAAAAAGGCGAGGCCAAACCCGCTGGCGCGTGAACGTCAGCGACGCAATCCCAGCCGTCTTCAAAACAGCATCCTCGCTCGGGTGCGTCGCCCGTGCTAAGGGGGGGCTTCCGAGCTTCCACGCGCATTCTCGCTTCCAAACTGCTTGCATCCATACCAGTGAAGTACTACTCTTCGCACGGAGTCAACCCGACGGAGTCTTGGCTAACCTTTTCTGGGATTCCGCATCTTACCTGATACAAACTGGTCTCGTTACTGTCTTCGTCACGATTTCTTATGCAAGTCCACGCCGAGAATGCGTTCATCAGGAGTATGCACCGGTGGAGTGCCAAAGCGCTGTGGTGGACTATCCCTGCTGTCCTGGTTTTGCTGCTCGCAGGCTTCCTGGCCAAAAAACATGTGGTCAACGCTGCTGAACCGTCATCGACGGTCATCAAGCGAGGACTTTTCATCCGCACCATCCGCATCACCGGCACAACGGAAGCCGTCCACGCGTACGTGGTGCAGGCGCCTCGCCTGGCCGGAGTATCGTCGCGCATGGTGTTGGTCAAACTGGCCCATGCCGGAACGCGCGTTCACCAGGGCGACGTGCTGGCGGAGTTTGACCAGCAGGACCAACTCAAGCAATTCCGCGACAGCCAGGCTGACTACCTCGACTTCCTCGACAAGATCAAAAAGCAGCAGGCTGACAACGCGGCTGACCTCGCCAAGGACCAAACAGACCTCAAAGCGGCGGAGGACGAGTATCAAAAATCGCAACTGGAAATGAAAAAGAACGAGATCGTCTCCCGCATCGATGCCGACCGCAACCGCCTGATGCTGGAACAAGACCAAGCCACCGTGAAGCAGCTTCGCGAGACGTTCGACCTGAAGGAGCGGGCACGCCAAACCCAACTGAAGGACCTGGAGATCCAGCGCGACAAGGCTCGTGCGCAGATGCTTCACTCGCAGATGAATGCCCAGCGCATGGTGATCCATTCGCCCCTGAACGGCCTGGTAGTGCTGAATGCTACGTGGAAGAGCGGCTCGTTCGGTCTTCCGCAGGAAGGCGATGAGATCTATCCGGGATGGTCGTTCATGCAGGTGGTGGATCCGTTGACGATGCAGGTGACGGCGCGCGCGAATCAGGTGGACTTCCCCTTCATTCGCATCGGCCTACCGGTGGAAGTGCGTCTGGACGCCTTTCCTGACCTTGTGTTGAGAGGATCGGTGAACTATCTCGGCGCCATTGCCACGCAAAGCACCCTGTCACCCTCGGTCCATAGTTTCAACGTGACGTTCGCGGTGCAGGACTCCGACCCGCGCCTGCTACCCGACCTCTCTGCCGCCGTGGACGTGGAACTCGAGCGGCAGCCCGACGTCCTGCTGGCGCCTCGCGACGCCTTGATGATGGATCACGGCAAGGCCTACGCCTCGGTCAAGCACGGGATGAGTTTTGAGAAGCGGCTCGTCTCCCTGGGACTCAGAAACGATCTGGAGGCCGTGGTGCTCTCCGGCCTGGAAGATGGAGACGTGGTGAAAACGAATCCGTAATCGCGAAGAACAAAAGCAAGTCAAAAGGCAAAGTGCAAAATGCAAAAGTCAAAATGTTTGATCTCAGAATCGCGCCGGCAAGGGAGTGCGGCGCAGGTCTTTCACTTTTGCATTTTGCACTTTGCCTTTTGACTTGCAGTGGGTTCGACTCTTCGGGAATTGACGAATGCTCTTAACCTTGCTGGCCAAAACCTGGTCGCGGCATCGCGCTGTCGTCATCATCACGGGCCTCGTGGTGGTGGCGGTGGTTACGTTTGGAGCGGTCCGCCACTCCCGCGCGGTGCCGGCCATTCCCACGGTCGAAGCGCAGCGCGGTGAGTTTGTTGAGACCGTGCAATTCCACGGCCGCGTGGTGGCGGAGAAGTCCGTTGTACTGAACGCTCCCTCGGTGGCCGGCGATGTTCAGATCGTCAAGCTGGCCAGAACCGGCACAGCGGTGAAAAAGGGCGACGTGGTGGTGCAGTTTGATACCTCCAAGTCAGTCGACACGCTCAACACGCGGCGCTCCGACATGAAGCAGGCGGAAGCGGAGATTGCGCAGGAGCGCGCCAAGGCCCGCCTGCTGGACGAGCAGGACCGCACCGACCTTCTCAAGGCCCGCTACGACGTGGAGCGCGCCAAATTGGACGTGAGCGAGCAGGAAATTCTTTCCCCCATCGATGGCGCCGAGAAGAAGCTGGCGCTGGCCGACGCCGAGCAGAAACTTCACGAGGAGGAGGCCAAGCAGAAATCCGACCAGGCCGGTTCGCAGTCGCTCATCAACGCCAAAGTGCAGGAGCGCGCCAAGGCTCTGGCAGACGTGCAGCGGGCGGAAAGGGATATTGCCACCATGACCCTGCGCGCCACCGACAACGGCGTGGTGACGCTGCTGCAGAATCATCGCGCCGGCGGCTTCAACTGGGACTCGGCGCCGGAGTTTCGCCAGGGCGACATGGCCTGGCACATGGCGCCCATCGCCGAGCTTCCCGACTTCTCCACCCTGCAAGTGAATACGCGCATTGACGAGGTGGATCGCGGGCGCATCCAGGCGGGTCAATCGGCCACCGTGCGTTTTGACGCCGTGCCGGACCGCGAGTTCCAGGCGCACATCACCCAAATCAGTGCGCTGGCCAAAGTGGATTTTTCCACGTGGCCGCCCCCGCGCAATTTCGATGTGACGTTGCGTCTGGACACCAAGGACGGGCGGCTGCGTCCCGGCATGAACGGCAATGGGCGCGTAGCGGTCAATCGCTATGCCGCGTCAATCCTGATTCCGGCCGGGGCGGTTTTCAGCCAGAACGGCACACCAGTGGTGTACGTGCTTTCGGGCGCAAAGTTTTTGCCGCGCGCCGTGCAGGTGGCCCATCGCAATGAGGAGCAGGTGGCAGTCTCCTCCGGACTCGCGACGGGTGAAAAGGTGGCGTTGAAGGATCCGACGCTCGTGGAGAAGCAATAATGAAGGGGCGTACAATCATTCGCATAGCCCTAGCGGTTCTGCTGCTCGCGGCGGGCGCTGGCGGCACCACGATGGCGCTCAAGCGCCTCCATCCGGCCAAGCGTGAACTGCCCACCATTCGCGTCCAGCGCGGCAACCTGGAGCTGAAGATTTACACTGCGGGTGATCTGCGCGCCGGCAAGACGGCCATGCTAACGGCGCCTTCGCTGAATAGCGCGCTGCACCTTATCTCTATCGCTCCCACCGGAACCCACGTCAAAGCCGGTGATTTGGTGGCCGATTTCGATCCCAGTGACCAGGAGCACAACCTGGAGATGGCCACGGACGACCTTCACCAGGCGGAGCAGGCCATTGCCAAGGCCAAGGCCGACGCCGCCGTGCAAGATGCGCAGGACAAGGTGGATTTGCTGAAGGCGGAGTTTGACGTCCGCCGGGCGGAGATGGACGTGAGCAAGAAAGATCTGGTCAGCGCCATCGATGCGAAAAAGAACCTGCTGGCTCTGGACGAGGCGCAGCGCCACCTGGCCCAATTGAAGGAAGACATACCTTCACACGCCGCTTCCAATCAGGCCGATATCGATGTGGCGCAGGAGAAACTCGCCAAAGCCCGTCTGAGCATGGAGTTGGCCAACAAGAATATTCAGAGCATGCATCTGCGCGCCTCCATGGAGGGCGTGGTGGCCGTACAGGAAAACCGCCAGCAGGGAATTTGGTATCCCGGCATACGCTTTGCCGAGTACCGCCTGGGCGATGAGGTTCAACCGGGCGCGTTTGTGGCCCAGGTGCTCGAGGTCGAGCAGATGGAAATTCAAGGGAAGGTGGCGGAGACCGATCAAGCCAACCTGTCGCCAGGAGCACACGCCGACATTCAACTCTACGCCTTTCCTCACCAAGTGTGTTCGGGAAAGGTGAAGGATGTTGCCGGCGCGAGTGTCGAGAATCTCTTCTTCAGCGATAGCACTTCGAGCCGCTTCGGCGTGGTGATTACTCTGGATCGCCCCGATCCGCAATTGCGCCCCGGCTTGACCGCGCAAGTTATTATTTCCGCCGGCGAGGTAAAAGACGTGCTCTACCTTCCGCCGCAGGCGATCTTTACGAAGAACGGCAATCCCTTGGTTTATGTTCGACGCGGTGGCGAGTTTACTCGCGCAGAAAATAAAGATCACCCGCCGCTCGGCAACACGCATTGCGGTGGCGGGCCTGGCGCAGGGAACAGAAGTGGCCTTGGTGAATCCCGAAGAACAAGGCAAGAACGCCGGGGCGCAAGCGCCAACGGCCACGAAATTACCCGGAGCCGTAAGGTGAATGTGAATGAGTCAGTCCAACCTGGAGATCGCCGGGCCAGAGAGGTGGAGCTTACTCAGAACTCTGCAATGCAGAGGCGGATGAACCCCCTCACCCGTCTCGCCCCGGCTGATGACTGCGCCGGTGGCGAGCCACCCTCTCCCCCAAGGGGGCGAGGGCAGAACATCAGTTTAACTCCCCCTTCGCGCCCAAAAAGGGGGAGGGGTAAGAAACTAAGTTTGACTCCCCCTCGCCCCCTTGGGGGAGAGGGGCGGGGGTGAGGGGGTATCGCAGTTCTCCTATCGGCGAAGCCGCTGCTGACGAGCCGAGGATTCAATCGCACGATGGACAAGGCTAAAGAATGAGCGTCACCCTTACTCCCGTCACCACACCCGCGCCCGCGCCGGCATCGACGCGTCCCGCATTTTCGTGGCGGCGCTATCTTTCGGAGCTCCGCCAGGGACTCGACTCATTGCTCTTGCACAAGCTGCGCACGTTCCTGACCATGCTCGGCATGATCTTTGGCGTGGCGGCGGTGGTTTCCATGCTCTCCATCGGCGCGGGCGCGCAACAGCAGGTGATGGCTTTCATTGAGCAACTGGGCGTGCGCAACCTCATCGTCGAGGCCAAGGAATCCACCGAATGGCAGGCCCATCAAAAAATTCGTCAACTTTCCCCGGGCCTGACGTTCCAGGATTTGCGCGCGATCCTTGCCGACACCTCGGGAATCGAGCAGTCCACGGCGCGGAAGCGATTCACACCTTCGAAGTTGATTCCCAAAGCGCTGCACGACATACCGGTGATTTACGGAGTGAATCCGGTCTATCAACAAATCGTGAACCTGCGGGTGGTGAACGGCCGCTTCTTTGACGCCGACGAGGACGCGCGCGCCGCGGCGCGTTTGTGTCCTGGGCGAGGGCGCCGCCTCCAATCTGTTCGGACAGCAGGATCCGGTGGGCAAGTACGTCAAGGTGAATGAGCAGTGGTTCCACGTGATCGGCGTGGTGGGACCCCAACTCACCGCGCAGACTCCCCTTGCCGGCGTGCCCGCGCAGGACTTGAACAACCTGATTTACGTCCCGCTTTATGCCGCCACGCTGCGCCTGGAAGACACGTACAGCGAACTGCGCGATGAGATTGACGGAATCTACCTCCACCTCGACGCGCGTGCCGACAGCTTTGTGACCGCCGAGGTGGTGCGCAGCATCCTGAACGTTTCGCACCGCAACGCCGGCGACTTCAGCGTGATCGTTCCCGCCGAACTGCTGGCCGAGCAGCGCAGCACCCAGCGCATCTTCGAGATCGTCATGGTGGCCATCGCCGCGATATCGCTCCTGGTCGGCGGCATCGGAATTATGAACATCATGCTGGCCGGCATTCTGGAGCGCACGCACGAGATCGGAGTTCGCCGCGCCGTGGGAGCCCGGCAGTCTGACATCTCCCGGCAATTCCTGGTGGAGGCGTTGCTGATTTCCTTCGTGGGAGGCGTCACCGGAATTTTCTTCGGCATCGGAATTTCGCGGCTGATTGCCTGGCTGGCAGGTTGGTCCACCATCGTAACCGTCAGCTCCATTTTGCTCGCGTTCCTGGTTTCCGCCGCCGTGGGCCTGGTGTTCGGAATCTATCCCGCCATGAAGGCCGCCCGGCTCGATCCCGTGGAAGCGCTCAGGTATGAATGAGGGGAGCCATCGAGCTCGGTCATCGCCGCTAATTTCCTGAGGATTATTCTCCATGCGTCTCAAACTGCTTGCTGCCTGCCTGATCTTCTCCGCTGGCGTGTCCAGCGTGCGCGCGCAAACGTTTCCCCTGCCCGGCTATTTCCATGAGTTGAGCGCCGCGCCGCAGCCGCCGCAACCCCTGCCGGACACCAAAAGCTTCCGCAACTACGTTGTGGACGGCAAGCTGCGCCTCTCCCTTCAGGACGCCATGGCTCTTCTCCTGGAGCACAATTCCAACGTCCACTTCGAGCGCCTGAACGTGACCAACGCGGAGTACAACGTGGAGCGGCAATTCGCGCCCTTCGACCCGTCGCTGACCTCGAGCTTCAACACCGACCGCTCGAAAGAGCCCACCGCTTCGCAGTTGCAAGGCGCATCCACCCTCAGCGATCTGGAACAACAAACCGCCTTTAACTATTCGCAGACGCTACAGACGGGAACGAATTTCAGCGTCGGGCTGACGGCCGACAAATCATCCACCAACAGCATTTACTATTTCCTGAACCCCTCCCTTTCCGCATCGCTGGAATTCAACGCCACGCAACCGCTGCTTCGAGGCTTCGGGAAATTCGCCAACCGCGCGCCCATCATGATCGCCCGCCGCAACCTGGCGCAGAGCGAGGCACAGTTTGAAGGGCAAGTGAGCGATTCGCTGTACCAACTCGTGAATGCCTATTGGAATGTGGTGCAGGCGCGCGAAAGCATGAAAATCTCGCAGAAATTACAGGATCTCGCGCAGACTTCCTACGACCAGCAAAAGCGCGCACTGGAACTCGGCGCGCTGCCTCCCCTGGATATCTACCGCTCGGAATCAGAGGTGGCGAACCGCAAAGTGGCGGCGCTCCAGGCGCAATATCAATTGAAGTCTGCGGAAGACCAGTTCCGGTATCTGTTGGGCGCGGACCAGGACGCGGAGCTTGCGGCGCTGGATCTGGATCTGGTGGAAAGCCCCGAACCCGCCGGCGAACTGCGCCAGGCGGAAACCAAGGATGCCGTGACCACCGCCCAGGCGCATCGCCCGGAAATGGCCGCCGTGCGCGAGCAGTTGGCCGCGAATGGCATCGCCATCCGACTGGACCACAACAACCTGCTGCCCAGCCTCAATTTGGGCGCGCTTTACGAATCCAACGGGCTGGGCGGCAACCAGTACAACACCACGCTCGCGCCCCCGGCGCTGGTTTCGCGCGGCGGCTTGGGAGACGCCTTCAGCCAGATTGGCGGCTTTAATTACCCCACTTATGGCTTCACCCTGTCACTCAATCTTCCCATCAAGAATCATGCGGCGGAAGCAAGCCTGGGCAATGACATGGTCGCACGCCGACAAAGCCAGTACCAGGAGCGGGAGGCAGAGGAATTCATCACCTTGCAGGTGTCCACGGCCGTTCATCAGCTTGAGCAGGCCCGCGTTTCCCTTCAGGCCTCGCGCGCTGCCCTGGACCTTTCCCGCAAGAGCCTGGAGGCGGAGGAGCGGAAGTATCAACTGGGGGCGGAGACCATCTTCTTCGTGCTCGACGCGCAAAACGTCCTGGCCTCCGCGGAGGCGAACCTGCTGAGCGCGGAGATTAATTACCAGATTGCCTGCGCCAACGTCGACCACGCCACCGGCATGCTGCTCGACCATTACAAGATCGAGGTGAAGAACATCAAATCTTGACCTCCTTCCGCACACCCTGTATTCTTCCCCAACGTCGAGTTTCACGGTTCGTCACGACAGTCAAAGGGTGGGAGCAAAACCATGCTGAGGCGCGCAAGCGTTGTGTTTTGCCTTGTGGCGGTTTTTTGCACTCCAAACGGCGCAAGGTCCGCCGATGACCTCTACGGGTCGAAGGGCGTTGTGCCTGAGGCCGTGGTACAGGGGAAACTGGGAAGCTGTTATTTTCACGCCGTCATCGCTGCCCTGGCGCAGCGCCGTGCGGATCTGATTCGCAAGCTGATCCAGGCAAACTCCGACGGCAGCTATACGGTGACCTTCGGCGACGGCAAAAAGGAAACCGCTTATCCCGAGGACCTGAAGTACACCCACGACAGCGGCTACGACCTATCCGACGGCCAGTGGGTGGCGGTGCTGTTCCGCGCCTACGCGCAACGAGTCTTGCGGGATTCTCTGTTGCAGGCCACCGAGGCCAGTGACATCTTCCCCATCCTGAAGCAGCCGGCGGAGCAACTGCTGACAAGCGGCGATCCCCTGGTGCTGGCGTACGACCGCGCCATCCGCGCGCAGGTGGACCAGTACGGGAACATCGATCGCGCCCGCCTGGAAGACCGGCTGAAAAAAGAAATGGCGGAATTCTCCGTGCCCGATTCGATGCAAAGTTCCGCCATCAGCTTGCTCGAATCAGGCGGGTTCTTTGACAAGATGGTAACGATGATCCAGCAGAACGGCGAGTTGTTCGGCGCCTACCGGGCGGTGGGCCAGGGCGGCATTGCGGACCGGGTGATGAAGACTTTCTCCGGCAGCACGCGCTTCCAAGAGAATCAATCCTCGGATGAGGCGGCGTCGGCGCTGGCCGATGCCGTGAATCGGGGCCTGCCGGTGGTGGCATGTACGGGAGGCAGCCAGTTCTACCAGCAGGTGGCCAAAGGGCAGCCATTGCCCAGCGGCGCCGACCTTTGGTACGTCAATGCCCACTGCTACACCGTGCTGGGATACGATTCCGGCAGCGCCGTGGTGACCATTCGCAACCCTTGGGCGCGACATCCCGACCCCAACGGAATCTTCGGCTTGCCGGTCAATACGTTCTTCTACGCCTATTACGGAATTGTGACGCCGGAGTAGAGGGAAAAGAGGACGTTCAGGACGCGCGGAAACTAACCCGCGACCAACGCGGTTCGACTTCTACCAATCTCTGTTTGCAGCCACGACTTTCCAATTCCAATGGAACTTCTATACCGTCGCTGGTGGGCAGCCGGATTGGCCTACCTCCGCGACCAGGTCCTCCGCCGCAACAGGCGAAGCCTTTAAGTGAGCGGTGCGCCGAGCCACCACGTTGTCCACGGCCGTGCGGACCACGTGGGCAAGGTCGGTCGCGTTAAAGGGCGGTGCAATGAAATCAAATGCCCCGTATTCAATGACTTCGACGTAAAAGCGGGTGTTGACCACGCGGGCCACGACAATCACGTTGACGGGCCGGGCAGCCTTCCCCGCCATGGCGACTACATCCGCCCAATTGCCATCCGGCAATTGCGTGTCGGTGAAAACCAAGGGAATCGGATTCAGCCCTCCCAGCCAGCGCTTGGCCTGCGCATACGATTCGGCATGGATGACGCACAGACCCAAACGCTCCAAAACCCCTCTCAGCGTCGCCAACGTCTCCGATTGATCGTGAACGAGTAGGGCCTTAACTTTGTCTTTCATAATGACTCCCTTCCAATTGCTCGTGTGGGCGGCGCCGCGCACCACGGCAAACAGCTCTAACCTCTGCGCCTTCGGTTACTTTAAGGCGACCTTAAAGCTTTTCTTCTCGAGCAAAATGTCAACTTTGTCCTCGCGCGCGAGCCACCCTAGGGCAAACCCCACCACGTCACCCGAGCCGCCCAGTTTCTTCTTGATTTGGGCGAGCGTTTGCGGCCCCTGATCGTCCAGTAAGTGCCAGACCTTTCCTGCGGTGTTGCCAACCGACTCCATCATTTCCACGTTCAACTTACCTCCTGTGTATATTCGACAGTTGTGACCCGGAACTTTAAGATATTCGTCACTTTTCTGGCCGCCCTCATCCGCACACACCCACGCCCAGAGTTCGCAAGCGAACTCCTCCCCTCCAATGAAGAGTAGTAATTGCCTTCGAGCACAACCAGCTTACGGCGAGGTTAACAGTTGTTGCAGTTCGGGTCCATGGTGCTTCGACCCAAGAAAGTTATTAATTACCTCATCTTAGCAAGCCGTACGTATATAGCTTAGAGGGAGAATGGCGTTTTGGCAAACAAAAAATAGTTATAGGGCGAATAAGACCGGCCGTGATAACTGACATTAACGCTATGGCTTGGGCGGGTGGTTCTCGTGGTTCTCCCCGCGGGGGCGGCAAAGAAAAAGTGCCAACTCCAGCAACCCATAGACCAGCAGGCAGAACCAGAAATCCACCACGGTGCCCAGGTCGACGGCCCAGGTGTGGTGTTGCGCGGCGGGCGGCAGGTGCGGTGACAAGCCGAAGTAAATAAGGTTGCCGGCCACGACGGAGACGATGAACTTGATCCATTTGGAGCGCGAGATCGGCATGGCTGAAGGTTATAATAGTCCTGTCGGAGAAGAATGGCGAACCCCAAACTTACCGCCGCATCCGAGGTTCAGTTTCTCAAAGGTGTGGGTCCCCAGCGTGCGCAACTTCTCGCCGAGCGCGGCATTCGCACGGTGGAGGACTTGCTTTACTACACACCCTTCCGCTACGAGGACCGCTCGCGTATGGCGCGCATCCGCGACCTGGTTCCCGGACAAACCGCGACGATCTTTGCCAAAGTTTTGACCTGCGGCCTGATGCGCACCCGCCGCGGCCTGGAAATTTACGACCTGGCGGCGAGCGATTCCACCGGCATGCTGCGGTGCAAATGGTTCAACGGCGGCTACCTGGAAAGGAACAAAGTCTTCCACACCGGCCAGCAGGCGTTCTTCTACGGCAAGGTCGATCGCGACCGCTACGGCACGGGAACCCTGGAAATTGTCCAACCACAATTTGAGATCCTGCCCGATGAGGAAACCGAGGGCGGCAGTTCGCTGGAAATCAATCGCGTCGTTCCCGTTTATGAATCCATGGCGTCGCTCGGACCGCGCGTCTTGCGCCGGATCATTTGGGGAGCACTGGAAGGGCTTGACGGCCAGATTCCCGACCGCCTGCCATCGAGCGTCATAAAGAAAAACCAGTTGGTGGACCGCGCCACGGCCGTCGCGCAGACGCACTTCCCTCCTCCCGGCGTGGAATTGGAAAAGCTCTGCAACTTCCGCACGCCCGCGCAACAACGTTTGATCTTCGAGGAATTCTTCAGCGTGGGTGCGGGCCTGGCACTGAAGCGGCGCAAGGCCAAAGTCCGTGGCAGGGATCGAATTTCAAGTCAAGGCCAGCGCCCGCCAGGCCATTCGCAAAATATTGCCCTTCCATCCCACCAACGCCCAGAAGCGCGTGCTGCGGGAAATCGTGGACGACATGTGCTCGGCCCGGCCCATGAATCGCCTGCTGCAAGGCGACGTGGGGTCGGGCAAAACGATTGTGGCCATCCAGGCGGCCATTCTGGCGATTGAAAATGGCTACCAGGTGACGCTGATGGCGCCCACGGAAATCCTGGCCGTGCAGCATTATCTCTACATCAAGCAACTCTTCCGCCCGCTCGATTACCGCGTGGAACTGCTCATCAGCGCGCGCAAAGGGGCGGAGAAAACGGCCATCAAGCGCGACATCGCCGCCGGCGAGGTGCACCTTGCCATCGGCACCCACGCGCTGATCGAAGGCGACGTGCGGTTTTCCCGCCTGGGGCTGGTAGTGGTGGATGAGCAGCACCGCTTCGGCGTTTTGCAGCGCTTTGAGTTGATGCGCAAAGGTTATCGTCCCGACGTGCTGGTGATGACGGCCACGCCCATTCCCCGCACCCTGGCACTGACTCTGTACGGCGACCTGGACTTCTCCGTGATTGACGAGTTGCCGCCGCATCGCACGCCCATCATCACCAAACTTCTGGAGGAGCACGACCGCGAACGAGCGTATACTTTCCTCCGCGACAAGGTGCAGCGCGGCGAGCAGGCTTACGTTGTCTGCCCGGTGGTGGAAGAAGGCGGCAAGCTGGACCTGACGCCCGCCGTGACCACGTACGAGCATCTGGGCCGCAACGTCTACCCGGAATTTCGCGTGGGCCTGCTGCACGGCCGGCTGCCAAGCGAAGAGAAAGACGACGTGATGCAGCGCTTCAAGCGCGGCGAACTACAGATCCTTGTCGCCACCACGGTGGTGGAAGTCGGCGTGGACGTGCCCAATGCCACCCTCATGCTCATCGAGCACGCCGACCGCTTCGGACTGTCGCAGCTTCACCAGCTTCGCGGGCGCATCGGGCGCGGCAGCAAGCGCTCCTATTGCCTGCTCATGGCCGACGAGCGCCGCAGCGAGATTTCGCAGGAACGGCTGAACACCTTGGTGGCCACCACCGACGGCTTCCGCATCGCCGAGATCGACCTCAAGCTGCGCGGGCCGGGAGAGTTCTTCGGCACGCGCCAATGGGGAATCCCCGCGTTCCGCATCGGCAATCTCCTGCGCGATCAGGAGATTCTGGAGTGGGCCAAGCGCGAGGCCGCCGAGTTCATTGCCAATCCCGCTTCGCCGCAGGAACTGGAAGCGTTCATCAGCTACCTGCGCACCGAGTGGCCGAGAAGATACGGACTCGCGAGCGTGGCATAGGAAAGGCAGTGGCGAGTGGCTGGTGGTTAGTGGCTAGCAGCAGGGCCGCGAGCGGCTCGCCACTAACCACCCTCCACTAGCCACTGACCACTGATTTTATGAGGATTATCTCCGGAACATACCGCGGACTTCGCTTGCGCACGCTGAAGGGCGGGAATCTGCGTCCCACCACGGACCAGATGCGCGAAACGTTGTTTGATGTTCTCGGACCCAGCGTGGAAGGGGCGTCCTTTCTCGATGCCTACGCCGGAACAGGCGCCGTGGGGTTGGAAGCCGTCAGCCGCGGCGCGCGCGACGTGGTGTTTATCGAGCATCACCGCGCGGCGGCCCAACTGATTCGCCAAAACCTGGCGGCGCTGAAGATCGATTCCGGCTACGCGCTGCTGACCTGCGCGGTGCTGACCGGCCTGGAACGCCTGGAGCGCGAGAACGAACACTTCGACGTGGTCTTTCTCGATCCCCCATATGAGGAGATTCGGGAGTACCACCACACGCTGCGCCAGGTCGCGCGCGGCTTGCTGCTGAAGCCCACCTCCATCGTCGTCGCCGAGCACTCCAAGCACGTGGAACTGGAAGACCATTACCTCGCCCTCCACCGCAGCCGCCTGCTGCGCCACGGGGACGCACAATTGAGCTTTTATCGCCTGTCTCCGGACAACGCTCAACCGTCACCCGGCTCTCCGGATGAAGGTTGATCGTTTCTTGGCGACGGAAGCACCGTTCTCCGCCGCCGACTTCGTGATTAGAGGCTAGGGAATCGGCTCACGACAGTGCAAAAACAAGGTCGCAAACGAACCCAATTTTGCGCGATTTCGGCGCAAATCTCGGGTTAATCAATGCGGGCACATTTGCACGAAGTAACCACAAGCGATTGATTCAACGTTATTTGTAACTTAGAGGTCGGAAAATAACCTGAAGGTCGATTAAGTGCTTTAGAATGCTACAACCATCGGCATCGGGCATTGTGTCACTTTTTAAGTGGCTTATTTTTCAACAACTCATCGGGTTCTTTCACTCATTTTTTGTTTTTTCGGCTTCCCGGCAGCAAATCTGCCGGTTTTTCGAGGGATGGATGGCGGAATTCGAGGCTAGGTGACATCGTGCAGGCTCTGCCGCCGGATGCTCTCAAGATGCGCGCGGCGACGGCCTGAAACTTGCCCTGCATGAGCATTAGCCACCAACTGTAGACTATCATACTCGCGACCGCTTGTCAAGCGAAATGTGCGCAAACCTCGGAAGTGGGCCGAGCCCCTGCGGCCTGATCGGCTTTGAAAGCCGCTGTCCATATCCCCCGCTCCGGTGTGACGCTTCCAAAACTGTCACACGGCGAGTAGCAACCCTTGGAGATTGCAATAATACTGGCTCCCGGAAGTGCGAACCTGATTTCACCTGGAGCTTTCCATGGCGGTTAGCACTTGTTTGGATCGCTACGTCCGGCATCCGTCTTTGCCCGCGCCGGAGGAAATGCAAGTCCTTCGTGCCGACCCCCAGCGTCGGCACTCAGGATGATGGCAACGGGACGGCGACCGGCGGAAACCGGTCCCTTCATCCCGACCGTCCGTCGAGCTGTCATCCTGAGCCCGGTTTTTCAGGGCGAAGGACCCTTTTCATTGTTCGTAGGAATGCAGGCGCGCAGCGCCTGGAAACTGCCGCGGCGAGCCGCGCCGCTTGGGTAAGACGAAATACGGGGGTCCTTCGCCCTGAACTGCGGCGCTCAGGATGACACTGAGGTTCGTTGGGGGTGTAGATTGAAAGTGGTCGTCATTTCATGGAAAGCAGGCACTCCGCGTTCCGTGCCCGCCAAATGTGGAAATTCCACGCGGCGGCTTCGCGCCGCAACCAGATCGATTGCATGTTTGTGCATTCTACATGTTTATGCATTCAACATTGTTTCATCTTTGATTCGGTGTTAGCATACGCCGCAATTTCATCGGAGTCATTTTCGTGGACAGTGTGTTAGAACTACTCGGCGTTCTCATTGGGCTGGGCGTGACTGCTCTCTTCTTCATCCTGCCCATCGTCGCCATCGTGCGCGCGGGCCGGGCCAAACGCATGGCAAAGCAGATGGAGGAAAACTGGCAAAAGCTCACGCAGCGCGTCCACACGCTGGAAACCGAATCGTTACAGGTCATCAAGCGTTCAAGTGAGCGTGTCGAATCGCTGGAGAAGGAAGTCCGTGAGCTGCGCGTATCGCTGGCAGCCGGCGAACGCCTGGCGGTTGCAGCTCCCGCGGCGGAGCCACCCAAGCCACCCGCGGAAGCCGTCGGAGCCGAAGCGCCACCCAGCGAACCGCCGCGGCCTTCCGTTACCGTTGCACCCGCGGCGCCGGCGCTCGCTGTTCCCCCCGCAGTTCCTGGGCCTGCGCCAGCGGTGGAAAGAACGCCGCGGCCGGGCGTCACCGGGCCTCCGTATGTGACCACGCCCTCAGCGCCGTCGGCCGCGCCGGCATCGCCGCTGACGCCACCGCAATTCGCAGAGCTGAAAGCGCACAGGCCTTTACCGAAAATTACCGCCAAGCGGGTGCTGAATATTGAAGAGGTTCTCGGGACCGACTGGCTGAACAAGCTGGGCATGGTCAGCATGGTGATCGGCGTCGCGCTGTTTCTGGGTTACGAGATGCGCGAACTGGGCCCGGCGGGAAAGGTGCTCGTCGGCTTTGTGGTCAGTGCGGGATTCCTGGGCGCAGGCTGGTTCTTTGAGGGGCGGGAGCGCTGGCGAATCCTGGCGCGGGCGGCGATGGGTGGCGGATGGGCGCTGCTCTATTTCACCACCTACGCGATGAACCACATTGACGCGGCGCGCGTCCTGCAATCGGAACCTCTCGATTTCCTGTTGCTGATGATCGTGGCCGCTGCCATGGTGGCGCACACGCTGCGTTACGACTCCCGCGTCATCACCGGCCTTGCCTTCCTGCTGGCATTCTCCACCATCAACATCAGCCGCGCGGGGCCCACCAGCCTGCTCGCCAGTGCCATCCTGGCCGTGGCCCTGGTGGTAATCGTGGGCAAGCGGCGATGGTTCGACCTGGAAGTGCTGGCGATCGTGGCCATCTTCCTGAATCATTACTATTGGCTGCGTCCCATCATCGAACCGATGCATGGGCATCGCCATCACTTTCCGGAGTTCATTCCGAGCGCGCTCCTGCTGATCTTCTACTGGGCCATCTTCCGCGCCTCCTACCTTCTCCGGCGGGATTTGAGCGAGGCAGAGGAAAAGATCTCCACCGCCGGCGCGCTGCTAAACTCTTCCCTGCTTCTCGCTATTTTGAAGTACCAATCCGTGCATCCCGAATGGGCGTTCTGGGCCCTTCTGGCGCTCGGTACCATTGAATTCGCCCTCGGACAACTGCCGATAACTCGCAGACGCCGCACGGCATTTGTCATTCTCAGCACCATCGGCGCAACCCTGGTCGCTGCGGCTTTTCCCTTCCGCTATTCCGGCATGAGGCTGTCGGTGCTGTGGCTGGCAGAGGCTGAAGCGCTAGTCCTGGCCGGCGTGTTTACGCCGGAGGTCCTTTTCCGCTGGCTGGGCATCACCATGGAGTTGCTGGTGGCGGGCCACATCTTCATCGTCGACACGCAGCACCTGGGCGCGCTGCGCGACACCCGCGCGGCCGACTTCAGCGATCTCCGACGAACCATGGTCTTCGCCCTGGCTGCGCTGCTCATCTTCATCAATGCCCATTGGATGCCCCGGCGCTGGCCCGATCTGCTGAAGACCGAATTTGAGAAAAAGTTCTACCGGTTGCAGTCCTACCTCGCCGGGCTTCTGCTGGTGGCTGCCGTCTGGGCCGCCTCTACCGAGCCATGGCTGGCGGTGGCGTTTGCCGCGTGTGCGTTGGCCCTGGCCGTTCTCGGCGCGCGCTGGAAGATCGAGGAATTCGCCGTACTGGCCAACGCCTTCGCCGTGCTCGCTTTCCTGCGCGTGATCCTGGCGAACTTTGCCGTGGTCGAGGTGTCGCATTTCAACTTGCCCGCGGTGGTTTCCATTTCCCTCTCCGCCGCGCTTTTGTATGTCGCTTCGCGGTGGATCGGCTTCCCTGCCCCTGTGCGCAACTTCCGCATTCCCGAGGGCTACACCTGGGTGGCCACGCTGGTGGTGGCGCTGCTCGCGTGGTATCAGCTTTGGCCGGCAAGCGTAGCGCTGGGCTGGGCATTGATCGGGCTGGTGGTATTCCAGTTGGGCTACGAGCGCCCGTCCGCCTCGCTACGGCTGCAGGGCTACCTTCTGTTTATCGCCAGTTTCCTGCGGGTATTCTTCGTCAACTTCAATGCCGAGCAGAACCCCGGCGTTCTCAGCTCGCGACTTTACACCGCGCTGCCGTTGGCACTGTTGTTTTATTTCGTCTACGGTCGGCTGGATGGCTATTCGGAAAAATCTTTCGCTCTGGACCGGCGGGTTCACGCCGCCGGCGTGCACTGTTTCCTCGGAACCGTCACTGTTGCCGCCGCGATGCGCTTTGAGCTGAGCGCCGATTGGATTGCCGCCGCGTGGGCTGCCCTGCTTCTTTGCTTCGTGCTGATTGCCTGGCGATGGGGACGGAGGATTTTCCTTGGCCAGGCGCTGTTGCTCGGCGCCGCCGTCTTCTTCCGGACCTTCCTTCACAATTTCTATCAGCGCAGTTACTTCCCGCCACCTTCTGCATGGTCGGGTGGCTGGATGACGTCGGGTGCGGTGGTAGCGCTGGTGTTTTTGGCCCTGCTCGTTGCGCTGAAGATGAAACTGCCGCGGCCTGAAGGAGCGCCTACAGCCGGCAAAATCCGGCGTGCTCTCGCCAGCCTGAACCGGAATCCGGCACAGGCGTTTTTCTTCGTGGCGTTTATCCTGCTCACCGGCCTGCTTTTTGTGGAGCTGCACACGCACGGCATGGCCACGGTGGCGTGGGGAGCGGAATCCGTAGCGGTGTTCCTGTTCGCCCTGGCGGTTAAGGAGCGCACCTTCCGCCTGAGCGCACTCACCCTGCTTTTGATTTGCGTGGTCAAGATTGTCACCGTCGATGTATGGGGATTGACGCCGCGCGACCGCTATTTGACCTTCATCGCGCTGGGCGCCGCCCTGCTGGCGGTCTCGTTTCTCTACACGCGTTACAAGGAAGTTCTGCGGGCGTACTTATGAAACGCTGGTTGGCATTCGCGCTTGTCGCTTTGTTCCTCGCCGCGGCTTTGGTCACAAGCCAGAAGCAGCGCGTTGATGCGCCGGTGGGGCCGGACGCGGTGCTGGGGCTCATTGCCGATAGCGAGCATGAACTCACCCGCCTTCCCGCTTCTTTCACACGGATGTCGGATCTGGACGAAATCAAGATCGGCAATCGCCTGGCGAGGGAGTACGAGCGCGAGGAGATGTTCGCCCAGAAGCTTCCCACCTCACCGACGGTGCAGGCCTACGTCAACCGTGTGGGCGCGCGGGTGGCGGCCGGCGCCGAGCGCAAGCTGCCGTACCGATTCCACTATGTCTCCGACCCCAACTTTGTCAACGCGTTTGCCCTGCCGGGCGGACACGTGTTCATTGGCGGCGGCCTGATGGCGCTGATGGATAGCGAAGACGAACTGGCAAACGTCCTGGGCCATGAGGTGGAGCACATCAGCCTTCGCCACTGCGCGGAACGCGTCCAGAGGCAGGCGGCGCTGGAGAAGGTTCCGCTCGGCGAATTGGTGGCGATTCCCGTCGAAGTCTTCGAAGATGGATACAACAAAACGCAGGAACTTGATGCCGACCGCGAAGGCACGAAGCTCGCGGTGACGGCACGCTATTCGCCGCTTGGGGCGGTGCGGATGTTCCAGACCTTTGACCGGCTCGATCAGGCGAGGACAAGAAGGGCTCAGTCACCCCAGGAGGAATTATCCGACCTCGCGTGGGAAACCCTGGAGGGCTATTTCCGCTCGCACCCAAAACCCTCGGAGCGCATCGCGCAGATTCAGACGCTGATCTCCGACAATCATTGGGAGAGTCTGACCAGCGAACAGCCGCTGCAGGTAGAGTACGTGTACCTGACACAGCGCGCCGGCCGCGACCTGGAGAAGCGAAACTTTGCCGCGGCGGAGGCAGCGGCAACGCGCTCGCTGGGCCTGCACGCCGATCAAATCGATGCCCTCACGATTCTGGCCCAGGCGCAATTTGGCTTGATGGAATTTCCCGCCGCCCTCGACAGCTATCACCAACTTCTGAAGGACCATCCTCCGCAAGCGGCGGAGGTGGCGGCGTTTGCCAATAGCATCGCTTCGAGCACGCTCATCGCGCGCCATTTCCAGCAGGCGGCGAAGTACGCCACAGCCTCGCTCGACTTGCAACCCGAGAACGCGCCGGCCCTCATCGTTTTGACTGAGGCGCAAATGGAAATGGGCGACTACGCGGCGTCCGGCGCAACTTATCAACGCCTGCTGGGCCGGTACCCCTCGGACACCGAAGCCGTCATCAGCTACATCACTTCCAGCGCTCGGCAGGCGCTGGCATCGCATCATTACCAGCAGGCCCGGGACGAAGCTGTGTTCCAGTTGAGCCTGCGCCCGAATGAGAGAGGAGCCTTGCTGATTGAGGCCGACGCCGCGTTGGCCCTGGCCGATTTTCCCGCCGCTGCCAAGGCATTCCGAGGGTTGCTTGACCTGACGCCCAAGGACTCGCAGGTGAATATGGAGTTGGTGTGGAGCTACGCGGACGCACTCAGCGCAACAGGACGTGGGCAGGAAGCGACCAACGACTTTCGAAGTTTTGTGGAAATCGATCGGCAGCAGTCAACGAGCACCATCGAGAACGAGATTCGGATCGAATACGCGGGCCTGAGTTTGATGGCGGGAAATGCGAGTGCGGCCAACGCGATGGCAGCCCACGCGCGAGGAGTCGGCGGCAGTTGGATTCCGCCCGAACTCATGACGCGACTGGGATGGTGGTATTACCGCGCCGGCAGGTATTCTGAGGCCGCAACGCTGCTGGGGCGCCTGGCGCAGGAGAGGCCGGGCGACGGCAGCCTGCAAAACGACCTGGCATGGGCGCAGATGGAAAACAACCAGCTCGGTGCAGCCCTCCAGCGATTCTCGAACACCGAAGGCTGGCAGGCTTATGGGTTCGGTCAGTGGAACGCGCCGCAGATGGGCCGGGCGGTGGCGCAGTGGCGCTCGCATCAAGCTGACGATGCGTTGAAGAACTCTGAAGCCGCCGCCACTGCCGATCCTCGCTGGACAAACGCGTCCCTGGTTCGCGCTTTTTACTCTCCCGCTGTTGCCCAAAGCGTGATCGAGATGCAAACTGAACGAGCGAAAAGAATTGAGGCGCGAAAGCGGCGGGGTGAAGTTGTGCGATAGGTTAACGCGATTGTCGCAAATTACCGCGCAAATTTCGTACCACGGCCTTCCAGGCCGTGCTTAGGCACGGGCAGAGCCTGTCCTGAGCATCGCGAAGGAATGCCCGTGGTACGGTTTGGGTTGCCGCTCCGCCGCGCTGTTGACTCGGGGCCCGTCCTGACGAAAACTCCTGGCTTGTAAAATCTTGTAAATCCAAGTGTCAGTCCCACTTTCAGAGTAGTCCGCATTTATTTGGCACGAACCTCTTCACGCCAATCTGCATCAAAACCTGAGGGCGAATTCCGTTGGAGCGAATCCGTTGAGTTTGCAGTTCAAATCACCTTCGCGCCTCGTCGCGGTCGACATGGTCCGTGTGCTGGCGATCGTTCTGATGGTGCAGGGGCATACGCTGGACGTGCTGCTGACGCCCAACTCCCAATTCACTTCCTGGTACAACGTTTGGCTCTTTTGCCGCGGATTCACGGCTCCCATGTTCATGACGCTCTCGGGATTCGGATTCGCCCTGGCTACACTGCGCCATTGGGAGAATCATCTGCAATTCGGACCGGCTGTGGCCAAGCGTTTGCGGCGGTTTGCGTTCTTTGTGCTGCTGGGATATTCCATGCGGATTCCGGTGCACTCGTTGCGCGAGTTGCCCACGGCCGGCCCGGATGCCTGGCAGTGGTTTTTGCGGGTTGACGTCCTTCAGACCATCGGCTTCACGCTGATCGCTTTGCAATTGCTGGTCATGGCCGTGCGCACGCCGCAAAAGCTGGCTGCCGTGACGGGAACGCTGGCGCTGGTGATTGCCTTCATCGCACCTCTGGCGTGGAACAGCTCATTGTTGAATTCTCTCCCCCTCGCGTCAAAGTCCGCGTTGATCGGCACCGGTGGCTCGCTGTTTCCATTGCTGCCGTGGTCGGCTTACATTTTCCTGGGTGCGACGTTCGGCACGCTGTACGTGGTGGCAGGACAATCCGACCCGTCGCTGCTGCGCAAAGCGGTGCCCTGGGGATTGCTGCTGCTCGTAGCGGGAATCGGGCTCGAACAGGTGTCGCGCCAGGTTTACGGTCCGGAAAATTTCTGGCCGACGAGTCCCCATCTGTTCATCGCGCGGGTCGGCTTCGTTACTGCCTTACTCGGCTTGGTCACGTTTGCTGAGCGTTATCTTCCCTTTTCGCCACGTACGGTGCAGTCTCTGGCAGAGGAGTCGCTGCTGGTCTACTTTGCGCACGTTGCGCTTCTCTATGGCTCCAACTGGAATCCCGGCGTAAAGCAATACCTCGGCGGCACGATGCAGTTCGCCCACGCCTACCTGGCGGTGATTGCGCTGGTGGCGGTGATGATCACGCTGGCCCTGTACTGGAACCGCGCCAAGAAGCAATACCCTTTGCCCAGCATGCTCCTGCGCGCGGCTGTAATCGGCGCGGCCGCATGGGTCGTGGCGTAACAGGCTCTAACGCGAAGTGCTTCTAGTATGACTATGTTAAGTAACTCTTGCAATTCTCCTTCGCGTGACTTAGCATGGGCGCATGAAGCCCATACCCTGGAACGCCAAGCTTTGGAAAGAAAGCGTGACGCAATTCCTAGAATTTCTGAATCCGCTGATTGCCGGACTGGGTCGAAGCGAACGGCGCGTGGCGGCCACCCGCTACGTGGAGGGCCTGCTGATGCCCGGTCAACGCAAATCGATCATCCCCATGGCGGAGCGGCTGGGCGTGGACTCGCAAAGTCTGCAACAGTTTGTGACCGACAGCCCCTGGAAGGAAGAAGAGTTGTGGCGGGCGATCCGGCAGGAGATCATTCCGCACTTGGAGCCGCTGGAGGCCTGGGTGGTGGATGAAACCGGTTGGGTCAAGCAAGGCTCGCACTCGGTGGGCGTTGCGCATCAATATTGCGGGGCGGTGGGCAAGCAGGCCAACTGTCAAGTGAGCGTGGAAGTGGTGGTGAGCGACGGGTGGATCGCCGCGCCGGTGGGCGGGCGGCTGTATCTGCCCGAGCGCTGGACCGGAGACCGGGAACGCTGCCAGGCCGTCGGCGTCCCGGAGGAAGTGACATTTGCCACCAAGCCGGAGCTGGCGCTGGAGATCCTGCGCCAAGCGCGGCGCGACGGAGTTCCTCCGGCCCCCGTCTTGGGGGATAGCGCCTACGGCAACAACGCCGAATTTCGCGCCGGGGTGCGCGACCTGGAGATGGAGTTTTTTCTGCAAGTCGATGGGCACGCCCTCAAGGGGTGGGATCACGAGGTGCGAACCGAGGTCAAGCGGGTTCGCCGTTACGTTTGTGAGGGGGAACCTCCCGCCGCGACCCTGGCGGAGTTGACGGACCGCATCGCGGAGAACGAATGGAAGAAGTGCTCTTGGGTGACGGCGGGCGGACAAACCCGGCGCACGCGTCTGGCTTGGCGCGAGGTTTTTCTGCAACACGACTTGCGCCACGCAGGGGGCGAACTGGAAAAGGTCTGGCTGGTGGTGGATTGGCCGGCGGGGGATACTGAACCCTACCACTATTACTTGGCCCATCTCCACCGTCCCCCCACCAAAGCCCGCTGCTTGAAACTGAGCCGTTCCCGCTGGCACATCGAACAATACTTTCAGCGCTCCAAGGATGACTTGGGGTTGGACCATTTCGAAGGCCGCTCTTGGCGAGGCTTTCATCATCATCTGGTGCTTTCCGCCGTGGCTTATCTTTTTATCCTGATTGTCTACTTGCGCCGCAAAAAAAACTTTTGGTGCGACGTGGGAGCAGATTCTCCGCACGATCCAGCCCTGGCTGGTGAGATGGAGCGGACTCTGTCCCTTCTGCGGAACGAAGTTTGAGCGAATTTTTGCCGACACGACTTAACATAGTAATACTAGGGACGCGAAGGAACGGGTGTTGCCACAGCAGGCCTTTGTGGAATATCCCTCAACGCGTCGCCGACCTCCTGACGCGCCAAGTCCAGTTCGTAAGTTTTTTGCAGATTCATCCACAAATCGGGTGTGGTCCCAAAGTAGCGCGCCAGGCGCAATGCGGTGTCCGCGGAAATGGCTCGCTTGCCCGCCGTGATCTGGGAAATACGATTGGCGGGAACGCCGAGAGCACGGGCCAACTCGGCAGCCGAAAGGCCGATCTCCTTTAGTTCGTCCCCCAGAATTTCGCCCGGGTGAATGGGCGTGCGTGGCATCACTTACTCCCTTCAATGGTAGTCAACAATCTCGACATTGTCAGGGCCATCTGCACCTTGCACCCACTCGAAACAGATGCGCCACTGTTCGTTTATGCGAATGCTATACTGCCCCTTACGGTCGCCGGCAAGAGCCTCCAAATGATTGCCGCGAAGCTGTCCAAGGTCCCATAAGCTAACTGCGGATTCCAGAATTCGCAGCCGCTTTTCCGCCTGACGACGGAAGCTTTCGAAGGCTGGAACCCGCTCCCCTTCGGCAAGGCGCTGCGACTTCCGGTCACGGAAGCTCCTAATCAAAGGTTACTCCTTCGCTGCGTGCTACGCAAGACGTTCAGCGTGCTGCGCCTTCAGCGCGTCAACAAAGCGCCGCAGAATAGAAGAGGCGGTCAGCGCTCCGCCAGTTCGGCGCTACGGCTTCGGTGCTGGAACGTTGGGCAGCAATCCCGTGTTCCCGCCTCCGGCCTCGACCTGTGGGCGCACGCCCTTCCACTTGTCAATCGCGGTCTAGGCGTCGGCCACACTCACATCGATGCCGTACTCTTTCAACTTGCGGTAGATAGTGGTCTTGCCGATGCCGAGGAGCTTGGCGGCGCGCGCGCGGTCGCCCCCGGTGGCCTGCAGCGCCTGCCGGATGGCCTGCTGTTCCAGTGCTTGCAGCGTGCCGAGGTCCTGGCGGGTTGAGGACTTGCGCGCCATTTGATAGAGCATGGCGGAGGGCAGGTCCTGGAGCTGGATAAAAGTCCCCGACCCCAGGGAAACGGCGCGCTGGATGCAGTTCTCGAGTTCGCGAACATTGCCCGGCCAGTCGTAGCACATCAAGCGGCCCAGAGCCTCGTCGGAGATCTGGTTTTCCGGACCTTTCTGGCTGTAGCGCGCCAGAAAGTGTTTGACCAGCACCGGCACATCGTCTTTGCGCTCCCGGAGTGCCGGCATTTTGATGGACACAACATTGAGGCGGAAGAACAAATCCTTGCGGAACGCGCCACGCTTGATGGCGGCCTCAAGGTCCTGGTTGGTAGCGGCGATGATGCGCGCCTCAAAACGAATCCGCTCGTTGCTGCCCAGCGGGCGAATCTCATGTTCCTGAAGTGCGCGCAGCAGCCGCGATTGCAGCTCGGTGGGCAGTTCGCCGATCTCATCGAGAAAGAGCGTTCCCGCGCCGGCCGCCACTAACAACCCCTGTCGCGATTGGGCGGCCCCGGTGAAGGCGCCTTTGACGTGCCCGAACAACTCGCTTTCAATCAGGTTGGGGGGTAGTGCGCCGCAGTCCACCGGAACGAAAGGCTTGTCGCGCCAAGGGCCTTGAGTGTGGATGGCTTTCGCCACCAGTTCCTTCCCAGTTCCGCTCTCGCCCGTGATCAGCACGGGATGGCGCTGCACGGCCACTTTGGAAATCAGCCGATAGATCTTCTTCATCCGTTCGGAGACGCCTACCAGGCCCGCGAACCCGATCGAATCCGGCGTCGGCCCAGCCTCGACCACCGGAGTCGTTGGCGCAGTGGCTTCCACCGGCGGAACTTCCAGCGCGCGCGCCACTTCCTCAATCCGGAGCGGCTTGGTGAGCAAGGGATAGCCACGCAAGCGCAACGGCTCGGGCGACGGCGCGGTGCCGTTTCCTTCGATCATGAGGATGATCTTAATTCCGGGTCGTGCGCGCCCGGCAGCGGCGTTCAGGCCACCGCCATCCTGCGTGGCCAATTGGAAGTCGACCAGCATGGCTTCGAATTGGCGGTTTTCCAAGAGCTCTAATGCCGAGGCAGCGGAGTCTACGGTGCTGACCTCACAGGCACAGTCGCGCAAAGTGCGCGTGCACTGTTGCTGGGAACAGCGATCGGGCTCGACGACCAAAACTCTGCGGGACATAGCAGCGATGACGGCCAGCGACGGAAAAGGCCTTTATCCGAAGCAAGGGACCGCCTCGTGGTCGGGTAGTATATAGTCCATAAAGTGTAAAGTCAAAAATCCGCCATTTGACATTTGAAAAGAGAAGGACCGCCGGGGGGTTCGGAGTCCTCCACCGGGTTTTGTTCGGGAACGGGCTGATGTCGCTACGGCCGCCAGTGTTCGCCCGGAGGGAGGTAGGTAAGACCGTACAGGCGGAACTTTTGGCCAGGAACTTCGTTTTCGTGCGCGATGCGTGCGCCGACGAAGATATTTGCACCGCCGGCGGTATAGGGAAACGCCACTTCGACCACGGTGCCCGTCCGGTAGCGCCGGATGCTTCGCACGCAGAGGCCTCCAGGCGAGACGTTCTCGGTGGTCACGACCTCGTCACCAAGGTGAGGATGGCGGATGACGGCTGATAGTTTTGCCGCAACCCGCGCGTCCTTACGTTCATTTTGCGTGCGTGCCGATTCGAAATCGGGGGGGGCGGCGTCGGGGGAAGCCGTTGCTGCCGCCGAATCGCTGGCCGGACTCTCGCGCACCACCCTCCAAACCGTCACGTCCGTACAGAGGTTGCAGTTGCGGGAAAGCCCCTGGCCGGCTTCGAGCACCTCCACTTCCATGACGTCGAGATAAGCCAACTCACGGGTAGCACAGCGAATGCACTCCAGCAAGGTACGGCCGGAGGCCTGCTCGGCTTGAGACATCTCGGGAAATTCGATGTCCCAGATATTCGCTTGCGACTTCAGAAACTCGATGCCGTAGGAGTAGCCCGCCGGGCCGCCGCCCAGTTCCCCCACGATGCGAGCTTCACACTCCTTGCCGGTGGTGAGGCAGCGGATCACCACCTCCTGGTCGCGGCCCATTTTGTAGCGTGAATAAATCTTTGCGCCGTGGCGGGTGACCACCGCGGTTCGCGTCTTCTCAATAAACGCGAATCCTTTGATGTCATCGCCGGAAATCTGTAGCGGAAGCTCAATCGTTATGCGGTCACTGCGGCGTACTGGCGAGAGCGGCATCTCAGTATTCCGAATTGAAGGAAGAACACTAGCCATACTGATCCGGGGATTATAGTGCCACAGATTACCCTGCAAACCAACAGACCTTTAGTACTATCTGGAATCTGCGGGCTCACGGCCAAATCACAGCGCCGTAACGGCTGCGCTTCTAGTCAAAAACCTCCCCCCTTCAAACTAATCGGCCGTCGTGGCGCCGACCTTTAGAACCTGCCCTGAGCGCAGTGAAGGGTCCGCACATGCGGGGTTCAAGGGGCTATGGGAGAACGCGTAGCGGCGGGTTTACCCCGCCACCCCAGCGTTGCAACGCCGGGAGATATGGCGACGTGAAGTCGCCGCTACATCTGCAACTCCGAGTTTTTCCGCGGCCTCTCAAGCGCGCCACTTTCCAGTCAAGACGGCACCCCGCCCCCGTGTTTCGAGCCACGAGCGGAGAAGCAGTGTAGAATATTACTTGATCGGAGGTTGCAGCGTGGCGAAACTCGGAAAGATTCTAGTCGTAGAAGACGACCCCAACGCACGGCAGGGGCTTGCCGATCTTTTGGACGCCTGGGGTTACGAAACCGCAACGGCCGTTGACGGCGCTGAGGGTCTGGAGAAAATTGCAGGGTTCAATCCAGCCGTGGTGATTTCCGATCTTCGCATGCCTCAGGTAACGGGCATGGACCTGCTTCGGCAGCTTCATGATGAGCGTCCGGGTCTGCGCTTCATCATGCTGACGGGCCAAGGCACCATTGAAGAAGCCGTGGAAGCCACCAAGCTGGGTGCGTACAACTTCCTGGAAAAACCCGTCGACCCCAAGAAGCTTCAAGTGGAATTACGCAACTGCATGGAGCGCCACGAGAGTGAGCGTCAGTTGGAGGTGGCGCACCGACGCCTGCGCGATTTGGGCGTGCTGGGTAGCCTGGTGGGCCGCTCCGTCAAAATGCAGGAGGTCATGCGGCTGATCGGTATGGTGGCGCCCTCCAGCGCGTCGGTTTTGATTACCGGCGAAAGTGGTACGGGCAAGGAATTGGCGGCGCGGACGATTCACGAGCTCAGTCCCCGCCAACCCAAAGCCTTTGTGGCCGTCAACTGCGCGGCCATTCCCGAGTCCTTGATGGAAAGTGAAATCTTCGGCCACGAGAAGGGCGCTTTCACGGGGGCGGTGGAGCGGCGCATCGGGTGCTTTGAATTGGCCGACGGCGGCACCCTGCTGCTGGACGAGATCGGCGAAATGCCCATGGCGACCCAGGCCAAACTCCTGCGCGTGCTGGAAGACTCCAAGGTCCGCCGCCTGGGAAGCAAATCGGAGATTTCCGTGGACGTGCGCGTGCTCGCCGCCACCAACAAGATCCCGGAGGAGGCCGTTGCCCAGGGGCAGCTTCGCAGCGATTTGTATTTCCGTCTCAATGTGGTCCACGTCGCCATGCCGCCGTTGCGCGAGCATCTGGACGACCTGGCGGATTTGACCGCCTCGCTGCTGGACAACCTGAACCGCAAGCACGGCCGTTCCGTCAAGACCATCTCCGCCGAAACTCTGGAGGCCCTGCGCCGCTACACGTGGCCCGGCAACGTGCGCGAGCTGCGCAACGTGCTGGAGCGCGCTCTGGTGACTTGTACCGGCGACGTCGTGGAAAAGGAAAACCTCGGCCTCGATGCCGCCAGGCCCACGGCGGGCGCAGCCGACAGCCTGCGCCTGCGTGCCGGCATGACCGTGGAGGAAGCCGAGCGCCGGCTCATTCTTGAGACCCTGACGTTCACCGACGGCAACAAGACGCGGGCCGCGGAATTGCTGGGGATCAGCTTGAAAACTCTACACAACAAGTTGAAAGAGTATGAGGCTCAGCCTCAAAGCTAAACTTACCATTCTGATCAGCCTGCTGGTGCTGGTGGTGGTCGCGGTCACCTCCACGGTGTATGTTGCCCATTTGACGCAGCAAGCGGTTCAGGAAGGTCAACACCAGGGTGAAGATGTCGCCCACGAGGTTTACGGCCAGGCCTACACGGCGCTGAAGGGCAGCTACATGCCGGAGGGCGAGAATCCGCTGGACCTCCAGGCATTGCGCAACGTTGTCCAGGCCCGCCTCGCTTCCGATCCCGGCGTGAAATCCGGCATGGAAACGGCCGTGGCGTATTACCCCGTCGACTACGTTGCCATCACTGATGCCAGCTTGCGCAGTCTGGTCCACAGCGATCCGGAAAAAGTCGGCGTTCATCTCACCCCAGCCCCTCCTTACTTGCAACTGGCAGACGCCGGAATCCTGCAGCAACTGAGAGCCGTGTACGGGCCCCCTCGCGTCTATGAAGTCACGTTGCCGCTAGCCATCGGAGGGGAGCCGCTGGACGTGCGCGTGGGCGTCTCGACAGTCTTTCTCCACGCCGAGGTCTCACCCGATTTGAGCAAGGCGCTGCTGCTCTCTCTGCTGGCCATCGTTTTCGCCACGCTTTTCGCCGGATTAGTCTCCTTCCGGGCACTGCGCCCGCTGGAAAATATCGCGCAGAGCGTCGATTTGCTGGCGCGCGGCGAGTTTTCCCGGCCCGTCACCTTGAAGCGCAGCGATGAGTGGGGCATACTCTCCTCGAAATTGCATCTACTGGGCGAACAGATGCGCGGAGAGAAAGCCGCCTTCGTCCGCCTGCAGGAGAACCTCGACCAGATCTTCAGCAACCTCAGCGATGGCCTGCTGCTCTTCGACCAATGGGACCGGCTGGTGCTGGCCACGCCGGCGGCGCAGCGGTTTCTCGGCCCCGGCATTCGCATCACCGCCCAGCGTCCGGCCATGGAGGTGTTCTCGCAGGAAACTCCTTTGCACCAACTGCTGCGACAGGCCTTCCAGACCCGCCAATCGCTGCTCTGGAAAACCCTCGAACTGCCCGACGAGCCCGCCACGCGCGTGGCCGTGAACGCGCAATTCGTGGGCGTCGGCGATCAGCGTGTGGGCTGCCTCATCACCCTGCGCGATACGGGCTCACGCGCGGAGATCAAGGACCAGATCGACTCCACCACCAAGCTCGCCGCCATCGGACGCCTGATGTCCGGCGTCGCCCACGAAGTGAAGAATCCCCTGAACGCCATGGTGCTGCAACTGGAAGTGCTGAAGGCGCGGCTGGGCGAAGAGGGCGAGAAGGTGGGGCCGCAAATCAAAGTCCTGGCAGAGGAAATCCGCCGCCTCGATCGCGTGGTGAAAACGTTTTTGGATTTCACCCGCCCGGTGGAGATCAATCCCATCGACACGGATATCGCCACGTTGATCCGCGAGGTGTTTGCCCTGGCCGAGCCGCAGGCGCGCAGCAACAAGGTGTTCCTGGTCTTTGCGGGCAACGGCGTGACGGCGCCCCTGCATGTGGATCGCGACCTGATGAAGCAGGCGCTGCTGAACCTGGTATTGAACGGATGCCAAGCCATGCCCCAGGGTGGCACCCTGACCATCACGCCTCACGCCCTGCCCGGCGCCATCGAACTGGATATCCGCGATACGGGCACAGGCATTCCCCCGGACGCGCAGAGGCGCATCTTCTCACTGTTCTACACCACCAAACCCGGCGGCACCGGCGTGGGATTGGCCATGGCGTTTCGCGTCGTGCAACTCCACAACGGAGCGATCGACTTCACCAGCGAAGTCGGCCTCGGCACCACCTTCCGTATCAGCCTTCCGACTCCCCGGCAGGAGGCCAAGATCGCGTAGAGTTGCACTCCGCCGCGGCGGGGTGCAACTCCTGAAAGAATCACTCCGGACTGCCCACTTGGGGGAATCCGTGCCGGCGTCGGAGACCCTCAAACTCCTGGCCTTCTATATTGACGAGGCGCACGCGCTGCAACCCCAGGATCAGCTTTCCGATTCAATCCCCTCACCCTCACGCCTTGTAGGGAACGCCCTACGAACCTTCTTCCGACAATCCCTACAGGAGAATCAGGCGCGCCCTGATACCGGCACTTTCCTGCGCGCGCTACCCTCGGTTAAGGAGGAGGAAAGCCTCTGTAGCGAAGTAGTGCAAGCGCCCGGCGCCATACGCCGAAGACCATCTGGTCGCAGAATTGACAGCCTGAGCCCGGCACAGCTTCAGGCACTGGGGGAAGCCATGATGACGCCAATGCACGCACCGGAAGTCTTACACGAGATTAAACCAGAAGTCTTCCACGAAATTAAACCGGAGGTCTTGCACGAAATCAAACCGATACTCCTGCGAATTTGCGATGTCATGCGGGCTCAGCAGGAAACGCTATTCCAGTTGCACGTCGCCACTGTTGCCATGCTCTCGACCCTGAAAGATGGTAACCGGATTTTTGCCACGCGGTACGCGTCCAGCTACATGGCGGCTGAGGAAGACGTAATGTCTCGCAGCCACTTGCGGGTGATGCGATCGATCGCTGACGCGGTCCGAATGTTAAAGGACCTGGAAGGATGAATTTGGACTTCGTCGGACGTGCTCCCCTCTGAGTAGGTGGTTTCTCTCCGTGGCTGCGCTAACTGCTCAGGATGACGGGAAGGGAAAGACGGCCGAGCAAAACCTTTCCTTCATCCCACCCAACCACCTAACCGTCATCCTGAGGACCGACGACGTTTGTCGGGCCGAAGGACCTGCATTTCGTACGCGGCGGGCAAAAGCAAATGCAGGTCCTTCGCGCTAAAAAGCAGGCTCCGGATGACGGTTTGCGGTTTGGCCATGCATCGGTGCCGGGTGGTGCCCGGAGCGCCGCGAGGCGTGCGAAATTCCTCGCGGCGCTCCGGCTTCCATAAATAAGCGAGAGCGCCGGCGTCAGGGCTTCTTTTCGATCAAGTTGTTCCCGAACAGGAATCCAATTTCCATCATGGCGCGCGGCTGATTGGCATTTAAGCCATTCGTGCCAAAACCGTCACCCGTCGCAAAGCTGGATGCGTGAACCAAGGAAAATTCCCCGCGCACGAAGAATCCGCCATATTGAAAGGTGGGAGTCACGGTAACGGAATTTCCGTTGCTGCCCGGGCCGAACAGCAGGTTCACCGACTTCTGCGCGGCGCTTCCGGAACTGGAGATATATTCGTAACGGCCGGCAAGCGAGAACCCGTGCTTGAAGGCGTGGCTCAGCAGAATGGCTTCGCCCTGCGTTGTCGCTCCGTTAACGATCCCGATCTTGGCGTCGGTGGGAACGTCGCTGTACTGGAAGTAGGGCTGGATGATCCAAGCCCCTTTCGTGTACGTGTAAATGACGTTGTAGATGCTCCCGTCATTCTGGATCGGCGTGGCCGTACCCAGATAGGGCGTGGGGTTGAAGTTCCCGCCGGCCACAAACGATATGGCGTGGGGACCATTGGTGTAACCCAGGGATCCGGACAGCCAGTTGTAGCGGTTGGAATAGAACCCGTCGTTCCAGCTAAAGGAGAGAGCGAACTTGCCCATCGCCTGGTTAAGTTGAATGCCGCGGGTGATGGCGTTCTCCTGGTTCCACAAGAGGCCACGTTCGATGTTCATGTTCTCAAAGCTGAACGTGTATTCGGCGCCGATCAGGGTGGGTAATTCGCCGACTTCAATCGACGTGTTCTTGGCTGCCTGAAACTTCACATAAGCCACCGGAACCGGGCCGTAGAGGTTGGTCATGGTCGTACCGGTGGAAGAATACGGCGTCGCCAGCGAAGGCAGGTTATAGGCCCCTGCCTGCACATAGAATTGGAACCAGCCGTCCGTCTTCTGAATCCACGCCGCCCCGTTGCTCAGGTCCGCTTGCCCGACCCGGTCACCCGGAACGTGGTTGCCTTGCACCTGGCCGAACCCGGTGATGATCCCATTCACGGCAAGCTTGCCGAACGGTCCGGCGTCGAAAACGAGGGGCGGAGTGCCCGACAAAGGTCCCGTGATCGCCGGTGTCGGCAGCGCCGCCGCGGGCGTGGGAGCCGGAGCGGCGGGAGCAGCCGGTGGAGTAGTCGTCGTAGTTGTAGTTGGCGGGGTCTGGGCCTGCGCAGCCGTTGCCAGCCCCAGGCAAAAACCTAGTACGACCAAATTCTTTGCGAGAGATTTCATGGCCCTTCTCCTCGGAAAAGGTGTTGAGGATATGCTTGCGCTTAGAGCCCCCGCCCCCACTACCATGTTCTTCTTCGGACGAACTTTTTTCATCAGTTTGTATTTCCCTTTCTTCCCCCATCGCGAGATCAGAGACGGGTCGGAGTCTCGCCTGCGAGATTTCCCGCTCTCTGTCGATCGTGTGGCATGAGGTTAGCGGCTTCGGCCCGAGGCGGTCAAAGTAATAGAATTTGTCTCGCAGATAAAAATTGCTTGGCCAAAAGGAATTTTTCGTCAGCATAAAAGCGGCTTTTATGGTTGGCAGAAACTCCGGCCGCACATGCGCGCTGACCGCTCAGGAAGCGGTTGCCGGCGCGCGACGGAACGACCGCTGGAGCAGAAGGGGTGTGGCAAAGGTGGTGACCACAGCCATCAACACCAGGATGGTGAAAATTCCCTGGCCGATGAAGCCCTTGGCCAAGGCCACATTGGCAATGACCAGTTCCATGATTCCCCGGCCATTCACGCCGAACCCCGCCGCCCAGCTATCCGCACTCGATCGCCTGGCCAGGCGGCCACCGGCATACCCGCCAAAGATCTTTCCCGCGAATGCCGCCAGCAGAATCGCCACCACTCTTTCCCTCTCAATCTCGCAAACACCTGATCGGCGAAATTGAGGGAACGAATAAACCGCCGGCGAGAGAGGCGCTTAATGACGCGCGCCGCAACCACAATTACCGTCATAAAGGTGAGCGCCTTGGCCAGTGCCAGACCCATGGAGGCAGAGCAACGCTGGAATCAGCGACACGCGGGTTCCCCTTTCCCACCAGGAAGTTCCGACTTTTGGATTGTAGCCGAATGGCCGGAAGCTTGGCGGAAAAGCGGATAAAGTGTCCGAATTCAACGGCTCACTACTCTGGCCGGCGACGACTCGAGACCCGCCCAAAAATCCAGCGCTCCGTCATCTATATGCAATGGCGTGAGTTGCGGGTCGCGATCGGGCATGTAAGCGGCACGCTGATAGAGCCGGCCGGGGCCGTCGAGACCGTAAAAGACCCGCACGTCGCGCTTGTCGTACTCGGAATAACCAAGGTTGTACTGGGGTCCAATCGGCTCCATACGCACCACCGTGTCGCCTTTCCAAGTCACCCGGTAACGATAGTGGCGAAAGCCGGGATTGCCGATCTCCTCCTCTTCAGTCCTGATCGGGAGCGGATAGCTGATGCGCAGCAGGTCGCCCTGACCCCGCGATCCGAGCTCCAGATAATTCCCAAACACCTTGGCCGCGATTTTTGAGCCGTTCACCTCCACAACCAAGTCCTTCGTGTTCGACAAAGTCCGGCACGCGGATGCGGACATTGCACGACTGCTTCAGTTGCACGGTCAGCAACCCCTTGAACGGTTGATAGCCGCGGATTTCCGCCTGCGGCAGCAGCTTGTCAATGTGCAGGTTCACGGTGAGCGTGCCGTCCTCGAAGCGCGCGGCGTTCTTCCAGGCGATGAACAGGGCGTGCATGCCCGACCCGCCGCAGCAATTCTGAAAGAGCCGCGTCTTGTCATGCAATTCCGGCCCGCCCCAGTGGTGTCCCAAGGTTTCGCAAGCCGCCAGGAAGTGGGTGGGCGAACTCCAGCCGGCCCAACCGCCCTCCACGCGCCCGGCGATGTCGCGCCAGGTGAATTGCGCGGTGTCCGGGCGGTCGGAGCCATCTTTGAGCCACGTCAGGTTGTGCGCCTGGTTTTCGATCAGTTGATTGCGGACCACGCGCTCCACATCGCCCCAATATTCGGGGTGCCCGTGGTTCGCCAGCGTAACGGCGAGGCCGATGTAATCCATCAGCGCGCAGGTTTCCGTGCCCACAATGTCTCCCTGGCGCCCAATCGATTCCGGCAGGAAGCCGAAGCGCGTGCCCTGCGAGCGCACCCAGCGATAAATGGCGTCCACGCGGCTGAACAGTACCGGGTCGCGCGTGTAAAGGGCGTAGTCGGCGCTGCCCACCAGCGTGCGCAGATTCCCGTGCATGTGCCCGCCCTGGCGGAAAGTGTTGTCGGGCGTGAAAAGCGGATGATCGACGAAGACCTTGTGTACCTGCATGGCGGCCAGCTTGAGCGCCGATTCATCATTCAAGACGCGGGCCGAGGTCATAAGGCCCTTGATCATGAAGCCGTCGAGAAACGCACCTTCGGGCTTGGCCGAGTTACGGGCCAGCATGCTGCTGGTCATGCGCAGGATCACCCGGCGCAGTTCCGGGTCGGGCTTGTCGGCATAGGCCGTGACCAGCGCATAGAGTGTCAGTGCCTGGTCGCCCCGGTCAGCCACGCGCTGGGAGTAGCTGGTTTGCGGCCGCGTCAGCAAGCCAGTCTCCGGGTCGATGTTGCGCAAGAGGTTTTGACGCCATACCATCTCAACGGGCGACTCGACTCCCGTCATCCGCCGACCCATGACGATGCCCTGGTATTGCCGAGAGGTCACATCGCCAAAATCCGGCCAGTCGTGCGCCGCTTCCGCCGGCTCGGTCCAGAAAATGTTGAAGTAGGGCTGGCCGCTCGCATCCACCATGCGCTGGCAATAGTTGTAGCTGCGGTGCATGTAGGTTTCGAGCGCCAGAGTTTGGAACTCGGTCCCGCCGGAAACAGACGAAGCGGCACTTTGTGCAGGGGTGATGCCGAGATTGCCGCTCGCCAGCAATGTGGCAAAGACGATGAACGCAGAAAGGTATCGTGCAGGTTTCATGGGCGGACCTCACATTGGAAGTGAAGGAGGTAACTTACCACTACACCGAACTTTTGAGTATGCGAAATCCGAAATGTGCGATCCTTTATTTTCAATAACATCTCCGGATGCACCTTCATTTCTTGAAGAGCAGAAGTCAGAAGTCAGGAGCCAGGAGCCAGAATCCCACTTTGGGGCAAAGCTACGACTGAATGGAGAGGAATCACACTTGCCGACGCCTCTCATTTTTCCGATCCTTTGTTTTCAATAACATCTCCGGATGCACCTTCATTTCTTGAAATGCAGGAGCCAGCAGCCGGAAGCCAGAATAGGCGTGCCAGCCGCGGGAGTTGTTCGACTTCGGACTTCGGACCTCGGACTGTGCTCTTTGTTTTGATACACATTCCGGCTTGGAACGTCATTGATCCTTGCACTTCGGACTTGAGGGTTTTCAGTCTGATACCTGACACCTGATACCTGACACCTTCTTTCGTCTTCCTTTGTTTTCATTGACATTCCGGCTTGGAACGTACAAATTCTTCGTCGCGCCACCGCACCACCCCGCCCGAAAGCTTTCGGTTTTTGGACTTCTGTCTCCTGACTCCTGCCTCTTGTCTCTCGCCTGTCCACTAGCCACTCGCCACTCGCCACTGTCGTTGGGACTCCGAACTCCGGACTGTAAACCAGCAAGTTCTGATAAATTGGGAGCGAGGAAATAGGCAGGAACTCGCGCGGACATGACGCACCTCACCACTTACCAGCACAGTGTATCATACTACGCTATGAATGTCAAGCATAATCAACAAGAGCTAGAGGCTACAAAATGTCGTTGGCGAGAGCGCGAGCGGCCGGCCCGGCGCCACATCGATGGCAACCTGCCTTTTTGTGGCCCACTGCCTGAGGACACGATCATCACCGTTCGTTCGTCCGGTCCCGGGTTATTCTTCGGCACAAATAGCTTGCCGGAATTACCCTGTTCGAGTTACGGCTTCCTTGAAGCGCCGTTCGGCTTCGTGCATGGCCTCATAGACTTGCTCGAAGCTCTCGATGGCAAACAACACCTTTTGCAGTTCGTTGACCTTGACGGGCGTTTCCAGCACCGTGTCCAGATCGAACGCCTTCACCTCGCAGCCGCCGGCAATCACGCGGGTGCATTCGCCGTGCGAGCTGATCACGCCGCTGCCGTACACTTGGATTTTGCCGCCCCGCCGCATGAGGCCGAACTCCACCGTGAACCAAAACAGCCGTCCCAGCCGTTCCAGCACCTGCTTGTCGCGGGTGCGTGCGCACACGCTGCCGTAGTGCTGCAAGAAATCGGCAAACACCGGGTGAGCGTGCATGGGAACGTGCCCGAAGACGTCGTGGAAAATGTCGGGCTCAGGGATATAGTCCAGCGAGTCGCGCGAGCGCAGCCAGGTGGTGGTGGGAAACATGCGCGCCTCGAGCATCTCAAAAAACGCGTCGGCAGGAAGGAAGCCACTCACAGCGGTGGTGCTCCAACCCGTCCGGGGCTTCAGCCGATCGCTGATGCGGTTGAAATGCGGCAGCCGGTCCGGATCGAGGCCGATGATCTCCATCCCCTCAAGATATTCCTGGCACGCGTATTCCTGCACTTGTGGCAGGCGCCGGAGCACCAGTTCCTTCCAAATGGCGTGTTGCTCGGGGGTATAGTTTTCGTACTCCTGTTTGATCAGGTAGGGCTGCGCGGCGACCAGTGCTGGGACGGCCATCATCCCTCCTTCCAGGGAGGTACCCCAGGTATAGGGATGAAATCATAAGGCAGAAGTTTGCCTGGTGTCATCCGCTGCGCCTGATAAAGAGCCGGCCCGAAAAAGCTTGACATGCGACGTCTGTCGCTTATAAGCTGTGACAGATGTCGCGCAGAAAGGGGCAAAGAGAACATGAAATCGAAGGCAAAAGCAGGCAGCGAGCGGCTGACGCGCCGCGAGCGGGAAATCATGAACGCGCTGTTTGCGTTGGGCAATCGCGCCTCGGCGGAGGAGATTCGCGCCCGCCTGTCCGACCCGCCCGGCGATTCTTCCGTGCGCGTCATGCTGGCGCGGCTGGAAAAGAAGGGATTTTTGAAGCACCAGCAGGAGGGCCTGCGCTATATCTACTCCGCCACAATTTCACCGGCGGCGGCCAAGCGCACGGCATTGCGGCAGTACCTGCAAACCTTCTTCGGCGGATCACTCCCGCAGATGATGACGGCGCTGGTGAGCGAGGAGCAGTGGACGGAAGCGGAACTCGACGCCTTGCACGCTGAGATTGAACGGGTGCGGAAAGCGAAGAAAAGGCCGTAACGCCGGCTTCCAGCCGGCCCCCGGCGCAAAAGGTTGTGTTGCCATTCGCGGCGATCGTAGTGTCAGCGCGCACTCGTTAGACTGTCATCCTGAGCTCCGTACTTCAGGGCGAAGGACCCTTTTCATTTGCATTTAGGAGGCACGGCGCCAGCGCGCCGTGTCACTGCACTGCGGCATCCCGCAGTGCCCGCGGATAAGACGAAATACGGGGGTCCTTCGCTCTGAAGTACGGAGCTCAGGATGACAGATAGGTTCGGTGGGGATGCAACTTGAAGATGGTGGTCATTTCATGGAAAGCCCTGTCTCCGCGTTCCGTGCCCCCGAATGTAGAAACTCCAGACGTCGGCCTCGAGCCGACACCTGCAGTTTCGACATTCATAACAAGGTTTTTGTTGCCGTTCGCGGTAATCGTAGTGTCGATGCACACTCATTGGGCTGTCATCCTGAGCGGCGTTTTTCAGCCCGAAGGACCCTTTTCATTTGCATTTAGGAGGCACGGCGCCAGCGCGCCGTGTCACTGCACTGCGGCATCCCGCAGTGCCCGTGGATAAGACGACATACGGGGGTCCTTCGCTCTGAAGTACGGAGCTCAGGATGACAGTGAGGTTGGTTGGGGGTGCAAATTCATGATACGCGCGATCCATCAACTCGAATTGGCGTTGGGCAGTTCGCTGGCCGCATCGGTAGTCACCAAGGCGACCGTCATCGCGGCCTTAGGGCTGATCGGGGCGCGTCTGGCGCGCCAGAGCCGAGCGTCGCTGCGGCATTTGCTGCTGGCAGCCACGTTTGGCGTGCTGCTCTTTTTGCCGGTGGCGTCGATTCTCGCGCCGACGGTCCGCATCGGCGTGCCGACGGTGGCGCAGGAACATGCGGCAGTGCCTTCCGTCGCTGCCAATATCGATTTGCCCCTGCCCCTCGCACCGACGGACACAGACTCGGCGGCCACCCCGGCTCTCTCGCGATCATTTGTGCCCTCACTGTCAACACTGCTTTTCTTCGGATGGTTAGCGGGTGTCGCGCTCTCGCTGGTTCCCATGATGGTGGGCTTGGGAAGAATCCGGGCACTGCGGCGCGCAGGTTTGCCCTGGAGCGACGGGCAGGCACTCGTTGACAGGCTGGCGCTTGAAACCGGCATCACGAGACGTGTGGAATTGCTGCTGCATGAGTCGCTGCCGGGGCCCATTGCGTCCGGCATGCTGCATCCGGCCATCGTGCTGCCGGTGGATGCGCAAAGCTGGGAACACGAAGACCTGCACCGCGCGCTGGTGCACGAGTTGGAACACGTGCGGCGCGGCGACGTGGCGGTCCACTCGCTGGCGCGGGCGGTCTGCTCACTGTATTGGTTTCACCCGCTGGTCTGGATGGCGTGGCGGCAACTCACGCTGGAAGCCGAACGCGCCTGCGATGATGCCGTCGTCGCTCGTTCGGAAGCCACCGCCTACGCCGATCAACTGGTGGCGCTGGCACGCAAGCTTTTGGCGTCGGCGAAATCGCCGCTGCCGGCTATGGCGAACCGCTCCGATCTGTCGACTCGTGTCCACGCGGTACTTGATGCACGGCAGCCTCGGGGGCGGGCGGGACGATTTGCCGTCGGCGTCGGTTGCGCCGCAGTGGCGGCTTTGGTCCTGACGGTGTCCCCGCTCAGGACGATTTCCGTACTGCGATCCGCACCGGCTCAGTCTGTAGTTGGCAGTTCGTCGGTAAGTGGGGTGGGGCCGCCATTGCCCTCCTTCGAGGTGGCTTCGGTTAAACCGAGCCGCCCCGGTGAAACGATCTTCTCAGAATTTACTTGGAGCGGGTTTACGGTAAGAAGCGAGACAGCAAAGTGGCTCATTACATTCGCTTACGCCGCACATTCACCCAAGGCAAATCTAAGCGATGACCAGCTCTCCGGAGGCCCCGGCTGGATCAATTTCGAACCCTACGACATCCTCGCGAAGGTGGAGGACTCGCGGGCCGAAAAATTGCGACAATGCACTATGGGCGAGATAGGAGTGGAAATTCGCCTGATGGTTCAATCGCTGCTTGCGGACCGGTTCAAATTGAAAGTACATCACGAAACGAAACAACGTCCCATGTACGCGCTGGTTGTCGCCAGGGGAGGTCCAAAATTCTTACCTACTCGCTTCACACTCCCTCAGCCCGCTACCGCCAAACCCAGCGGGCAAGGTGGCAAACCTTTGCCGCCTGAAACACCTGGGATGCGGCGTTACAGGCTTGGCGGGCCAGTGATGAATCTTGCCGCGCTGCTCTCAGGATTTCCTGCAATCGGCCGTCAAGTTGTGGATAAAACGGGAATAGAAGGCAACTATGTGTTCGACTTCGAAGTGCCACTGGCTCAATTCCAACTCGCGACAACGAGCGGGCCAGACGGACGCATTTCAACTTCTGGCAGTTCGCCATCGAGCGAGTCTTCCGGGGCGTCGATATTCACACTGCTTCAGGAGCAGCTTGGACTGAAGTTGGTTCCAACCAAAGGCGCCGTCGACGTAATTGTGATCGATCACATCGAGCGGCCGTCAGCGAATTAGCCGCACCTTCAGGGTTTTCGAGCGGCCTCCAGTGCATCCTCCGCTTCCTGGTGTGAAACGAGGCCTGTGTCGTCATAGAGCGACAGGTTGCGCTTGCGGCGCAAGCGGTCGAAAATGCTCAGCAAGCCGGAGTGTTGGGTGCCCATGCGCGCACGGACGAATTCAATGATGGCGATATGATGGCCGGGCTGGCTTCGTACTCGCATGCCATGGCTCAGCATGAACCCCAAGGCTGCCTTCAGCATGGATTCGTAGGCCTGTTGCAGGCAGGCCTCGTCATCAAATACCAGCATTTTGTGCGTTGAGGCCAGCTTCCGCTCGGCGCTGGCTATAAAGCGCTCGATTTGAGCCCAGTCAACGGTTTGCGCCTTGAGTTTTTTCATCAGCGGTCACGAGCACGAGGCGCTTATTGTGCCAGATACTTTCCAGAAGTGCATCCTGGTTTTGGCGGCGAGTTTCAAATTCGCCCCGCGACATCACGACATAGTTGATTTCCCGCGAGAGTTGTCGCTCCAACTTCCGCACGGCTTCGGCCAGCGCTTCCGCCGGAGGAGAGCCGATCACCAGCACATCAATGTCGCTTTCGGCATCCTGCTGGTTGCGCGCAAACGAACCGTAGAGATACGCCTCCTCAATCTGCGGCAGGCTTTGCAGGGTTCGTCCAATCAAGTGCGGCGCACCAAGGGTTTTCTCCACGATGCTGCGCACCTCCCGGAACAACGGATACTCACGATTAAGGCGAAAATACTTCTGCCGGCCACTCACTTCGGAGCGGAAAAGTCCTTCTTTCTCCAGATGCCGCAACTCTCGCGACAGATTGGAAGGGTCAACATTCAACCGTTCTGCCAAATCGCGCAGGTGCAGGCGGGCGGAAGGGTTGGTGAAATAGAAAGTTAGCAGGCGCCGCCGAGGTTGGGATCGCAAATCCAGCATAAGGTCAGAGTCTACCACAAATGTGGTATTTTTCTACAACACCGTGCTGCGCAACACGGAAACTGCGACATCGCGTTGCAAGTCTGCAATCCATTCGGCGCAGTGCGACCGTCGGGGGCCAAGGCAAATTCTCAGGAAGGTGCCGCCCACGTGAAACACGATGTGCGCGCCACCCAAAGCTTCAAACGCCTCCGCTCAAAGTGGAGTCTATCGCTTTTCCATCCAATGTGAGGGGCGTCGGGGAAGAGCCGGAGTCTCTGCGGCTGCTGACCTTTCAAATTGGGCCTGACCCGGACGGAAAAAGACCCCTCACCCGCCCCGAGGGATCGGGGTCGGCCTCTCCCTTCGGAGAGGCCGTTGGTTCTTTCTTTGGGCGCTCGTGCGCCCAGCAGATTCACAACCTCTCCGCAGGGGAGAGGTCGACCGTCTGCTGACGGGCGGATGAGGGGTATCGTCCCAGCACTCAAGAACCGAAACGTCTTTCCATCATTAGGCCCGCAGAATCGACCGCACCAGTTTGCGGGCTTCGGTGACGAACTGTTCCATTTCCAGCAGAAAACGTGCCGGCTCGGTCTTGGCGAGCATCGGGTACTCGCGCGTCACCACCGCCCACGCCGGGTCTTCCTCCAGCTTCCAGTCGTCCGGGTGGTCAATGCCGTAGCCCAACTCATGCACCTGGCAAAGTCGGTCCGACAGGCTGACCAGCGCCACCAGCACGGGATGGAGCTTGGCCTGTTGAACGTCGTGGTGATGCTCCACAACTTCCGTAATGTCCTCGGGAAGGCGCCAGTACTCGGCCAGGATCTTGCCCACGTCACAGTGAGTAAAGCCCAGGGCGGAGAGTTCGGCTTCGTGCAGCGGGATCCGTTCCGTGCGCGCCAGTTGGGCAGCGGCGCGAAACTCCTCCTGAAACGACATCATATTGATCAGTTCGCCGATGTCGTGCAGCAGTCCGGCCAGGTAGGCGCGCTCCGGTTCCTTGTAACGAGCTTTGCGGGCGCAAAAACGGCTGACCAGGCCGCAACCCAGGGAATGCTCCCAGAACATCAACGGATCAATGACCCAGCTATCCTTGGGCAGCAGATTCAGCAGGCTGCAAGACAACAGGATTTCGCGGATTTGCCGGACCCCCAGCACCACGATGGCGCCATGCACGGACTTGACCTCGCGCGACCGGAAGTACAGGGCGGAGTTGGCCACCCGCAGGCACTGGGCGGAAATCGACTCGTCGCAAGACACCAAGTTGACAATGCGCTGCACTTCCACCTGGTCAACAGGCCTTTCCAGGTAAAACAGCAGGGGGCGGATGATGGCGGGCACGGTGGAGATGGAGTTCAGTCGCTCCACCCGTTCGCGAATGAGTTCCCGCAGCGTGGGTGTCATGTTCCGGCCTTTTTTGTTCCGAGTCATCCTATCGGCAGGAGGGGTCTTCAACATGAGGCGGGGGAAGGAGGAAAGCAGTAGGCGGTAGGCAGAATGCAGTAGGCAGTAGGCAGTAGGCAGTAAGCAGAAGGCAGGCGGCGGTTGGCAGTTGGCAGTGGGCGGTAGGCAGAAGGCAGTAGACAGTGAGCCGTTGGCAGGCGGCGGTTGGCGGTAGGCAGTAAGCAGAAGGCAGGAGGCGGTTAGCGGGGAGCAGGAAAAGCAATTCAAAAGGCAAAGTGCAAAAGGCAAAAGTCAAAACTGAAAAGCATTCAGCGCGACAGCGCGGAGACGCAAAGCGAGAAAGACTGCATTCCCTCCGCGTCTCAGCGCCTCCGCGGTGCATCCTCTTGGGTTTTGACTTTTGCCTTTTGCACTTTGCCTTTTGACTTGCTCTCCGCGTTTCCTGCCTACTGCCTTCCGCCTGCTGCCCTCTCCGGCACCGAGGCCAGGACCACGATATCCACCCGCCGATTCTGCGCGCGGCCGTCTTCGGTATCGTTGCTGGCCACGGGGTGGTACTCCGCGTAGCCGGCAGCGGAGAGGCGCGTGGGGGGCACGTCGTACTTGGTGATAAACAATCGGATCATCTCCGTGGCGCGGGCGGTGGAGAGTTCCCAATTCGAGGCAAACTGGGCGTTGTGAATCGGCACATTGTCAGTGTCGCCTTCGACACGAATGTTATTGTCCTGCGTCTTCAGCACGTTGACAAGGCGCTGCACGGCTCCTTCCGAGGCGGGGCGAAGCTCAGCCGATCCGCTATCAAAGAAGCCGATTTCCTGAAGGCTGATCACCAACCCCTCGCGGTTTGCCTTCAGCACCACTTCGTGCCGCTCGATTTCCGCCTTGAGGGCGCCGGTAAGCTGCTTGTGCAAGCTCTCCATGCCTGGGGAACGGGCGGCGAGGCCAGCATCTTCTCAAAGGGCGATGCCATCTTGCCCCGCCCCGACATTCCGTGCGCGTCTTGAATCAATTGCAGGCTTTCGGCCGGCAAGGGATCGGTGGTAACCATGGGACTGCGGGAGTTTGCCGTCTGGAAGACCCCCATTTGTTGAAATGCCTCCTGAATGGCGGCGGAAATTTTTCCCACCTTGCGCTTGTCCACTTGGGAGGACGAAAAGAGCACCACGAAAAAGGCGAAGAGCAGGGTCATGAAGTCGGCGTAGGAAACCAGCCAGCGCTCGTGATTGGCGTGGGCAGCGGTTTTCTTCCTGCGGCTCATGGCGCGGGCTCCTTGGACTCCTCCGGTTGCGGGGCATTGGCCAGGAAGCCCTGCAGCTTGGTCTCGACCATGCGCGGGTTGAGGCCTTCCAGGATGGAGATCACGCCTTCCAGCATCATCTCCCGCATCTGCTGCTCCATCCGCATGCGGATCTTGAGCTTGCCGGCAGAAGGGAGAAAGAGCAGGTTGGCGGCCGCCACTCCATAGATGGTGGCGACGAAGGCCACGGCGATTCCGCGCCCGACCTCGTCAATGTTGTCCAGATGCTGCATCACCTGAATCAGTCCCAAGACCGCTCCGATGATGCCGATGGTGGGAGAAAAACCTCCGGCGGCCTCAAAAACCTGGGGAATGCGTTCTTCGTGTTCGACCTGGTTCTCCAGTTCCAGTTCCATCATTTTGCGGAGTTCCTGGGGTTCGGTACCGTCCACGGCCAGCATGAGTGACTTGCGCAGGAAGGGCTCCTTGATCTCATCCAGGCTGCGGTCGAGCGACACAATGCCCTCCTTGCGAGCCTTATGGGCATAACCGACGATTTCCTTCACCAGTTCCTGGGGGTCTCCCTGAGGATCGAAGAACACATGGCCGAGGTGTTTAACGCTGGACAGCACCACCGGCAGCGGGAACTGCAGCATGACGGCGCCAATGGTTCCGCCGAAGACGATCATGGCGGCGGTCGGCTGGATGATCTGGGCCAGCTTGCCGCCTTCCAGCAGCAGGCCGGCCAGAATCCCTCCCACGGCGATCAGTACCCCACCCCAACTGCTCTTGTCCACGTTCAGTTCCTCTTAATCCTCATCGTCTTCCGGCGGCTTCGTTGGATCCGCAGGTTCCTCGAAACAAGTGGGATTCTCAGCGGGGTCTCGAATCAGAGGGAGAGCCGCGAGCGATTGGCGGAGCCGCCGGCGGTAATCAACGATGCGGTTGATGACCTCTTCTGCGGTCTCCAGCACCACAATCTTCTCGCCCGACACCAGCGTAATGACGGTGTCCGGCGCGTTCTCAATCAACTTGATGAGGTCCGAATTGACGACCAGCGGCCGGTTGTTCAGCCGCGTCAACCAGATCATGGCCAGTGCGTCCCGATTCCGGCGGGAGTTCAACGCCCCGCCTGCGACAATCATCCATACTGCACATCGGCAATTCTGCGCGGCGCTTTCGTTAGAATCGGACGAAATGACCGGGGTAAGTGAAAGATGGGAAAATCCTTACCACCCATCCGCACTGGTATCAAGTTCTCCTGCAATCTGCCGAAATGAATGAAGAAGGCATTAACAGTGGCGATGAACACCCGGCCGCGGCCCCGATTCTCTTTGCCCTTAGTCTGCCTGCTGGCGTGTGTGGCGGGGGAGAGGGTGTTGGCGCGCCAAGACACCCCTGTCGTAACAGCTCATCCCGTCGCGGTCCTAACCCAGGTCGGCGAGATCAGGGCACTTGCGTCTCAGGAAGCCGAGGCGCGCCGAGCAGTAAAACTACGCGGCGCGGTCACGTTCTCTGGTCCGCCTTCGGTGCTTTTCATCCAGGATTCCACGGGCGGCATCTTTGTTCGTCCTGCCGAGAGAGATATCGGCCTACGGACGGGAGATCGCGTCGAAGTCAAGGGAGTGACTGGGCGCGGGTGGTTTGCGACTCTGGAAGAGCACGGAGCTCCGGCGGTGTTCCGGCTGCTCGCCCGTTCGCCTGAGGATGTGGAGCTGGTGGAAAAGGCTTCGTGGTGGAATCTCCGGCGAGTGCTCTGGGTGCTCGGCTTGATGAGCGCCTTGACGCTGGCGGCAGCGGCCTGGGTGGCGAGTCTGCGCAAACAGGTTGGCACGAAAACGGCTGAGATTCGGGAATGGCTGCGTCGCGAGGCGGCACTGAAGGAACGCTACCGCGACCTGTTGGAAAACGCCATCGACATGGTCTACACGCGGGACCTGCAGGGGAACTTTACCTCTGTCAACAACACGATTGTCAGGGTGCTCGGTTACACTCGCGAAGAATTACTGCAGATGAATATCGCCGAGCTTGTCGCTCCTGAGCACCAGGAATTGGTGCGCCAGGCAATGGACACGGCACGGGAAGAAACAACTCCTGATCAGACGGAGTTGGAAGTGGTCACGAAGTATGGGGCTCGGGTGGCAGTGGAGATCCGTTCCCGGCTGCTCTATGAAAACGGGAAGGTGGTGGGAGTGCAGGGGATCGCTCGCAACGTCACGGAGCGGAAGCGGGTGGAGCAACAAGTCCGATTGCAAGCGGCAGCCCTAGAGGCGGCGGCTATGGCAATCGCCATTGCCGACCGCGACGGCAGCTTCCTCTGGGTTAATCCGACGTTTACGGCTTTGTCCGGCTACACGCTGGAGGAGGTCATCGGGAAAAACCCTCGGCTGCTCATATCGGGAAAGCACGCTCCAGAGTTTTATCGCGACATGAGGGACACCATTCTGTCCGGCCGCGTGTGGTCCGGTGAAATTGTAAACCGGCGGAAGGACGGGACGTTGTACGACGAGGAACTGACCGTAACCCCGGTCTGCGATACCTCGCAACAGATTACCCACTTCGTCGCCATCGGGCAGAATATTTCTGTCCGCAAGCAGGCCGAGGAAGTTCGGCTGCGGCTGGCGGCGATCGCCGAGTGTTCCAACGATGCCATCACCGGTCTGTCCCCGCAGGGCAGCATCACGAATTGGAACCGGGGCGCGGAGATGCTCTATGGCTATAGAGCCGAGGAAATGCTCGGACAGCCGGTATCCAAGTTGGTCCCCGCCGACCGCGAGGAGGAATTGCTCGAACTGATCGCATGCGTCCGGCAGGGAGAGCAAATCACCAACTTCGAGACCGTGCGGTTGAGCAAGGATGGGCGGCGTATTCCCGTCGCCCTGAGCCTTTCGCCCCTGAAGAATGCACGAGGAGAAGTGGTGGGGAGCGCCTCCGTCGCCCGTGATATGACTCAGCGCTTGCAAGCCGAGGAGGCGCTTCGCCAAAGTGAGGAGAAGTATCGTTCCATCGTTCTGAATATGCCGGACGTGGTCTGGACCATCGATTCCAACGGCCGCGTGGTCTTCGTCAGTCCCAACGTCGAAAAGCTAAGTGGCTACACGGCCGAGGAGATTTACCGCCAGGGCATGGAGATCCTTTTCGCGACCATGCACCCGCTCGACGTGGCGGCAATGCGGCAGGCGCTGGACTGCGCCTTTCGCGACCACCAACCCCGCGAGATCGAGTATCGGGGGAGTTGCAAGGATGGCGGATGGATCTGGGTGCGGGCGCGGACGGTGGGGGCTCTTGAAAAGGATGGAGTCCAGCACCTGCAAGGCCTGCTTTCGGACATCACGGAGCGCAAAGCGGCCGAACAGGCCTTGCAGGAGAGCCAATCCCGGCTGCAAGCAATCGTCGATTCGGTTCAAACCGGGATTGTCATCATCGACCCTGAGACAAGGCAGATCGTCGAGGCCAACCCTGTTGCTCTCCAGTTAATCGGGAAAACCCGCGAGCAGGTGATCGGCACCGAATGCCATCATTTCATCTGTCCGGCGGAACGCGGGCATTGCCCGGTTTCCGACTTGGGTCAAGACGTTGACAACGCGGAGCGTGTTCTCCTCACTGGCACCGGGGAAAGGCGATCGATCATCAAGACGGTGGTGCCTGTGTCCATTGGCGGGCGCAAACACCTGCTGGAAAGCTTCATCGATATCACCGAGCGCAAGCGCGCGGAGGAGGCCCTGCGTCAGAGCGAAGCGGAACTGGCAGCAGCCCAGAGAATCGCTCACATCGGGTCATGGCATTGGAATGTTCAAACCGGTGTCGCACATTGGTCCGATGAAACCCTCCAGATTTTCGGCTTCGCTTCCGGCCAACGGGCTGACCATCAGCGAGCTTTTCTGGAATTGGTTCACCCCGCGGACAGGACGCGAGTGGACCATGCCCTGGCCGACGCGCTGGATGGAACCAGGGAGTACGATATTGAGTATCGAATCAAAAGGCCCGACGGAACAGAGAGAGTGATCCATGCCCAAGCCGAGGTCCTGAGAGATATGAGCGGCAAGCCCCTGGCCATGCAGGGAACCAATCATGACATCACCGAGCGCAAACGCACGGAAAACGCCCTCCAGGAAAGCGAAGGACATTTCCGCAGCCTGTTTGAGAACGCTACGGTGGGAATCTATCGCACCGCGCCGGCGGGCCGAATCCTCATGGCCAACCCCGCGTTGGTGAAGATGCTGGGCTACCAGAGTGTAGAAGAGTTGATTCAACGCAACCTGGAGGAGTGCGGGTTTGAGCCCAACTATCCCCGCAAAGTCTTCCAGGAGCGGATGGCGATGGAAGGCGAGGTGAGGGGTCTGGAAGCGGTGTGGGACAGGCGGGATGGGTCCCCGATCTTCGTGCGGGAAAGCGCACGGGCGATTCGCGGCCCGGAAAATCAAGTCCTGTATTACGACGGAATCGTGGAGGATATTACTGAACGCCGACGCGCTGAGGAGAAACTGCAGGAGAGCGAAGAACGCTTCCGGCAAATGGCCGAGAACGTGGAGGAAGTGCTCTTACTGTTCGATCCGGAACTGAATCAGGTCTTTTACGTCAGTCCCGCCTACGAGAAAGTTTGGGGGCGAAGCTGCGAGAGTCTGTACGCCAGCCCCCGTTCGTTCCTGGCCGGCATTCATCCCGACGATCGCCCCATTATCGCCGCCAGCCTGGAGTTGACCAACCGCGCGCCGGGCGAGTGGGAATACCGCGTCGTTCGCCCGAACGGAACGGTGCGGTGGGTGTGGGACCGCGCTTTCCCCATCCGCGACGCGGCAGGCAAGGTGGTGCGCATCGCTGAACTGGCGCAGGACATCACCGAACGCAAGCAGGTGGAGGTGGCAACGCATAGAGCCATGGAAGCCGCCGAGGAAGCCAATCGCGCCCGGAACGAATTCCTTGCCAACATGAGCCATGAACTCCGCACGCCCATGAACGCGGTCATCGGCATGACCGAACTGGCCCTCGCCACCGAATTGGACGCCGAACAGCGCCGCTATCTGGAGCTTGTCGAGTCCTCGGCTGATTCCTTAATGGAGCTGATTGACCACATCCTGGACTTTTCCAGGATCGAGGCGGGCAAGTTCGAACTGGAGGCTACCCCGTTCTCGCTCCCCGACGTCATGGACGAAGCACTGCAACCATTGGCCACGCAGGCTTATCGCAAGGGGTTGGAAATGGCTTGCGACATGGATCCGGCGATCCCCTTGCGCCTGATCGGCGATCCGGTCCGCCTCAAGCAAATCGTGGTGAATCTGGTGGCGAACGCCATCAAATTCACCGAACAAGGGGAAGTCGTAGTGCGCGCCTGGGTTGAGGCCAGGGAAACAAGAGAGGTGGTGTTGCACCTGGCCGTGGCGGACACCGGCGTAGGAATTCCCGCCGACAAAGTGGAAATGGTCTTCGAGGCCTTTACGCAGGCGGACGGCTCGTTGACGCGTCGTTACGAAGGTGCGGGACTGGGTCTGGCCATCTGTTCGGAACTGGTCCGTATGATGGGCGGTTCCATCTGGGTGGAGAACGGGCAGAACGGCGGCAGCACCTTCCACGTCACCGTTCACCTGGGCTTGGCCGATTCGACCGGTGCGCCGGAAAAGGGCACGGATGCGGTCCTGCGCGGCGTGCCGGTGTTGGTCGTCGAGGGCCACGCCGCCAGCCGTGACATCGTGGCGGATATGTTGCGTCACCGCGGCATGTTTCCCTCGGCGGTGGATCGGGCAGAGGCGGCCCTGGCAAAGATCCGTGAAGCGCAAGCGTCACCCTCGCCATTCCGGTTGGCGCTGTTTGACGCACGCATGCCGGACGGGGAAGGGTTGGCTCTGGCGGAACAGGCACGCCGCATCCCCGGTTTCTGGGCTCCGATTCTGATGATGCTTCCTCCCACCGACGCCGGGCACGACGCGGCCCGTTGCCGCGAGTTGGGCATTGTGGATTACTGCACGAAGCCGGTCCGGGAATCCAGCCTGCACAAGGCCATGATCAAGGCGCTGCAAACATCGGCGGCGGGAAGAGTTGCTGCCAAGGCGGAGACCTTGCCCACGGAAACGAGATCCCTGCGAATTCTGCTGGCCGAGAACAACGATGTGAGCCGCGTGCTGGTGAGCCACCTCCTGGAAAAGCACGGGCACCGAGTGTCCACGGCAGCGGATGGACTGGAAGCTCTCGCCGCAGTGCAGGATGGCGGCCCGCACGGGTTGAACCTCCTGTTGATTGACACGGAGGCGGCGTCCGTTAACGGAGTCGAAGTTATCCGTGCAATTCAACAAATCGAGCGGGCCAAGGGGGAATATCTGCCCACCATTGCCATGGGCGCGCTCGCCACACCGAAGGAGGAAGAGGAGTGCATCGCCGCCGGTGCGGATGCCTACCTTCCCAAGCCGCTCCAGGCCAACGCCCTCTTTGCCGCCATTGAGCGGGTAGCCGTCACGCCGGAGCCTGCCGGTTCCGCAGCAAACGCTCATGATGCCGTTTTTGATAGGGCCCGGTTCCTCTCCCGCCTGGATGGCGACGAAGGTCTGGCCAGGGAGATCATTGAGATGTTTCTCCGGGAGTACCCCAAACTTCTGGAAAATGTCCACCGCGCGGCAGAGCAGCACAATGTTGCACTCCTGGAACGCGCCGCGCATTCCTTGAAGGGTTCCGTCGGAGACATGGCTGCGTCGGAAGCAATGGAAGCCGCGCGCACCCTGGAACAGGCCGCCCGGGAAGGCAAAATCGAAATGACGGAGGCGCTGTTGCAAACGGTGAACGAAACGGTGACCCGGTTGGCCGAAGAACTGGGAAACTCCGCGCAACCGGCCGCGTAAGTTCCCCGGCTGTCGGTCAGGCCGGGAACAAATCACGTCTCATCGATGCTTTGGCAGTTTGCATGTCGAGGCGGACAGAGGCCGCCACGCGGGAAGAGAAACTCGCCACTAGTGATCACTACTTAATGCGGTGACGAACGTACCCCCTCACCCGTCGCTGCGCGCCACCCTCTCCCCCAAGGGGGCGAGGGCATGAATTCAATCTACCTCTCCCCTCGCCCCCTTGGGGGAGAGGGGCTGGGGGCGAGGGGGTCATGTCACTTTATTGTGTAATGCTCATTGAGAAGCCCTAGAAGCCTTTCTCATCCGTCCGGATCGCTCCTATAATGGCAACCGTGGGACCAGCCCGGTAAATCGCCCATCCATACGGCCCCGCGCAAGTCATTGGGTGCGAAAATGCAAGTTCCATCAATAAACCGTTGCTTCCTTTTTATCGTGATCTTGTTGGGCATGCTCGCCGTGCCGCGTCTAGCCTGGGGCAATCTAAAACTCTTTATGAAGGACGGCAGCTATCAGATCGTCTCCAGCTACGAGGTTCAGGGCGATCGAGTGCGCTACTTCAGCACCGAGAGGTCCGAATGGGAGGAGGTGCCAACCTCCCTGGTGGATTTCGACGCCACCAAGCGCGCCCAGGAAGAAGAAAAGGCCGCGGCGAAGAAGCAGGTGGAACAAGCAAAGGAAACCGAGAAGGAGCGCTTCTACAAGCCTCCGGATCAGGGAATGGAGGTGGCTTCGGGCGTCCGCCTTCCGGGAGACGATGGCATCTTCACTGTTGACGGCAAGCGCCTGGTGCGCATGGTGCAATCATCGAGTGAGACCGTTACCGACAGGAAGCGTGCGGCCATGGTACTGGCGGTTCCCTTGCCCGTCGTGAAAGCTCGATCACTGGTTGTTCTGGAGGGCGCGAAAGCCTCGATCCGTTTGAATGACCCGCTGCCGGTCTTCTATGTGCAATCCGCGAGCGGCCTCGGCACCCGGCTGGAACTGGTCCACCTGAAACCGGGAAAGGAATCGCGGGTGTTGGAGGATCTCGATGTCGGCCGCGGCAAGGGCGCCAAGGCCACGGAAGAGCGTACGATGGTGCCACTCGAGCGGAAACAACTGGCGCCCAACGTTTACAGCCTGAAGCCCCTCGAACCTCTCGAGGCCGGCGAATACGCGCTGGGCGAGGTGGTTGACGACAAGCTCAGCCTGGATGTCTACGACTTCGGGTATGAGAAGTGGGAAGTAGCGAAGTAAATCTCATTGCGGCAGGGCGGCGGTGTTGGGCAGGGCGGCGCGCTTGGCGGCCTGTTTTTCCGCGTACATGCGGGCGTCGGCCTCGGCCACATCTTTGTCCGGCGACTGGCCGGTGACGTGGAGGTAGAGTCCCAGGCTGACGGAGATGGGCAAATCACCGACGCGGTTGCTGCGGTCCCACTCCTCCACCTTACGGTGCACACGTTGCCGCACAATTTCCCCGCCCGGCTGGTCCGTTTCCGGGAGCAGGACCAGGAATTCGTCGCCACCATAGCGGACCACGTAATCGGAACCGCGCACGCAGGACTTCAAGATGGTGGCAATCTGCGACAGCACGTAATCGCCCATTAAATGCCCGTAGCGATCGTTGACCTGCTTGAAGTTGTTGAGGTCGCACATGATGAGCGCCAACGGGCGATTGGTGCGTTCGGCGCGAGAGATCTCTCCGGAAAGAAGGTCGTGCAGAAAGCCGCGGGTGAAAACGTTGGTCACCGCGTCAATCATGCTGGCGGCCTGATCCTCCTGCGCTGACATGTACTGTTGAAGATTGGCCAGCCGCAGTCCACGCACCTCAAGATCTCGACGAACGTAGACCAGGGAAGCCAGCACCGTCACTACCATGATGACAAACAAAACTTGGGGAGAGAGGTTCAGGTGCAGCCCCCCGCTATCCCAGAACCGGTGCGGAAAAAAGAAAGACAGGATGCCGAGCACGAGCACGACGCCGGCAAAGACGATCAGGATCCAGAACTCCCGCTTCTGCCCCTCCAGGCGCACCAACTCCGCCTGAATACGCGCCTGCGGTCCGACTTGTTCGATATTCGGCGGCTTCATGTTCTCCAAATCAATAGCGGCGAGGGTTGGGAGGACAGCGCATAAGGCTGGGCACCCTCCGCTGCTTGCACATTACATGAGGTTACCACAAGAATGCAAGCAAAACGATGACGATGTTATTATGTTTATTTGCCAAAACACCCAGTAAGGCAACAGCACTTGAGCGACAATCCACTCACAGCAGCACTCTTTCCGCGATGGCTTTGGCTTGGGTGAAAAGGAGCAGGTAATCCTGCCCGCCGGCTTTGGAATCTGTCCCCGACATGTTGAACCCCCCGAACGGATGTGCACCCACCAGCGCCCCGGTACATTTCCGATTGAGGTAGAGGTTGCCGACAAAGAACTCGTCCACGGCTTTTTCCATTTTGCGGCGGTCCTGGGTATACACGGCGCCCGTCAGCCCATAAATGGTGTTGTTGGCAATGGCCACGGCCGCGTCAAAGTTAGGGGCGCGGATAACCGCCAGCACCGGGCCAAAAATCTCCTCCTGGGCGATGCGGGCAGTGGGAGGAACATCGGCGATCACGGTGGGCTGGACAAAATGCCCAGCACCCGGCCCCTCACCTCCGCCGGTAATCAGCCGCCCCTCCGACTTCCCGATTTCGATGTATTCCAGAATTGATTTCTTGGCTTGGGCATTGATGACCGGGCCCATATAAAACTCGGCGCGCTCCGCCGGACCAACGGTAATCTGCTCCACCCGCTTTTGCAGCTTCTGCAGGAACAGGTCATAAACCGGCTCCAGCACAATGGCGCGCGAACAGGCGGAGCACTTCTGGCCCTGGTAACCAAACGCCGAGGCCACCACGCCTTCCACAGCCTCGTCCAGTTCCGCGTCGGCATCGACGATAATGGAATCCTTGCCGCCCATCTCCGCGATCACGCGTTTCACCCAGATCTGGCCGGGCGCGGTCTTGGCCGCCAGCTCGTTGACGTGCAGTCCCACGTCTTTCGATCCCGTGAAGGCCACAAAGCGTGTGCGCGGGTGACCCACCAGAACGTCACCCACCGTTGCCCCGGGGCCGGGCAGGAAATTCACCACTCCCGGAGGCATGCCGGCTTCTTCCAGCGCCTCAAAGAATTTGTACGCGATCGTAGGGGAGTCGCTGGAAGGTTTCAACACCACCGTGTTGCCCGTCACGACCGCCGCCGCCGTCATTCCTACCAGAATCGCCAGGGGGAAATTCCAAGGCGGGATGACAATGCCCACGCCGAGGGGAATATAGCGCAGGTGATTTTTTTCACCCGGGGTGGGAGTCAAGGGCTGCGACCCGGACAAGCGCAGCGCGGCGCGGGCATAAAACTCGAGAAAGTCGATGGCTTCCGCCACGTCGGCGTCCGCCTCCGGCCAAGTCTTGCCGACCTCGTACACCAAGCGGGCCTCGTAGTAGTACTTGCGCTCCAGGAGGACCTTGGAGGTCTTCAGCAGCAAGTCCACGCGTTTCTGCATGGGAGTACGGCTCCACGTTTTGAAGGCCTCATCGGCGCGCAGCACGGCCCTATCCGCCACGGCCGCGTCCGCCTGGGAGAATATCCCCACAACCTGGTCGGGATGACTGGGATTGATCGAGCGCAATTTCGACGGGGTTTTGATCCGCTCGCCGCCGATCACGACGCCGTATTCGCGGCCCAATTCCTCGCGGGTTTCCTCCAGCGCGTACTCCATCCGGCGGCGATGCGCGGGGTTGTTCTTAAAATCACTGAGGGGCTCGTTCTTGAAATCGGGAAGCGCCATCGACATGCCTCCATGTCCTATATCGGCCAGCCGCGGAAGTTCTGAATTCAACAGTGCGAACTACGTCCGGCCCTGCGTTTACAACCGCAGGTGCAACCGCATCGTCGCGCGTTACGGGCGCGGCGTCAAGCGATTCGTCTGGAGAGGGGTAAGGAGGCGCTGCGCGCCGAAAGTCGTTTCAGGATGACTGCGCACACGCTCGCGACGCCCCATGGACGGACCAGGCACAGCGGAGCCGGAGGGCGTTAAGCGGAGATTCCGGGTTGCACGGCTGACGTCTCGCTTGCCGGGGCGGCGACATCTCCCAGCAACGTGACGAGGAATGGGTAGCCTTGGCTCGCCAGCGCGAGGCGGCACACCGTCTGCCAAGGCGGCGTGGTCTGGGCCCACTTGCCGGGCTCGGAAAGCGTGGGAAGCGACAAGCTAACGGGGTGTGGAAGCAAGGCTTTAAGGTTTCCCCCTACGATGTGGATCAGTTCGCTCAAGGCATCCAGGATTTCGCCATTACCAATGTCGTCGGAACCAAGCTGGAAAATGGCCGTCGCGATCGAACTCGCCAGTTCGGGACAACAATGCAGGCGGACCTCGCCGTCCCAGGCGCCGGTGATCTGAACGCTGACGGTGAACGCGCCGGCGACGGAGAAGTCCTCCTCACTCCGGCGTTCAACTAGGAATCCCAAGGTTGAGGCCCAGGTATCCTCAATAATCCTATAGACGGTCTCCTCGTCGATGGGCATGGTCGCTCCCTAGGTTTTGCGCATACGGTAGCAAGTGGCGCGCTCAAACGTCACGCGCTCAAAGGCGTCATCGATGCTGAAAGTTGTCTCCGCCGCGCCCAGAAAGAGATAGCCATCGGGGTTCAGAACCCTTCGCACCCGGCCAAGAATCGCTTTCTTCGTCTCGATGCCAAAGTAGATGAGCACGTTGCGGATCATCACGATGTCCATCGGGGGCAAGGGCGGCCAGGCGTTGGCCAGATTCACGATCTGATACTCCACCATCTTGCGAACGTCGTCGCGCACGTACCAATCGCAGCCGCGCTTTTCAAAGTATTTGACCAGCAGGCTGGCGGGAAGGCCGCGGTTCACTTCCAGTTGGCTGTAGCGCCCTTCGCGCGCCCGCGCCAGGATGTCGGTGGAGAGGTCCGTCGCCAGGATGCGCGTCTTCCAGTTCAGCAACTGGGGAAAATTCTCGCGAATGAGGATCGCCAGGCTAGGGTTCCTGCCCGGAAGAGCTCGCGGCACACCAGATGTTCAGAGCTCTCTCCGCGGCCCGCCGGGTGATGAGTTCAGGCAATACGGCCTTCTTCAACGCCTCGAAGGGATGGACGTCGCGGAAGAAGGTGGTTTCATTGGTGGTCATCGCCTCAACGGCCCGGTGATGCAAGCTGTTAACAGGCTCGGCCTGCAATTTCTGCACGAGCAGATTGATGGAGGCGAATCCCTCCCGGCGGGCCAGCGGCAAGAGGCGGGATTCGACCAGATAACCCTTGTCCTCCTCCAGCACAATCGCCGACTGGTCGAGGACTAAACGCCGAACGTAGTTGAATTCCGGTACGCTGAGTATCATCGTGGAATGCTCGACTCTACTGTCCGTGGAGCGGGCATGAATTCCCGGGTCACTTCGCGGCCTCTGCGAACCCGGCGGACGATCTCCCCACCGAGTTGGTCAAGGGGCAGAACACGGTCAGCCAAGCCGGCATTAGCCACAAAACCGGGCATGCCCCACACGACGCTGGTGGCCTGGTCCTGTGCCAGGATCTGCCCGCCGGCCTCGCGGATGCGCTCGCAACCGCGCAGGCCATCCTGTCCCATGCCGGTCATCTCCACCGCCAGCGCGTGAGGTCGGTAAACTTCCGCCACGGAGCGGAACAAGACGTCCACCGCCGGCCGGCAGGAGTTCTCCGGCTGGCCCTGATGGGTGCGCAGGGTGACGTGATGTTTCTCGTTGGCGACCACCATGTGGTAGTCACCGGGGGCGATCCACGCGCACCCGGGCCTGAGTACGGCTCCCATGTAGCCCTCTTCCACCTCAATTTGCGACTTCGCCGCCAGGCGTTCCGCCAGGAGGCGGGTAAAAACCGGCGGCATGTGCTGAACGATCACCAGCGGCACGGGGAAATCTCTTGGCAAGGTGGGAATAAGACTGGCAAGAGCATTAGGCCCACCGGTGGAAATACCGATGGCCACGATGTCGATGCGCTCCTCCCGGCCGGGAGTAACCGCACGCGGCTGGCGCGCCGTGGCCACCGCGGGCACGGCGATGAGAGAAGGATTGGCCAGGCCCACCGTGCGCCCGCAGATCGCCTTGATCTTCGGAATCAGCTCCGTCCGGATGCAGTCCAGCGCCTGCGACGCGCTGCCGACGTTCGAGGGCTTGGTCACGTAGTCCGTAGCTCCCTTGGAGAGGGCATCCAGCGTGGCCTCCGCGCCCCGCTGGGTCAGCGTGCTGTACATGATGACGGGAAGCTTGGGCAATATTTTGCGGATCTGCACCAGCGTCTCAATCCCGTTCAGTTCCGGCATTTCCACATCCAGGATGACGATGTCCGGGTTGACCTGGGGGATCTTGGCGAGGGCAATCTTGCCGTTGGCGGCGGCTCCGGCAACATCAAGAGACGGGTCGGCAGCTAACACATCACCCACCATGCGCCGCACCACCACCGAGTCGTCGACCAGAAGTACTCTGATTTTGGGCATAAACTAAGAACCTGCCATCCCAAAGAGCTGGAGTTTCTCGATAATGACTTCCGGCGTAAAAGGCTTCATGACATATTCGTTTGCTCCCGCCGCCAGAGCTCGGACCACATTCTCCATCTCCGTCTCGGTGGTCACCATCATGAGGAGCACACCGTCATAGAGGTGGTCCGCCCGAACCGCACGTACGAAGTCGAAGCCATTCATTTCCGGCATGTTCCAGTCCACCAAAGCGATGTCAACCTTGCCGACGCCTTTAAGTTGCTCCATCGCTTCCCGGCCATTGGCGGCTTCCACGACTTCAAAATTCAGTCCTCGCAACATCCTGCCCAGAATGCTCCGCATCGCCTTTGAGTCGTCAATAACAAGTGCGCGCACGATGATTCCCTCCGGTGGCAAGTCATCCCTTCTCTTCCCCATCGGCCATGACTGGGGAAAGGTCTACTACAAATTCCCATCGCCCCGCTATGCGCTCGGGGTCAAAGTCCTCCCGTCATTGGACCCGTGCATTAGTCGGGGCGGCATTATCATTGAGGCGGCTCACCAAATGTGAAGCGTGCCCCGGCCCGCCTCCGGGTCGGGGAGAAATTCGAGCGGCACTACCACCACGCACGACCACAGCTTGGCTAGGCGTGTCTAACTTCCGTCCCACGCAGTGAGGCTTATTTCACCCCCCACCAGGGTGCAATTTAGGTTTTGAGACACCGCTCCTGTAACTGTAAGTGAGGGTGCTTTGGCGGATGTTCCAGATCGTCCTGCGGATCAACTCCGGAACCCCCGAGGTCATGGGACTGGCATGCCCCGCATAAATCGTTGCCACGTCGCGACTGGCGATTCTCTCCAGCGAAGCCAGGAGTTCGCCCGGATAGGAACCTCCGGGTGTCTTCACATCGAGCGGTGTGTCACCCGCGAAGAGGGCCCGGTCCCGGGCACAGTACAAACAAATCGAATCCTCCGAATGTCCCGGAGTATGCAGGACCTGAAAGTCGCGATCGCCCAGGCGGAGAACTTGGCCGTCAACCAATAGGGCATCCACATGCTTGCCCGGCGCATAGGCGCATACCTGCGGGTGATAACATGCCACGACCACGCCCAGGCCGGCGGCATGGTCGTAATGGCCATGCGTTAAGACGACCTGCGCCACTTTCTTCTTCCCGATCCCGGTGCACAGGGTCTCAATTTCCTCACAGATCGAGCCGTCAATTCCCACATCCACCAGGGTGTTGACATCCTCCTGCTCATTCGAGTCCCCGCGCACCAGGTAGGCATTGCAGGAATAGTTCTGCGGGTTGCCGTGGAGGTGAGTAATTCTCATTCCGCACTCTCAGCCTTTCGGCATAACTTGCTGTCGGCTCGAACCCTGACAAACAGAGGCGCCACTTCGGCGGGGAGTTCCTGGAGTTCGTCGAGCGCCAGATAACCGCCGGGCGAGAGGGCCTCGTAAAACATCTTGAGAACTTCCACTCGCTGCTCGTACGCCAGGTGTAATAGGACGTTTTTGCATACGACCAGGCTGAAATTGCTGCCAATGGGCCGGAGGGAAAGCAGATCGTGCCGCTGGTAGAAGATGCATTTGCGCAGCGCGGCGTCGAACTCCACATAGCCGGCGCGAGCCGCGGGGGCGCTATACTTGGCCAGCAACTCTTGATGAGGGCTGCCCTTCAAAAGATCGGTCGAGTAGATTCCCGTCGCAATCGTGTTCGCAAACTGACTGTTTTCCTCAATATCCGTGGCATCGATGTGTAAATTGTCGGAGGCAAAGGGCCACATATTCTCAAATAACAACATTGCTACGGAGTAGGCCTCTTCGCCGCTGGCACAACCGGCGTCCCATATACGAATCATGCTGCGCCCCAGGGCGCTCGGTACTACGTGTTGCACGATGGAGTCCAGCACGCGTTGGTCGCGAAAGAAAAAGGTGAAGGCCACTTCTAATTTCCTCACGGGAGACGACTAATCTTTTCAAGCTCCACTCACAAACCAAGAGGGGTTCGAGATTCTTGGCAGGCTTCCCGAACCCCTCTCTGCCCATTAGGGCCAAGCTGTTTCCTTACTGGAGGCGAGTGGTAACGCCCGGTGGCGTTTTGGCCCGGCCGGCCAAATGTGCATCGCGCACCTGTTTGGCCCCCGCACGGACTTCCCCTGTCCCGGCAACGCTTCCCCGCTCGTCGAATTTGAATTGCCCCACCAACCGCTGGAGTTCTGCCGCCATGCGGGCCAATTCCTGCGCGGCCGTCTGGGTGTTGGTGGCGCCTTCGGTGGTACTCTTCGCGGCGGTGGCCACCGATACGATATTTTCCACAATTTGTGAGCTTCCCTTGGCGGCTTCACCCACATTGCGAGAAATCTCGTTGGTGGTGGCGGTTTGTTCTTCCACCGCGCTGGCAATCGTGTTGGAGATGTCGTTCAGTTGGTTGATGATGGTAGTAATCTGACCGATAGCCTCCACGGCTCCCTTGGTATCTCCCTGGATCGCCTCGATCTTCCGGCTGATATCCTCGGTGGCCTTGGCGGTCTCCTTGGCCAGTTCTTTCACCTCGTTGGCAACCACCGCAAAGCCTTTGCCTGCTTCTCCGGCTCGTGCCGCCTCGATGGTGGCGTTCAGAGCCAGGAGGTTGGTCTGCTGCGCGATGGAAGTAATGACCTTGATGACCTGACCGATTTCGGCGCTGGATTCGCCGAGCTTGCCGACCGTGGCGTTGGTGGTTTCCGCCGTGCGTACCGCGCCCGTCGCAATTTTGGCCGCTTCCGTGGCGCTCTTGGCGATCTCCTTGATGCTGGCACTCATCTCTTCGGTGGCGGTTGCCACCGTCTGGATGTTTTTGGAGACTTGCTCACTTGCCGCCGAGACCACGTTGGCTTGGCTGGAAGTCTCTTCCGCGTTGGAACTCATTTGTGCGCTGACCGCGGAAAGCTCTTCGGAAGAACTGGCCAGAGTCTGGGCGTTGTGGCTAATCTGCCCCATACTCTCCGACAGTTTATCGGCCATGATGTTGATGTCGTCTTTGATGCGTGCATGGTCGCCCTGGTAGTTGCCCTGGACGTGCGCCGTCAGATCTCCGCCGGCAACTTTTTGCAGCACTCCGCCGGCTTCCTGTACCGGCGCAATGACCAGGTCCAGTATCTCGTTGACTCCCTGCACGATCTTGCGGAACTCACCTTGATGCTTGGCGGCATCGGCACGGGTCGATAATTTACCTTCCATTGAAGCCTTGGCCAGCGCGTTGACGTCCCCCGCCATACCTTGCAGCGCAACGGCGACGTTGTTAATGGCCTGCTTCATTTTCTCGTGGTCGCCCTTGTAGGTTTGGGCGATCAGTTCGTCGATCTTGCCGTTGGAAATCAGGGCCAGAATGCGGTTGCCTTCGCCGATGGGCAGCAGAATAGCATCCAGCATCTCGTTGACGCCCTTCACGATGCCCGCGTAAGCGCCCTGGAACTGGTCGGGTTTGCCGCGCTCCGAGAGTAGTCCTTCACGCGATGCCTCGGTCAGCCGCCCCAACTCCTTCTGCAAGCCTTGCACCACAGAGGCGACGTTGTTTACGGCTAGCTTCATTTTCTCGTGGTCGCCCTTGTAGGTTTGCGCGATCAGTTCGTCGATCTTGCCACTCGAGACCTGGGCCAGAATGCGGTTGCCTTCGCCGATGGGCAGGAGGATGGCATCCAGCATCTCGTTGATGCCCTCGACGAGCTTACGGTAGTCACCCTGGTGCTTGGTGGCGTCGGCGCGGGTCGCCAGCTTGCCCTCTCCGGACGCCTTCACCAGCATGCCGGCTTCGGCCACCAGCGCGTTCACGGCATCAATGCAAGCGTTCAGGTTGTTCTTGATCTCGTTGAAGTCGCCCTTGTAAGTGTCGGTGATCTTAGCCGGGATGTCCCCTTTCGAGATCTGGTCCACATACTTGGCAGACACGGTCAGCGGCCCAATCACGGCGTCCAGCATCTCGTTGACGCCTTGGACGATCTTGCGGTAGTCGCCCTGATGCTTGGTGGCGTCGGCGCGGGTCGCCAGCTTGCCTTCAAGTGACGCCTTGATGAGCAAATTGGTATCCGCCGCCATCGCGTTCACGGCATCAATGCAGGCGTTGAGGTTGTTCTTGATCTCGTTGAAGTCGCCCTTGTAGGTGTCCGTGATCTTCGCCGGAATGTCTCCCTTGGAGATCTGGTCGACGTACTTGGCGGACACGGTCAACGGCCCGACCACCGCATCCAACATCTCGTTGATCCCTTGCACGATCTTGCGGTAGTCGCCCTGGTGCTTGGAGGCATCGGCGCGGGTTGCCAGCTTGCCTTCCAACGAGGCATTCACCAGCATGACGCCATCGGCCACCATGGCGCCCACGGCATCAATGCAAGCGTTCAGGTTGTTCTTGATCTCGTTGAAGTCGCCCTTGTAGGTGTCCGTGATCTTGGCCGGGATGTCGCCCTTCGAGATCTGGTCAATATACTTGGCGGATACGGTCAACGGCCCCACCACCGCGTCCAACATCTCGTTGATCCCTTGCACGATCTTGCGGTAGTCGCCCTGGTGCTTGGAGGCATCGGCGCGGGTTGCCAGCTTGCCTTCCGCCGAGGCCATGGACAGCAGGTTGACTTCCGCGATCAAGGTGCGGAGGTTGTTCCGTAGTTTGTCCAGCATCTCGTTCGCAACAACTTGCTTACCCGGCAACTTCTCGAGGACAGGGTTAAGGTCCCCATCCGCGTAAGCCCCGAGGATGTTGAGGATCTTGAGAACGTAGTTCACGATGAACCGCACGCTTTCATTAACGCCGGCAGCGATCTGTTTGTAGGCGCCGGGGAATTTGTCTTCGGACACGAAGGCATCAATATCACCTGCCTTTTGGGCCTCCGCCATGCGCGTCATCTCGCTGATCACACCAAGGAGATTGTTGCGGAGCAGATCCAGCTTCTCGTTGGCGACAACCTGCTTGCCTGGCAACTTCTCAAGGACGGGTTCAAGGTTGCCTTCCGCATAAGCCCCGACAATATTCAGGATCTTGAGTACGTTCTTGACATGCAACCCCACACTGTCATTGACACACTTGGCCATCGTCCGGTAGATACCCTCAAACTTCTCCTCAGGCATTACTGCATTGATGTCCCCGACGTTGTGTGCATCGCTCATGGCTTTCATTTCAGCCGCGAAGGCACTCAACTCATCGAAACCTTTGTGCTTCTTGCCCAGAGTTGGTTCATTCTTCATCTCATCCTCCATTTAGCGATTTTCCTGGCTAAGCGCGTCTTGCGGCAGTCGTCACCAGATTCAGCATCTTGTCCGTATCCAAAGCAATCAGTAACGTTTCCTTCAGTTTGTAAACTCCGCGAATGAGCTCCCGCGCCTCTCCGGCGAGAGTGCCGGGAGGCAACTCGAATGATTCTTCCTCGACTTCCAAGACGTCCCCAATTTCATCCACGAGCAGGCTGACGGCGCCGTCCTCGTCGCGGATTACGACGTTCATGGGAAGATCGGTGGCGGCGCGTTCGTGAAGGCCCAACCGACCACGCAGGTCAACGGCCGTTACAATCTGGCCGCGCAGATTGATGAGGCCTTTGACGACAGGTGGCGCCAAAGGCACGCGGGTCATCTCCTGGTAGCGGATGACCTCCTGGACTTTCTCCACTCCCACTCCAAAGAGGAGTTGATCGACAACAAAGGTCGAAAACTGTTTCTTCGCTGCCATAACATGTCCCCTATCTAGGCTGCCACTATCTCCTTGAAGAAGTTCGGGTCAGCGGTGGTGATAATGCCTTTCACGTCAAGCAGTTCCGTAACTCGTCCCTGGACAACCATGGAGCCCAAGGTTCCCTGGCGGCCCGTGTGTTTCTGGATTTTGACCGCCTCGTGGGCGATGTCGAGGATACGGTCCACGACGAGCCCGACGCTCTGGCCTTGGTCGGTGTACACCACCACTTGGATCTTCTCGTCCTCTGTTTCCGGTTCAGACGGGCCGGAGTTGCGGGGCTCCTGGCGGCGTTCGTTGATCGCAGAGGATAGGTGGATTAAAGGCAGTATTTGACCTCGATACTGAACCACGTGCCGCCCCTCCGCTTTTTCCACGGCGGTGCTGGCGAATTCTTCCAAACGCGCCACGAGGGAGAGCGGCATGGCCATCCGTCCATCATCCGGCCCCCCCAGCAACAATAGGGATTCGCCGTCTTCGTGCCGGGACTCTGTTTCTTTGGTCTTCTCCCCCACGGATCGGTCGCGAACCTCGGAAACCACATTGGCCAGTTGAGCCAGCCCGAGGACATCCAGGATGAGGGCCACCTGACCGTCTCCCATGATGGTTGCTCCGGCGAAAGTGGGAATGCCCTTGAGTTGCTTGCCGAGGGGCTTGACCACGATTTCTTCGGTATCGTTGATTTCGTTGACGATTAAGCCAAAATGGCGGTCATCCGCTTGCAAAACGACAATGTTGACCGCATTGTGTTCTGCCATTTGGCGTTCGAGCGCGGAGAGGAGGGAGACAATCTGCGCCGAGAGGGATTCAACCCGCGTAAGCTCCCGCTCCGAGCGAGCGGTATCGCCGGAGGTCTTGAAGGAAATGACTTCTCGAACTGCCCCATGAAACTGCTGGTGCAGGTTTTCCAACTGCTGCATCTCCGGCAGTTTGCCAAAATGCTGTAATCCGGAGGAATACAACCATTTTCCCAGGGCGCAGTCCTTGTGGGAGATGGCCTCGTTCATGGTCAGGGCACCCTTGCCATCCAGAAAATCCCGCAATCTCGTCTTCCAAAGTAGGTGTTTGCTGCGAGCCGAGGTAAAGTCCAGGGACTGTGCGTCAGAACCTGCTCCAACAAATGTTAGGGAGCCATCCGCGGTTTTCTGCCCCCGTCCGTTGCCTCTTTCCTCCACCCGCAGTTCGTGGTTCAGGTTCACCAAGGGAAGGAGCTTTCCGCGCAAACGGTAGACCGGCGCGCCGTGGATCATCTCGATTCCCTTGCGCGCCTGCTCGCCCTCCAACCGCACTAACTCCAACAGGCTGACTTGGGGAATCGCATAGCGATCGCCTGAGGTAGTGACAATCAGCGCGGGGATGATGGCCAGCGTCAGGGGTATCTTGATTTTGATGGTGGTCCCTTCACCATGGCGACTCTGGATATCGACGATTCCACCGATTTTCTCGATGTTGGTCTTGACCACGTCCATGCCCACCCCGCGGCCGGAGACGTTGGTCACCTTTTCCGCCGTCGATAACCCAGGCAGAAAGACCAGGTTGCACAACTCGCGGTCCGTCAGGCGCGAAGCCTGATCCAGGGTGATCAGGCTCTTGGCCAGGGCCTTCTGCTTGACGCGTTCCAGATCGATCCCGGCGCCATCGTCGGAAATCTCGATATTGACCTGGCCTCCCTCGTGGAACGCGCGCAGGAACAAACGGCCCTCGGCGGGCTTTCCCGCTGCCAGGCGCTTTTCCGGCGATTCCACCCCATGATCGACGGCATTGCGGACCAGATGCGTAAGTGGATCCTTGATGGCTTCAATGAGGGTCTTGTCCAGTTCCGTTTCCTTGCCTTCCATCTCCAGCCGGATTTGCTTTCCACAACCCGTCGCGAGGTCCCGCACCACACGCGGGAACTTGCTCCAGATGTTCCCGATCGGCTGCATGCGGGTCTTCATGACCCCCTCTTGCAATTCGGTCGTGATGAGATTAAGGCGCTGCGTAGTGCCCAGGAACGTGGAATCCTGCTGGGAAGAAGCAAATTGCAGAATTTGATTTCGTGCCAGAACGAGTTCGCCCACCAAGTTCATGAGTTTGTCGAGCAACCCCACGTCCACCCGGATGTTGCTTTCGGAGAGGGCCGAGGCACGGGCTTCCGCCTGCCCCTGCAACGCCTGTTGGACAGCCGCAGGCTTGGCGGCGCCTTTCTCCACCAGGATTTCTCCGATGGGCCGGGGGTCGCCCTCCTGCTGAAGGCTCAAGGCCTCATGGACCTGCTCGGAACTTGCCTTGCCGGCGATCACCAGCATTTCGCCCAACGGCAGCACCGCGGGCAGGGGCTCAAGGGGTTGTTCTTCCTCGTCGAGAGGTGAAAGAGGTTCGGGCGGAGGAGCCACGGCCGGCACGCGGTCCGGAGGAAGAGTCGCGGCAACGGGCGCCGGTGGCGCGGACGATGTTGCGGCCGGTTTTTCTGCGGCCGCCACGGGCGCCGTCTTCTTTTTTTCCGTCTTCAGCAAGCGGGTGAGGGTTTCGATCAGCGCCTTGTAGTCACCCTGCCCCTCTTGTCCCGTGGCCTCAATATTCACCAGCATCCCGCGGACGGCATCCACCATGGCCAGGAGCGCCGAAGTGATCTCCGAATCGAGCAACAACCGCCCGTCGCGCAGGCTGCTCAGCAGATTTTCCCCGGCATGCGCAACCGATTCCAAACGGCTAAAGCCAAGAAAACCGGTGGTGCCCTTAATGGTGTGAATTGTGCGGAAAATGCTGGCCAGGATGTCTCGCGCGGTGGGATCCTTTTCCAGGCTCACCAAGTCCCGGTCAAGCTGGTCGAGGTTCTCATTGCTCTCCACCAGAAAATCCTTAACAATGTCATCCATATCGCCCATTGCCGAGGTTCTCCCTCCACTCCCAACTGTTTCTGTCCGGACCCGACCCACCCTCTCCAGTTAGTGCACGGCCGCTATCGGTCATGGGGGCCACGCTTCCCCACGCTGGTAAGACTTCGCTTCCCGTGACGTCAATGCGTGCACCCGCACTCGGGTGGGGTGAAACACCATGCGCTTACAGACAGTCCTTTCATCGGCGAAAACACCGCAGACTTGAGTTTTTTTCGCTGCCAACGGAAGATTGGAAAACACTCATTCCGCATGACATCGGACCGCCTTCGGCATTTCAATGCGAAGAAGTCACGGAGCGGCAGAGGAACTCCCCAGTGCCGCGCAACTTGCCGTCCGATCTGTGACTGAATGGATTCCGATCGCGCTGCCGATCCCTCAAGCCGATACTCGCCAGGAACCCGGCTCTGGCGCCGAGGAAGAACCGTAGTTTGAGTCGGCACACGCGGCCCCGGGCCGGTAAGACGGCGGACTGGGCGGCTCAGGCGATGGTGGTTGTGGGGAAGAGTCCGAAACTTCCGGACTCGGCGGTGCGGGTGAAGGTTTGCGGTCGGCCTCATACCAAGCCTCGCGCACGCTTGACAGCTTGTCAATCAGCGCGCACAGACCCGGCGCGGAATTCTCCAGATTGGCTTTCAAAATCTGGGCGCGGGAGTAGACATAGAGAGACTTCAGCGTCCGGGCCACCTCGCCGCCCGCCTCGAAGTTCAGGGTACCCTCAAGCTGGGCAATGATGGCCTGGGCGCGATTCAGTTGGGCGCACTTCTGCCCAATGTCTCCTGCTCCGATGGCGCTGACCGCGCGTTGCAGGGCGGCAACGGCGCCGTCGTAAAGCATCACCACCAGTCCCAGCGGTGTGGCGCCTTGCACAGAGAGTTGACGATAGGCGGATGCAGGGTGCTTCATCGAGAGCCTCATTGAGTTGGAATTCGTCGGATTGAGCGCGTCAAGCTGGCTGTTAATCGATGCCAGCGTTTCCGGCAGTTGTTCCAGCGTCGTGTTGATGGTGTTGTATTCCGACAAAAGCTGTGTCTGCGTATTCTGAAGCTGTTGCTGGAAATCCGTGATCTGGGTATTCAGATCCTTCACCTGCGAGCTGATGCTGTTCAGATCCACTGCCAGCGGACTGCTGACCGTATTGGTCAGGCTGGTAAGGGCCTCGCTAAGATGCTGGCCTACGCCGGAGGTGGATTGGAACAGGTTTTGTACGGCGGAGAAATTGTCTACCAGGGCATTGGTCAGCGTGTTGCTGTCCACACTCAGTGTGCCGTCATTCTGCATTTCAATTCCCAGCGACTGCAAGTTGACCAGGCCGTTGTTGCCACTCATGCTGGAACCGATGGCGGAGAGCAACTGCTGCTGGAGCAGGTCCACGGAAGCATCGCCCACAAAATTGCCTGCGGTGCTGGTACTGCTGTTGTATTGCAGACCCGTATTGACGGCCCCAATCAAGGTATTCCAACTCGTCACGAAATTGTTGATGTCCGTGGCGATGGGGGTCAAGTCGGGCGAAACCTGGAGAGTCACCGGGTTGTCGGTGCCGGTGGAGTTGGTCACGCCGGACAACGTCAGGGTAACTCCGGGAATTGCCCCTTCCACCGTATTGCTGGCGCTGTCGACGGGAATGCCGTCCACAGTAAGCGAGGCATCTTGCCCCGCCTCTGCCTGCGTGAATCCCAGGCCGTTGCCCGGCGCCGTGGCGAAGTCCAGCCCGTTGCTTCCGCCCGTCGTGTCATTGGAGATGGTGATGGTCCCCGCGCTGCCGGAGGTTTGGGGGATCAGCGCCAGGCGCGAGCCATTCGAATCGGTCTCCACCGACGCCGAGACCCCCAGGTTTTCATTGTTGATGTAGCTCGCCAAGCCGCTGAGCGTGTGGGTGTTGTCAGCGCTGTTAACGGGGATGGTCACGGCGGTGTTGGAGCCTACCTGAAGCTGAAATGACCCGATGGGAAGCACCGCCGACCCGGAGGAGAAATAGGTGGAGTAATCTGCCGACGTCGAGTCGTTGGAAAGCGTGATCTGACCTGCCGCCCCGGAGGCTTGGCTTTCCAGCGCCAGGCGTGAACCCGAACTGTCGCTCACCACCGACGCGGTGACGCCCAAGTCCTGGTTGTTGATGTAGGAGGCTAAGCCACTCAATGTATTAGTGCTGTCGGTGCTGTCCACAGGAATGACGTTCAGGGCGCCGCTGCCGACTTTAAGGACGAATTGTCCCGTGGGCAGTGCCGCCGTCGCCGACGCGAAGGCGTTGGTGTAGTCGGCGGACGTGGTGGCCAGGCGGCTGACGGATACCATGTGCGAGCCGGCGGCCGTCCCATTCGCTGCCGTGGCGCTCACCTCGTTGTTGTTCGAGGAGCTTACCGTCAACCCGCTGAAGTCGCCGGTGAAGTCCGTCAGGGCCTGAAGGGAAGTTTGGAAATTGGTCAGGTCGGTTTGCAGTCCTTGCAGGGCCGTCGTCTGGGAATTCAGGCTGGTCACCTGATCCTGCAACTGAATCTCGGGCTGGGCGTCGATTTCCAGAATCGCGTCCACCGTCGAAGTCACATCGATGCCGCTTCCCGCGGTGTTGGTGGCGGAGTTCAGGATGGCGTTCACGGCATCCTGAATGGCTGAGTCTTCGCTTGCTGTGGACGAGGTGGAGGTGCTCGACTGGCCCAGGAGCTGGCTGATGGACTCGCTGCTGCTGATGCCAAGGCTGGATAGCAGAGAGTTCGTGACCGAATTGGTGCTCATTCCCTTCTCCCCCTGGCACTTGCAGCGCGGCGGACGCGTGAAAGTGTTGAACAGTCCTATTATCGGCAGAGTTTGGATTTTCTTGAGGAGGGCATGACAGTTCCGAGTTCTGCATGGCAAGTGGCAACGTTCCACAGGTAAGCTAAAATTCCGTCTGACCCCTTTGGTAAGGAGCATGGTCATGGACGACGCATGTGTTTGCATGAAGTTGCACGGCCCCGGCCTTCATCCTAGCTGCTTTGGCCAGTTTTGGCTGTTCGAGGGAACCTCGCCGGAAGCGTTGAGCGAGATTGCCAGCCAGTTCCTTCGCCGGCAATTGGCGGCGGGCGAGGACCTTTTCCGGCAGGGCGAGCCGGCAGAGAGCATGTACCTGCTCAAACAGGGGTTGGTGAAATTGTGGAGAATCTCGCCGGAAGGCCGAGTGGTTACCCTGGCGATTCGAAAATCCGGGGACTTTCTGGGTGAGGCCGTGCTCATCGAGACCGGCGAGTATCCCGTCACCGCCACGTGTCTTGAGCCCACTCTGGCCTGTGGTATGGATCGAGGGAACTTCGAGGCGCTGGTTACAAAATACCCGCCCCTGGCCCTTGCCGTCATTCGCAATCTTTCCCGCCAAATCCAGCATCTCTCCAGCAACCTCGACGCGCTGGCGGAGCCCACACTGGGCGATCGGCTGTACAAGCTTCTGGCTAATGTGGCGCAGGAGGTGGGCACGCGCGTGCCCGGTGGGTGGACGATTGCCCATCCGTTGACACACGAGGAGATAGCGTTTCTGGTGGGCGCTCACCGCGTGAGCGTCACCCGCACCCTCGGAAAACTTCGCAGCGGCGGCAAGATTCGCATCTCGGGCAAGATTCTTTTTGTGAGCGACGCATCCGAAGAATAAATCCTGGCTTCACGTCCCTTGGTCTGCCGCGTAAGGCCGCGATATATCACCCGCCCGTTGTAGCGCCCGCTACTGAGCGCCGGCGGCGGATGTGCTAGAGTAAGCTCAGGTCGGGCGCTTCCCAAGGCATCGTGGGATACGCGAGGAGCGCCGCAGCAAGGCCATTCATCGTCCGGAAGGAGCTTTTATCATGGTAAACATTCCCCAACACGTGCAGGAATTCTTCGCCGGCAAAATGGGCTGGGTTGCCACCGTATCGCGCGAAGGTATTCCCAATGTTACTCCGAAAGGGTCCGTCAAGGTCCTGGACGAGCAGCACCTGGCGTTCGCCGATCTCTTTTCGTTGAAGACCCGGAAGAACCTCGAGGAGAACAAGCACGTCGCGGTGACGGTCATCGATCCCGCGACGCACCAAGGCTATCAAGTCAAAGGTACGGCGGAACTGCTCTCCTCCGGGCCCCTTTATGAGCAGACGGTGGCGGGACTGAAGCAGGCCTCCGCCGCGCTGCCCACACCGAAGTATGTGGTCAAGATCGCGGTTGAAGCGGTCTACGATCAGTCCGTCGGTCCGGACGCCGGCAAGCAGATCGCATAAGCAACACACCGATGCCGTCTCGCAAGCAGCGCCGTTTCCCGCGCGGTTCCTGTGCCGGCTGGAAGCCAGCGTTACGACCTCAATCACGTCAGCGCGGATGCACCGGGTAGTGTCCTGATTTGCCTTGTAGCGCTGACCTTGAGGCCGGCAAGTGCCGACGTGAAGGTCGGCGCTACGTCCGAACTAGACACTACCACGCGCCGGGGTGTGGACACTCATCGCGAGGCAGTGGTAAGCTGGCTCTTACCGCATTTGCATTCTGGGCTGTCTTAACATCTTGCTGATCGAAAGTCCGGCCAGCGTCACAGGTGACTTCCGATGGCGGTCGAGCCAACTTGCAGTTCGCAATTTACCGGCGGCACCCGCGGCGTCCCGCAAGCGGTGGTGGCTCCGCTCACGCGTGCGGCGATCTTTCTGGTCGTGGCGCTGAAGCCCGGCCCTGGCACCCGAAGCACCCTTCGATCCTTCTGCGCGGACCTTGCTTCCCTGTTCAAAGCAGTGGAATTTCGCGACATTGAAGCCGGACTCTCCTGCGTCATGGGCATTGGCTCCGACGCCTGGGACCAGCTTTTTGGCGCGCCTCGTCCGGCGGAATTGCATCCCTTTCGCGAGATTCGCTCCGGCGCGCGCCATGCCGTCTCCACTCCCGGCGACTTGCTGTTCCACATCCGCTCGAAGCGCATGGACTTGTGCTTCGAGATGGCGACGCAAATCATGGCCCGGATCGGCGACGCGGTTTCGCCCGTCGACGAGGTGCACGGCTTCCGGTACTTCGACGAACGCGACCTCCTGGGATTCGTGGATGGCACGGAGAATCCGCGTGGCGATGCCGTGGCGGAAGCGGCACTGATCGGCGACGAGGATCCCGCTTTCGCGGGCGGAAGCTATGTGATCGTGCAGAAGTACCTGCACGACTTGGCCGGCTGGAACTCGCTTCCCACGGAGGCGCAGGAAAAAATTATCGGCCGCACCAAACTTTCCGACATCGAATTGGATGATGCGGTCAAGCCCACTTCCGCGCACAACGCCCTGGCGAAAGTGGTGGAGAACGGGAAGGAGATCGACATCCTGCGTGACAACATGCCGTTCGGGCACGCCGGATCAGGCGAGTTCGGGACCTATTTCATCGGTTACAGCCGCTCGCCGCGCACCACGGAGCAGATGCTGGACAATATGTTTATCGGTAACCCGCCCGGCAACTATGACCGGTTGCTCGACTTTAGCCGCGCCGTGACCGGGAATCTGTTCTTTGTGCCGAGCGCGACATTTTTGGAAAACGTCACGGACGCGGGGCAGCCAGTCGCCGGTGCTACGGAACGTGGCGCCGGCTTCCAGCCGGCACCGGAGAGCCGGCAAGATGCCGGCGTTACAAAAGAGGGATTGGACGTTTGTTCCGCCGCACCGCCCGCCGCGGAGAACTCGCAGGCCGCCCCGGGTGAGAATGACGGATCGCTGCACATCGGTTCACTGAAAGGAGAAGTGGAACATGAATAATCTGCATCGCGAGCTTGCCCCGATTTCCGACGCCGCGTGGGCCCAGATCGAGGAGGAAGTCACTCGAACGTTCAAGCGCCACCTGGCGGGACGGCGGGCCGTGGACGTGAAGGGACCCGGGGGTACGGCCCTTGCCGCCGTCGGCACCGGGCACCTGCGGGAAATCGCTACGCCGGGCGACGGCGTCCATGCCCGCCAGCGGGAGGCGAAGGCCCTGGTGGAGTTTCGCGTTCCCTTCGAACTGGAGCGGCAGATGATTGACGACGTGGAGCGCGGCGCCGACGATTCCGACTGGGAGCCGGCCAAGATCGCGGCGCGACGGCTGGCCTTTGCCGAGGATGGAGCGATATTTGACGGCTATCGCGCTGCCGGAATCGTGGGCATCTGTGAAGGAACCAGCAACCCGAAGAAACCGCTGCCTGGCGATGTTCGCGAATATCCGCAAGCCGTTGCCGAGGCACTGAGCCAGTTGCGCATCGTGGGCGTCAATGGGCCCTATGTGGTGCTGCTGGGGTCCGATGCTTATACGGCTCTGGCCGAGACCAGCGATCACGGCTATCCCGTCCTCGACCATGTCAAGCGGCTGGTGGACGACAAGATCATCTGGGCGCCGGGCGTCCCCGGAGCAGTCGTGCTGACCACCCGCGGCGGCGACTTTGAATTGCACATCGGCCAGGACACTTCCATCGGTTATCTCAGCCACACGGATAAAACCGTCAGCCTCTACTTGCAGGAGTCCCTCACTTTCCTGCTACTGACCACCGAAGCCGCGGTCGTCCTGGCTCCGCCCGCGAAGTAGCGCGGAGCGAATAGCGCCGACCTCGCACCCCATCAAATGATTTTCGTAGCGCGGACCGCCGTTTTTGCGGTCCGCGTCTTTTCTATCGCCATTATCACCACGCTGCCGTTTGTTACGGCCGCAGGGGTCCGTGCCTTCTACCGGGCACGCGGTTAGACGGTCAACCGCGTAAGCATGCCCTGCGATCCGCGCGTACGAACCCAGAAACCTCGCTAACAGGCGTGAGAGACGCGGACCACAAAAGCGGTGGTCGCTACCAGCTCTAACCCTGCCGAATTCTCGGCATGTGTTTACAAGCCCAGCCTTGGTGTGAAACAATGTAGCTAGATCGGCTAGATTGAGGAGGTACCGGATGACGTGGCGACTGGCAGATGCCAAAAATCGTTTCAGCGAGGTGGTTAACCGTGCCTTGGCTGGCAGCCCACAGGTGGTATTGCGGCGGCGGGATGCCGTGATCGTGGTTGACCGGCGCGACTACGAAAAGCTGACGGGCAAGCGCGTAAGCTTCAAGCAATTTTTGCTCGGTAAAGGCCCCGGTCTGCAGGGACTTGACCTGAAGCGCGACGCCTCGCCCATGCGGAGGGTAAAGCTGTGAAAGTGCTGTTAGACACCTGCGTGGTTTCGGAGTTGCGCCACCCCAAGGGGCATCCGGGAGTTCGCCGCGCCGTGGCGGCCCTCAGTGAAGACGAACTGTTTCTCAGCGTTATTTCCATTGGGGAAATTCTGAAGGGCATCTCCCTTCTGGCGGAGAGCCCGAGAAAGCGTGCACTGGCAAGCTGGCTGAATGCCATGGAACGGGATTACGGCGATCGGATTCTCTCCATTGACCGTGATATCTGCCGGCTTTGGGGGGAACTCACCGCCCGCGCGCACAGGGCCGGACGGGTGGTGCACGCCACGGACGGGCTCATCGCCGCTACCGCCCTCCACTACGGCCTTCGGGTTATGACTCGCAACACGACCGATTTCGAACCAACGGGTGTCTTGCTCCTGAACCCCTGGCAGGGGTAGCGTGGAAGCCGCGAAGGCCCCCCTGCCGCTCAAGACATGCCCAAAATTATGTAACGATGCCATCAAATCTGAGAAATGTCGTGGGCTGGGGGCTGACCGCAGGGGGAACCTCTGCTGCGCAGGTGACTCCCGCGCAGCTTCGCTGTACGCCGGTCGGCCTTATTTTTCGATCACGATCGGTGTTTCGGATATTGGACCGGGGTCCAGTTCGTGCTCGGTCGTAAAATGGCCGATTTTTGCCAGCCGTCCGCTCTTCCATTCGAAGCTGTGGACATCATAATGATGTGGGCACCACACACATACGCCATCTTGAGCCGAATCCCAGACTTGCATCGTCCCGCTTCGAAGCAGCTTGAATCTCCCTTGGGTCGTACCATCCATCCAGGCGATTTCGTAATGACTCTCGCGCTCCGCCAAAAGCAAGAAAATGGTCCCCGCACCGTCCCCGATGTTCCTGAAAGCGGTCATAAATAGATTTTTGCCGTCCGCCACCGCAAACTCCGTGGCTGCGAAGAGTTCGTAGGCGTCGCCAATATCCTCGCGCTGAAACAATTTTGTCAGGCTGAAGTCCGCGACTCGTTGGCCACCCTTCACCACGGCCACGTGGGCGTGGGGCTCGTACTGGCTGCCTGTGTCGTAAACGACGACCGCCTCGCCACCGGTGCCCATACTGGTTGGCTGGACCAGACGCACCGTTGCTTTCGGCGGCAGGATAGCTCTCAACTCTTTTGAGACGCGCACTTCCGAATGAGGTGTAATCAACACGCCTAACGGTGACTCGGTGGCTTGCTGCGCCCATGCCAGGGAAACAACACTCGCCACTGCCAGGATCAAGCAAAGCTTTCTCATACGATCACCTTCACAGCATCACTCGTTTGGCACATTATAGACGCTTTTTATGCAATTTACGGGCCGTGGGCTGGCGCATAGCTTTGCTGTGCGCGAACCGCTCAGGCCTCTACATTTGGGGGGGCCACGGAACCCGGAAACACTGCCTTCCGTGAAATGACCACACTCTTCAATTTGCACTACCACCGAACCGAACTGTCATCCTGAGCCTGGCTCTTCAAGGCGAAGGACCCTTTTCATTGTACGTAGGAAGCGGAGGGCGCGAGCGCCCCGTTCTTTTCCGCCACGTTCCCGCTGCACACTTTGGTAGGACGAAATACGGGGGTCCTTCGCCTTGAAAAGCCAGGCTCAGGATGACAACGCCATGATTGTGTATCTAGACTACGATTACCGCAAATGGCAACGAAAACGTTCCATGGGAATGTAGAAACTCCACGGGATGGCGCGCAGCTTTCCTGTGAGCCAACCAGCCGGACAAACCAGCCGGCCAAGCCTTGACGGCGTCGCCAGACATTCATATCATGCGGTGTGGTTGTATGATTCTCCTGGGCGTTGCATCTCTTTTCAAATTGACCGCAGAATGGCTTCTTAACCGGAGGGCCCAATGCGTGACAAGCCTTTAAGCCGCCAGGAGGTGGAGCAGTTCGAGCGGGACGGTTACCTTTTTGTTCCCGAGTTGCTCGATGCCGAAGAAACCGCGATGCTCTACGCCGCGGCGCGGAGCGATGCCAGTATCGAGAAGCACTCGTTCGGCGTGGTTGATGCCAGCGGAAGGCAAAGCCGGCTGGCCGGATGGAACCATCCCGCCGAGGACATTTACGGCATGATCGCCCGCTCCAGTTGTGTGGTTGACGCGATGGAACGCCTCTTGGCGGACGAGGTCTACCATTACCACTCCAAGATGATGCTGAAGGAGCCGCGCATCGGCGGAGCGTGGGAATGGCATCAGGATTACGGCTACTGGTATCAAAACGGTTGTCTTTACCCGGACATGGCCAGTTGCATGATTGCCGTGGATCGCGCCAGCAAGGCCAACGGCTGCTTGCAGGTGCTGCGCGGCAGTCACCACCTGGGACGCATCGAACACGGCCGGTTCGGCGGACAGAACGGCGCTGATCCCGAGCGCGTGGAGGCGGCGAAGAAGCGGCACGAGCTGGTTTACTGTGAAATGGAACCCGGCACGGCGCTGTTTTTCCACGCCAACCTGCTGCATTGCTCGGGCCCCAACCAGAGTGACCATGCCCGCTGGTCCTTGATCTGCTGCTACAACGCCGCTTCCAACGATCCCTATAAAGATTCCCATCATCCGGGCTATACACCCATCCACAAGGTTCCCAATAGCGCGGTGAAAGCAGTGGGCGCAAAGACCACCCCGGTCGCACAGGTCTTTGTGGACCCCGGCGATGACAAGACGGTGGTGGCCACAAAGGAGGGCGCGGAATCATAAAGACCATCAGGGCTGCCCGCCTTTCGCGATGAATCTCGAACACCTGAGCTGATCGAATTTGCCCGGCCTGCGAGGCTTGGCGCTGAGCAACGCTCTGCGGTGCGGCGGGGCCCCGAGCACCTCGCCGATCACGCCGCACGCCTTCGTTGGGCTCGGAGCTTCTACACTTCGCGGCGCCACGGCGTGAGGATCTGTGCCGTCTTTACTGGCGAAAACTCATTGAAAACTTAAAACTGCCGTAGCTTGCGAGTGCGAATTCATCTGATCGATCTCAGTTTGCTTTTCAGCGCAAATCCCCCCTCACTGTCATCCTGAGCCTCGCTTTTCAGGGCGAAGGACCCTTTTCATTGGCACGTGGAAAGTACGGCGCCGGGGCGCCGTTCGGTATCACGCCGCATTCGCGCGGCGAACTTGGATAGGACGAAATACCGGGGTCCTTCGCCTTGAAAATCGAGTCTCAGGATGACATTATGGTAGGCTGGAATGAACGCTTCAAAAGCCGCGAGCCGCAATGCAAAGCTCCCCATGAAATCTGGGAACGCGAGTGTTGTGCGCCACCCAGCCAAGAGCAACTCAACTTCGCTGCCGAAATACGGACTCTCGGAGGGAGAAGATTTATGAAGGATCCATCCACTGACCGCACCGCCCTCGCGGACATCTGGCATCTGAATAACCGTGTGAACCTGCGACTGCTCGACATGCTGAGCGACGAGCAATTGGCAGCGGTCATCCTGCCGCGCGGTCGTGCGGTGACCAGCTACTTTGTGCACATCCACATGGCGCGTTACTACTGGCTTCAGCGGCGGGCACCGGCTTTGGCGAAGCGCCTGCGAAAGATCCCCGGCGGAGCGGCTCCCCGTGCGGCCGTCCGGCAGGCTTTACTCGACTCCGCGGATGCGATGGGTGAACTGTTCACGGAAGCTCAGCGCACCGGGGTCATGAAAGGCGTCAAGAGCGGCCCGGTCGGGTTCCTCGGCTATGCGCTTACCCACGAAGCGCATCACCGGGGCCAGATCCTTCTGCATCTCAAGATCGCCAAACATCCCGTCAGCCGCAAGGCCGCGGACAGCCTTTGGTATTGGAACAAGATCTAAAGCAAATAACCGCCGACGCTTTTGCGGTCCGCTCCCAAGGAGTCCATCGATTTTCCAGGGTGCAACCGTAGCTTCAAAAGTCTCCATCCTAACGATTTGGAGCAAGCGTCAGGGCAACGGCAGCAAAGAAATTCCTGGGGTGCACGTGCGGAGAATGGTTGAGCAATTCATCCGGCTCCTCGTTATCGGCGTCGCCGTGACGGCGTCGCTGTACTCGCAGCAAGCGGATCTCCCCTTGCTCGGCGCGAATAGCACCAGAGACCTGGCGTGCTACCGCGGATTGCTCCATCCAGGCCGTTCACCGTTCGTTCTGGGACCAACCCAGAGAGGTTTTGAACACTTCTCCTTCGCACGCTTCCCGGCTTGGTTTCGCCTGCCGGACGGTTTAGCCGCCAGCAGTTTGTGGCATTCTCCCTTTTCCTCCTTTCAACAAGCCAATGTGAACTTTTCTACGTGGGATTTCAGTGATAGCCGCAAGGAGAGTCAATTCGTCACGGCTGAGAACGATGAAGCGGCTGGCAGTCTCGGACTTGCAATGTGCGACGCAGAACAGCGACCGGAGGAGCCTTCAAGCTCCCCCGCAACGCAATCTTCGACCACAGACAGCTCACCCAAACACCTTTTCTACGTGGTTCCCGCCTACAATGTGGCTTACTCAAAGAAATTCAAACCGCTTACTCCACGCCAGAAATTTCACGAATGGCTCGAGGGAACTTACGATCCTCGCGGGCTTGGGCTGGAGGCAGCAGAGGCGGCGACGCTGGAACACTCGTCCCGGGACGGCTTCTGTGGCTATGGGCACGGCGGGGGAGACTACTTGAAGTGCTACGGCTCCATGAACCTGGATTTGACCATTTCCAGTTTCTTCGGCGACGCCTTGTTCCCCGTGCTCATGCACGAGGACCCGCGCTATTTTCGCCTGGGACAAGGCTCTACTGCCAGAAGGGTGGGATACGCGGTATCACGAGTCTTTGTCACCCATGCCGATTCCGGCCACTTCACCTTTGAGGCCGCGGCGCTTTCCGGATCTGTGCTGGCGGCGGCCGTATCAACATTGTACTATCCCCGCTCAGATCGGGGATTTGGCCACAGCGTAAACCGCTTCGGCATCGATCTTGCCGATACCGCAGCCTTCAACGTGGCGGCCGAATATTGGCCGAATATCCAGCACTTGCTACATCGTATGCGACACATCTTCTAGCTCGTTACCAAACCAGTTTCAAAGCAAACTGTATCTCCCGCGCTGCCACTTACGTACTGCTGACCCGTCCGAACGTGGAGAGGGCGACGTTATTCGCCGGGTTGGCTCGCCACCTGCGTATTCAGCGGGAAGGAAGCCCCGGCGTCGGGAAACAGACTGTGGTTCACCACCGGCAGCCTGCTGAGATATGCGGGTCAGATGAAACTATGAGATTTGGGCCAGACTTCCTGTAGGGTCTGCTTCGGGTGGCGGCAAATGAAAATATGCTCTCCGTACTCGCCCGCGCAAGGATAATCAAATACCGCAACGTCCTGGACGTCTGCGTATAGTGTTTGATAATCCTGCTTCGACCCGCCGATGACGAGCAGCAGGGTACCCGGTTTTTCGCCGGGCCCCCAGATCCAGTAGTTATTATGATCACTAATCGCGTTGGGAAGACCGTAATGCCGGCCAAAGAAGTCGATCGCCCCCGCTTCGCCATAGTTGCGGGCGACAATGACGCACTCCGCCTTTTCTTCGGGAGACAGCCGGTTATAGATCTGGGCCACCTCTGCCGTCATCTCCGGCCAACCCAGCCTGTCGGCAAGAATCTGCGTAATTCTCATGTCGTGATAACCTCGCTCGCTGGCCCCGGGGTGGACACCAATGCAATCCTGGTATTTAAGTAAGGATTCCACCGGAAGGATCGGCAACGCCAGCGGCGCCAGGAGCACTCCTCCCAGAGCCAGAGCGCCCAGATAAGCAGGCTTAGCCCAACCCCAACGAGGACGATTGAGAAAGGTCTCAGCCGCCACCGCGCCCGCGGGCAGAAGCAGAAGAAAGGCAGGCGCAAGATAGTAGGGCTTCGAGTTGGTGCCGGTGAGAAGAATGACGACCACCGTCAAGTAGATCCAGCCCAGTACCCGATACGCCTTTCCCGGCGAGGAAAAGAAGAAGAAAGCGAGTCCTGCCAGCCAGATGGGGAGCGTTGCCGGTTGCACCATCAAGATGCTCTGGAACAGAAACGCCCAAAGCGTCATCGGCAGGTTTTTCTCCACCGTCGCATTGTGGATGAACTCGGCGGTGGGGAAATGATGATGCACTTCCCACATCACATGCGGCAGGAAGAGCGCGGCGGCGATCGCCCCACCCACCCACAGCCACTTGTCGAGAAAGTGCTGGCGCGCCGGCGTCAGCGCCAGGCCGACCACCAGTCCTACGCCGAGAAATCCCATGGAGTACTTGTTCTCCAGGCCCAGGCCCGCCACCAGACCGAACAGCATCCATAATCGGGTATCCGCGCCCTGGAGAAGTCGCACCAGAAGGTACATGGCCAGTACCCAGAACAGGTGGTCAAAGCAGTTCATCGAGTAGTAGTCGTCAAGAGCCAGGTAAACTCCGCCGGTCAGGTAGGCCGTCGCCGCCAGGGATTGAGCAAATCTCCCGCCTCCCAATTGCCTGGCAATCGCCCCAAGCAGGAAGGTTATGGCTCCCCCACAGAGAGCCGGCAGAAGGCGCAGCGACAACTGCGAATAACCCAGAGTACGGCCGATGATGGCGAGAACGAATTCCGCAAGGGGGGGCTGGTCAACATAGCCCCACGCGAGATGCTTGCTACAGGCAATTTGGTACAGTTCGTCGCGAAAGTAACCGTATCGATTGGTGCAAAACAGGTGGATCAGCACCGTTGTCGCGGATAACGCCCAAAGCGCCAGGTTGTCAACGCGGAGTCGGCCGCGGGAATCCACATCAGGAACGACGGAACTTATCGGTATGCTAAGAGTGCCAGAGGCCATCGTCTAAATCTCACTTGATTACATTGGATTCTGTGGGGATTCCGCGCACACAGCCGTCGGCACCCGCCGGTGAATCAACTGCACTTCGACTTGCACCGTGACCCATAGCAAATCATTTTCCCAAGAACTTCCTGGCGGGAGTCGCTTGGGTCACGATTGCGACTCCGCCGCACTATATTCACCGATTTACACTGATTTTGTCATCAGGAACTCTATGGTGAAAGCGAAGAAAAATCGAGACGACGTGTCCGGCGAGCTGATTCCGCCCGTCGCCTCGATTGCCGATTGGGTCCGTGCGGCGCGCGGTTGCGAGGCCTGGGACACCGGGAAGACCGCCTCGCAAGCGGAGGTTAATGAGGTATAAATCCACCGGCAAAGGGCCGCAGACGAATGCGAACAACGCGCGTGTCATTGCTACAAGGCTGGGGCACTCGCGCCGCCCACAAGATTCTGGCGGTGCCGCTCAATGCCTTTCTCGATGGCATCGCGGAGGATGGCCGCGGGGCAGGGCTTGGTTAGGATCCGAAAGGCATGGCCTTGATTCACGGCGGCGATCGCCGCTTCCAGATCGGCGTTGCCTGTGAGTAAAATGCCCACCGTTTCCGGCGCGGCGGTGCGAAGGCAGAAAAGGAGGGCGTTCCCGTCCATTCCCGGCATTTGCAAGTCGGTTACCACCACGGCAAAGGGCTCCTGAGAGGTCACTAAACGTATCGCCTCCTTGCCGCTGGTGGCCAAGGTCACGTCAAATTGCAGACGCAACCATCGCTTCAGGCCTTCCAGCACTTGGGCATCGTCGTCGACCACCAGAATCCGCGGTCGGTCTGCAACGGGTTCAGCGAGCGGTTCGGGCATAATATGCCTGCGATTTTCCCGGTTCTTGACGGGAGGCCGCCTCCATCCAAGGCGCTACGATTTTACGTCCAGAGCGGAAGCACCGGGGTCACCCTGGAGGGGCAGAACCAGGCTCTCGCCAATCGCCCGCAGCGCCTCGGGGGGAATCTCAAACTCCACACTGCCGGTGGTGCCGTCCACGAATTCGTAATAGAACTGGTGCTGCTTGTCGATGCGCAAATCGGGGGTGACGAGGTCAGGGTTGGATAGAGCGGAGCCAGTAGCCGAAGTTGCCAGCGTGGTGGTGCTGGCGGTGGTAGGGGCCGGCGGCAAAGAAACGGGCGTGGAACTGCGCTGGGCGGCAGTGTTTTCCGCACCCGCGATCTGCAAGCTCAATTGCGCTGGCGAAATGCTCATGGCCGTTCACCCGGGAAGAAAATCTTGGAGGGGACCCGGTTGGTCCCCTCCGTCAGGAATTCCCCGATGGCGATTAGCCGAGGAGTTTCAGTACGGCCTGCTCCTGGGAGTTCGCTTGCGCCAGGGCGGCAATGCCGGTTTGCTCCAGGACCTGATACTTGGACATGTTCGCCACCACTTGTCCAATGTTCGCATCCTGAATGCCGCTCAACGAGGAGGTGAGGTTTTGTGACGTGTTGTTCATGACGTTGACGGCAGCGTTCATCTGGTTGATGCCCGACCCGATGGCGCCCCGTTGCGCGGCCACCGTGGCAATGGCTGCCGCGATGGTGGTCAAGGCCGTCTGGGCGTCGCCCGGACTATTCAGATCCACGCTGGCCCCGCCTCCGCTCAATTGGGAGTTGACCGTGCCCACCGTCCCGCCACCCGCGCCGTCGGAGAGATTGGCGCTGAGAGCAACGGAGTTTCCGGCCGCGCCGGCGTAGGCCGCAGTTGTCGTCATCAGCGCCTGGTTGCCGCTGACCGAACTGATCTGCGCCTCCGTGTTGGCCACTGTGCCGGTCCCGTAAGCGCTTCCCGCCCCGGTGCCCGCCGGACCATTGTTGACGGCTTCCATCAAATTGTTCAAGGTCGCATTGATGGTTTGGCCTAGGGCTACCTGGTTAGCCGCCGCCGGCGTGCTGGAGGTGAACGTGTAGGTTTGCGCGCCGATGGTGACCGTGTTGCCATTTCCGGGATTGGAGTTCAGGGAGAGGTATCCCGTGGCATTGGCCGCTGCTGCCCCGCCGCCCGGACTGCCCGCGACGCCATTGGTCAGAGTGCCGCTGAGGGCGATGGCGTTGCCACCAGTGCCGCTGGCGAGCGCTGCCACCACCGCCTGGCCGCCGTTCACCGAAGTGATCGAGGCCGAGCCGTTCCCGTTGCCGCCGTTGTCGTAGGTGTTGACGCCGGACGTACCGGTGTTGTTAACCGCATTCATCAAGTTGGACAAAGTAGACTGAAGCGTGCTGCCGATGGCCACGTCGCCTACGACGCTTGCCGAGCCCGCGTTGACGAAGGTGTAGGTGGAAGCGCCGATGGTCAGCGTATCGCCGCTGGCGGCATTGGCGGTCATGTTCACCATGCCCGTGGCGTTGACGCCGGCCGCGCCGCCAGCCAGGAACGCGCTGGTCAGGCCGCCGAAGGTCCCCGTGGCGTTGCCCCCCTGGAATACCGCGCTGAGGCCCAGACCGTTGGCGAGGACGCCGGAAACCAGAGCCTGCACCGTCGCCGCACCGCCGGAGTCACCGGTAATCGTTGCCCCGGTGGCGCCTTGCAGCGTGGAAACGTAATAAGCTCCGCCCGTTCCGGCGCCCGAGGCCGTGGCGTTGACCGCGCCCATCAGGTTGTTCAAAGTGCCTTGCGCGTTGGCGCCCAGAGCGACCTCATTGCCGGAGGTCGCCTGACCCGCCGCCACAAAGGTGTAAGCCACGTTGCCGATGGTCACGGTGTCGGCGTTCGCGCCTCCGGTCAGAGTCGCACCGCTCACGCTGACCGCCCCGATGGGACTGGAAGCGGCGAGAGCTACGCTGTTGCCCGTGGTGGTCCCGTTGCCCGCACCCGGAGCGGCAAGCCCACCGGATGCCGCCTCGATGTTCAACGTATTGCCGCTGATCGAGGAGACCATGGCCGTGGCGTTGGCGGCTCCACCGTTATTGTAGGTGCTCGTGCTGGCGGTGCCGGCGTTGTTGATGGCGTCCATCAAGTTGGTCAAAGTGGCTTGGATGTTGGCGCCCAATGCCACCTGGCCCGCCGCCACTGCCTGACCGGCGGCCACGAAAGTGTAGGTTGAACCGCCGACGGTCACCGTATCCGCCGCCGCTCCCCCACTTAAAGTACCACTGGGAGCGACTGCGCCGGCGATGTTCGAGGTCAAGACCGTGGAATTTCCAGTATGGCTGGCGGGAACTCCCACGCCCGCCGTGGTCGCTTGCACCGTTGCCGACGCGGCGCCAGCACCGCCCGTGACTCCGGTGATCATTGCGGTTCCGGCCGCTGCCGTGCCGGCGTACCAGTTCGTGCCGGAGACTCCCGTGCCATTAACTGCATCCATCAAGTTTTGCAGCGTCGCCAGGACACTACCGCCGCTGTCGATTTGCACGTCGTCGGCCGCAGACATCGTGGACTCAAACCGATAAGTCGTGTTCCCGACGGTTACCGTCTGGCCGGCGGTGGGCAAAGCGGTCAGGTTAATGCTGCCCGTGGCTGACGCGACGGTGTCAGGCTGGCCGGAAATGGTCACGCCTCCCGTGGATGTGGCGGCCAGCAGGGGGTTATTGTTCAGGGTGAGCGTTCCGGTGTCGAAGGTGGCATTCTTGCCGCCCGACAGTGTGACGCCCCCACCGGAACCGACGTTGGAGGTGATGCTCGTCGCGAGGGTGACGGAGTTGCCCGCGGTTCCCGCTTGCAATGCTTGCACCACCGCCGAGCCGCCGTTCACCGAAGTGATGGTGGCCTGGGCGTTGACGGCCGTGCCGGTCCCATAAAGGTTTCCCGCCCCGGCGCCGCCATTAACTGCCGCTTGCAAGTTCTGCAAGGTACTTTGCACATTGCCGCCCAACGCCACATCGTTGGCCGCGTTGGCCTGGCCCGCCGCGACGAAGGTGTAAGTCTGCTGGCCGATTTGCACGGTATTGCCCGACGTCGGATTGCTGGTCAGATCCAGCGTGCCCGTGGCGTAAGTCGCCAGGCCCAGCGAGGAGGCCGATAGTGTCGGCATGTTGACGGAGATGTTCGGGTCCATCGAGTCGGCCGACGAACCGTCACTGAGGAACACGGACATCTGGCTGCCGGAGAAGACCGGCGTGTTGTTGTAAGTCGTGTTCGATCCGATTTGATTGATTTCCGCCGTGATTGACGCGAATTCATTCTGTAGAGCCGCTTGCTGGCTGCCTGGTCCTTGCGTCAAACCGGAGTTGGCTGCTTCCGTCGCCAGGGTCACGGCGCGGTTGAGCAACGTCGTCACCTGGCTCAAGGCGCCATCAGCGGTCTGCAACAGGCCGACTCCGTCCGTGACGTTCTGTGCCGACTGCGTCAACGCCGAAATATTGGCCTGCAAGCCGTCCGCAATCGACAAGCCGGCCGGATCATCCGCGCCGGAATTGATCTTGGAGCCTGAGGACAATTGAAACAGGGTGTTCTGCAAATTGGTGTTGGTCATTGCCAACTGGTTCTGCGCTACCAAGGAAGGGATGTTGTTCAGGATACTCAGTCCCATAGAAACTCTCCTCTCGTAAGTGGGTTTCCGTCTTGGGCCGCAGAACCCGGGGCCGTGCGGGGCGCCTAACCGGGGCCGGTGGTTCCTTATTCCCACCGACGGAACCGTTTCTCAGTTCACTGCGCCCTATCGGCACCCGTCGCAAAAGCTTAAACCTCGTGCGGCGAAAAGCCCCCAGCTCGCCACGCGCGGCAGTCCGCAAGGCACGTTTCGCGTGCTTCCTTAAAGGTGACTACTTCACTCATCAGTCAACGCCTTTTTGCGATATTCGTGCGCCTTCCCCTAAAGTTTCAGCGGCAAAAAAGAGATAGGAAGACCTGAGGTCATTTTGTGTCCCGAAGACGAGCGCGCAACCCGAAGTTTCGCAGCGTGATCAAAGACGCTCCGGAAGCGATGCGCAACCGGTCGAAGGGCGGCCCGGGTCAAAACCTGGTTCCGGCGGTGCGGCAGTCGTGTCCGCGGCCGGTGGAGTTACTTTCCCAAGCCGTCCAGGCCCACTTCCGCCTGGGCGCCAAGCTGGAAACGTTGGGGGACTGGGACGCCGCCGCCCTGTCGTATCGGCGCGCCGTGGCCATAGCGCCGGATTGCGCCGATCTGCACGCCGGCCTCGGCCGGCTGCAGTGCAAACAGGGGGATTTTGGCGGCGCGGTGGAATCCTGCCGGCGCGCCCTGGCTTTGGCGCCGAACCGGCATGAGATCCATAACTTGCTCGGACACGCCCTCATCAATGTCGGCGCATACGCCGCCGCGGTGGAGAGCTACCGGCACGCCCTCGTGCTGAAGCCGGATTCCGCCGGCGCCGTGTATGGTCTGGGCTGCCTCTTCGAGCGCCAGGGCGATCTAGCTTCGGCCGCGGAATCCTACCGGCTGGTGATCAAACTCGATGCCCGCATCGTCGAGGCGCACCTGCACCTGGGCATTACCCATTTCCTTCAGGGGGCGCTGGAACCGGCGGTGGAATGCTTCCAGCGGGTTCGCGAGTTGGCGCCGGACCATGCCGAAGCCCGCACTTTTTTGGCACACATCGATCTGCTCCAAGGCAACTTCGCGCGCGGCTGGGCTGAGCATGAGGGGCGCTGGAGTACGCCCCACTTCCTTCGCCATCCCCGCAAGTTTGCGCAGCCTCTCTGGAAGGGTGAAGTCGTGGACCGCGCGCGCATCCTGCTGCACGCCGAGCAGGGCCTGGGTGACACTCTCCAGTTCGTGCGCTATGCCCCGCTGGTGGCAGCGCGCGGCGGAAATGTGATTCTGGAAGTTCAGCCGCGCCTGCATCGTCTGTTGGCGCGCACTCCCGGGGCCGGCCGGGTACTCTGCCGCGGCGAGAGCCTGCCGGAGTTTGACTGGCAGTGCCCACTGATGAGTCTGCCGCTGGCATTTGCCACGGACCTGCACTCGATTCCCACTTCCGTTCCTTACGTCCATCCCGATGCCTCCCTGGTGGAGGCGTGGCGGCAGCGCCTGGCGGGGGATTCCCTCCGCGTCGGGCTGGCCTGGGGCGGCAACCCCGTGTTCCCTCATGAGCGCTGGCGCTCGATCCCGCTGGAACTGCTCGCGCCGCTCGCCCAGCTTGCGGACACCACGTTTTATTCCCTGCAAATGGGGCCGCAAACCCGGGAGTTGAGGCACCTGCGCACCCAGGCGCGCATCATCGACCTTCAGGACCAACAGGAAGACCTGGCCGACACCGCAGCCATCATCGCCAATCTGCAATTGGTGATTTCCATCGACACGTCAATCGCTCATCTCGCCGGAGCCATGGGCAAACCCGTCTGGATCCTGCTGCACAAGTCGCCGGACTGGCGATGGCTGCTGAACCGCGAGGACAGCCCCTGGTACCCCACCGCCCGGCTGTTTCGGCAGAGAACATTGGGAGATTGGACGGAGGTGGCAGCACGCTTGGAGAGGGAACTACGCGAACTGATTGCCGGAAAGACCGTGGAACCACAATGCCGCGGCCCGTAGAGATTATCCTCGACACCCTAAATTGCTCAATGACTTCCGCTCAACTGGGCTATGGCGGTGCTCACCGCGTCGGCGACGGTGCCCTGCCCATCGAACCCAATGCGTTCGTTGTCATCAACCAGTGCCTGCATCTGGGGCAGTGCTTCCTTGGCCTTGAGCTTCACCAGCGCGTCGATGGCAATGAACCGCATGTCTGGATTCTTGTCACGCAATGTCTCAATCAACGGACCTATCGCTGATCGGTCTCCAATCTCTCCCAGCGACCACGGCACGATGTAGTTTACCTCCAGGTCCTTCAACAGCGGAACGAGAATGGGAACAGCTCGCGGGTCTCTCAAATCGCCCAGCAGGTGGGCGGCATAGTAGCGGTCTTCCGCAATTTGCGCGCGAAGTGACCACCCAAGCGGGGTTTTCCTATTACCAGGCGGGAGAACACCTTCGAACACGCCCCCACACTGTCCAGGAGGTCGGTCCGACCTGTCCTTGAGGATGTCGGTAATGACCTGGAATCCTCGATCGTCGCCGAGGCTGGAAAAAATAAAGGCCGCATTGCCCCGGCGATGCCGGTCACTGTTGTTGAGATCGGCCGCCAGCAGCGGAAGGACGGTCTTGTCGCGCCGGGACACAATCTCCCGAGCCACGTCGAACTGCAGCCAGAACGTCGGCGCATTTTTGAATTGCTCGATGAGCTCGGAAATTGGCGGCTTTGTCGGCCAGTCGCAGCAAGGAATCAACAGTGCAAACATGAGACCTACCGTTTGCCTTGCCGCGCGACGACGTCGCCTGCATTCCATCAGTTGGGCCTTCGGTCAGGTCAAATACGAACCGCTTCATGGTGGCACTTGATTCCGCCTCAAGCAAGCGGATTCGGCCGCCTGTTTCCGCAAATGAGAAAATCCTGATGGTTGCTGGCATTCAACTTGCCGGTTGCTGCTCTGGCGAATATTCCATGCTCGCCACGAGGTCATGCTGTGTCCAAACAACTGCTTCTCGACCCCCGGGTCCGGAAGCTTCTTAAGAAGGGCCTGAAACTTCATCAGGCGGGGCGCCGGGGGCAAGCCGAAACCTGCTACCGCCGCAGTCTTAAAGTCGACCCTCGCTGCCCACAGGCGCTGCACCTGTTGGGGTTGCTGGCTCAGCAGGAAGGCCAATACGGGGAGTCGATCCGCCTGATTACGGATGCTTTGGCGCTCAACCCCGATGATCCCGACGCTCTCAATAGCCTGGCGGACTCACACCTCGGCGAGGGAGCGAAGGAATCGGCGGCCGTCTGCCTGCGGCGGGTGGCCGAACTGTTGCCGCGATCGGCTGAGGCCCAGCGTCGCGTGGGAAAGGCGGAAGAAAACCTCGGAAACTGGGACGCCGCAATGGCGGCTTATCACCGCGCCTTGGTCCGGCAGCCGCAATCGCCCGACATCTATAGCAGTCTGGCGCGGTTGCAGCACAAAAAAGGCTTGTATCAGGAAGCGGTGGCTTCCTGCCGCCACGCCCTGGCTCTGGATCCCAACCGGTACGCAATCTACACCCAACTGGGAACCGCGCTTACCGATCTGGGTCAGAACGGTCCGGCGGTAGAGGCTCTCCGGCACGCCCTCGCCCTCAAACCGGATTCCGCCGAGGCCGTCTTCGGTTTGGGCTACTTTTTCGAACGCAAAGGGGACTTGGATTCGGCGGCCGAAGCCTATCAAACCACCCTGAGGCTCGATTCCAGCTTCGAAAGTGCCCATCTTCATCGGGGAATTATTAGTATTCTGCAAGGCGATTTGGCCAAGGCCGCCGCTGGTTTCGAGCAGGTCCGAAAAATGGCGCCCGACTCGCCGGAGGCTCGCTCCTTTCTGGGGCTCATTCATCTCACTCAGGGCAACTTCGCGGCGGGCTGGGAGGAGTATGAGGATCGCCGCCGGACGGCTCAGTTCCTGCGTGAGCGCCGGGTGTTCCAGACGCCCACGTGGAGAGGTGAAACCTTAAACGGCGCGCGGATTCTGCTCTATGCCGAGCAGGGTCTGGGCGACACGCTACACTTTGTGCGCTATGTGCCGCTCGTCGCGGCGCGGGGAGGCCAGGTCATTCTGGAGGTCCCACCGCGACTGCGTCGCCTGCTGGCCGCAACCCCCGGAGCGCACCAAGTCATTGCCGCGGGCGATGCCCTGCCGGATTTTGACTGTCAGTGCCCGCTGCTGAGTTTACCCCTGGCCTTCTCTACGGACTTGCAATCGATTCCGGCCGAGATTCCCTACGTCCACGCGGAGCCTGCCCTGGCGGAAATGTGGAAGCAGCGGATGCCGGCAAAGGCGCTGCGTGTCGGCCTGGTGTGGGGTGGTAGCCCCTTGCACCCCTACGATGCCCGGCGTTCCATCGGCCTCGAGCAGCTTGCACCGCTCGCTTGTGTGGAAGGAACCGCATTCTACTCGTTGCAGATGGGAGCTCCGGCGGACCAGATCAAGCAGTGGGGGAACGCCACACCCCTGGTCGACCTGAAGGAGGAACAGAGGGATTTTGTCGACACGGCCGCCATTGTCGCCAACCTCGACCTGGTCATCTCCATTGATACCTCCGTGGCCCACCTCGCCGGGGCCATGGGCAAACCCGTGTGGATTCTCCTCTCGATCCCGCCCGACTGGCGCTGGATGCTGGAGCGTGACGATAGCCCTTGGTATCCTACAGCCCGCTTATTTCGCCAGACTAGCGCCGGCAATTGGCGGGAAGTAGTAGCCTGCGTTCAGCAAGAGATGCGCAACTTCATCGCCCAACCCCGCGCTGCCTCCAATGGCGTCTAGCCAAGGTGCCAGCGTGAATAAATTGAACGTAGCGCCACCTTATTGCCTGGTTCAAGGTCGTCATGGCTGGATGTTGGTCAACCTCAACGATGTCTACGGGGGCGTAGCCATGGCAACGTATGGCGAGTGCAATGAACTGGAACTGGCGCTGCTGTTATCACTCGCCCAACGCCCGGGTTTGGTCGTGGAAGTAGGCGCGAGTATGGGCGACCACACGGTTCCCCTCGCTCGCGCTCTCCAGGAACAGGGCCGGCAGTTGGTGGCCTTCGAGCCGCAACCGGTGGTGTTCCAACAGCTCTGCGCGAACCTCGCCCTCAACGGCTTGATGAATGTCACGGCCTGGCCCTTCGCCTGTGGTGAAAAGCAAGGCCTTGTCAGCTTTTCCCGCCCCGATTATCGCCAGAAGGGAAACTTTGGCGGCGTCGCGATGTCCAGTTCTCCGCCCGCTCCGGGTGATGATATCGTCCGAGTGCCTTGCTTCCGGTTGGATGACTTGCTGAGGAGTGAACACATCGGCTTGATGAAAATCGACGTCGAGGGTTTTGAACTCCGCGTGCTGATGGGCAGCGGCGCGCTGGCCGAGCGGTCCCGGCCATTGATTTATGTGGAGAACGACCGCGCGGAGCAATCGCACGATCTGATCGAGTGGTTATGGGGAATTGGCTATAACTTGTGGTGGCACCTGCCGCCAATGTTCAATCCAGAAAACTTCTGCGGAGTCACTGAGAACATTTACGGCAGTATTGTCTCCATCAATATGCTTGCAATTCCGCGGGAAGTCGATTTTCCAGTCCCAACGCAACTCGCCCGAGTGGAAGACAGCAACCATCATCCTACCCAGCCTTAGCGGCGGCGCCGGCGCATTATCTTCGACTACGTGCGAAGCACCTTGGAGTGCGACAGCTCGCCGCCGCCTTTGCCATCCCGGCCCTGGTGTCTCGCTACGGAGTGGTCGGATCATCCGGCGAGGTCCTTCGCATTTGGACCGCAAGGGAATTACCCTCTATTCCACGTCCTTCTGCTCCACCGGCGCGACGGCGCGAAGCTCTGCCGCTTTATCTTCCGCCAGCGAATCATTCAAGAACGTTCCTGCTCCCGATTCCACGCTGGCCAGATATTTGAGTTTTTCTTTGGACCGATGAGGTGGGTAGAACTCAATGTGGAAATGGAAATAAGGATATCGCCCGTGCATCGGCGATTGGTGCAGGACCATCATGTAAGGGAACGACATCTGGTAGAGGTTGTCATACTTCGACGTCACCCATTTCAGCATCTCCGCCAGGGCGCGTTCCTCTGCGGGGCGGAAATCCTCCAGCGTGCCCAGGTGCCGACGCGAGAAGATGTGGACTTCGTACGGCCAGCGGGCGTAAAAGGGAATGAACGCAGTAAAAGCATCGTTCTCGGCGATGATCCGCCGGCCGTCGCGCCGCTCCTTCTTCAAGATGTCGCAGTACAGGCAGCGCCGGTGTTTGCGCTGATGGGCGCGCGCGGCCGCCAGTTCCTTTTCCAATCGTGGCGGGATGAAAGGAAACGCATACATCTGCCCGTGCGGGTGCGGCATGGTGACACCGATCACCGCGCCCTTGTTTTCAAAGATCAAAACATAGCGAATCCCCGGCGTGGCTTTGTGTTCCAGAAAGCGGCTTCGCCACAGCCGCACCAGCTTCACGATGTGCTCAACCGGAAGCTGCGGTAACGAGGTGTGATGATCGGGATGGTAAAGCACCACGTCGCATTTGCCGTGCGATGGCCGGACCTTGTAGAAGTCGTCTCCCTTAATGGCGGGCGGCGGCGCAGGTATGGAGAAAGCGGCAAAATCGTTGGGGTAGATGTGAACGTCGTAGTGGTCAGGCACCCGCCCGGAGCCGGGGCAGAACGGGCACCAGTCCTGCGGCATCTGCGGCCGCCCCTGCCGATGCGAAGCGGTTGAAACCCATTCGCGGACCGTCGGATTCCAGCGCAACTCCGTCATGACTCACGCGACCGCGAAGCTCGAAAGGCCAGCGCCCCCATGAAGAGGCCGAACGCCAGCATCGCCAGTCCCCACCACAAGTCGATGTTCACCCCCAGCGACTTCTGCTGGAAGATGGAAGCGTCAGCCAGCGCTCCGTAAACGATCAGGACGATGCCATATATCGAAAAGATGATGCCGATCGGCATGCGAATGTCGAGACCCATTGTCACCTACCAAAAGATGATATTCAACACTGTAGGGCCGAACAGCGTTCGGCCCAGGGCGAGCACTGCTCGCCCCTACCAGAAGATGATATTCAACACCGTACACAGAGCCAAAATCCCGATGGCCCAGACTCCCGGCCGCTCGTACCAGGGAAGGTCAGAGGTCTTGGGCCGCGGCGTAAGCGAGTAAACCAATCCCACCAACTCCTCCTCTTTGCGCGGCTCGGTGAACAGGGTTACCACAACCGTCACCACAAAGCACACCGTAAAGGCCCAGATGGCCTGATAGAAGTTTGCCGCCATGTCGCTGGGGTAGTAAATGTAGTGGTAGTGATAGAGCGCGTAGTGGGTGGCGGCGGCCAGAATGCCGCACAGCAGTCCCCAGAATCCCGAATGCGCGCTGGTGCGCTTCCAGAACATGCCCAGCAGGAACGTGCCAAACAGCGGGGCGTTGAAGAACGCGAAGAGAAGCTGGAGATAATCCATCAGGTTGTTGAAACGCAGGACGATGAACGCCGTCCCGATGCCCACGATCACCGCAAACACCGTGGCCACTCGCCCCATGGTGAGATAGTGCTTGTCTTCTTTGCCGGGATTGATGTGGGTCTGGTAGATGTCAAACGTCCAGACAGTGTTGAACGCCGTGACGTTGCCGGCCATGCCCGACATGAAGCTGGCCAGCAGCGCCGTCAAGCCGATGCCCAGCAGTCCCGAGGGATAAAAGCGGCCCAGCATGGCAGGCAAGGCATTATCGTAGCGGCCGCCCATCATCAGCTTCGTCGTGGGATCAAGGGCAATAGCGACCAGGCCCGGCAGCACCACCAGCAGGGGGAAGAACATCTTGGGAACCGCGGCGATCAGGGGAGTGCGCTGCGCGGCTGCCATGTCTTTGGCGGCAAGGCCTCTCTGGATCACCAGGAAGTCCGTGCACCAATAGCCGAATGACAGCACGAAGCCCAATCCGAAGATCGTTCCAAACCAGTTAACCCCCATGGGATTGTCCGCGGCGTGCCAGATGTTCGCCCACGTGTGCGCGTATCCGGGATTGGGAAGCTTGGCTTCCAGACCGGCGAACCCTCCCACGGCCTTTAAGCCCAGGATGGCCAGCGGCAGAAAGCCGAAGACGATCAGGAAGAATTGCAGCACTTCATTGTAAATGGAGGAAGTGAGCCCGCCGAGGTAGATATAGATAGCCACCACCAGGGCCGAAGCCACGACGCTGGCCCAGAACGGCCAGTTCAGCAGCCGCTGGAAAAGAATGGCCATGGCATAGAGGTCCACGCCCGAAACCAGCAGCGTCATGGCGGCGAAGGAGAGCGCGTTCAAGGTGCGCGTCTTCTCATCGTAGCGCTTGCGCAGGAATTCCGGCACGCTGCGCACTTTGCTGCCGTAGTAAAAGGGCATCATAAAAATGCCCACAAAGCACATGGCCGGCATGGCCGCCAACCAATAGAAGTGGTTGACGAACATGCCGTACTTGGCGGCGTTCGCGGCGTGGCCCATGACTTCCAGGGCGCCCAGATTGGCGGACATGAACGCCAGCCCGGTAATCCAGCCCGGAATCGAACGGCCGGAAAGGAAAAAGTCCTCGCTGGTCTTCATTCGCCCGCGCAGGGCGAAGCCGATTCCCAGCACAAAGACAAAATAAATGGCGATAATCAAGTAATCGACGAAATGAGGATGCATAGTCCTCCCACCAGTCCGGCGCATAATTATCACAAGGGAACGGAAATGTAAACGTTAGACTGTGCGGGAAGGCGGTAAGCGGCAGGCAAAAGGCAGTAGGCAGTAGGCGGGGTCAGTCGGACTCTTCGTGGGCGGGGTCCACCTTACTTGAGCCATTTCGCCATTCGCTGCCGGACTTCTTCATGACCTATGAGTGCTCCACGGTCCGCCTGCTGACGCCCTCGTTCGACGTTATAGAGTAAGGCCCGTGACGAGACCCCTCACCCGCCCGTCAGTAGACGGTCGACCTCTCCCCTTGGAGAGGTTGCGAATCAAGTTGGCGCGGGAACTCGCGCAGAAGAACAACAGCCTCTCCGAGGGGAGAGGCCGTCCCGATCCGTCGGGACGGGTGAGGGGTTGTTTCCGGCTGGGGTCAGGCCTGTTTGAGGGGCCAGTAGCAAAGCCGTTAGCGCTGCCGGAGGGTACTTGCGCCCTGTTGGACTCATTTCGTCGTAAAGTAAAGCACTGTCCCCCCCGGCTGCTCGGGGATAAAATCAATTGCCGCCAGTGGCCTCAGTGGTTACGGCGATTCGATCTCATAACGGGAAAGGTTTTACGTGGGCAAACTCACCAGGCACGATCTTTGTACTCCTGCTCTCATCTGCGATCTCGACGTCTTTGAGTCCAACCTGAAGAAGATGGCCGACCACACTCGCGCCCGCGGAATCCATCTGCGTCCTCACGCCAAATCTCATAAGTGTCCGGAGATCGCCCGCCGTCAAATCGCCGCCGGGGCCGTGGGCGTGTGCGTGGCGACGCTGCGAGAGGCCGAGGTGATGGCGGAAGCCGGCGTGCCCGACATACTGATTACCTCCGAACTGGTAGGCGAGGTCAAAGTCAAACGCTTGTTGAACCTTGTCGAGCGCCATCCCGATATCATGGTGGTAGTCGATCATGCTGCGAATGTGCGCGAACTCGGTGAGGCGGCCGAGGCCCACAAGATCCGGCTCAAAGTCCTGATCGAAATAGACGTGGGCACCCAAAGAACCGGCACGGCGCCGGGTGCGCCCACGCTGGAACTGGCACAGGCGATCGCCCGGACGCCGCACTTGCAGCTTGTGGGCGTGCAAGCCTACGCCGGCCACGCCTCCCACACCGTGGGCTTTGAACAGCGCAAAGCGGCCGAAGAGCGGGCTATGACCCAGGCTTTCGAAACGCAGCAACTGCTGAAGAAGAACGGCATTGCCGCCGATCTGATCACCGGCGGCTGCACCGGGACGTATAACATTGAATCGCAGCTTCCCTTCCCCGTGGAACTCCAAGCCGGCTCCTATATTTTCATGGACGTCAACTATCGGCGCATCGGCGGTCGCGGCGGCGATACCTTTGACGACTTCGGTTGCTCCCTTACCGTTTTGACCACGGTGATCAGCCGCCCCCAGCCGATGCAGGCGATCATTGATGCGGGTTTCAAAGCCTTTGCCACCGACCGCGCTTATACCCCCGATTGCAAAACGGTGGGCGGCATTACCTACTCCTGGTGCGGCGACGAACACGGCAAGCTGAATCTGGCCGGCGCCGAGCGGGAGGTGCGCCTGGGCGACCGATTGGAATTCATCGTTCCCCACTGCGACCCCAACGTGAACTTGTACGACTCGTTGTACGTGGTGCGCGGCGAGGAAGTGGCCGCCATCTGGCCCATCGCGGCGCGAGGGTATTCGCCGGGCTAGTGAAGGCACGCGGCTAACTGGGGAGCGGCACAGTGGCGGTGTAGAAGGGGCGTTACGCCGCCACCTGGAATTTCTGCATTTCAAGGCCACGTCAGTGGCAAGGCCGATTCCCGGCGAAGCGGACCGTTCGCGCGCGCTCCACCCCGTGGCCAGAATTTTGGGCGGCCTCCAGATTCATGGGTGGCGCACGCATTGGTTAATACGTACACGCACCCCCGGCTAGGTCTTGTAAACAGAGCCTCCGGCGGCGAAACTCCATCATATACGCCGAGAGTTAATTCCGTGGGAGTCAGGCATGAATGGTTGGGGACGCGTAGATACAAAGCGATGTAATCGCCACTCGCGAGCCGGGGCCAGAATGAGCCTTTCCAGTGTGGGTGCTCGTATCTTTGAATCAGTGCTTCTGTGCGCCCTGTTGGCGGGCTGCCGACACGAGGTGCACCCGCAGTCTTATTACGCGTTCGTCGACAAGTCTGGACGGGTAAGTATCCGTTTGCAGCCGACGCAGGAAGCCAAGTCCTTCTCAGAGGGGCTCGCGGAAGTTTCGCGCGACGGCCGCTGGGGCTACATCGATGCAAGCGGTGCTTGGGTTATCCCTCCCCGTTTTGCCGAGACACAAGAGTTCTCGGAAGGGCTTGCACCCGCGTGCAGAGACGACTGCCAAGGTGAGAATAGCTGGGGCTACATCAACCGAGCTGGCAATTGGGTCATCCCGCCGCGCTTCGGCTTGGCCTCGCCGTTTTCGGACGGGGTCGCCGCGATTTGCACGGGGGCGTGTTGGGTCCCTAAACTTGCGGGTCAGGGTCCGAGTTACGGTTACATCAATAAAGCTGGAGACTTCGTCATCAAGCCGACACCGAACTGGACCTCCGCCGGCCCGTTCTCGGAAGGCCGCGCGTGGGTCTCTGAAATGCCGCTTCTAGTGGGAGGAAAGCTCGTCGATTACCAGCAGCCTACCGAACGGCTGATTGATCATGCCGGCAAGCTTGTGTCCGACGCGCGATTTCTCTGGGGAGTGCGCTTCTCATACGGCTTGGCGGAAACCGATCGCGGATACGCTAACCGAGCGGGCGAAGTAGTGATCGCGCGGCCGCTTCCCGGCACCGAAAGCACATTTTCGGAGGGATGGGCCAGCGTCACCATAGGCGGGCGAGACGTCTTTATTAACACCACTGGCAAGGTCGTTCTGCGACCCAACTGCTGCCAGTACGCGAACTCGTTCTCGGAGGGGCTGGCAGCGGCATGCAAGGGCGACCACGAATACGAGAACGGCTGGGGCTATATCGATAAAACCGGCAAGTTTGTCATACCGCCGCAATTCCACAACAATTTAGGGCCGTTCCGGAACGGACTGGCACTTGTCTGCTTCGGATGCAAAGACTAGCACGCCACCGGGTACCGCGGACCCGGTGTTTGGGCAGCAATGAGGTGCGCGTCTTTTGCCCTCCTTAGCGGCACTTCCATCCGCCATTTTCGCCTCGTCCTATCTTTCCCGGTTCGCGGGTGGCGCATACATCGCTTCCCAATGGATGTGGCCCTTGGTTTGGGACGCAGACATAAACGGTGATGTCTGCGCCGCCCGCGGCAGTCGTAGTGTCGATGCACACTCGTTGGGCTGTCATCCTGAGTCCGCAGTTCAGGGCGAAGGACCCCCGTATTTCGTCTTACCCAAGTGCAAGCGCATGCCACGCGCTTCGGGACGCCGCGCCCGCGCCGTGCCTCCTAAGTGCAAATGAAAAGGGTCCTTCGCTCCGAAAAGCGGAGCTCAGGATGACAGTTAGGTTCGTTGGTGGTGTAAATTGAAGATGGTGGTCAGGGCATGGAAAGCTGTGTCTCCGCATTCCGTGGCCCCCAGAATGTAGAAACTCCAGACGGCAGGCGGAGACCGCCGCTACAGCCGAGGGTGAAAGCATTTCTGTCGCTCTGAACAGCGAATGTAGGCGGCAAGGTGGGGAGCAGCACAGTGGCGGTGTTGAAGCGGCTCCCTCAAAACGTCATAACCTCAGTTCCAGCAAGGCCAACCCGACCCATCTTTACCCCGCTCCGGTTTTTGGCAATAATTAGTGGTGCCATGTCCAAACAACAATTCCAGACGGAAGTAAGCCAGCTCCTCCAGCTCATCGTGCATTCGCTCTACTCGCACCCGGAGATCTTCCTCCGCGAGCTCATCTCCAACTCCTCCGACGCGCTCGACAAGCTCCGCTACCTCACCCTCGTCGACGAGAAGTATAAGGCGCTCGCCGGCAGCGGCATCGACTCGCCGCGCATTGACCTCGAGCTCGACGAAGAGAAGAAGACCCTCACCGTCTCCGACACGGGTATCGGCATGAACGAGGAAGACCTGGTCTCTCAGCTCGGCACCATCGCCCGCTCCGGCACCAAGAGCTTCCTTGCCCAGCTCTCCGGTGACGAGCGCAAGGACTCCAACCTGATCGGCCGGTTCGGTGTGGGCTTTTACTCCGTCTTCATGGTCGCTGACAAGGTGGAGGTCATCTCGCGCAAGGCCGGCGAAGACAAAACATGGAAGTGGACCTCCGACGGCAAGGCCGACTTCGACATCGAAGAGGTCTCAGGCGAGGCCGCGCGCAAAAGCGCCGGAACGACCGTCATCATCCACTTCAACAAGGAGGGCGAGCCGTACGCCAATAGCTGGCGGCTGCAGGAGATCGTCAAGAAGTACTCCAACCACATCGCCTTTCCCATCTTCCTCACCTACGACAAGAGCGAGTGGAATGCGGAGAAGAAGGAGTCCCTCAAGACCCGCGTCGACCGAGCAGGTGAACGCCGCAAGCGCCATGTGGCAGCGCCCCAAGTCCGAGCTGAAGGACGAGGACTACAAGGAGTTCTACAAGTCCATCACCGGCGACTGGGAGGACCCGCTCTTCTGGTTCCACACCCGTGCTGAAGGCACGCTGGAGTACACCACCTTGTTCTATATCCCGGCCAAGGCCCCCATGGACCTCTACCAGGCCGACTACAAGGGCGGCGTCAAGCTTTACGTGAAGCGCGTGTTCATCATGGACGACTCCCGGGAGCTGCTGCCGCAATATCTGCGCTTCGTGCGCGGCATCATCGACTCGGAAGACCTTCCGCTCAACGTTTCCCGTGAGATCCTGCAGCAGAACAAGATCCTGACCACCATCAAGACGGCCAGCGTCAAGAAGATCCTCTCCGAGCTGAAGAACGTCGCCGAGAACGATCCCGAGAAGTACGCGAAGTTTATCGCCGAGTATAACCGCCCGCTCAAGGAAGGCCTCTACAGCGACTTCGCCAACCGCGAGACGCTGCTCGACCTCATCCGCGTCAAGTCGACCAAGGTCGAAGGCCTAACCTCGCTCGCCGAGGCCAAGTCTCGAATGCAGCCCGAGCAGAAGGTGCTCTACTACATCACCGGCGGCCACGAAAGCCTGCTGCGCAAGTCGCCCCTGCTCGAAATTTACAAGAAGAAGGAAATCGAAGTCCTCATCCTTGACGACGAAATCGATGAGATCGTCTTCTCCTCCGTGCTGAAGTACGGAGACATCGAACTGAAGTCCGTCAACAAGTCCACCACCGGCGACGACCTTAAGAATGAGTCTACGCCCGAGAAGACGGAGGAGCTCAAGCCACTGCTCGAAAAGATCAAGGCCACGCTCGGCGAAGCCGTCAAGGAGGTGCGTGCCTCGTCGCGCCTTGCCGACAGCCCGTCCGTCATCGTCTCGGACGAAGACGAGCCCTCAGCCCGCATGCGCCACATGATGCGAGCCATGGGCCAGAAGGAAATGCCCGAGCTCGCCCCGACACTCGAGATCAACCCCGACCACGAGATCATCAGGAAGCTCCTGGCCGACCCCAGCAGCGCCAAGGTGGAAGATGCCGCATGGCTCCTCTTTGACCAGGCGCTGCTGCTCGAAGGTGTGCCGCTGAAAGACCCCGCCACCTTCGTCCAGCGCCTCAACCGGGTGCTGAACCAGGCGATCTAGTCCAATACAAAGATGTTAGCCGTGGTTAGAGGGTAGTGCAGACCTCCGCCGTTGAGGTCTGCGGCTCTTCGCGCGAATAACGACGAATCTCAACGACGGGGGATGGCCTCAGATTGGGAGCATGAATCGAAGGAAGAACCGCAGACCTCAAAAACGGAGGTCTGCGCTACGCTTGCTGCTGCTCGAAGGTGTGCCACTGAAAGATCCCGCCACCTTCGTCCAGCGCCTCAACCGGGTGCTGAACCAGGCGATCTAATCGCGTCCTTCCGACAAGCCTGCGTAACTAACGTGATCACCCTTCACGCCGGGGGAGGAGTGGAGAGTGAGATACCTACTGTGTGCCTTCGGCAATGCTGCGTAACTGAGAAGCCGGGATTTCGAGTGACGGGATTCCACACTGGTTAGCGGGGCTTTGCCATGTCTGGTGAAATGAAGTGGAACGAATCACTAGGCGACCAACTGTCTTTCTTCCCGGCCATTTTGTTTAGGAAAGGCCCTCCCACAATGCGAACGAACGGGCCATCCCGGCCCGTCCAGTTCTGTCCAAATGGTCGAGGTGCGTAACCAGCCACACTGCCAACAATGAGCAGCGTACCATCCTCAAGAATATCGCCCACCCCGATGTCAACGCAGGGGAAAATATGCTCTTCGTCCACGAATACCCGTTCAACGATATGTTCGACTATGTTTTCGCTCACAACCGGATACGAGCGTCCCAGCCATCGAAAAGCAATCTTGCGAGGTAACTCCTTGCCACACTTCTCCTCAGCTAGTTGAATAACGTCGTCGAGCGTTCTTGCTACGAAAGCAGTGAAATCTTCTCGATTCATACATGCTTACCAGGTACTGCACGCATAGCGGGGTAGCGCAGACGTACGCTCCTTTGCGTTCGTCTGCGGCTCTTCGTCCGTCCATGGGATTTCATGTTTGGATGTTAATATCATGGTTGACGTTTCCATGTTAAGAACCGCTCAGTCATCTATCAAATCGCGAATTCTCTTCGGCGCACGGATCCTGTCAGCGAGTTCATCCTTTCCGGCCTGAATCAGTTTCAGGGTTTCGGGCTCGTTCTTCATAAGGTTCTGAAAGTGCGGGTCCTTCAGCAGTGCCGCGTGAATAGTGTCTAGAAATTGGTGCAGGTCAAGTCCGTTCCGGCGCAGGTCTTCCCTGGTCACGCGGTAATACCATTCGTCCCGGCTCTCGTCCAAATACAGAAAGTCGTTTTCTTTGAAGAGAGATTCTATCGGGGCGACGCTATTCGGGTATCTAATCCAGTCGTTGATGACCCACGCCGGGCCTCCGGGTGACGAGATTTTGGGATGGTTTGGGTCGCGAATATCGAAACCGCGACTACGACCGGCGTGGTTAAAGCTGAACGTCACCATGGGTGAAATGCCCGGTCCGGATGCTTGTTCCTGTTCAAGCCGCTTTGTGGCATTGATAAGCCAAGTCCGGTCTTCCTCTTCTGTTCTTAATTGTGTCAGCCGAGCGGAAACAAGACGCTGAATTTGTTCGGACAGCAACGGGACATCCGAGCCAATGCTCTCCGCGCGGGTGTAAGCCGCTTCGATCCTGTCTTGAAGATGCTTTGGCATTCGCCCAAAGTCCCCGCTCCCCTTAAGCGAATGCAACGCACTATTAGCCATCGGATTTTCGATGCTGTTGGACTGAAGCGACCCCTCGATTGCTGTGACTTCAGAGTAGAGGGGTTGATAGACCTTAGTTCTGAGATCGTCAGCGCCCGCATACGTGTAAGTGAGATATATCGCAACCAAGGGAATGCCTATTGCCAGTAACGTTTTCACCGTCGCTGGTAGTGACTTCAGCCAGTTTGCGGCGGTCGCCCGCATTTCTCCCCACGTGCGACGTGGAGGGGGTTGCCGCTTCCTGATCGGCTGACCTTTTCCTTTTCGACCCATACTCAAGACAAGATACCAAACAGGTCAGCTACAAACAATAACGGACGCCTGTATTGAGTTCGTAGCGACCGCCGCCTTTGCGGTCCGCGTCTTTTCGCTCGCGATGATGTTGCAAACTGCTGTAGTGCAGCGTTGTGTCAAAGTTGCGGCGTCCTTTTGCTTCGGACCGATATTTCTCCAACACCTTGCGCCTGCGTCCTCGGCGTACAAAGTTGATGGAAAAGACCGGGTCCCGCGGACGTGGTGTTTGGGTAGCGATAAGGTGTCCGTGGGCTGACGGACTCCTCAGCGGCACTTCCATTCGCCATTTTCGCCTCGTCGTATCTTCCCAGGCCCGCGTTCACGGATCGCAAGGGACGCAGGCGCGGCATGGCCGGCATTATCGACCTTGCGCTCACGGATGCCGGCGTGATCTCGAATGCTTCGATTCCAGCCGAAGAGAAGAGGAGGAGCACTGAACGACGTGCACCTCCTCGCTACGTGCTTGGATGTCATGGCATCACGTCGGCGGCGGGGACGGGACCGCGCCGATCTGGATCATCATCCCCAGGGAGTCGGCCACCGACCACCGCTCCACGCACCGGTGCGTGCCGAAGCGCATGATTGTGATGCCGGGGACCGAGAAGGAGCGACGACTCGGCGGGATGCCCTGGAACGTGCCGGTGTGGGTGCCCGAGAACCGGAAGCGCAACGTCAGCACGTCCCCCTCGACGTACATGGCCTCAGTGTCCACGCGGCAGTCAGGGAACGCGTCGAAGAGCGCCTTGTAAAAGCCCTTGACGGTCGCCTTGGGCGTGAGCGGTTCCGGCGTGTAGCCGTGTAGGACGACATTGTCCTCGTAGAGCGTCTCGAAGTACTCGTCCCGGCGCGCCGGGTCGTTGAAGCACTCGATCGCGGCGAGGCCCGTGTGCTTGATCTCGTCTGGGGTCACGGTCCCTCCTGCGGGTTCTGGCCACTCCTGTGCGGAGGATGTACGTCCGAAGGGTAGACCCCCGTCGGGAACAATGTCAACCCCGCCCCTCCCGACGACCGCGTACGCCCTACTTGGGCAGATCGTTACCGGTCGGCCCCAACGGTCCAGCCGCCAGACTAACACCGCGTCGATCTCGCGGCGTGCCGCGGCTCTCAGGAATCCAGGTGCCGGGACATTTTGAGCGCAAAAAATATCGTCCAAATTGACCGACCGTGCATTATTTTACTTGACAATACGTCAATCTTATGCTAGATGAGTAGCTGATGATAGTAGGCGATGGAGGAACGGGCAGGGGTCCCAAGAACAGTGGTGAGTGGTTAGTGGCTAGTGGTTAGGCGGGAGACAGGAGTCAGAAGTCAGGCGACAGAGGTCCAAAACCGAAAGCGTACAAATCGGCTGAGGCGGTGGCATGACGAAAATTGGGCCCTGGCAGACTGGAATGTAGATAAAAAGCCACACGGCTGCGATGCGGCTCGATTTGGGAGCCTTCACATGGAACCTACGATGTGTAAGAAAATAAAGGTACTTCGTCGCGAAACGGGCAGAATGTCAATGGATATAAGATGATGAATATAAACAAGTTAAATTTCAGGCATGGCAGGAGCCCGGCAAAAAAAGGGGATTAAATTTTGCAGGCTAAACCTGCGATGTTGATGAAAACAAAGCAAGACGAAAAGCGCTCCGAGGCTAAACCTGCGATGTGTATGAAAACAAAGCAATTTACGATTTATAACCTGCGATGTTTTTGAAAACAAAAGCACTTAGCTATTTTGACCCTCCCAAGTTGTTGAGCGGCTTCGGGAGAGGATCACCGCAGCGGCGGAAATGACACAGTCTCACACCGACGTGTGGCGAGGTAAACTCGCCGCTACGAACTTAAACCGCCAGGTCCGCCGCGAGAGCGTTTCAGTGTAGAATCTCTTATATTCCACGCTCGGGGCGATGGGAACAGACCCGTGTTGTAGCGAGATCCCGGATGTCGCTCTGGTGATCGGGGTCACGAAGCACGGGCAAGGAGCAGTTCCATGAAAACGGTCATCTTCGCAACCTGCATTCTGGCTATCGGCGTTACCGCCGGCATCATGGCGCGCGACCAACCGGCTGCAACGGAGAGTTCGCCCTCCTGGAGCGGCAAGGCGGCTGCGGGCTATCTCGACCAGCGCATGGTTTGGTGGATGGGCTGGAAGAACGCCCAGCGCGATCATGACACGTTTTGCGTTTCCTGCCATACCGTGCTGCCTTACGCCCTGGGGCGGCCGGCACTGCGTGCGGCGCTGGGTGAGCAGGCGCCCTCGGACCCGGAAAAACGGCTTTTGGACAACGTCACCAAGCGCGTGCGCCTTTGGAAGGGCGTTGCTCCCGCCTATGCGAAAGACGCGGCGAAAGTGGCCGAGTCGCGCGGCACCGAGTCCGTGCTGAACGCCGTCATCATGGTGAGCTACGCCGCCGCGGGCACGCTCAGCCCGGATACGCGTTTGGCTTTGGACAACATGTGGGGAGAGCAACTGCCATCGGGCGAAGCGCGCGGTGCGTGGACGTGGCTGCAATTTCACAACTCGCCGTGGGAAGGCGACTCGCAATACTATGGCGCCACGCTGGCGGCGTGGGCGGTAGGCAACGCGCCGGGCAACTACCAGTCGGAGCGGGCCGTTCGCGACCACGTGAAGCCGCTGCGTGACTACCTGCTGCGCCAACGCGACGCGCAAAAACTGATCGACCGCGTCATGCTGCTCGACGCCTCCACCAAGCTGCATGGATTGCTAACGCCCGCACAGCGGAAAACCATCATCAACGAAGCCCTGAGCAAGCAGCAGGCGGACGGAGGCTTCAGCCTGTCGTCGTTCGTGGGCGACTGGAAACGTCACGACGGCACGCCACTGGAAACCAGGAGTGACGGCTACGCAACGGGCGTTGTTGCCCTGGCGTTTCAGCAGGCCGGCATGAAACCCGATCAGCCACAGTTGCGCCGCGCCCTGCACTGGCTGGCGCAAAATCAGGAGAAATCCGACGGCCGCTGGCTGGCTTACTCGCTGAACAAGCAGCGCGACATCGAGAGCAACATCGGCCGCTTCATGAGCGATGCCGCGACGGCTTACGCAGTGCTGGCGCTGGAACAGGCACACTGGGGAACAGTGCAAAATTGAATGACGAAGACCCCCTCACCCCCGCCCGTCTCCCCCAAGGGGGCGAGGGGGAGTGCAATTGAGCCCTCGCCCCAGCGGGTGACGGTGCCGGTAGCGAACCACCCTCCTCCCCAAACGGTCGAGGGCGGGGCATAGGCGTCAATTCAAGCGGTCCCGTGCAGGCGATACCGATATGCGCATTTGCTTCCAAGGCCCGCAGGGCCGTAAGAACGTAGCCCACGGCGCAAGCCGTGGGTCGCGACCAAAGGTCGGGCACAGCCCCGGAGGGGCGACAGAAAGGGCCGATTTGACGAGGCGAAGAGGTTTCTTTCGCCCCTCCGGGGCTCCCGGTGCTGGCCCGAACCCGCAGCCCACGGCTCACGCCGTGGGCTACGATCTTTCGCCGCTCCGCTGCTGTGCGGACTGCGGTAGTCGTAATTCAACTCCGATAGGGGTAAGGGGGTTGGTTCGTCACCACATTATGCAACGCTCAGTATGATCAACTCCCGGGAGGAGAGCCGTTTGACCGCAGCGACCCAGTCCGAATGCATCATTCGTCTCGCCCGGCCGGAAGACGCACAGGCGTGCGGAGAGATCTGCTACAAGGCCTTCAACACCATCAATCAGGCGCATGGTTTCCCCTGTGATTTTACCGGACCCGAGGCTTGCCTCGCCTTGTTCTCACGCGTGCTGGTCTCGCCCGCAGCGTACTGCGTGGTGGCGGAGGTTGCAGGCCGGGTGGTCGGCAGCAATTGCCTGGACCAGCGATCCATCATCGGCGGCGTCGGCCCCATCACCGTCGATCCGGGCGTGCAGAACCGCGGCGTGGGCCGGATGCTGATGCAGAGTGTCATGGCCCGCGCCCACGAGCGGGGGATGGCCGGCGTGCGACTGGTACAGGCGGCGTTTCACAATCGCTCGTTGTCCCTGTACACCAGCCTTGGATTCGAGGTTCGCGAGCCGCTGTCCTGCCTGCAAGGAAATACTCGCGAGCGCAGCATGCCGGGATGCAGCGTTCGCCCCGCGCAGGAGGCGGATCTCGAGAGTTGCAACGAACTGGCGCGGCGCGTCCACGGCTTCGGTCGCGGGCGCGAGTTGGCGGACGCCGTCCAGCGGGGCACCGCCGTTCTGGTGGAGCGTTACGGCCGCATCACCGGCTACGCCTCCGCGCTGGCCTTCTTCGGACACGGCGTGGCAGAATCGAATCTCGATCTCCAGGCAATGATCGCTTCGGCCGAATCCTTTGGCGGGCCGGGAATCCTGCTGCCGTCGCGCAACAGCGCATTGTTTCAATGGTGTCTTGCCAACGGCCTGCGCGTGGTGCAGCCCATGACGCTCATGAGCCTGGGCTTGTACAGCGAGCCGGCGGGCGCATGGTTCCCGTCGATTCTTTTCTAGTTGCGAGCGTGCGAGGTTGTGCGACTTTTTGTCCTTGACTCACCCGCTTCGTGGCGGTCTAATTACTTTGGGCTTATAGCAACATCACCGATCGGAGGGCGATTATGGCGCACTTTACCCGGCGTGACTTTCTTAAGACTGGACTGGCCGCTGCGGCGGTGGCGGGTGCAGGAAGCATTCCGCTGTTCGCAACCCGCGAGACGGCCACCGATTGGGTGACGCTGGGCAAATCCGGCGTCAAGGTGACGCGCCTTGCCTTCGGCACCGGCACTCTCGGTGGCCGCGTGCAGCGCGAGTTGGGGCAGGATCAGTTCACCCGCCTGGTGCGCTACGCCTACGACCAGGGCATTCGCTTCTTTGAGACGGCGGAGTCCTACGGTGACATGCACCGCATGCTGGGCATCGCTCTGCAAGGCGTTCCGCGCGACAGTTACAAACTGATGTCGAAGATCACCACGCACGGTGACGTGGATCCCCAGGAGAAGATCGACGAATTGCGGAAGCTCGCGCAGACCGAGTACTTTGACATCATGCTTCTCCACTGGCAGCACACCGCCACCTGGCCCACCGAGAGCCAGCGCTGGCAGGACGCCATTTCCGAAGCGCAGGTCAAGAAGGTCATTCTGGGGCGCGGCGCGTCGGTACACGGTCTGCCGGCCTTGCGCAAATTCCCTGACAACGACTGGCTCCAGATCGCCATGATCCGCATGAATCAAAAAGGCAGCCACATGGACGCCGAAGACTTTGCCACCCGCGGATTGGGCGACGTCGCCGAGGTCACCACCCACGTCAAACAGGTCCGCAAGCACGGCATGGGTGTGATCAGCATGAAACTGGTGGGCGAGGGCAGCTTCACCTCCCGTGAGGATCGCCAGGCCGCCATGCGTTACGCCTTCCGCAAGGCCGGAGTGACTTGCGTGACCGTCGGTTACAAGAACACCGCCGAAGTTGACGAGGCCATTGAGAACGTGAACCTGGCGCTGGCATAGAGCATGGCGCGGCAGAGCCGCAACCCAAACTCGCGCCACGGGCATCTTGCCCGTGCCCGAGCACGGCCTGGAAGGCCGTGGCACGAAATTCGTGCATCATCACTGGAGCTTCCGGGCGAAGTGCTTTTCCCCCTCCTTCGCTGCTGGATTTCATGAGTAACCCCGGATTGGTTTCATTCTACCCCTCAGCCACCCGGCGGAAATAGCTTCAGACATCAATAAACAAGTAGTATACGACCCACGTTTGGAGTAGACTGACAAAACGTCTGATCGACCCTGGCGGGAGATTCGGTCATGCTCTTCACACAGCCCGAGGCGGGGCTGGTTGCTTTCTTTCGCAAATTTTCGTCGGCTGCCGCCGCCCTCGTGGGTATATTTGGCGTCGTCATTCTAACGGGCAGGACGCTGAATGTTGCCGGTTTTCAGCGTGCTTTGCCCGACCCCAGCCACTTCCAATCCATCACCGCGCTGTGCTTTGCCTTGGCAGGAGTTTCTCTGGCCTTGGCGCGCCGAAAACCTGCCGCGGGGTGGGTAGACTGGCTGGCGCAAGCATGCCCGCTTGCCGTCGGCGGCATCGGCCTGATGGCGGTCGTAGCGAACTTCCTGGAATGGCACTGGGGCACCAATCAATTCCTGTTGCGAAGCCAAATGACTGCCGTGGGTATTCTGAATCCCTTCCGGATGTTGCCCGCCACGGCGCTGAATTTTCTCCTCATCGGCATGGCCTTCGTCCTGTTTCGGCTGCCCATCCCGCGGCGATATGTTTATGCGCAGTGCTGTGCCACCCTGGCCGGGCTCCAGTCCCTGCTGTTCCTGATGGCGTATGCCTACAGCATCTTCCTGCACTCGGGACCGGCTAGCGTCGCGTCCGTCTCACTCCCCAAGACGTTGGCGTTTTTGCTCCTCTCGGTGGGTATTCTTGCTGCCTTCCCTGACCGCGGACTGATGGCGGTGATCACGGACGGCGCCTCGGGCGGAAGACTGTTGCGGCGCGGGTTGGTCATCACGATAGCGGTCCCGTTTGGCCTCTGCTGGCTGGGAATGGTGGGGCCGCGGGGCGGATACTACGGGGCGGAATTCGGATTGGCGCTGGCGGCGACATCCGTCATTGCCGTCTTTGCCACGCTGATTTGGGGTTACGCCCGATCGATGGTCATTTCCGATCGCCAGCGCCAGCGCGCCGAAGACTTTCTCAGCGGGCAAAAGCAGGTCTTTGAAATGATTTCCCAGGGCGCAGCGCTGGAGGAAACGCTTGCCGCCCTGGTTCGCCTGATGGAAGCGCACGGCGATGGATTCACGTGCTCCATCCTCCTGCTCGATCGCGATGGCGTGCACCTTCGGCACGGTGCTGCCCCCAGCCTTCCGGCCGAGTACATCAACGCCATCGACGGCAAAGCCATCGGGCCGGCCGCCGGCTCCTGTGGCACGGCGGCCTTTCGCCGGCAGCCGGTGCTGGTGCAGGAAATCTCCACCGACCCGCTGTGGGCGGACTACAAGCACTTGGCGCTGCGTCACAACCTGCGCGCCTGCTGGTCCACCCCCATCCTCGACGAGAACCAGACCGTGCTGGGCACCTTTGCCATTTACGACTGCCAGCCGATTCACCTTACCCCGGAGTTTCGCAGTCTTGTCGATGTGGCCACCTACACGGCGGCCGTGGGCATCAAGCACTATCGCTCGGAGGATTTGCTGCAACAGAAGATGCTTCAACTCACCATGGTTTATGAGAGTGTTGGCGACGTCATCTTTCACCTGCGAGTGGAAGGGGACGGCCAATATCGCTTTGACTCGGTCAATCCGGCATTCTACCAATCCACAGGATTGAAGCCGGAGCAGGTCATTGGAAAACTGGTTCACGAAGTGATCCCCGAGCCTTCGCTCGCTCTCATCCTGGCCAGGTATCAGGAAGCTATCCGCTCGCGGCAAACCGTCCATTGGGAGGAAGAAACTCGTTATCCCTCGGAGGTCAAATCGGGCGACGTTACGGTAACCCCCGTATTCGGTCCCGACGGGAAATGCACCGCCCTGATCGGCTCCGTGCACGATCTGACCGAGCGCAAACGCCTGGAGCAGCAGGTGCGCCAGGCGCAGAAAATGGAAGTGGTGGGGCAGTTGGCAGGTGGCGTGGCGCACGACTTTAACAACCTGTTGACGGTGATCAACGGCTACAGCGAAATTGTGCTCCAGCGCCTGGCCACGGACGACCTGAACCACAGCTTTGTGGATGAAATCAAAAAGGCCGGCGACCGTGCCGCCGCGCTGACCCACCAACTGCTGGCCTTCAGCCGCCGGCAGGTGCTGAAGCCGCAGGTGCTGGTGCTGAACTCCGTCATCGACGACATGGAGAAGATGCTGCGCCGGCTGATCGGCGCCGACATCGATCTGGTCACAACGCTGGAGAAGAATCTGGGTCAGGTGACGGCCGATCCAGGCCAGATGGAGCAAATCCTGCTCAACCTGGTCGTCAACGCCCGCGACGCCATGCCGCAGGGCGGAAAGCTGACCATCGAGACGGCCAATGTGGTACTGGGTGAATCCTACGCCGCCAACCACGTCACGGCAAAGCCCGGACCGCACGTCATGCTGGCCGTCAGCGACACCGGCATGGGGATGGACGCCGAAGTCCAGAAGCACATCTTCGAGCCCTTCTTCACCACCAAGGAAGTGGGCAAAGGAACCGGCCTGGGCCTTTCCACCGTTTACGGCATCGTCAAACAAAGCGAGGGCAACGTCTGGGTCTACAGTGAGCCGGGAATGGGCACCACCTTTAAGATCTATCTGCCCCGCGTCGATAAGCCGGTAGAGGCGATCGAGTCCAAGCCCGCCGAAGCCACTATTCCTGGCGGCACAGAGACCATCCTGTTGGTTGAAGATGAGCCCTCCGTGCGGTTGCTGGTTCGAACCACGCTTGAGTCGAACGGCTACCAAGTGCTGGAAGCCACCAATGGCGCGGAAGCGCTTTTGATCGGAGAACAGCACCAGGGCAGAATCCATTTCCTGCTGACCGACCTGGTGATGCCGGGAATCAGTGGTCGCGTGCTGGCGGAACAGTTGGTGCCCCGGCGGCCCGAGCTGAAGGTCCTCTTCCTCTCAGGCTACACCGACGACGTCGTGGTCCGCCACGGCGCCTTGGACGCCAACATGGCGTTCCTGCAAAAACCCTTCACCCCCGACGCCCTGGCCCGCAAAGTGCGGGAAGTGATGGACGCAAACCGGTGAACGGATGTTCACGTCGTTTGAGCCCACCACCAAGACACAAAGTCCGTAGCGCGGACCACCGACTCTGCGGTCCGCGGCACTTCAGTCGCAACCTCGATGATTATTATCGTGCGGCAAGGTCATCGCGGTCCGAGGGTAAGAGACGCGGACCGCAAAGGCGACGCGCTACTTGCTGGGGCGTGTTTTATTAGTTTGGCGAGATGGGCACGGTCGCGAGCGCTCAAGGCGCGGGACAACTGTCGAACCACGAGGTCTTTGTTCGCCTGGGGCCCGGCCGCGCGGATCGCCTGGAGAGCCAGCCCTGCCGGCGCGCCCGCTCCGAGGAACCTCGATGGTCTGGCGGGTTTCAACTGGATGGTTTGCGCGCCGATCTTGACGCGATGGGCGGGGCCGTCACTCTGCACGGAGGGCCGCAAGGTTCGCCATGGTTGACCAGTATCCGTTTTTAACGTATAGTTAGCCCGTGCAAACAGTCGTCGAAACCGAGTCCTATCTACGAGGCGCAAGGGCGACGGGAGTAACAGACAATGAACGCTTGCGGATCTTGGATTTTATCGCCGCGAATCCCGATGCCGGGAAGGAGATCAGGGGGACCGGAGGTGCACGCAAAGTTCGCTTTGCGGGTAAGGGTAAAGGCAAAAGCGGCGGCTACAGGGTTATCACCTTTTACACCGGTGAAGACGTTCCCGTGTTTTTGCTGAACGTGTTTGCAAAGAACGAAAAGACCGACTTGTCGCAGGCAGAGCGGAATGAGCTCAAAATCGTACTTGCTGCCCTTGCCGATGCTTATCGAAGGAGAAAATGACCATGGCCAAGAAACTGACCGCCGGACAGCGCATGATTGCCAGTGCCAAGCAGGCCCTGGCATTCGCCCAGGGGGAAAACAACGCCTGCGTTGTTCACATCCCTCGCGAGATCGACACGGCGCGGATTCGCAGGAAAATCAAAATGAGCCAGAGCCAGTTTGCGGCGTATTTTGGCGTAAGTGCCCGGACAGTACAGGAATGGGAGCAAGGTCGAGTGGTGCCTTCCGGGGCGGCACGCGCATTCCTGATCGTGATTGACCGTGAGCCGGATGCCGTACGTCGCGCCCTTGTGGATTTTGCTGCGAGTGCCAACCATCCTACCGAAGATCAACCCGCGCACCCTTAGCGCCCCGCGACTCTCCAAATCGAATCCGCGACTTGTTTCTTGCCAGCCCGGCAGAAAAGTCCGCAGAGTTGTCCGTAAGCGTTCGAACTTGGCCGTGTTGACAGGCATTGGAGGATGTGTCCACTGGGGATTGGTGGACACTTGGAGAATAGGGCGAATGGCTACTACGGGGCGGAGCGTGGGGCAGTGGCTAATGGGACGACATTCCAGGGTAGCAGTTCTTCGATGCGTTTGATGGGATGCTCGGGGAGGCGGGAGAGCACGTCGCGGAGGTAGCTCTCCGGATCGAGGCCGTTGAGTTTCGCGCTACCGATCAGACTGTAGAGGGTGGCGGCGCGCTCTCCGCCCCTATCGGAACCTGCGAAGAGATAATTCTTGCGTCCCAACGCGACGGCTCGCAGCGCCCGTTCGGCGGCGTTGTTGTCGATTTCCAGGCTACCATCGTCCGCGTAGCGCGTCAGCGCTTCCCAGCGACCCAGCGCATACTTCACGGCTGCCGTCGTGTCCGATTTCTGCGACAGCTTGGTCAAGCAACCTTCCAGCCACGGGCGGAACGATTGCAAGAGGGGCCGCGCGCGGGTTTGCCGGATCTCCCGCCGCTCGTCCGGTGGGCGGCCACGGATCTCCTTTTCAATCGCGTACAGAGCCGCGATCCGTTCCAGAGCTTCCTGCGCCACCGGCGACTTGTGGGCAACATGGAGATCGTAGAATTTCCTGCGCACGTGCGCCCAACAGGCGGCCTCACGAATGCGCCCGGTTTCGTACACCTTGTCGAACCCCGCGTAGCCATCCGCCTGCAGCGTGCCCGCGAAGTGGCGCAAGTGACCTTGGGGATGCTCACCCTTGCGATCCGGGGAGTACGCGAACCACACCCCAGGCGGCGTGGCGTCCCCGGCAGGCCGGTCATCCCGAACATACGTCCACAGTCGCCCCGTTTTCGTTCTTCCCAGGCCCGGTGCCAGTACCGGCACCGGGGTGTCGTCGGCGTGCAACTTCGCCGCACCCATCACGTGCCGCCGTAACGCCTCCACCAACGGCTGAAGCAACTGGCTGGCGCCACCCACCCAGTCCGCCAGCGTGGTGCGCTCCAACTCTACCCCGACCCGCGCATAAATCTCTTCCTGGCGGTAGAGCGGGAGGTGGTCGCAATATTTCGATACCAGCACGTGCGCCAGCAAGCCGGGTCCCGCCAGACCGCGGGCGATCGGGCGGCTGGGCGCTTCCGCTTGCACAATCTTGTCGCAGTGCGTGCAGGCGAGCTTGGGCCGCACCTGCTGGATCACGTGGAAGTGGGCCGGAACGTACTCCAGGATCTCGGAGACATCTTCGCCTAAAGCTTTCAGCGCGCCGCCGCAGTCCGGACAGGCCGTTTCCTTGGGCAGAATCGTACGTTTCTCGCGTGGCAGATGCCCCGGCAGCGGCCGCCGCGCCGGCTTCCGGCCCGGAGCCGCTGGTCGCCGCCGGGGTGGGGGAAGCCGCCGGTTGCTCCGCCCGCGCCGTGGCCAGTTCGTCGAGCTGCAACTCCAACTGCTCGATCTGCCCGTGCAACTTCTCCGACCGGCGCCCGAACTGCATCCGCCGCAACTTGGCAATCAGCAGTTGCAAGCGCTCGATCTCGGCTTGCCGGCCCGCCAGTTGTTCGTCCTGGGAGTGCAGGCGCTCGCGCTGAGCCCGAATCTCTTCTGCCTGCACGGTAAGCGTTTGATGCTGGGTGAAGAGGAGAGCCTTTAAGGCTTCCGGGGGGAGGGTGTCGAGATTCGGCAGGGCGGGGCGCTCAACCATCACCACCGTAGTATGCCAGATCTTCTCTGATATGCAAGAAGAAAACGTACGATAATGCAATATCTATTATAAGATTATCCGAGGGGAAGGAACTTCCTGGCTTACACCGCCATCTGCGGTGCCGCGGGGCGAACGGGACGTCGCCAGTCAATCCCTTCCAGCAGCATGGAAAGCTGCGCCGGCGTCAACGCCACCACCCCACCCGTGGCCTGCGGCCAGATGAAACGCCCACGCTCCAGCCGCTTGGCGAAAAGACACAGGCCGTCGCCATCCCACCACAGCACTTTGAGCAGATCGCCGCGTCGCCCACGAAAAATAAAGACTTGCCCGGAAAAGGGATTCTCCTCGAGCGCCGTCTGTACCATGCCGCTCAGTCCCCCAAACCCGCGCCGCATGTCCGTCACGCCCGCCACGATCCAGATTCTCGTCCCCGCCGCCAGCCCCATCATGCCAGCAACTCTTTCAGCACCAACCGTAGCGCTTCGCTATCCACCGCGCCCGTCAGTCGCAACTGTCCCTTGGGAAGTTCCACCTGAATCACGCCGGAGAGGCTGCGCGGCATCGGCGCACCGCTCGGGTCCGCTCCCCCCTCCGCCAGGCGAACCGCCAACAAGCCGGGCAGCGCACGGTTCCGCGGTTTCAGCAGTCCTCGCTGGTACTGGCGCCGCCAAGCGAACACTTGGTTGGCGTTCACCCCGTGGGCTCGCGCGACACGGGCTACCGATGCACCCGGAGCCAAGGTCTCTTCGACGATCTGGCGCTTCAGCTCCGCACTGCGGTACTGTCGCTTGGCTGTGGGAAGTGCATTACGCGAGGAAACGGC
>CAVRBF010000062.1:0-123636 GCA_963719115.1 uncultured Acidobacteriota bacterium | reverse complement strand
GAGGGATCCATCCGCAGCCGACAATGGCAGGACCAGTCCGGAAACAAGCGAACGTCTTACGAAATTATCGCCAGCCAGATGCAGATGCTGGGATCGAGAGCGGAGTCCGAACGCATGACCGGGGAAGCAGTGAACGCCCCGCTCCAGAGCGTCGGCCTCCTACGCCCGCCCCTGCTACACCTGCACCCTCCGAACCGCTTCCTCCGCCTGAAGCGGAAATCAGCGACGAGGACATTCCCTTCTAGCTTTCACCCAAGGCCCATGCCGCATGGAAGGAGAAGTACTACCCCCCGACGAAGCTTGCCAACCGGATACCAAGATCCGGACAGAACAGCCATTCAGTAGCGTCACCGCGGAGGTTGCGACTGCTCCTGCGCGTGCCGCTTGCGTCTTTCATCAATCTGCCTGATGTGCTCGTCAAATATCTTCTGTTGATCCGAGTTCAGGATCTGGCGGATGCGGCCTCGCGTTTCCATGTGAATCGCCTGGAACTGCGGATCGATCTGCTTTTGCAAATCTCGCGTTTCCTTGGAAGCCTCATCAAAGATCTGATTAAGCTGTTGCACCTGGGCGTCCGAAAGGTTCAACACCTGTTTGAGATGCTTCACCGCGATAGCCTGTTTGAACCCCGTATCGCGGTGAAGCCGGCCAGTGTGCCACAGAAAATAATAGGTGCCTGCGCCTCCCAGAATCGCTCCCAGGAAAATCGTTACAAGAAAGTAAAGGTAGACCCGTCGGTTCATTTCACCTCATCCGTGAGGGGCGGCTGGGGCGATTCCGCCGGCGCTATTTCCGATGTACCCTGCACGCCGGGGTCGCCGACAGGATCGGAATAAGCGAGCGTCGCCTCCTGCGAAGTGATCTGAATGTCGTTGGACGTCAGCCCGCGGACCGGGCCCGTCGCGGGCAACGCCATGGCCAGAAGCGCCACGAAAGTCAGCACCAAGGTTGCATACACGAAGCGCCTTCCCACGAGTTCAAAGAACTCCGCCACGCTGGGGGCCTTGCTCAGATCACCAAGTCGACGCACCACCCGCTCCGCGAATCCCAGCGACGGCTCAGGGGCTTCGTCCAGCCGCAATTGCCGGAATCCAGAACGCACCAATCGCAGGTCAACGTGATAGTGGCGGCACTCCGCGCACTGGGCAAGGTGACAGCGGATATCCGCCTCAACTTCGCTGTCCCAAAGATTGGCCAGACGCTCGCGAACTTCGTCACAAATCATGTCCTTTTGCCTTCCTTCCTCCACTCGCGCAGATCGTCGAGCATGCGCTTGCGGGCCCGATGCAACCGAACTTTCACCGTGGTCGGCTTCAAGTCCAAAGTCTCAGCAATTTCCTCGACAGAATAATCCTGAAGCTCCTTCAAAATCAAAATCTTTCTGTCGTTCTCAGGAGCCCGGTCCAGAAGCTTGGTCACGAGGTCTTTCAAGACCGTCTGTTCCTCGTGATTTAAAACCTGCTCCGGTTGACTCTCTGCATTCGCTTCCAACTCCTGCTGACTATTTTCCCCCATCTGCCAATAAAAGCTGACTCGCGATGCCCGTTCATGCCGCAAGTAATCGTAACAATGGTTGGTGGCTATGCGGCTAAGCCACGTGACGAACGAAGATTGGAAATTGTAGCTACGAATCGCGCGGAAAGCTTTGATGAAAATTTCCTGCGCGAGGTCCTCCACTTCATCGCGGCGGCGCACCAAATGGTAGACAAGCGAGAAGACACGCTGCTGATACCTTTGCACGAGGGGCGCAAAAGCCTCCGACTCTCCCTGCTGTGCACTCTTGATCCACTCAATTTCCTGGGCGACGTGGGCGCCGGGGTTTTCCATCGGCCTTCCATCTGATGCCATCCCTCATTGTTTCCGACGAGAGAGGAGCCATTGTGGTTACAAGAAGTTATCGGCAAACTTCCCATCAAAATCTAATCGAAATTTTAGTTGACCACTTAATTACTTTGTGGAAGAATGTGACTCATGATTATCGGAACAAGACTTAAGAAACTCAGAGAAGAACGAAACCTTTCGCAAGGTGATATCGAAAAGCGTACGGGCTTATTGCGATGTTATATTTCGAGGGTCGAGAACGGCCACACAGTGCCTTCACTCGAGACTCTCGAAAGGCTCGCCGCGTCGCTCGAACTGCCCCTCTACCAGTTGTTCTATGAGGGCGACGAGCCACCGGCATTGCCCAACCTGAGCAAGCGCCAGACGACGGAAGAGCTGGTTCTCGACGCAGAGCAAGAAAAGGAACTGCGGTTCTACGAGAAAGTGAAGCGGCTTCTCACCCGCATCGATGAGAAGGACCGCCAGCTTTTACTGTACATGGCACAGAAGCTCGCGAGCCGGTAAGCTTCTCTGTTTCAATGCGATGGCGTGGTGTCTCTGATTGAAGACGGAGGCCGCCAAGGGGCTATTCCCATTCGATGGTGCCGGGAGGCTTTGACGTTATGTCATAAACTACCCGGTTAACCCCCTTGACCTCGTTCACAATCCTGGTCGCCATACGCTGAAGTACTGTCGGCGGTAGCTGCGCCCAGTCGGCGGTCATTCCATCCTCCGATTCGACCGCCCGGATGCCGATGGTCGAGGCGTATGTACGTGCGTCTCCCATCACGCCCACGCTTGAAACAGGCAATAAGACTGCGAACGACTGCCAGAGACGGTCGTAGAGGGTTTGTGTCTTCACCTCTTGCTGAACGATAGCGTCAGCCTCCCGTACCATTCGCAACCGCTCCCCCGTTACTTCCCCGACAATCCTTACTGCCAACCCTGGTCCGGGGAACGGCTGGCGATTTACTAAAGACCTGTCCAAGCCCAGTTCCCTTCCCACGATCCTGACCTCGTCCTTAAACAGTTCTCGCAGTGGCTCGATCAGCGTGAACTTCAAGTCCGGCGGCAAGCCGCCCACATTGTGGTGGCTCTTGATGATCGCCGCGGGTCCTTTAACCGACACGGACTCGATAACGTCAGGGTAGAGCGTGCCTTGAACCAGATACTCGATGTCACCCAACGCCCGGGCCTCCTCCTCGAAAACCCGAATGAACTCTTCGCCAATAATCTTGCGCTTACGCTCCGGGTCGGTGACCCCGGCCAAACGACGCAGGAAGCGATCCGAGGCATCGACAGATTTCACGGTCAGATGGGCCTGCTCTCGTAACTTGCCGCTTACTTCCGCGAATTCATTTAGTCTCAACAAGCCATTATCAACAAAGATACAGGTCAGCCGGTCGCCGATGGCCCGCCCGACCAGCGTGGCGGCCACAGCCGAGTCCACGCCGCCCGAAAGCGCGCACAGTGCGTGCTTATCGCCCACCTGCTCGCGGACCTTCTCGACCGTCTGCTCGATGAAGGATCCGGGAAACCAGTTGGGCTTGATGCCGGCGACCTGGGTGACGAAGCGCTCCAGAATGTCTCGACCCTGCGTCGTGTGGTGCACTTCAGGGTGAAATTCCAGCGCGTACTGCCGAGCCTCATGGTTCTCAATAACGGAAATGGCGTTCTGGGTGCGGCCCGTAATGGCAAAGCCCGGCGGAACCTCCACCACGTGGTCGCCGTGGCTGTTCCAGACCTTGAGAGGTGAAGGAAAGCCCGCCAGCAACCGCGACGACGGCAGGATGTCAAGTTGGGCGAAGCCATATTCGCGCCTGCCGGCCGGCTCCACCTTGCCCCCCAGCTTATGCGACATCCACTGCAATCCGTAACAGATGCCGAGGAGCGGAAGGTTAAGACTCAGCACGCGTTCGTCGCAGACCGGGGATTCGGGATCGTATACAGACGATGGCCCGCCGGAAAGGATCAGCGCCTGCGGCTGCATCGCCACCAAATGGTCAAACGGGATGTTGCACGGCACAATGACCGCGTACACCTGAAGCTCGCGGATGCGTCGGGCGATCAGTTGTGTGTACTGCGAACCAAAATCAAGGACGACGATAGGATTGGGAGTGGACATGTTGAATTCATTTGTCAGGAGTCAGGAGAAATAAGTCGGGAGTCAGAATTGCACGCTCCTTCTGCCTCCTGTCCCCAACTCCTTACTTTGCGACAATGCTTACCAGCTTGCCTGGGACAACAATAACCTTGATGACGCGGAGGCCGGCCAAGTGCTGAATGACCTTCTCATCGGCCAGCGCCTTGGTGCGAATTTCTTCTTCGCCGGTGCTGGCGGCCACGTGAATGCGCGCGCGCAGCTTGCCGTTGATCTGGACGGGGTACTCCAATTCGTCTTCGGCGGCGAGTTCCGCATCGAACTTCGGCCACGCGACTCGCAGCAATGGCTCGCCGTGGCCAAGCCCTTCCCACAACTCATCGGCAATGTGCGGTACAAAGAGCGAGAGAATGGCGACCACGAACTCAAGCGACGTCTTCAAAGCCTGTGGTCGAATCTTCCCCGCCTCCACGGCCGCATCCAGGTCGGTAATTTCATTGACCAGTTCCATGGTGTTGGCAATATCGGTGTTGAAGTGCCAGCGTTCTTCCATGTCTTCGGTGACGTGCCGCAGCGTCTGGTGGGCCTTGCGCAGCAGACGGCGCTCCTCCGGCGTCAGCGAGGCTCTTTCCTCCGCCGTTAAATTCCCCGCCCCGACGTCCCGCAGCCTGTCCGCGTGTTTCGCCACCAAGCGGTATACGCGTGCCAAAAAACGCGACGCGCCTTCCACGCCGGCATCGCTCCAGTCCAAATCCTTCTCAGGAGGCGCAGCGAAAAGCATGTAGAGCCGCGTGGTATCGGCGCCATACTTCGCGAACAATTGCGTCGGGTCCACCACGTTGCCTTTGGACTTTGACATCTTCGAGCCGTCTTTGATCACCATGCCCTGCGTGAACAGACGAGCGACGGGTTCGGAGAAGTCCACCAGGCCGATATCGCGCATCACCTTGGTGAAGAACCGCATGTAGATCAGGTGCAGGATGGCGTGCTCGATGCCGCCGATGTACTGATCGACCGGGAACCAATACTTCACCACTTCTTTATTGATCGGTGCCGTCGCAATCTTGGGATCGGTGTAGCGATAGAAATACCAGGACGAATCAACGAAAGTGTCCATGGTATCGGTCTCGCGCCGCGCGGGCTTGCCGCACTTGGGACAGGTCGTGTTGACGAACTCCGGCACGTCCGCAAGCGGCGAATGGCCTGTGCCCGTCAGCTTGACGTTCGGCGGCAATAGCACCGGCAGGTCACTTTCCGGGACGGGGACAATTCCGCACCCGTCACAGTAAATCATGGGAATGGGCGTGCCCCAGTAGCGCTGCCGGGAGATGCCCCAGTCCTTGATGCGATACTGCACCGTCCCTTCGCCGAATCCTTTCTCCTCGGCGTCTCGCGTCATGCGCTTAATGGCTTCTTGCGAGGTCAGTCCGGTGTAAGGCCCCGAATTCACCAGGCGGCCGTAGTCCACCATGGCGCGAAGCGGCGAGGTGGTGGGAGCTTCGGTTACGCCTTCCGGCACGATCACCGTGCGCATGGGCAATCCATATTCCGCGCAGAATTCAAAGTCGCGCTCATCGTGCGCCGGCACCGCCATGATGGCGCCCGTGCCGTATTCCATCAGCACGAAGTTCGCCAGCCAAACCGGAACCTGTTCGCCATTGTAAGGATTGCGCGCGGTGAAGCCGGTATCGGCGCCCACCTTCGTCGTGTCGACGTTCGCGCGCGCGCGGATCGAAGAGAACTTGATCCGCTCCACCTCGTCGCGCAGCCGCGTGGGCTCCTTGGAGTTGGCAATGAGTTCCTCCACCAACGGGTGATCGGGAGCCAGGAACACGGCTCTGCAACCAAAGATCGTGTTGACCCGGGTGGTAAAGATGCGCAACCGCTTGCCCACGCCGGTCACGTTAAAGTCCACGAAGGTGCCCGTAGACTTTCCAATCCAGTTCTGCTGCATGGTCAGCACACGATCCGGCCAGCGCACCAACTCCTTCATGTCGTCGAGCAACTGCTCGGCATAGGCGGTGATTTTCAAGAACCACTGTTCGAGCTCGCGCTCGATGACGCGCGTATCTTCATGCCGCCAACAGCAGCCATCCACCACCTGCTCATTGGCCAGCACCGTCTCGCACTTCGGACACCAGTTCACCCGGCTCTGCTTGCGGTAAGCCAGGCCGCGCTCGAACATTTTCAAGAAGTACCATTGGTTCCAGCGGTAGTACTCCGGCACGCAGGAGGCAATTTCACGGCGCCAGTCGTAACTCACACCCAGGCGTTGGAGCTGCGCACGCATGCGGTCGATGTAGCTGAACGTAAACTCGGAAGGATGCCGCTGGTGTTTGATGGCGGCGTTCTCCGCGGGCAATCCGAACGCGTCCCAACCGATGGGATGCAAAACGTTGAAGCCCTTCATCCACATGTAACGCGCCAGGGCGTCGCCAATGGAGTAGTTGCGCACGTGGCCCATGTGGATATCGCCGGAAGGATACGGCAGCATTTCGAGCACGTAGTACTTGGGCCGGCCGGGTTCGGCCTCCGTCTCAAAAAGCTTCTCTTCCGCCCAGCGCTTTTGCCACTTGGTCTCAATCTGTTGGGGATCGTAGTTGGGTTCCATAAGCAATTCTGAATTCTGAATTATGAATGGTGAAACTATCAGCGCATCCATTGTACGCTCGGTGAGATCGTTCTCATTCAGAATTCATAATTCATCGAATTCCGAGTTTTGATCATTCTTCGCCAAGAAACTTGCGCACGGCGTTGATGCCCTTCTGCGTGGCGCAAAACCAAACGTCGGCGAGTTCGTCAGGACGAAACCTCACGACCTGGGCTTCCTGGCCGTTAAAGACGCAGGCCTGCGCGTAAGCTTCGCGAGTCAACTCCTGAAGGGCATGGATGATTTCCGGCCGCGACACCGGCGCCGCACTTCTCGCCGCCCATGTGGACGGGTCGCGCTCGCCATCCCACTCATTGATATTTTTGCCGATGATCTCAACGGTCACGTAGTCTTCCGCAATCGCGTCGAGCACGAGTTCCAGCACCGCCGCAAACCGGTCACGCGAAAGGCCGTCCCACCAGCTATCAGCGTTCACCACCTGCTTTTCTTATACCTCCGAAGCCAGCTTCCGCATCATGCGGATGTTGCGGGTGTCGTCACCGGGGCGGTCCACGGGTGTCTCACAAATGAAGGGAATGGACCGAAGCCGTGGGTGCCGTACGATGCGGCCAAACGCCTCGGCGCCGATGAAACCCTTGCCGATGTGTTCATGGCGGTCCGCGTTGGAGCCAAACGCGGTCTTGGAATCGTTGGCGTGGATCACCCGCACTTTCGCGATCCCGATCGTCGCGTCGAGTTGCTTGACGGCCGCGCACAAACCTTCGGGCGTGTGGATGGCATAACCGGCCTCGAAGGTGTGAGCGGTGTCAATGCACGCCCCCACCGGTAACTCGTGTTCCGCACCCGCGATGATCTCCGCGACCTCTTCGAAGCTTCGGCCAATGCAACTTCCCTGCCCGGCAGTGTTCTCAATCAGCACGGTCAGCCCGTCGAGCTTCAGCCCTGCCGCTGCCTGCCGAAGTGATTCCACGCAGGTGGCCAAGGCCGCGGACGCGGTCGTGCCCTTGGCGCTGCCCGGGTGGGTAACCAGGTAGTCTGCGCCCAAGGCCAGCGCCCGTTCGAGCTCTTTGCGAAAAGCGGCGATGGAGCGCTCGCGAATCAACGCATCGGATGCCGCAAGGTTAATCAAGTAGTTATCGTGGATCACGACGGGCGAGAGGCGGTGGGCCTGGCGCGCCGCCCGAAACGATTCATATTGAGCGAGAGTGAGCTCGGCCGCACGCCAACCGCGCGGATTGGCAGAGAACATCTGGAAGGTGTCGCACCCAATCTTGGCGGCATGATGCGCCGCATTCTCCAAAGCGCCTGCAATCGATGTGTGTACACCCACCCTCATAAAATTTCCGGTAATGCGCTAGAAGTTGATGGTAACAGACCCGTTCGAAAGGCGTCAACGCGACGCACCCCTGCGACTCATCGCTGCTGTCGAAATTTGGGGGGTAGCTTACTTGAGTCATCCAGTTTGCCACCACCCAACGCACGCGCCTGTCATCCTGAACCCGCTCTTCAGGGTGAAGGACCCTTTTCATGGTTCGTAGGAAACCGGGCGCGGGAGCGCCACGCTCGGGCTGCGCCGCAGTCGCGGCGCCCTGGGAAAGACGAAATACGGGGGTCCTTCGCCCTGAAAGACGGGCCTCAGGATGACAGGCCACCTGAGGGATGACAGTTTCCAGGGAAGACCGTGCTACCCGGGGGGCGGATGAGTGAAGCAAGTCATTCCCCAAAATTGGGCCGTAGCAGCAGCGCCCAGCCGGCAGCGGAGCCGTCTGGACGGTGGAGCATCCTGCCAAGCCGGACGGCAGGCATGTTCGCGAACGTGACGGGGCCCGGCGCGATGCCGCGATCGCCAGGGAGGTGCACAGCCGGCGCTGAGCCCGTCTTTGCCGACTGGTCGATCCGAGGCTACCCGAGCCGGGTGGAAAGGCAATCAAAAGCGCTCGCTTAAAAGCCCGGAATTCGGTGAGATTTCGGCTGAAAACAGCAGAAATCGCTGTCACTAAAATGGTGAAATTTACTGGATGTGGATGATTATAAGCGGGATAATCAAAAACGACGAAAAAGAGCAGTTTGTGCGGCTTAAGTCCTTATTTTTCATAAACTCATCGGCATCGGGCATTCTGTCTATTTTTAAGTGGCTTGTTTTCAACAACTCATCGGGTTCTTTCACTCATTTTTACTTTTGGGCCCGGTTGGGCGATGAGAACACGACAGTTTGACCACTCCGACTGCCCCGCGCGAGGCTACGGATGCCGGGTCCCACGAGTTCGTTGGGGATACGAGAAGCGGCTCTGCGGCGGGTCGAATTGCGTCTGGTGAAACCATTAGCCACCTTATATAGGCTAACATATGCGGCTGGATTTGTCAAGCAAAAAGTGCGCCATTCAGATCGCGCTCGCGTCACCTGGCGGCTTGACGACACGGTCACGCGGCAGAACGCCTGCACTCCTTCAAACCGTCGTACTCCCTGCGGTTACACCCTGCCGCTCTGCCGCCTTCGCTATCGTGACATTTACACCCTGATCGAATTCACAGATTTTTTTACAAAACGCCGGAACTTATCGCTGGGGCCTTTCGTATAGTTGAGAGAATGCAGGGACGGCGGTCGGCAAATCAACAGTCTGGAGGCCCAATGGCAATGGCGCAAGATGCGGGTTGCCCAGCAGTTGCGACGATGACAGGATCATGGCGGCGAATCAACTTTGGGTGGCTCACCATTCCGTTGGCTTCGCGTCTAAGACAGGGAATAGAGCAAAAGGTGCGGGCGGGGTCCGGTTGAAGGCGCGCCTGCGACACACGGGGAAGCAGTAACAAATGAGGGGTTAAATGGACTGCCGCTGCCGACGGTTTGGCGGCCTGGGCAACGGCGATCCCGCAGGAAATTCGTGAAGCCTTTCGGCTTCCCGTTTTTCATTTAACCCCGCCTGATTTTAGGGGCGCTTCCGTGCCAAATGCAAGCGAAACCTGAAACTAAAAAGGCGGGCGTTCCGTGCGATTCCGGATCGATGGTCGCCAGAATCAACAGCCGGGCAACAACTCAAAAAGGAGGATGGAAATGAGTTTGAGAAAGAGTTTGAGCGTGACGGTGCTTGCGGTGGCGTTCGTGGTCTCGGCAGCGGCCGCGGCCCATGCCAGGGATTCCAAGGACATAACCCTTCATTACGATGCCACGGTCGCCGGTTCGCAACTCAAAAGTGGCGATTACAGCGTGAGTTGGGAAACCCACAGTCCTGAGGCCACGGTGACTTTCCTGCACGGTAAGAAGGTTGTGGCGACCGCGGAAGGGAAAGTGGTGGATCGGCAAACCTCGTACTCCGCCAACGAAGTGGTCTACAACCAGAGCCCTGACGGCAAGCGGATGATCCAGGAAATTCGTTTCCGCGGATCGAGTCAAGTGATCGTGTTCAATGAGTAAGCAACTGTAGTAACGGTCCCGGCGGGCGTGGCGACGCCACATTCGGGCAGGAGTTCCCCAAGCCCCCCGCCCGTGACGAGAGGCGGCGAGCCAGGCCGGGTTGGTCGAGAAAATACAACGGGGACGAGGGATTCAGGACAATGTTCCCGAATCCCCGTCCTCCTTTTCCCATGCGCAGGACCAGTCTCTCACGATAAAATGAAGTCGCATGGTCCCGATCCCCCTCACTGATCACATCCGCCGCCGGAGTTTCTGGGCGGTCACGCTCGTGCTCATTGTGGTCAACTTTTGGGCTTTCTTTCTCGAACTTTCGCTCGGCCCCCAATTGAACCGTTTTATCTTCCTCTACGGCCTGGTTCCCGCCCGTTATTCCCTCGCTTCCCTGCTGACGGTCCCGCCGCGATTCACCATCGGGCCGATCTTCATCTCCATGTTTCTGCACGGCGGGTGGCTGCACATCCTGGGCAACATGCTGTTTCTTTTCGTATTCGGGCGGAGCATCGAAGATCGCTTCGGGCACTTCAACTATCTGCTCCTCTACCTGCTGTCCGGAGTTGCCGCCGCGTTGGTCCAGATTATGGTGAGCCCGGGATCGCGAGTTCCAACCATTGGAGCCAGCGGCGCCATCGCCGGCGTGCTGGGGGCATACTTTATTTGCTATCCGGGCGCCCGCATCACCACGCTCATTCCACTCTTCGTGTTTTTCTGGACGGTGCGACTGCCCGCCATCCTGCTGCTCGGGTATTGGTTCCTCATCCAGTTCGTAGCGGGATTTCAGATGTTGGAAATTCAAACGGCCACTCAGGGAGGGGTGGCGTGGTGGGCGCACATTGGCGGCTTTCTCTGCGGCGTCCTGTTGACTTTCATCCTGCGTCCGCAGCGCACCGGGCCGGTTGTTCAGACGGCGTAAGCGCTTCGCCCCGGTCCCGTTCGGTCAAGTAGACACCCGCCAAAATGATCATGCCACCCACCAGCACTTTCGAGGTTAGCCGCTCAGACAGCACCCAGATTCCGAGTCCGCTGGCAATAACGGGCTGCAAGTAGTTGAACGCGGCGACTCGCGAGGCCGCCAGTTCCCTCATCACATAGGCAAAGAGCAGGTAGGAAGCCACCGTTCCGAATATAACCATGAACGCCAGCCCCCACCACGCCTCTAGCGTGAGTGCGGACCAGCGGGTGGCCAGCATCGAGTGCGTGCACACCGGCAACAGCATGAGCGTGGTCATAACAAATACCAGGGCATTCAGCGTCCATGTGTCGTAGTGATTCGCCACTTCCTTCATCAGCACCGTGTAAACAGCAAAGACCAGCGTACTTCCCAGCAGAATCAGGTCGCCTCGCCAGTGCCCAGCGCTTCCCTGCCCGGTCTTATCCGAGGTCAGAATGCCGACACCGGCGAAGGCTATGAGCATGCCCGCGAATTTCCCCGCCGTGAGCGCCTCCATACGCATGACCACCACAATGATCAGGACCATGACCGGTCCCAGCGCGACGATCAGGCCCGCGTGCGCCACCGTGCTCAGCGCCATTCCCCCAATGAATCCGAGCTGATTCAGGGCCATGGCCGCTGCCGCAAACACCAGCAAAACGAATTGCTTGCCTCCCGAAAATCGGCAGCGTCGCTGGGCGGCTACCGGCACGAATAAGGCGCTGAAAATGATTGCTGCGCCCAGCATCCGTAATTCTGCCAGGGCAAGGGCGCTGAAGCCGGTCAGCGCCTGTTTGCCGGCAATAATGTTGCTCGCCCAGCAGACCGTCACGAACAACATCAACAGGTGCATGCGGCCATGGCCGGAGCGGTGGGAGGGAGTGGCGCGAGGAGTCAACGGAGAGCTACTCAAACGACTCCTTCCGCACGGTTAACTTTTCGATTCTTTCCAGGTTCGGCGTGAAACCCAGGCTGGCGCTTGTGGGAACGCGAATGGTACCCTGCGCGCTTACCGTGACCTCCGGGTCGATGATGTCCTGCGCCCAATAGCGCTTACTGGCGGAAACGTCGCCCGGCAGCGTGAACCCCGGCAACGCCGACATGGCAATGTTGTGGGCGCGGCCGATGCCGGCTTCGAGCATGCCCCCGCACCACACGGGAACGTGACGGGCCAGGCAGACGTCGTGCACCTGCCGCGCCGCAGTAAATCCGCCCACCCGCCCCAGCTTGATGTTGATGATCTTGCCCGCACCGATGTCCAGCGCTTTCCGTGCGTCTTCGGCACTGTGAATCGACTCATCCAGGCAAATCGGCGTGACTATTTGCTTTTGCAGCTTCGCATGGTCCAGCAAATCATCCCAGCCGAGGGGTTGCTCCATCATCATCAGGTAGAACCGGTCGAATTCCTTCAAGTGGGCAGCGTCCGCCAGCGTGTAGGCGCTGTTGGCATCCGCCATCAGCAGAATGCGAGGAAATTTGTCGCGGATGGCTTCAAGTACCTGGAGGTCCCAACCCGGTTTGACCTTGACCTTGATTCGCTGGTAACCGGCCGCCACTTCGCGAGCGACTTTTTCCAGCAACTCCTCCAGGGAGGTTTGAATTCCAATCGAAACCCCGCAGGGAATTTCTTCCAGCGTTCCGCCCACCAGTTTCGCCAAAGGAACGTTCTGCTGCTGTGCTGCGATGTCCCAAAGCGCGTTCTCCAGCGCCGCCTTGGCCATATTGTGTCCGCGAATGGGCCGGAAGCGCGGCGCCACATCGCCCGGGGCCGCCCATTCCCTTCCCACGGTCCACGGAATCAAGAGGTCGCGCAGGATGTGCCATGCCGTGTCGGTAGTCTCGTGGCTGTAAAACGGCTGCTCGCCTGCCGTCACTTCACCCCAGCCGGTCAGTCCGTCGGCGTCAACCCGGACCAGCACGATGCGACGCGTGGTAGTACGGCCGAAGCTGGTTTCAAAAAAATGCACCAGCGGCATGCGGATTTCACGAAGTTCAATGTGGTCGATCTTCATCTAACTTCCCTCCTCCGCCTTAACCTCTTCCCACACCGCTTCCATCTCTTCCAGGGAACAGCCTTTCAGTTGCTTGCCGCGGCTCACAATTCTCTGCTCCATGGCCTGGAAGCGCCGCTGAAATTTCTGATTGGCCTGGCGCAGGCAGGTCTCCGGATCGAAATGAAGAAACCGCGAGAGGTTGGCGGCGGCGAACAACAAATCGCCCACCTCATCCTGCACACGAGCGGAGGGGCTGGGTGGCTGCGCGTCCAATTCCTTGCGCAACTCATGGATCTCCTCTTCGATTTTGTCGAGCACGTCGCCCACCTGCTTCCATTCAAACCCCACCTCGGCGGCCCGCGTGCCCAATTCCTGGGCCACCAGCGTGGACGGCAAGGACGGCAAAATTCCATCCAGCAGGGATTTCTTGGCGGTCTTGCCTTCCCCAGCGCGTTCCTGCTCCTTGACGGCCATCCAGCTTTGCAGCGCCTCTCCCGCGTTGCCGGCCTTCACGCTACCAAATACATGCGGGTGGCGGCGAATCAACTTAGCGTGGACGCACTCCACCACGTCGTCAATGGTAAAACGGCTCTCCTCCTCGGCGATGCGGGAATAGAAAACAACCAGAAAAAGTAGGTCGCCGAGCTCGTCCTCGAGCCCGGCAAAGTCGCGTGCGTTTGCCGCGTCCACCACTTCGTAGGCTTCTTCCAGCAACAGAGCCTTCAAGGTGTCGTAATCCTGCACGCGGTCCCACGGGCAGCCGTCCGGGCCCCGCAGGTGCGCCGTCAATTCAATCAATTTGCGTAGATTTTCTCCGGCCAGGATGAGTCTCGTTTCTTCCGCCCAAGGCGAGCGGCGACGGATTAGGTTAATGAAGTAATCTATCAAGTAGCGCGGAAGATTGGTAGTGCCGCCAACTACATCGGGAGGGCCGGCGCTCGTTGTAACACAGGCATCCGAAGGTGTGAAAGAATCTGCCGAAGTGCGAAAACATGTTCTCGCAAAGGCGCAAAGGCCGCGAAGCACAAGTTCCCCGTTTTCTTTGCGACTTTGCGCCTTTGCGAGAGATTGGTTTGATTTTTTCACACCTTCGCCCGCCCGGGCACCGACCGCGGTCTGAACGGCCGGGCCACCGTTGCGCCACGCTAACACTTCCAGTGGGCCGCCACAAAATCGCGAAATGCCTGGTCAGTGGGGATGTATTTACTGGGAATAATAAGATACAGCCCCTCGTGCGGAATCTTGCGCAGGACCTCCGGCAGGTATTCAAAGCCCGTACAGACTTGCAGAATCAGCCGGGTTCGCGCCAACACTTTTTGGAAAAACGGAATCATGTCCGCCAAGGTTGGGCCGATCGTCTCCATGGTCATCTGCACGCCCGCGATGCCGGGGATATCCATGACGTGCGGGTGATGGGCGAAGCCGGTCGAGTGGAAATGGAAAAGCACATGCGGACCCAGATGCTCCACGATGGCCGCGTTGAATTGCATGAAGATATCGCGGTAGACCGACGGCGCACACATGCCCAGGGCATCTTCCTGAAGCATGAAAGTTTTCGCGGGCGCCCAATACCCCAGTATCTGCACAAAGCCGCCCAGCTTGGGCTTAACAATGGAATAGTGAATATCCATTTCCGTTATCAGCACATGGTTAAGAACACGTGCAGCCCTTTCCACCGCCTGCGGGCTATCGTGCAAGTCGAGGAAGAATTCCGTCATTCCCCGAATGGCGGCGAGGGCATCCGAAGGTCCGCGGAGAATGGAAGGGCTGACCCAGCAGTCGGGCGCAGCCTGCGCCTGTATCCTCTCGGTCTCGCGGCGCAGGCAATCCAGCCACGCGTTCGGGGCTGAAAGCGTGAGTTTGGAGAGATCATCGACCGCAGAAACAAAGTGCCCAGGAGCCAGGGAGCCGTCGGCATAGCGGACCGGGCAACCGCAGGCTGCTTCCAGCCAGGGAATTCCGCGCCAGGCGCTTGAGAATGGCATGTAGTCGTCACACGTCACCGCTCGATGGGCAAAACTGAACTCGTATTCACCCACCACCAAATCCCCATTAATTTCTTCGGGGGTGACCGTCAAGCGAGTGAACGGCCGGCGCAGGAATTTGATGGGAAGGAAGATGTCCTCATCATAGATGCCTACGGGAGGCCGGCCCGTACTTTTCCGGTCCCAAAAACTTTCCTGAAATCGCTGAATGCTCTCGGCAAGTTGAGCTTGAGTTTTCATCGGTCGCTCGCATCCATCGCTGACGCGCAGTTTCGGCGGCGGGATTTTAGCACAGTGCCGGTGCTGTCCGAATTTGAACTTAGCGCCGGGTTTTAGCCCGGCACGTGCCGCCCTAAAGGGCGGCGCTACCTTGACCATCACATTCCTGGACGCGACACCGGGAGGTCGAATGAACTCCCCATGGGCTCCGGGTGTAAGCTCCGAGAGCAGGCGACTCACCAGGCGAGTGGAGGTCAACCGCTAAACACATTCGCATTTTGCTGGGTCTCAACCTTGGGGAACAAATCTATTGCCTGACGTCCGGCGTTCCGCCGACAGTCTCAACGCGTTGGGCCGCTACTCAGATCTCGCCGAAATTCGAGGAGCTCAACCGGCGCGCCGCTATCGAGGATCATGGCCACTGTAACGCCTTCCGAAGGCGAATTCGGGGCAGTGAGAATTTCCTTTCCTTCAAGCGCAGCCTGAAGGTCGTCTACTTCGAACGCTATGTGAGGGACTGACTTAATCAAGGCGTGCACTGGGCTATCGGGCTCGAAGCGCATCCATTGAATGCCGCAAGGACTCGTCTCAAACGCGGAGACGTACATCTTGAATTGTTTCAGATAATATTCGCCGGGTCGTGGAACGTCAGTCGGGATGCCGATGTGGTGATACCGCCAGCCATGTACCGAAGTGGCCGCAGGTTGGTCGTGCCCCTTCCGCAGAGTATTCGGGGTATCAGACTTGGGTTCTGAAATGCACATGATCTTTTCCCGGCCAAGATACCACGGCACCTTGCTCCGAGCAATGGCCAAGGCAGGAAGTAATTCTCCATAGCGTCATTCATGTGTCGTGCGGCGTTTACAGATAATTCTCAGAAAACGGGTTTGCCGGTCATCGGACCCAATTCCTGTTAAACGCCCTTGTCGCGCGGGCGGCCATTCAAAATGTAGATGCTCCTGCGCCGGGCGTAAGCCCGGCACTAAAGTTTATACATTTTGGGGGCCACGGAACGCAAAGACACGGCTTTCCGTGAAATGACCACCATCTTCAATTTGCACCACCAACGAACCCAACTGTCATCCTGAGTCCGCTGTTCAGGGCGAAGGACCCTTTTCATTGTTCGTAGGAAACAGGGCGCGGGAGCGCCCCGTGCTTGCACGCCGCGCTCGCGCGGCGCACTTGGGTAAGACGAAATACCGGGGTCCTTCGCCCTGAACTGCGGGCTCAGGATGACAGCGCCATGAGTGTGCACGGACGCTACGATTACCGCGAACGGCAACCAAAAACTTCGTTGGAAATGTAGAAACTCCGGCGCCCGGCTTGAGGCCGGCACGTGCCGACCCTTCGACGCGCTCAGGGCAGGATCGAAAGGTCAGCGCTGCAGAGGCCGGTGCCGGCCAATCTGGATCGGAACACTGCCATCATGACAGCACCACAGTTCGTGCGGACAACAGTTCGTGCGGACTTGTTGGTTTCCGGGTTTGTTGCTAAACTTGATTTTCATTCGGTTCGATTCCAACGGCAATTCATGCAGGCCAGTTTGCGGCGCGAGGCATTTCATGGCGGATGACAAGCACGAGTCCTCAGGATTCAAGGTAGTTGACCGGCGCGGTTTCACTTCGGAAGGTTCCCCTCGCCCGGAAAGCGCAAGCGAGGAAAAGAAGGCCGAAGCCCCACCCGCGATGCCGGCGGTGGAACCCGCGCCTGCGGCGGAGGAAATGAGGCGGTCTCCCATGATGGAACCGGACGAAACCGAATTCGACGAGCAACCTTCCGGATTTGACACTCTTGTCTCCTACCTCAGCACCACCGCGATGTTTCAGCTCGGATTGATGGCGGGGCCAGGCGGCGAGCGCATCCCGGCTGACATGCCCAACGCCCAGCGTACCATCGACTTGCTTGAGGTGCTGCAGGAGAAAACCAAGGGTAACTTAACGGCCAAAGAAGCCCGCCTTCTGGAAGACGTGCTCTACGAACTGCGCATGACCTTCGTGGAACTCCAGAAGCGGCAGGCACGCAAAGGGTGATGACTCTCAAGTTTCTCGGCACCGGAACTTCCACGGGGGTGCCCATCCTCGCCTGTCAGTGCGCCGTCTGCACCTCAACTGACCCCCACGACAAGCGCACCCGACCCTCGGTGCTTCTGGAGTATGACGGCCGAGTGGTGCTGATTGACACCACCCCGGACTTCCGCGCCCAGGCTTTGCGGGAACACATTACCCGCCTGGACGCCATCGTTTTCACCCATCATCACGCCGACCACATCATGGGGCTTGATGACACGCGCATCTTCTATTTTCGGCAGCAGGCGCCCATTCCCATTTATGCCAACGCCCACTGCCTGGCGGCGATTCGCGCCGTCTTTTCGTATATTTTCGACGGGAACTATGCCTTCGGAGGAGTGGGCAAACTCGACCCGCACATCATTGAGGGTCCGCTCGACTTGTGGGGTTTAAAGCTGACCCCGGTCCCGGTCGTGCACGGCAATCTGCCGATTCTGGGGTACCGCTTTCGCGATACCGCCTACGTAACCGACGTCAGCGAAATCCCGGAGTCCAGCCTGCCCCTGCTCGACGGCCTGGACGTCCTCATTATTGACGCGCTGCGCCACAAGCCCCACCCGACGCATCTTACCGTCACCCAGGCTTTGGCGATGGTGGAGCGGTTGAAACCCCGGCGCGCGTTCTTTACCCACATTGCCCACGAACTCGGGCACGAACAAACCAACTGCCTTCTGCCTGAGAACGTGCGCATGGCTTATGATGGTTTAAAAATCGAGATTTGATCGCGGATTCCGGGCTTCGGACTGTTTTTATGCGTGTTGTCAGAAACCTCCAGGAACTCGGAGACTCACCGGCACCCAGCGTGGTGACCATCGGCAACTTCGATGGTGTTCACCTGGCGCACCAGACATTACTGCGGCGCGTGGTGGAGGTGGCACGAGCGCAGGGTTTGACGGCAACCGCCGTCACCTTTGAGCCGCATCCCATCAAGATTCTCTCGCCCGACCACGCTCCCAAACTGCTCACACCGCTCGAGCGTAAAGTGGAATTGATCGCGGCGACGGGAATCGACGTACTGGTGGTTCTGCCGTTCACCCGCGAACTTGCGCGTCAATCCCCGCTGGAATTCGTGCGCCACGTTCTGGTTGAACCCCTGCACGCGGCGTCGGTTCACGTCGGCCCCAACTTTCGCTTTGGCTACCGCCAATCCGGCGACACGGAAATCCTGGAAGAACTCGGCAGGCAGGAAGGCTTCCGGGTCGAGGTGGTTCCCATGCTGGTCGTGCGCGGCGACCGCGTGTCCAGCACGCGCCTCCGCGAACTGCTGTCGGAAGGGCTTGTGCAAAAGGCCAATCGGCTGCTGGGACGGCCATTTTCCGCGCGCGGGCCTATCGTTGCCGGCATGGGAGTGGGCCGCAAGCACACCGTGCCGACCCTCAACCTGGCGCCCGTGGAAGAACAGCTTCCCAAGGTCGGCGTCTACGTCACCCACACTTTGCTTGGCGGCGTGCGCCACGACTCCGTGACCAACGTTGGATATAAACCCACCTTCGGCGACCACCGCCTCACGGTGGAAACTTTTCTGCTCGATTTCTCCGGCCAAGTGGACGAAACCAACATGGAAATCGAATTTCTCTACCGCCTCCGCGATGAAATGAAGTTTCAGAATCCCGCCATTCTCAAGGTGCAGATTCAGGAGGACGCCCGCCGCTCCTTGAAATTCTTCCGCCTGCTCAAGCAATACCGGGAAAGGCCGAGTGCCTCGGACCAACGGGTCATCGAGCCATCGAGCCATTGAGTTGCCAGGTCATTAATTACTTGTTTGACGGAGGGACTTCGCCTCGTCCCGTGCGTGGTAGGCTGCACGTCCTCAATACCAGCAGGCTGACTCCCTGGAATCGTCGAAGGTTTATCTCGACAGCCGGAGTTTATCTTCCCGGATGGCTCGGCGGCGGATTAATAGCCGAAAGTTGCGGGCAGGTTGACTTCGCCAGGTTTTTCAGGAGCCGATTGGTGGCGGAGGGCAGCGGCCAGGGAACCTCCTCCGCCTTTCTCTCAAAAACCACACGATGCAGCGAGTCCGTCATGACCAGCACCACCCAACTCCTGCGCCTGGTTGAGTCGAGAAGGTGATCCACCTCCAGCGTGGCGGTTGAGCTTTTGGGATCGGCGGTGGAGCGATAGCAGGTAAGACTCTGGATGTCTGCGCGCGTTTTCTCCGCGGCGTGGCTATGCCCCTTGACATAAACCAGCGTGCCGGGCGCAACGACCCACCAGAACATCAGGACGGGCAACCATGACATTTTGTTAACTCCACTACTTTCGCCGGAAGCGGCGCAAGCGGCGCAAGTTTACACCTGCTCAGTTCCGCTGTCCATACATGCTGATTTTGGCGAAGTCCGTTGCAACCACGCGAGTTAGATGGAGCTTGGCCGCCTGAAATCTCATGCTACATGGGTGGGCCAGTCCGGCGTCTTCCACAGCAAGCAACCGATTGGCCCCTGGCATCGTCAAAGCTAACGTGCAAGGCAGTCTCAGGGCTAGACGGAGGCTATGAATCCTCTGACCCGTTGAAGTGTATGAAAATACTGAAGATTGGCTAGTTTGCTTGAATTGCGATCGGGTTCTTGCGGGCCCTCATCCGGAGGGCAGGAAGAGCTAAACCCAATGAATCACTCGGAATCAGGAGAGGAGCAATGTCTGTCAGCATCGTGCGTAAGTGTCTGCCGTTAGCGGTAATCGGTTTTCTGTTCGTATCCGGCGCGGCTCTGAGGGCATCTGTAAACCGGGCCACTGCGGCGCCAAGAGTTCACGACACAACCTCCGTGTTCAGGTTCGTGAGCGCCGAATCAACCTTGGCAACAAGGTATTCCAATTCGCGTAAAGTATTTTCGCCGCTCTCAAACTCACCGCTGCGTGCCTGCTTCTCCAGTGTGAGTGCGGCCTGAAATGCCGATTCCGCCGCGAAGTTTCCCAGCACACCTTTAAGCGTGTGGGCGGCGACTCCCAGCGCATTGGCGTCTCGGGCCGCCAGCGCCGACCGAAGCTCAACCATCAAGCGGGGATGTTCACCGCGGAACAAGCTGATCAGTTCCTTCAGAAGCTGGGTGTCACCCTGAACTCGCGAGAGCAGAGCGACCTCATCAATCACGTCGCTGGTGGGCGCCGACCTCAGCAATTCCTGCGAGCTGCCGCTCTCACCGCCGACCAGACTCTCAATCGTTTCGAATAGCTCCTTGGGCTGAATCGGCTTCGCAACGTAGGCGTCCATCCCCGCCTGGAGGCAACGCTCGCGATCGCCTTTCATGGCGTGAGCGGTCATGGCGACAACAGGCAGATGATCTCCCGTCGCCTTCTCGCGCTCACGAATGACCGTGGTCGCTTCGAATCCGTCCATTTCCGGCATCTGCACGTCCATCAGCACCAGGTCGAACCCGCGGAAGGATGAACGTTCCAGCAACGCCACCGTCTCCCGGCCATTTCCCGCCACTTCCACGGAGTGTCCACGCTTCTCGAGCAGGCGAACCGCCAACTGCTGGTTCACCACATTGTCTTCTGCGAGCAGGATGCGTAAATGCCGGCGCGCTTCCCGAATCGAATGACGCGTCATCAGTCGAGATTTGCTCTCTTCCAGGCTGCGGCTCCCGAGAGCCGTCATGATGGAATCCATCAACTCCGACTGGCTGATGGGCTTGGTAAGATAAGCGGCCATGCCCAGCGCCCGGCAGCGGGCGGCATCTCCCCGTTGTCCTCCCGAGGTCAGCATCATGATCGTGGCCCCGGCCAAATCCGGATTCTCGCGGATGCGCTCCGCCAATCCAAACCCATCCATCTCGGGCATGTGCGCGTCCGTTAACACCAGAGGAAATGGCTGTCCCACCTGCTTGGCACGCTCCAGGGCCGCAAGCGCTGCGCCTGCGCCGTCCACCAAGGTCGGCATCATGCCCCAGTTCGTCAGGGCTTGTTCCAGGATGCGGCGGTTCGTGGCATTGTCATCCACCACCAGCACCGGGATATTCCCTAGAATGGAAGGCCGCCGGGGCACAACGGGTTCCACGAGAGAATGCGAGCGCAGCAACCGCGCGGTGAAATGAAAGGTGCTGCCGTTTTCGCCGTCGCTCTCCACCCAGATGCGCCCGCCCATCATGTGCACGAGCCTTGAAGAAATCGTGAGCCCCAGCCCCGTGCCTCCAAACTTGCGCGTGGTGGACGTGTCAGCCTGCACGAAAGCCTCAAATACTGTCTTTTGCTTCTCCCGCGGAATGCCAATGCCGGTGTCTTGCACGGAGAAGTGCAGAAGAACATCCTTCTCCGACTCGGACTCCAACGCGACGCGAACCACCACCTCGCCCGTTTCGGTGAATTTAATCGCGTTTCCCACCAGGTTGATGATGATCTGACCCAGGCGAGCGGGATCGCCGATCAAAACCTCCGGCACCACGGGCTGCACTTCATACGCCAACTCCAAGCCCTTTTGATGCGCCCGCTGAGCCAGCGTTTTCATCCGTTGCGCCAGGCTGTCAGCGAAGTTGAAGTCAATGGCTTCCAACTCGAACTTCCCTGCCTCGATTTTGGAGAAGTCCAGAATTTCGTTAATCACTGTGAGGAGCGAATCCGCGGACGTTTTGACCATGTTCAGGTACTCGCGTTGTTCCGGGCTCAGTTCCGTATCCAGCGCCAGTTCGGTCATCCCGATGATTCCGTTCATCGGGGTACGAATCTCATGACTCATGTTGGCAAGGAAGTCGCTCTTGGCCTGGCTCGCGCTTTCGGCCGCTTCCTTGGCCTTGTGCAGTTCAGCCTCCATGAGTTTGCGGTTGGTGATGTCAATCAGCGTCCCTTCCATGATAGCCGGCTCGCCATTCTTCCCTTCCAACAGAGTCGCGTTCTCCAAAACCCAGACGGGGCTGCCGTCCTTCTTCTGGAGACAATGCTCGAAGTTGGTAATGGATCCCTGTTCCCTGAGCCGGGCGATGAATGCCTCGCGCTGGCCAGCCGTCGCGTAGTAGCTCCCCGCAGCGCGTGCCAGCACTTCCTGTGGCGAAGTGTAACCGAAGATGCGAGCGCACGCCTCGTTACAATCCAGGATGTCTCCCTCCAGAGTGGAGCGATAGACGCCCGCCAGGCTTCGTTCAAAAAGCTGCCGGTATCGCACTTCGCTGGATGCCAGCTTTAAGGCTTGAGCCGAGAAGCGCCGGTCGAAAAGCGCCGAGAGTAACGCCAGGGCAAGGACCATGAGCGTGACCAGCGTAATGCCAGCCGTCCCCAGCGTGGAGATGCTGACCGCGTCGGAAAAATCCGGCGTGAGCGGCGAGGGGGTGAAGCTGGCCGCCGCCATGCCGGTGTAGTGCATCACCGGAATGGCCGCGCCCATCACTACGGCGCTGGCAACTTTGCGCCATCCGGTCTCCGCGGTTTCTTCACGAAAATGGAAGGTCAACCACAGAGCCACAAGCGCAATGACTACAGCCAGTACGATGGAAAGGACGACCAACCGCATATCGTAGTGGCACATCCCGGCAAGCCGCATGGCTTCCATGCCGATGTAGTGCATGGAAGCGATTCCTGTCCCCATAATGACGCTGCCGATCAGTGCGCGTGGCAGCCCCATTTCTTCCCGGCTTACCACGTACAAAGCTACCGCAGAAGCAAAGACGGCCGCCAGCAGCGACACCAGCACGGTCGGCAGGTTGTATCGCACCGGCACCGGCAGGTTGAAGGCCAACATGCCGATATAATGCATGGCCCAAATGCCCAGTCCCATGGCACATGCCCCGCCCGCCAACCAGATCAGTCGCGCCCGGCCACGCGCGGCCGTCACGCGTGCAGCCAAATCGAGGGCAGCGAAGGAAGCGAGAATTGCAATCAGGACGGAAAGGGCCACCAGGCGGTAGTCGTATGAACTTGCCATCGTTATCGTACTCGTCGAGGTCATGTTCATGGCGGAATAAACTCCAGTCTGCCGGCACTGGTTATGGTTTTGCCGGCCTCGCTACGGGCCATCCCCGTGCCGCTTGGCGACCGCGGGCAACTTCTTCAGCTCCGGCTCGACGATGGACTTATAGCAGTCAGGACAAATGCCGTGGCTGAATTCCACCTCTGCATGCTCGCTGAGGTAGCTTTCGACCTGCCGCCAGTAGTTTCGGTCGTCACGAACCTTCTTGCAGTAACTGCAGATGGGTAGGAGTCCCTGGAGCAGCTTGACGCGGGCGAGGGCATCTTCCAGCTCCCGCACGCGACCGGCAAGGCTTTGTTGCAGTTCAACAATCCGCATGCCCACGCGCACGCGAGCGCGCAACTCGTCGGTATCGAACGGTTTGGTGATGTAGTCGTCGGCCCCGGCCTCGAGGCCCTTGACCACGTCGCCCTGGCTTTCGCGTGTCGTCAGCAGAATCAGGTAAGGTGGCAGTGTGCGTGGGTTGGCTCGAACCCTCCGGCAGACCTCCGCGCCATCGACGTAAGGCATCATCCAGTCCAGAATGGCGAAGGATGGTGAGTCTTCACGGTTCAATAATTCCCAAGCCTGTGCGCCATCCACGACGGTGGTAACTTCGTAGTCCCATTTTTGCAGCGTGACTTCCAGGATGCGTCGGGAAACCGCATCGTCATCGGCAATGAGGATTCTCACGGCAAGCCCTTCGCGCGCCGGTAAGTATTCTTCAGTTTAACGTGCATAAGCCCCAAAGTGGCCACTTTAGCACGATACGAGTTTGAAATCGAGCGAAGTTTTAGGTAGGAAGTGATAAAGAGGAGCCGGCCGAAGGATTGCTTACCCTACACTGTTTCAAACTTCAGATCGCAGCGCAAGATCTCTTCCCGGCCGTCCATATTGGCTCTGGCGAGGATTTTGCCTTCCGGGGAGTAAATGACGCTGCCGCCGAGTGTGTCCTTCAGAATGGAGCGCCCGACGCGATTGGGCACCAGCATGGGCGCGCCGATAGTCCGGGCGATGTTCCCATAGTCTTCAACCGACGAGACCTTTGTGCGATTAATGGGAAACAGCACGACTTGCGGCTTTAATGCAGCGGCGCGTTCCACGCAGCGCTTCGAGTTGCTGTCAGCACAAATGAAACACGTGGCGCGGACGCCGTCTAAAGGAAACAGTTCGGGCCCTGTGCCGGGGTCGAACCGCGCCCACTCATCGCGGTAGCTCTCGTCTTTGGGCACGTACCACAGCCAGGTTTTGCGATAGTGATAAACGTATCCCTGGGGACCAGCGACAACGTAAGTGTCGTAGATTCGCTCGCCGTCCCTCTCCACCAAACCGAACCCGATGATGGCGTTCAGCCGCGCGGCAACATTGGCCATGCGGGCGGTGGAACGGCCTTGAGGCACAGACTCCGCTGCGCTCGCGGGTTCGTCCATGTAATCGCACACGGTCAATTCCGGGAATAGAATCCACCGGGCGCCGCTCCTGGCTGCCTGATCCGCGCGGTGTTCCATCATGTCCAGATTGTGATCCACCTGCCCGGGCGCAAAGTCACATTGCACGAGAGCCACGGAAACCCTCTTCGATCCGCCTCCGCCCCGCCCAACGCTGCGGGCGCGCGCCTGCGTTTGAGCCAGCATCGCCCCGCCCGCTGCGCCCGCGGCTAAGGTCCCAAGAAACTGTCAACGGGTTTCCACCATCTAGTCCTCACTCCTGGTTGTCAATCCGCTCACGCACTCCGGCGACATGATTTGGCGAGCTATCTCGATGATAACGATCTCACTTCCTTGAGAATGACGACAGATGCGTTTCCGTATACACCTGAATGAGCGGAAAAACAAGCGCGATGCCGGCTCTCGCGACAGGCATTCGGCGCTGTGAGGGACTGGCGGAGGAGGGCGGCCGGCGCGGGCACCGCATTCGTGTCGGCCGGTGGATGCGCCGCCCGCGGTGAAGGTGAATGGTGGTCAAGACTCAGCCGTGCAAGGAAACGAATTCGGCGGCACTGCGCGAGAACTTCTGCACGCGCATGCCGTGGTTTACTTCGCCCACATACACGTCGCCTGACTTTCCCACGGCGATATCGTGGCCCCAGAAAAGCTGGCCATCGTACTTTCCGAATGAGGACCACTGTTCGAGAATTTCGCCATCCAGCGCCAGCCGGCTGATGCGGGCGCGAGCGGGCAACTGCGGCGACATATCTCCCCCGTCCACCATGTACAGGCAATTGTCAGGGCCGCAAGCAATGCCCCAGGGGCGGCCCAGCGCTTCACTCTTCCACTCGGAAATGAATTCACCATTGCCGGTAAAGACTTGAATGCGGCAGTTCACCCGATCCGTAACATATACCCGGCCGGCACCATCCACCACAACGTTGTGCACTTCCTTGAATTCGCCCGGTCCGTTCCCGTCTCGTCCCCATTCAAGCAAGAAACGTCCTTCCGCTGAAAACTTGGCGACGCGCCGATTGCCGTAACCGTCACTTACATAGAATGACCCATCTCGGGCCACCGCCACATCCGTGGGCTTATTAAAATGCTCTGCGTCCCAGCCCGGCTTGCCCGCGACGCCCAGGGACATCCGCAGCGTTCCATCATGACTGAACTTGAAGACCTGGTGAAGCTCCACGTCCGTGATCCAGATGTTGTCACGGTCATCCACCCGCAGTCCATGCGGCACCTGGAAGATATTCGCCCCCCAAGAATCCAACAACGTTCCCGTAGCTCCATCAAAACACATCACCGTCGGTGCGGCGATGGGTCCCGCCGGCTTGTTGCCCGCATGATCGGCGCGATGAAAGGCAAACACATGCTCGTGCGAGTCCACTCCCACGCCGCAAACCTGCCCCAGCACGTAACCTTCCGGCAGAATCGGCCACCCGCGTACCACCCGATAGGGCGTACAACCACCCATGATGTTTCTCCCTTCAAAGTCCTGCTTACCTAGGACCGATAATCCGCTCACACCTCTCCCGGGAAGCGCCGTAACTGTCTGCCGCTTCTTTTCACGGGCTCGATGAGGTTTCCCAATCGTTCGTGTCAACGAAGTTACATCGCCGCGTGAACTTATGGCAGGTCTGCATTCTTTGGCAGGTCGCACCAAGGACGGCGAACAGACCTTTCGCTCAACTCAGGAATCGATAGACCTATGCATGCTACGAACCTTGAACGCCTTTCCCCTTCCCCGCGCGATTTCAGCGCCTGGCGCAGCGTTCGGGTTGCAGCCGGAGCGCCCACGCCGCACCGTCATCATCGTTTTTTCGTGGCAGCATCGTCGCACTGGATTTTACCACACATGGTCAAGCGTATGATAGGGAGTCATGCCTTTCTCGATACTGTCCTTACTGGGTACCTAACGCCAATCGCCGATCGGAATACTTGGTGAAGACGGCCAGTCGCGGAGGGCTGCCGAGGGCGGATATAATCGTCTCCATGCCGTGTCTCATCCGGTTCGAACGTAACAGAAGGGATGGACAAATAGAATGCGAGATAAACGAATTCCATGGTTATTGTCCGGTATGGCACTGGTGCTGACCGTCGGCCTGACGCAGCCAGCGGCCGCTCAGTCTACCCCGCACAGAAGCCTCCTGGCGCTCTCGAAACACAACCACACGCTGGCCATTGTGGACCCGGCCAACCTGCAAGTTATCGCGCGGCTTCCCGTCGGACCGGATCCGCATGAGGTCATTGCCTCTTCCGATGGCACCAAGGCCTATGTTTCGATCTACGGCGGCGGCCGTTACCACGCGCTTTCTGTGCTCGACCTTGTGGCACAAAAAGCCCTGCCCGATATTGACACCGGAGCGCTGAACGGCCCCCATGGCCTCGCGTTTCTGAATGGCAAACTGTGGTTCACCGCGGAAGGCGCCAAAACCATCGCCCGGTTCGACCCCGCCACGAGCACGATCGATTGGATCATGGGAACCGGCCAGAACCGAACGCACATGCTGTACGTCACTGCCGACGAAAAGAAGATCTACACCACGAATGTCAGCTCCGCGACGGTCACCATTCTTGAACAGGTCGCTCTGCCGCCTATGGGACCTCCGCCGGGAATGCGTCCCCCCGACGGCGCACCGCGCCCGCCTGTCAATGGACGCATGCGCTTAGACTGGAATGAAACCGTCATTCCCGTTGGCAAAGGCGACGAGGGTTTTGACGTCTCGCCCGACGGCGCGGAGCTGTGGACCGCGAACGCCCAAGATGGTTCACTGTCGATCATCGACCTGGCAGGCAGGAAAGTGGCGGCGACACTGGACGCGAAAATCTTTGGTTCCAATCGGCTCAAATTCACTCCCGATGGCAAACGTGTGCTGATTTCGAGCCTGCGTGATGGCAATCTGTTTGTTTACGACGCCGCCTCGCGCCAGGAGTTCAAACGCGTGCCCATTGGCCACGGCGCTGCCGGTATTCTGATGGACCCCGCCGGTGCTCGGGCGTTCGTAGCGTGTTCCCCCGACAACTATATCGCCATCATTGACCTGAAGGCCTGGGAAGTCACCGGCCATCATCGATGTCGGTGGCGAGCCGGATGGACTGGCTTGGGCGGTGCGGCCGTAGCGAACATAGACGCGCGGATAGCCTGACCGGTGGCCCGTAATCCGTATTCAATTTGCGGCGCCGAACGACAAGCTTACGGACACCACGCAAACAAGGTTGGTGATGAAATGACTCCACTTGCAGGATGGCAAAACTTCTACGTCATCGTCGGTTCGTCTGCCGGCGCGCTCATTGGATTGCAGTTCGTCGTCATGGCCCTTATCGCCGACCTGCCCCGCGGTCCGGGTACGGCGCAGGCCGGCCAGGCTTTCGCCACGCCCACCATTGTGCATTTTTCGAGCGTCCTGCTGCTCTCCGCGGCATTATGCGCCCCGTGGCACGGCATGGGTGGAGCCGCAGCTCTTTGGGGCCTGCAGGGCCTCAGTGGAAGCGTTTACGAAATCATCGTGGCGCGGAGGATGCAATCGCAGACCGCCTACCGGCCGGTATTTGAGGATTGGCTATTTCATGCCGTGCTGCCCATGACTGCTTACACCACTCTGGTGGCATCGGCCATTGCCGCTCGTACCTACACCCGTGGGGCGCTGTTTGGCGTAGGAGCCACGTTGCTGCTCCTTCTCTTCGTCGGCATTCACAACACGTGGGATGCACTCACTTACCACGTGTTTGTTCAGAGGCTGGGATCAGCGAAGGGTGAGGGACATCCTTGAGACGGTCATTACCGGCTAAGCGGAGCGCCCCGCCGCGTCCTTCCGCGAACCGAGCGGGCAGGATTCCTCACATCGTGCGCCGAACGGCCGGCAATTTCACCGTTTCCCAGAGTCCAGGTCCTGCACGATGAACCAAAAGGGTAGAATCCCGACCACGAGTACCAGTGGTGCCAAGGCAAAGCCGGGAAAGTAAGACCCGGTCCAGCTAATCAGCACGCCGGTGACGAAAGGTGAAAGTACCCCGCCAAGGTTTCCCACAAAGTTTCCGAAGCCAATCCAACTCCCGACCTCGCCATGGGGAGCGCAGTTCTGCATGATCACGAGGATGTTGGAGGAAGACACCCCGACCAGCGACGACCCTGCAACCAACAGCATGGCAACCTGGGGATTGCTGACCAGCACGGCGGGAATCAGCAGCAGTCCGGATACGTACGAAGCCGAGATCAGGCCTTTTCGCACGGTTGTCTCGCTCCATCCCCAACCCACCATCGCATCGCCCAACCATCCACCTGCGGCCTGGCCGAACCCCCAAATCAAATAGCTCGCCGCTGCATAAACGCCCGCCTTGAGCAATTGAAAATGGCGCACGTGAACAAAGTAGTCCGGCAGCCACGTCATGAGCATGTACTGGTAATAGCCGAAGGAAAAATACCCCAGGCAGGAACCGATCAGATTCCGATCGATGGTGAAGAGCCAGCCGCGTGGCTTGCCGGCCGGGTCGTTCTGGCTGGTGGTCTCCTCGGATCGAGCGGACGACGGTCCGGGAAATGTCATAATCCAGGGCAACAACCAGATGAGGGCGGAGAATCCCACGACGGCAAACATGGTTCGCCAGCCGTAGCGCACCGTCAGCCACGCCACCAAGGGCGTACCCAGCGCCAATCCCAGGCGCGTGCCGGACGTCACGATTCCGGTGGGCAGTCCACGATCGCGGGGCGGGAAGATGATGTTGACGACTCTTAAGCTGCCCGGCAGCATCACAGCTTCGCCGATGCCCAAAATGATCCGCATGACGATCAGCGTGGCAAAGCCGCCCACCATGCCCGTCAATCCGCACGCCACGGACCAGAGTGCGAACGCCCCCGCATAGAGCCAGCGCACGTTCAAACGGTCAATGAGAACCCCAACGGGAACCTGAAGCAACGTGTAGGACCAGAAAAAGGAGGAGAGCACCAGGCCCTTCGCCGTGGGCCCCAGGGAGAATTCCCGTGCGATGCGGGGCAAGGCCACAGAAATGGTGGCCCGATCGAGAAAGTTGATGATCGCCGCCAGGCACAGGAGGGCAACCAGCGTCCAGCGACGGGCGTGGGAAATGCCCTGTAGAACCGCTTCGTTTGTGCCCTGATATTGCGGGGAACGCGGGCGCGCATTCACAATAGGCTCGATTCTATTGCTTCAGTGCCTTCCTATTGCTTCAGTACCTTTACCACGAAATAATTCACCGAATGCGGAACTTCCTTGAACCAATGGGGCGTCCCGGCGCGGATGACGATAACGTCACCCTTGATCAGGTGCTGGACCTCACCGCCGACAATGTCCGTACCCATCCATTGGCCCGGACCGGTGACGCGGCCGCCCACCATCTTGCCTCCCGTGATAAAGGTGGCCGCTCCGTCCGTGACATAGAAAATATCCGTCTCTTTGTCGTGCATCTCCACATGCCCCGCCTCGGCACGGTGACTGCCCATGATCAGAAAGTCCGGCTGGCGCATCAAAGTGCCACTGTGAGCCAGGACCGCCGCCACCTCGTCATGGCTAAAATACTTGACCGCCGGCGTGGCGTCGCCCTGGGCCCACAATGACCCCGTCAGCAGAACCGCGAAAAACAGAAGTCGAATTTTCATTCCATGATCTCCTTGTGTGGATACTCTACTTCAAACGGCCTCGCCCGCGGCTGCCCCGGGGTCCTGCTGATCATTACTTAGTGTGGTGACGGACGAACCCCCTCACCCGTCGCTGCGCGCCACCCTCTCCCCCAAGGGGGCGAGGGCAAGAATTCAATCTACCTCTCCCCTCGCCCCCTTGGGGGAGAGGGGCTGGGGGCGAGGGGGTCGTGTCACTTCATTGTTTAATGCTCATTAACTAGGACTGCCATCGCCCACCGGCACTTGCCTTGGCATCGTCGATCACCTTAATGCCCAGCACCGCCTGCTGAACCGTAATGGGATACTCTCCGCCCTCGCGAATCGCCTTGTATACTTCGTCCCAGATGTTCTTTTGCGGGGGCCCCACGGGAACGGTTTCCTCGACCCAAGGAATCGTGATGCCGCTGCCGAAGGAAGCATTAGGGTCCGCCGTCACTGCGCGCGCCGGCAGTGGCGTCACCTTCTGTGGATCATAGTACTTCACTTGAATGGTCTTCCCGTCGCACACCGCGGCGCCGCAATTCCCATACGCAGCGAGCCAGACTCCGTCGAAAGCCTCACTTCCCGACATCTCCAAATCGACCAGAAGGCCATCGGCACCTTTGAGGACGATTTTGGCATGGTCCTCTGCATCGCCGGTGGCAGTGACGCGCTGGAAGTCCGCCCATACGGATTCGTATTTCCAGCCCAGAAATGCCAGGCACTGATCGATGAAATGCGGCCCCGCATTCAGAACGATGCCGCCACCCCACTCCTTCGTCGTCTGCCAGTCATTGCGCAAATCAAATCGCGAAAATCGCAGGTTGATCTGGAACACTTTTCCGAGCAGGCCGGCGTCAATCATCCGTTTCACCAGCACAAAATCGCCAAAGAATCGCCGGTTGTGGCGCACCAGCAGCTTGCCGGGAGAGCGCTCGGCCACCGCCTGGAGCGACTGCGCCTCGGCGTAGTTCACACTTACGGGCTTTTCGAGAAAGACATGCTTGCCCGCTTCCAGCGTGGCGATCGCCATTGGAGTATGGTTGACCGAAGGCGTGGTTATGTCGACCAGTTCGACGGCGGGATCTCTGAGCAAGTCCCGGTAGTCTCCATAGACGGCACAATGGTACCTCTCCCGTGCCGCTTCCTGCCGGTCGCCGCTGCGAACGCTGACCGCAACAACCTTGAACTTGTCCTGAAGCCCTTCAATTTCCTTCGCGTGCTGTTGCACGGCCGCCCGGCCGTAACCAACAAAGCCCATTTTGATGGGACCTGTATCACTCATGAACGTTCTCCTGGAAGCATCTCCGGATTTGACACGCCCGCCGATTTTAGCCATGACCAGGGGGCAATCATCGTTGTCCAAGCTGAACCGTGTTGTCAAGAAGCGACGGGTGTATAATGACGCCTCCTTGCCGCGAGTCTTCCGGGAGGCCCGCTGGGGGGAACGCACGAGCGCGTTCGTCCAAATGACGACAAAGGCCGGCGCTAAGCAGAACCGAAACTTTCGACCGGTCTTGGACCCAGCACAAACAATTTAACGAGGGAAACATGAACCGAAATGCCGATTACTCGATGCCCAGAGGACGTGCGACATCAACTTCATTCGTCGCTATAGCGGTCTTCATGATGATGGGTGTGGCCATGGCACTCACTACACGATCCCTATTGGGGCAAGACAAACCTGCTTCGCCGGCGAAACCCGCCACCCCGGCGGCGTTTAGCTTCACCAAGCCGACGCTCTACGTCGTCGGTTACGCTCATTTGGACACCGAGTGGCGCTGGGAATACCCGTTGGTCATCAGCGATTATCTCGCCAAGACCATGCACGCCAATTTCGACCTCTTCGAAAAATACCCGCACTATATCTTCAATTTCAGCGGCGCCAATCGCTACCGCATGATGAAAGAATATTTCCCGGCAGATTACGAAGAGCTGCGCTACTGGGTGAAAGCTGGCCGCTGGTTCCCGGCAGGCTCGTCGATGGAAGAAAACGACGTAAACACTCCTTCACCGGAATCGATCATTCGCCAAGTCCTCTACGGCAATGAGTACTTTCGCCACGACTTCGGCGTGGCGAGCGCCGAGTTCATGTTACCGGACTGCTTCGGCTTTCCCTCCTCCCTGCCCAGCATCCTGTCGGCCGCAGGCGTCAAGGGATTCTCCACCCAAAAGCTGAGTTGGGGATCATCTGCTCCCGTGGGCGGACCCGGCTCGCCGGAAGATACTCCCAGGGGCACGCCCTTCAACGTCGGCGTTTGGGACGGTCCGGGCGGCAGAAGCGTGATCGCTGCGCTCAATCCCATGACCTATAGCGGCACGATTTACTACGACATCAGCAAAAGCAGTCCGGAGTTCAGCAAGCTCCACTCTTATTACGTCGATTGGCCAAAGCGGCTCGGACTCGATGAAAAGGCCGACGGCGTGCCCGTTGACTACCACTACTACGGCACCGGTGACATCGGCGGCGCGCCGGCCGAGTCGTCCGTCCGGCTGCTGGAAGCCATCGTCACCAAGAGCCGCACCACCCTGCCGCAACCGATCGAACGAACGGATCTGGGCGACGAAGAGAATCCCGAACCACAAGCGACACCGGTGCAGGTTGGCGACGGCCCCGTGCAGGTCGTCTCCTCCAGAGCCGACCAGATGTTTCTCGACATCATCAAGTCAGGCAAGGCCAGCCAACTTCTGCGCTACAAGGGCGACCTGGAATTGACCAATCATTCCGCCGGCTCGCTGACTTCCGAAGCGGCGCACAAGCGCTGGAATCGCAAGAACGAGCTCTACGCGGACGCCGCCGAGCGCGCTTCCGTGGCCGCCGCGTGGCTGGGTGGTCCTGCCTATCCTTTGCAGCAATTGAACGATGCGTGGACGCTGGTACTGGGCGGACAATTCCACGACCTCATGGCGGGCACGGCAACGCCAAAGTCCTACGAGTACTCGTGGAATGACGATCTCATCGCCATGAATCGCTTCGTCAGCGCTCTCAACACGGCGAGCGCCGCCATCGCCTCCGGCCTCGATACCCAGGCAGAGGGCATTCCGGTGGTCGTCTACAACCCTCTCAACATTGAGCGCGAGGATGTGGTGTCCGCCCGGGTGAGATTCGGCAGTGGCGCGCCCCAGGCTGTGCGTGTGTTTGGTCCTGACGGCAAGGAAGTAACCGCGCAGCTTGATGCCTCCGGGCAGGTGCTGTTCCTTGCCAAGGTTCCCTCCGTCGGCTTCGCGGTTTATGACGTACGACCTGCCGACTCCGCGGCCGCCGCATCTTCGGAGCTAAAGGTCAGCGAATCCTCCCTCGAAAACGCCCGTTACCGCGTCACCATCGATGCGAACGGCGACGTGTCGAGCATCTACGACAAGCAGATCAAGCATGAATTGCTCGCCTCCCCCGCGCGGCTGGCACTGCAAACCGAGCATCCCTTCGATTGGCCGGCGTGGAACATGGATTGGGCGGATCAGCAGAAGCCGCCCCGCGGTTATGTCTCCGGCCCGGCGCAAATTCGCGTGGTGGAAAACGGCCCCGTGCGCGTGGCTGTGGAAGTGACGCGCGAGACGGAGGATTCCAAGTACGTCCAGACCATCAGCCTGTCGGCAGGTGATGGCGGCAACCGCGTCGAGTTCGGCAACGTCATCGATTGGAGAACCAAGGAAGCGGCGCTGAAGGCCACCTTCCCGCTGACCGCGTCCAATCCCACGGCAACTTATAACTGGGGACTCGGGACGGTTCAGCGCGGCAACAACGACGAGAAGAAATTCGAAGTGGCTTCCCACCAGTGGTTTGATCTGACCGATAAAAGCGGAGCTTACGGCGTCACGGTGCTCTCCGACAGCAAGACGGGCTCGGACAAACCTGACGACAGCACTCTGCGGCTTACTTTGATTTACACTCCGGGGCTCGGCGGCGGCAACGGACACGATTACGCCGACCAGACTACGCAGGATTGGGGTCACCACGTGTTTGCCTACGGTCTGGCGTCACACTCCGGCAACTGGCAGCATGGGAACACCGACTGGCAGGCGCAACGGCTGAACGATCCCCTGATCGCCTTCCAAAGCACCCCGCATGGCGGCCCGCTTGGTAAGAGCTTTTCTTTTGTCCACACGGACAGCAACCACGTGTTCGTGACCGCGGTTAAAAAGGCCGAGGAAAGCAATGAGGTCGTGGTCCGCGTGGTGGAAATGCGCGGCGAAGCCGTGCCCAGCCTGCATGTGGCGTTCGCCGGCGGTGTCACTGCCGCTCGTGAAATCAACGGCCAGGAACTGCCCATGGGGCCCGCCACCGTGGCCAACGGCGCCCTGGAAACCTCGCTGGTGCCTTACGGAATTCGTACCTTCGCGGTGAAACTGGCGCCGCCCACCAGGACGCTGCCGCCCATCCACTCGGTGCCGGTGGACTTGAAATACGACGTGGCTACCGCCAGCGAAGATGGCGCCGCCGCCAAGAGCGGATTTAATGCCGCCGGTGACAATCTCCCCGCCGAGATGCTTCCCATTATGCTGCCCTTCAATGGCGTCACGTTCCACCTGGGGCCAGCGTGGACCGATCACCCCAACGCCGTGACCGCCCATGGGCAGAGCATTACCCTGCCGCCTGGGCATTTCGATCGCGTGTATTTACTCGCCGGTGCCGACGGAGATCAGAAGGGGACATTCCGCGTCAGGCGACAAGAGCGTGGACCTGAAGATCCAGGATTGGCAAGGCTTTGTCGGCCAGTGGGATACGCGCACGTGGGTCGAGCGCAAGGTAGAACTGCCTACGCCTGCGGAGCCTGCCGCTGACGATCACAGTTGGCAGGCCGAACGAACACGCCGAACCTTGGCCCGGATCAAAGAGCAAGGCCCGATCGTTCGGACGGAAGAGGAATATACAGGGTTGACGCCGGGCTTCGTCAAGACGGCGCCTATCGCCTGGTTCGCTTCGCATTACCACACAGCGCAAGGCACCAATCAGCCCTACAAGTACTCCTACCTGTACGCGGCATACATCGACGTGCCGCAGGGCGCAACCACGTTGACGCTGCCGGATAACGATAAGATCAAGATCCTGGCCGTTACCGTGGCGAACAAGACCGGAAATATCCGCGCCGCGCAGCACTTCTACGACCAGATGGGAGACGGTAAGGATAGGCAGTCGGCAGGAAGCAGTAGGCAGTAGGCAGCCCAGCCACCGGCCGCGGGCCGGATTGAATAGTCTGTGACTTAGAGGAAGTCACAGGCCAGGCAGCATCGACAAATCGAAAAGCGAGGTCAAAAGGCAAAACGCAAAAGGCAAAACCGGCGGGCGTTCGTTTAACCTCCGGAACTCCCGCAACTCGGCAGGTCAAGTATGTATTCGACTGCCGAGCGCATGAGTTCTTTGTCTGCGCCCTGTGGGTGTCGAAGGAAGTAGGCCGAGAAAACGAAATCGTCAAAACGGTAGATTCCTAATTTGAACTTGTCAAATCCCGGGATGCTTTGCAGTCCCTCCGCAGGTGGAAAATACCCGCTCCTTGCGGTAAACACCAGAACCTTCTGTGGCCGCTTATCCTTGGTTAGTCGCAAGAAGCGGGCTTCGGCTCGCTTCCGTTGTTCGGGAGTGCCGCTTTTGAAGCGCTTATCTGCACCCCCGACACAGCTCGGAAGGTAGTTGAAAAACATGACCTTCGGCCAAAACGTCTTGTGGTCGGGGTATCCAAAATAGTTTCTGACCGGGGTAAAAAAGGATGCTGTCTTCACCTCGCCAGAGCCGGACATGACTTTACGAATACAATCAATTGTCGCATCGTCGTTGTCCGGCCATCCGTCTTCAAGCCAGTGAGAATATCCGACGATAGCGACCTGCTGCCCCTTGATGGGAGACGTGGAGTAATCTGAGCCCTCCCATGGCTTATGCTCGATCATGTGCCACCTCTCACCCCGGCGGTTTCCCTGTTTTCATGTGCAACTCACCACATCGAAGCCATGTCGGCTTTGACTTTTGTCTTTTGCGCTTTGCCTTTTGACCTCATTCTGGCGGCTCACCGACGTTTTGGTTCAATCGATAACGGCTGTCCCCTTTTTCCGCCTTCTACCTACCGCCTTCTGCCTACTGCCGACTGCTGCCCTACCCCAGCCGCCCCGCGTACGCCAGCGCGCCGAAGCCCAAGATCAAGAAGAAAATGGCTCCGAACATGGTATTCAGAGCCTTGCTGCCTGACCCTTTCCATTCGCCGGTGGCCATTCCCCAAACGTTCGAGGCAATGATGATCGCCGACATGAACAGTGGCCAACCAAGGATGGGACCCATGACGCCCAACCGCGCTGTGACCGCGCCGTAGATGACCGTGCTGCTGAACCACAGCAACCCCATGATGGCGCCGTAGACGAAGTTAAGCGCTGTGCCAGGAGCAACAAAGAGGTTTGTAGTCTTATTCTTATTCCAAAGATAGATGCAATAGATGATGTAGGGAATGAACGCCGCACTGACCACCGGCGCCCAGATTACATTCGGCTGGCTGCTGGGGCTGACCCCCTGCCCGGCGGCTCGTGTGAGCAGCGGCTCGCCGAAGGCCAGCCCGAAGTTGATTAGCGGCGAACCCAGTCCGGCGAGGACGCAAATGAAAAGCCCGGTTCCAAAGCTCATCGAAACCGCAGTTGATTCCCGCGGACGCTGCTCTGTGCCCGCCTGGTGCGTATCCTTCATCTTTCCGGCAATCGCGCAGCCCACAATGCCAATCAAAATCAGGAACGCGCCGAGGAAAATCATGGCGCCTTGCGCCGTAAAGACGCGCTCACGATGACTGACCAGCAGGGGAACCAGGAAGCCCAGCACCGTGGAGATCCCGATGGCGATGGCGAAGTTCAGCGCCATGCCGATGGCCGCGATGCCCAACCCGAAGAAAATCTGCGCCAGTCCGAAGCCGATGCCAAACCCGACCATCAGCAAGAGCGACTTTAGCGCGACGCCGTGATAAACGTCCCACGGATCGGGTATGGTCAGGAACACCACGGCCCAGGGGAACACGACCATCCCAAAGAATGCCCAGACGGACCAGATGTTCTCCCACTTCCACACCTTGGCGTACTTCATGGGAGCCGGGAAGCTCCCGTTAATGATTCCAGCGATAATCGCCAAAATGATTCCTACTGATACACTTGACATGAGGTGACCTCCGCGTAGTCGATGCCACGATTTGTCTCTCCGGCGGCATCGGCCTTCATCGAGCTACGCGAGGCTGGCGTGCCCCCCGGAAGAGTGGTGAAGATTACCACTAGAACGTCCGCATGTCACTTAGTTGTATGCGGCAAAGAAGACTCAAACCGGTAGCCACCCGATCCTATTTCGTAAACCGCCACACCTTGCTCACTATGTAAATACCTGACGCCCACGGAGGTGTTGGCCGGCTTCCCGCCTTCGGTCACTCCGCCGGGGCCAATCGACGGAACATAAACTGTGGCGCGAGCGTTGGGCGGAACGATGACGTTCCAGATAAAGTGCCCACCCGCCACGCTCCAGTCACTGGTGATGACGCCGTAGGGAGAATTGTACGAGACCTTTACGTAGCTCAAGCCACCCACCGGGCTGGGCCGCATGATGATGTGCTTGAACGCCGGTTGCGCAGGGTCGGGGCGAATTCCCGCCAAGTTCTCGTAGCACCAGGTAATCAAGTCGCCCACCAGCATCAGATGGTTGCCGGAATTCATCGCCGGGTCGGCGGTGTCGCCATTCCAAAGCTCCCAAATCGTGGTGGCGCCGTGAGTCACCATGTAGCCCCAACTGGGATAGGTCTGCTGCCTGGCGAGCGCATAGGAAACGTCGGCGTGGCCGGCGTCCGTGAGCGTCTGCATCAGCCATTGTCCACCCACCAGACCGGTGGCCGTATGGTCATTGCCCTGATCGTGGATTTTGTGAACCAGCACGTCCACAACGCTCTGCCGGTTTTCATCGGGAACCATGCCAAACGCCAGAGGAAGCACACTGGAAGTCTCGGAGCCGTTGCTGTAGTCGCCCGCCTCGGCGTGGAGGTACGTGGCATTGAAGGCAGCGCGAAGTTTTGCCGCAAGCTGCGCATACTCCTGCGCGTCGTCCGTCTTCCCGAGGATGTTTGCGAAGTTTTGCATGAGCAGCAACAGACGATAAAAGTACGTAGTTCCCAGCACCGTGCCGTCAGTCTTGCGCTTGGGATCTTTGGAATGGATTAGCTCGGGAGACTCCGGCGGAACGCACCAATCGCCGTAGGTATCCCGCGGCATCAGGTCGTTCTTGAGATACGTCTCCATGTGCAGATATCCACGCCCGCATGCCGGGGTAGTTCTCTGCGATGACGCGCTTGTCACCATATTGCCGGTACACGTGATCTGCCACCATGATGAAGCTGGCGGGCCACGTGACATTGTCGTTATAGAACGGCCAATAAGCGGGGGAAACGTCACTCACCCGGCCGTCGGCGTCCTGCGCATCGTGAATGTCTCGCACCCACTTGGCGTAAAACGCAGCGTCATCAAACAGGTACGTCTCGCCTAAGCTTTCCTCCGAGCGATCGCCCAGCCAACCCTGGCGCTCGTCGCGTTGCGGACAGTCGGTGGGAATGCTGCGGTAATTGTCCTTGGTTCCCCACAGTACGGCTTTGTAGATCTGGTTGAGCATGGGATTGGACGTCGCGAATTCGGAGGCGCGCTCCAGATCGTCATGGACCTCGCGCCCCTCGAGCGACGCCAGCGTGGGCTTTCCCGGGAATCCCCTGACCTCGACGTAGCGAAAACCGTGATAGGTAAAGCGCGGCTCATACACTTCCTGGCCGCCACCCTTGAGAATGTAGGTATCCGTCGCCTCGGCCGAGCGCAGGTTGTCCATGTAAAGCATGCCGTCGGGGCGCAACCGTCTCGGCGTGGCGAAGCGTCACTTGGGCGCCGCGGGGTCCGGTGACGTTCAGGTGGCACCATCCCACCATGTTCTGCCCCATATCGTAGACATAAATTCCCGGCCGCACTTCATGCACTGACACCGGCTTTAAAGATTCGGTGACGCGAATGGGCGCGATCGGCTGCGCGGAGAGCACGCCGGCAGGCCCATCCACCAATTGCGCCGGCTTGCCACGCCCGCGTCGTTAAACCCCGGGCGGCTCCAGCCCGTTATCTCTTTCCGCGCGTCGTAAACCTCGCCATCGTACTCATTGTTGGCGCGAATGGGACCGTCGGTAGTCATCTTCCACGTCTCGTCGCTGCTCACGCTTTCGACTTTGCCATTCGCCAGTTCCATATCGAGTTGCAGGCGCAGCTTGGGATAACCGAAGCCCCGCATGACGGTGGGAATATTATGGCGCGGCGGGTAGAAGCGCCCGTTGCCCAGCATCACGCCAAGGGCATTCGCGCCGGGCCGCACGAAGCCCGTAACGTCGTAAGTCATGTAGTAGACGCGCTTCTCGTACTCGCTTAGTGCCGGCACCAACACGTCTCGGCCAATCTTTTCCCCGTTGAGGTAAGCTTCAAACAAACCCAGGCCGGAAACATAGAGCGTGGCGCGCTTGACCGGCGCCGCGGCAGAGAAGTCTTTGCGCAACATTCGCGCCGGCAGCACGGTGCGCCACGCCCAACCGACGTTCCCCCACGGCTCCATACCGTAGGGGCCCAAAATGTGGGCTTCACTCCAGCCGGCGTCAATAAATCCAGGCTTGGTCCAGTTGTCGGCTTCGGTCGCGGAGGCCCGCCAATTCTCATCGGTACGGATCATAATCCGCTGGCCGTCGGCCAAGTCCAGTTCGATCGCGCCAATGAGCGCTGGAGATCCGGCGCCGTCGTTGGTTACGGAGGCCGCCAGCAAATTCGTGCCCGAATGCAACGAACCTCGAATATCCATCGCGATGGGACTCTTAACTCCTGCCGACTTGTGCAGCCCACCGCCGTTCAGCGTCACCTCGGCAGGTCCTGAGCCCACCATAAACAGCAGCGCATCGGAAACGGGATTATCACTGGAGATTTCGAACGTGCGACGAAGGTAGATCGTTCCGGCGCCGGTACTCGCCGCACCGATCCACTGGGCGCCTGCCAATTCCTGCGGCTTCCCTTCCCCACCATCCAGTCCGATCCATTTGCCTTTCCAGTCGCTCTCAGCAAGCAAGCCCATGGACCATCGCGCTGCCGGCTCCAAGCCGAGGCGTGCGCATCGTTATCCCACACCCGAACCTTCCAGCACAGCAACCTGGCTCGATGAGAGCGATTTGCCACGATATGCCACCTGAATGGAAGTGTCGGCGTTCACTTTGCCTGAATCCCAAAGGTCGCCTTGATTACGCGCCAGCAATGCTTCGCTGCTCGCCACCAAGACCTGGTACGCCGATTGAGCGAGCCCGCGCGCCGCCAGATTGGCCGCTTCCAGCTTCCAGCTCAGACGGGGAGCAGAAGCATCCACTCCCAAGGGATTGGTACGGTATTCACAACGCAAATTGACCGGCCGAACTGAAGCCGGCACGTCGGCGGCAATAGCTCCTGCCGTCGATAAGAGCAGAAAAAGAGTAAAGATAATAAACTTACGCATGAGTGAACTCCTGGGATGAAGAACGTGGATTTCCAAATGATGTCATTGGCTCCCGCGCAGACCCTTCGGCCGAAACAGGTCGCCGGCCTGTGCGCCACCAGGCGGCGCGGCGCCAGTCTCTGTGCGAAGATCATCAGCCGATTGATGAACCGAGTCGCGGTAAGGCTGCGTCCCCGACCGAAAGCGCGCAAGCCCACTTCCACCACCTTCTCCGGCGACTGCAATCCGCCGGGAAAACTGATGGTGGCGAATTGGCCCGCGGTGAAGAATTCCGTGGCTGTGCCGCCGGGGCAAAGAGCCAACACTTTGACGCCGTAGGGTGCGGTCTCTTCCGCCAGCGCCATGGAAAAGCTTGTAACGTAGGCCTTGGTAGCCGCGTAGACCGCGGTATACGGAATGGGTTGAAAGCTGGCGGTGGACGAAACGTTGATAATGCCGCCGCTTCGCCGCTCCAGCATGGCGGGGAGTAGCATGTGGCTCAATTCCGTGAGCGTGACCACGTTCAATTGCAGCATCTTTGCCTGGCGGTCGAGCGGCAATTTCCAAAACTCTCCCTGTGCGCCGAAGCCTGCGTTGTTAACGAGCAATTCGACGTCGATATCGAGTTCCTGCAAAGCCGTCACCAACCGGGCGGCTGCGCCTGCCACACTGAGGTCCTGCTCGATAACCTCCACCCGCACCGCGTGTTTCGCCACGATTTCAATCTTTAGGGCTTCCAGCCTGTCTTTTGACCGCGCCACCAGAACGAGATTTCGGCCGCGCGCGGCCAGGGCCCGAGCGAAGCAGGCACCGATGCCGCCGGATGCGCCCGTAATCAGGGCCAAGCCAGCTTTTGTGATGTCGCCAGTGGAATTGTTCTTGGTTTTCAAATCTGACATTCGCTAGTCTCCAAAAACGCTATGGCGTGTCGCGCAACCTCTCGCGAATTGCGTCGCAGTGCCCGCAGTGGGCGCTCACTTTTGCGTTTTGCCTTTTGCGCTTTGCCTTTTGACTTGCCTTCGCTTCGGCACGGAGCTCTCGGTCAGATACGACCGATTGACCTGCCTCGCTCCCGTCGCCATGAGCCGCTCGGCTTCCGCGCGTGTTTTGATTCCGCCGCGCGCCCCGAGGGCAGTACAGTTAAGCGCGGCCATCGCGTTCGAGAAATCCAGTGTTCTCGTCATATCCCATCCGGCCAGAACGGCAAAAGCGAAGGCACCGTGGAATACGTCTCCCGCGCCGGTCGTATCCACCGTTTCCACGACGAATCCGGGCGAGTATACAAAGCGCCCAGCATGATAAACCAAAGCGCCGTCGCGCCCCAACGTCATGCCGGGTGTGGGAACATGGTATTCGCGAGCCATGTATTCCAAAACCTTGAAGGGGTCCGCATGGCCAGTAACGGTCGGGAGAAAATGTGTTGACGCGATCAGATAATCGATATAGGGAAACAGCGTCTCCACTTCCTTATAAACGGTGTCAAAGTCCGCCAGCACCGGAATGCGCGCGCGGCGAGCGTAACGTGCCGCCGCCAAGGCAGCCTCCACATCGCATCCATCCAAATGCAGCAAGCGGGAGGAGGCAATGGCGGCGGATGGAACTTCATTGGGCTGAACCCTCAAACGCGGGTCGCGATCCCAGAAAATCGTTCGTTCTCCCGTAGCCTGGTTGACGATAATAAGGCCGTATTGGTTGGGAGCGCCACGCACGACCTTGGCGGCCGACACGTCCACGCCTTCCTGTCGCAAGCTTTCAAGTTGCAACTTACCGCCGGGGTCGTCGCCCATCTTGCCGATGTAACGTGCTTTCAGCCCCAGCCGGCGGCAGGTGACGAGCGCGGTCGCAACTTGTCCACCGGCTTGCATCGACTCGGCCACCACTCGCTCTTTTCCGCCCAAGGGCGGGAACTTGCGAACCGTCAACACGGTGTCCGTCGCGTTCAACCCGAGACCCACCACATCCACTTTGGCGCGTGCCAATCCCACCTCCCTAGCGTTCTGTGCGCCCATACTGTATCACCGATGTAATTCATCATTCAGCATTCAGAATTGATCGTTACGAAGCCCCTACGGCTGTTTGCCGCTGGCCAGGGCGTCTTTGACTTGTTGGATCGCGGCATCGATCCACCAGCGCTGGTCGGCGTCGGCATTCGCGCGCGCCGCTTGCAATTGGGGAAGAGCCAGCGCGGGCTGACGTACGAGACCCGCCACGGCCGCGTCGCGGACCGCGTAATCATGATCCTTCAGTTGCTCGATCAGCGCGGCAATCTGCGCGTGGGTATCCACCTGAATGGTCACTTCGGCAGTCGGGGGGTGAGGGTCAATTTGCAGGTGCTCGTCCAGAGCGGCAGCCTCAATGGTGTGCTTCCCGTTCGCCAGCCAGCTCAACTCTGTCTGATTGCTCGTGCTGGGCGCATTCCATTTGCCGCCATCGACCCTCCACGTGAACCACGCTTTTCCCGTCAACTGAGTTCCGAACTGAAGTTTGACGAAGCCCGAGGCTTCCACGATGGCGTGTAGCTTCGTTTGAGGCAGCGGCGGGCGGGCCTTCACAATCACGTACTCGCCGAAATTGGAATGGTTACGTAAATAGGTCTCGAGAAACGCGTTCCCCTCCGGGTCAATCAGCACCGCCTTGATGGTGCGTAAATCGCCGAACGGCTGATGCGCGCTGGGAGAGAACTGCGGGACGCAGATGCCGGAAATCGCGCGATACAACTGGCCGTGCGCGGTCAGCCAGTAGGTGCCAAGCCGGTCTTCGGCGATGGAGTCCGGATTGACCGAGCATCCGGGCAGCGGTAGCGGCGAGTATGGGGCCAGCCGTTCCTGGTCCGACCCGTAGCCTCTCTCGAAAGCCGTGATGCGCCATCCGTTCTTCGCCTCGTACTCCCAGGTTCTTCCCGCGATGTTCACGGCGAAATTGCCGGCCCGGTCAAAGAACGCCGGGCCATCGAACACGCCACGGCGCGCCGTATCGACTTCCGGCGGGCGCCACGATTGCCAGATCTGGGTGTTGAAGTAGTGCACCTGCTGGCATCCGTCGCGATAGCCAATCCGGCCGTCGGCAGTAAACGTGGGAACGGTAAAGCGCTCGCCCCGGATTTGGAAGTTCGCGCTGTCCGCTAATTGTGCCTGAAGTGCGGACGAGAAGTCGGGATAGGTCTCAACCTTGTCCGTCGCGGCGTCGAGCAGGGTCACTCTTCCCTGGCACCCGTTCTGGAGAATCCACCAGCGGTCGTGCGAGTCAATGCCAAAGTTCCAAAGGCGAAGCGGCTCAAAGTCCTCCGGGAGGGCGTGATCCTTCCACGTTCTTCCATTCCACTCACTGATTGTCTTCTGGTCGCCGGCGATAAATCCCCACAGGTGGTTCTGCTGGTCGGCAACGAATACGCGCAACGGATTCAGCGTCTGCACGAATTCAGGCGATTGGGATGAAGCCAGCAATTCCTTTGGCTCAAAGGCCCTCGTCCCGCTGTTCCCCGCCACCAGCAGCCGCCCGTCAGGTAGCGTCGCCAGCCCCTCGGAGCTTTCAAGAGAGAAACCATATCGCCAGTCGATGTGGACTGCTTCGCCGCCCCCCTCCGGTAGAAACCAGGGGCCCGTCCCATAAGCGCCAACCCAAAGCCCGGCTGGCGTCACGACGAATGACCGTGGCGCGTCAGTCAAAAAGCTGGAACGCATATCGAGCCCGTTGACCACACGCTTCCATCCCTGGCCGTCTTGCCGCCACAGGACACCGATGCGGCCCCCGCCGCTGCGTTCCGCCACCGGCATTAAGCCATCTCCCGTTACCAAGTACGTGGCGCCTCCCACATGAAGAATCTGCTGCACGTAGCGGAAGGCGTTGCGTTCAGGCTCCGGCACCACTTCGGTGACGAACGTCCTGGTATCAACCCGGTAGAGATGGTCAGCCGCCAACCATATGTGGTTGCCATCGTCAGGAGCAACCGCGGTGTAACGCCTGTTCGGCGCCACGGGAAAGTCGGAGTGGAGTTCGAACTTCTCGCCGTCGAATATAAGGATGCCGTCAAGCGAGTGGATGCCGCCTCCATGTGGCCCACCCGCCCAAAACCAGACGTGTCCTTGGCCATCGGCTGTCGCGAAAACTGCTTCAAAGTTCATCCGTGCGCCACGGGGAAGATTGGACGTAAAGCGATGGTCGTATTCAATGGTGTAGACAGACTCGGCCTTACCCTCCGGGGTAATTCGGTAGATTTGTATGCCGCGGCCGGTAATCCAGATATTCTGCTTCGGGTCCACAAAGATGCTTGGCAGGTCCCCGACGTCGGCGGTGAAGTGCGCCAGGGTCTTGGAGACGCTTCCCCGATGCCACGTGACGCTGTGATCGGTTTCGCGTACTCCCCAAAGGCAGTAAACCGCGCCGTCCGGTCCCGTGGCCAGAGCAGCCGCGCCGTTGTTTCCGTAAAGCCCCTCTCCGGCGACAGCATTCCATCTGTCGTGGTCCCAGCGGTAAAGGCCGGAGTTCATGTAGGCGCCGATACCCCAGACTTGGCCGGTGGAATCCTTGGCCATGACGTTGATGCGGGTTGAATCGATCGGGCTTGTTTGCGCCGCAAGGATTGAAGCGAGAAAAAGGATGCCGAAAAGCAAGTAAACGAGCAGGCGCATCGGAAATTACCTCATTCGTCTAGTTCCTTTACCACGCGTAGTGCACCGTGTAGGTCACAGCCTTTTCCGTATCCGGCGGTATTTGCACTTGAAACTCGATGGTTTGCGCATCGGTCTTAAGGTAGGTCGCAGACTTATCGGCGATTTCCCAGCCCGTGCCGCGATAGAGGTGTTCGACCACGCGCACCACCACCGCTTCCTTCTTGTGGTTACGAAGCTTGATCTCAAACGACTCATCGGCCGTGCGGCGGCCCATATCGCTGTGGTAGTCGGTGCGGCGCCGCTCACCCTTGATGTCGAACGCGCTGCCGGTGAAGGCGCGGATGGTTTCGTCTCGAGGGGTATGCTTGATTTCGTTTTCGCCAGTGAATTCCAATTGGCCGTCGCTATCTTGTCGATAGAAACGGACTCGGCCCGCCGGCAGCGGCATGCCCAGGTGGTTGGCTTCGGAGTTGGTGAACTCCCTCATCACCCAAACATCCGGATTCGATTGAGTGCCGTACTCGGCGTTTCCCCGAATCATTTCCGCGTTCCAGCCGCGGTACTGGTTCTCGTCCACCTTCATTCCGTCGTAAATATACACCCGCTCGGACTTGACTCCGCCCGCGCGCACGAATTCGACTTGCTTGCTCTCCTGATCGTGCAGCGTGGTGGGGCGATGGAGTTCATAGAGGTGGTACTCTTCGAAGGTCTTCTCGGAGACCTGGGGAGGAATTCCAGTATAGATTGACCCGCCGACGGCGCCACCGACGCCCGCTGCGAAGCTGTCGGCAAATCGGGGCTGGATTTTGTTGACATGCCCCGCCATCAGCTTGATGCGCGCGTCTTCAAACGTCTTCCCGCTGCGATTGTGTATGGTCACCCATCCGTGCAGGTCAAGTTGATCGCCTTGTTCGGGAGCTACGAGATTGTAGTCCGCATTCCAGTCCATCTGCCCGGTCACATAGCTGAATTCGGCATTCACCGCGCCGGGCTTGTCCGTCATCAATACCCAGTTCAGGATCGGCTTCAAGATCGTGTCGTCGGTCAGGCTCGGGAACAAGGGGATGCCGGGGAGCTGGAAGCGTACCTTGCCATCAACCTCGATGATCGGTTGTTCCATCCCCGATGGGTTGCCCCCATACGGATTGGCGTAAGGATTATAGGGCTGCGGCGGGACGTAGCCGCTGCGAATGATCTTCCCCTGCACCGTCTCTGTGTGATCGCCGCGCTGGACCAGGAAGTCGAGAGTTTTGCCTTCGTACAAGGCCAGCAGGCGTTGCTCGGTCACGGGGTCGCCACGGTAATTCTGCTCAAGAATCTGGAGGCTCCGCGCGCCGCTGGGGTCGCGGAGCATCACCGAACTGGGTTCAAGAAATGCCGTCGTGTCGGCGAACTGGATGCGATTCTCGCCTGCCTTGAGGTCGAGCGGAATCAGCACACGCACCACGGCGAAGTTCTGGTTGTAAATGGTCAATTGGGGCTCAGCGGCCCGCGTGGGCAAAGAGCACAAAAGGGCGCAAACTGCCATGCAGCCGGTCAGACGCAGCTTCATTGTCAACTCCTTTCCAGGACCACCACTCGGTTACGGATTATGAACCTTTTTGAGGGAAAGAGGTTGTCCCAAATCGGATGGCACGAGGGTTCATGGATAAAGGAAGCGCTCCTCGATTTCTGCAGCGCGGCTCGCCGGCCTCCACCATGCGGGCGAGCAACCGCTCGCGAAGGTGGGCGGCGGCATCCTGAATGGAGAGGCCACCCTCCTGGTGGATTAGCTTGGGAACGTCGCGCCGACCGGCAAGATTCAGAAGCTGATGAGGATCGTCGAAGAGGTTATACATCTGATATTCGTCGTAGCGATCGGCAGACGGCGCTGATTTCTTGCCGGAGTTCGGATCTGCAACGGCGTAGGTCCACTGTGGCGTACGCAGCGCGCGAGCGGTGCAAGACTCAGAGATCTGCACGTACACCTCGTTTGGCCAGCCTTCCACGTGGCGGTCCAACAGCGGCAGAAAGCTTCGGCCCTGCATCGTCTCGGGAATGGCGCAACCGGCAGCCTGCAAGAGCGTGGGAGTAATATCAATCTGGCTGGTTAGCTCTGGAATGCTCAGTGCGCGGTTGAATCCCGGGCCTTGCATGACCAAGGGGATATGGATCGAGCTTTCGTGCGGGCTGCGTTTGTACTCCGTGTTACGCGTACGGAAGTGACAGCCGTGATCGCTGACGAAGGCGACAATCGTGTTGTCTTCAATCCCCAGGTTTCGAAGTTCACCCAGAATCGTGCCCACCGACTGATCAATCGCGGCGCAGCAGCCGTAGTAGTCAGGCAACTGTCTTTGCCAGTCGCCGGGGAAAAACTTCAGGTCGGCAGGAACAAAGGGATTCGCGTAGCGGTCAGCATAGCCTTTCGGCGCTACGAAACAGTTGCAATCGTTTTGAAAGTGCGGCTCGATTTGGGAGACGACCAACAGAAATGGCTGATGGGAAGCGCCGCGCAGGAACTTTATGGCGCGCTGGGTTATGAAGTCCACGCGATACGTGTCACTGAAGGGGATCGGCTTGCCGTCGCCATCAAAGATCTCGCCCTCGTATGGATGCGACGTCATCTCCAGTACGTTCGAGCCTTCCCAAAAATCATCGAAGCCGCCGCGTTGACCGGCGGGAACCGGACCGACGGGCGGCGGGTTGTTTCCTTCCGGCCGCGCCAGATGCCACTTGCCGACATAATTTGCCGTGTAGCCGGCTTGGCGCAGCACCGTGGCCAGCGTGACGGCGTCCGCAGCAAGACCTAGACCGTTCTTCCAAACTCCATGCCGGTTTTGATATTGGCCCGTGAAAAGGTTGGCCCTCGAAGGAGCACACACCGCTTGGTTGCCAATGTGCGACTGGAACAATGTGCCGCGACGCGCCATGGCATCCAGGTTCGGCGTGATGCCCATCGAGTTCAGTCCATAAGCACCCACCACGTCCCAGCGGAACTGGTCGGAGATAACGAGAATGATGTTGGGTTTCTTCTTGTTCGCTGGCGCTGCACCATCGCTTCCGCCCGCAGCGTCGCTCCATGCAGGCACAGCCGCAACGGCCGCTGAGCCTTTGATGAATTCTCGGCGCGTCACGCCTCCGCGTGGATCCGATTTGTCCGTTGGTTTCATCTCTCGTGCCCCCCTGCTCCATCATAGGTGCTCGTTGCCGGTTCCTATCGTGCGGCAAAGGTCCCGCTAATTGACCAGCGGGGAAATCCTATACAGCCCCGCGCCGTGAGGCTCGATCATTGGTGCGAAGGAGTTGTCCACTATGCCCACATCTTTCTGCCCCCACAGGTCACGTACGGAGCACTTCCCTTTCAATCCCAATTCGCTCCACTGCACCCGGACGTCCGCCGGCGAGTGATCATCAAGGTTGAAAACCGCCAGGTATTTGTCCTGAGACGCTGGTGCTTCCGCCACCCACGCCACCTGATCGCCGCGAGTAAAGAGTTCGTGTTCGTGAGCGCAGTGTTGATCGACAGCCAACACTTCCGGATTGGTCAACAGCGCAAGGGTCGAGGCCGGAAGTGTGGGCAGATCACCCCCCATCATCAGTGGCGAGCGAAAGATTGCCCAAAGCGTCAGATGGGTCCGCTGCTCGGCCGGCGTGAATCGCGACTGCCGCTCACCATCGCCGTAACCCCGAATGCGCAAGCGGCCGAGCGGCAGCATATCCGCGTCGGGCCAGTGGTTCGGACCGCTGTATTGCGCCCACACTCGGCAAAGGGCAAACTGCTTTGCCAGGGAATTCCAGTTATCCCAGAAGTCGCCGGAAATGCGCCAAAGGTTGGCGTTCCGGGCAAGGTCCGCCGCCTCGTCCACAGGCGCCGGACCCGGTGAGAGACTCAGCACAATGGGGCGGCCGGACTTCAGGATGGCGCTGTGCAGCGCGGCGATCTCCCCGCCGTGGTAATGCTCGCGTGCGGGCGGCGCATCGGCAAAGCTCATATCGTCAGCCTTGATGTAGTCCACACCCCACTTCGCATACAACGCGACAATGGAATCGTAGTACGCCCGGCCGGCGGGCTTGCTCACATCGACTCCGTACATGGCCGTCGACCACGGACACGGATTCGCCCAATCAACCACGTCCTGCGCACGCGCCGAGGTGCCCAGGATCGGCAGGTTCTTCTTCACTGCCTCTCGCGGGATCCCCCGCATGATGTGAATGCCAAACTTCAACCCTTTGCTGTGAATGTAGTCGGCCAGTGGTTTGAATCCCTGTCCGTTGGCCGACGAAGGGAACCGATTAGGAGCGGGAATCAGCCGGCCGTATTCATCCAGGTTGTAAGGCCAATTCTCCACTTTCGGGTCAGTGTTGGTGCGCGAGAAGTACCAGTAATAATCGGTAACGACGTACTTCCAGCCGTATCGCGCCATGTGCGCCGCCAGGTAATCGGCGTTTGCTTTCACTTCCTGCTCGTTCACGTCGCCGCAATAGGCATCGTAGCTGTTCCAACCCATGGGCGGCGTCGGAGCCAATCCCCCGCCCTGGGCGGAACCGACGCTCCGGCCGCTAGACCACAGTGCCGATCCGAACAATAACGACGCGGCGAAGATCAAGAGGCAGGTTTTCAGAGTGCGTGGCATGTGTGCATTCCTGAACGGGAATAACCGCAAATGTGTCGAAGGCGGGCAATCGACCTCGCTCGTCACCCGCCCTCGACCGCCAGCATTCTACCAGTAAAACTTCAACCCGAACTGAATGAGCCGCGCGTTTGTTTGCGTGCCGCTGATTTTGCCGAACAAATTCGCATTGAGGAAATTCAGCGAACCCGGGACAGCAAAGTTCGCCGTATTTGTGAGATTAAACACTTCCGTCCGGAATTCCAGGGATTTTGTCTCCTTGAATTTGAACGTCTTGAACAAGGAAAAGTCGAGGTCGTGAACTCCGGGGCCCATGGCCTGTGTGGGCGCACCGCCGAGTGGAGAAAAATCCGTTTGCCCCACCGTCGTGGCCGCGACTGGATCCGCGAACGCCGCCGCATTAATCCAGTGATTAACGTTGTGGGGACCGGCAATGACGCTCTGCCCCGGAACCAGCAGCGCGTGACATCCCAAACCGGTCGTGGTGGTGTTTTGGCACCCAACCGTGAACGGCTGGCCGTCCTGAAGGTCCAGAATCCAATTCGTTCAACCAGCCTCCCGCAATCACATTCACAATGCCATTCCGGTTCAGGAATCGCAGGCCCTTGCCAATCGGCAGATCGTAAGTCCCACTGAGATGCACGATGTTGCGCGCATCGAAATCGCAGTCGGCATAATCCGTTTGAATGCCGAATCCCGGCACCCACAGCGCGCGGTACCCCCCGATGTTGTTATCCAGTTCGTCTCGCATGTCGCTTCGGCACCGCGAGTAAGTGTAATTCCCCAACAACGACAGGCCTGACGCCAAATAGCGCTGAACATTCACTTCCATCGCATTGTAATTGCTGTTCGCATCAGGAACGGCAAGGTTGCCTCCGCTCGCGAAGCCCGGATAGGGCAGGTAGTTGAAGATATTCAAGCTCGGAGGGATCAACTGGGTGACCTGGTTGGGAGAATAGTTCGTGTATTGATGGCGGGTTTGCGACCCCGCGTAAGCAATCGATGCCGTGGTGCTGGGAGAGACCTGATACTCCCACATCAGGTTGTAACTCTGGGTCGAAGGATCCTTCCAATTACGCTGCGAACCCACCAGTGAGATACCGCTCACGTTGGCTCCGGAAGCGCTGAGCGGGACATTAAGGAGGCCATTCTCCAGTAAGCCCACCGAGTTATTGGGCGTGATCGGTTCGGCGGAATTCGGCGGCGTGAAAGAACTGCTCACCAGAAACGGAAAGCTGTTGGCGCCATACTGGGAGAGGCCGATATCCTCCTGACCGCCATAGAAGATGGCATAGCCGCCGCGGAGGACCAGGCGTTTCGCGGCGTGGTAGGCGAACCCCACACGAGGTCCCCAATCATTCATGGGAGCTTGCTGCCACACCGTGCCGGTGGTCGGCGTCAGCGGTGCGCCGTTCGCCGTCAGCAAGGTGGCGAATGCCGTGGGCACGCTGGCGGCACGGTTGGGCGGGATCAGGAACTGGCCGCCCATCAGATTGAGTCCCGGCAAAAAATTGGCCTGGGAGTCAAAATACTCGCTGGGCTGCCCAAACCAGTCGTAGCGAACCCCCAGGTTCAAGGTCAATTTCCGGGTAGCGCGCCAATTGTCCTGAACATATCCGCCATAGTACGACCGACGATAGTCAGCGAATGGCCGGAAGTTGGTGGCGGCAACGGAATTCGCTCCGCCGACGTTGTTGATTCCCCCCGGCACAGCGCTGGCCATCGGTGTGAGCAAGAGTTGAGCCGCGGCCGTGCTGCCGTCGGTGGAATTGACCACCGAGCTATATTCACCGTTAAAGGTCAGCGTCCCCCGGGGATCAGGCGGAGAGATCATGGGGAATCGGACGTCCTGATATTCAAACCCGGCCCGGATGCTGTGCGCCCCGACGATCTTGGTCAAATTCTCCGACACCTGGATCGTGTTGCTGTATTTGTTGCTGGGCAGAAATGCCGGCGCACCCAGGTTCGAGAGCGACCCCAGGCTGAAATCCGGTAAGCCGCCATTTTCCGGCACTTGCGGAACTCCCAGGATTCCAAACTGCCCCGGTATGTCACCAAGATCGTTTCCATCAAATTGCAGCCGGATGTCATGCAGGCGGCTGTACCCAATGCGGAACTCATTGATGGTCGTGGGTGAAAAGATGTGCGTCTCACTGAGCGCGACGTGTTGGGCCAGGGTGGTGCCACTGCCCGGCCGATTCGGAGCGCCGTCCGCCACGCCCGGAAATGGCCCCGGATATAAGAGTGATCCGTTGGCGTAGCTGTAACTGCCAAACATCGTGTCGTTGTTGCTGAAGTTGTGGTCAACGCGAACATCGAAGGTGTCATCGTTGTTTTGCTCGACGGGAGAGTCGGTAAAATTGTCGAGCACCCCAGGGCCGTTTGGGGACGGATAGAGATCGAGTAGCTTAATGGCGTTGGCGTCCAGACGACCAGTGGGCAGCAGATTGAGATTACTGATCGCAGTTGCGGAGGTGAAGTTCATCATTCCCGTCAACGAGCCGGCATAGAAGGGATCGCGCACATAACCGGTCCCGGTCGCGGGAAGGTTGGTCACAGGATCAACTTGCCCCTTCGTGACCGGGCGCGTCGTTGCCGGGTCGTAAATGGTGCCGGAAGGAAGAACGCGGCCCAGCAGGTCGGTCCGCGTCCCGGTCTGGTCGGCAATGAGGTCCTGAAAGTTCGTAAAGCCACTGCTTCGTTCCGCCGAGGTCGGCACTGTGCTCACGTAAGTCAGACCCTGGCGGATGCGGGTGCCCTGATAATCGCCGAACACGAAGGTCTTGTTCCGGCCATTGTAAATGTGAGGAATAACGAGCTGGCCCGCCCACGGTGAACCCGAACTGATTCTGGCGGTACTCGGCAACGGGCTCGTTGGCAGCGTTCAGAAAGAAGTCATTGGCATCGAGAGAGGAATTTCGCACAAACTCCCAGGCATCACCATGGAATTTGTTCGTGCCGCTTTTCAGGGCGGCGTTGATCACTGCCCCAGCCGAGTGTCCGCCGAACTCCGCGCTGTAGTTGTTGGATTGCACCGTGAATTCCTGGAGCGCATCGGGAGGAGGCAGCACGACATAGTAAGTCTGATTGATGACGTCGCCGATGTCACTATTGTTGTCAATTCCATCCAGCAGATAGTCGTTGGTCACCGGTGCCTGGCCGTTGGCAGCGAAACCGCCGCTCGCCTTCACTCCCCGCGTATCTGCTTGCATGAAAGTGACTCCGGCGCTGAGCTGCGCGAGAAATGTCGAGTTGCGGCCGCTTAAGGGAAGGTCGTTGATGGCCTTCGCGCCAATGACCTGTTGGACCGAGCCATTTTGCGTCTGGAGCTCCGGCGGCGCGCCGCTAACGTTCACAGTCTGCGTCACCATTCCGGCGTGGAGCGTGAAATTCGCCAATACTTGCTGCTGAATGTTGACTTGCACGTGCTGAAGGTTCGCCTTCTGAAAACCGTGCATCGTGGCGCTAAGTGTGTAAGAACCGACCTTGACAGGCGTAAACGTGTAGCTTCCGGTTGATCCGGTGATCGTAGAGATCGTGTAATTGGTGGCTTCGTTCGTTAAGGTCACCTGGGCCCCGGGAATGACAGCTCCAGTCTGGTCTTGCACGGTGCCTACGATGGCACCGGTATCGACCTGAGCCCAAAGAGGTTGAATGAGAGCCATCGACGCGGCGAGCAGCAGTGTCAACGGCAGTAGTCTTGGTCGCACCTCCCTTTCGGCAGGCAACATACACATCCCCCATAAGTAGATTGGCTAACAGCGACGAATCGTCCCATGTAGTGATGGATGCCTCGATTGGGGATATCGTTCACCATTCAACCTTTCACGGCGCTGCCTGTCCGCCGGAACAAGTTCATTCGGCGACGAGCGCCGTCTGAAGCCTGAGAATCGTAAGCCGCCATCGACGTGACGAGCCGCCGTCAGCTACAATGGTCTGGGATTGCAAACACCAATGGGAATCGATCAGACCGCAGTAGCGTCCGCGGGCGCTCAGCCCGCGATGAGCACCCAGGAAAAAGCCCTGGCCATCAACCTGGATGCCGGGAAGTTCGGCACCTTCGCAGAAATCGGCGCCGGTCAGGAGGTGGCACGCTGGTTCTTTCATGTGGGCCACGCCTCCGCCACGGTGGCCAAGTCGATGTCGGCGTATGACATGGTCATCAGCGACATCCTCTATGGAGCAACCGATCACTACGTCAGCCGCGCCCGCCTGGAGTCCATGCTGGAACGTGAGTGGAACCAGTTGCTCGAGCGCCTCGACCGCTTGCGCGGCGAACGCACCGGGTTCTTCGTCTTTGCCGACACCGTGGCCACGCGCAGCCGCACGCGTAACCAGCATGGCCAAGGCTGGATGGGCATTCGCTTCCAAACGGAGCCCCGGGCGCCTCACTCCCAAATCATCATCCACGTCAACCTGCTTGATGAAGTACCGGTGAGCGAACAGGAAGCCCTGGGCATCCTGGGCGTCAACCTGATGTACGGCGCGTTCCACCAACAGCAGCCCGGAGAGCTGATGCACGCCCTCATGGAAGGCCTCAGCCACCTGCGCGTGGACATCGACATGATCAAGTTCTCCGGCGCGGCATACGACAAGGTTGACAACCGCCTGGCGTGTTTGCAGCTCGTGGAGTTGGGTTTGACGGATTCCACCATGTTTACCGCACAGGGTGAAGTTGTGCAGCCGGCCGAGGTGCTCTATAAGAAGCCCGTTCTCATCTCCCGCGGGCGGTTCCGACCGATTACCAACGTTGGAATCGATATGCTGAATGCAGCGGTCAACCGGTTCGTGAAAATTCCCGGCGTGGATCAGGACCCGGTGATCATCATGGGTATGACGCTGCGAGACCTGGATACCGGGCATGGCATCAACGGCCGCGACTTTCTCGACCGCGCCGATATGTTGGGCGCCCTCGGCAAGACGGTTATGGTGTCAAACTTCCGGCGCTTCGACAGTGTCACCAGCTCTTTTCGACGCTACAGCCAAAACTGGATGGGATACGTGATGGGCCTGCCCACACTGCGCTCCGTGTTTGACGAGCAGTATTACCGCGAGCTGCCGGGCGGCATTTTGGAAGGCTTGGGTCGCTTATTCCAGGGCAACGTGCACCTGTACGTCTACCCCACGCTCAACCCCGCGGGCGAATTGGCCACCTCCACGACGCTGGAAGTCGAGCCCCAGTTACAGCACCTGCTCGACTACCTGCGCGAGCGCGGCTGGATTGAAGCCCTGGAGAAGCGCGATCCGCGGCAACTCCACATGCTGCCCGACCAAGTGCTGGCGGCGATACAGAGCGGCTCATCGGGGTGGGAGCAGTACCTGCCCGCACCCGCGGCGGAGATCATCAAGCAGCGCCGGTTGTTTGGATATCGTCCGGTGGCCTGTGGAGACGCAGCCAACGTGCAGTAACAACAACTCCTCTCCTGCCGGTTGCGTCACGCGCCTACATCTATCGTGCAAGAGTTGCGGACTTAGCCAACCGACCGCCAAGCAATCATCAATCACCCATCAGAAATCACCAATCACCAATGCCCCTTCAGTTCTCCATGGGCTGAACTCGCACTTCCACTTCCACGTTCTGTCCGCCGCCTCCCAGCGTGAGTCCTTTGAGCGGCGTCACGTCGCCGTAATCGCGTCCCCAGGCCAGCGTAATGTGGGCGTCCGAGGTCATCATGCTGTTGGTGGGATCGAAGCCCAGCCAGCCATTCTGCGGATCGAACACGGAGACCCACGCGTGCGAAGCCGCCGCTCCCTGGAAGCGTGGACCGCTGCGAATGTAACCGCTCACGTATCGCGCCGCCAGCCGCAGTGAACGTAGCGCGCCGATCATGATGTTGGCGAAGTCCTGGCAAACACCCTGGCGGGTATTCAGGACTTCCAGCAGCGGCGTATCAATGGAAGTAGATTTGGGCTGGTAGTTGAATTCGTCGTGAATCCGCCGCGTCAGCTCTTGCAGGGCGTTGATTAGCGGTCGGCCGGGCGTAAAGGTGGGGCGGGCATACGCCATCAATTCCGGCGAGGCGCCGATGTAGGGGGAATCGAAGATGAACTCCGCGGCGGCAATGGCGTCGGGATCGAGTGGCAGCGCCAAACGGTCGCGAACCTGCTCCCACGACCATGAATCGAGCGTCGCCACATTGGGCGGCCAAACCTCCACCACGCTGGTGGCCATGGCAGACGAACGGTCGTGCTTCTCAAAAACCGCAAACGTCGTGACGTCGTTGCCGAAGTAGTCCTTGCGGTCCTGCAGGAACGCCGGCGGCGGAGTGACCATCAGTTCGTGCTCATCCACGCGCTGGCCGGGCAGGGCGCGCGGCGTCAGGTGCGCCTCGCTGAAACAGCGCGTCACCGGGGCCGGGTAGACGTAGCGAGTGAAATGAGTAACGCGGTAACGCATTCGTGCTCCCAAAAGCGTTCGCTATCGATCCGTAGCGGCAAGTTTACCTCGCCACCTGATTGTAGCGGCGAGTTTACCTCGCCACATGGCGGCGTAAAGCCGCCCCTACCTCACCATGACGAAGTCAGCCGCGAGGGTTTGGCCGGGCTCATGTAGTACACCGTCAGCGCTTCGGCGAAGGTTTGCAAGTTGGTCTTGAGCTCTTGCAGCAACGTCTCCAGCGAACTGAACCTACCCTCGTGATTGCGCTGGCCCAGCTCCACGGTGAGCGCTACACAAATCTCACCCAGCGCCCGGGAAGCCATGCCTTGCAGGCGGTGATGCTCCGGGTCGTCGTGATCGCCAAAGCTATCGAACTGATGCACCAGCGCGTCCAACTGAAAGGCGATGGAGCGCGGGTTGGAATCATCCGCCAGCAGCAGTTGCAGCACCAGGTCCGAGCGCAGCACACTAAGATAGCGCGTGCGATAGGTAATCGAGCTGTCAGCCACCTGGAGCAACACGTTGAGGTAGGGCTCGACATCCAGGGGACACTCCACGATGCCCGCGCGCAGCAGTTCCGCCATCTGCAGCGCCCGCTCCAGCCGGCGGCCGATCTCCAGGAAGTGCCAGCCCGTGCCGCGCGTGGTGTTTTCCATCAGCAGGCCGGCGAAGGCGGAGAGCGTCATCACGGCGCGGTCCAGCACGCCGATGTGGGCGATAAAGCGGTGCTCGGGATTGACCGGCACGGGGCGCGAGAACTCCGCTTCCAGTTGCTGCAGCACCCGCCACGTGTCGGCGGACAGGCGCTCCTTCAACTGCCACGCCACGCGGCGCATCTCCTTCAGGTTCCATCCCAGGCTGGAAATTCGCGAAGGATCGTAGACCATGTCGGTCAGGAAGCGCTGCACGCGCCAGCGCTGCTCCGCCAGGGAGGCGGTGGCGTCCTCGGGCGGCAGAAAGCGCAGTCCGACCAGCAGGTAGACGGCGGTTTCCAGGGTCACGGCGCGGCCGAAGTCGCTTTCCGCGGAAAGGGCCGGCAGCATGGCGCGCAGCAGGCGCACGTTGGCCTCCACGCGCTCCGTGTAGCGGCCCAGCCAGAAGAGATTATCGGCTACACGACTAGGCAAGATACCGTGGCCGGAATAGGGTTCAAGGGCCATGGGGGGCAGGCCGGCGGCGGGAGCCGACTCCGCCGCCCCTCCCAGCACCCAGGTGTCCTTGCTGGCGCCATTGAGCGGCACGGGAAGCTGATGCGAGCTGCTTTCGCTGGTCACCCGCGTCAGCCCGCCGGGCATGACGGCGTAGGAATTTCCATCCCAGATGGCAAACACCCGCAGGACCACGTGCCGCGAGGCCAACCCGGTTTCCGTGCGCGTCGGCGCTGTGGAGAGGTCAATGCCCTCCTGCGCCACGTAGCGCTCCGGATGCGCCCGGATGCGGGAGACCAGCCGTTGGCGCGACGCGGCGTCCATGAAGGCGGGAAATTCTGCCTGCGTGCCGAAGCTGGGAGACGCGGGCTTGATGACCAGCCCATCCAGACGCTCCAGCACGTATCGGCAGGGTTCCTCTTGCCCGCACCACCAGGTGGCCACGGACGGCATCTGCAAATCCTGACTCAGCAGCAGGCGGCAGAGGCCGGGAAGAAACGCCAGGTGGCCCGCCGCTTCCACCAGGCCGCTGCCCAGGGGGTTGTCAATGGTCACGCCACCGTTGCGAACCGCCTGCACCAGGCCTGGCACGCCCAGCAGCGAATCGCCGCGCAGCTCCAGCGGGTCGCAGTAAGCGTCATCGAAGCGGCGCAGGATCAAATCCACCGGCTCCAAGCCCGCCAGCGTCTTCAAGTACACCCGATTGTCCTGCACCATCAGGTCGTCGCCTTCCACCAGCGGGAAACCCCAATAACCGGCCAGAAAGGAGTGCTCAAAATAGGTGTCGCTGTGCGAACCGGGCGTCATCACCGCGATGCGGGGGCTCGAGCTGTGCTTGGCGCCCTGGGCCAGCAGAGCGTCGCGGCGAAGGTCAAAGAAGCGCGCCAGTTGGCGCACGTGGTATTGGCTGAATACGGTGGAGAGCGTGCGCGCGCTCACCAGGCGATTTTCCAGCGTATAGCCCATCCCGGCCGGCGCCTGCGTACGGTCGGCAATGACCCACCAGGTGCCGTCGGGTGAGCGTCCAAGATCCGCGGCGTAGGTGTGCAGGTAGACGCCGCTCGCCGGGATAATGCCATGACACGGACGCAGGAATTGCGGGTTGCCGAATACCAGGGCCGGGGGAAGGTGGTGCTCGTACACCAGCCGCTGTTGGCCGTAGAGGTCCGCCAGTATCGCGTTGAGGAGCGAGGCGCGCTGGGTGATGGCCTTCTCAATCCGCGCCCATTCCTCGCTCGCCACCACCAGGGGAACGGGGTCGAGAGGTAAAGGGCGGTCGTTGCCCCAGGGATCGGTGGCGGCGTTGTTGCCGATGCTGGCCTCGCGCAGCAGTTGCACGCCCGACTGCCAGTACCGACTGAACTGCCGGAAGGTCATGCGGCGCATGGCCACCGAGAGCTTGCGCCAGTGCCGCCGTGGGAATCCCGAGGGCAGCACGGCCTCGTCCCAATAGCCTGGCTGGGGAGCATACCGCCACTCTTCCGCCAGCGAGGGCGTCGGCGATAGCGAGGTTTCGTTCATAAGTCAGTCAAAGGCGCGATGGGATCTGAAGGTTCCGGGGATCACCCGGCAGGCGCAAAGGATGGATTGCGTCCGGTTCTGCCACCCACGGGCTGCCGCAGGTTCAGCATGAGCTCAGCGTTGCCCCAAGACACGCGCACGTCCTTTCTAAGTTCGCAAGCTTTCGAAGGTTCGTCAAGCAATTCGATTCTAGAGCGGCCATAAAGAAATCTTATCCGTGCTGGTGCATGATTGCGGAGTAGGAGTAAGGAGCCAGGAGTCAGGAGCCAGAATCACAATGTCGCGTGACGCGTGTCCCGCAATTTCACTGGTCCTTTGTTTTCATATACATCTCCGGTTGCACCGGCATTCTTGAGTGTTTTCATACACATTCCGGCTTGGAACGTCGTTTTTTCGCTTTGCGCGTCTCTACTGCGCATGCCTGGACTTCCTAGCAGAAATGAGCACCCCTGACACCTTGCACCTGACGCCTGACACCTTGTTCTCTTTGTTTTCATGCACATTCCGGCTTGGAACGTCATTTTTCCTAATGGATGCGTCCCTCTGCTCTTTGGATCCCGGACACCGGACTTCGGACTGTCTTTGTTTTCATGCACATTCCGGCTTGGAACGTCGTGGTTTTTCGCATTTCGGAATTCGGGATCCGGCTTTCCGACGGTTGTTGATGTCCGGCCCATGTTTTCCCGTGCTTTATTTTCAATAACATCTCCGGTTGCACCTGCATTCTTGTCAGGCACGATGTTCGGTTATCTCTTGTCCGGCGCCCAAGACGATCGTCGTTTTTTGCTCCTGGCCCGCATTCTGAATCCTTCCGCCCCCCTTGCCGCGCTTGCCTCGCGAGCTCCTGGCCTTGCCTGGCTAGGCTCCGGCTTCGCGACCCGTCCCCAGCCCCGGGTACCGAAGACCCAATAATGGCCTAGCACGCTGCCGACCGTGGCGCGACGCGGTTTTTCCCGCAGACGAACGGGGGAAAATCGAAACGCATTCCACCCCCATTTCCTACCGGCAGGAAGTTGCGTTTGAGAATCGGGGCAGACGGAGACAAAACGTCAAGGTCAGGCGAGTGCGGCTACCGCCCCACTTCTGCCGCCACCGCGCCGAATGCCCCACCGGCCGGCCATCGCACCGACGGCCGCACGGCAACCTTGTCGCTACCTTTGCCCTTGAGGAAATTGATCAGAATCGGCGGCGAGGCTACCTAGCCCGAATTTCTCACCAAGTTGCCGAGAATTGGTGATGCAGCAGGCGTTTTCAGCCCCGAATGGCGGCATCGGGGCCAGTCCGCTCCCCAAGTCGCGTGGCGGGTAGCCTGATGCCGCCCCTACGCGGATTGCCTTACTTGCCTGTCGCTGTCCCACTGCTTGCGCCGTGGTCCTTGGAGTTTCCACATTTCAAACGAAGGCTTTTGTTGCCGTTCGCGGCAGTCGTAGTGTCGATGCACACTCGTTGGGCTGTCATCCTGAGCCCGCAGTTCAGGGCGAAGGACCCCCGTATTTCGTCTTACCCAAGTGCGCCGCGGGAACGCGGCGGACAAGAGCGGGAGGCTTCCGCCCTGCGCTTCCTACGTACAATAAAAAGGGTCCTTCGTCCTGAACTGCGGACTCAGGATGACAGCTAGGTTCGTTGGTGGTGCAAATGGAAGATGGTGGTCATTTCATGGAAAGCAGTGTCTCCGCGTGGCCCCCCCTGCCCGGCTCGCTGCGGTGGACGTATTTCGCCCTTACAGGGCTTGGTGTTAACGCCTCCACTTATCCCACGCCGTTGGCCTGGGCTTTGTTAGTTCGCCCCTTCGGGGCTTGTCACTTGCTGTCCGCAATTCGGGAGTTGATGAGAAATACGGGCTAAGCCGGGGCCGTGCCGATTCCCGCCAGGATCAGACTCACCACTCGACGCGCTCCATGACGCGCTGTGCAGCAACGGCAACCAACGGATCCTTTGTCTGGTCGATCTCGGCGCACGCCCGGTTCATCGCTTCCGTGACCACGTCCGGCACGCGACGCGCAAGGTATTCCTTCAGTGCCTCGCCATAAAGCCGGCTTCGAGACTTCTTTGTGCGCCGCGCCAAGTGTTCCGCCCGCCGGTAGATCTCATCCGGGATGGATATCGCCGTCTTCACGCCGCCAGTATGACTCCGTTAACGGCCGCGGGCAAGCATTCCTCGGGCGACGTACTTCATGCAAAATTAATGGGGAAAAGGTTTACGCAAGCGCCAAGTTGTTTTATATTTGTTTGACGCTCTTGCCTGTCTGCCTGTGTCAATCGTCTGCCGTCGCGCAAGCTTTGGAGTGGCGTTTTCCTCTTCGGAGGCGGGCCCGCTCAGCGTTCAATCACCACTTCAGCGAGGAATAACGGGATGGTTTCTTTTTCGAATCGGGTCTTATTTCTGGGTTTCGGAGCGGTCGCGCGCTGCACGCTGCCCATCTTCATGGAGCATATTCAAATTGATCCCAAGCGCATCACCATTATCGATTTCGATGCCAACGAGGAGGCGCTAAAGCCCTGGCTGTCGCAGGGAATTACTTTCGTCAACGATCGCGTGACACAGGAGAACCTGGGAACCCTGCTCGGGAAATACGTCGCGGCGGGAGATCTTCTCATCGACCTGGCCTGGAATATTGACGCCGGTGAAATCGTGCAATGGTGCCACGACCGGGGCGTTCTCTACGTCAACACGTCGGTGGAGTTGTGGGATCCCTATGCCGGAGGCGAGAAGCACCCCACGGAGCGGACCCTCTACTGGCGCCACATGAATCTGCGGCGAATGATTGCCAAGTGGGCGGAGCCCGGGCCGACCGCCGTGGTCGAACACGGCGCGAATCCCGGCTTGATCAGCCATTTCACCAAGCACGCCCTTCTGGAGATTGCTGAGCGCGCGCTGGCGGAAGGAAAATTCGGCGGGGCGCAGGCGGAGAAAATCGCCCATCACGCCAAGTCGCGGGAGTTCAACCACCTGTCGCACCAACTGGGCGTGAAGGTGGTTCATTGCAGCGAGCGCGACACGCAAATCACCGATCAGCCCAAACAAGTCAACGAATTCGTGAATACCTGGAGCGTGGAAGGCTTTCGCGAGGAGGGCACGACCACGGCTGAGATGGGCTGGGGCACGCATGAGAAGGAACTGCCGGCCTTCGCCTACGAACATCCCGAAGGCCCCAAGAACCAGATCTGCCTGGCGCGCATGGGCATCAATACCTACGTGGCAAGCTGGGTGCCGCCGAATCACGACATCATCGGCATGATCGTGCGCCACGGCGAGGCGTTTACCATTTCCGACAAGCTCACGGTTTGGGAAGACGGCAAAGCCATCTACCGCCCCACGGTTCACTACGCTTATTGTCCGTGCGACTGCGCCATCGCCTCACTCTATGAACTGCGCGGGTATGACTACCGGCTGCAACCCAACATCCGCATCATGACCGATGAAATCACGAGCGGCGCCGATATTCTGGGCGCGCTGGTGATGGGACATCCCTGCACATCATGGTGGTGCGGGACCGACCTGGACATCGAGGAATCCCGCCGCCTGGTGCCTCACCAGAACGCCACGACCATGCAAGTGGCGGTTTCGGTGGTGGCCGCCTGCCTGTGGATGTTCGAGAATCCGCGCCGCGGACTGTGCGTGCCTGACGACTTGCCCCACGACTTCGTGCTGGGCTTCAGCAAGCCCTACCTGGGAAAATTCGTGTCGGTGGCGTCAGATTGGACGCCGCTGAAGCACTACTCCAACTTTTTCCACGGCTACAATAAGCCGCAGGTTAACACGTCCGACCCCTGGCAGTTCAAGAATTTCTTGATCACGGAAGGTGACGGCATTTAAACGATGGACCGAAAAAGCCTTCTGAAATTAGTCCGGAAGCATGGCACGCCGCTGGTGGTCGTGGACCACAAGGTGTTGCGAAAGAACTACGCGCAGTTCAAGACGTACCTGCCGCGCGTGCAGGCCTACTACGCGGTCAAAGCCAACAGCGATCCCGCGATTGTGCAGACGTTCTACGATGCCGGCGCCAGTTTCGACGTCGCCAGCATGGCAGAATTCCTGAACGTGCACGAAAAGATTGAGAATCTTTCGGCGGAAGAGCGGCAGGCCTACATTTGGGACCGGATCATTTACGCCAATCCCATCAAAGCCATTGAAACGCTCCAGCGGCTCGATCCCTACAAGCCGCTGGTGACCTACGACAACCGCGAAGAGGTGATCAAGATTGCGCGTCATGCGCCGCACTCGGGCCTGGTGCTCCGGTTGCTGGTCCCCAACACGGGTTCAATCGTGGAGCTGTCCAGTAAGTTTGGCGCCCAGCCGGGTGAGGCGGTTGACCTGATTTCCTTCGCTCACGACAAGAACCTGGTGGTCGAGGGGCTGAGTTTCCACGTGGGCAGCCAGTGCACGAATCCGCAGAATTACAGCCAGGCGCTGCACCTGGCCGCGAGCGTTTTCGCGGAAGCCAAGTCGCGCGGCTTCGACCTTAAGCTCCTCGATATCGGCGGGGGCTTCCCTGCCCACTATGACGACACGGTCCCATCGTTCCGAAGACTGGCAAAGATGATTAACAGCGAGTTGGACCGGCTTTTTCCCAAGCCCATCGAGATCCTCGCAGAGCCCGGGCGGTTCATGGTCGCTTCCGCCGCCACCGCCGTCGCCCGCATCATCGGCAAGGCCTTCCGCGGAGACAAACTCTGCTACTATCTGGATGACGGCGTCTACCACACGTATAGTGGCGTGATTTTCGACCACACCCGGTACCACCTGAAAAGTTTTAAGAAAGGTCCCACGCAGATTTGTTCGGTCTTTGGCCCCACATGCGACGCACTGGATACGATAAGCCTGGCCGAGCAGCTCCCCGATCTGGAGATGGGCGACCTGCTCTACTCGGAGAATATCGGCGCCTACGCCGCCGCCAGCAGCACTTCGTTTAACGGCTTCCCGCCGGCCAAGGTTGTGCATGTGAATCAGTGAGGCCGCGGTGACAAATCCGGGACAGCGGCAATGCAGTTCTCTCAGGACATGTCATTGTCTGAACCGGCGCGGAGCGCCTTGGAGTGCGGTAGCAGCAGCCACCGCCTTCTGCTTTCGGTCTATTCTGCACCCTGGGATGAGGCGGGGAAGAAAGGCGGTAGCTGCTGCTACCGCACTCCAAGGCGGGCTTCGCCGCATCAAGAACCATCTATACCGTGATTGGACCTAAGTGGATGCTATAGGGACCGGCGGGTGACTTTCTGTGGCACACTACCTTAGCCCGCCGACTGCAACTTCTTGACCAACACTTTCGAATTCCTTCCGCTCTGATCGTACTTTTCGCGACGCCCCGGCGGCAGGTCGTCCGGCGTACCTTCCGCAAAACCGGCCTTCGACTGGAAGTAGGTAAACGCCTGCGTGGATAGCGTGATCAATTCCTTCAGGCCGGTCTCGCGAGCTCTATTCTCGACAAATTGAATCAGCTTTCGGCCAATGCCCTGATTCTCGTGGGCGGGATTAACGAAAAGGCTGGCGAGTTCACCCTTTTGTTGTTCGGGAAAGATGTGCAGCGCCACGCAGGCGATGGGGTTCCGGTCGATTTCGAAAATGTAGTAGTCGGCCAGATTTTTCTCCATTTCGCTGCGCGTCCGCCGGAGAAGTTCGTGTGCTTCCACCGCCTTCTTGGTGAGGCGCTGGATGGCGCGGATGTCTTTCTTCTTGGCGGGCCGGATCTGCTCATATTCATTGGCATAAATCAGTGTGCCGATACCCTCGTTCGAAAACACTTCGGCAAGCAATCCTTCATCCTCGCGGCCGCTGACGATGTGCACGCGTTCGATGCCCCCGGCGCAGGCGGCAGCAGCGTGCAGGGCCTTGGAGAGCATTTCCGGCGTGAATCCGCCGGGAGCAGACTGGATGAGCTTTTGCAAATCGGCCACCAGCATCTTGCGAATCAATTGACCGTTGTGCCGGAGCCCTTCCGGGGCGGTAAAAAAGATCAGCTTGGCCGCCTTCAAGGCCTCCGCCACCGCCAGGGCGATGCTGTCGGAGTTGGCCCGGTAGGTCTTGCCGTCGCCATCAAAGCCCAGCGGCGGGAGGACCGGAATAATTCCCTTGTCGAGCAGCATCTGGAGAAGCTCGGTATCGACTCGCTGAACCTTGCCGGTGAAGAGGTGGTCGATGCCCTGGATGATTCCCAGCGGATGCGCAATGATGGCATTCGTGCAGGCGGCGCGGAGGTCGTGGGCCGAGAGGCCTTCCAGGATTTCGTGGGTCAGGCGGTTCGCGGCGTCAAGGGCCAATTGCAATGTCGGCGCATCGGTCACGCCGGTGCCCTCGAGGTCGGACGGCTGAATGTTCTGCCTCTCCCCGAGCGCCTTGATCTGCGCGGCCGCACCATGCGTCAGCACCACACGGATGTTCAGCGAGCGCAGCACGGCAATATCGAGGAGGATGTTGGCAAAATTCTCGTCCGTGACAATGTCGCCGTCCAAGGCAATGACGAAGGTCTTTTCCCGGAATTGGGGAACGTACTGGAGAATCCCGCGCAGGTCGGTGAGCTTCACGTTGGCACCCTGTTGGTGGTCTTGTGGCCCGGCAGCCACGCTTAGTTTGGCAACCGGCAGTGTCCTGATTCGTAACGCCGGCTTCCAGCCGGCACCGGAGCCGCCAAGATGGCGGCGCTACGCCCAAATCAGGACGCTACCTGGCAACCGTTTCACTCTACACCGAAAGCGAAATCCTGTCGTTCTCGAAGTGTTACACGATCCTGCGCAAATCGAGCGTGGTGGGGAATTCGGGATTTTCTTCCGGTGGAGGCACGCCTTGCAGGTCAGGGGTGTGGCCGAAGGGATAGAAGCGCGCGCGGCGGCGAGCCTCGGCTTCGTTGGAGTTCACAGGGAACGTTTCGTAGTTGCGCCCGCCCGGATGCGCCACGTAGTACGTGCATCCGCCAATCGAGCGCTGCAATCCGATATCAACGACTTCGACGATCAGCGGCGTATGGACGGGAATGGTGGGGTGCAGGCAGTGCGCCGGCTGCCAGGCGCGGAAGCGCACGCCGCAGACCAAGTCGCCGTGCGTGCCGGTGGGTTGAAGGGGCAAGCGCCGGCCGTTGCAGGCCACCACGAAGCGCTCCGGCACCAGGCCCTTGGCGCGCACCTGAACGCGCTCGACGGAAGAATCCACAAAGCGCGTCGCGCCGCCCCCGCCGGGCTCTTCGCCCAGAACGTACCAGGGCTCGATGGCCTGGCGAAGCTCCACCTCAATGCCCTCGTAACACACTTCGCCGCAGGCGGGAAACCGGAATTCCCATTGCGGCGCAAACCAAGCCGCTTCAAGGGGATAGCCGGCCGCGCGCAAATCACGCAGGACGTAGCCAAGATCCTGTTCGACGAAATAGGGAAGGAGAAAGCGATCGTGCAGGCGCGTTCCCCAGTGAATGGGCTTTCCCGTGTAGGGCTGGCGCCAGAACCGCGCCACCAGCGCACGCACCAGCAACTGCTGCGCCAGGCTCATCCGGGCGTGCGGCGGCATTTCAAATGAGCGCAGTTCCACCAAGCCCAGCCGCCCCGTAGCGGTGTCGGGCGAATACAGCTTGTCAATACAGAACTCCGCCCGGTGGGTGTTGCCGGTCAAATCCACCAGCAAGTGGCGAAAGATGCGGTCCACCAGCCACGGTGGGCAGTCCCCCGCCTCGCTGCCTTTCAGCAAGCTGAAAGCAATCTCCAACTCGTAGAGCGATTCGGCCCGCGTCTCATCCACGCGTGGCGCCTGGCTGGTGGGACCCACAAACACGCTGGAGAAGAGATACGACAGCGAGGGATGATTCAGCCAGTAAGCCACCATGCTCTTCAGCAGATCAGGCCGGCGCAGGAAGGGACTGTCCGTCGGCGTGGGTCCGCCAAGAACCAGGTGGTTGCCTCCGCCGGTGCCCGTGTGGCGGCCGTCGAGCATGAACTTCTCCGTGCCCAGATGGCACAGGCGCGCCTGCTCGTAGAGCGAAGTCGTGTTCTCCACCAACTCGCGCCAACTGGCGGCGGGATGAATATTGACTTCCAGCACGCCCGGGTCGGGAGTCAGTTTGATGTGCCGCAGGCGCGGGTCGTAGGGCGGCGCGTAGCCCTCAATCATGACCGGCATTTGCAGATTGGCGGCCGTATCCTCAACCGCAGCCAGCAGGTTCACATAGTCGTCGCAGGACTTGACCGGCGGAATGAAGACCCACAGCTTGCCGTCGCGCGGCTCCACCACCAGCGCCGTCCGCACCACGCGTGAGGGCGGTTCGGCTACGGCCACGGGCGGGGGCGCGGGCTGTGGCTCCAGCGACGAATCGGAATGTTCCGCCGCCACGTGCCACGGCGGAACCGGCAACGGCCCCGCGATGGCAGTTGGATCCGCCGGAACCACCTGCTGCTGCTCCTCCTCCCAAATCAGGCTATCCAGCGGCAGTCGCAAGCCCACGGGAGAATCGCCGGGAATCAGGTAAAGCTCCTCCGACCGCACCACCCACGGGCTGCTCTGCCAGCGGATGCCGTCGTCGCCTTCCGCTCGCCGCAAGGGCAAAACGTAACCCACGGCCTGGCGTAGCCCGCGCTCAAACACTTGGCGAAGCTTCGCGCGCTCCAGGGGATCTTCCAGCTTGTTGTCGCTGACGTTCACATTCACCGGAAGCCGGCGCTCTTTCCAGACGTAGGCGAGCGGGTCCTCGTAGGCGTCGAGGAGGTATTCGGCTCCCACTTCCAGCCGGCGGGCCACGTCTTGGGCGAATAGCTGGGCTTGGGCAGGTCCATAGCCGTAATCGCGATCGACACCGGCAAGCCATTGCGGGTCACGCCAGAGCGGCACACCGTCGCCCCGCCAGTAGTAGGAGTAGGCCCAGCGCGGCAGCGGTTCACCGGGATACCACTTGCCCTGGCCATAGTGGAGGAATCCCCCCTGGGCGTACTGGTCGCGCAGACGCAGCAGCAGTTCTCCGGCGCGGCGCTGCTTTTCCGCTCCCAACGCGGCGGTGTTCCACTCCTCGCCCTGCATGTCGTCAATCGAGACAAAGGTTGGCTCGCCGCCCATCGTCAGGCGCACGTCACCCGCCACGAGGTCCTCATCGATGCGCTCGCCAAGGCGGTAGAGGCGCTTCCATTGCTCCTCCGAGTAAGGCTTGGTGACGCGGGGCGGTTCCACCAGTCGCGTCACCCGCATCTCGTGGTGGAATTCCACGTGGCCGGGGCTTACCATGCCCGTCACGGGCGCGGCAGAGCGGGGTTCCGGCGTGGCCGCCAGCGGAATGTGCCCTTCCCCAGCGAGCAGACCGGACGTGGGATCAAGCCCCACCCAGCCGGCGCCGGGCAGGTAGACTTCCGCCCACGCGTGCAGGTCAGTAAAATCCTGTTCCGGACCCGGCGGCCCATCCAGCGGCTTCACGTCGGGCTTGAGCTGAATCAGGTAGCCGGAAACGAATCGCGCGGCGAGTCCGAGGTGGCGAAGCGCCGCAACCAGCAGCCAACTGGTGTCGCGGCACGATCCGCTGCCCAGTCCCAGGGTTTCCTCAGGGCTCTGCACGCCCGGCTCGACGCGAATCAGGTAGCGGATTTCTTGCTGCACGCGCTGATTCAAGTTGACTAGAAAATCCACCGACGCCATGGGCTCGCGCTTGATGGTGTCGAGCAGCGCTTGCAGGCGGGGTCCGGCAGGAGTGGTTTGGAGAAAAGGCTCCAACTCGCGCCGCTCCCAGGCCTCGTATTGGAAGGGGTACTTTTCGGCGTAAGGGTCGAGAAAAAAGTCGAACGGGTTGATCACGGTCAGATCGGCGACCAGATCCACTTCCAGGCAGAAACGGCGGGTCGGCTTGGAAAACACCAACCGCGCCAGGAAATTCCCCTGGGGATCCTGCTGCCAGTTGATGAAGTGGTCTTTCGGTTCAATGCGCAGGGAGAAACTGCTGACCGGCGTGCGCGTGTGCGGCGCCGGGCGCAGGCGTACGACCTGCGGCGAAAGCGTGACGGGCCGATCGTATTCATAGGAGGTCTTGTGGTAGAGCGCAACACGGATGCCCATTACGGCTGGCCTCCCGCCGCGACGGACTGGGTGAGAGTTTCGCCGGCGAAAAAGTCGTGCATCAAGTGGTCATCAATGGTGTTCATGCGGGCTTGCAAAGCATCCAGGTATTCGTGCAGGCCGGAGTCGATGATCTGCTTCACCGAGGTGTAATCCAACTCCGCTCGCAGGGGTGCGAGGGCGCGCTCCGACCCGTACTCACACGACCCCATCGGCGTGCCGGTAATGGCGTGCAGCGCTTCATCGGCGCCGCGCAGGCAGTGGCGAATGGCGCGGGGGAAGTCGCGGTCAAGAACCAGAAACTCAACGATACTGCGAGGAGTGATGTGCCCGTGCTTCTTGCGATACATCTCAAAACCGCTCACCGATTTGAGCACCGCCGACCAGTGAATGTCATCGTAGGGCGTGCCGATGGAGTCGGGAGACGGAAGCAGCATAAAGTACTTCACGTCAAGGATGCGGGAGGTCTTGTCGGCCCGCTCCAGTTGCCGGCCCAGACGCAGGAACTGCCAGGGCTCGTTGTGGCTCATGGTGGAGTCAGAGATACCCTGGAACATGTGGCAGCCCAGGCGGATGCCCCGCAAGATCTCAGCCAGGCGTTCAACATCGGCATGCGCCCGCTGCGACTGAATCTTCAGGAACATGCTGTTGACCTGCTCCCACATTTCCGAAGAGATGATTTCGCGGACGGAGCGGGCGTTTTCGCGGGCGGCGCGAAGGCACGACACGATGGAGTTGAAATTGTTGGCGTCCCACACCAGAAACTTGATGACGGTTGATTTCTTGGCCGCTCCATGGCGCTCGCGGAAAATCGCGGCGTCGCCACTGGTGTCAATCAAGGGTTGCCACTGGTGCGCGGGCTCGAGGGGCAAATCGAGTTGCAGGTGGAGGTTCACGTCGATAAAGCGCGCGACGTTTTCCGCGCGCTCGATGTAGCGAGCCATCCAGTAAACGGCGTCGGCCGCCCGGCTCAGCAGCGGTGCGGTTTCATTGCCCATTGGAGGCTCCTTTTCCCGCCACTGCCAGAACCCAGGTGTCTTTGCTACCGCCACCCTGGGACGAATTTACCACCAGCGAACCCTTGCGCAGGGCCACGCGCGTCAGGCCGCCGGGCAGCACATTGATCTCCTTGCCATAGAGGATGTAAGGGCGCAGATCCACATGCCGGCCTTCCAAATGATCCTCGATCAGCGTCGGCACGCGCGAGAGCGACAGCGTGGGCTGGGCGATATAGTTGCGCGGCTTGGCGGTGATCTTGGCGGCGAACTCCTCCCGCTGCGCCGCGGTGGAGTGCGGTCCCACCAACATGCCGTAGCCGCCCGCTTCGTTCGCCGACTTCACCACCAGCTTCTCAAGGTTTTGCAGCACATGCTGCCGGTCCGCGTCTTTCCAGCACAAAAAGGTGGGAACATTTGGAAGAATGGCATCAGCGCCTTCGTAATAACGGATCATGTCAGGCACATAAGAGTAAACCACCTTGTCGTCCGCCACGCCGTTGCCGGGAGCGTTGGCAAGGGAAACGCGGCCCGCGCGGTACGCGTCCACCAGGCCCGGCACGCCCAGCAGCGAATCGGGGCGGAAAGCCTGCGGGTCCAGAAAGTCGTCGTCGATGCGCCGATAGATCACGTCGACGCGCCGCAGCCCTTTGGTGGTGCGCATGCAGACCCAGCCGTCCTGCACCACCAGGTCACGCCCTTCCACCAACTGGACGCCCATCCGCTGGGCCAGAAAGCTGTGCTCGAAATAGGCGGAGTTATACATGCCGGGCGTGAGCAGCACGACCGTGGGATGTTCACGCGCACGCGGGGGCGCAATGGCTTGCAGCGTCTCCAGCAACTTACTGGGATAGACGTCCACGGGGCGGACGTGAAGGCCGGCAAACACCCGGGGAAATGTTCGCTTCATCAAGTCGCGGTTTTCCAGCACGTAGGAGACGCCGGAAGGCACGCGCAAGTTGTCTTCCAGAACGTAGATCTGGCCATCACTGTGGCGAACCAAATCCGTGCCGGTGATGTGGCACCAGACACGGCCCGGGGGATTGATTCCGCGGCACTGCGGGCGGTAAAACGCCGCGGAATGGATGATCTCCTCGGGAATGACCTTGTCTTTCAGGATTTTCTGCTCGTGGTAGATGTCGTCGATAAATTCGTTGAGCGCATGGATGCGTTGCTTAAGGCCGCGCTCAACCCATTCCCATTCGCCGGCGCTGACGATGCGGGGAATCAGGTCGAATGGGAAAATGCGCTCGGTGCCGGCGGAATCTCCGTAGACGTTGAAGGTGATGCCCAGTTGCAGCAGCATGGTTTCCGCCGCACGCTGGCACCGCAGAAGTTCGCCGTCTTCCAGCGATTCAATGGTTTCAAGCAACAGCCGGGCCTCCGGCCGGGCCTTACCGTCGGAATCAAACACTTCGTCATAAAACCCATCAGTGTGATAGGAGTCGAGCTTCATTGACGCCTTTCTGCCCCCCAAAAAACGCCACCCTCCAGTCGTCGGAAGAGGAAGTACCTTCGTTCGTGCGCGGCAGCGCATCCATAACGACGTCCGGCGTCTTCCCCTGAACAAGGAAGACCCCCGCCGGACTAGTGCGTCGTGCTCATATCGCTGGAAGTTCCGCCCGCCGCGGGCACGTAACACTTCAGTGTGTAATCCATCACCATGCGATCGGCGTTGAATCGCCAACCGAGGGTGCGAATCGTGCGCTTCATGCGTTTAATCCAGCCGCGCGGCAGGCCATCCTTGTCCCGCTGGTAGTACAAGGGAATGACCTCGTCGCGCAGCACATGATACAGATCCTCGCGGTCCCGCGCGTCGTGGAGGTCGGGGTTGGAGTGCGTCCTTCCAGTTCCAATGGCGAAACCGTTCAAGCCGTCGTAGGCCTCCGCCCACCAGCCATCCAAAACCGAGAGATTAAGCCCGCCGTTGAGCACCACCTTTTGACCGCTGGTTCCGGAAGCTTCCAGCGGACGCCGCGGGTTATTCAGCCACACATCGACGCCCTGCACGAGATGCCTCCCGACGTTGATGTCATAGTCCTCGACAAAGACGAAACGGTCGGAAAATTTGCGGTCGCGCATCAGTTGCGCCACTTGCTGGAGGACGCGCTTGCCGGGTTCGTCGCGAGGGTGAGCCTTGCCGGCAAAAACGAACTGTACAGGGCGCTTGGCATCATTGGCAAGACTCGCCAGTTTTTCGATATCGGCCAGGATCAGATTGGCACGCTTGTAGGTGGCAAACCGCCGGGCAAATCCGATGGTCAGCGCGTCGGGACTCAGTACACGGGCGAGGCGGTGACGGCCTTCCGCGGGTTCGGCGCGGCGTTCCGCCTGTTCGATGGCGCGGGCGCGGACGAACTCAAGCAGCCGCTGCTTCAGGCTGAGGTGCGTTTCCCAAAGTTCGCCGTCATCAACGTTTTCGATGCCTTCCCAAATGCGCGGTTCACTGCTGTGCTCGGACCAGCCCGAGCCCAGATGGCGGTCGTAGAGACGGTACATCTGCGGCGCCAGCCAGGTGGGAACGTGCACGCCGTTGGTGATGTGCCCGATCGGAACCGTCTCTTCCGTCTCGCGCGGGTAAAGCCCCTTCCACATGGCCCGGCTCACATGCCCGTGGAGTGCGGAGACGGCGTTGGCGCGCCGCGAGACCTTCAAGCCCAGCACGGTCATGCAGAACTCTTCGTTTCCGTTGGCGGGGTTCTCCCGCCCGATCCCCATGAGGCGGTCGAGCGACAAGCCCAGCCGATCTCGCAGTGGACCCAGGTGCTCCTCAATGAGACCGGCGTTGAAGCGATCGTGGCCGGCGGGTACGGGAGTGTGAGTGGTAAAGACCACCTCGCGATAAACTTTCGGCGCGGCTTCTTCAAAGCTCAGGCCCTCTTCCTCCATACGTGCGCGGATGGCCTCCAGCACGGCGAAAGCACTGTGGCCCTCGTTGAGATGGAGCACGCCGGGAGTGATCCCCATCGCTTTCAAAGCCCGCATGCCTCCGACGCCCAGCAGAACCTCCTGGCGGATGCGCACGCGGCCGTCGCCACCATACAAGCGCGAGGTCAACTCCCGATCTTCCGGCGCATTTCCCGGCACATTGGAGTCGAGCAGCAGCAAATCGCGACGGCCGACTTTCACTCTCCACACCTTGGCCCGCAACACACCGCTGCGGGTTTCGATTTCCACCATGACGGGCTCGCCGGACTTGCCAATGGCGGCCTCCATGGGCAACTGGGTCACGTCCGTCTCAAAGTACTCTTCGCGCTGCCAGCCGTGCCAATCCAGCCGCTGCCGGAAATAGCCCTGGCTGTAGAACAGTCCAATGCCGACCAGTGGAATATCGAGGTCAGATGCGCTCTTGATGTGATCGCCGGAGAGAACTCCCAGGCCGCCCGAATAAATGGGAAGGGACTCGTGCAGACCGAATTCCGCGGAGAAGTAAGCCACCGGGCGTGGCCTCAGAACACCGGCGTTCTTGGCGCCCCAGGTGCGGTCGCGCTGCAGGTATTCACGTTGACGGCGGTAGGCGTAATTGATTCGCCCATGCAGCACCAATTCCTGCGCGCGGCGTTCGATTCCCGCCAGCGGCAGCCCGGCGAGAACAGAAATGGGGTTGTGATTGAATTGCCGCCACCGCACCGGATCGAGATCGAGGAACAAACTGCCGGAGTCGTGATCCCAGCTCCACCAGAGATTACGCGCCAACGCCCAAAGCCGTTCCTGCGCCGGGGCAACAAAGCGATCAAGCGAGCGAGCTTCGCTGACCACCGGCGCCACCTGCGCGGCGGCCTCCGAGAGCATGCGGATTTCCTCTTCGCTGAAAGCGCGCGGGTTGGTGGTTTGCACTGTCAGAACGCCCTGAAGCACCCCCTGGTCAATCAGCGGTACTCCCAGGAACGAACGGAAGGCGTCTTCACCCGACTCACTGAAGTATTTGAAACGAGGGTGAGTGGTAACCTCTTCCACGGCGATCGGGTGCAGTTGCTCAGCCACAAGACCCACCAAGCCCTCCTGCGTTCCCATTCGCAGCGTACCTACAGACTGAGGGCGCAGACCCACGGTGGCCGCCAATACCAGGTTGATGCGGTCAGGCTCAAGCAAGTACACGCTGCACACCTCGGTGCGGAAGCGCCGAGCGATCAAGGCGACCACGTTCATCAGGGTTTCGGCAGGCTTTCCGCCGTCCCCGGTGAGGTTCGCGACCTCCTCCAGCGTCAAAACGTGACTGGCGTCTATCAAATCCTCGGTTTGGTCCATCCGTGAAAGTCTCCCCGCCGATTTTCGGTCACAGCGGCCCCACTTTTGGCCGTCGATTACACGTGTAGCAGACCGCTTACCGTCAAAGCCCCAAAGAACTTTGACGCCACCGCCCGAAGCGCGGTGCGTAGTTGGGGCAGGCTGATGTCGCAGCGGAATTACCCCGCCGAATGGCGAAGCGAATAAGCCACTAAAACATCAACGCACACTCCCCCAACCCCCATGTGCTGCTTTATGAAATGAGTCAAGAACCCGCTGGATGGTCGAACTGTCAGACACGAAATCGTCACGGAACGAGCCCGCCCCAAAGGCCCGGAAAAACAAGTGCCTTGCCATCTGATTACCGAACCACATGAACCAGACTGCCGATCAAAACGCTGAGAAGACGAATGTATCTTTCACAGAATAACATATCTTCCGGACACCGGACATGTCAATTGACTCGCGGCACCGTGCGTGCCAGTCGCAGGCCGTTCCAACGCAATCGCCCGTCTGGCTGTTGCCCGTGGCGCAATGCAGGATTCAAACTGGGCGCGGAGTCTGCAAAGCCACCGCCGCGCACCACCCGCATGCCCGCGGCCGTCGGGGATTCGCGACCGTCGGCGGAGTTATAGGGATAAGGCTTGAGAAGACTCGAGCACCACTCTGCCACGTTGCCATACATATCATGGAAGCCCCACGCATTGGGCTCCTTCGTCCCGACCGGCCGCGAGGATAGCGCATCAACTTGCAGCAGAGCGCCCGGCGCCAGCGGTTGCGCCAGTGAGTCATCGCGGAACCACGCGAGCCGCGACAATTCGCTTTCGGACACCGCACTGCTTGAACCCGCGCGGCAGGCATACTCCCACTCCGCTTCGTTGGGAAGACGGAACCCGCCGCCGGGAACGCGCGCATTGAGCTTTTGAATAAACACCTGGCAGTCCGTCCACGACACACGCTCCACGGGAAGGCTTTCGCCCTGATGCAGCCGCCGGGTCCTCGCCCATCACGGCCTTCCACTGCGCCTGCGTCAGTTCGAATTTGCCCAGGTAGAACGTCTCAACTCGAACCGTGTTCACCGGCTCCGCGCCAGCAATTTCGTCGGAACCCATATCGCATTCGCCTGCGGGCACCGCGATCATGGTGATTCCCAAGCCCGTGACCTTCACTACTGTGGGCAAGCCCGATTGCGGATCAAAGCTGCTTCCGACAACCTCAAAGCCGGGCAACCCCGGATGCAGGCGGCGCTGCGCTAATCGCAGTTTGGCCGTCGCGCGAGTGTCGCCGGGAATCAGCGCCAGGGCCGCGCGAAAACTGTCCTGAGCATGCAGCCAGTCTTGCTGCTGGAGGGCTTGATCGCCAGCCGTCATCAGCCGCCGGAACTGTTCTCGGCGCGCGTAAAGTCTCGCCAGATCAGGGTCCTCTCCCGACGGCGCTTGCTTGGGATTTACCAGGGCGTGAACGTGGTGGCAGGACTGGCAATCGGTGGTTTGCCGGGTTTTTGGACACCCCGAACCGTGACAGGTGGCGCACAAGTTGGCGATCGCCGCGCCGTGGGGAATGCGGTCGGGCTTGACTTCGTTGCGCTCATTCACCACGTGGCCCTTGCTGGCGCCATGGCAGGCCTGGCAATTGATGCCTTGCCGGGAATGGCGTGAGAGGCCCCATTCCAGCACGGCGACCACGTGACATCTCGAACAAACCCCCGCCTGCTGAATCTCCGTCTGACCCCAGAGGCTAAAGGGTAAGAGAAACAAAGCCACTGCGATGATTACGCGCGCCATTTTTCGTCCAGCCAACGGTAGTGTGACGGCAACCAACCGCGACCACGCAACTCAGCCATTCTTTTGGCGGAGGTCAGTACCGAGGCTTCTTCCCGTGTCATTTCCGCGTAACGGGTGACCGCCTGGCAATTCTCGTCCACCATATAGTCGTCAAACATCCCCGGCATCACTGAGGCGATGAAGGGTTTCGAGCAGATGAACCGCAACGCCGCCTGGCAGAGAGTTTCATCAGGAAGGCGGGAGAGACTCTTCGTCAAGTCGGCCACGACCGTCGGCAAAAGTGGATGGTATTGCGCCTCGTAGAGTTCTACTCGCTCATTTTCAGGCTTCGATCCGCGCCGCGCCCGCGGGTCCAAATTAACGATCGACCCCGCAGCGAGCGGTTTGATGGCGATGAGGCCAATTCCCTTCTCGATGGCAGCCGGCAGAAACTGGCTGTACCCGGCGCGAGCGTGGATGAAGTTGTAAGGGAACATCACATAATCCAAGTCATCGAGCTCTCGCAAGGCGCTGAGCATCATGGATTCGCTGTGGGTTGCCAGTCCCAGCGCTCGCACCTTGCCGGTTTCCTTTGCCTTTCGCAGGACGTCCCAGTCCTCCAAGGCTTGGTCATTCACTTTATTTCCATCGCCCAGGTAAATCCGGAACAGATCCACATGCCCGTAAAGTTTGGCGGCCTGATCAATGTCGTCGCCGACGAACTGGGGAAACTGCCGGCAGATTGAAACCAGCACCTTATCGCGCCGGGAGCGGACCAGTCGCGCCACAGGTTCCCACTGCCCCTCGGTCTCGTAGGTATCAATCATGTTGACGCCGAGGTCCAAAGCGTGGGCGATCTGGCGGTCGCGGCGTGCCTGCCCCGCTTCCGTCAACACCGCAGCGTTGCTGCTAACAAGGCGCTTGTAATCGGGGTCGGTGTGAGAGCCGAATGCCAACAGGGAAAGGTGGATGTCCGTCTGTCCCAGCCGCCGGTAGACCATGCCACCGCGCCGGTATTCGCTGACGGCAGCCTCCGTCGAAGCGAGGCCGGCTCTTGCCGGCCCCACTCCCGCTCCGAAGGCGGCCATGGAACATGTTTGGAGGAAGCGCCGACGTGAAAAGCGGTAAGCCATAGACCCTCGCACGTTGGGATCTGTTCGTGGGAGCGTTTAAGCCTGACTGACTCGACCCGCAAGATTCCGCGCTAAGTTTAATGGCGGTTAAGCTTCGAGTCAAACTCACTTCCCAATGCTGGCGGCGTCGAATCCTTCTTCCATTGCCGCGATTTTCTCCAGCCACGCCTTGTACTTGCCCAGTGGGAAGGGCGGCAGACCTTGCAGATAATGATTCGAGTACTTCCTGCCGTTCGCCGTCCATTCGATCAGGAAAAGCCGCTTGCCGGAATGGAACACGGGAATTTGGCCGAGTTCCAGGTTTTCATTGGCCTTCACCGCGTAGTCCCCTTCAAGCAACGTTTCGCCCGAATCCGCGTCCCAAACGCGGTAGTGGCCGGAAGCATCTTCACGCGAATCGTCTCCCACCACAACCCGGCAATGCCAGTTCTTCGGCTCGTCCACCATCACGCAGATAGGCTCCTGCACGCGCCGGATGTAATAATAGGCGAGCTTCTTATTAAAGTAATAGTCCACGATGGCGTCAGAGATTTGCGGCCAGCCGTCCATGACGTTCCACCAAACCAGGCCCGTGCTGTGCCACTTGCGGAGGCGAGTCATCTCGATGAGAAACTTCATTGCCTCGGCCTGCGAAATCTGCGAGGCCAGGATAAAGCTCTCGATGTCGGTGGGAACGTCGCCCCACAATTCCTGCACCTGATTAGCCATAAGTTGGATGCGATAGGGCCGACCCACCCAGTCCGTGGAATGAAGTATCCACTGCGGATCGTTGGTGTTCGGCCAGAGATGCTCGGGAGCAATGAAGCGCTTCAGGGAGGAGAGGCTGGGACAGCCGTGATAGCCTGCCTCGCTGACGAACTCCGCCGTGTGCTCCGTGTAGTACGTACTTTTGAAATAGTCCCGCGGCCCCCAGAGATGCTCCTCCGGCATCAGCCGATGGTCGCCCGTGGCCGCCACCTCCGGTGAGATATAAGGCGAACTGGGAAGATACTGCCGGTAGGGATCGCAGCGGAAAACAGCTTCGGGGATGACTTCGCGGTTGATTTTGTTGTGCGCCGGGTCCAGGCCGTGGAACAGATAGGCCCCGTCCACCTCGTTGTCGCCGGTCCAAAGCGCCAGCGACGGGTGATTCCGCAGCTTGCTGACCACTGAGACCGCCTCTTGCCGAATCAAGTCAAGAAAGTCATCGGTGATGGGATAAACCGCGTCCGCCATCGCGAAATCCTGCCAGATCATGATTCCGTGACGGTCGCAGATGTCAAAAAACGCGTGGTCCTCGTAAACGTTACCGCCCCAACTGCGCAGGAAGTTGCACTTCAGGTCAACGAACATATCGAGAATTCGCTGGTACCGTCCGGCGTCGCGGCTGTGGAAGGCATCGGCCGGCACCCAGTTGGAGCCCTTCACCAGAATCGGCACGTCGTTCACCTTGAACATGAACTGGCCAGGCTTCTCCATGGTGGTGATTTCCGTCCGAGCCAGGTCAACCTTGCGAATTCCGATGGTGTCGTGCCGTGTGGCCACCACCTGTTCGCCCTGCAGCAGGTCGGTGGTGACATCGTACAGGTTGGCATCGCCATATCCGCGCGGCCACCACAGTTTGGGATTCTGGACATCAATTTCCATGCGTCCCACCGGGAATTCCACTTTGTGCTCGTGAGTAAAGGTGGAATCGCCGCAACGCGCCGTCAGCTTCAATCGCAGTTGAGGGATGAGTTCAAGCTGCGTGGTCAGTTCGTAGGTCACGATCAGGTTGGCGCGATTTCCTTCCACCTCGCGCGTAGTAAAGTACATGTCCTTGATTTCCTGCGGCGCGTGGACGATCAGTTCAACGGGCCGCCACAGTCCGGCCGAGACCGCGCGCGGCATGATGTCCCAACCGTAGCTGTGCGGCGGCCGCCGAATCCAATTCGCCTCCTGATTTGTATCCAAAGCAATGACCGTGTAAGCAGGGTCATATTCCTTCTTGGTCGCTTCAATGATGGGCGAGCGCAGCCGCACCGTGATGACGTTGGGCGCCGAGGCATTGAGCTTGCCGGTCACGTCGAACGGAATCTCAATCATTGAGTCCTGCGATTCCCCCAGCGGCTTGCCGTTCAGCCAATACTGGGCGAGGCAGTCAACGGCGTGAAAGCGCAGTTCCAGCCGGTGCCCCGCAGTTCCCGCCGGCGTCGCGAACTCGCGCTGATACCACCATTCGTACAGTTCGAAGGGCTTCATCTTCTTGATGTTCTCGCCGAAGAACAGGTCCGCGGGCAGGTCGCCGTGCCGCGAAAGGTCAAGCGGCGCTTCGCCGGGCACCGTGGCCTCAATGGGCGCCAGGCCGTGTTCCTTTAACTGGTCAGGGTTCGTGATCTGATACTTTCCCTGGGGAAAATAGAAAAGCTTCCACGTCCCATTCAAGCTGACGTGGGCGACGCCCGCAGTCGCCTCCTGGCCGGGGTTGGCATAGGCGGTCTTTACCGGGAGCCACAACGATGCCCCCATGAAGCATACGTCCTGTAAGAATGCTCGACGCGGAATCGAACCCATAAATCCTCCTGACCGGAATGACAAGGAGCGAGTTAGCGGCGGCACATCATATCCGAAAAGTGCGGTAGCATAAACAGCGAAGATGCTATAGTTTTCGATTATGACACGAAAAGTTCTGATCACCGATTACGCTTGGAAAGGCGTGGAAATTGAAAGGGCTATCCTCGCCGTTGCGGATGCCGAACTCCTGGTGGCTCAAACCGGCGCGGAAGACGAGTTGACGGCGCTCGCCCCGGAGGCCGACGGCATTCTGACCTGCTGGAAGTCCGTTACCGCAACCGTGATCCGCGCGGCGGCCCGCTGCCTGAGCGTGGGGCGATTCGGGATTGGACTGGACAATATCGACGTAGCGGAGGCCACGCAACAAGGTATGGTGGTCACGAACGTGCCCGCCTATTGTGTGGAGGAGGTTTCCGATCACGCCCTTGCGCTTTTGCTCTCGCTCGCCCGCAAGGTGACCTTCTTTGATCGCGCCGTCAAATCCGGCCGCTACGACCTTCAAGCCGGAACGCCGCTGTTTCGCGTTCGCGGACGGACGCTGGGGATCGCCGGCTTCGGCCGAATCGGCAGGGCGCTTTATCGCAAGGCGCGCGGGCTGGGACTAAGCGTAATCGTTTATGATCCCTACGTCGATCGTACTTCCCTTGGCGGCTTTGAAGTTGAAATCGTGGACTTTTCCGGCCTGCTGGAGCAGAGTGACTTCATTTCGATTCATCTTCCGCTGACGCCGGAAACGCGCGGGCTTTTCAATCTCGCGGCCCTGCGAAAGATGAAACCGCAGGCATTTCTGATCAATACGTCGCGCGGCCCTGTGATCGATCCCGATGCGTTGCGACAAGCTCTGGATGAGGGCACGATCGCCGGGGCAGGCCTGGACGTGCTCGCCGTTGAACCGCCGCCGGCTGACGATCCGCTGATTCTGCACCCGCGAACCATCATCACCCCTCACGCGGCATTCAACTCCGAAGAATCCGTGGTGGAATTGCGGGAGACGGCCGCCCGGCAAATGGCCGCCGTGCTCAACGGCATACGGCCGGAGAACATCGTGAATCCAGCAGTGTTGAAGCGGGCCAACCTTCGCGCGACATTCACCGGCGGCGAGGCGTAATGGTGCCCCAGCCCCGTAAACAGCTACTCACACTTTGACTTTTGCCTTTTGCACTTTGCCTTCTGACTTGCTCTTCCCGCTCTACCGCCCTCCGTTCATCTCCCGCCGAATCCGCGCCGGGTTATCGAGTGGCTCGGAAGGTGGAAGCGGCTTACCGTGACGCAGGCTGTAGAGCGGATCGCGCGCCTTGGCAGGATCGAAAACGTCTTTGTCAGACGGCAGCACCATGTAAGGCGTAACATCCGGCACGTCGCTGAAGCAATCCGCCAGGTCACGGGCTGCAGCGTCATACTGATTCAGAGGCGGAAGGCCCAGGATGTGCTCCGTGGTTTTCAAAATACTCAACATGCTCGTGTGCACGTGGGAAACACCTCGGCGCGAATAGGGGCTGACCACCAGCAGCACGCTGCGGTGCGCGTCCACGTGGTCATGGCCGTTCTGCGCGTCGTCTTCCGTGATGAACACGGCCATTTGCGGCCAGAACTTGCTGTGCGAAAACAGATCGATCAGCTTCCCGAGCGCCAAGTCGTTGTCGGCAACGTAGGAGGCGCGGTAGGGGTAGCCATCCTGCGGGCGCGGGTCTGCCGTGTGGTCATTGGGCAGCCAGATGTAGATGAACTGCGGCAAGGGCATTCGCCCGCTGACGTAGCGCTGCTCAAATTCCTTCTTGAATTGCTCGAACCGGTATTGGTCCGGAATCGAGGTGTTGAACATTGGATAAGTCCGCGAGGTGTTGGAGAAAAGCGGCTCCGGCATCGGCATATTGACGCCAAGCCGCAATCCGGTCGGCTCATAGCCCTCGTCCAATTCCCCGGACAGCCCTTCGCCATAATTTCGGAACGATACGCCGTGGCGAGCCAAGTGATCCCACAACGAACCCGCTTCGAGATAATCTTCCGGGTGGAGTGAAGAGTCGATTCCCAAGTCGAGGCGGCCGGGGGCGTCGTTGTCGTAGAAGAAATGGGCGCGTTCTCCGTAGCTCGGCGGCCACGAGCTCTCCAACCACTCATTCGGATAGCTGTCCACCAGCCAGTGGTGCCCATCGACGGAAACGTCGGAGTCCACGTAGTAGTTGTCACTGAGGCCGAACCGCTGGGCGAGGGCATGATGATTGGGCGTTACACGCGCGTGCTCCAGCAGGCGCGCTGGGTCTTCATGAACGTCCGCGTCAATTCCCCAACGGGCCAGCGTAGGATCGCCATTCACTTCCTGGCCGCCGACCGCCCGGAGGTCGCCAAAGACTTCGTCAAACGTGCGATTCTCTTTGACGATCAGCACGACGTGGCGGATCAGCGAACTCGGTCGGTGAGCCAGTGGACTGGGAACGGCCCTCGGTCCTTGCTGCGCGCCGGCGACAGGGCCAAAGTTGTTGCGGAGCACCTCGGCAGTCAGTTCCGCCAATTCGGCGTCCGAAGGCACGCGCATGATGGAGACCGTCCCTCTGGTGATGTCACCGATGTAGTCACCTTCGGGTCCTGGTCGGAAATTCGCGCCGCCGTTGGACCCCGCGCCATAACCCTTGGCGTTCGCCACGTAAAGTGTGAGTCCGTTTTTGCTTACTGCGACGCGAGCAGGAAACCACCCCGTGGGGATATAACCGAGTACCGCTTCGCGCCGCGTATCAAACACGGCAATGGCGTTTATTCCCGCGCAAGCGATGTACAAACGCGATTCGTCGGGGCTGAGTGCAAGCCCAAAGGGAAGAACCCCGCGCAAGCCGCCGACTACGTCCGATGGCTCGAGTCGGACGGTAGTGATGAGGTAGTTCCGCCGTGTCTCCACGATGCTGATGCTGTCCTGGGCAGAATTGGAAACGTAAAGCCGGTCGGTCCCCGCAACCACGGCGCCGGGGCTTGACCCGCCCACGGATTGCCGACCAATCGCCAGCCCAGTGCGAATGCGCGCCGCCACTCTCGGCGTGGTCTGCTGGGCATCGAGCACATAGACTGAATTGGACTCCGGCGCGTTGGGATCGCCCAGACCCGGCACTCCTTTCCCTCCTATCGTGGTGCCGCGCGTTGCCGCGACGCTTCCGGTCGCGAACGGCGCAAAATCCAGCCCCGTCTCTCCCTTGCGTTTAGGATCAAAACCCGGCAATACCGAGTAGCGGTAGGTGCCGACGTTGGAAACATAAATCTGCTTGCCATCCGGGCTCACCGTGACGGCAAACGGCAGCCAGCCCACGGGAACTCGCCAGCGAATATGCCCGTTATGCGTCTCAATGCCCACTAATTCGAAGTGCGCCAGGTCGAGGGCATAGAGATACCGGCCGTCCGGTGACAGCGCGAGCGCACCGCTAAAGCTGTGGCGATAGGTGTTGCCGTTGAACTCGCCGTCAAAGGCAATCTGCTGTAGTCTTTGCTTGCTTACCCAATCGTAAACGTCAACGTTTCCCGTATCACCTTCAGAGACATAAACCGTGCGGTTGTCATCAGCGATGGCAAGCCCCAGGTAAACGCTGGACGGCTCCACTTCCGAGTGCTTCGGCGGGTAGCCGGGAGGGATCTGCACCACTTCCGGCGTGCTGGTCGCAAGATCCTTGATGATCGAGAGTGAAAAGGGCCATGTCCCGATATTGGCTGTAACCAAAACCTCTCCATCGGAGCTGAGCGCCATCCCATAAGGGTGCGGCTCCACGGTGACCTGCACACCCCGTGGAGTGATCAGACGCCCGTTCGGCAAGACCGTTTCGCCTGACGGGTTGATGGCAGTGGGCCGATCGCCCGCCGGCGCCACCGGTTCGACGCCGCTGGACCTTCCCTTAAGCACAATGGGCGGCTTCGCGATGAAGTACAAACCCACTGCCACCAAACCGATCAGGAGCAATACTCGTCGCATGAAATACCTCGGTATCCTTGTCTGGGGTACCTGGCTTAAGTGACACAGGCACTCTTGCCTGTGCCAGTTGCGTTTGGCAGACTCCCTTCGCGAATAGGCACTCTTGCCTGTGCCACTCGCGCATGGCAGACTCACTTCGGGCATAGGCAGGAGTGCCTGTGTCACTTCGCTCAAACTGTGGGAGGGAAAATCGTACGTAAATAATTCAGATCATAACGCACGCTTTCCACCGCACCGAGAGGACTTTTGACACCTTCAATTTGCATCCATCCGCGATAGCCAATATCGTCCATCGCCTTGCGAACGGCGGGGAAGTTCATTGAGCCCTTGCCGAAGAGATCATCATAATCCTTGGCGTGGAATTCGCAGATGCGTTTGCCCAGGAAGCGTATCTCCTTACAAACGTCCCACCCCGCGAGCTGGGAGTTTCCCATGTCGTAATAGACCCGCACGGAGCGAGAGCCGACACGATTGAGAATGTCAACGTGCTGCTCGGCGCTCAGCCAGCTTTCGACCCCCAGGATCACACCCGACCGTTCTGCCTTCGGCGCCAAGCGCTTGAAAGCCGCCACCACCGCATCCGTTCCCGCCTTGTCACCCTTCAAGTCCCCGTCGCCAAAGAACGGTACCAATATCACTTTGAGACGCATTGCTTTGCAGACGTCAATGGTGTCGGAAACCCACTGTTCGGCGCGCTGATCGCTTTTGAGCGGAATATGATTGAGGATGCCAAGAGCAAGGGAAGACACAACGATCCCGGTGCTCTTAACCGCGTCATGGTAACTCTGCTGAACTTCCGGACGCCGCAAGTGCAGGTCGTTCTTCAGGTCGCCCATATCAACCATCACGCCGTCGAGCCCGATGGTCTTGGCGACTTCCAGCGCCGCGGGGTCCGATCGCTTGTTGATCTGCCAGTCGCACGCGCCAATTTTGAATCCCGGCGCCACGGCCTTGATTTGTCCAACGCGCATCGCCAGTGCCGCCGTGGTCAAACCGGCCAGCATTTCCCGGCGCGTCAAACCGTGTTTTTGCATGGTGGGTTCCTTTTCCGATTTGTTCCTTTTTACGCAAATTTCCAGATTCTCTCGATGGTCCTGGACAGAATCCAGCTCTTATCCTCCTCGTTCAGGAACTTCATATCGTCGCGAACCACCGAGAGCGTTTTGCTGTAGACCGTGTTCGCTTCATGCACAGGCCAGTCGGTGCCCCACATCAGTCGCTGGGGGCCGTAAGCTGCGTACAACCGTTTGACGTGTTCCTGGGCATCGAGCCATGGATAAGGCTGTTTGGAAAGCGACCACGTGTGGGAGATCTTCACGTACACCCGGGGATATCGCGCCAGGGCGATCAGCTTCTCCAATTCGTGCGGCTGGTCCACCGGGCAGTCCGCCATGTGGTCAATGATCACGTTCAGGTCCGGGAAGCGCTCGACCAACCGGCCGACATCCGGAATGCGGCCGATTGAGGTGTAAACCTGCATCGGCACCTTGAGCGATTCGGCGCGCTTCCATAGCGGCGGCATCAGACTTCCGTTGATCCAATCACCGCTCGCATCGGCCGTGGGACTGATGCGCACGCCATGAAACCCCTGCTTGGTAAGGTGCGAAAGGTGGTCGGGCGCGGCAGGGTCTTCCGGATTCACCCGGCAGACGCCGCGGAAGTACTGCGGATAGTTTTTCATCACGTCGGCCGTGTAACGGTTGTCCCACCGGTAATGGATGACCTGAACCAGCACCGTGCGCGCAACGTTGTTGGCATGCATGAGCGCCAGCAGCATTTCCGGCGTGGCGTCTTTTTTAGGCGGGTTGGTGGTCTCCTTCGCCCAGGGATAACGCGGATCGTTCACCCACACGTGAACGTGGGGATCGATGATGCGGTACTTGGAAGTGAGTTGTGGAGTGGCGAGGGCCAGAGTGCCCATAAGCATTTCGCGCCGATTCATTTCGCGAGCCATGGCGCTGCCTCCAATCTAATGTGGAATTCCGTGCTGATGCAGGCGCTGGTGCAAGGCCGCCTGCGCGTCCGTGTAGACCTTGCGAACCCGCGCAAAAGTTTCCGCGTCGGGGCGGGTAGCCAGGTTGTCAACGTACAACTGCGCGCCGTCAATGAGCTTCAGGAAGTACGCGGCGGCCTCCGGTGAGAACAGTTCCCTGCCCGGCACGTTCACATAAACCGGCGACGTGTGCGCGGCAATTTTGAATCCCCACGCCGTGGTCGGTCCGGATTGCGAGGAGCATCGCGCCGCCAGCCATCCCGGACCCTGGACTTTAACTTTCTCGGCCAGGTGAATCTCCCGCGCGCCTTTCGGCTCGTCATGCGAGGCAACCACCTTGCCGTTAAAGATCACATCGACGCGGTGGATCGGCACAAAACATTGCGCATCGGCGGTGACTTCAATCGTGCCGCCACCGGCGCCCAGCGTGATTTCCGCTCCCGGCGCGTGGCCATCCGCGCGAAACATCAACAACGGTCCCGAGGTGGCAAACGTGTTCCCGGCCCGCACGGCCTTGGCAAAATTGGGATAGTTGAACTCCTCATGTCCCAGGTAGGCGTAAACGCGATTGGTCCCCGCGGGCATGTAAGCGCCCATCTTATCGGTTCCCGCCACCGCCGGCAGGCGGTAACCGCAGTTCAGATAGTGGTACCAATCGAGATAGCGCAGGCTGTCAAATTCCTCGATCACCTTGTGATGTGCCTTGGGATCGTCCTGCGGCCAAATCTCAACGGCGTCGATTTTGCCCAGCACAATGTCCGCGGCGATTTCGCCCGTGGGATAGGGGAAATGCACCGCCACGGCCAGTCCCTGGCGCTGGCGGCAGACATCGGCCCACTCGGCCATGCTTGTCCACGTCGGGTCGCCCGCATACGCCTCGCTGGGCCCGTCGGCCGACATGGGAAACACGGCCTTCCCTTGCACGCCCTCAAGCCCGATGTGTCCCAGAATGTGCTGGCGATTCTCCGTTCCCACCCACACCATCGAGTCGCGATCGGCAGAAAGCAGCGGTCCCTGCGAGAGATCGCCCACGTTCGTGAACAGATCTCCCCACTGGGCCGCCAACAGGTTGATCAGATTCAGGCCCTCGGCCTGCGCCTCCAGCAGAGCTGTCGGCGGCGACAGGAAATGCGTGTGCGTGTCCGCCGTCACCCAACCCTTCGTCCGTAGGTTGGTGAAGCGCGGAATCTCCACGGTCATCTCGCGTTGGCCCGCTTGGATCTCAAGCTTTCGCCGCACCGCCTGGTGTTCAAAGCCCTTGGTCATCTCCAGGTAAAATTCGCCCGGCGGAAGTTCCACTTGAAACGTGCCGTCCACATAAGCGAACGAAGCGTCCATCAGCTTGACGTCGGCACCGTAGTCCTGGAACCACCCGTCGTTGATTTCCGTGCGATGCCCGTAGGGAGGAATATAGCGGCCTTCCTTCGAGCGGAATGCCAGGCGCACCGGCGTGGGTCGTTTGCTTTCCGAATCGACAACCCGGAAGTGAACCCACTGGCGGCCGTGATCGACAATCTCAATACTTCCGCCGCCTTCCGTCGCAGCCAATTCGCTGCCCGGAACGACTTGGGAGAGATCAAAGGTGTACCGCTTCTCCGCCTTGGCATCGGTGAGCGTCAGCCTAGCGTTCGAGTTGGCCATCACCTCAGCATAGAGAAAGCGAGTGTCGGGGTTTATGCGCGTTCGTTCTCCCAACCCTGGCACCGGCGACTCCAGCCACGGAGCAGGCTCAAAATCGGGGAGCGCAAACGTGCGGGCAATCCACCCGAGATCGGCGGTCACCTTCCAGCGATCCGAGTCCGCCGCGCCTTCCGGCAGGGTGAACCGGTAAATGGCGCGCGGCTCAAATCGCAAAGGATTCCCGGCGCGATGGTAAAGCGTCAGGCCGCAGATTACCACGCTGTCCTCGCCCGCAGCTTCCAACCGGACCGCGCGAACCGACTTGTCCGGCTCGGGATTTTCCAGCGCGCAGACCCAGGTGTATCCCCACCCGGATTTCCCCGGGCCGCCTCCCGCGATGCTGGTTTGAAGATTGCCCCACCCGGTCGCCGAGTTCAAAGGGTCAGTAAGCTTGGTGGCCCGCATCTTTCCTGGCGGCATCGCGGCAAAGCTAAGGTGGCCCCAAGGCTCGACCACCGCGTTGGTTTCATATCGTCGGCGGATGGGCAGCACGTGGGTCGCGCCATCGTCGTAGATCAGCGTGACATTCATCAGCAGTTGGCCCACGTTTTGGAACACGTCCGTCCCCGGCGCGGGATCCTCGTTCGGGATCAAAGTCACAGAATGAGGTAAGACAGAGCGAATGCGCCTTGCCGCCCACGGAGATTTCAACTTTAGCCGTCGCCGTGGGAGTGGATTTGGTACTGAGCACCAGCCAACTCTTGCTCGCCAGATCTTCCGGCCCGAGCAGGAACGGTATTCCTGCCATATCGCGCTTGCCGCCCGGAACGCGGATCAACGAATCCTTGGCGGAATCGCCGCCAATCAGCGCGGCTTTATCACGGGTACCGAACTCCTGCGACGAGGAATTGAAATAGGCGCCCAAGTCAATGGGCGTGAACTTGCCGCTACCGACCGGCGTTGCCTCTTGCGCCGCCGGATGGGGAGCACTTCCGCCCGGCGCTCCCATCAGTCTGATCGTCGGCGCCCCAGCGCCCACAGTCGCCAGGAATTCCCGCCGCGAAAATCCGTGCCCTGCTGTTGGTGTTTTCTTCCGCCGCATCGCAATCACCTCCACCGAGATGCGGAGAATCTACTGCCGCAGTCCCGCATTGTCAAATGGGAGAGGCGGTAGACAGTAAACCGTGGACGGTAGGAGATCGGGACAGGGAGAGCGCCCACGGCGCGGTGCCCATTCACCATTCATAATTCCGAATTCATAATTATTAACCTAGCCTCACATCGCGCTTGACAAAAGCCTAGATATGTGAGTATACTCATTTTGGTGATCCCCCTTCGGAAGGAAAGGTCCCGGCGGGTCCCCGTAATGCAAGTCGCCCTCACGCATCCGACGCGCCCGCTCGCGAACTGTTCCCCCCAACACAAAGTCACTTTCAAGAAGGATCCGACCCCAAAAAATAAAATTTTGTACGACCGAAGCCGCTATATGCATGAAAACACGGGGACGCCGCGACATACTGTCCGGAAAAAAGCGGACATCTTATGCATTTAGAGCACAGTTGAGCGCAATTTGGATCTCAGAGAAACAGGAAATTCACGCGAATTTTCGTCATTCGCAGTTCAAATCGACGGCAAGGGCAGCCTGCCGCAATGCGCGCGAACGCGACGACGGGCACATCACAAACAAGGCGCCAAAACACCGACACCGCTATGAAACGGCCGCGCGCAGCGCCTTGGACTGCGGCGGCTCGACGCCGCTTTTTTTCTCGGACCTCATACCGGCGTCGGAACGGCTGGGAAGGCGGCGTCGAGCCGCCGCAGTCCAAGGTGCCTTCGGCACAAGCAACGCTGTTTCTCACGCCAACTCGGTGGCACCTCGTCCAGACGCACAATCCGAGCACGAAGAATAGGCCTATGACGGGATATCCTGGGAAGTCATTGAAATTACGAGGCCGGTGTGAGATGACTTTGCAGATGATCGCAGAAATAGCACCGCTTTTGGACCTTCGGTTCGCATGCGCTGCTGGAGGGGTGATGTCGCCACAATTTCTGTCATTTTCTCGCAACCTGATTTTAACTTGACGACCAACTGCCAGTTTGGCTTAGGATTGAGAGTCGATATTTTGAGAAAATTTCACAGGAAAGGAAATTCAACTTGCGCCATCTACTCCTCTCGGCTCTCCTGATTCTCCTGCTTCCGGTGTTTGGCCGGGCCCAGGCGAAACCGCACATCATGGTCATCGCCCATCGCGGCGCGCACGAGGGCATTCCCTCCAACACGCTGCTCTCCTTGAAAGAGGCCATCCGCCTGGGTGTGGACTACGTGGAGTGCGACATTCGTACAACCGCCGACAACAAACTGGTGATCATGCACAACGACACCGTGGACGGCACCACCAACGGCAAGGGCAAAATCCGCGACCTGACGCTCAAGCAGATTCGCAAGCTCGACGCCGGCATCAAGGTTGGACCGCAGTTTGCCGGCACCAAGGTTCCGGCCCTTGACGAGATGCTCAAGATCGCGCGCGGCAAGATCGGCATCTACGCCGACACCAAGGATGCCTCGCCGGAAGCGCTTCTGGCCGCGCTCAAGAAATACGACATGCTCTCGCACACAGTCATCTACGGCTACCACCTCGCCTTCTTTGAGGGTGTGGCCAAGCTCAATCCCGATGCCTGGATCATGCCGGAATCGAGGAGCGAAACCGTGCTGCAAAAACTCCTGCACGAGTTTCAACTCAAAGTTGTCGCCTTTGATGCCGGCGACTTCAAGGAACCCATGATCAGCATGACCAAGCAGGCCGGCGCGAAGATCTACGTCGATCGCCTGGGCAACGCCGACAATCCGGAAACCTGGCAGGCAGCCATCGATCAAGGCGCCGACGGCATTCAGACCGACCACCCCGCCGGGCTCTTGAAGTATTTGCGGGCGCACGGATACCACCCGTGAGGCATTGGTGATTGGTGATTTCGGATTGGCGATTGTCGATTGTCGATTGACGATTTTCGATTGAAGACCGCACTCAAGCATCGACAGCTCGACGATGGCACGGGAGGCATTTGGGCTTCACTATTCACCATTCACTATTCACCATTTAGGCGGCTCTTCTGATGAATCGAACCTTATTGCGAACCCACTCTCGGCGCGAATTTCTGAAGGCTGCGGCTGCCGTCATCCCCGCGCTCGCAGCGGTGAAAACGGCCGCTGCCGCGCCGCTTCTTGCCGCCACACCGCCGATGGGTTGGAACAGTTACAACCACTTCAAGAACCAGATTGACGACGCCACCATCCGCGCGCAGGCGGCCGCCGTGGTTTCCAGCGGCATGAAGGCTGTTGGCTACGAATACGTCAACATGGACGAAGGCTGGGCGGGCGAACGTGACGCGCAGGGCGTGATTCATCCCAACGCCAAGTTCCCCGACATGAAAGCGCTGGCCGATTACGTCCACTCGCTGGGGCTGAAGCTGGGCCTTTACTCCGCTCCGTCAAAGACCACCTGCGGCGGCCATCCCGGCAGCTTTGGCCACGAGGAACAGGACGCGCAGACCTACGCCTCGTGGGGCATTGACTACCTGAAGTACGACCTCTGCGGCCTGGAGGACCCCTTCAACAAGCTGGCGGAGACGGACCTGCCCGCGGCGCACGCCATGATGATCGAGGCTTACAAGAAGATGGGCGACGCTTTGCGCCGCAGCGGCCGGCCCATCGTCTACAGCCTTTGCCAGTACGGCATGGATCGCGTGTGGGAGTGGGGCCCGTCCGTGGGCGCAAACCTTTGGCGCACCACCAACGACATCAAGGACAACTACACCAGCCTCAGCCAGAATGGCTTTACGCAAGCGGGACTGGCGCGCTTCGCCGGACCGGGACACTGGAACGATCCCGACATGCTCGAGGTCGGCAATCCCAGTTTCAAGCCCGTCGACAACCTCACGCAGATGAGCCTGTGGAGCCTGTTGGCCGCTCCATTGATCGCCGGCAACGATTTGACCAACATGCCGCCGGAGATTCAGGCCATCCTCTGCAACCGCGAGGTGATTGCCATCGATCAGGACGCCTCCGGAATTCAGGGCGATCGCGTCGCGTGCGAAGGACCGCTGGAAGTCTGGATAAAGCCGCTGGCCGATGGTTCCAAGGCAGTGGGCCTTTTCAATCGAGGTCGGTCGTTGATGAAGATGACGGTGCGCTTTGCCGACGTGGGCTTGCGCGGCCGCGTGCAGGTGCGCGACCTTTGGGAGCACGTTGACCGCGGGGTGTTTACCGAAAGCTACTCCGCCATGGTGCCGAAGCACGGCGCCGTGCTGATCAGGCTGAGCATGAATTCAAAATTATGAATCATGAATTATGAATCGCCTTAATTTGCAAGTTTATATTCTGTCGCTCACTCTTTTATATCTCCCGGCACTGCTGCCGGCCGCCACGCTGCACATTCAGGTGAGGGACGAGGCCGGCCAGGCCATCTGGGCGCGGCTGGAGGTACGCGGCGCGAACGACAAGGAATACCAGCCCAAGACTTCGATTCGCGACCTGACGGCCAAGCATCATCGGGCGTTGCCTTATTACTTGGGAAGTTTTGTCATTCAGGGTGCGTGCGACGTTGACGTTCCGCCGGGGCGCTACCGGGTGATTGTCGAGCACGGACTGGAGTACACGCGCGTGGAGAAGTCCGTCACCGTGGCCGCCGAGGGCGTGACCCAAGTGGAACTGCCCCTGCGCCCTTGGATTCGCATGTGGCAGCGGGGCTGGTGGAGTGGCGACTTTCACTTGCACCGCCCTCTGGCCGACACGCAGAAGTTGATTCTGGCGGAGGACCTGAACTTCTGCCCGGTCATCACCCAGTGGCCGCACCGCAAGGACATGCAGGCGCTGACTGACGACGTGTGGGGAGCGCGCGGTTCCGGGCAGATCGCTGTGGACGCGCGCCACCTCATCACCTTACGCAACGCCGAGGACGAGCGCGGCGGGGGCGCGTGGATTTTCCTGTCGCTGCCTCGCCTGCTCGAGGGGTTGGACACGGCGGCCTGGTTCACGCCCTCCGGCCTCGACTTCATCCGGCAGGCGCGCGCCCAGCGCTCGTCAGCCGATTCCCTGCCCTGGGTGGACTGCGAGAACACCGAGTGGTGGGAAGTTCCGGTGGCCATGGCCCTCGCGCCGCCCGATTCGATTGAGGTGCTGGGCAACCACTTCATGCAGTATGGTCTGGACGACGTCACCGACTGGGGACGCCCGCCCGGCAAGCATGTGGAGAATGATCGCTGGGCCTGGCTGCACTACTCGCTCGGCCTCTATTATCGTTATCTGAACCTCGGATTCCACGTCCCGCCCTCGGCCGGAAGCGCCAGCGGCGCGCATCCCAATCCCGTGGGCTACAATCGAGTGTACGTGCATCTCGACGGGCCGTTTACCGAGGAAAAGTGGTTCGCCGCTCTGCGCACGGGCGACAGCTTTATTACCAACGGCCCCATGCTGTTCTTCCACGTGGACGCCGCGGGGCCATCGGCTGACATGGCGCCGCATGCGCCGGCGTAGCGCCGACCTTGAGGTCGGCACACGCCGCGATGAGCGGCAGCGCGTCAGTTCCCGCCGGAAACGTCGCCACGGCCCACGTGGAGGTCCACGCGCGCGAACCCATCGACCGCATCGAACTGGTAGCCAATGGAGCGGTCATCCAGTGGGCTCCCGTCCCGCCCGGCACGTTCGATTACACCGCCGACTTCACGTTCAATCCGCAGGATTACTCATGGGTGGCCGCACGCTGTTTCCTGCGCACGGCAGACACCATTCGCCTGGCGCATTCCCGCCCGATGTTTCTCCCCGGCCATCACGACTGCCGGCCCGACGCCCAATTCTTCACCGAATGGGTCACCGACCTGATCAACGAAACCAAGACCCGCAAGCTCGCCTCAGAAGCCGATCGGCAGCACCTGCTGGACCTGTACGGCCAGGCGCTGGCGTTCTACACACAGAAGTCCCAGAATGGCTGCCCGGCCAATTGACCCGATGGCACACTGGCTGGCGCAGGATGTCACGCGGGGTCCAAACATTCCGGTTGAGGGGAAAATGATGAAACGCCATTTTCGGATTTTGCTTCCACACGCTGTCCTGGCCGCGATCCTGATCACTTGGGGAATCGAAATTAACTTCACTTGCGCTCGCCCAGCGACAAATCAGGGGAAAGCGGCGCCCTCGACCGGATGGACGATTAACTATTCCGTTAGCGGTGGAATGACCGGCAGGTTCGAGCATCTCGTTTTGCGCGACGATGGCGAAGCGATGGTGGAAGGCGGACGACGGCTCCGGACCACCTTCAAGATATCCGCTGAGCAACTCGCCCGGATTCAAGCCTCGGTCGCCAGGATTGATCTTGCCGCCGCTCGTCCACCGGCCAAGCCGCCGAACCATCCGGACATGCAATCCATCTCGCTCACCATCACCCGCGGCGGCAGAGAAATAGCGATTGGGCAGCAAGGGCAGGACTTGATGGCGGCCCTACAGCCCATCGTGGCCCAAGGTCTCAAACGGGCGGAAGACGAAATGTGGGCCAAGGCCGGACCGTTTCGCCTGGGACGCATCTGGAAGGTGCAGGAAGAGGTGCGCGACGATCAGGGGATGTGGCACGGTGAAGAGTGGGACGGCACGTGGACCCGCCGGGCCGACACCCACACGTTCGATGCTGTTTGGCGCAACAACCGGTCCAATCTGGAAGTGCGCGACACTGTGATCCTCGACTCGGCGGAGCGCGGCATCGTCCACTTGCACCGCGGGGCAGGCCCATTGAAATATGAGGGAAGCTACGAGCCGGACCACCCGGAAGGACTCGTCGGTTTCATCACCCCCTCGCACGGTTGCTCGTGGCGGGCATCCATCCAGTACTGATCAATCCCGAGTATGCAGCACGATATTTTACGCGCTTTCTGACGCAAAGAGGCAACCATGAGTGCGCACAACGCGTCGTCTTTTCCCACGCGGCCTTTGACCGACCAGGAAAAACTGCTGGTATCCGGCTCAAGCCGCGGCGCCTGCTTCAACTGTCGATCCACACGGCTGCGCCCGCTGGTAGTGCTTCGCCAAGGAGGGCTTTCCGCCGGGAGACCCTTCACACAACATCGTCTATTCGCACGATGCTATTTTTGGCTGCGACGATTGCCACCACGGCTATGTGGAATTGCGCCGGCACGACTGCTTCGATTTTGAGGAGGTTTTCGATCAGGACGAGGTGTGCGCGCTCGACGGCGAGAGCGTCGCCAAGGTCGCCGATGGCCTTGCGGCGTGTCCACAACCGACATCGGAAGCGTGCCAGTGCAAGGTCCACCAATCGCTGCGCTCGAGCTGCGGCTCCCTGCCCCGCCACATTTGGAAACGCTATGCGGGAGAGTTGCCCGGAGTGCTTATGCAAATGGCCGACGCCGACCAGGAGCGGTTGGTTCTCTCCGGCATTTGCGTGGAAGTCAGCGGTGGCCTGCCCAAGCTGGCGGCCAAGCATGGGAAGTGGCGCGCCTACGATGCCCACGACAAATTCAAGCGAGTAGCGCGAACCTCGCGGCGAACGACGAATTTGTAGCGCGGTCATGCTTCCCAATGACCGCGGCTTTTTGTCACGCCGCCTCCGCGGGCGTGGCAGGGCACGATTCGAGGTGCGACCGCGCCGCGGCGCCCCACCAAAAAGCCGCGGTCATTGGGAAGCATGACCGCGCTACTTGCTGTTGAGTAGCCTCGTGCAGCATCCAGCCGGCGCCCGAATTGCAACGTCCCGCATCGCAGGAATCAGGCTTCCCCGATCACGGTAACCACGACGGTGCGCGCGCGGCCGCGGACGTCGCATTCCAGGTGAAAGATCTGTTGCCACGTTCCGAGCACCAACTGGCCTTCGGCAATGGGCACGGTCAGCGAGGGGCCGAGCAGGGTGGCTTGAAGGTGCGAATGGCCGTTGCCGTCGTGCCATGCCTGCTCGTGGCCATAGTTGTGGCTGGGAGGAATGAGGTCGTTCAGGATGGCGGGTAGGTCGCGCTCCAGCCCCGGCTCAAACTCAATGGTGCCGATGGCCGCCGTGCTGCCGACATTGAAGACGTTCACGGTCCCCATCTTGATGCTGGAGGCGCTGACGGCCGCCGCCACCTGCGCGGTAAGGTCGTGCATATCGCCATGCCCGCCAGTCCGTAATTGAATCTGCTGCTGATAAACCATACCTTGATCTCCCGATCGCCCTAGCGTAAGACTGTACTCCGCGTCCGGCGGCCTCGCAACTCGGTGTAACCAAGATTTTGACTGCCCCTTGTGCTGCTATTCCCAAACTTCATCTCGCGCCGCTGCCCACCGCTTCCCGCAGACTCCGGCAGGGCAATGACGGAGTCGAACATCCCCACCGAACCGAGTTTGGGTTGTGCAAGCCCATTCCCAAACTAGCGTTTGACACGGGCGAGAGATCAGGATAGAGTACGGTCATCTTTTCAGGGAAATCCCAAGGAGCATGCGATGAATAACCTGGCCTACATGGGGCAGGACGGGCAAACCGTCGCTCCCAAAGTACAAGAGTTGCTGGGCAAGGAGTTGGCGTCCAACAGTCCCATCCACTTCGCGGTGGAGAGTGAGGGGGCTGGCGGCGCGAGCGCCCGCTCGGTGCTCACCGATGTCGCCACTTCGCTTTTCGGGGGAAAAGTCGTCCCTCTCTTCACCATTCACTTTGATATTGTCCAGCCCCGAGCGATCCTGCTGGACGTGCATATGCTGCGGCAGGGACTCGGCTGTATCGCCGGTTCGCTGGCGTATGCGACAACGATAAACAAAGGCATTGGCGGGGAAGTCTCGTTCGGCGACGACGGCAAGTTCGCCGGGGACGCTGCGGTGACCGCCAAACTCAACTCGACGAAGGATCTGCTGAAGAAGTCCGACGCTTTTGCCATGAAGCAGGGCGGCCTTGCGGGCAGCGAGGTAAAGATTCAGCGCACTTTGCGGATTGTCCCGCAGGGGAGTGGTGCGCAGCTTGTCGCCGTAACTCTGCCCCGCACGAAATCGATGGGCTTCAGCGCATCCTTTGGGTCGAAGGAATTTTTGGAGATTGTAGGCCTTCTGGAAGCCACCCTGTAAGGCGTTGCGTTCAACGCCCCATTCTGCAAATCTTCAGTGAGCCCGGAGCGCCGCCCGAGAACGGGCGGACGCCGTCCTTCCCACGGTTTGCGGACCGAAAGCGTTGAATTAAGGCAACGCGAATTGGCCCCCGCCTTTCGCCGCGCTAATACTCCCTGTGCGGTACGCGTGACCTGCCGGGTCGAGCGCTGCGCGACCCTACGACTCGGTTGCGAGTCCGCCGCGCTGTGCTAGTATCGTCCATTGGCAGGGCCAGGACGCAGCAATGACGGACTTGGGAGGCGCAACTTGAGGATCACGTTTGCCCGAGCTTTACTGTTCATCGCGGTAGCTCTGATGGGAGCAAGTGCGTGGAGCCAGGGGCCGGCGAAGGCTCCATCTTCCGAAGTCCCGACGTCCCCGCGCGGGATCGACAAGATCGAGCACGTCATCTTCATCCTTCAGGAGAACCGTTCCTTCGACAATTACTTCGGCACATTCCCCGACGCTGACGGCTTTCCGCCTTCCACTTGCCTGCCCAAGCTTCCGGGCAGTTCGGATTGCGTTGCGCCGTTTCACATGCCCAAAGGACAGCCCGTCTGGGACCTGGATCATGGCTGGGAAAGCGAGCACGCCGCCTTCGACAACGGCCGCATGGACGCGTTCGTGTATGTGCACGGCACGCCTTACACCATGGCCTACTATGACGAGCGCGACATCCCCAATTATTGGGCCTACGCCCGGCGCTTCACCCTGTGCGACCGGTTCTTTTCTTCGGAACTGGCAGAGAGCCTGACCAATCACCTCTATTCGGTGGCCGCGCAGTCCGGCGGGCTGATCGAGGGCGCCGGCAGCATTGAAGAGTTGGAGGATGTGCTGGATGATTCCGGCGGGCTGACCATTGCCTCCATGGTGGACTTGTTCAGCAGGAACAATATCTCCTGGAAATACTACGTGGAGACGCGCCCCAATCCCACCGACCAGGAGACTTACGGCATCGTGCCGGCGCTGTGGTTTGGCCGCCCCAAGGAGTTTTCCCTCTGGAACCCCTTGCCCGGGTTCAGGAGCGTGCGCGAGGATCCCTCGCGCATGTCCCGGCTGGTCGATCTCAAGGAGTATTATCGGGACCTGCAACAGGGGACGTTGCCCTCCGTGTCGTGGATTGTGCCGACGTTTGAAGACAGCGAGCATCCACCGGAACCCTTGGCGCCGGTGGCCAAAGGCATGTGGCACGTCACCAGCGTGCTGAACGCACTGATGGAGAGCCCCGCGTGGAAGAACACCGTCGTCTTCCTGGCCTGGGATGACTACGGAGGCTTTTATGACCACGTGCCGCCACCCATGGTGGACGCTTTTGGTTACGGTCCGCGCGTTCCCGCGATCGTTATTTCTCCGTATGCCAAGCCGGGCTACGTTGCGCACATGATTTATGACTTCACCTCCGTGCTGAAGTTCATCGAACTACGCTTCAATCTTCCCCATCTGACCGCTCGCGACGGGCTGGCGAACGATATGCACGACTGCTTCGACTTCAATCAGCAGCCCACGCCGCCGCTGACGTTTGCCCTACCGGAGCACATTCCCCAGCCGGCGGGAATCGAGTACCACTACTCGCGGTATCAACCGTACGTGGCGCTGGCGGCCATCAAAGTCCGCACTCGACGCACCAATCCCCAGCCACAAGGGGCCGTGCAGCACTAAAGCCCTCGCGGCCGGATGGGCGTTGCGCACCAAATATTCACGAATGCGGCTGCAAATCATGCGTCGCAACTGTACACTACGGACAGAGGTACCACCGCGTGCAGATCAAATGCCGCCTCGCGCTGTTCAGCGTCGCCATCGGTTGTCTCTCCGTGCTGCCCGCGGTGGCACAGCAACCCCTGAACACTGCTGAGAGCGAGCGGATCGCACATGTTTTCGACCATGCCAGGCCTGTCGATCCGCTGCATTGCGTCATCCAGCCGCGCAGTCCGATTTTCGACTTCGCCTATCGCTTCGAGTTGGCGTACTGGGTTACCTGTTCGTTGACCCGATTTGCCGGGCACGACACCGATCTCCTGATCTTCGCGCGCGTCACGCCGGAAGGTGGAACACCACAATACCTGGGACAGTCCTTCCATCTCCCGGAAATAACCGCCGCTCGATTGAAGCAAAAAGTAGTCATGACAGGGGGCTTGGCCGTGGGCGAAGGCAACTACCGGGTGGAGCTCCTGGTGGGCGACCGCAGCAGCGGACGGATATCACGGAGGAGTTGGGACGAGCATGTGAAGCGCAGCGGGAGGCAGCAAGCCGCGCAGGTAGCCTTCCCTCCGCATTCGATTCTCCCCCTCGCTATACGGCCCTGGCCCATTCGGATGGATGCCAAAGGCTTGCGCGTTACGGTCCTGCTGGACGCCGCTCCGCTGAATCCGCGCACTCCCTCGCTGCGCGCGTGGGATCGGGCATTCCTGTTGCAATCCCTCTCTTCCCTGCTTCGGCAGGTACCTTGCGCGTCGGTGCGCGTGCGTGCCTTCAATCTCGATCAGCAGCGCGAGCTTTTCCGCCAGGAGCGCTTCGATGACGCCGGGTTCATCAAGCTGGAAGATGCGCTGCAGAATTTGGAGCTGGGAACTGTCTCTTATCAGGTGTTACAGCATCGCAAAGGATGGGCCGACATGCTGCTGAGCTACGCGAAAGAGGAAGTGACGGCCGCCGAGCCCTCCGATGTCACCATCTTCCTTGGACCGAGAACGCACTACTTTGAGGGCACTCCGCGCTCCAGCGTGCCGCTGCGGGAAACGCTCAGTCCCCGGTTTTATTACCTTCAGTACTTCCCGTTCATAGGCGGCGCTCACTTGCCCGATGCGCTGGCGATTCTGACCAAGCAGCTTGACGGGAGCGTCTATGAAATTGCCTCCCCCGGCGACCTAGCGCGCTCCGTACAGAAGATACTCGCACGTGTGCAAGCCGCGGACAAATAGGACGGGCTTTCGCGGGGGATTCTTGGGGATAATGCGCTGTGGCCTCAGGAGTCCCACCCGAGGTTCTTCAGCAGGGCGCGGCCGAGTTCGTGGGGATCCAGCGGTGCGGCTGGCCGATTGAGTTCTTCCATCCTTTTCTCGTGTTCTACTGCTTTTTGCCGCGCCGCCTCCACCAGCGTCCCGAATTTCTCCTGGTGCAGCTTCTGGTTCACCAACTCCTGCGCCTGCGCCAACCGCAGCTTGTCTTTGCCGGCAATGATGAAGTCGAGCTGTTTCCTTATATCCGGGTGGCTCGCTGCCACGGGCAGACTGAGTACGTGGCTGACGAACTCATCGAGCTTGGCGAACATCGGGCCGAGCTTCCAGGGGTCGTCCGCCGCGGCGGGAGGGGGGGGCGGATTCTCCGGAGCGGGCGCGGGTAGGTCCACGGCCTCTTCCTCGCCATTTGACGACGGAAGATCGAACGTCCAGGTGTAGTCGCAGGTCGGGCAGCAAATGTAATTCCACGCTCGGGCGATGCAACTGCGGGTCATGCAGCGCAGGACCATATCGGGCTGAAGTTCGACGGGTTCCTGGCAGTGCGGGCATTCGACGCGGGCGGGAATGGGGGTCTGGCAGAGCTCGCACACCGAGAGCGCCGGCGGTGGCGGCGCAATGGCAATCAGCATAAAGCCCACTACTTCCGAGCCCGGAAAGCCCGGCTGCCAAAGGTCCATAAGCTCGGTGTGGGTAAGCCGTTGCGACGGCCCATAGTAGGGATCGTGCAGGGTCACATGCTGATCATCGATATCCACCAGCACGGTGTAGTGGCCGGTTCCGGTCTCGGCGTGCAGCCGATGGTTCAAGACGGCGCGAATGCCATGGTTACGACACTGCAAAAGCGTCAGCAAGGGGTGCCGGGCCTGAAAGGCGACGGCGGCAAAGCCCCGCTCCAAGGCATCCTTTGTCATCAAATGGGTCGTGGACGAGAGGCTTCCGAGCCGGTTCTCCTTGGCGACGGCCGGCCACAGCTCCGTTTGTGCCACCGCTTTGCCCAGCGAGCGGTAGACCATGCTCAGGCAGGCCGCACCACAGTCCCGATTCTGGGGGTCGGATTGCTGCTCGTAGGGAATGGCTGCGAGCGGTTCGCTCAAATTCGAGATGGATCTGTCAGCCAGGGTTACCCTCCGCGACGGTAATTCCTAATTCCAGCAGCAAACGCTGCGTTTCAACGATCTTGACCGGATCCGCCTTGGTGCAAGCAAGCTTGATGGCCCCGGCCACCGACCGAGCGGAGACAAATGGCCGCGGAGGCATGGGCGGCATGTTGGGTGGAGCGATGTTTCCCGTTTGATACGCGGCCATCGCCAACCCGCCTCCGACAGTGGCCTGACCGGCCATTTGCGCCGGCCCCTGCACCGCCACTCGATTAGATTCGGTCGGTTGTACCACCCACTGAACAGCGGCGCGAACGGCCTCCTTCTCAGCCGGCGGAATAGCCTCACCGTACACGTGCTGGGCGCACAGGCAACCCCACCAGACGGATTCCCTTGGCGGCATGGCAAACGCCATGAATTCGATGCCCGTCACGTAATGCTTGCCGACCACGAGGGCCCCGACAAATTCCTCGGGCGTCATTCCCTGGCGCAATAACGCCAACACTTCCTTTTTCACGTTAAAGCGTGCGCAGATTTCCGCCGCCGTGGTGGCCGTGGCGCTGAAAAATGGCTTGCCGCTCATACGCATCCTCGACTAATTGATCTGCACCGTAATGCCCTGGATTGTTACCCCTGCCGGATCCAGAACGATGGTGCTCGACCCACCCGCAACCGAAAGAGTGATTTGGGTCAGGCTTTGAATGGTGATCGGCATCGTACCGGCATCGACAGTGATACCGCTGGGCGTCATCTCGATCTTCTGGTCAACACCGGGTATCAAGCCACGCTGAATGGTGACCATTTGGGCTTCCCCCACGATGATTTCCACGCCATTGGTGGAATCGGAGGTCGTCGGCGGCAGCGGCGGCGGACCAGCGGTGACCCGAACACCTTGGCTGCCGCGCAGATCCACCCGGCCATCAGTGCCCATGCCGGGCGCGGCGATGGTGATGATGCTGGGCAGCGGGACTCCGGGCGGCAGCGGAGGCCGGCACAGCAGTTGCAGCTGATTCGCCGATATGGCATACGAACCGTCGGCCGATTCGATGCGGTCCTGGGTATCGGGTGCACCGGGCCCGCCGCCCGAACCGCCTCCCGAACGGCCTCCCCATGGACGAAGAATCTCACCGGTTATGTCTGACATAAATTCCCCTCCCAGTTGCAAGACTCCCCTCATATTTGCCGGGCCCCCTCCCGCTTGCACGGCTCCCCTCCTACTTTAGGAGGGGCCGCGCGCTCGCGCGGGGGTGGTCACATTACGAACCCGAACTGGACTCCGTCTTGGCGCCGACGATGGCGGGTGCGACCAACAAGCCCAAGACCACCATCAACTCCGTCACCCCTAAGACCGCATCGGCGATGCCGCTTGTCGAGTTGGCGGTGTCCACCGTCTTGTTCACGAACAGTCTTCCCAAGGCGACATCCCAAGCCTCTTTGGTGCGGGAGTAGGTTTCTTCGATCGTCATCAGGGTCATCAAAAGGACGCTGAGGAACGCCTGAAATGTCACGACCATCGTGACGCGCGCGTCTTCCGTCTTGGCCAAACCGTAGAGAATGACCCAAAGCAGCATCAGCGCCCCGAGAATGCCGCAGAGGATTTCCGTGCCCATATGGTGCTCGGCCGGGTTGGGCTTAAAGTTCTGTTTTCCCAGGTTGACGTTGAAGGATTCGCCCAAAACAATGTTGGCGCTGCTACCCAGGGTGAGTTGCATATTCCCGCCCACGCCGCTGCCTACCAATCCGGAAATGAGCTGCGGGGTCTCCAGGCCGAGCGACTCGGCGATGGCAGCCGGGTTGACACAAATCTGAAGATTGCTACCAATCGCGACTTGGTTGTTGATCCCGACGGCCACCTGCAGGTTCTCGCCATAGACCATGATCGAGTTGACGCCCGGGACGCCTGCCGGGGGCGTATGCGCCATCGGGTTAAAGCCGTCAGGGCCACCACCGCCGCCGCTGCCGCCGCCGGGCAACGAGCCCACCACGTAGGTTGACATGTTCGATACGGCTTCGTGCTTGTGCCGACCGGAGTGAAATGACTTGTCGAGTTCGGAATTGAAGGTCATGTGCCGCTCTGAATGAATGGCCAGGTGCTCGTGCCCTTTCTCATCGGTAAAGACTATGCCGTTATAGTTCTCAAAAGCCTTGCCGCGCACGCTGGCGGACTTGATACCGGCAAGCAGGACCTTCTTTGGCATCTCAAAAGGCGGCATGTTTTCAGCGTTGTAGACGCTGCCCACGATGATCGGCTGATCGGGATCGCCGTCCTCAAAGGCCACCACCACCTCGTGCCCCACGCGCGGCCAGAAGAATGCTCCCCACTGTTTGCCCGCCCACACTTGGGCGACTCGCAGCCAGCAGGAACTGTCGGCGTTCTTCTTGCCTTCCCTGTCCCAGTGGAATTGCACCTTCACGCGGCCATACTTATCGCAAAAGACCTCTTCCCCGACCGGGCCGACGACGGTGGCCGTCTGGACGCTGCCGATTGCAGGCTTGGGAGTCACGCGCCGGGGTCGGTACGGTAGAGCGACGGGAAGGCAGGTGAAGCGGTTCTCGTATTGGAACTCCGACGCCGAACCATCGCTGCGGTAGCTGCCCTCTCCAAGGCGTGCGGTGTGGTCAACGTGCATCAAAAGGTAGTCGTCGTCGGCGTCGAAGTGCCCATCAAGACTGAATTTACAGCCGGGAGCGAATTGCGGGCAGTCACTGGCGCCCTCAATGTGCAGGCCCTCGGCTTCCTCCTGCTCCATGCGAATCCTGACGGTTCGCTCGCCATCCTTAAAGATGGGTTTGAGATCCTGCGGTTGTGCCCCGCCGCTCCGGCTGACGCCGTCAAAGCGCTGCGCGTACCCGCCGGGGTAGTCATAGATCTCAAGTTGGTCATTGCCGCCGACCTGGAAGTTGTGGGTTGCCTTGCCGACGGTGACATTGCCGATGGATTTTTCCTTCGCCTCCAAGTTCCTGCCAGGAAGCTCAAAGGAGTGGTCCCAGAGGGTGTAGACCCCGGCGCGCAATTCCTGCGTCTTTTCCCAGTGCCAGATCCGTTGGTCCTCGCGCACGCCTTCAGCGTGCTCGTCGTAGGTGATGCGGCTTTGGCCCGGCACGGCAGGGTGCCGCTTGGACGAGTCGCTGACGATCAGCCGGTGCGAGCTCTCGCGGTGCTGGAAAAAGTAGTGGATGCCCTCTTCCTCCATCAGCCTGCTGGCAAAATTGAAGTCCGATTCGCGGTACTGGACACAGTAGTCGCGTGGGAAGTAAGTGCCCGTTAGCTCATAGCTTACGTTCAAATCCGCAAGCACTGCATGAAGGATGTCCGGCACCGACAAATGCTGAAAGATCCGGCTCCTGACTTTCTTGCTGAGCAGCCAGAACTGTGGGACCATTTCGGCGCGGAACTTCACAAAGTTCGCGTCGCGGGAGCCCTGACTCAAACGGCTCACAATGCCGTCGAAGTATCGCGTTTCCGCGGCGCCGAGTTGGAGCTTGACGGTCACGTTCTGGCCCAGAATCTTGTCAAATTGAATGGTCGAACCCACTTCCGCCAGCAAATCGAGTTGGAACCGGAAGAGGTCGGAAATGGCTTCCACACCGTGGAAGGCGGTCAGCAACAGTATGTCCTGTCCCAACGGGGTGTTGATCGAAAGTGGCCGATCAACTTGGGTGTACGACGGCATGACTGTTTCCTTTCCGGTTCTGCGAGTCGATCGGGATCACTTCAATCCCCTATCTTCCCGCCGAGCCCATTCCCGCACCCGTGTCGTAGAAGAACGTGACCTGTAAACCTGCCCGGCTCGGCGCTTGCACGATCCGTACAGAAGTTGGAGTATTTGTCCCCTATTGGTAATAGCGTAAAATGAAGCCCAAATATGACATCAGAACAGAATTTTTTTGCGGTGAGGAACCTGCGGTGGAAATGGCAATTAATGAAGAGTGACTTCAAGTCCAGGCGGCGCGAAATCAGTAACTTACCCGTGTAATCACCGTGCGACCTTTCGCTGTCAGGGTTCCCAGCCAAGGTTCTTGAGCAGGGCGCGGCCCAGAGCAGCGGGATCCAACGGACCGGATTGCTGGCTCAGTTCTTCCATTTTCTTGCGGTGGGCCTCCGCGGCCTGTTGGGCAGTTTGGGCGAGCTCCGCCAACGTCTGCTGATGGGCCTCGCGGTGCACCATCGACTGCGCCACCGCTTCCTCGATTGTTTGTCGGCTCGAGGCGAGGACGCCGAGATGCTTCTTGATTTCAGGGTGAGCGGCTGCCCCCGGGACATCAATAATCATATCGGTAAACTTGTCCACGACAGCGAATAATCGGCCAAGGTCCAAGGGGGTTGCCTGCGGAGAGGCTACCGGTTGTGCGCCGGCAGCAGAATGCTTGGGTTGAGCCTGGCTGCCTTCAGGGCCCAGGGTGAAGCTGTAGCCGCAAGCGGGGCAGCAGATGTAGTTCCAAGTGCGAGCAATACAGTATTGGTTGATGCAGCCCAGTACCCCGCTCAGATGCAATCCCACCAGTTCGGCACAGCCTGGGCAGGCGACGTCCGGCGGCATGGGCGTGCCGCACAGCCAGCAGGGGGTCGGGACGGGCGGTTTGACAGCTATGGCGGTGAGTAGGTAACCCGCGATCTCGGAGTGAGGAAAGCGCGGGTGCCAGAGTTCGAAAAATTCATCATGGGGAACGTGGCGGGATGGGCCGTAAAACGGATCGTGCACTACCACGTCACGCACGTCCACATCGACCAGTACGGTGTACTGCCCGTGGGGTGAATCGGCCGCCGGACGGTGGTTCAGGATGGCGCGGGCGCCTGATTCACAGCAGAGCTGTAGCGCCTGGAGCGGATGACTGGCCTGAAAGGTGACGGCGGCAAAGCCCTGACTCAAAGCGTTCTTCGTCATCAAGTGGGTCGCGGAGGTCATCCGCCCAAAGCGGTTCTGCAGCACGATGGCCGGCCCGATTTCAGCTTGTGTGACCTTCTTGCCCAAGGAGCGGTAGACCATGCTAAGGCAAGCCGCCCCGCCGTCGAGGTCCGCCTCCGGAACAGCTAGTCGCTCAAATGGAATGGCCGGAGCAGTCGTGCCCATGCTCAGAACTCCTCCCTGCTTTTGCCACCCAATAACTCGCAAGCGACACGGTATGTCGCGCAGGTTCCGTGGCGCCCCCCGTCGCGGCGTGGAGCGCAGGGGCGAAATCCGTGCCGACGCGATCGGTTGTGCTCTTCCTTCGACTAATTGATTTGCACCAGGACGCCCTGGATCGTCACGCCTTGCGGGCCTAACGTAATAGTGCTCAGTCCTCCTGCTACTGACAGGGTGATCTGCGTCAGGCTCTGAAGGGTGATGGGCATGGCTCCGGCGTCGACAGTGATTCCGCTGGGCGTCATTTCGATCTTCTGGTCGACACCGGGCAGCATTCCACGTTGGATGGTTACGTTTTGTAATTCGCCAACGACGATCTCAATGCCTTGCGTCGAACCGGTGTTCGTGGGAGGGAGCATCGGCGGCCCCGCTGTAATCCGCACTGCCGCGGCACCACGAATGTCCACTTCGCCCTGCATCCCCACCAAGTCCGTCGCCGCGACGGTAATGATGCTGGGCCCCGGCGGAGAGGGTGGCATGGGGGGCCGGCTCAGCAACTCGACCTGGTTGGCGGCGATGGCGTACCTACCGTCAAGAAAGCGGCTGTGGTCCATCGGGCCGGGAACTGGCCCCCCGCCTGAGCCGCCACCTAAGTTATCTCCATTCGAAGACATATCCATTCCTCCTTCAGTGTGTTACGTGCCAGACCGGTCCGCGTTTTGTCACCACCCGAACCCCGCCCGTCTGAGTATTAACTCGGCATGTTCGTCAAGGATACGGAAACGTAGGCCCCGTGCTCAGGCTGTTGGCCCTGAACAAGCGCGTCCAATTTCTTCTCGCCAATCGTGTCAACAATAGGCGGAATGATTGCCGCCAAGAGGACTTCCGTAGGTCCTACGAAGGGGCACACTCGGGCGGCAACGGAAGCGGGCTCTTCGAGAACATAATGGTCCTTGGTGGCAAGAGCCTCGTAGATTCCTTTCCGGGTCTCTCGGTTAACGAGATCGACGTTATTTTGATATACCATAATGATCCCTAAGGCGGCTTGTACCACGCATTGAAATACCATCACAAAGTTGGCGCGCTTGTCGTCTTCAGTGATCAAATCGTAGGCAATCATGAACGCAATCGCCGCGGCCAACATCACGATGCCCAGCGCCTGGGTCACCGCTTGCATTCCCAGGTTGGAATAGTCGATGGTAACCTTCGGAGGGCCGACAACAATATCATAGCTCTGTCCCATCACCAGATTGGCGGAGGTGCCTAGAGTGATCTGGGAGCTTCCCAGGGACCCGCTGCCGAAGATGGCGTTAGCCCAAGTGGGAGCCGGGCCAGCGGCGAACGCTTGCCAAAAACCCACGGGATCGACGATCAGCTTCAATAAGCCTCCCCCCGCTAATTGAAAGGAAAGGGGCGCGGTGCCGGCGAAGGCTGACCCATAGACCATGCTCGAACTCATGCCGAGCACCGCCTGGGGCTGCGGCGCGACCCACGCGGCTCCAGAGACCGCCGGGTCCCATGCTCCCGTACCCGCTTTGGGGTTCGTATTGGTACTCATAATCAGTATCTCCTCGACTCTATCCTCGAGCCTGCGGCAGTGAGACTCCTGCCGGCATGCGCGGGCAAGCCTTCCCTGCTTACCCTCCGCCGGGCAACCTGCCAACCGTCGTCACTTGCGCGCTGGGTATGCGATGAAAGTGGTGTCGGCCGGCCCGCGCGTCAACGTCGTATTCGGCGTTCATCACCATGTGGCGCTCCGACTGAAGCGCCAAATGCTCGTAGCCCTTCAGGTCTACGAAAACGATGCTGTTGAAATTTTGGCCAGCCTTTCCCCGCACGCTGGCTGATTTGATACCGCAAAACATGTTCATTGCCGGTAGAGCGAGGGGCGGCATGTTCTCCGCGTTGTAAACACTGCCCACGATGATCGGCTGATCGGGGTCGCCGTCCTCAAACGCCACGACGACTTCGTGACCGACGCGGGGCCAGAAGAATGCTCCCCATCTTCCGCCTGCCCATACTTGCGCTACTCGCAACCAGCACGAGCTGTCGCCGTTCTTCTTGCCCTCGCGGTCCCAGTGGAATTGCACCTTTACGCGGCCATATTTGTCACAGAAGATCTCATCGCCCGGCGGGCCGTCCACCGTGGCCGTTTGCACGCTGCCAATCACCGGCTTGGGTGTCACGCGCTGGGGGCGATAAGGCAGGGCCACGGGAACGCAACGGAAGCAGTTTTCGTAATGGAAGCCTGAGGCTTCGCGGTCACTCCGATAGCTGCCTTCGCCCAGGCGGGCCGTATGTTCGACGCGCGTCAGCAGGTAATCGTCATCGGCGTCGAAATGCTGCTCGAGCCGGAACTTGTGTCCAGGCGCAAATTGGGAACAATCGCTGGCGCCTTCGATCCGCAAGGCCGCGATTTCTTCCTGCTCCATGCGAATCCGCACGGTTCTTTCGCCGTCTTTAAAAATATTCTTCAGATCCTGCGGGCGCGCGCCCCCACTGCGGCCGATGCCGTCAAAACGCTGCGCATAGCCGCCAGGGTAGTCGTAGATTTCAAGCTCAGAGTTGCCCCCGATATTCAGATCATGGCTTACCTTGCCCACCGTGACACTGCCAATGGACTTCTCTTTCGCCTCCAGATTCCTGCCCGGCAGCTCGAAGCAATGGTCCCGCAGGGTGTAGACACCGGCCCGCAATTCCTGGGTCTTTTTCCATTTATTGATGCGCGTGTCTTCCCTGACGCCTGCGGAAAGTTCATCGTAAATGACGCGGCTTTGCCCGGGCACCTCGGGATGCCGCGTGGCTGAGTCGCTGACCACCATCTTGTGAGCATCCTTGCTGTGCTGGAAGAAATAATGAATCCCTTCCTCTTCCATGAGCCGACTGGCGAAAGCGAAGTCGGACTCGCGATACTGCACGCAATAGTCGCGCGGAAGATACTTACCCGTTAATTCGTAAGTGACATCCAGGTCGCCCAACACCAAGTGAAGAATATCGGGAATGGGAAGCTGCTGGAAAATGCGGCTCCTCACCTTCTTGGTCAGCAACCAAAACCGGGGCACCATCTCCGCCTGAAACTTCACGAAGTTGATGTCGCAACCTTCCTGGCTGAAGCTTTTAACAATCCCGCTAAAATACCTTTTTTCTTCCACGGCGTGCTGGAGCTCGACCGTAACCTTTTGACCAAGAATCCTGTCGAAAGGAACGGGCGTTCCCGCTTCGGCGATCAGATCAAGCTGGAAGAGGAAGAGCTCCGAAATGGCTTCGAAGCCTTGCAACCCGGTCAGGAGCAGTGTGTCCTGACCCAGGGGAGTCGTAATCCCAAGAGGCCTGTCACCCTGAGCGTAAAAGGGCATGCGAATCTCCTTCCACACGGCAGTTCTGGAGTGAGGTCTTGCTGTTTTCCGTTCGCTCCCAGCCGAGGGGCTCAGAGGGCTTATAAGCTACGGGGGACCGCGCCCATCTTTTCGGACTTCCAACGAACCAGTCAATCCAATGTGACAATTTGCCCGGCTACCCGACTGAACATTTAGATGTCACATTCCCTGCCGACCGTTGCCCAAACTTGAGAGGCAAGGCGCGCCGCCGTCGTCGTGCGTTTGTCCTGTAGTCATCGCCGGTCTCCCCTAAAATTTCACCTATTTGCCCCCTACTTGTAATAGCGTAAAATGAAGGCGAAAAACGACAGTTTGTCGTAATTTTTTTGCCGTGGAGGACTGGGATGGAAGTTCAACGCACTGAACCATTTCTAAGCCGTGTCACTTCCGTGGTGGAGATTCCCTTCAAGAGCAGTTAGAATGTTGCGGGCTATTCATCGACCAAAACAGGAGCCACACCATGTCGCAACGGATCAGCCGGAGGGAGACTTTGCGAAGAGGACTGGCCGCAACTACCCTGCTCGCGCTGCTGCCGGATTGGGCCTTGCCGGCGGACGACGCCGACGTGACCTTTACCGATATTCCTGCCAACTTCAATCCGCGCAACCCCAAAGCCTCCACGCAGTTGCTGGATATCCGCGCCATCGACGGCCCGTTCACCGCCGCCGACCAGTTCTTTCACGTCCAGCACTTTGCGATTCCCGCCGTCGATGGCTCCGCGTATCGCTTGAGGGTGACGGGGCTGGTAAAGCAGCCAGCGGAGTTCTCGCTCGCGGACCTTCGCTCCATGCACTCGACGGAAGTGGCGGTGGGCTATGAATGTTCCGGCAACAGTCCGCACGCCATGCAGGGACTCGTCTCGTGCGGGCGCTATACGGGCTTGCCGTTGAGGAGCCTGCTGCGGCACGTGGGGGTGGATTCCAAAGCTCGTGAGGTGGTGTTCTTCGGCGCCGACCGCGGCCCTCAGGACGTCGTCTTCCGGACGCAGACGTACCACCTGGAGCAACAGTTCGGCCGCAGCGTGACCCTGGAGAACGCCTTGAAGCCGGAGCCGCTGGTGGCCTACGAATTGAACGGCCAGCCCTTGCGGCGCGAGCAGGGATTTCCGGTGCGCCTGATCATGCCCGGCTGGTACGGCGTGGCCAACGTGAAGTGGCTGGTGGAAATTCATCTTCAGGAGGACCGTTTCCTGGGGAACTTTCAGGCGCGCTGGTACCGCTCCGTGGTGGGCGTGGGTGGCTCCGGCGAGGACAGCGATCCCCAGACGCAATGGATCGAGACGGAAATCACGCGCATGCACCTGAAGTCGGTGATTGCCAAGGTGACGAAGGCGGACGGGGCTTATCAGGTTCTGGGCTTTGCTCTGAACGACGGAACACCGCTGGCCTCGGTGGAAGTCCAGATCGACGGTGGGCCCTGGCAGAAGGCGACACTCGCGCCAACCAACAGCCGGTACTCGTGGAAGCTGTTCACCTACCGATGGGAAGGCGCCACACCGGGCGAGCACACACTGGTTTCCCGCGCCACCGACGTAAATGGAGCCGTCCAACCTACCGCCGCCGACTTGAAAACGAAAAAGACGTTCCTGGAAGATAATGGGCAGTTTCCGCGGAAGGTCAGGATTGGCAGAGCGTAGCTCGTGGGTGGCAAGTGGTAGATGGTAGGTCGCATATGGGAACGGCCTATCCAAAGGGAAATTCGATGATAGCGCATCCCGACAAGGTTGGAGCCACTCCCTACCTACCACCTTCGACCTACCACCTACCTTTAAGTTAGCCTCCCCGGCAAATACATCCGCAGGAATCGTGAGGCGAGAATGAACCCGTCTTTGCGGGCCTGGGGGAAGTCCGGGGCGCCGTTGCTGGGAGGCTCGTCCCAGAAGGGATCTTCGTGCTCGACGATCACTCCCCCGCTGAATCGCGCCTGCAAGAGCACGTTGATAAACTTCGGCCAGTCGATCAGTCCCTGGCCGGGAATGCGGTATCGCCACCACCCTTTGCCGTGAATGCCCACCTTTTGCAGAACCGGCTCGATGATCTCCGTGTCCTTGGCGTGGACGCCATGAATCCTGTCCTTAACGTCCCAGGCGGCCTGCACAGGGTCGATGTACTGCCGTACGAGATGTGACGGGTCGAACTCCAGGCCCAAGCGCTTGCTGGGCACCAGATCAAAGACCTTCTCCCACGCTGCCGGGACGGTGGCAAAATTGGCGTCGCAAGGGTAGTTTTCCCATCCCGTGTTGATGTCCAGCTTCTCGCAAACCGGGAGGTAGTTCTCATTGAAGGTCTCGGCCAGGGCCTTGGCCTGGTCATCCATGGAGGCGCCCGCCCTGCCGCCGCTGAACGTCCCCACGAACTTGCATCCGAGCCGATGCCCAAACTCCAGGTCCTCAATGAAAGTAGCAATGGCCTGCCGGCGCTTGTCGGGGTCGGCGGCAATGTGGTTGGGATCCATGCATTCCAGACTGATGATGCGAATCTTCGACTCCTGCGCCGCCGCCATCACCTGGTCAATCTGCGAATCGGACATGCGGGGGTTCAGCGCACGATCGACCCGCAGGGCGACACCTTGATAGTGGTTGGCGGCAGCGAAGGCCAGCTTTTGCGGTGAGTACGAGGTCAATATGCCGAGCTGGGGAAAGGCCTTTTCGTTCGCCGGAGCGCCCGGAGCGGACTCCTGCGCCGCGGGCATTCCACCCGCCAGGGCCATCTGCGTTCCGAGTGCCGAAACGCCCCCTGCCTTCAAGAAAAATCGCCGGTCGAATTTATCGCTGGTCATGGTCGCCTCCCTCTTGGTGATCGAGCCGAAAACATACTCGGATTCGCATCTTTTGTCCAGCGCGGTAGCACGTTAGCGCAGACGCAGCCGCCGTTGGGCTTCGTCTGCGGCTCGTCCGCTCGGGCATTAGCAATCATGAGAATATCTATTCTAGGTGTTGCCATGTTAAGAACCGCCGAGGAAGCTGCCCAGCGCTGCCTCGGCGCTACCGGCTCGGGGCTTCCAAGTCTTGGGTGATTTTTTCATGTTTGATCGGCATGGTCGTTGCCTCTCATCTGGAATCTTGAATTTTGAATCTGCCATCGACGGGACGTGCGGAGGAAGCTGACCAGCGCTACCTCAGCGCTACCCGCTTCGTCATGTTTGATCGGCATGGTCGTTGCCTCTCATCTGGAATCTTGAATTTTGAATCTGCCATCGACGGGACGAACCACCGAGGAAGCTGACCAGCGCTACCTCGGCGCCACCTGCTTCGTCATGTTTGATCGGCATGGTCGTTGCCTCTCATCTGGAATCTTGAATTTTGAATCTGCCATCGACGGGCCGAACCACCGAGGAAGCTGACCAGCGCTACCTCGGCGCCACCTGCTGAAGCGTGGGGAGGCTAGCCACCCCGCGCCGCGAAGGGTCGGAAAAGCCGCTGAAAAGCTGGTCTTTTGCCTGGTTTGTGCGGGAATTTTGCGGATCAGACCATGGATACGAAGGCCCAAAACGACCCCAACGCACTGAGGGCAAAAGAGATGGATGAAAAAGGGCAAAAAACACGACTATACGGAGCTTAAGTGCCTTGGAATCAGGTACTCATCGGCATCGGGCATTCTGACTGTTTTTAAGTGGCTTATTTTTCAACAACTCATCCGGTTCTTTCACCGAATTTTGTTTTTTTCGGTCTGGCGGGTGCGAAAAGCCGACAAACTGGCGGGATGGCTCGCCTGCCGCGAGGCTAGAGCTTTTTCGAGGCAAGCCCCGGCACGGGAACGGATACTAGACCCCGCCGCGACTGGGCATTCCCTTCGAGATAGCATAAGCCACCACACCTAGACTAGCACATCCGGACCGTTCTGTCAAGCAAAAAATGCATAAACGGGCAGGGCCTGCCAACTAAGGGGTATTGGTGGGCGCGGCCGGGTCGGCACCATCAACGGCCACCCACGCCACCAGCAGGCTGGCCCCCGTCGTGTCGATCGCGGCGGTGGGCGGACGCCATTTCCCCCGGAAAGGAAACCCGGAAACGAGGTGTCTGTCCCGGTCCGCCCCGGTCCGCCTCCGGTCCGCCTGATCCGATTTACGGACTCCGATGGAAAGAAAACGGCACCTGCACCGTTCTGCCCCTGACACCGTTCTGCCCCTGCCCCCTCCGAAAGCTATTGTCCAATTGCATAGGCAGGCGTATAACTACCACTGAAAAAATTCCGAGTCAACGGGCGTTTCGCGTCCGCGTCCATCGCACCTCGGAGCTGAAATGCAAGCCGACCTTTTCGCGAGAGGAGAAGGTGATGGGTTTTTTCTTCCGGCGAAGGATGTCGATCGGGCCATTCCGCATCAATCTTTCGAAGTCGGGCGTGGGCGCATCGGTCGGCGTGAGAGGTGCCAGGCTTACGATGACACCCCGTGGGACGACGTACGTCACGGTTGGCAGCCACGGCTTTTATTATCGCGAGTCACTTTCAAGTCGTGGCCGAAGTGGCGACGGCAGCGTGAGTCCCCCGCCTCCGCCTAGCCCCATTTCTGAAGTCCACTCTGAGGAGATACCTACAGCAGACGTTTCTGATCTTGTGGACAGTTCTGCTCAGACCCTCATCCAACGGTTGAATGAACGGGCCAAGACATCGAATCCAGCGTGGCTAGTTTACATTTTCGCGGTCGCGCTGGTCATTTGCGCGTGTATTGCGTTTTTTCCCATGCCCGATTACAACCTTCCTGAGTTGGCCTCCCCGCTGGTCCCTCAGGCCGTGGATAGTCCCGTTGATGAATACTCCGAGTTCGTGCTCCGCTATGGATACCCGAATTCGGTGCTTGCCAACGACTTACTTAACATCGTTCCGATCCGAAAGGCGCGTTACGAATCGGTGCACACGGAGTTCGCCTTTACTCCCAATGCCTGTGTCGCGGCCCTAAACGAGGCGATCCACAACCTTACGCAGAATCCGCAACGTAAAGAGTTGGCCCAACAAAAGGTGAAGAAACCTTCGCCCTGTACCTCTCCAGCGAACGCCCCGTGGACTCTGGTTGGTTACAGCAACCTAGACCATGACGAGAATATCGCCAGAGATGAGGCGGTTTCGCGACTTGATGATTTAGCAACGAAGCTTTTGGTTCCACCGCCTATCAAGACCCCAGCCCCTCTCGCCGTGAACCGAAGATCAGCCGCTCGCACCGTTAACCGGAAAGGATCGCACCCAACATCTCTGGCCGAACTCCCTCCGCTCTGGCCGAACTCCCTCCGCAAGTCTGGGCAGTGCGTACTCAGGAAGACCAGGGCGCAAAAGCCGCCGCTTCGCGCTCATTTTATTTCGGGTGCGTGTGGCTACTAGGTGCAGTCGGACTGGCTGTTCTCGGAATGTTCGTGCATCGGCGGAACAGCGAAAAACGGACCACTCGGTTATTTTACGAGTTGGATCAACGAGAAAAGGAGAAGTACGGCTTCGTGCAGGAAGCGGCGACCCATTTAGAGAATTGCCAGCGAGTCTGGCGGATTCAGGCATCGTCAGACACAACCGATTGGAAACACAATGCCGGCGCTTCGACATTGGTTCGACGAGGCTCGATACGGGTGAGTAAGGCGAATCCCCCGCGAGTAAAAATCAACCTCGCGGTGCCGTGTATCGACATTGGACGTGCGAAGCTTTTCTTCCTGCCCGATGCAGCCCTCTACCTCGAACACGGCTCCTTCGGAGGTATATCGTACTCGGATATGAAAATTGAACAGAGCGCGACTAGGTTCATCGAGGATGGGTATGTGCCAAGGGACGCTAACATTATCGATCATACTTGGCGTTACGTTAACAAGCGCGGAGGACCGGACCGGCGATTCACCAACAATGCTCAATTGCCTGTCGTGCAATATGGTGTGGTGGTCTTGACCTCGTCACGCGGTCTTAACATACACCTGAATACGTCGAGCGTGGGTGCGAGTATCGCTTTCGCAAATTGCTGGCGGGAAGTCCATCGTCAAATCGGGGTAATTGAAGAGCAGCGTTCGACATTTTCAATGTCATCTCCTGCGACTTCCGCCCTCGTTGACCAAGCCTACAAAATGCTGGGAGTGAACACTAACTCGTCTGCCGATGAGATTTCGGCGGCGTACCGGCATTTGGCGCAAATGTACCATCCTGACAAGGTTGTGGGGCTGGCTCCTGAGTTCCAAATATTGGCTGAGAAGCGGATGAAGGAAATCAATGCAGCATATGAAGCCCTCAAAAGCCAACCGCACTCGGCACGGCCCGAACAACCGACATAACTGCGGCCCGAGAGGGAAACGGTGGAAACGGTGTCAGGGTGTCAGAACGGTGTCAGGTACCGTTATCGACCCCTGAGACCGTTTTCTTCTACCTGGGGCAGCCAACTACAGGCTTGATCTGCTTATGCTCGCCGATGCCGAGGTGAAATGACCCTTCGAATGGCTTGCAGTCGGCAAAGGTGACCCTGAGTTTATGATCGCCAGGAGACAAAGCGATCGGAGGCGGTCCGATACCGACGTACTCGCCATCCACGTAGATAACAGCATCGGAGGGGGTTGGATCGACCAGCAGCAATGGTTGCTCATCTTCCCGGCGGGCTTCTTTTGCGGCTTCCAATTTTGCGGCTGTCTGCCTTGCAGTTTCCAAATTCGCGGCTGCCGTAGTCGCAGCCTCCTCATCATCTTCCAACTGCTTAGCGTTTTTCTTTGTGACCTCTGCACTTTTCCGGTTATCCTCGGCGTACTTCTGAAAGACTGGCTCGAAGCGCAGGCCCGCATTGCGCGCTTCCCGTGCAATGGCAGCCTCTTCCTTATTGGGTTCTGCATAAATAATGCAACGATTTAGGACAAAAAATGAGGCAGGTCGGATTCAAGGATGCAGCCGCGCAGTTTTTGGGGAGAGCGTCGAATCTCATTGATGGAAGCGATGATGGACTCCATCAACTGGTCCACGTCAAGTGGACAGCCGTTGGCGAGGTTGCGTTTCGCCCAGGACCAAACCCCTTCGTCGGGGTTGAGGTCGGGGGCGTAAGCGGGAAAGTGCTCGAGGTGTAAGCGCGGGTGTCGCCGCAGGAGTTGGGCGAGAGGGGGGCCGGTGTGGGTGGAGGAGTTGTCCAGCAGAACGATGACTGGACCGCGGAGGTGGCGGAGCAACTCGCGGAGAAATCGACACACTTCTTCCTGTCCGATGTTGTCGAAGAAGAGCAGATAGTACAGGCCCAGATGTTGTCGTTGGGGGCTGACCGAGATTCCCGAGATGACGGAGATTTTGTTCCGGCGCCCTTGCCGGTGGCGCTGCACCGGGGTGCAGGCTTGGGGGGCCCAAGTTCGAACCACCAAGGGAGCCAAGAGGAAGCCCGATTCATCGGCAAAAACTAGGTGGGCACCCAGCCGCGCGGCGTTTTTTTTACCCGCGGCCAGTCTTTCCGCTTCCAGTGTTCGATAGCCCGCTCGTCGCGCTCGACGGCGCGCCTCTCGGGTTTCTGAGGGCTCCAGTTGAGGCTATGCATCAGCCGACCGACATGATCGCGATGGTAATGCACGCCGAACTCGCGCGCGATGACTTCCGCGATGCGGGCCGTGGTCCACAACTGCGTCCGATAGCCGTGGGCGGGGGCTCCTTTCAGCAGGAGCCTGAGCAAGCGGCGTCGCTGGCTCCGGCCCAACTTCGGGGGGCGTCCGGGCGAGCAGCGCACCCGCAAGGCGTCGGGGCCACCGCGACGGCGTGCCCGCAGCCAGCGCATCACGGAACTGGCGGCGCAGCGGACCCGACTCCCCACTGCGTTCAGCGACAGGCCCGAGTCCCACAAGGCCAGCGCCCGTCGACGACGGTCTTCGAGCAAATCAGCACTGCCCTTCAGTCGGGGCATAGCAGGTCCCTCCTGAAGGACATTGTATTGCATTCTTTATGCAGATATCAATAGTCATCTTATCGTACGCCATGAGGAAGTCATCTGCGCTCCTCTGAGCTTCACCGGCGCTGTCCAGGCTCCTCGCCTTAAGTTGGCGCACCCGGTCATGGTAAAAATCCAATCCGTACTCAGAGGAAGGCGTCTCCTTAAGGCCCTCGATGTAGGAATCCATCGCCGTCGAGAATTCCATTTCGTCCTTGTAGTAGTCGCGCATGGCGCGGACAAACTCGTTTTCGGCGCTCAGGTACTGGATGAGCCGTGTCTTCAACCCGTAGTCCAGTTCCGGATATAGCCCGCGCAATTCAATAATAAGACTGGTGCGAGTCTCTACGGATTTATTACAAAGCCCGAAGATTTCCCCGAAAGTGATTTTGGAAGACTCCGAATGGGTGCTGAGGATCGTCTCTGTCAGTCCTAGGTCCAAGCCGATTGCATCCCCAAGCCTTTGCTTGAGCAGGTGCATCCTGTGTTCATGGTACGCAAGACCAGCCGCACTGACGACGAGTACAAGTGTGCAGATGGTAGTGAGCGCCACCCTACTGGATCGCAATTTCCGTCGCGGTCGCCCGCCCTCGATTCGTGCCCTCTCTTCCTCATAAATACGTTTTCGCTCTTCGGGGGATAGCTCCGGCATTAGAGCCTCCTTCCTCGCAAGGCCCCGGGGACCAGGAGTTCGTAGCGAGGTAGCGCACCGGTTTCCCCGGACGTCATTTTGGGGTAGCGATGAGGTGCGCGTTCTTCAGAGCTCCTCAGCGGCTTTGCCATTCGCCATTCTCCCATGTCTGCATCTTCTCAAATCCCTCCGCAGGGGTCGCAGGGGACGCAGGCGCGACATGGCGGGGATTATAGACCTCGTGCCCACCGATACAAACATGATTTCGCATGCTTGAATTCCAGAGGAAGGGCCGCCGAGGAGCGCTGAACAACGCGCACCTCGTCGCTACCTAACCTCCGGGCTACCCCGCTCCCAACGGCAGGAGTCTGATGCGCCAGCCGGCGCGGCACGAAGTTATCTTCCGGAGAACCCCGGGAATGGTACAATTTCCTCAGCATGATGTTTGAACGCTTGCAAATTCGCGACGTCGTGGTGCGGCCGGCGCACATCCTGGCGCCCATGGCTGGCATTACCGACACGGTTTTTCGCCGCTTCATCAAGCGCCTGGGCGGCTGCGGCCTGATCATGACGGAATTCGTGTCCAGCGAGGGCATGATCCGCCAGAACTTCCGCTCCCATCGCTATCTCTATTACGAAGAAGAAGAACGGCCGATCACCGCGCAGATTTTCGGCGCCGACCCTGCCCACCTGGCGGACGCCGCGCGGCAAATCGAGGACCTGGGCTTCGACATCGTGGACCTGAACCTGGGCTGCCCCGCCAAGAAAGTGGTGAAGTGCGGCGGCTCTGGCCTGCTACGCGACCTGGCGCTGCTGGGACAAATTTTTCGGGCCATTCGCGCCGCGGTCGAGATTCCCTTCACCATCAAGCTGCGCTCCGGGTGGAGCGATGAGGAGATCGTAGCCCTGCAAGTGGCTCATCTGGCAGAAGATTGCGGCGTCGAGGGGCTGGCCCTCCACCCCCGCACGCGCGAGCAAGGCTACAGCGGGCGGGCGCGCTGGGAGATCATTCAACAGGTCAAACAAGCCGTACGCATTCCCGTGATCGGCAACGGCGACGTGTTCAAGCCGCCGGACGCCCAGGCACTGCGCGAACAGACCGGCTGCGATGCCGTCATGATCGGGCGCGCCGCGGCCTCCAATCCCTGGATCTTCCGCCAGCTCGCGGAGTACTTCGCCACCGGCGCCTACCGCGAACCGACCGACGCGGACCGCTACCAACTGATCCGCACGTACTACTCGATGCTGGTGGCGGAAGAAATGCCCGGTGCCATCGGCAAAATGAAGCAGTTTGCCAGTTGGTTCACCCACGGCGTTCGCAACGGAACGGAATTGCGACGCCAGGTGCAGAGCGCGCGTGAGACCTCCGAAGTGCTCGACCGGGTGGACGCCTTCTTCGCCTCGCTCGCCGCTCTGCCGGCCCCGCCGGAACCAGTGGAGGTTCGTAATCCGTAACCGTTTCCATCCTCAGTCATTTTTGGCTATCGGCGAATCGATTTCCGGTTTATAGTTAACCGAAAGGTTTGAATAGAGTTCGTATTTTCCGGTCTTCACTTTCTATCTTCATAAGGACAGCGCGGATGGAGGAGCAAGTCGAGAACAAGCGCAGCCAGCGGCGGGTGGAGGCAGCCATCCCCATCCAAGTACGGGGAGTGGATCCGGCAGGCGGCGAGTGGGAGGATTCCACCAACGCTGTGGAAGTGAGCCGCCGCGGCCTGTCGTTTCTGACCAAGCGTGATTTGGCTCTCTTCGCCACCCTTACCGTCGTGATCCCCGGCCGGGGCCCGGTGCGGCCGGAAGAGGGTTCCAACGATTTCTTTGCCCAAGCAACCGTGGTCCGCGCCGTCAAAGAAGAGGACGAGTTGTTTCGCGTGGGCGTGCGGTTCATGGGCGCCACACTTCCCATTTACAGTTCCGAAACCAGCTAGCCCTCAATACTGTTCACTTAGCATACCTGACTCACTGAACCTGCGCGGAGCGCCTTGGAGTGCGGTAGCAGCAGCTACCGCTTTTCTTCACCCACCTCATCCCACAGTGCAGAATGAACCGAAAGCAGAAGGCGGTAGCTGCTGCTACCGCACTCCAAGGCGGGCTTCGCCCGCATGAAGAGCCATCTATCGCGTGAACAAGTCTAAGTGAACGGTATTGCAGCTAGCCCTCGTTTCTCACCAAGCTGCCGAAAATCTGTGATGCGCCAGGCGTTTTCAGCCCCGAAGTTTTGTGACCCGGTAGAGGTTCGGATAAGCAAAAAGCCAAGCCCCGCCGTTGCCTCCGAACTTCGCAGCCAGCCTACAACCAGGACGCAACTGCGACCTGATTTTGATCCGCCGCCTTCAACGCTCGCGCCTCTTGCAGCGCCTTCACCAGTTTGTGGGCAATGTCCTGAGCGGCATGTGGTCCGTCAATAGCTGTGACCTTCTCCGTCAGCAGCAACACTCCGGATTGAGCGCTGGTCACCGAAAACGTGAAGTCGTAGGTGAATAGCGGACGGTCCACGATGATCAGCAAATCCCCGCCGCGATAGCCGTTTACAAGATTCAGCCCGAGAACTCGAAACTGCGAGTTTGCCATCAGTTCCTTTTCCAGCATGAAGGGCGAGAGAAACGTGGTGCTCGACGTGACCCGCAAAGACTGGGCCTGCGCCAGCGCCGCGTCAGACGCCGGCTGCTCGTGCTCCGCCGGGCCTGAATGGCTTGGAAGCGCCGGCAGCACGAGGTTCTTTCCACTTCCCAGAGCCGTCAAGCGCCCTTCCCCTGACAATCCCGCAACGGTTTCCAGAGGAATCGCAAACTGGTTCCCTGCGGAGTTTGGCGAGCCCGTGAGAATTCCCAGGAGTTGGCCCCGTGAGTTTATCAAGGCTCCGCCCAGCGCATTGGGAGGCAGTACCGCCGTAAACTCGGTCACCCGGTAGCCGCGTCCCGCACCGGGGACGTCATCGGCCAAGCGCGTCTGCCCCAACACGCCTTCGGAAGCCGTCCAGGCCGGATTGCCACTGGCCGTCAATAAGTGGATTTTGTCGCCCGGGACCGCGTCAGTGGACGCCGCCGGAGGCAGTGACGTCAGCCCTTGCGCGGAGATATGCAACGCCGCGACGTCCCGGCGTTCGTCGAACGCCATCATGCTGACCTGGTCGTAAACTTCCCCGCTCCGGAGCCTGACCTGCACTTCCAAAGCACCCTGAAGAGCATGGTAACTGGTCAGCAGGACTCCATCAGGCCGGATCACCACGCCGACGTTCACACTCCCCACGCGACCGCTTCCATCACCCACTAAAACCAGAGCGATCGCCTGCTCTGCCTTCGAAAACTGCTCCAACTCACCCGGCCCGGAGGTCGGTGTGGCGGCCTGACCCGCCCATGCCATACTCGTTGCCATGCCAAAGCAAACCGCCAAAAACCCAAGTCGGTAGCTCATCACATCCCCCTTGTCAATTCGTATGGATAGGTTCATTGCCGGCAGACCGTCACTGCTGACTGGGCGAAGCTTCTCGGGGGTTCGTGTCTGCCGCTTGCGCCACCCGCGCCCTTTCAAAGTCCTGGATCAATTTTCGGGCAATTCCCTTGGCGGCGCGTCCACCGTCCATGGCCGTCACTTTGCCCGTGGCGTAGACCGTGCCCGTATAGGTATCATTCACCGAATAGGTCCAATCATAGGTAAATAAAGGGCGATCCACCTTGACCACCAGATCGCTGGTGCGAGTATTACCCGCAACGCTCATTCCCAGAAGTTTGAACTCCTCGCTGCTCAGCAGTTCTTTGTCGAGATTGCCGGGGTTGAAGAATGTCGTCTTGGTAACCACGGAGAGTGTGCGGGCTTTTGCCAGAGCCGTTAGCGGCGCAGCGTCGCTCTTGGGCGCCAGCCTTTGCTCCGGTGCATCGGCGGAAGGGGAAAGGTTGGTCCCCGCTCCCAGGGCCACGCGTAAGCCCTGTGCTTGCAACCCGGCGACACTTTCCACTGGCACGGCAAACTGCACCGCACTGCTGTTCGGCGCGGTCGTTATGACCCCCAGAAGCTGGCCGTGTGAGTTTACCAGCGCACCGCCGGAGACCCCTTGCGGGCAGGCGCTCATGAACTGAACCACTCGAAACCCGTGGCCCACGCCTGCCAATTCATCGGCCAACCGAACCGGGCCCAGAACACCATCGGAACCTGACCACACCATGCCCGCGTCCGCGGTGAACACGTGAATTTTGTCCCCCATCGTCGCGCTGTCTACAGAAGCCGTGTTAAACGCGGTCAAGCCCGTGGCCGCGATGTGCAACGCCGCGACGTCACGGCGCTGGTCGAAACCGATCATTTCCACCTGATCGTAGACCTCGCCGTTCCGCAGCCGCACCTGAACCTCCTGTGCGCCCTTAACAACATGGTAAGCGGCGAGCAGGACGCCATCCGAACGAACGATCAAACCGGTGCTTAAGCCCTGCACGCGGCCGCTGCCATCACCTACCAGAATGATGACCATCGACGGCTCCGCTTGCGCGAGCGAGTCGGCGGCCCGTAACGGTGTATTGGTTTGCGAAGTTTCCTGGCCGGTCGCCACCGGGCCAGTTGCCAACACCAACAACATGGTTAGAACGTAAGTGGCATTTCTCATGGCCTTCCTCTCCTTGCGGTAGTTCTTGTGCACAGGTCAAGGCACTCCTGCCGCCAAAGGCTGCGTTCCCTTTGAATTCCTGGAGGATGCCAGGAAGTTTTGCAATCGTTTGAAACAGAGCAAGTTAGGGAATACAGGCGGCGGGGGGAGAGATTTATACGTCCGAACACAATCAACGGAAATCACTGGGTGCTGGAAGGAAGATGCCAGAAGCGGCAGGCGCTGTCAGGAAAAGGCGGCACGGGAATGCGAGAAGGCGAGGGTGGATAGGTCTCTAGTTCTGGTGGCCCTTTTCGGCTTGCAGCAGGCGGTAGGCGTCGCTTTTCGATACCCCGCGCGTGCGGGCCACGATCTTCAACGCGGCACGCTCGTCCACCTGCCGGTCACTCATGACATTCTGGATCTCGGCGAGTATGGAAGTTGTGGGCGACGGAGCGTCTTTAGCCTCGGATTCCAAAGGAAGGCCGATCAGCACGGTAATCTCTCCTTTCACGACCTTCTTCTTCAGATTCTCGACGGCGGTGCCAAGGGAACCCCGCACAAATTCCTCGTGGACCTTCGTCACTTCCCTCGCCACCACCACTTCGCGCTCGCCCAAAATGTCCCTCGCGTCCTTCAACATATCGAGCAGGCGATGCGGGGCCTCATAGAACACCAGCGTCTTGGGAGCGTCCTTAAGGTCCTCCAAGGCCTGTCGGCGCTGGCCACGCTTGCTCGGCAGGAACCCGAGGAAGCGAAATTTGTCCACGGGCATCCCGGACGCAGAGAGGGCGGCGACAAACGCCGAAGCGCCAGGCACGGGCACGACTGGAATGCTGTGGCGAACGGCGAGGTGAACCAACCGGAATCCGGATCAGACACGCCCGGGATGCCCGCATCGGTGACCAACGCAATGCTGCTGCCTTTCTCCAACTGAATAATCAACTCCGGGGCCCGGGTCATTTCATTGTGCTGGTGGTAGCTGATTGTGCGCGTCGGGATCTTATAGGCGTTCAGCAATTTCTGGGTGCGGCGCGTGTCTTCGCACGCAATCAGATCCACTTCCTTAAGGGTGCGAATAGCGCGCAGGGTGATGTCCTCAAGATTGCCGATGGGTGTGCCGACAACATAAAGCTTGCCGTGCTCACCATTCGCTGGTTCCAACGGATCAAGGAAACTTGTGCGTCGTGGCATAAAGAGATGACCGTCCGCAGTCTTCGTCTATGATCGGAACCTCAGTGTATCAATTCGGCGATTATATCTCAAGCGCGGTCAAAGCGTATTGCCGGAAGGAATCAAAAATGCCGAGAGGCAAGACTGCAGTGTTCGCCCTCGCTGTTCTTGAGCTTCGTACCGCGACAGCTTGGAGGTCGTAATTACTCCCCGAGAGGCCGGGGTGTAGCGTGCCGAGAGCTTTCCGAGTAATGCGGTGAAATAATTATCTGAACTTTTCCTCGCTGGTTTGCATCCTACTTGCGGAGATTTTCTTGCCGATTGAACGTAGCTTGAACTTAACTCAGAGCGCATGCTATGATAGATTGAACGAGGGTTCGTAGAGGACTGAAGCGTAAGGCTCGAACCGAGACAACCCCGTTGCACCGTCCGCCATCACTGTAAAGGGTATTCAGAGTCTCGCGGCCCGGGGCAGAATTCCCCGAGGAATGGGATCAGAGGTTAATGTCAACCACCAACCTTCAGGTTGAACTCAGCCCGGACAAGGTTGCACCCAAAAGAGCGCCCGCACCGGCTGAAGATTACAAGTTCACCTTCGTCGAAAGCCCTTCGCTTCTAGCATCGGCATTCCAGCAGCTTCGCTATTTGTTTGCGGAGCCGAAGGTCAGCGTGCCGCCGCAGTATTACCGCGGCGAGGCGAGGCTGCCGGCCACGGGGAATACTACCGTGGTTCATGGATCTTCCCGCCCAGCTCAAGGTGGCATTCGAGAAGCCCAGCGACCCCATCGG
>CAVRBF010000061.1:0-11336 GCA_963719115.1 uncultured Acidobacteriota bacterium | reverse complement strand
AGGAGTCTGCGATCCCGAAGGGACTTCGATCTTGCCATGCCAGACGCAGAGATTGAAACGCATCTCTGCGCCAGCCGAGGGAAGACGACCGTTTCCATTCGTTTGAGTATGACGACCTGCTCAAACGCGACAAGGTGAACCTCGATATTTTCTGGTTGAAAGACGACAGCCTGGAAGATTCCGCCAATTTGCCCGAACCGGAAATTATCGCCACCAAAATTGCCGAAGACCTGGAAGCCGCCCTGGAACAGTTTTCACAGATTGCCAACGATCTGAAGGGTTGACTTCGGACAATCTTTCCTCTTGACAAACGTTAGGCTATATGCATATGCTACCTGGCTGATCGAGGTATGGTGCCGTCATGCCGCTGCGCAAGCCTCCCGTCCGGTCCTCCGCCTTCCTGGAAGCCAACCGCCGCCACGAGCAGAAATCCACCGCGCCCCGCAACGCGCGAGGCGAAGCGCCATCAGGCAGGAACGACTTCCTGAGCCGGAGCATCCGGAAAAGTAACAGAAATAGCGAGGCTTATGCGCAGAATACGAACACGAGGCGAAAGTGTAAGTTGCTGAAAAAAAGCCGTTTGGGTGCCGGGCAGGGCGAAAAAAAGGGGGGGACCCCGAAAATGCTGGGATATCCGGATAAGTGTATGAAAAATAAGGCTACAGAATTCGAGATGCTGGGATATCCGGATATATTATTGAAAACAAATGAGATCAACTTATCATCTGGTCATAGCAATGAAAATAAAGGTAGTTAACGGCGAAGAAGGGTTTCTTTTGGGTATGTTTGTGGCAGAGAGTGCAGAAAGGCACCGATATGTTGCCGCATCGCCATGCGCTCCTCTGCAAAGTGCATTATGGTGGTAGAATCCTCGCTCGGGCGGCCGCCGGGGATGCCGGTTGCGCCGCCTGTGCAGAAACTCACAACTGAGGTTGCCCATGGCTGAAGCGATCAAAGTCGGATTGGTTGGCGCAAAGTTTGCCGCGCGCTTTCATTGGGAAGGGTTGCGGCGCGTTTACGGCATGCCCGTGCAAGTGGTGGGCGTGACCGCGAAGTCAGCGGAATCGCGCCAGGCGTTCGCCACCGCCAAGGGCGTAAAAGCCTTCGCCACCTTTGAAGAGTTGTGCGACGCCGTGGACGTGGTGGATCTGTGCACGCCCGGCAACACGCATGAGCCGCTGGCCGTGGCCGCCTTCGAGCGCGGTAAGCACGTGATCATTGAGAAGCCCTTCACCGGCTATTACGGTCCTGGCACCGACGACTTCCGCGGCGACACCTTCAGCAAGGAAGTGATGCTGCGCGAAACCCTGGCCAGCTGCGACCGCATACTTGCCGCCGCGCGCGCCGCCGGCAGGCAGATTGGCTATGCGGAGAACTTTGTCTACGCGCCGGCCATCATCAAGGAACAGGAGATGGTGCGGAAGAGCGGCGCGCAGATCCTGTGGATGATCGGCGACTGCTCGCACAGCGGCTCGCATTCGCCTTACTACGGCATCTGGAAATTCTCCGGCGGCGGTTCGCTGGTGGGCAAGGGCTGCCATCCCCTCTCCGCAATTTTGCAACTGAAGCGCGTGGAAGGCGAGGCGCACGACGGCAAGGCCATTCGCCCCGCCACGGTTTCCGCCCGCACGCATGAAATCACGCGGATCAAGGGTTATCGCGACGCGGGCTTTTTGCGCACCACTTACGATGACATTGAGGATTACGGCCAGGTGCACGTGACGTTTGACGATGGCACGGTGGCCGACGTCTTCTCCACCGAACTCGTCCTGGGCGGCGTGCACAGTTGGATGGAGGTTTTCGCCAACAATCATCGCACCCGCTGCAACCTGAATCCCATCGACGCGCTGGAAACCTACAACCCGCGCGAGGACATCTTCAAGGACGTTTACCTGACGGAGAAGCTGGGGACCAAGCAGGGCTGGAGCCATCCCGCTCCCGACGAAGACTGGCAACATGGCTACCCGCAGGAGTTCCAGGATTTTATGACCAGCTTCGCCGCCAACCGCTCACCGCTGGCCAGCGGAGAACTGGCGCGCGACACGATGGCCGTGCTCTACAGTGCCTACCTTTCCGCCGAGCGCCGCGGCACGGAGGTGGAGATCCCTTCCTAAAAATGGTGTGGGATACGCTTCTGAACCATGGGGCACGGTGCGCAGGGACCGCTCGGAATGGTCAAAAAGTCGCCAGGGCGCGATGTTACGGGGCAATGACGGCTGGGTGGCTAGTCATAGTGCCAAAACGTCCGATCTGCGGAGGCAACCCGTGGCCGGACAATTTTTGTCACCGCGACTCCCAATTTATGCTAGGATGCAATTCGGGTGATGCGTGGAAGGTCTGTATTTTCAAACTGTTCACCGTCCACATCGCAGGGAACGGACGGTACTCGACTTGCTCTTCCGATTGTCAGCAACGGATCCGGCTTCCCGCGCCATGTGACTGAGCCTTGCGCTGAGCCGGTTAGGGGGAGAACAGGCCATGGGCCATGACGAGCGAGGTTTCTCGCTGATCGAACTCTTGATTGTGGTGGCGATCATCCTGATTATTGCCGCCATCGCCATCCCCAATTTCCTGCGCAGCCGCGTCGCCGCCAATCAAGCCTCCGCCATCGAGAGCATCCGCGTCATCGGCACCGGTGAAGTCACCTACTCCACCACTTACGGCTCCGGCTACTCCACCAGCCTGGCGTATCTGGGCCCACCGGCTTCCGGACAGCCCATCTCTTCAACCGCCGCCGGTTTGGTGGACGAGACGCTGGCAGGCGGAGGCAAGAGCGGCTACGTCTTTGTCTACACCTCCACCCAGTTCGACAACGCCACCCAGACCTGGAACGGCTTCACCCTGAATGCGAATCCCGCGTCCTTCGGGCAGACGGGCGGCGTGTATTATTACATGGACCAGAATTTCGCGATCCACGCCAACTCCACCACCACCGCTGGTTCCACCGACATGCCCATAGGTGACTAGGCAACATTGATTGCCTATTGATTGCCTGCGCCCGGCGCACGCTGGCGCCCGGGAAGCGCCGCGTTGCTACCGGCAAGGATGCTTGCCGGCGGGGTGGTAACCCTTGGCCTGGGCGTCCTTTTGCGCCAGATACTCGCCCGCGTGGGTCTTGCCATACCAGCGCGTGCCGGGGCAATGGTAGGTGCCGGAATCGGTGTTCACCCAGACCCTGGCATTGGGATCCTCCGCGTTGGCCGGCTGAACGGCCCCCGCGGCCAGGGGACGCGAGGCGTGGCGCGCCACCCACACGTGCCGCGCGTAGCCGCCACCCGTCAGCAGTGCGACCAGTGCCAAGGCGGCGCCGGCCATCCACCACCGCCGCCGGTGATGGGCTGCGGCAACTGACGCCGGCTGGGATTCGGTCGGATCCGCAGACGAGCTTGCATCTTGTGGCCTAGGTTCGACCTTGTTGGCATCTTCCTTCAGCACCGCGGCAAGTTCCGCCACGCTTGCGACGCGCGCCGCCGGGTCCTTCACCAGGCAGCGCCGCACCGCCGACTGAAGCGGTTCCGGCAGCAGTGCCAGTTTGGGTGGGGTGGCGGTCATGATCTCGAGACTCAGGTCGAACGCCGTGGCCCCGCGGAAGGGCAGTTCGCCGGTGGCCATCTGGTAGATCAGCACGCCCAGCGCCCACGCGTCGCTCTGCGCGCTGGTGGCACCGCCGCGCAGCACCTCCGGCGCGATGTACGGCAGCGTTCCCGCCGTTGTTCCGGCCTCCGCCAGCGCCTGACTGGAGCTGGTGACTTCCCCCATGCCGTGGCGGGGAATGCGCCGGCCCAGGCCGAAGTCCAGCAGCTTGACGTCGCCCTCGGGGGTGACGACGATGTTCGAACCCTTCAGGTCGCCGTGCAGGGTTCCATGCTCATGAGCGTAGGCAAGCGTGTCGGCAATCTGCGTGGCGTAGCGTGTGGCCTGCTCGCGCCGGCATGCCGCCTTCGGGGATCAGCTCGGCGAGCGGCAGCCCCTCGACGTACTCCATGACGATGTAGGCGCGACCGTCCTCCTCGCCCAGATCGTAGATGGCGGCGATGTGCGGATGGTTCAACTGCGAGGCCAGCCGCGCCTCCCGCAGCAACCGCGCCCAGGCCAGTTCGTCGTCGCGCAGGGCATCGGACAGCACCTTGATCGCCACCGTGCGGTCCAGGCGCAGGTCGCGGCCCTGATAGACCACTCCCGACCCGCCTTCGCCCAGGCGGCCGCCCAGCTCGTAGTGGGCTAGCATCTTGCTCGTCATCGGTGGCCGTCACTTCCTGGCATGCTCACATCCCCGCGCTGGCGGGTAGTGCACCATGGTTATTCCGATCAAGCGCGCCACAAGCCGAGGCTTCCCAGACTTCCTGCTGGCAGATTGTCCGCCTTGCGACGCCATGCTTGGAATCGCGCTGTTGGGGTGAAGTTCCATGGTCAATTTGTCGTGGTCGGGATCCTCGTCGGCGCAAGTGCGGCAAGGAGAACCAGCAATCTCTCCCAACGCCTGTTCTTCCTGCGCGTTTTCACCATCGCGCACTTACTCCTCCCACTGCCAAGCAACGCGGCGGCCATTATAAAGGCAGATAATTACCCAGCTTCCATTGTCGGGATTGAACCGAAACGCCGGCCCGACGGACGGTGGAAACGGCCCTTCCGGGAAGGCGGGCCGGTGACTTGCCAGGCGCGGCCGTGATTCGGATAAAATAATCGCAGGGCGACGTTGTGATTTCAGGAGCAAACTCTATGTCAAACCTTTCGGGAAAAATTGCGGTGGTCACGGGAGGAGCCCAGAGCGTCGGGTTGGGCATCTGCGAAATGCTGGCCGGCGCCGGCGCCCACGTGGTTATCGCCGACATCCGCAAGAAGCGAATCGAGGAATCGACGGAGAAGCTGCTTGCCGACGGCCATAGTTGCAGCGGGGTGGAGGTGGACGTCACTTCGGAACCCTCCGTGAAAACCATGGTGCAACAGGTGAAAGCGCGGCACGGCCGCATCGACATTCTCGTGAACTGCGCCGGCGTGCCGCCGAACGTGGTTCCCCTGATTCACCTGAGCGTGGAAGAGTGGAATCGGGTTCTGGGCGTCAATCTAATGGGAGTATTTCTCTGCTGCCGTGAGGTGGGTTCGCTCATGGTGCAGCAGGAATCCGGCAAGATCATAAACATTGCCTCCCTCAATGCCACCGGCCCCGCGGCATTGTGCGTATCCTACAACGTGGCCAAGGCCGGAGTCGTGAGCCTGACGCAAACGCTGGCGATTGAGCTGGCGCCATTCGGGGTCAACGTCAACGCCGTCAGCCCGGGGCCCATCCCAACGGAGTTCCACGACACGGTCATGCCGCAGCGCGCCGCGACGTTGGGCATCACGCGCGAGGCCATGGTGGAAAGGGTGCGGGCATCCATCCCGCTGGGACGCTGGGGAAAGCCGAAGGATATCGCGAACGCGGTTTTGTTCCTTGCTTCCGAGCAAAGCGAATGGATGACGGGACAAAATCTGATTGTGGCGGGAGGATTGACGGGGGTGTTGGCGGCGCCGGCGAGAAATATTCTGCTCGATTGGCCACAGCAGAAAGGGAAGTAGATAACTCGATGGCGGGCAAGCCGGTCGTACTGGTTACGGAACGCATCGCGGAAGTGGGCCTTCGCACCCTCGGCGAGTCGTGTGAAGTGTGCGCCCCCTGGCAGCAGGGACGGCCTCCTGGTGACCACGAACTGGCCATGGCCGATGCCATCATTGTGCGGCTGTTCAAAGTCACGGAGGCAGTGCTGGGAGCGGCGCCAAAGCTAAAGGTCATCGGCAAGCACGGCGTCGGCGTGGACAACGTGGATTTGCCGGCGGCGACAAGACGGGGAATTCCCGTGGTGTTCACACCCAGCGCGCCGACCATGGCCAACGCTGTGGCCGAACATGCGGTGCAGATGATGCTAGCCCTGGCGCGACAGACCGTCGCGGCCGATCGATTGGTCCGCGAGGCTCGCTTTGAAGACCGTCGGTCCCTCGAGGGCATCGAGCTTTCCGGCAAGACACTGGGAGTGGTGGGATTGGGGGTGATCGGCGCAAGAGTGGCGGAGATCTGCCACAACGGATTCAACATGCGCGTTCTGGCGTATGATCCGTATCCATCGCCACGATCGGTGCAGACGCCCGTTACCCGGGTCGGGACTCTTCGCCAACTGCTGGAACAGTCGGATGTGGTCTCGCTGCACGTTCCCTCGACGCCCGAGACACTGCACATGATCAACGCGGAAACGCTTGGTTACATGCGGCCCTCGGCCCTGATGGTGAACACCTCGCGAGGGTCCGTTGTTGACATGCTTGCGTTGTCGGAGGCGCTCCACCGGGGGAGTCTGCAAGCTGCAGCCACGGACGTTTTCGAGGTGGAGCCGCCGCCGCCGGACCATCCCATCTTTTCGGCGCCGCGAACGTTGTTTTCGCCCCACGTTGCCAGTTCGACCGGGGCCTCACTCGAAAGGATGGCCCAACTGGTGGTTCGACAGGTAAACCAGGTTTTGCGGGGTGAACGGCCCGAATTTGTCGCCAACCCTGCGGCATATGAGCGCACCCCTGCGTCCTGAGAGTCAAGCGGGCTCTTTCGTGCTCGACAATCTTTTCAACTCGCGGGCAATCTGGCGATCGCGCTCGTCAATCAAAGCGGCGGGATCGCGCTTCTTCCAATCGTAGAAGCCGGACTGGCTCTTCATGCCCAACCGGCCCGCCCGCACCATATCATCGAGCAATCGCCCGGGGCTGCGGTTGGCCGCCAGGTCAGCCAGCAGATAGCGATGGATGGTCTGGACCAGGTCAAGCCCGACGAGATCCATATTTTCGAGCGGTCCCACGACGGCCAGGCGCAGCGCGAATGTCATTTTGGCGACGGTATCAACGTCCTCGGCGGAAGCAATACCTCGCTCGACGATATCGATGGCTTCCCGCCACAGCGCGTGCAGCATGCGATTGCCGATGAAACCCGGGGCGTCAATATTCACCCGCACCGGCAACTTACCGATGCTGCGACAGAACTCGATGGTGGTTTGCACAGCTTCCTCCGCCGTGCCGGACCCCGCGATAACTTCCACCAAAGGCATCAGGTGTGGGGGATTCCAGAAGTGCGCGCCGACCACCTGTGCGGGGAATCCGGCCTGCGTGCCCATCTCCGAGATACTCAGACCTGAGGTGCTGCTACAGAGGATTGCCCCGCGCCTCGCCGCGCCAGCCAGTGACTTCCACAGGCCAACTTTGGCGGCCATGTCTTCCGCGATTCCCTCCACCACCAGATCGGCTTCCCGGTCGATCGATGCAAGATCGGAAACATAGGTGATCTCACCGTACTGCGGCCGCTGGTCGGGAAACTGACCCGCCATCCATCGGTCCATTTGCGCGAGTTCGCGGCGCGCCTTCTCCAGCTTCCCGGAGTTTCGACCGTACAACCAGACGCGATAACCGGAGCGCCAGCAAGCCAGGCCCAACGCCAATCCGATTTGGCCGATGCCACAAACGCCGATGTTCCGGGGTGAAGTAATAAGTGCCACGCTACACCTTTCCGCGCTCAATCGGGTAGGGCCAAGGGGTTTGCGACAGCAGCCCACCGTCCACGTAGAGCGTCTGCCCGGTGATGAATTCCGCCTGGGGCGAGACCAGGAAAACCACCGCGGCCGCCACGTCAGCGGCAGTTCCGATGCGCCGCAAAGGCGTCAAGGGCGCCCACGTGCCCGCGTAGTCGGGCGCTTCCGCCTTGGTCCGTTCAATCTCGATGGTGCCCGGCGCCACACAATTCACCGTGATTCCGTAAAAACCCAGCTCGACGGCGGCCACGCGGGTGAACATCTCGATTCCACCTTTGCTGGCGGTGTAGTCGACGAGATTCGGAAAGGGAGCTTTGTTGGAACCTGAACCGATATTGATAATTCGGCCCCGGCGGCGAGCGGCCATCAGCCGCGCCGCACGCTGAGTACAGAGAAAAGTCCCTTTGAGATTGGTGCGCAGAACTCGATCCCACTCTTCTTCCGCCAAATCGAGCAGCGGCTTCCAGGTTTGGACGCCGGCGTTGTTAACCAGAACCACAGGTGTTCCCAGTTTTTCCAGCACCTGGTCGAACATGCGATCGACTTCCGGCTTCAGGCCGACATCCGCCTGAATAAGCTCAGCACGCCGCCCCATCTGTCGGATCTTTCCGACCGTTTCCTGGGCTCCCGGTGCGTCGGAGTTGTAGTTGACGGCAACGTCGAAGCCTGCCTGCGCCAGGCCGTAGGCGATGCCCCGGCCAATCCCCTTGCTGGCGCCAGTGACAAGGGCCACGTCTCGCACTTCATGCCGATCGGAAAGGGTAGTGTTGTTCATGGTGATTGCCGCGGAAGATCTAGTGTAGACCCAGGCCCGTTCTCGAATCAAATTGTTCAACAGGATCGAGACGGCGTTTCACCGCGGCCCCGCCGGTCTAACCCAACTTTCGCGGTTGGGGCGGCAGTCGGAGGGTAAGTAGTTTGTTTTCAGCAAAGCGATCTCCAAGGTCTACAGTACATTTTGAGCTGTGCCCGTTGATCGGTGACGGTTTCCGCCGCATTGAAAACCCGGGACAGCGGAAGGCGATTCAAAATGACAAAATTCAAGATTCAAGATGGGAATCCGGAATTGAAGACGGAGAATTCAAGATTCAAAGTCGCTCGCCTGAGCCGCGGCGCGGCGGCGGTTCCAGATCTCGAATTCGAGATTCAAGCACTCGCGCGGCTCATACGGGCCTCGCCCAGCCGGCGCCGCGCCGGGCATTCAGCTCCGCAAGAAATTCCTCGCGGTCTCTCTTTGCCGCATCCGCCCGGCGGGCCTTCTGGTCCACGTAACGCTCACCCTTCAATTGCGAGTCGCGCAAGGTCCGAACCCATGCTCCCAATTGCTTGGAAATACCTTCTACGCTGCTTTTGACCGGCTTGAGGACGGGCTCCAGAGCGGCGAACGCCGGGATTTTGCCCAGCAAACAGAGCATGGACCTGACTTCCCCGGCCGAGCCGCGCGCGATATAAAGGAAGGTGAGCAGTTCCTGTTTGGTCCCACGTTCAAAACCTTCGGCGATGTTGTTGGATACTGAGACCGTCGCGCGCTCGAGCTGGTCGCGGAGCGAATAGCGATGCCGGAATTCGCTGCTCTCCGTCAATCCGTACACCGCTGCCGCCAAGTCAATGGCCGCCTGCCAGACCGGCAATTCTTCAAAGCGTTCGTATCGCATGTTCGGCTCCCGCGGGGGATTCAAGATTCAAAATTCAAGATTCAAGATAGCTGCGAATGCCAAATGATCGATCATTGCGACAAGATTCAAGATAGCTGCGAATGCCAATTGACCGATCGTTACGACAAAATTCAAGATAGCTGCGAATGCCAAATCATTGATCGTTATTACTAATCGGCTGGTCGAAGCAACAAGATGAATCCGGCAGGGGATGTCCTTAGCTCGCCGAGATTAATCCGGCAGGGATGTCCTTAGCTCGTCAGGACGAATGCGACAGGGATGTCCTTAGCTTGTCAACATGAATAGAGCAGGGAATGTCCTTAGCTTGTCAACATGAATTGGGCCGGGGATGTCCTTAGCTGGTCAAGATGACTCCGGCTGGGGATTGCGGTTGCATCGGGAAGGGGTAGCCCGAAGCCCGCATCTTGAATTTTGAATTTTGAATCAGTACTGTCCAGTTATAAGTTGAACAGTTGCAATTGGATGCGAGGATCGTCTTTCGGTTGTTGGAGATGGAAGTCGAAAAACCCTGTAAAATCGGCGTTTTCTCGAAAATCGTGACGCTCGAGAATTTGGAGAATTGTGTAAGGCTCAGGTCGAGGCCCAGTTGTTTTTTCATGATGGCCACCAGGACATAGGTTGCGATCGCGACCCAGACTTGGGTCTTCACGGCGTTCTCCGATGTGCCGTAAAAAGCCTTGATGCGCAGATGCTGTTTGATCCAGCGGAAGAACAATTCCACCTGCCAGCGGGAGCGGTAAAGTTGGGCGATGGTCAGGGCAGGAAGCAGAAATTGTTGGTCAGAAAAACCAGGCGCATGTCTTGTTCGGGGTCGAAGTAATGAATGCGACGCAACAGGTCGGGATACAGTCGCGAGGTCTTGGGCCCGGTGAGCACGAATGGTCTGATCGGAACGAAGCCCGGTGGAGCTGTCCACGGGACTGTGAGGAGCGGCGGTAGAACTGCGTGTTCTGCTTGGCACGGGTGACGAAGAAGGCGCGGGCTTGGGTGAAGGCATAGAGGCGCGCGAAATCGATGTAGCCGCGATCGAGCAGATAAAACGCCCCGGTTCTAAGCAGCAGTTGGTCCAGAAGATTGACATCGTGAACTTGCCCTCCGGTCACGTAAACACTGGTCGGAATGCTGCCGCGCAGATCCAACAGGGTGTGAAGCTTGACGGCGCTTTTGCGGCGACGGAATTGTGCCCAGGGAAACAAGGCCAGGCACAAGTCGATGGTGGTGGAATCGAAGGCGTAGACCGTCTTGGCCAACTCGACGGCGAAGGGTTCGTCGCTGATAGAGTCCGCGGGCCGTGTGCAATCAGGACCTTGCGCAAAATCGGCGATAGATGCGCCAGTCGCGGTGCTCGTTGGCGTCAGCCAAGGTGGTGCGGGCGACCGAACCGCGGATGCCCATGTGATAGAGCTTCGAGGATTGGGCGCGCAAACAGGCTTCGATGTCGCGCAAACTCTCGCAGCAAGTCAGTTGCGCGAAAGCCAGGCAGAGAAACTGATCGAGCGAGGAAAATCTTTGCACCTTGTAATCGCCGCGATAGCGAGTCACGCAGCGCTGAAAATCGCCCAGAGGCAGAAGGTCCATCAGTTGCGAGAATATGGTTCGACCGGCATTCATTCTCCATTCCTTTCGTGCTCTTGGAATCGAAAAAGAATAGCCGGATTTTCAAATCGTTTTGACCGAAATTGCTCTCTAAGCTCATATTGCAGCGCGACTTAGACGAAAACTTGCTTCTGACAGTTGGACAGCGCTGATTTTGAATCTTGAATCAACCGCGCTTCGCCCTCGCCATCAACTCACTCCTCTGGTTGCCGTTCTCCTTCACGGCAATCTGGCGATCTTCCCCCGCTGAAAGCGCCGCACGGGTGGCCGTACGCTTTCTCTTCGGCGCTTTCGCCGTGGTGGGGGAAGTCATTGGCCGACGTTCACGTTGACGGTGGGGACCTTACATCATTCCGGCGTCGGGCGCCTCGCGCGCCACGCTTATTCCGGGTTCGCCGAATTGGCCGCAATCAACTTCATGAGTTCACGCTCCGAAATCGCCGAAGTCTTTTCCAGGTAATCGCAGATCAACTGCAAATCCTTGTCGGAAGCAAGACCACCAACCAACGAGTAGACTACATAACAT
>CAVRBF010000060.1:0-257029 GCA_963719115.1 uncultured Acidobacteriota bacterium | reverse complement strand
GTATCGCCGCACGTCGCTGTAGTTCTTCACCAGGTTGCGACCCCAGTTGGTGCTGCCGCGGAAGCCGGTACCGACCAGTACCGCCCGGCGACGTCCGCTGTGGGGCTTGAGATTGGCGGTCGCTTGCTGGGCCGCGGCGGGCATGGCGAACCCCACCCCGCTGGTCGCTGCGGCAGTTAGGAACTCACGCCTGCCGAAATGCGATGTGGGTTTTTCCACGAGTTCTCCTCCTTAGAAGGGGAACCACTGGGAGTCAGGAGACAGGAGTCGGGAGTCAGGAGTCAGAATCGGCGCGCTCAGTGTCTCGTCTTCCGTACCGCGTAGCTCGTTTCCCCGTTCTTTTGTTTTCAACAACATCTCCGGTTGCACCTGCATTCTTGATGAACAGAAGTCAGGAGTCGGGAGTCAGGAGCCGGCGTCGCCGTGCTGCCTGTCCCGTTCCCCGTATCCCGTATTCTGTTTGCCCGTACTTTTGTTTTCAATAACATCTCCGGATGCACCTGCATTTATGAAGGGCAGGAGTCAGGAGACGGGAGCCAGGAGCCAGAATCGGAGCGCTCCGTGCCCCGCTTCCCGTTTTCCCGTTCTTTTATTTTCATCAACATAGCCGGATGAACCTTCATTTCTTGATATGTAGGGAACAGGAGACGGGAGTCAGAACAGGCGCGCTCCTTGTCCCGTTTGCGCGTGTCCCGATTCTCGTATCGCGTTTTCCCGCTCCTTTGTTTTCAAACACATTCCGGGTTGGAACGTCATTTTTCGTAATGGAGGCGTGCCTCCGCTCTTTGGACTCCGGACACCAGACTCCGGACACTCGGACTGTCTTCGTCTCCATACGCATTCCGGGTTGGAACGTCATTTTTGGTAATGGACGTGTCCCTCCGCTCTTTGGACCCCGGACTCCGGACTCCCGAACTCCGGACTGCCTTTGCCTTTGCGCTCCTAGCCGCCCGGTATACATGAGCAAGATGACGGCCATAGGCTAAGTTTAAGGGAGCTAAAGTGGAGGCTAAGGGAAAAATTCTCGTCGAGCATGTCTTCCATCACTTGGCCATGACGGCCAGCAGCAGGGCCTCCCTAACCTTCTTGGGCGGACGAGGGACTTTATGTACCTGGTAGCGCCGGCAGGTCTCCACGGTGCGCTTCAGGCTTTGCAGATAAGCGATACAGGGCTCGCAACCTTTCAGGTGGCGCTCGAGCTCGCGGCAGTTCTTCACTGGCAGCTCGGCGTTCAAGTATTCGGAAAGCATGGCGAAAATGCGCTTGCAGCGCCGGTCAGGCATGGGCGTTCCTCCTGCTTCCCTTGGCCCGCCGCACGTAGCCGGCCAGCGCATTGCGAACGTACACCCGCGCGCGGTGGAGCCGCATCTTGGTGGTCTCTTCCGAAATGCCCATCACCTCCGCCACCTCATGCGTGTCGAGTTGTTCCATATCACGCAGGATCAAAACCAGGCGGTAATGCTTGGGAAGAGCCAGAATGGCGCTTTCCAGCCGGCCTCGCAGCTCGTCATTCAGGACAATTTGTTCCGGCGTGATCTGCTTCCGGTCGCCCCCGGTCGGCGAAAGATCCCCTTCCTTGGGCATCAACTCATCAAGCGAGAGCATCTGCGCCGGGGCGAAGACGCTCTTGCGCCGGCTCATCAGGCACTGCGTCTTGGCCACTTTATATAGCCAGACGGATAAGGCCCGCGCGTCGGGGAACTCGCGAAGCTGCCGCGCCAGACGGATCAGCGTTTCCTGCGCGGTGTCCTGGGCGTCCTCGTGGCTGCCGCAAACCTTCATGCCAAAGCCATAGACGACGCCCTGCAAGGTCTCGATGGCCTTTTCGGCATCCTCGCGACTTCCGGTTCGTAAATTGTCAAGCGCCTCTTCAATTCGGGTGTTCACAAAAAATCCTGTTACCTCCGCCGCCTTAATTGCATTTATGGCAGTGACGATATGGTAGTGCAGATGAACATGCGAGTCCAAGCGATGATTTTAACTCGAACGCTCGTGGCAATCCTTTGCCTTTCGGTTGTAGCCGGCGCCCAGTCCCCCGCCCCAACAGCACAACAAATGACGTTGGCCGACGCGGTGCGCCAAGCACTGACAAATAATCCCACCGTACAAGCAGCAGTTGCCTACACCCAGGCCGTGCACGAGGGGATCGCTGAGGCCAAAGCCGGCCGGTTGCCGCGAGTGGATTTTTCCGAAGGCTTTACGCGCGGCAACAATCCCGTTTACGTTTTCGGCGGTTTGCTGACCGAGCGGCAGTTCAACTCGGGCGATTTTGCCCTGAACTTTCTCAATACGCCACCTCCTCTCGACATCTTCCGCACCCAGTTGACGGCGGCAGCACCGTTGTACGACGCCGGCCAGACCAGCCGCCGAGTCAAGGATGCCAAGCTGAGTGCCCAAGGCGCCGCCGAATCAGCACAGCGGACGCGGCAGGAAGTGATCTTCCAGGTGGTAAAAGCCTATACGGATGAACTGCTGGCGCGGGAAAACGTGCGCGTGGCGGAGGCGGCCGTCAAAGCGGCGCAATCGGACCTGGAGCGCGCCCAGGCGAGGCAGGACCAGGGCCAGGCGGTGCCGTCTGACCTGTTGACTGCGCGCGCGCATCTGGCGGAGACGCAGGAGACTTTGCTGGAAGCGCAGAACGGCGTCGAGCTTGCCCATGCGGCGCTCAACGTGGCCATGGGCCTCGCGGACGACGCGCCCACGGCCATCGAGGCGGGGCTAAAAGAGTCAAAGTTCGAGGCCGGAACGCTGGCCGATCAACAGCAACTCGCGCTCAAGAGCCGCCCCGACCTGCGGGAAGCGAGCCTGGGCTCAGAGCGCGCCGCCAACGGCCAACACATGGCGCGCGCGGAGTTTCTGCCCAAGCTGAACGCCTTTGGTTCGTGGGAAGAGGACAATCAGGCGTTCCTGACGCGCGGCGGCAACAACTGGACGGCCGGAGTCAGCCTGAACTTCAACATCTTCGATGGAGGAGCCAACCGGGCGCGCCTGGCCGCCGCACACGCGCGACAAGCTCAGGCACAGGCACAGGTGGCGCAGATGGTCGCCGCCGTCAAACTCCAGGTGCGGGAGGCCTACCTTAACCTTGCCACCGCCCAGCAACGCATCGAAGTCTCGCGCCAAGCCCAGTCCGAGGCCGAGGAAAGCCTGCGCATTCTCCAAAATCGTTATGAGGCAGGCCTGGCCACCATCACCGACCTGCTGCAAGTGGAAACGGCCAACACCAGCGCCCAGACGAATTATCTGAACGCAGTGTCCGACTACCGGCGTAGCTACGCGGCGCTGGAACTGGCCACGGGAGCATTGGCCGCGGATTCACCGGCGGTCCAACAGCAGTGACTAGTGGCTAGTGGTTAGTGGCCAGCAAGGGAAGTGCAGAAATGAGTGAAGAGTGCTGAGTGATGAGCTTCGGACAAGTCAAAAGGCAAAATGCAAAAGGCAAAGTGCAAAAGTAAAACCCGACCCGCGCCCCTTTGGGAGAGAGGGTGGCTCGCTACCGGCGCCGTCATCAGCCGGGGCGAGACGGGCGAAGGCTTCGGCGATTGTCGATTGCCGATTTGCGATTGCGAACTCCGAACTCGATTCGCACAAATCTATTGAGGTCGATTGACGTATGTATTCGAAAAAGATTAGCTGGCTGGTTTTATTCGTTACGGCGGGCCTTGTCACCGCCTGCACGTCCGCGGAAAAGCATCCGGCGGAACCGGGGCCGGCGGTGAGCGGCGTACAAATCGAAGTCGTGCACCTGGAATCGGCGCCGTTGCTCTACCAGGCGGTGGGCACGGTGCGCTCCGCCAACACTGCCATCCTGGCGGCGCAACTGGCGGGGACGGTGCGCGAGGTCCGCGTGCAGGCGGGCGACCGCGTCCGGCGCGGCCAACTGCTGGCGGTGCTCGACGACCGCAGCGCGCTGGCGCAGGTGCAGGGCGCGGAAGCAGGCGTGAACGAAGCCATGCAGGGTGAGGCGGAGGTCGAGCAGGCGCTCAAAGCCGCCACCGCCGACCGCCAATTCGCCGAGGCGACCTACAACCGTTACAAAATCCTTCTCGCCAAGAACTCGCTGAGCCGCCAGGAATACGACGGGGCGGAAGCACACTACCAGGCGGCGCTGGCCAACGAGCGCGCCATGGAAGCCAAAAAGCAGCAGATCGAGTCCCGCCAGCAGCAGGCGCGGTCGCAGCAGGAATCGGCGCAGACTTACCTTAGCTATGCGCGCGTCCTGTCGCCCCTCGACGGCATCGTGACGGCGAAATCCGTGGATGCCGGTACCGTGGTGATGCCCGGAACACCGTTATTAGCCGTGGAAGACATGGCCCGCTATCGCCTGGAAGCGAGCCTGCCGGAAGAGTATCTTCCGCATGCGACCGTCGGCGATACCGTCAATGTGACGACCGGCCACGGTGCCTTTGACGGGCGCGTGGCGGAGGTCGTGCCGGCAGCGGATGTGACCAGCCACACATTTATCGTGAAAATCGATCTGCCCGCCAGTTGCGAGTGCCGCTCCGGGGAATACGGGCAGGCCAGCTTTCCGATTGGCGAAGCGAAGAGTCTTGCCGTGCCCAGCGCCGCGGTGGTCGAGCATGGCGAATTGCAAGGCATCTTCGTGGTCACACCGTATGGCGCGGTGGAATACCGTCTGGTGAAAACCGGAAGGGCGCTCGGCAATCGGGTCGAAATACTCTCCGGGCTCGCGGCAGGAGAAAAGATCGCCGTGTCGCGGATCGATCAGCTTCGTGACGGCGCGCGCGTGGAGGGCCTATGATCACGCGCAAGCTGGGCTTTTCCGGCCGCATTGCCCACTACTTCATCAATTCCAAGCTCACGCCGCTCATCATGGTGTTCTCGATTCTGCTGGGAGCGTTCGCAGTGCTCGAGACCCCGCGCGAAGAGGAGCCGCAGATCATTGTCCCCATGATGGACGTCTTCGTGGAAATGCCCGGCTCCAGCGCCCAGGAAGTGGAGCAGCGCGTCACCACGCCGATGGAAAAGCTGATCTGGGAAATCCCCGGCGTCGAGTACATCTATTCCACCACGCGGCCGGGCCTGAGCATGGCCATCGTGCGCTTCAAGGTGGGAGAAAAAGAAGAAGACTCCATCGTCAAGCTCTACAACAAGCTCTATTCGCACTTTGACCTGATTCCTCCCGGCGCCTCGAAGCCCCTCATCAAGCCGCGTTCGATTGACGACGTGCCCATTCTGGCGCTCACCCTCTGGAGCAACCGATACGACAGTTACACGTTGCGCCGAATCACCAGCGAGGTCGACCGGGAAATCAAGAGCATCGACGATGTTTCCCAGACGCAAATCATCGGCGGCGAGCGGCGGCAGATTCGCGTGCTGCTTGACCCTGGTCGGATGGCCGGGCACGGCATCGCGCCCGCCGCAGTGATGGGCACGCTCGATCGCGCCAACCAACGCCTGCAAGTGGGCGAATTCGCGTCGGCAAACCAGGAATACAACGTTGAGACCGGGGACTTCCTGCGCGACGCCGATGACGTGGGGCGCGTGGTGGTGGGCGTATCCAACGGGCATCCGGTCTACCTTCGCGATGTGGCCGAAGTACGTGATGGGCCGGAGGAGCCCACAAACTACGTGCTGTTCGGTTTTGGCGCTGGCGCCAAGGCACGAGAGGTAGCGCCGGGCTTGAGCCCGGCAAGTGCCGCCCTAAAGGGCGGCGCTACGATAGATTCAACCAGTCCCATGGGGGAGTCGCCGGCGGTGACGCTGACCGTTTCCAAGCGCAAGGGCAAGAACGCCGTGGACGTGGCCGAGCACGCCATCGAAAAGGTGGAAAGCCTTAAAGGAGCGGTGATTCCCTCCGGGGTCGAGGTGACGGTCACGCGGAATTACGGCGAGACGGCGCAGGAAAAGTCCAACGAATTGCTCAAGCACCTGCTGCTCGCCACGCTGTCGGTCACGGTGCTGATCGCGCTGGCACTGGGATGGCGGTCGTCAATAGTGGTGTTGGCGGCAGTGCCTGTCACCCTGGCGCTGACGTTGTTCATCTATTACATAAACGGTTACACCTTGAACCGCGTCACTCTGTTTGCGCTGATCTTTTCCATCGGCATCCTGGTGGATGACGCCATTGTGGTGGTGGAGAACATCACCCGGCACTTCCACTTGCCCGAAAACAACGGCCGGCCGCTGGCGGACGTGGCAGTGGAAGCGGTGGACGAGGTGGGCAACCCCACCACTTTGGCCACTTGGACCGTCATCGCCGCCATCCTGCCCATGGCGTTTGTCGGCGGGTTGATGGGGCCATACATGCGACCCATACCGGTGGGCGCCTCGCTGGCCATGCTGTTCTCACTTTTTATCGCCTTTGTGATTTCACCTTGGGCGGCGCTGCGCATGCTGGCGAATGCCAAGGCCAGCCACGGCGAGGAGGGCACGGAAAATTGGACCACCCGCCTCTACCGGCGCCTGATGATGCCCCTGCTGGTCAATACCCGCAAGCGCGTCATGTTCCTGGTGGGAGTGGTGCTTCTTCTGCTCTCCGTGTTCACGCTTCCCCTCTTGAAGATTGTGCGCGTAAAAATGCTGCCGTTTGACAACAAGAGCGAGTTCCAGGTCATCATCGATATGCCGGAAGGGACAACGCTGGAACAGACGACTCGAGTGGCGCGGGAGGTGGCGCGGCGCGTGGCCCAGGAGCCCGAGGTGGTCAACTACCAGATCTACGCGGGCACGGCAAGCCCTTACAATTTCAATGGGCTGGTGCGGCACTACTTCCTGCGCCAGGCCGCCAACCAGGCCGACATTCAGGTAAACCTGCTCCCCAAGGATCAACGCTCGGCGCAGAGTCACGAAATCTCCAAGCGCGTGCGTGACGCCATCGATCCCATCGGGGATCAGTATGGCGCGAAACTGAAGGTCGCGGAGATTCCACCCGGCCCGCCCGTGTACCAAACCTTGGTGGCGGAAGTCTACGGGCCTGAATACAGCCAGCAAATCGACATTGCGCGGCAGATTCGCGATCAATTCAAGAAGACTCCGGGCGTTGTGGACGTCGATTGGACCGTCGAAGCGCCGCAGCCGCAGTACCGCTTTGTGGTGGATAAGGAGAAGGCGGCACTGGCAGGCGTCAGCACCGATCAGATCGCGCAAACGCTGCGTCTGGCCGTCAGTGGCGCGGTGGTGGGGCTAGCGCATCAGCCGAAAGAGAAGGAAGACGTTGACATCGTGCTGCAAGTTCCCCGCCCCGACCGCAGCAGCCCGACCGGCCTTGGCGCGATCCGGGTGGCGTCGGCTTCCGGCGCGCTGGTGCCGCTCAGCGAATTGACGCGCGTCGATACCGGCACGATCGAAACCTCGATCTACCACAAGAATCTGAAGCGTGTGGTGTACGTTTCCGGTGATGTGGCGGGGAAAGAGGAAAGCCCCGTCTACGCCATCCTCAGCCTGTCGAAAACCCTTGATCGGATTCACGGTCCCGGCGGCTACTCGATTGAACGCTACGCGACGCATATTCCGTTTCTCACCGACAAGGTCAGCATGAAGTGGGACGGTGAATGGCAGATCACCTACGAGGTTTTCCGCGACCTGGGATTCGCCTTCGCAGTGGTGCTGGTGCTCATCTACGTCATCGTGGTGGCGTGGTTCCAGTCGTTCCGCGTACCGCTGGTCATCATGGCGCCGATTCCACTGACGCTGGTGGGGATCATCCCCGCTCATGCCCTGATGGGTGCCTTCCTGACCGCCACCACCATCATCGGTTTCATCGCCGGCGCAGGCATCATTGTGCGCAATTCCATTATCCTCGTCGATTTCATTGAACTGCGACGCCAGCAGGGTATGGAACTGGCGGAAGCAGTGGTGGACGCCGGCGCGGTCCGCTTCCGGCCCATGCTGTTGACCGCCGCCGCGGTGGTAGTGGGCGCGTTCGTCATTCTCTTCGATCCGATCTTTCAAGGACTGGCGATTGCATTGATGGCCGGCGAAGTGGCGTTGACGTTCCTGTCGCGAATGGCTGTGCCGGTGCTTTACTATCTCCACGCCAAGGCAGAGGAGAAAGGTCGTTAGAGGTGAGTGGTTAGTGGTTAGTGGTTAGTGGTTAGTGGCTAGTGGTTGGTAGTTGGTGGTTCGCAGTCATTGTCCTCTAGCAAGTGGCTGAAAAACGAAAAAGCGGGCTGTTGCTGGCCACTGACCACTCGCCACTAACCACTTCGAAATTCACCAAGGAGAACACGATGGACGTCAACCGCTGGTTACGCATGTTTGCAGGCTTTTTCGTGCTGCTTTCGCTCGCCCTGGGTTACTGGGTGAGTCCCAAGTGGTATCTGTTTACGGCTTTCGTGGGACTGAATTTGTTCCAGTCGGCGTTTACGAACTGGTGCCCGATGATGACGTTCCTGCGCAAGCTGGGTGTGAAGCCGTGAGGAATACGATGAACACTTATGCGCCGAAGCACATCCTGTGCCCCGTGGATTTCAGCGACCAGTCGGCTGCAGCGCTGAGTGTAGCCGGAGCGATCGCACGAGCCTTTGAAGCAGAGGTAACCGTTCTTCATGCCCAGCGCATGGAAGCTCCAGTGTATTTTACTGCGGCTCAGACCAAGGCCCTACAGGGCCAGCTTCGCCGAAGCATCAAGGCGGCGAAGGAACACGTCACGGGGTTCGCCCACCAACATTTGCCTGAGAATGTGGTCTGCCACCCCATTGTCACCCAAGACGATCCCGTCGCTGCGATCCTCAGAACGCAAAAAGAGACCGCCGCGGATCTCGTTGCCATGGGCACGCATGGGCGGGGAGGGTTGGCGCGCATCCGCCTGGGCTCAGTCGCCGAGAGCGTATTGCATCACGCCGAAGTTCCCGTTCTCACCGTGGGCCCAAGAGTGCAGGTCAAGAGCGCACGGAAGGCGATCCGCCGCATCCTCTGCCCGGTGAATTACACTCGGTCGTCGCAGACTGCTCTGCAACACGCCGCGACGCTGGCAACAGCTCTAGGGGCGGAGCTTATAGTCGCCCACATCGAAGAAGCCCCGCTGGACAAGGACTCCCAGGAATCCTTACATCGCCTATGTGACTGGATACCTGCCGCCACCCGCGCTCATTGTACGGTGAAGGAAATTGTCAAACAAGGCAGCGCTGCCGATCAGATCGTTACCATCGCCGAGGAATCCCAAGCGGACTTCCTGGTGGTCGGCTCCGATCCACGCCACCGGCTGGGTGTGGTGTTTTTGGGGTCAACGACGGAACTCGTCATTCGCAGCGCCCCTTGCCCCGTTCTGACAGTGATAGGGGCGGGAGCGGAAGGACCCGCTTGATGTTCTCCCTCCACCGTCTCTAGTGCCTGCAACCGCAGAAGCTTGCGGTGCCGGCGGCCAACTTGCCCTGCAAGTGCGCCAGGACCGCGGCTTCCGCGGGGCCTGCCGACGTCACCGCGATGCCGATCCCGTGCTCCTTCAAGGCTTGCGCGGCGCGCTGCCCCATCCCCGCGCAGATCACCATCTCACAGCCCGCCACAGCGGCGAGAATGCCTTCGTGGCTGTGCGCCTGATGATCGGGACCACCCTGCGCGCATGCCCCTTGGGCGTGATCGTGCTTCGCGCCGTTTTGCTTCAGCTCATGGTTTTTGATTTGGCCATTCTCCGTTTCGAAGATCAAAAAGGCGGCGCTGCGGCCGAAGTGTTCAGATATCATCACGCCGTCGTTCGTGGGTACCGCTATTCTCATTTCGTTGCTCTCCTCATGTAAAAAGTGCTCCCGCTCCTGCCCGCATCGTCATCGGTATGCAGCGGCCTGCAGCCGGTACGGCGCCGCGCTTGCTGCCCAACCCCCATGACGGCGCCCGCCGAATCTGCGGGCTCGGATTTGGAACGAGCTTCCCGAACAAACTTCGACATCGATTCGCACATATGGGCAAGCACGGCGATCCACTCTCCCAGGTGTTTCTTCCCGCGCGAAGTCAACTGGTAAAGTCGGCGGGCCGGGCCGTTGCCCTCCACATCCCACTCGGAGGTTACGCAACGGTTCTGTTCCAGTTGGCGGAGGGTACGATAGAGAGCGGACACTTCAATCTCGGCATCAGTCAGTGCATGCCGCCGGACTTCCGCCGCCAACTCGTAGCCGTGGGCGCGGCCCTTCCTCTCCAGCAGAAACAGCAAGACCGGCTCGACAAACCGATAGAGATTCCCCATGGCGCAGGTGCAGGGGTGATCTTTTCCGTGACGCGGACAGGTGCGATAAGGCATTGATTCTTTCCTCTTGTCCCAAGATAGCATATATGTGATGATATATGCAACTTACACTTAGATGGCAACTACTGCGCTCCATCGAAGCTTGATCGTGGTGGGCAGGAATTTGGGTTTTCGGGGATGAGAATGATCCAGTGGACACCTGCCGCGGGAAGATGCCTTCCGGTGGGCCGAATCCGGAACCCGGGGAGAGAAGCACATGAAAACGCGAGGAATTCTTGCCTTAATCCTAATTGCTTGCTGGTTCGAGGTGGTGCCCGCTTACGCTCACGACTGCTGCCATCATGGCGATCGCGATGCCGATTGCTGCGACCGCGATGGCGACTGCTGCCACCGGGGCCAGACCGGCACGCAGACCCGCGATGCGGGGCCCGCGAGCGGAGTCGTCAACCTCGAGACGGCGAATGGCAAAATAACCGAGATCGTCTACCTGCCGGCAGTGACACCCGACAAGAGCATGGTCGAGATCCATCTGCAATCGGCGGGACAGCCTCAACTGGTACGCCTCGCACCGGTGGGATTTCTGAAACACGGCGGCCTGCTCTTGCGCGAGGGCGACGCGATAACGGTGAAAGGGTACGCGGTCGCAGGAATGGACGGCGACCTCCTGGTAGCGACAGAAGTCCACAACGGCGACAAGGCCCTGTCGTTGCGGGATACGCGCGGCCGGCCCGACTGGTAAGCATTCACGCCGACTGAACACTTGCCCGACCAGATGGGGCCAATCTATGTCCATAGTCGGCGGTCGCGTAATTGACAAACGGTGTCTGTGTGGAAGAAGATTTCCATTGTAAACACTGTTGGGCTTGCGCGGTGACCATGACCAATCACGAGCACGTGGCTCTAGCCGACTTCTACATCTTGGAACGCAAGGCGCCCAGCCGCCCGAAGATTGACGACTTGGCGGCAACGATCCGCACTGCGATCGACGGCCTCGGCGTGGACCCGGCAAGGCTTTCGGGAAAGCGCATCGCCGTCACCGTGGGAAGCCGGGGCATCGCCAATCTTCAGGAGATTGTTCGCACGCTTTGCGGATGGCTGAAGGAGCGCGGCGCGCAACCGTTCATCATTCCCGCCATGGGGAGTCACGGCGGAGGCACGGCGGAAGGCCAGCGACAGGTATTGGCCGAGTACGGCATCACCGAAGCGGAAGTCGGCGTGCCCATCTGCGCTTCCATGGAAACCGCGGTGGTGGGAACAACACCCAAGGGCTTCAATATCCACGCGGACCGGCTGGCATGGGAATCCGACGGTATCGTAGTGCTGAATCGCATCAAGCCGCACTCCGATCTTTTCGGCAATATCGAAAGCGGGCTGACGAAAATGATCGCCATCGGCCTGGGAAAGCGCGAGGGCGCCACGGAGGCCCATCGCCAGTTTTGGAAATACGGGTTCGAGCCGACCCTCCGTGCAGTCGCCGGCCACGTCCTCGCCCAGGGCAGGATCATCTTCGGCTTGGGCGTGACGGAGAACGAAATGCACGAAATTGCGGGCGTGCACGCGTCCCTGCCCGCGGGCATTCCAGCTTTGGATGAAGCCATACTTCTCCAGGCACGCGCCATGTTGCCGCGAGTTCCCTTTCCCAAGCTCGATCTGCTGATTATCGAAGAGGTCGGTAAGAATATCAGCGGCGCGTGCATGGACCTGAAAGTTGTGGGCCGGTGCCCGGGCATGCCGCCTGAAGGCGCGCCCCGCTATTCCATGATCTATCTTCGCAATCTGACCGACGAAAGTGCCGGCAATGCCGTCGGCTTCGGATTTGCGGACGCCATCCACGACCGCCTGTTTCGCAAGGTTGACTTCCAGAAAACCTATTTGAACGCCATCGTCTCTCTCAGTCCATTCGGCGGACGCACGCCCATGCATCTTCCGTCTGACCGGGCCGCCATTGATCTCATGCTCGGAAATCTGGGAAGTCCCGAACCGGCCGTCCAGCGCATCGCGTGGATCCGCAATACGCTGAGCATTAATACACTTGCTGTTTCCTCAACAATTAAAGACCAAATGGAAGCCCCGGAAAACTGGCACTTAGTCAGCGGCCCCTTCCCTGCCGAGTTCGATTCCAACAGCGACTTGCTCCCCCTGCTCTGACCACTGCCTACACGCCCGGTACGTAACCGATCCCAAAACGCGCCGGCGATTCATGCCGGAAATCCGAAATGAGCGACATCAGGGCCGTGGTGCCACCATCGACGACGATCGTCTGGCCCACGATGAACCCAGCGTCCTCCGAGCACAGGAACGCGGCCATCTTGGCGATTTCCAGCGGCGCGCCAAAGCGACCCACAGGAACCCCATTCCGCGCGGTTTCGGCAGCTTCGGCTACATTAAATCCCGGTACTGCCTTGGCATGGTTTTCCACATTGATCCAGCCGGGTGCAATGGCGTTCACGCGAACTCCCTTGTGTGCCACTTCAATGCCCAGAGTGCGGGTGAAGGCGATAATGGCGCCCTTCGTGGCCGCGTACACCGAGTGTTCGGGGGCGCCGGACAAACCGTGCACAGAGGTCAGATTACAAACGGCTCCGCCACCGTGGGCCAGCATGTGCTCGACGATCGATTGGGTCAGAAAGAAGGGAGAATGAAAGTTAACGTTCATCAGCGTGAAATATTGCTCACGCGTCACCTTGAGGAACGGCTTGTTCATGGTAATGCCGGAATTGTTCACCAGGCAGTCGATGCCGCCGAGAAACTCCATGGCCGAATGGCCCAGTGCCACCGCCTCGTCCGCGTTCTCAAAGTTGGCCTTGATCGCCGTGGCCTTGCGCCCCATCGTCTTGATCTCTTCCACTGCCGACTGCGCTCCGGCGGCGCTGTGCCCGTAGTGCAACACCACGTCCGCCCCCTGGCGCGCGAACTCCAACGCGATTTCACGCCCAATCCCCGTGCCTGAACCGGTCACCAACGCTTTCCTGCCTGCCAGTTTTCCCTGCTCACTCATGGCTACCCCCGTTTCTTTTCGCCGCGCTGAGATGAATGCTCTGCCTCAAACAAAGAGTACGTCAAACGCTAACGGATTTTTGTTTGCGGTTCAAGGGAAAGAGCAACGGGGCCGAAGGATGAGATATCAAGCTCACGCCTCATACACCCATTTTCCACCCACCATCGTGCGCTCGACGGCGATTTGGATCAGGGAAAACGGGTCGGCGGTGAAGGGGTCGCGATCGAGTACAACCAGGTCGGCGAGCTTACCCGGCGCAATGGTGCCTTTCTGATCCTCTTCATACGACGCATAAGCTCCGTGAATCGTCGCGCACCGAATGGCCTCTTCAATGGTGATGCGCTGATTCAGGCCCCACTTATTCCCATTCATGTCGGTACGGGTTACTTGCGACTGGAACCACATCATGGGATAGGAGGGGCTGGCGGGATAGTCGGAGGAGTTCGCGGGGCGCAGCCCGGCATCCAGCAGCGTCCGCATCGCGAACATCTGCCGGGTGCGCTCTTCCCCGTAAAAGTGCATCACGTCGCCGTGAAAGTAGACGTAGCACGAAAATGGGATCGGAATCACACCCAGCGCCCGCATGCGCGCCACTAAGCCGTCGTTGATCAGGGTGCAGTGCTCGATGCGAAACCGTGGATCACGCCGCGGCACTTCGCGGTGCACCTGTTCGTAAATTCCCAGGATTTCGTCAATGGCCAGGTCGCCGTTGGCATGAGTGGCAATCTGCCATCCCGCCGCATGCGCCTTGCGGGCGATTTCATAGACATCACCTCGAGTCCCGAGCTGCAAGCCCACGGTAGCCGGGAATCCCCACGTAGTCCTTGGAAAGCCAGGCCGTCCGCTCGGAAATTGAACCGTCCGTGTAAAGCTTGACCGCACCAAGGCGAATCCACTCATCGCCCAGCCCCGTGTGGATTCCCCCCTCAATCAATCGGTCAATCGCGCTGCGGGTGATGTGGCAATAGACGCGGGTGACAACTCGCCGGTCTCCCGTGCGTCCTGATAGGCCTGCAAGTCTTCCGGCGTCGCGTCGGCATCGCAAACGGAAGTCACGCCTTTTTCCGACATCATGTGAGTCATAAGAGCCGACGCCCTTTTGGTAATCCTCGCGCGTGGGCTTGTAGGCGGTGAGCTGGGTGAACATCGCCATGGCGTTGTCACTCACGTGACCGTTCAGATGGCCCGCGGCATCGCGGTCGAACCGGCCACCGGGCGGGTCGGGCGTGGAGTCATTAACGCCGGCGAGCACGTAGGCGCGGGAGTTCACGAACGCGGTGTGACCCCCGCGGTGACCAACCATCACGGGACGGTCGGGCACGGCCTCATCCAGGTCCTGGCGACTGAGAGGACGCGGAGTCTTGCCGTCGTCGTAGAGGAATCCCAATACCCATTGGCCGGACGGCGTCTGCGCGGCACGCTTTCGAAGGGCTTCCTGGATGGCGGCGATGGAGTTCATGTCGCACGCCACCATGCGAAGGTGATTTACTCCGCCATCGGAAGGATGAGCGTGCGCATCGTTGAAGCCCGGCAGCACGGTCTTCTTGCCCAGGTCTGTTTTGCGCGTTCGCGCTGTGGCAAGATTCAAGACCTCATCATTCAAGCCGACAGCCGTGAAGCGGCCTCCCGTGATCGCCACCGCCTGCGCCTGGGGCAACTCCGCGTCAACCGTCCGGAAGTTGCCGTTGTAGAGAATCAAATCGGGCTCAGTGCGCGTTATGGGCAACATGGCCAACGCCCCGAGACGCTGCACGAAATCGCGCCGGGTTACCCTACTCATTGCTCGATGCCTTTCTCGCAATCTCCGCGAAGCGTTTCCATCTTAAGGATTGATGATCACCTTATTGCGGTCGGGTGTTCCCATCACTTCAATAGCCTTGCCGATTTCCGCCAATGGGAAGCGGTGCGAGATGACCTTTTCGGGATTCACCACGCCACGGTCCATCAGCCGGATGGCATTCTCCATGGCGATGGGATTGGTCGAGAAGCTGGAATCCATCCGCGCTTCCAGGAAATGCATCAGCCCTCCATCCAGCGTAAACGTTTCGTGGGTGGTAATCCCGAAAATATTCCACCGCGTGCCTCGCCGCAGAAGGCTGACCATCAGGTTGACCGCCTGGATGGGTCCGGCGGCCTCCACTACGAGGTCGGGACCGAGCGGAAGGATTTCGTAGATGGCAGTCTTGGCATCGACCTTGGCAGGGTTGATCGTGTGTGTCGCGCCCAGGCATCGGGCAGTCTTCAAGCGCGTGTTCACTGACGTCAACGGCGATCAGGCGGCCGGCTCCGGCGGCCTTGGCCACCATTAAGCAATACATGCCAATCCCGCCGGTACCGATGATCACCACATCGTCGCCGACGCGCATTTCCGAAAAATGAATGATGCCCTTCCATGCGCCGCTGAGCGGCTCCGTCTGGCAAGCAGCGTCAAAGCTGAGACCCTGGGGTTTGGGGAACAGCGTATTGGCTCCAGTGACGGTGTATTCCGCAAAGCTGCCCGGCCGCACGTCTTCCGGCCCATCGCCTCCGGTGGTGTACATGTTTTCGCAATAGTGTGCCATTCCCATTCGACAGTATCGACAATGGCCGCAATAGCCCGACGGACAGACGATGACCTCGTCGCCTTCCTTGATATAGGAAACATGCGCGCCGACGGCCGCCACCACACCCGCCGGTTCGTGGCCGGGTACCAAGGGAAATCGCACATTCCGGCGAATGCCCTTGATGGCCTTGTAGTCAGTGGCGCAGATGCCGCAGGACTTGATCCGGACGACTGCCTCTTCAGGCCCGGGCTTCGGAATAGGCCGTTCCTCCAGCACAAGCTGATCGAAATCCTTTAAGACAGCGGTTAACATGGCGGATGATCCATCCTTTCAGCGATTCTGCGGTACTATACACTTCGTTCCGACCATTACAAAAGTCGAGGTTAGCCAAATCCATGATGAAAAATGCCCCATCAAGTTTCTGCACGCTTTCGCCAGCCGGTGCGATCGACCGGCGCACGTTCCTGCAATCTGCGGTGGGGGCAGGCATCGCCCTCAGCGCCAGTGCTCGCCCACCCGCCAAACGTCCGATCTCACCCAGCGCCGTGGTCCGTGTCGGCCTGATCGGCCGCGACGGTCACCGCGAGATTCTGTTAAGCAGCATGCCCAAGCTGCCGAACGTTCAGTGGATCGCCTACGCCAAAGGGGAGCCTGGCGAAGACTCCGCATGGGTGCAAAAGCAGTTCCCTGGCAGCGAGCGAACCCGCGTATACGAAAACTATCACGAAATGCTGGAAAAGGAGGAGCTTGATGTCGTCGGCGTTTGCCTTCCGTTCTACCAGAACGCCGAGGCCTCAATCCAAGCGGCTCGCAAAGGCATCCACGTGCTTTCGGAAAAGCCCGCCGCCACCACGCTCACCGACCTTGCCCGCCTGGAGCAGGAAATCCGGAAGAGCGGCGTTCACTACAGCATCATGCTGGCCATGCGCTCGATGCCGATCTTCCAGACCGCTCGGAGAGCCGTACAACACGGGGCCGTTGGCGAACCGATTCTGCTTTCCAGCCAAAAGTCATACCAATTCGGGTCTGACCGGCCCTGGTATTACAAGGAAAGAAAGACCTACGGCGGAACGATTCCCTGGGTGGGGATTCATGCCCTTGATTACATGCGCTGGGTCTCGGGTCAGGAGTACGCCGCGGTGGCCGCATTCGAGGGCAATAAAGCGCACCCGCAAACACCCGGCTGCGAAGACCACGCGGGGTTGCTCTTCCGCCTCGCCAACAACGGCACGGCGACCTGCCACCTGGATTTTCTCCGTCCGGACGGTGCCCCCACCCACGGCGATGACCGTCTGCGTATCGCCGGCAGCGAAGGCGTGCTGGAAGCAACCGACAATGACAACCGCGTGCGGTTGATCAGCAAAAGCAAAGTGGAGGACTTGGCTCTCGGTCCCGCCGTGGATTTCTTCGGCTCATTCGTCGCCAGCTTGCGGGGCGAGGGTGAACCCCTCGTTTCCACTGACGATGCCTTCGACCATCACGCGGATTTGCCTGCGCGCTCGCGACGCCGCCGATACCGGACATGGGTAAAGCTTTAGAGCGATTCCTGTGTCACGTTCGCCAAATGCATGTCGGAGACCGGCCGGCACAGATGGGTGCTGAAATCGCGGACGTTTTTCAGTGCAAAGGCCGGAACGCCGGCTGCGCTCTGCGCCTTGACGTGGAAGAAATCCGCGCCTTGGACATCCTCCAGGACGAATGCCGGCCGCAGATCGTCCTTCTCGAAGCGCACATCAATATTGTTCAGTTCAATGCCGGCGGCGTGGCGAATGTAGAATCCGTAGGCCGGCAGTGTGCCGAACCGAGTCGGGTCAGGATAGCCGTTTTCCTGCTCCGGCGGAATGAGGGCCGCGTCTTCATGCGTCCCGCCTCCCTGGTGCAGCACCGTCAGATTGCTGATTCTCACGTCTTCGACGCTGTGGCCGGGAATTCCCCCGATGATCGAGGCATAACGTCCGGCGGTGTTCGATACGACGATATCGCTGATGTTCACACGACGAAGCTTGCCCACGGGAACACCCTCTGGCCCGCGCATTCGGGCGCCGAGACGGAGAAAGATGGGACAGTTGGCAATGTCGCGCATGGTGATGTTGGTCACCGAAATGTCCTCGGCCAGCGCGCCGTCAACGGTCTCAATGGCCAGGCCGCCGCACTTTTCAAAAACACAGTTCGAGATCGTAACGTTCTTGAAGCCCCCATTTGATTCCGTACCGCATTTGATTCTCCCGGTTCGCGAGACCTTGGCATCGGGCGGAAACTCTTTCCAGGTCCCGTCCAGCACCGTTCCCTCCTGATAACCGCCGGTGACAAAGCAATTCGTAATCGTCAGATTCTCCGTGGCCCGCGCATACCCCAAAGCATAGGAACTCTTCGGGCAGATGCCATCGTCCCAGGGCGAATTGACCGTGCAATTGGAAACGCGGACGTTGCGGCAGCAGTCAATATCCATGCCGTCGCGATTGGTATCCATCATGACGTTGTCAATGGTGAGGTTGTCCACACCCGTGGCAAGCAGGCAGAAATGGCCGCCGTGCAACATCGAGAAGTCGCGCAGAGTGATGTTGTGGCAGTTCTTCAGGCTGATGGATTTATCTCCCACGCCTTTGTCGCGGTCGCCGTGTCCACGGGTCAAGCCCTTGCCCCAGATCAGCCCCGGTCCCAGGATGGAAATATTGCTAAGATCCTCTCCCCACATGAGCGCGTTGTGCCAGTGGCTGTGTCCGAAGTCCTGGTAGTGATCCCACTGGTTGGGTTCGGGCGCGTCATAGCTTCCCAATTCGCCGTTATCTGCGGCCAAAATGGTCGCTCCCTGTTCAAGATACAAACTCACCTTGCTCTTGAGATGGATGGAGAAACACGCGTAGACGCCCGCTGGGAAGCGCACCGTGCCTCCACCCGCCGCCGCGGCCGCTTCAATGGCCCGATTGACCGCGGGCGTGTCAACGGTCTTGCCGTCTCCCCGGGCGCCGAATGCCCTGACGTTGTAAACACCGGCGAAGGGCGCGGTGGGATTCTGTTCCGCCCGCACTGGCCCCGCGAGTCCCGCAGCCAAGGAACTGTTGGGAATAAGCAAGCCCGTACTTGCCAGGCCCGTGCCGATTCCGAGCAGGCCGCCCAAGGTCCGCCGCTTGCTGCGGTCAAACCGCGCTACTTTGTCCATCATGATTGCCCCCATCGAAGTATGAGATTCAAGGAGTAGAGCCGGATACTATTGTCCCAGGCATCTGAGTGTTGCGGCTTCGCCGCTCCGCCATACGGAAGCGCTCCGCGCTTTCCTGGAGTTCCCACATTTCCGGTCCAGCACCACCCCGGCGCTTACGCGCCTCCCCTCCTCATCTGAGGAGGGGAGGCCCACAAACTCCCCTGCTGATTCAGGAGAGGCGGAAACGCTAGTGACGGGGGTGGTTACCAGCAACCGCGCCCCCTCCGCCCCCAACGAAGATGCGAGTGGGAGAAAGGATTCAGCAAAACAGGTATTTGCGCCAGCGCTCATCGGAGCGGCCCATCATACGCATTATTTGGCGGCTGGTGTGGAGGCTGAACGGCATGGGCGGCCGCAACAGCCGGAGGCCCGCCTCTTCCGGAAGCCGATCCCCTTTCAGGTTGTTGCATCGGTGGCAGCAGGCGACGAGGTTATCCCAATCGGTATGGCCGCCGCGCGAACGGGGGATGAGGTGGTCAAGCGTCAGTTCATGCGCGGGCATGACTCGGCCGCAAAACTGGCAAGTGTAACGGTCGCGCAGCAGAACGTTCTTCCGCGAAAGCGCGCGCGTCTGGTAGGGAATACGTCGGAACTCCAACAGGCGAATGACGGAAGGCACGCGAAAAGCGAAGTTCGAGGAATGCAGGAACAGGCCGTCTTCTTCTTCGGTGGTCGCCACGCCCTTCAGCACGAGCACCAGGGCGCGACGGACGGCAGTGACATTGATGGGTTCGTACGTGGCATTGAGCACCAGTACGGGCTCTTGCAGCAGTCTTTGGTGGCCATCCTCCGACATGGAATACCATCCACGGGAGCGGTGAGCGTTGGCTCCCAATCTTATTATGTCGAGTCCCGGTCAAGTCCGTCAACAGTGTTGTCAGCGTCCGCAAGCGACAAATCGGGAAACTGGGGCGTTGCCCGCGCCAGCGTCAAGCCCAGCACCTGGGCCGCGCCCGCGCGCTTCAAGGCTCGCGCACAGGCGGAGAGAGTCGCCCCGGTAGTCATCACGTCGTCAACCAGCACGATCACGCGGCCGCGAACGTCCTCGGGCTTGACCACCACAAAAGCGCCACGCAGATTCTCGCGCCGGGCCGCCACGCTAAGACCCGTCTGGGGAGGAGTCGCGCGATGACGGCGCAACTGCGACTTGGCCACCGCCACCACCGGACCGCCCTTCTGCTTTGCCAGCGCCCGCACCAAGCCCGTCGCCAGCGTTTCCGATTGGTTGAAGCCGCGCTCGCGCTGGCGGGAGGGATGCAACGGAACAGGAACGATAAGCGGTAAGCCGTACTCCTCGCCACGAGGCAAGGCTTCCCACGCCGGCGCCAGCAATTCTCCCAAACGTTCACCCAGGCGCACGTCTCCGGCGAACTTCATGCGCAGCACCACCTGCCGAAGCCTCCCGGTGTACAGCCCAAAAGAACGGGCGGCGTCAAACGCCGGGACATCCTGCCGGCACGCGCCGCATTCGGCAACGGAGGAATCCAGGGCATGGGAAGACGCAAAAGGCAGGCCGCAACGCGCACACGCCGGTCCGCACCAGGGCTGCAAGCCCGCCCAACAGGCCCGGCAGATGCGCAGCCAGCCGTCGCTGGAAAGTTCACCGCCGCAAACGGCGCAATCGGTGGGAAAGACAACGGCCACGAAGCTGTCCACGAGCTCCTGGCGGAGGGAAGGCGGGCGGGAATGGGTGCTGGCGAATGGGAAGAAGACAAACCTCCCCGTCAAGTTATGAGGCTACGGTAGAAGGCCCTTGTCCTGCTTTTCCTGGCACTCGATGCAGTGGCGGGCCCAGGGGACGGCGTCCAGTCGTTTCTGCTGGACCTCTTCCTCGCACTCCACGCATTGTCCGTATGTGCCGTTCTTCACGCGTTCCAGCGCTTCACCGACCAGTTGGAGCACGCGGCGGTTCTCATCGCTCTGGTGGAAGAGGAATTCTTTGGTGTAGGAGTTCGCAGCCTTGTCGGCAATATCCTGAGTCGCCTCTTCGTCGGCCTCGCGACCATCCTTCTCCGACTTCATCACGAAACGCAGCAACTCCTCCTGCTTGGCGAGGAGGCGCTTCCTGTAGGTTTCCACTTTCTTTTTGTCCATGCGCTCCCTTGTTTCCTCCAAACTCCGGGTGGGAACAAAAAATTGTACGAAGGGTCAGTCAATACTGTCAAGCGCAAGGTGCGGGTGCGGGGGGTATGAGGTAAGGGTTCTAACTGTGGTGGCCTTGCATACGGCGCTTCAGGGCCTCGTGCAGACGCGTGCGCACATCATCCGGCAGGGAGAACAGCTTGCCGTCGCAATAAAGCTCGATTGTCTTCTTGCAGCTATCGTAGACCGCGTGGCAGTGATTGCAGTAAGTCAAGTGAGCCTCGAGGGTTTGCTTCAGGACCGCGTCCAATTCGCCGTCCAAATATCCGCTGATTTCCTTGATCGCCTTCTTGCAATTCACCGATGTCACCCTCGCTTGAAAGTTTTGGCCAGCTCTTCGCGCAGCCGCAGTCGCGCGCGGAACAACCGGGCCTTCACGGCTCCGATCGACAAGTTCAACAACTCCGCGGTTTCTTCCGTCGAGAGTCCTTCCACGTCACGCAAATAAAATACCGTGCGAAAACCCGGCGGCAGGGAGTTCACGCCCCCCTGGAGGATCTGTTCCAGTTCGGTTTGTGCGTACTGCTGCTCGGGATCCGGCTTCCAATCGGCGAACTCCCGCACCATGACTTCGCCGTTTTCATCCTCCGAGTCCTCCATGGGAACTTCCCGGCTGGTCCGCCGCTTGCGAAGCTTCATCAGGGCTTCATTTACGGCGATGCGCACAATCCAGGTGTAGAAGCGAGAGTCCTCGCGGAAGTCCGGCAGATGTTCGAAAGCCTTCAGAAATGCTTCCTGTAGAACGTCTTCGGCGTCCTCTCGGTTGCCCGTGATGTTCATGCCGAGACGGTAGATCTTCTTCTCGTAGCGGTTTACGAGTTCCTCAAAGGCGGAGTAGTTTCCCGCCTTCGCTTCGCTTACGAGATGCCCCTCGTCGCGTGACAAAGTTACTTGCGGTAGTTCGCTCATCGAATCCAGTTTAAATCAGCGCGCACCCGATGGGAAGAACCGAAATTCGATTTTTTCAACTTCACAAGCCCGAATCCGTGTTGCTTCTGAACCTCCCGTACGGAGCAAATCAATCTCCGCACGTTCCATCTGATGCCGCAACTCGCGGGGAGTTACGATTCCCCTGGTGCCACACCTTGGCTCTCAGTCGTCAGTTTTCAGCGATCAGTTGCGCCGGAGCCGGAACTCGGCCACGGTGAAGACTGACAACGGAAGCCGGACGACAAATCACTGGCCCTCGGCCGCTGCCAGCAGTCGCGCGATGGCCGCCCCCACACCGTCGGGGGCGTCGTAGACTGAAGATCCCGCCACCATCACGTCCGCGCCGGCCCCGGCCGCCAAAGCTATGGTCTCTTCGTTGATGCCCCCATCCACCTCTACTTCGCAGTCAAGACCTCGTTCCACCAGGGCGCTGCGCACCTGCCTGATCTTGGGCAGAGTGGCGTGGATGAACTTCTGGCCGCCAAAACCGGGATTCACCGTCATCACCAGGATGAGCTGAAGCATGTCCAGCACTTCCGAAAGCGTGGACATGGGCGTGGAAGGGTTCAGCGCGACCGCGGCTTTCTTGCCGAGGCTGCGAATGTGCTCAAGCACGCGGTGGAGGTGAGGAGTGGCCTCCTGATGCACAATAATGGTGTCGGCGCCCGCGGCGGCGAACTCTTCAATGAAGTCCTCGGGAGGCGTCACCATCATGTGCGCTTCAATGGTCAAGCGCGTCAGAGGACGTAGGCTGCGGATGGCGATGGTTCCAAACGTAATGTTGGGCACGAAGCGGCCATCCATCACGTCCACCTGGACGCGGTCGACGCCGGCCGCCTCCACGATTTGCACTTGTTCGCCCAGCCGTGTGAAGTCCGCGGAAAGAATGGAAGGAGCAATTTTGACTTGCAGGACACACCCCCAAAGGGCAGTGGAGAGTGACGAGTGATGAGTGGCGAGCAACTGCCGCATAACGCGGTCTTTCCTAACCACTCGCCACTAAGCACTAGCCACTGTTCTTAAGCAATTTGGCCGCGCTCTTTTCAAGGAACCAACTCAGGCGGCCACGGGAGGGATTGATGAGTTGTGCGGGGAATTGTCCGTCCGGACCTTCCAGCACCTGGCGCAACGTTTCCGCCTTGTCCTCTCCCGCTATCAAAAAGATAACATGCGCGGCGGCGTTGAGCACGGGCAAAGTCAGGGTGAGGCGAAAGGAATTGAGCTTGGCGACGAAGTTGGCGACTACCCACTCGGTTCGCTCGCCGAGCGCCGGACTGCCGGGGAAAAGTGATGCGGTATGACCGTCAGGCCCCATGCCCAGGAAGATCAAGTCCAAGCGTGGCCATTCCCCAGGCGCCGGATTCAGGACGCGCGACAACTCTCCCGCATATTCGCGCGCCGCCTTGTCCCGATCCGGGCGCTCTGCCGCCATGCGGTGGAAGTTCTCCTCCGGCAGAGGAGAGGTCTCCAGCATGGCGTGGCGAATCATACGGTAATTGCTCTCGACGTCGTCAGGCGGCACGCAGCGCTCATCCACCTGGAACAGATGAACATTCGTCCACTTCACGCGACCGGCGAAGGTGGGACTGGCAAGCAGTTCGTAGAGTGGCTTGGGCGTTGAACCGCCGGAAAGCGCAACGGAGAAAGGCTTCTTGTCGATGGACCGTATTCGCGCCTGCTCTTCAAAGCGCGTGGCAGCCGCCCAGCTTAATTGTTCGAGGTCGTCGAAGACCCGGACTTCGCGATTTTCGATTGACGATGGAGGATTATCGATGGTCGTTCTCCTGTTTGAAGTTGGCCCCTCGGTAGTTCGCTCTTGCGGGCGTTGAGCCCACGTGACGCGGCGGGTGCATCTTAAAGATCGTCAATCGACAATCATCAATCGACAATCGTCAACGCGGGGTTATATGCGCCAAAAGGGCCAGGGTCTCTTCGTAGACGTGGTCGCGGCCGGACAGCATCAGCTCGTCGTTCAGAATTTCAATTTCGTCCTCAGCTTCAATCCGCACCGTACGGCCAATGGGTGGCTGTCCCGGAACCTCGGCGAGCGTCTGCACAGCTTTGCCGTCCACTCCCCGCGAGAAAGAGAAGCGCGCATCGCCGGCCTTGATTTCGAAGGAAAAGCAGACGCCACATCCGCCGCCTTCCACCTTGCGCAGGACCCGCTCGACCTTTACTTCCCCGTCGTCCGATTGAAAGAAGAAGGCACGCGGCATGTTCTCGCCACGCGACTCGGCTCGTAGGAACTTCCACCCCAACCGGGTCGCGAGCCATCCGGTCAATAGCAAACTTTGCGCCCGCTGTGCGGTGAGACGCGTCGATTCCATTTCATATTCAATGCGCAGTTCGCGGATGCGGCGGAGATACGGCCGGCGATCCTGCGAGTCAAAGCACTGCGCTATGACCTCCCGCCACGGCGTCGCTCGCGCCCAGTTGAGATCCGAAAGACGGATGCGGCCGGAGTACTTTTCCAGCCACGCTGCCAGCGCCCGCAGGTCCGGCCCGGTGGCGGAGAAGCGCGCCGAATCGACGATCACATGCTGCGTCACGCGCAAGATCTGGTCAAAGTAAGCGGGCATGGCGAAACTCTCCGTCCGCCACCACAGGTAAATCGGCAACCCGGAGACCGTGAGAGGAAGCACCACGCTGATAAGTTCAGGCCCGGTTTCGCCCCGCGCTTGCAAGTTGATCTGCTCGCTGCAAATCTGCTTTTCGCCCTCCGAGGACATGTGGCAGTGGGCAGAGACCGAGGCCATCAAGGAGGGAGGTGTTCCCGCGGGGTCCATCATCATCACGATGGCACGGCACGGATTCTGCCGCGTCACTTCGGCAAGCAGGTTGCTGACTTCGCGCGCCTCGTCCTCGCGGTCCACGTACACGAGCAACGTCAAGGCCGAAGCGCGAGTCACGGTGGATTCGCCGCCCGAGGCTTCCGCCGCACTTCTCCACATGGCGGAAAGGCCGGCTTCAATTCCCCCCACGTCGGCGGGCCGAGGCTCCCCTAAGGCAAACTCTTGCAGCACGCTAGCCAAGTTGCAACTCCTTCCCTGCGGCTCATCGCCAGCGCCACCCCAAACTCCAAGGGGAGCCTGGCTTGCTCCGACTGCCTACCGCCTACTGCCTACGCACTTTCAAAGCCGCCGCCACTGCCGGCCGTCGCGTTCAATGAAGTCGTCCGCCTCTTTCGGTCCCCAAGTGCCGGCGGCGTAGGGGAACAGACCTTTCGCACCGTCCTCTTTCCACTGGTCGAGAATCGGATCCACGAGTTCCCACGACAGGTCGACGGCGTCGGCGCGATTGAACAGTGTCGCATCACCCAGCATGCAATCGAGCAGCAGCGTTTCGTACGCCGTGGGTGGCGCAGCGCCGAACGACTCTCCGTAGAGGAATTCCATTTCCACGGGGCGAATCTGCATGGTGGTGCCGGGAAGCTTGGCGCAGAACTTCAGGGAAATGCCTTCGTTGGGCTGGATGCGAATCGAAAGAATGTTGGGCTCAATGCCTTCCGCCCCGGCGCCTTTGAACAGCAGGTGCGGCACGCGGCGAAATTGAATGGAAATCTCGGAAATACGCTTGGCCAAACGCTTGCCGGAGCGCACATAGAAGGGAACGTCTGCCCAGCGCCAGTTGTCAATGAAGAACTTGAACGCGGCGTAGGTCTCGGTATTGGAAGTGGGGGAAACCTTGGGTTCCGTGCGATAAGCAGGCACCTTTCGGCCACCCACGAAGCCTTCCACATACTGGCCCCTGACAACGAATTCGGAAACGCGTTCCGGCCGGATGGGCCGCAGCGCACGCATCACCTTGGCCTTTTCATCGCGCACCGCGGTGGCCTGAAAAGTCGCGGGCGGTTCCATGGCCACCAGGCTCAGCAGTTGCAGCACGTGGTTTTGGATCATGTCGCGCAGCAGTCCGGACTCTTCGTAGTAGGCGCCGCGATTCTCCACCCCGAGTTCTTCCGCCACCGCGATTTGTACGTGATCAATGTACCGGCGGTTCCAGAACGGTTCGAAAATCCCGTTCGCGTAACGGAAGACCAAGAGGTTCTGGACCGTCTCTTTTCCCAGATAGTGATCGATGCGATAGACCTGCTCTTCGTCGAAGATACTGGTGACGGTCGCATTCAATTCGCGCGCGCTGGCCAGACTGCGCCCGAAGGGTTTCTCCAGGATAATGCGGGTCCAGGTTTTTCCCGGTTCCTTGGGTTTGGCCAGGCCCGCATCTCCGAGGTGCTTCACAATGACCGGGAAGAAACTCGGCGGCGTGGCGAGATAGAACAACCGATTCCCCGCTGTCCCATGCTCCTGGTCAAGATGCTCCAACGTTTCCTTAAGCTTTTGGTAAGCCTCAGGCTTGCTGAAGTCATCGGCGACGTAGTGTAATTCCTTGGCGAATCCTTCCACAAAGGCGCCGCTGTCCGGCGTGAGGTGCAAAAACTTTTTTACCGCGTCGGACATCTCCTGGCCAAACTGCTCGTCGGTCTTGGGAGTGCGAGCGCAGCCCACCACCGCGAATCCGGGCGGCAGCATGTGCTCGCGGGTCAGGTAGAAGAGCGCGGGAATCAGCTTGCGTTCGGTAAGGTCGCCGGAGGCGCCAAAAATAACCATCGAGCACGGGTCGGGCGTACGCCGCAGGCGGATTCCTTCGCGCAGGGGATTGGCCAACTCAGCAGTTTCCAGCATGGAACCTCTCCTCGGGTGATCTTTACGCAGATGGCCCTTTGCCGCAGTTCACCACGGCCCGCCCATCCGTCACTGCCGACCGCTGCCGACCGTCGCCGGCTTTACAGGAGTCGCCGAATACTGCTTGCGCTTCTCCGTGAGCGCCGCCAGCAGCTTTCCGTAATCCTTCGTAAAGGCGTCAACGCCCTGATCTTCCAGCTTGCGGGTGATGGCGGCCAAGTCGATGCCGGCTTCCGCCAACTGCGTCATCACCGCGCGGGACTCATCCAAGCCCTCGGCAATGCGTGAGGCCGGTTTACCGTGATCGCGATAAGCGTCCAGCGTCGCCACCGGCATGGTGTTGACCGTGTCCGGCCCGATCAGTGTATCGACGTAAAGGGTGTCGCTGTATTTTGGATTCTTGGTGCCGGTCGAGGCCCAGAGCATCCGCTGGACGCGCGCGCCCTTGCTTGCCAGGGCCTGGAAACGAGGGCCGGAGAAAATCTCTTTGAACTTCACATAGGCAAGCTTGGCATTGGCCACGGCGGTCTTCCCCAGCAAGCCCTGCAGCTTTTGTTTTTCCTCGTCGGACTTGACCGCGGCCAGTTTCGCCTCAATCTGCTGGTCCGCCATGGTGTCGATGCGGCTCACAAAGAAGCTCGCGACGGACGCAATGCGATCAACCGGCTTGCCCTCACGCGCGCGCTTTTCCAGCGCGGAAATATAGGCCCAGGCCACTTGCTCATAGCGCTCAATGGCGAACAGCAACGTAATGTTGATGTTGATGCCTTCGCCGAGCAATTGCTCAATGGCAGGCAGGCCTTCGGCGGTACCCGGAACTTTCACCAGGATGTTCGGCCGGTCAACTTCCTTCCACAGGCGGTGCGCATCCGCGATGGTCCGTTGCGTGTCGCGCGCCAGGGTGGGCGCCACTTCGATGCTCACAAAGCCGTCGCGACCTTCGGTGGAGTCATAAACCGGGCGGAAGAAATCTGCCGCGGTGCGAATGTCCTCAACTTCCAGCTCCTCAAAAATCTCGGGCGATTCTTCCCCAGCTTCCACCAGTCGCTTAATCGTGTCATCGTAATCGTCGGCGCCGACGATGGCTTTCTCGAAAATGCTGGGATTCGAGGTGATCCCCGAAACGCCGTCGTGATCGATCAAGTCCTTGATGTGTCCCGATTTCAAGTCCAGACGGCGAATGTAGTCAAACCAAACGCTCTGGCCCAGGCTATTCAGAACTCGCAATGGATTGCTGCTCATAACATAACCCTCCTCACGATTAGGCCGCTTTGACACAGGCGCGCTTGCCGGTGACAAAACGCCCTGGCATATCCGGCACAGGCAGACTCGCCTGCGCCCTGTTTGAGTATCAAAAAATCAGCCCTAACCACGTGAAACGATCAACGTCCCAAAAGCTTGTGCGCGAGTTCGGTGATGTGCGCACTGGTGAACCCCAACTTTTCCGCAATAATCTTCCACGGGGCGGAGGCGCCAAACCGATCGATGCCGAGCACCGCTCCCTTGGTCCCCACATACCGTTCCCAACCGAACGTCACGCCCGCCTCCACCGCCAGGCGCGCGGTCACACTCGGCGGCAACACTTCGTCGCGATAAGACTGTGGCTGCTTTTCAAAAAGGTCCCATGAAGGCATGCTCACCAGCCGTGTCGCAATGCCTTCCGCCGTCAATTTCTCGTAAGCGTCAAGCGTCGGCGCCACTTCCGAACCGGTGGCGATCAGGATCAACTCCGGAGTCTTACCCTTGGCGTCGGCCAGAATGTACGCGCCCTTCTCCAGTCCGTCGGCGGAAGCGTATTTGGTGCGGTCAATGACGGGAAGGACCTGCCGCGTCAACATGAGCGCCACGGGCCCTTTGTGTTCGATCGCCACTCGCCAGGCGACACCCGTCTCATTGGCGTCAGCGGGGCGGATGCAACTAAGGTGGGGTATGGCCCGGCATGCCATCAAATGCTCGACAGGCTCGTGCGTGGGGCCATCTTCGCCAAGGAACACGCTGTCATGCGTGAAGACATAGATGGCGTGGGCGTCCATCAAGGCCGACAGTCGCAGCGCCGGCCGCAGGTAGTCGGAGAAAACAAAGAACGTCGCGCCGTATGGAATCAGACCCGTCAGCGCCATGCCATTAAGAATGGAGCCCATGGCGTGCTCGCGGACACCGAAGTGGAAATTCCGGCCGCGGTAATTTCCCGGCTCGAAATCCGTTTCCGCTTTGATCAATGTGTCAGTCGAAGGCGCCAGGTCCGCCGAGCCTCCCAGTAAAGTGGGGAGAACGGGTGAAAGGGCATTCAGGACCTTGCCGGAAGCCTGCCGCGTCGCCGTGGGCTTGTCGGTGGGGCTGAAGGTGGGAATCTTTGCCGCCCAGCCGGCCGGCAATTCACCGCGCGTAAAGCGATCCCACTCCGCCGCGAGATCGGGAAACGCCTGCCGATAGGCCGCCAGCTTGGACTGCCATTCCGCCTCAGCCTTAGCGCCTTTCTCCAGGGCCAGGCGGAAATGCGTCCGCGCCTCGTCCGGCACCAGGAAGTCCGGCTCCAGCGGCCAGCCCAGATTTATCTTGGTCAGTTTCACTTCCTCGACGCCGAGGGCGGTTCCATGCGCCTCCGCCGTGTCGTGTTTGTTGGGGCTGCCGTAGCCAATGTGGGTGCGCACCATGATGATGGAAGGGCGTCCCCGCTCCGCCTGGGCCGCGCGAATAGCCGCATCGATGGCGCCCAGATCGTTGCCGTCCGCAACCTTCTGGACAAACCATCCGTAAGCCTCGAAGCGCTCGCCGCGGTCCTCCGTAAACGCCAGCTTCGTGTCGCCTTCAATAGAGATGTGGTTGTCGTCGTAGAAATAAACCAGGTTGTCGAGCTGAAGATGTCCCGCCAGCGATGCGGCCTCGGATGAAATGCCTTCCATCAGGCAGCCGTCGCCGGCGATGGCGTAGATCTTGTAATCCACAATCTCATGGCCGGGGCGATTGAAGTGTGCGGCCAGATACTTTTGCGCGATGCCCATGCCCACGCCGTTGCCGAAGCCCTGCCCCAGCGGTCCTGTGGTGGTTTCGATTCCGGGCACCAGCCAATGCTCGGGATGGCCCGGCGTTTTGCTTCCCCATTGGCGGAACTGCTTCAGTTGGTCCAGCGGCATGTCGTAGCCCGTGAGGTGCAACAAGCTGTACAGCAACATCGAACCATGCCCCGCGGAGAGCACAAAACGATCACGATTGGGCCACGCCGGATCGGCGGGATTATGCTTCAAAAAGCGAGTCCAAAGGACATAAGCCATCGGCGCGGCGCCCATGGGCATTCCCGGATGGCCGGAATTGGCCTTCTGTACCGCATCGACGGCGAGGAAGCGAATGGTATTGATGCAAAGCTGATCGAGTTGCGCGGATGCCGAACTGGCATTTAAGGCGGGGGAAGCAGTTTGACTTTCCAAGCTATTAGTCCTCCACAGGGGATGAAAATCGGCTGAAAACAACACACGTACTTATCGTCACACTCTCTGTCCAGCTTTCCGCAAGCCCCGACATTTTTTAGATGCCGTCGAAGCTGAAAAGGAGCCCCAGTTTGGATACGGGCATTATATACCGTCGCATCCCAATATTGCAGGAAGTTGACGGCAACGTTACACCGTTACCGCTGAATCCGCGCCGATCCGCCTTTGGCCAGGGAACGTACCTGCTCGACGGTGGCCATGGTGGTGTCGCCGGGGTAAGTGGTGATCAAGGCCCCGTGCGCCCAACCGAGCTTTACGGCTTCCTCCGGTTCCTCGCCCATCATCAATCCGTAGAAAAGTCCGGAAGCAAAACCGTCGCCGCCACCGACCCGGTCAATCACATCGAGTTCGGCGGTAGGCGCAAGATACGTCTTGCCATCAATCCAGGCGACGGCGCTCCAACTGTGATGGTTGCTCGAATGCACTTCGCGCAGCGTGGTAGCCACCACCTTGACTTGGGGAAGTTTTTTCACCACCTTGTCAATCATGCCGAAGAACGCGCTGGGGTCGAGCTTGGACTTGGCCGCCACTTCCGGACCGGCGATGCCCAGTCCCATCTGCAAATCCTCTTCGTTGCCCACCAGCACGTCCACGTTTTCGACGATCTTGCCGATCACCTCCAGCGCCCGCTCGTGCCCGCCCCAGATGTTCCAGAGCTTGGCGCGGTAGTTCAGGTCGAAGGAGGTTACGGCGCCCGCCGCTTTGGCCGCCCTCATGCCCTCGGCAATCAGCGGTCCGGTGGTTTCCGACAGAGCGGCAAAAATTCCGCCGCTGTGGAACCACCGCACGCCGGCGCCGAAGATCGTTTTCCAATCAAAGTCACCGGGTTTGAGCATGCCACCGGCTTCGTTGCAGCGATTGTAGAAGACCACGGGAGGCCGCACACCCATGCCGCGATCGCTGTAAACCGCCGCCATGTTGGGGCCATTCACGCCATTGTGCTTGAAGTGCTTATAGAACGGCTTCACGCCCATGGCCCGCACGCGCTCGGCGATTAAGTCGCCGATGGGGTAATCGACCATCGCCGAGGCAATGCCCGTCTGCATGCGGAAGCAGTCCGCCAGGTTGGCCGCACAGTTGAATTCGCCGCCGCTGACATGAATCTTGCATTCTGTCGCCTTGCGAAAAGGAATAATGCCGGGATCAAGCCGGTGAACAAGCGCGCCCAGGGACAGCAAATCCAGAGCGCCGGAAGGTTGAATATTTAGACCATATTTCATATGAGTTCCTTTAGTAATTTGGGCTGACAGCTTACAGCCGACAGCTAACAGTGAACTCGACTGCCACCTCAGTTGCCATGGAGGCGGCACGAACTGTTAGCCGTGGGCCGTTAGCTGCAGTTGAGTCATGCTGCTTTCGGTTCGACTTTGGCTCGAAGTGAGTGCAGCATTCTTGCGATTTCCGAGATTTCCGCCGTCAGGCGTTCCCGTTCGTTGCCAACAAAGTAACCCAAATCCGAGCTCAGCATGACCAGATACTCGGTCTCCGATAAAGAGCCCTCCGCAATATTCAGGAAGCGTGCGAAGTCTTGCTGCCCCTCGCGCTTGCAGCCCTCGGCGATGTTGGTGGGCACGGAAGCCGCACTCCGTCGGAGTTGAGAGGTAAGTCCAAACCTCTCTTGTGGAGGAAACCTAACGGTAAGTCCATATAAATCCAAAACCAATTGGTGACTTCGTTGCCAAACCTTTAGATTCTTGAAGTGCTGCATTGCCACCTCACGAGCTGACAGCTTACAGCCGACAGCTTACCGACCCCAGCTTACAACTAACAGCCTGCAGCTTACAGATCACATTGACAGCCGGCATATACGCTCGGGCGTTGGTGAGAGCTGTTGGCTGTTAGCTGTCGGCTGTCAGCTAAACTACACGGTATATTGTCCCGACGCCACCTTGCCGCCGTGGCCCGTCCAGTTCGTATGGAAGAACTCACCACGCGGCTTATCGACGCGCTCGTAGGTGTGCGCGCCGAAGAAGTCGCGTTGGGCCTGGAGCAGGTTCGCCGGCAGCCGTGCGGTGCGATAGCCATCGTAGAACCCCAACGCTGTCGTAAATGCGGGCGTAGGCACGCCGGACTTGACCGCCTGGATGATGGCACGCCGCCATCCCGCCTGATATTTCGTCAGTATCCTGGTGAAGAACTTGTCCAGCAGCAAATTGTTAAGATTGGGGTTCTTGTCGTAAGCCTTCTTGATCTCGCCCAGGAAGCGGCTGCGAATGATGCATCCACCCCGCCACATCAGGGCGATGCCGCCGAAGTTCAGATTCCATTTTTGATCCTTGGCGGCCTCGCGCAGCAGCATGTAACCTTGGGCGTACGAAATCAGCTTGGAACAATAGAGCGCGCGGCGAACCTCCTCGACAAACTTTGCGCGGTCGGGCTTCTTCGTGGCAGGACGGGGTCCCTTCAGAATGGCCGACGCAGCCACGCGTTCTTCCTTGATCGCGGACAGGCAGCGGGAAAAGACCGCTTCGCCAATCAGCGTTACCGGCATGCCCAGATCCAGCGCGCTCAGGCAGGTCCACTTGCCGGTGCCCTTCTGCCCGGCCGTGTCAAGAATCTTGTCCACGATCGGGGTGCCGTCGTCGTCTTTCTTCGCGAAAATCTGGCTGGTGATGTCGATCAGATAGCTATCAAGCTCGCCCTTATTCCATTCCGCGAATACTTCGTGCAGTTCGTCGGGGGTAAGGCCCAGCACGTCTTTCAGCACCTGGTAGGCCTCGCAGATCAACTGCATGTCGCCGTACTCGATGCCGTTGTGAACCATCTTCACATAGTGGCCGGCGCCGTCTTCGCCCACCCAGTCGCAGCAGGGCGTTCCGTCCTCGACCTTGGCGGCGATCGCCTGGAAGATCTCCTTCACGTGCGGCCACGCGGCAGGATTCCCGCCCGGCATGATCGAGGGCCCATTGCGCGCGCCTTCCTCTCCCCCCGACACTCCTGTTCCAATAAAAAGAATACCCTTCTCCGCCAGGTACCTGGTGCGGCGCGTGGAGTCCGGCCAATGCGAGTTGCCGCCGTCGATGATGATGTCGCCCTTCTCGAGGTGGGGCAGAATATCCTCAATCATCTTGTCCACCGCGTCGCCCGCTTTCACCATCAGCATGACGCGCCGCGGCGGCTTGAGCATTTGCACGAACTCCGCCATCGAGTGGGCGCCGACGACCTGCGTGCCTTTCGCTTCGTTGTTAATGAAGTCGTCCACCTTCGAAACCGTGCGATTGAACACCGCCACCTTGTAGCCATGGTCGTTCATGTTCAACACCAGGTTTTGGCCCATCACCGCCAGGCCAATCAGACCGATATCGTAACTTCCGTTTGACATAATGCCTCCTCAGAAATTTCGCCAGTATTCAGTGGTCATTAGCGAGGGGCTGGGGACTGGGAATTTCCCGCTCCCAGGTTTGGCCGCCGAAAGTCCCTTACCTGACCACTGAAAGCTCACGGTCCCACTCGGGGCTAAACATTCTATCCAAACTCGGGGGTTTTGTATCGGCAAGATTTGGAAGTTGTTCGCAACACTGACAGCGTGTCGCACGCAGTTACTCGCATCGCTAATCTTGGGCTGGGAATTTTCAAGAATTCCGGGGTTAGCGACAGCGAGGAAGGACGGCTGCCAAGCTCTTCGGGTGAACGCGCCCAAAGGTTGATGCACACCGGTTAAGCAAGACACCAAAGTCAGACACCCCCCGCAAAGCGGGTGGCTTGATGAGTGGGGCCGCCTCAAAGGCGGTCACCCGTTAGTTTAGGCGTCGCGCCGAGGCGCGCCTTGGTTATGGATTCAAAACTCTCCGCCGGTTCCATCCGCTTCTTCCTGTTCGCGGATGTATTGGCGGACTTGCTCCAACTCGAACCCGACCGTGGACACGGCGTAACCACGGGCCCAGAGGTGCTCTCCCGCGAAGTTCCGCTCCTTGCCGCAGAGTCGAGCTACGGCGATGGCGCTCTTCCCTTTGAGAAACCCGATCACCGAAGCCACCGGGTGCTTGGGGGGAATCGCGATACACATATGCACATGATCCGGCATCAGGTGTCCGTCCAGAATCTGGCATTCTTTCTGCCGGGCCAAAGCGTGGAAGATTTCTCCCAAGTGCCGACGCGTCTTTCCAAACAGCATCTTGCGCCGTCGCTTGGGGACGAACACGACATGGTATTTGCAGTCCCATCGAGAATGGGATAGGCTCTGATAAAGGTCTGACATGGCATCCTCCTTTGGGATGGGTTCTCATCAAGCCACCTTGGAGGAGGATGTTACTCTGCTCAACGGTCAAACCTCTTCGAGTCTCACTGGTCGAACCAGTGGCTTACCTCAAGGACAGTTACGAGTTCGACGGGAATAGAATTGGGCGAACGCGTTGGCGCATGCGGTCTAGCTCAGCGGCGTTGTGCCGAAGCAGTTCATGAATCCAAGTGTTGTTTGTGTCGTCCCGACAATCTCTCGCCAGATCAGAACCGATCTTCTCGTATGAGCCCATTCCCGCCTGCTTAAGCGCTTCCGGTTCGCTCCAAGCCCCTACGACAAAAACTCGGTCCGCCAACTCCGCGGGAATTCTGGCTTGGATATACTCCCGTCTCTTAGCGTCACAGTCAAAGTCAAGCAGCAGGACCAAGAACCTCAGTTGACAAGCCCGCATTTCACGGGCATGCACCGAAACGAACTCTTCAACAACGTTCGTCCAGCCCCGTGCCGGGCGGAGAACTTGTAATTGCCTTCGTCGATTCCAGTCGATGTTGAGGGAGAATTCAATCGCGAGTTGACGGTTTGCATCATCTTCAGGAAGCACCTGAACGTGCGGCTGATCCCTATTGACCATCATGGCTCCACGTCACCGCGAGTCAGGGCATCGACCAGGTCGCCGTTGATCTTTAATTCCCTGATCGGCCGCACGATCGTGGGCTCAAGATGGCTCTTCCTGTAAAAATAGAGCGTATTCTCGTCGGAAAAAGACCGGATCGCCTCGGGGTTGTGCGAGGTCGCAATGAACTGACCGCCGGTTTGAAAACCTTTTCTTAAGGCCAGCACGAAATGCTGTATCTCCGACGGCGCGAGGTAATTGTCAGGCTGATCCCAAAAGCACAGCAGGGGGCCGTACGCTTCGTTGGAGGCAAGCGCTACGGCGCCAATCATGAAACATTTCTCGCCGTCAGATAAATCCTCAAAGGGAATCGTCAGGCTTACTTGGTCTTTGAAAAACTGGACAGACAAGGTATGGGTGTCCTTGCCGACCAGCGGATTCTTGATGTCCTTCAGATCGGGCATCAGTTGCTTGAGGAATTCGTCGATCTTGGTGTAGGCGGACGGCCAGTTGGATATCAGACCCGTAAACCACGCTCCAAAGTTGGTGACGGAAGAACGCGGGCTGAGCGTCACTCGTTCGGAGATCCCTTTGATCAAGCTGGGGATCGGTCGGAGGATCAACATGTGAGCGAGCCACTGCTTGAATACAAATAACGGGTCTTTTGTTGACTCCTCCTGGATTATCGGCAGCGCGACCAAGTGCCAATCGATACTGACCTGCGCTTTTTTCTCCTTTCCGCCCCTTGCGAGATATACTCGCGCTCCCGCCCGTCTATAGATGGGTTTGCCGTCAACCGTTAGCTTCTCTTCCAACACTCCGACTTCTTTGGACTTCTCTACATACTCGAAAGCGAGACCGTAGGCATAGCTCTCGCCTTCCAAATCAATTTCGATCTCAAACCGTAGGGGAAAGTCCGTCCGTCCGCAAAAGAAATCTGCTGGTTTGGCTAACACCTCAACCCTGTTGATACCTCGCCCGATTCGCCTTAATATCGTCAGCGCGAGTCCAACTGCTGTTTTTCCGGTGCCATTTTTTCCAATGAGCAGAGTGGACGAACGGCCCGCGATCGGCAACTCGAAATTCTCTAAGCACCGGTAATTATGGAGGTATAGCCGCTTGATCACAGCAGGATGATACACGATTGGGGGACAACCGAGCAGTAATTTCGCGATGCGGTTTGGGGGCTTGTTTGGATACTCAGGCTGTGGTTGTAGAGACCCACTCCACAAAATTGCCCAACACGTCCACCAAGTAAGTCTCACGCTGGTGTACCCCATCCTAACGAACCTGCTGCCCCAGCAGGCGGGCACAGACTTCGATCCGAATGGGCAACTCAGCCGGCTCGCGCAGACTGGGGGTTTCGCCGTCGTTTAGCCCTCGCCGTCGTGTTGCGTCTCGTCTATAAGGCAGTATTCGCTTCCGGCCGCCCGACGGGCTGCTGGCTAGTCGAAAAAGTCGTTACTAGCCTCGCAAACACCACAGACGTCTAGCCAATTCTGGCCATCAAGTTGCTATATATACTGCGCGACATAAACTGTAGCGTCGATCTTCGATCGACGCCGGCGGTCGGAGACCGCCGCTACAACCCAATGCGCGGACATCAATGTCACCGTGTACAGAATGCCGGGTTGGCGGCGAATACGACGGCGCGGAGGTGCTTGAACAGGCCGGCGCCACGAGCCAAGCCCAAGGTCGGATTTCTCATCACGCGAAGGAGACTCGGTGTGCGCGTGGCAAAGTAAAGTCCGAAGTCCTAAGTCCAAGGTCCGAGGTCCAAAGTCCAAAGAGCAGACTCAACCGTGGGCACAAAAACGACGTTCCAACCCGGAATGTGTATGAAAACAAAGGAACGGGAAAACGCGATACGGGAATCGGGACACGGCAAACGGGACAAGGAGCGCGCCTATTCTGACTCCCGCCTCCTGTTCCCTACATATCAAGAAATGAAGGTTCATCCGGCTATGTTGATGAAAATAAAAGAACGGGAAAACGGGATTTGGGACACGACAAACGGGACAAGGAGCGCACCCATGCTGACTCCTGACTCCAGTCTCCTGACTTCTGCTTTTCAAAAAATGAAGGTGCATCCGGAGATGTTGTTGAAAACAAAAGAACGGGAAAACGGGACACGGAGCGCGCGTATTCTGACTCCTTTCTCCTAGCTTCTGACTCCAGTCTCCTGACTCCTGGTTGCTGGCTGCGGACTCCGGCATTTGTCCGTCCGCTTGCTGGCTGCCTTGGTTTGTGTTATTCAGTCTTGCCCGGAAGCGTTGTCGGTCGCCAAATCACCATGACTCTTGGAGAAATAATCCATGCCCCTGAAACTGAAAGCTGCCCCTGAATGCCAATTGGACGTTCTGACCTTTGGCGAGTGTATGATCCGCCTCAGCCCGCCGGGCCATCAACGCATCGAGTTTGCCCCCTACTTTGAAGCGTGGGTGGGTGGCGGCGAGTACAACGTCAGCTACGCGCTCAGCCGGTTGGGTCTGCGCACGTCATGGGTCAGCCGCCTGGTGGAGAATCCCCTGGGCGCGTTCATTCGCAACCACGCCCGCGCTTCGGGAATGGACATCAGCCACGTCGTTTGGGTTCCTTACGACGGCGTGGGGATTGCGGATCGCATCGGCCTGAACTTTACCGAGGTCGGCATCGGCGTGCGCGGCAGCGTGACCATGTATGACCGTGGCCATTCCGCTGCCGCGCACATTAAGCCCGGCGAAGTGGACTGGAAGAGCGTCTTCGCGCGTGGTGTGCGTTGGTACCACACCGGAGGGATTTGCACCGCCCTCAGTGACTCCAGCGCCGCCGCAGTGAAGGAGTCCATGGAAGCCGCCCACGCCGCCGGCGCCATTGTGAGTTACGACCTCAACTTTCGCAGCAAGCTCTGGTCCAGCGCCAAAGCCATTGCCGTCACCAAAGAATTGGTTCCCTTCATCGACGTCCTGATCGGCAATGAAGAAGACTTCCAGAAAGTTCTGGGCTTCAAGGTGGAAGGTGTGGACGAGTCGCTGAAGAAGCTCCCGGTGGAAGGGTACAAAAGGATGGTCGAACAGGTCGTGGCCAAGTTTCCACACATTCAAGCCGTGGGAACGACGCTGCGCGAGGTGGTGAGCGGGCTCGTGAACAACTGGTCAGCCATTCTCTATTACGACGGCCAGTTTTATCAGTCCAAACGCTACGAGGGACTGGAGATTGAAGACCGTGTCGGCGGCGGCGACGGCTTTTGCAGCGGCACGATGTATGGATTCTTGAACGGCATGACACCTCAGGACGCCGTAGAAATGGGCGCGGCCCACGGAGCGCTGCTGCAATCCACGCGCGGCGACACCAGCATGATTACCCTGGACGAGGTCAAGCACGTGATGAAAGGAGGGTCGGCGCGCATCAAACGCTAGGCCGCGTACAGCCGCGAAGCCAGGACGTCTGCCGCGCATCCATGGCAGTGGCACAGGCAGTCGTGCCTGTGCCGGCACGGGCAGGAGTGCCTGTGCCACCGCAACAATCAAATGGTGCGGGACACTAGCCGCCCATAACGCGGTCGAGGTTGAAGGCCGCGCTGATCATGCTCAAGTGTGCAAATGCCTGAGGGAAATTGCCCATGGCCTCGCCGCAAGGACCTGCTTCTTCCGAGTAGAGGCCGAGGTGATTCGCCTGGCCCAGCATCTTCTCAAAGAACAGTTGCGCCTGGGAGAGGCGGGCGGGATCGGTTCTTCCGGCTCGCGTCAGCGCTTCGATCAGCCAGAAGCCGCACATGTTGAATGTTCCCTCGCCCCCCGTAAGTCCGTCGCGGGTTTCTTGGGTGTTGTAACGATAAACGTTGGCGTCAGCGAGCAAGCCACCATGGGAGAGCGGGTTACAGATCGCGTCGAGAGTCTTGCTCATCTTGGGATCGGTGGGCGACAGGAAGAATACCAGGGGCATCGTCAGGCAGGCGGCGTCCAGCGTCTCGGCCCCGTAGTGTTGCACAAAGGAACCGAGTCTGCCATTCCAGCCTTTACGGAGAACTTGCTCGTAGATGCGATCACGATTCGTGCGCCAGCGGTCAAGGTCGCCGGGGAAAGAGCGCTTGGCGGCGAGCCGCAACGCCCGATCAAGCGCGACCCAACACATCATCTTGGAGTAAATGAAGTGCTGACGCCCGCTACGGACTTCCCAAATCCCTTCGTCCCGCTCTTGCCAGTGGTCGCAAACCCAATCCGCCAGGCGGCGCAAATCCCGCCAGAGATTGAAAGAAATGGGTGTGCCGTATTTGTTGTAGAGATACACCGCGTCCATCAACTCGCCGTAGATATCCAGTTGAAGCTGGCGGTAGGCGGCATTGCCGATGCGAACGGGGCGGGAGCCCTGGTAACCTTCCCAATGGCTGAGAACCTCTTCGGTAAGTTTTTCGCGTCCATCGATTCCATAAAGCGTCTGCAAAGTTCCGCCGGCCTCCGCCGCCTGATTGCACAGGGTCTCAAGCCAGGCCATAAAGCGGTCGGCTTCATCCGTCAACCCCACACGCAGCAGGGCATAAATTGTGAACGCCGAGTCGCGAATCCAACTGTACCGGTAGTCCCAGTTGCGTTCGCCGCCAATTCGCTCCGGAAGGCTGGTGGTGGGAGCAGCAACGATGGCGCCCGTGGGCTCATAGACCAGCAATTCCAGCGTCAGGGCCGAGCGATGTACCATCTCACGCCAGCGGCCCTGGTACTTACACTTGCCAATCCACCTCTGCCAGTAGTTCACCGTATCCATCAGTGCGGCATCAGCCTCGCCGCTCGACATCGGGGAAACTGCATGGTCACCCGGCGTCTGGATTTGCAGAAGGAAGGTCTGGGTCTCGCCTTCCGCCAGAGTGAAATCGGCCGTCAGCCCACTCCCGGCACGTTCAAGCCGAAGAGAAGTGGAGAGTGCCAATGACAGGGAAGTTGACGCAAGCAAGGCCCCTTGCGGGCAAAGCCGGACCTGGTGGGAATCCCGGCCGTAATTGAATGCGGGCTGGCATTCCAGGTGAAACGCCACTGAACCTCGCACTGCCTGCACGCGCCGGATCAGTCGGCAGCTATCGCGCTCTTTGGCATCGCCCATCGGCATGAAGTCTGTGATTTCAGCGGCGCCCTGGGCGGAACGGAAGCGGGTAACGAGGACGTTGGTGGAGGGCCAATAGTACTGATGCTGAACATACTCGTCGCCGACTGGAGCAATACGGAAGCGTCCGCCCTTTCTGCGATCAAGCAGGGCGCCAAAGACGCTGGGCGAATCGAAACGCGGCAGACAAAACCAATCGATGGAGCCGTCCAACGCGATCAGGGCAGCCGTCCGCAGGTTCCCGATAATTCCGTGGCTGCCGATCCCAGGGTAACATTTGGCCCCATCATCCGCTGCCGCGGTCTGTACTTTTTCGGCCTGGACGGACTTGCGTCTGTTCATAGCGCCAACCCGCGGGAAATGCCCGCCCGGTTAATATGATGACCGGAATGATTGAAAGGGTTGCGAAAGCGCGCCGCCCTCACGAAGCAGTCACTCCCTTTGCCTCGTTCGGGATGCTCTGATATAAGTAATCGCAGCCCAGCCGGCAATCTAATGGAGAACGGTTATGCGCAATGGAATCATCTCGGCACTTTTCCTGGGACTAACGCTTGGGGGTAGCATGGCATACGCAAAGCACGCGATCAGGTATGACGATTTGGCCAAGGTGCAGCGGATCGCCGACCCGCAGCTTTCGCCCGACGGCAAGTGGGTGGCCTATGAAGCGGGCGTGGTCGATCTGGCCGCCAACAAGACGGTGCGGCACCTCTGGATGGTTTCCGTGGACGGCGGCGAATCGCGCCAACTCACGCGCGGTGACGGGTCGGACACGCGGCCGCGCTGGTCGCCCGACAGCAAATCGCTGGCGTTCATCTCCACGCGCGGCGGCAAATCGCAGGTCTGGATTCTCTCCATGGATGGCGGTGATCCCCGCCAGGTAACTACCCTTTCCACGGAAGCCGACGGCGTCACCTGGGCGGCCCATGGCGATACCCTGCTCTTCACCTCGCAGGTGTATCCCGACTGCACCGACGAGGAGTGCAACGCAAAACGACTCAAGGAAGCGGAAGATAGCAAGGTGAAAGCACAGATCTTCACCGAACTTCTCTTCCGCCACTGGGACTCCTGGCGCGAAGGTCGTTACACCCACCTGTTCTCGGTCTCGGCGAAAGGCGGCACGCCGCGTGATCTGACTCCGGGCGCCTACGACTCACCCACGTTTTTCCTGGGAGCGCCCGATGGGTATGCGATCTCGCCGGACGGGACCGAGGTTTGCTACACCTCGAACCGCAGCAAGGGCGCGGCGGGACAGTCGGCCGCGGCATGGACCACCAACAACGATCTCTACACCGTGGGGGCGGAGGGCGGAGAGCCGCTGAACATCACCAGTGACAATCCGGGCTCCGACGCTTCGCCGGTGTATTCACCCAACGGACGCTATATCGCCTACACCTCGCAGGCGCGCGATGGTTACGAGTCGGACCTGCTCCGCCTGCGCGCCTACGACCGCGAGGCGGGAAAGGTGATCGAGTTGACGCCGGGGTTTGACCAGTGGGTTTCAAGCTTCGCCTGGGCGCCCGACAGCAACACCATCTACTTCACCGCCTCGGATCATGCGCGCCAGCCACTGTTCAAAACTTCCATCAGCGCGCCCAAAGTGGAAAAGGTCCTGGACGGCATGAACGACGAGCTGACCGTTAGCCCCAACGGCGAGTGGATGGTGTTGTCCCGCACCAGCCTGACGCAGCCATCGACCATCTACCGTTTATCGATCGCGGACGGCACTCTGACTCAACTCTCGCACGAAAACGACGCGCTGCTGGCCGATCTCGACATGAACCCCGCGGAGTTTGTGAACACGCACGGCGCGGGCGGCGCGGAGATCCAGAACCTGATGGTGAAGCCGCCGGCGTTCGACGCGCACCGCAAGTATCCCGGTTTGCTGCTCGTCCATGGCGGCCCGCAGAGCGCGTGGGAAGATGCGTGGAGCTATCGCTGGAACGCAGAGATGTTCGCCGCGCGTGGTTACGTGGTGCTGATGACCAACTTCCACGGCTCGACGGGTTATGGCCAGAAGTTCGTGGAGTCGATCAGCGGCGACTGGGGCGGCGCGCCCTATCTGGACCTGATGAATGCCACCGACTTTCTGGAGAAGCTCGACTTTGTTGACAAGACGCGCATGGTCGCCGCGGGCGCGTCGTTTGGCGGCTTCATGATCAACTGGATTGCGGGTCACACCGATCGCTTTAAGGCGCTGGTTTCGCACGACGGCGACTTCGACAATCGCAGCATGGCGGGCGAAACGGAAGAGCTGTGGTTCGACGAGTGGGAATTCAAGGGATTGCCGTGGGAGAGGGAATCCCTGGCGCTGCGCGAGAAATGGTCCCCCTCGAATTTCGTGCAGAACGTCAAGACGCCGATGCTGCTGGTCGAGGGCGCCAAGGATTTCCGCGTGCCGGAGGGTCAGGCCTTCCAACTCTTCTCCGCCTTGCAGCGCCGCGGGATCAAGTCGAAGCTGCTGTACTTCCCCGACGAAGGCCATTGGGTCCTGAAACCTCAGAACAGCCAACTCTGGTACAAGACGGTTCTGGACTGGCTGGATGAGCATGTGAAGTAAAGAAGGAACGAGCGAGGAGAACCGAACAAGTAGCAGTGTGCAAAAATGTGGTTTGAACTTCTTAGCCCGATCACGGAAATCGAAACCATGGTGGTGGGAAGAGCGATCCGTGAAATCGCACGCTTGAGAAAGCGATACGGCGCGGGACGGTGGCGAAAACGCAAAGGTATCGCAATAATCCGCCTTGTCGATGATACGATATAGTGGGGAGAGTTTCACTGGTACGAAGCACACGGAATTGGCAAAAAGGAAATCGGGGTAAAGCATCTGTGGGAGCAGGAAAATGAGTAAACGAATGAATGAATTCGCTGTCTGTGTTCGCGATGACGAGTACGAAGTAACCCTCGAGCTGCGCAAGATCTATCAAGTCATTCCCGACACCGCGACGGAGCGGCATCGATTGCTGAAGGTCATTGACGAATCGGGAGAGGATTGCCTCTATCCGCAAACCTTCTTCCTGCCGATCGAGTTGCCCAAGGCTATCGAGGAGGCAGTGTTGGCAGTGGCGTAGGGGCCCGCGGGTGGGCTCTGCGGCGTAGCAGACCTGCTCCCCAAGGTCTGTGGATTTTCCACCGCCGACCGCGAAGAGCCGCGGGCCTTGAAGAGGAGACGCGCTACCCTGCTTCCTTCTCAGCGCAGGTTGCGGTATAAGGGAACTGTGCCAACGGTCTTGCGAGTGAAAGGGTATCGATTCTTTTTCTTCAGTCGGGAGGGAACGGAACCTCCGCATATCCATGTGGACCGAGCGGAGCGATACGCGAAATTCTGGCTTACTCCGGTGCGTTTAGCAATGTCAGTTGACTTCCGGAGTAATGAGATCACGGAAATTCGTAAGCTTGTTGAAGAAAACGAAGCGCTTTTCAGGGAAAGTTGGGATGGGCACTTTGGACATCAGAATTGAGCCGCTGGCCGTCGATGTTTCGGTTACAGCGGATGCTCTGCGTGTGGTCCTCGCCGACGGACGCGAGGTTTCCGCGCCGATCGAGTGGTTCCCTCGTCTACGGAATGCCACGGAAATACAGCGGAAGGATTGGCGGCTGATCGGGCGCGGCATCGGAATCCATTGGGAAGAAATCGACGAGGATATTTCCGTCGCGAGCTTGCTCGCCGTGAATAGGTAGGTATTGGGGCTGCGGCCGTACGGCCCCGCGCAGCGCATCGGAGCTGTTCTCCAGGGTCTGCGGCCCTTGCACCTGTGAGCGCGAAGAACCGCGGACCTTACAGAACAGGTCCGTGCTATTCAGTTTTTGACTCTTAGCTCTCAGCTATAAGCTGTCCGCTCGTGAGGAATCCATGACCAAAGACGAAATCGTTCGCAAAAAGCAGGAATACCTTTTCAACTGCGTCACCACCTACTTCAAGGACCCGATGGTGATCGACCATGCCAAGGGCCAGTATGTTTGGGACAGCGAGGGCAAGCAGTTTCTCGATTTCCTGGGCGGCATCGTGACCATCAGCGTGGGGCACTCGAATCCGCGCGTGACGGACAAGATCAAAGCGCAGATTGACAAGGTGCAGCACACCTCCACACTGTTCATCACCGAGGCCATGGTGAACCTGGCGGAAAAGGTGGCTTCCATCGCGCCGGGCAAGCTGAAGAAATGCTACTTCACCAACAGCGGCACGGAAGCCAATGAGGTGGCCATTCTCAGCGCGCGCATGTACACGGGCAACTACGAAATGCTCGGTCTGCGGCACGGCTACAGCGGTCACTCGCAATTGGCCAAGTCGCTGACGGGCATTTACACCTATCGCAAGGCGGGCGTGATTCCCTACGGCATCGTGCAGGCGCCGGGACCGTATTGTTATCGCTGCCCCTACGGGTTGACGTACCCAAGTTGCGAACTGCACTGCGCCAAGGACATCGACGAGGTCATCAAGACTTCCACCAGCGGCCAGATTGCCGGCATGCTGGCTGAAACCATTCAGGGACTGGGCGGGTTCATCGTGCCGCCGCCGGGCTATTTCAAGATCGTCGCCAACATCGTGCGCAACTACGGCGGACTGTTCATCGCCGACGAGGTGCAGGCCGCGTGGGGACGCACCGGTAAGAAGTGGTGGGGCATCGAGCACTGGGAAGTGGAGCCCGACATCATTACCAGCGCCAAGAGCATGGCCAACGGCACGCCCATCGGGCTCACGCTGACACGGCCGGAAATTGCCGACGCCTACAAGGGCGCCACCATCTCCACATTTGGCGGCAATCCTGTCACGTGCGTCGCCGCCAAGGCCACCATCGACCTGATCGAAGAGGATCGACTGATGGATAACGCCGAGACCGTGGGCAACCACTTCCACGCGGGTCTGCAAGCGCTGAAGGAAAAACACCCGATCATCGGCGACGTTCGCGGTATGGGTTTGATGCAGGGCATCGAACTGGTGAAAGACCGCAAGACCAAGGAACCCGGCACCGATTTGACCAATCAAGTGCTCGAACGCCTGCGTGTCCACGGCCTGCTGGTGGGCAAAGGCGGTATGTACGGCAACGTGGTGCGCATGTCGCCACCACTCAACATCTCGAAGAGCGACGTGGACATTGCCCTCGCCACACTGGATAAGGCGCTGGCGGAAGTCGAGGGGAAGTAACGGAGCGAAAGCGGGAAGAGGTCTAGCAAGAAGCCGGTGGTGGCCGCGTTGTAAGCCGGCGTTGAGCGGGTTACAATTCGTGTTGAAGCGGAGTCGTGGTTAGGGAGGTTGTGAATGCCCATGGTGGCAAGCCCGCCGGAACAGCGCGTGGTGCTGAATAACGTGAGCTGGGAAACTTACGAGCGCCTCCTCGAGGAACACCTCGATTGCAGTGCGCCACGGTTCACCTATGACCGGGGGGGCCTCGAGATCATGAGCCCTTCCGCTGAGCACGAATGGTACAACCAGTTGGTCTCCGATCTGGTGAAGTTGCTGGCCCGCGAAATGCGTGTCGATATTCTGAGCTTGGGCGCCACTACCTTTCGCCGCGCCACCGCAAAGCAGGGGTTCGAACCCGACTCCTGCTTCTACGTCACTCACATCCGCGAGGTGCGGGGCAAAGCGCGCGTGGATATGGCGGTGGATCCCCCGCCGGACATTGTGGTGGAAGTGGCGGTCACAAGCCCCTCGGTCAGCAAGTTCCCGCTCTGTGCGGCGTTCGGGATCCCGGAAATCTGGACCTACGACGGGAGTCGTCTCGCGATCTACCAACTTCGCGGAGCGGAATATATTGAGGGTTCCGCCAGCGGCGTGTTGAAGGGACTGAGCGCACAGCAACTGGGGAAACTCCTGGAACTCGGGAAGACTCTGGATAGCCTCTCCTGGCCGGAGGAAGTCCTCAGCCGTTTTCGCCGCAACGCCGGAGTTTAGCCCGCGGTCGCTGGCGCAAACTCCAGCAGTGACTGCGCGCGGATCTTGATCAAACTGTGAAACCGGCGTGAAACGTGAAATCGGCCGAACGGCTTGCGCGTGCTACCTCGGCGTCTTTCCAATCGCCAAGCGAATAGGCAGTGGCAGAGGGAAATCGATGAAAAACAGTGCTTCCCGGCTGCTGCCGAAACAAACCAAGCGCAAGAGGCCCCGCCAAGCCAAACTGGGCCGCAGCGTCACGCTCCGCCCGGACCGTCGATCAACGCACAGCAAAGCGGGTGTGGATCGGACGCTGATTCGCTGGATGCTTTCGCTTTCTCCGGCCGAGCGCCTGGAAGTGTTGCAGCAAAATGTGTGGGCCATCCTAAGGCTGCGGCGTGGAGAAACCAAACTTCCTTGCCATACTTCGGACGCTTCGCAGAAAACAAGTTGAGTCCATCGTGGTGGGCGGGGTGAGCGGCGTTTTGCAAAGACAAACTGGCCCTGCTCATTCTGCGCCAGACCCTTTGAGACAGAACAGGAGAATCCTAGCCATCGAGCAGCGCAACCCAAGCCCCGTCCGTCAACTCTGAGGCGGAAAGTTTAGAGTGGGTCAGCATTCGCGTGTTCGAGGACGTGCCGCAATAGAGAGCCTTAGTGCCGATCATCCACAACCAGCAAATCCAATCCATGATCCAGCCCCGTCACTCGTTGGGAGACATCACGGAGATCTGCGCCTTCCTCGAGAAAATGGGAGCGCTGGCTTTCACTCCCCTGCCGAACGGCCTCTTCCCCGCCGCGGCGCTGGGCACTGAACTGAGTTACACGGGATACTCGTACGCCTGGGTGCGGGACAACATTCACATTGCATACGCGCACCACGCCGTGGGTCGCACGGCCACGGCCACCAAGACCGTGCGCGCCCTGATGCAGTATTTCCTCAAGCACCGGCGGCGATTTACCGACATCATCGGGGGCAAGAGCGATCCCGCCGTGCCGATGAACCGTCCGCACATTCGTTTTGACGGCGCGACCATGGAAGAACTAGACGAGAAGTGGCCCCATGCCCAAAACGACGCCTTGGGATACTTTTTGTGGCTCTTCTGCAAGCTGGTGAATGACGATCTTGTGGAACCAAGCCTGGAAGATCTGGAGATGCTCGGGCTGTTCGCGCGCTATTTTGAAGCTGTCCAATTCTGGGAAGACGAGGACAGCGGCCACTGGGAAGAAGTTCGCAAGGTTTCCGCATCGAGCATGGGTGTGGTCATTGCGGGACTTCTGGAGCTGAAGGAGTTGGTCTGCCAGCGCCAGCACGCGGGCATTCTTCAAGGGGACGATCTCTCACCGGAGCTTGTCGATTCGCTGGTCCAGCGAGGCAGAGAGGCGTTGAACAAAATCCTTCCCGCCGAGTGTGTGCAGCCCGACACTACGAAGAACCGTCCCTACGACAGTGCTCTGCTGTTCCTGATCTACCCGCTGAAAGTGGTCGAAAGCGAAATGGCGGACAGTATTTTGGGCCTCGTGAGGACGCAGCTACAGGGTGAACATGGCATCCGCCGCTACCTGGGCGACTCCTATTGGGCGCCCGATTACAAGACCAAGCTCGCCCCGGAAAAGCGGTCAACGGACTACAGTGAAGACCTCTCCGGCCGCGATCAACTTCTGCCGGCGGTGGGACAGGAAGCGCAGTGGTGCATCTTCGACCCGATTGTCTCCTGCATTTACGGAACGCGCTTCCATACGACGGGCGGCGAGGCGGACTTCACGAAGCAGACCGAGTATCTTAATCGCTCGCTGGGCCAAATCATTGCGGAGGACTGCGCGCAAGCCCCAGCCTTCAAGTGCCCTGAACTTTACTATCTCGAACGCGGCCGCTACGTTCCCAATGATCACGCCCCGCTGTTGTGGGCGCAGGCGAACGTGATGCTGAGCCTGAAAATGATGGAAGAAAGTTGCCGTCTGCTCGGGTGAAAACTCTCAGGACACCAGCGCACGCATCATCACCGTCAGGATTGGCCACACGGTCATCGCGGCGACTGCGGTTTATTTGTGCGTTTCGGTGTAAACCAGCGTGCTGCCGTCATTCGCGTCCACCAGTCCGCGGCCGGGCACAAGCTTCACCGATTCCGGCGAGAATCCAGGATAGTTGATGGAATAAACGCGCGTGTCCGCATCGAACAGCTTCCATCGACCCTCGGTGCCATCGGCGGCGATAACTCGGCCATCGGGCAGGAACTTGCACAAGCCGCGGCCCCCGACGTAAGTCTTGACGATGGGGTCGACGCCGGTATTTTCCGGCGGAGAGAATTCCACAGCTCCTGTGATCTCAAGCTGATAGTCGCCGCCGGATCGAACCAAACCGTTGGGCGGAGGCACGACCTCCACAATCACCCTCTGCTTCTTGTCGAACCTTCCGGGGATTTCCTTCTCGTTAAAGGAAGCGGCGGCCGAGAGCGTCACCGGAGTCTTCCACGTGTGCTTGTCGTCCATCAGCACAACCGTAATCGTCGCCTGCGTGGCGTTCCCGAGAAGGCCCATCGACTTGAATCGGGCGACGATCTTCACCTGGCCGGGATTCGCGGTGAAGAACCAGTATTGTGGGCCGACCATGTTGTCCACGGTGCCCTTGTTGATGCCGGCTTGCAGGGGGGCCGGCTTGTTGGGATCAAGCGACTGGGCGCCCAGCCGCGGCACGCAGAGTGAACCGAGAAGCAGCGCCGACGCAAGCAGGCACGCGCCGCGCAATAGTCTCACCCGACGTCGTGAGCCGAGATCGCCGTCCTGTGCTGACGCAAAATAACACACCGCCCCGAAGAGGCTTTGGTCGATTTTCATTTTGGGCTTCCCCCTGGCGGCAAGTATACAACAAGACGCGAGGGTTTTCTGTTAAGCTACCGCCCGATTTTGCGGCCGAGTGACCCATCCCTCGCTGCCCCCCTTCACACCTGCGACGAGGCGAGGGGAATCAGACGAGGTCCATGCCCGCACCTTCAGAAAGGTAATTTCCATGTCCGGAATCCCCGTACTCCACGTTGAAGCCGATTGCATTGCCCGCGCCTGGGAGGAATCACTCCTGCTGCTGCACCAGAAGGGCTGCGACCTGAAGACCCAATATGATAAGCCCGGCGATCCGCCCAGCAAGGACGCGACGATGATCATCACCATCGCCGAGCCGCTGCGTGAGCCGATGATCCACCGCGATTTTCCCGGCGGACCCGAGGACCTTCAGGAATACGTGATGGAAGTCCTGGAAGGCATCAAGGACCACCTGGTGCGCGACCAACGTGATCCCGGCGACACCCGCTGGGAATACACCTACCATCAGCGGCTGTTTGCCTACGCCGCTCCGACGCTGGCGCCCTGCGACCAGATCGATGTCGTGTGCCGCAAGTTGGCGGAAACACCCTACACGCGCCGCGCGCAGGCCATTACCTGGAAGGTCTGGGAAGACAACGATTGTTACGATCCCGCCTGTCTGCAAAGCGTGTGGTGCCGGATCACGGAGGAGGACGCCTCGCCGGTGCTGAGCATGAACGTGCGCTTCCGGTCGAACGACGCTTACAAGGCCGCCTTCATGAATATCTTTGCCCTGGTGGAATTGCAGCGCCGCATTGCCGCGCGCGTCGCGGAACTCTCCGGCAGGCCGGTGGCCGTGGGACGCTATTGCCACATGGCCGATAGCTATCACCTTTACGGGTCGTACTTCCGCGATTTCGAAGCGCGGTTCCTCGGCGCAGTGGCCAAACGCAGCTTCGAGCAACGCACTCTGCGATACGCCGACCTAAGGGAGATGATGGAAGAAGCGCGCCCGGCGATTTTGGAAAAAGCGCGAAGCATGGGGAAGTGAGGGAAACTTCGCGGAACCAGCCCTGCTCACATCACATCGACATTTTCTTGGCCGTCTTGGCGGTTTTCGCCCCGGGCTTGGTGGCCTTGCCTTTGGCCGTGGCCGCAGGGGAATTGGCTGCCGCCGCAGGTGGGTGCGCGGCGCGGCCGTGGCCTTTGAACTCGGGCGCAATATTGGGGATGGGAGTGGCGTGCCCCTGCATGCCGTGCTCGGCAAAACCCAATTGATTCTGGCAGGAAGCCAGGTTGTTTTGGACCACCAGCAGGGCGCCGTCCTGCGTCTTCAGCAGTGACGCCAGGTGAGGCTCAAGCATCTGCTGAAGGTCGAAGAGTTGATTGCCTGTCTGGCTGTATTGGGCTCCGAAGCTGGCGTTCTCGTAGTGGGAAATGCTGTGCGCCAGGCCGTCCACACGCGGCAGCAGAGCGCTAATGGCCACATAGGTCATGAATCCCAAGTACAAGCTATCGGGGCGCTTCTCGAGCTGACTTCGCCAGCCCTCTTCGGCATCCATCGCCTTATGCAATGAATCCATGCTCTCATCGAACGACTGGAGCATGGCCGGCGTCATCTTCCACTTCTCCGGATGCACCTGGGTCAGCAGGTCCGTCAGCCGAAATTGCGCCAGCCAGATTCTGTGCGCCAGGACCTTCAACTGCTCCGGCTCCATGTGGCCGGGCATGGTAACCTGGGCGGACACCGAAGGCGGCGCTTCGGTGGGCGCCGTGATCTTCTCCGTCTCCACTTCCTGCGAGGCCGGGGCGTTGGGATGCGGCGGAAGCTGCGGTTTTCGCGACTGCCCCGCCAGGCTCAGAGGAAAGGCGGCAAAAAACAGAATGAACACCGATGATTTCATCGCTAACCTCACTGTTTAGTTAGACGGTGGGAACGGGCGGAAAGATGGCAGAACTTAGCCAACATCATCGATGAATTTCTCGATAAGTTGGAGTGACTCGGCACTGAGATTGACAAACTGGATTCCCATGCCCATGCCGACATGCGCGAACATCACCCGGGCGCCGCAGGCGATAGGCGGGTGCTTGGGCGAGAGCCGGAAGGTGAGCGAAACCTCCGAGTCCAGGGGTAGAGGGTATTTCGTATTGAGGAACATACCGCCAATACTCACGTCCCGGGTCACCATGACTTCATTGCGTTCCAGTGCTTCACAATGGACCTCGGCTTCTAACTTGACGCGGCGGAATCGCCGGCGATCGACCTCACTCTTTATCAGTTGCGGATCTTGGAAGTCCACGATGTGCAACCTTTCCAGAAAGGACCTTAACCGGCGGATTCCTGAACTTCTAGGGAGAACTTGAAGTAGGAGCGGGGTATCCCTCGTCCCCAGCGATTCGTTTCCCACCGGCCTTGGAGAAATTTGATGTCAGGACGCTGGCGCAAATCCAAAGCCGCGGGCGTAAAGCCGGAATAGAACTTTTGCGGGTACCAGAAAATCGCCTGCGTCCCCCAGTCCTGACCGTCTGCCGACCCCCAGATGGAGACGTGCAGCGATTCCTGCTCCAGAACTTCGTCAACGTGCAGAATCAGCAGCAGCGGTTTTGCCGCCAGCGATCCGAGTTCCAGCGGCGCACTGCGGCCGGGACCTTCGCAAATCGTGCCGGCAGGCACCAGGTAAGTCGCCGCAGAACTGCTTGTAACGCTCTCGCTCGTCATAATAGTCGCGCTTTCGGCCAAGCTGGGAATCCTACCATAAGCACCGGCGAAAGAGAAGGAGACGGCGCTTGCCAATTCCGCATGTAAACGCATAGACTCACAAATTCACGAGTCATCGATGCGCACACCAACTTGTTTGCTCTTTTCCGTGTTGCTTTTTGCCGGGACGGCCATGCCTGCCGCGGTTCCTCCCATCTCACTGGACGGCGACTGGTACTTCCTTGCCGATCCAGGCGAAACGCTGGATGTACATCAACTCGCGCCCACGCGTTACGTGCGGCCCACGCGCATTCCCTCTTCCTGGCAGTCGCAATTCGCCGACCTGCGCGACTATGCGGGCGTGGCGTGGTACTGGCGCACCGTCACCGCGCCGGCGCCGGCGGTTGACCAGGTGGCCCTGCTGCGCTTCGGCGCGGTCGATTATGCCGCGGAAGTTTATGTGAATGGGCAGAAGGCGGGCACGCACGAGGGCGGTTATCTGCCCTTTGAAATCGACGTCACGTCCCTGCTCCACGCGGGAGAAAACCAGGTGGCCGTGCGCGTCGTCGATCCCGGAGCCAAGCCCCGCGAGGTGGTGGACAGCATCCATTACGCCGAAATCCCGCACGGTAAGCAGAACTGGTACGTGCAGACCAGCGGCCTTTGGCAAAGCGTGGAGACTCAACTACCGCCCGCGCGTGCGCTTGGGCAGCGTTCACATCTCTGCTGCTCCTGACGGCACCTTCGCCATCACTGCACCCGTGCTGGCATCTGGCGCAAACACCGGTACCGTGAGCGCAGAAATTTTGGATCCCGGCGGCAAGAGCGTTTGGAAAGGCGCGCACGATGTGGCTTCGGGTGAGGCGGCTGCGAAACTCAGCGGGCAAGTTCACGATCCGCTGCTGTGGAGTCTCTCCAGTCCGAATCTTTACGAGTTGCGCGTCACCCTCGGTTCCGGCGACTCTTTCCGGTGTCACTTTGGCTTTCGCAGCTTCGCGGCGCATGACGGCAAATTCTTTTTGAACGGCAAACCGGTCTACCTGCGCGGCGCGCTGGATCAGGACTTCTATCCGGACACCATCTACACGCCGCCCTCGCTCGACTATCTGCGCGACGAGATGCGCAAGGCCAAAGCACTGGGCCTGAACCTGCTGCGCTGCCACATCAAAGTGCCGGACCCGCGTTATCTGGAAGCTGCGGACGAGATCGGTGTGCTCGTCTGGTATGAGATTCCCAACTGGGACAAGCTCACGGCCGATTCCGAACGCCGCGCCATGGAAACCCTGCACGGCATGGTGGAGCGTGACGCCAACCATCCCTCCATCGTCATCGTCAGCATCATCAATGAAAGCTGGGGTGCGAACCTGAAGGAACCCGCCGACCGCGCCTGGCTGAAGTCCACCTATCAGCAGGCGAAGGGTTTTGTCCCCTGGCTCGTGGTCGATAACAGCGCGTGCTGCGACAACTTTCACGTGACCACCGACATCGCGGACTTCCACCAATACGCCGCCATTCCCGATTACTCCTCCAATTTCGATCGCGTGGTGGAAGATCAGTCGCAGCGCCCCGGTTGGCTCTTTAGTCCTTACGGCGACGCTACGCCAAAAGGCGACGAACCGCTGATGCTGTCGGAATTCGGCAACTGGGGCCTGCCCCAGGTTCCCGAGGATAAGCCCTGGTGGTTTGACCGTGAATTCGGTGGCCGGGAAATCACCCAGCCCGCCGGCATCGAGCAGCGCTTCGCCGATTACCAGTACGGATCCGTCTTTCCCGATTTGAAGGCCCTCGTTGAAGCCACCGAATGGCATGAATACGAGTCGTTGAAATATGAAATTGGCGACCTGCGCGCGCACACGGAGTTTCAGGGTTACGTCATCACCGAATTCACCGACGTGAACTGGGAGGCGAACGGCCTGCTCGACATGTGGCGCCACCCCAAGGCCTTTGGTGACGAATTAAACCGCATCCAGCAGGACGACGTGGTGATTCTTCGTGCCGACCAGCGCAATTACAAGCCGGGCGAGCAGGTGGAGGCGGAAGTTTACGCTTCGCACTTCGGCCCGGGGGATTGGGCCGGCGCTAGGGTTGACTGGCAGGTGGATGGAACCAGCGTCGCGGGCAGTTTATCCGTGGCGAACGTGCCCACTGCCGGCGCGGCCAAGGTGGGGACCATTCGCTTCCCCGCCCCCGCCGGCGCCAGACCCGTTAAACGCGTCTTGAAGGCACGCCTTATTGTGGCGGATAAGACCTTGTCAGAGGCTTCTCTAAGTTATTATACCTATCCCGTTAAGCCGCTCGACATACCGCCACCCGTCTCTTTCTACGACCCGCCGCCCGGCCGGTTGCGCCGCCTGGTAAACGACATGCGCCAGCGCAATTACCAGGCTCCCTCCGGCGCGGAAATGTTTCCCGTGCTGATCACCTCGACGCTGGATGACACGGTCAAATCCAAGCTGCGTGCCGGCGCGCGCGTCATCCTGATCGGATCCGACGCGCTGACCCTGGCACCGGGCATTGAGCTTGTGCCGCGCAGCAAAGATGACCTGAGCGGCAACTGGATTTCCAATTTCCTCTGGCTGCGCAAAGGCCACGGCCCCTTTACCGACATCGGATTCGATACCATGCCCGGTTTTGAAACCCAGGCGGTCACGCCAGCCGTCGTCATCAAGGGAATCCCGCCGCAGAATTTTGGCGATGTGCTGGCGGGCATGTTCTATGGTTGGCTGCACAACAACGTCGGCGTGCTGGTGCAGGCCAAAGCCGGCAAGGGCAAGCTGCTGATCTGCACGTTTTCGCTCGGCACCACCTACAACTCCGACCCCTACGCCACCGATCTTCTCGACGCCATGGTGAACTACGTCATCTCGGACTTCGAGCCGAAGTTCGAGTTGCCGATGTGAGGAAGGAAGGTGGGAAGTGTCAGGTGCGAGAAACTCGAAGGTTAAAGGATAAATATCGGTTTTTGAGGTTACCTTATCAGCCTCTAACCTTTAGCCTTTATCTCTTACCCTTTAGCCTTTATCCATGATCCTTTACCCTTCAGCCTTTCCAACCGTCTGAGCGCCTCGTCCAGCGTCGCGTCCTTTTTGCAATAGGTGAAGCGGATTTGCTGCGCACCTAAGGCGGGGTGGCGGTAAAAGCTGCTGCCGGGAACCGCGCCCACGCCGATTTCCCGCACCAGGTAGCGGGCAAATTCCACGTCGTTCTGAAAGCCGAAGGCGGAAATATCCGTCATGATGTAATAGGCGCCGTGGGGATGGAAGCAGTGCAAACCCGCCTGCTCCAGCCCGGCCAGCATACGGTCGCGCCGCGCTTTGTAGCCCGCGCAAAGCTTCTCGTAATACGAGTCCGGCAGGCGCAGCGCCGTGGCTCCCGCCTGTTGCAGCGGAGCGGCGGCGCCTACGGTCAGGAAATCGTGCATCTTGCGAATGGCGTTGGTCACTTCCGGCGGAGCGATGGCGTAACCCACGCGCCACCCGGTGACGCTATAGGTCTTGGACATAGCATTGATGGTAATAGTCCGCTCACGCATACCCGGAAGAGTTACCAGTGAAACGTGTTTGAATCCGTCGTAGACGAGGTACTGATAGATCTCATCGGTAATGGCATAGGCATTCGTGCGCCGGCACTGCTCGGCGATCAACTCCAGCTCTTCGCGGGTAAAGACCTTGCCCGTGGGATTGTTCGGCGTGTTCACGATGATGGCGCGCGTGCGATCCGTAAACGCCGCGGCCAGCTCCGCAGGATCAAAGGTCCAATCCGGCGGATGCAGGGTCACATAGCGGGTGGTGGCGCCGCAGATGATGGCGTCCGGCCCGTAGTTCTCGTAGAAAGGCTCGAAGACAATAATCTCGTCGCCGGGGTCGATGATGGCGAGCAGCGAGGCGATCATGGTCTCGGTGGCGCCGCAGCAGACGGTCATTTCCCTCTCGGGGCTGATCTCCAGCCCCGTGTCGCGCTGGAAGCGGTCGGCGACGGCGCGGCGGAACTCTCGCGCTCCCCAGGTAATCTCATATTGGTTAATATCGTCGCGGATAGCCTGCACCGCTGCTTCTTTCACCTCTTCGGGGGCGGGAAAATCCGGGAAGCCCTGGGCAAGGTTCACCGCGTTATGGTCCAGCGCCAGGCGCGTCATCTCGCGAATCACCGACTCGGTGAATTTCTGCGACTTCTGGGAAATCGGCGACCGGCGGACGGACGTCGCGGCGGTTCCAACAGCGTTTTCACTCATTCCATCACCTCAGTTCAGGGAAGCTTGTTGCCGGGATGCAGCCGATGCGTCTTTCTCCCGCGCCGTGGCGGCCACTCCCGGCGCCCGGGAACACTGCGCAAAACGCGGCGACCCGCTCATCAGTTGGCGGTAAATTTCCGCGTCGCGCAGCACGGCTTCTGTATAGATTCGCGTGGCGGAAAAGGGAATGCTCTCCAGGAAGAGTTCCGGGTCGGTGATTGAGAATTTGCTTACCCAATCCCTAACGCGAAAATCGCCAGCGTTGTAAGCGGCCACGGCCAGCGCCGGCTTGTTGTCAAACTCCCTCAGCAGTTCGGCCAGAAAGGTGCAACCGGCCTGCACATTGTAAGTCGGATCGTAGAGCCGCCTCTCCGCGGCAAGCACACGCGCGCGCCGGTTGCTGCGGGCGGCGGTTTGCGGCAACAGTTGCATCAACCCCCGCGCGTTGGCCGTGGAGAGCGCCCTAGGGTAGAAGCCCGACTCCTGCCGAACCAAACCCATCACCAGGTACGGATCCAGATTGTAGCGCCGGGCCTGGGCATCAATGATCTCGCGATAGTTCTGGGGATAAAGATAGTCCCAGACCTCTTTGGGCAAATCGGAGAATTCCATGCGCGGATAATCCGGCACGGTGCGCATCGCCGCAAAGAATGCGCCAATGGTGTTTTTCTGCGCCGCATCAACCTCCGCCAGCAGCAGGCGCAATTCAGCAGGGGGATTGTCAACGGCGAGCGCGGCGCGCAAATACTCCTGCTCGACATCGGGCAAATTCAGTTCGGCGAGGATGACGGCGGGACGCGCCAGTGCTCCGGGCGACGTGGCGAGGCAGGCGAGCCCCGGGGGAGCCACCGGCGCCGCCAGCACCGGAATCAGCGCCGCGGCCATGGGGGCCGCGTCATTGGAGGCTGCCGTGGCTCTCTGCGACGAGCGCAGTGTGGCCATCCGGACCGCGGCACGTGGCGCGTAGTAACTGTGAACGAAGCGTCTGATCAGCAGCGCATATAGCGCCCGCGCGTCCGCCGCTGCGCCCCTTTCTTCCTCGACCCTCGCCAGCCAATAGAGAGCGGACGGAGCGCGCGGCGAATCCGGGAACGAACGCAGATAGCTGCTCATCACCTCAGCCGTCTGGGAATCATGCACGAGGTAGTCGCACCAAGCCAGGCGCCACCCGTCGTCGCGCCAATGGTCGTTCTGCGGAAACAATACGTAAAGCCGCCGGTACACCCGCGCCGCTTCCGGCCAGTTGAATTGGCGGTAGTAATAGGCTCCCACGGTGGAGAGCGCATCGGCGTAGAAGGGTGATGAGGGGTACGTCGTATCGAACTGCGCCAGGTCGTCAGCCATCGCTGCCGTGTCCGATTGCTGGGCGTGCACCTGCACCAGCAACTGCATGCGCTCGGCTTCCTGCTCGGGCGCGGCGTAGTGCACAGATAGGGCCTGCAAGGCGTCGGGCGTGCGGTGCAAGCGCACCAGGCAGCGCGACCGTCCCAACTCCCATCGGGTAACGTCAGGACTGTTGGGCTTATCGCGAAGCAGGTCGTTGTAGTCTTTCAGCGCGTCGGCGTAACGCTCCGCATCGAACAGCGCCGCCGCGCGCGCCAACCGGAGGCCATCATCGGGGATGGGGTACGCGCCGCCAAGCTCGGCGAGAAGCGTGTGCAGCCCGCTGGAAGCAGGTTTGGCTTCCGGCGCGGCAGGAAAGTGGTAGCACACGTTCTGAAACGCCCGCGCCGCTTCCTGGAGACGATGCGCCTGCAAGCAGGACTGCGCGTACAGCAGCGCAAACGACGCCTGGCGGCTCACGACCGGTTGTCCGGCCAGCGCATCTGCAGCTTGCTGCGGCTGATGCGCATTTAGCAGGCAGTTGACGCCGAGTGACAGCGCCCGCTCCTGAATGTGGCTGGTGGGAAAGCGTGTAGGGAAGTCCTGAAGCGCGGCAGCGGCCTCCTGCGATCGATTGGCCTGATGGAGTGCCGTGGCCTGGTAGTACACCGCGAAATCCGCCAGCGCGAAGCCGCTCTGCGCCGCCTGTGCCAGATCGTGGGCAGCGTCGGCAAAGAGCTGGGTTTGATATTCGCGATACCCCGCAAGAAAGTACGCCCAACCGGACCATTGGGGATCAGTCTGTGATTGTGCGTAACTGTGCAGGCGGGGCAGCGATTCACTGTGGGTGGGACTTGCGGCAAGGCTTTGAAGCCCTGCCGGAAGGAGGTCCGCGGCGCGCGCCGGAGTGTGCACTGCCGCCACGAAAGCGCAGAGGCAAAGCGCTGGAGCTACCGATTTGCCGGCGAGGTTCACGCGGTCGGCCCTGGATAACCCGGTCCGAGAGCTCCGGGGTCTTCCTGCGCCAGGGTTCTTATCAACTCTTCGTGAAAGTAGTCGAACTGTTTGCTCAGGACCTTGCCAAAACGCTTCTCATAGGTTTGGCGGCTGCGATCGATGTCGGACTTGAGACGTTTATACAAATCCCGGTTATGCCGACCATCGGCCACTTTGGTTTTGTTGTACAACTCGATTTCCGAAACCAGAATGCGGGCGAAGCGCTTGGCATCCTTATGCACCTTTTGCTCGGCTTCGGTGAGTTGCGAAAGGTCGAACGCCGGCGGCGCGGGCGGTGGAGACGGCGGTACGACCTCCTCGATCGGCGGCGGAGGCGGAGGCTCGACCGGGGGAAATTCCACGGGCGGTGGCGGCGCGACAAACTCCGTCGGCGGCTCGATCAAAGGCGGCAGTGGTTCGGTTACCACCGGGGCGCTCACAACTTCGGGCTCGGGCGCCACTTCCAGTGCGGCCGGCGGCTCCGGCTCTGCCACGGGAGCGGGCGTGACTTCCGCTTCCGGCTGGGGCGCGGTTTCAGCTTCCACCGCGCGGGCCGGTTCCGGTGCAGGCGCCTCAGCGGGAACTTCTACAGGCGCCGTCTCCACGGGAGGGGCGGCGGGCGGCGCTTCCACCACGGGTTCCGGAACGGTCGCTTCCACAACCAGACTTTCGGCAGGTGGTTCCTCGACGGGCGCGGGCGGGGCCGGGGCGGCTTCCACGGGCGGAGCGGTTTCCGTCACCGGTGCTTCCACGGCCGGTTCAGCTTCCTCTTCCTCGGGAGCCGCTTCCTCACTCACTTCTTCTGCCGCGCCGCCGCTCAGGGCAATCAGGCGATCGATCTGTGCGCCTGCGAATTCGGCGAGAATTTTCAGGCCATTTGCGGGGAGCGATTGACCGCTGTCCCCGGGGTCCGCGTAAAAGATGGCGGACACCGCGCCGGCCGAACGGATGGGCAGCAGCAAAATCGACGCCTGGGGGACAGGCTTGAATTTGTCCAGCACGTTGCGATTCTTGCGCAGCGACTCCGTAGTGACTTCCACGGCGTCGGCGCTTTCGAAAACCCGCCGGAAGGGATTGTCCTGGCCGAGTTGCACAATCAGCGAATGCACCACGCGTTCCGTAAGCGCCGGCCCGAAGCCGTGAGCGGAGGCGCCCCAGGCCGATTTGCCGCGCACGTCGAAGATGGCGGCGCGCACACCCCAATGCGAGACCTCCTCCGTAAGGGCTTCAAAAAGCTGCTCGGGAAGCGTGCAGGTGCTCACGTTGCGGACGGCCGTCAAGACGTTTTCCAGCGCCGCATCGGGCGAGACCTTGGGCTGGGCAGCGGCGGTGGCAGCAGCTTCCGCAACGGTGGCAGCGGCGGCGGCCGAGGCGGCGGCAGCAGCCTTCGCCGCGGCGTGGTCCGCAGCCGCGTCGGCCGCCTGCGCGACCGCATCCCACACGCGCGCGGCTTCCTGCTCCGTGCGTCCGTGGAGCAGTTGCAATTGCGACAACTCCTGACTGAGCTTCAGGATGTGTTCAGCCTGCGCGCGAAGCTCCGACTCCAGACGCTCGCGCACCTCCCGAACAGATTCGGCAAATGACAACGGTTGGTTCTCGGCCAAGGGAAAACACCTCGATTGGATGAGCTACCCGCACATTATGAAGCAAGCTCCGCAGGTACGCAACGGCAATGTCGGAAAACCGGGGCTAGGGGCTAGGGATTAGATGGCGTGCCAACGGAAATTGGTTTAGGCTCGTGCCTGACAATTATGAATCAGCGTCGGCGGATCATGATCCTCGGTGTGGTCACGGCGGCGGCAGGCGTCGTCGTTGCGCTGCTGCCGCGCATCCCACAGCCGCAGGACTATCACCACTTTGCCGATCAGCGAACTTTTCTGGCCGTGCCCAACTGCCTGAACGTGCTTTCCAATGCCCCGTTCCTGGTCGCTGGGTTGTGGGGAATGATCCTGGTGCTCGGCGGGCGCCGAAAGGAACGGGAATTGTTCATCAATCCCGTCGAACGCTGGCCTTACCTGATCCTTGGCCTGGGCGTGGCCATCACCTGCTTCGGTTCGGCGTATTACCACCTGGCTCCCGACAACGCGCGGCTGGTTTGGGACCGCCTGCCGATGACGCTGGGGTTCATGTCGCTGCTGGCCGCTATGCTGATGGAACGGGTCAGCCTGCGCGGCGGGCTGATCGCTCTGGGGCCACTGCTGCTGTTGGGCCTGGCCAGCGTGGTGCATTGGTACGAAAGCGAATTGCACGGAGCGGGCGACCTGCGGCTTTACCTGGTGGTACAGTTCTACACGCTGCTGCTCGTCCTGCTGATTATCGGGCTCTTCCCTGCCCGTTACACACGCGGGTGGCACTTGGGAATCGCCATGGCACTCTACGTCCTGGCCAAGGTCTTCGAAGTGCTGGACCGCCAGATTTACCGACCGGGCCACGTGATCAGCGGACACACGCTGAAACATCTGGTGGGAGCGTTGGCGGTCTATTGGGTCTTCCGCATGCTGGCCCGGCGACGACCCGTAGCGGCGAGTTCCGCATGATCTGTGCGCACGTTACATGTAGAAAATGTAACCGATTTCTGCCCTCGCCTCACCTTTGCATTTTGCCTTTTGCCCTTTGCCTTTTGACTTGTCCTTGCGGTTGACCCCTCAAAAGCTCTGCGTCGCCAACACCCGTTACCGCGCGGAGCCTTCCCAAACGCACCGCACGCCGTCATAAAAATCGCGGCCGCCGGGGTCTTTGCGGTCGCGGTAGGAGACGCGGACAATCCACGGAGTATTCGTAAGCGGCCCCCCGCGCAAAACGCGCGATCCGTCCGCCGGCGGACCGGGGGGATCGACGGACGGGCTGTGCTGATAATACTTATCATCGTACCAGTCATTCACCCATTCAGAAACGTTACCCAGGACGTCAAATAGGCCGAAGCCGTTGGCGCGTTTCCGGCCGACGGCTCGTGGCAAGCTGCCATAGGGTGAGTTGGAGGCGATGTCCGCCAGGCTGCCGTAGCGAGCTTCCGTGCTGCCGCCGCGCGCCGCGTACTCCCACTCGGCCTCGGTGGGCAGGCGGCCTCCCGCCCACGCGCAGTAGTCGTGGGCCTCATCCCAAGTCACGCTCACAATGGGCAGGTCGTCAATCGACCAGTTCGGGTTGAACGCGGGCGCGGAATGAATCTTGCGACCCGTGGCGGCGATGAAACGTTTATAAGCCCCCACGGTGACCTGCGTTTGGCCGATCCAAAAACCCTTGGTCAGTGTCACCCGGTGGGCAGGCTTCTCATCCGCCTGGCATTCCTCGTCGCCCGGCGAACAGCCCATGGTGAAGGTCCCCGCGGGAATGTGCACGTACTTGAGCCCGTCCTTGGGATTCACCTTGACCTCTTCCGGCGGCGCCGGCGCCGCTCCGGAACCGACCACCATCGTGACCGGAGACGCAGCGACAACGTGCATCCTCCCATAACTTCCCACTGCAAACACCAAGCCGGCAAGCAGTAACCCAACCCACCGCCCGCTCCCGCGTGACAATCCCGAAATACTCTTCCTCATGCTCTTACCCCGTTTCCCGGAACCCGTATCCCTAGCGCCGTCCTCCGCGCCGAGCATCCGCGGGCATTTTACACCGAACACTCTGCCCGCGGTCTCGGACTGGAATTGTGCATTATACCCAAGCCCGGCACCAGCTTCGCATTTGGGACCGTGAGAAAGAACCTCTGACCCCAAATTGAGGGCCGCGCTACGCTCGCTCGGCAGCATCTCCGTTCTCCACCACCCAGGAACCCAACCTGTCATCCTGAGTCCCGCCTTTCAGGGGCGAAGGACCCTTTTCATTGGTTCGCAGGAGGCTAGACGCGTTCGTGCCTGCGCACGGCCGCGGCGTGCTGCGGCGCGTGGATACGACGAAATACGGAGGTCCTTCGTCCTGAACTACGGACTCAGGATGACAGGACGTGATGAAGGAAGTTGTTGACCACGTAGAGGGGAGGACCGCACTTCCCATCCGCTACGTCGAGGTCCCTGAAGATGTGGATGTGAGGGCGATCCGGTCCAAGCTGGGTCTGTCGCAAGCGCAATTCTCCCGGCGCTACGCCGTCAGTCCGCGCTCGCTTCAGGAATGGGAGCAAGGGCGCAGGCGTCCGGAACGCGCCGTGCGCGCCTACTTGACGGTGATCGATAGAAACCCGGAAGCGGTGGAAAAAGCCCTTACGAACCAGGCGTGAGTTGGTGGCACAGGCACTCCTGCCTGTGCTATGGCTGATGCATTCCATGCATGGCGCACAGGCAGGAGTGCCTGTGCCACGGAAGCCAGAACCGGCCACGGAGGGGACGCGGTGACAGAGATGCTTACGGGTTCGTGGGGCGCCCCGAGGCACCGGGGCACCACCCGCGCGAGGGGATTGACAAAGCGCTTTAGAGACTGTATAAAGACTCTATGAAGACTCTTACTATTACGGATGCGAAAAAAAATCTGAGCCGCTGGCTTGACGCTGCCGCCCGCGGGCAGGACATCGGGATTATTCGCGGGGCCGAAATCATTGCTCTGCGCAGGGTCGAGGTGGAATCTACCGATTACGCGCAACGCGAATACTCGGCGACGCCAGAACAGATTGCGGCGTTTGCGGACGTCACCGAGACACGCTATCGTCGGCTCAAGCGGTCAGGGAAATTAGTGACCGTCACTCCCGCGCAATTGAGGAACCTGCTTGAGTAAGCTTCTGTCAATTGACCCCGCGGTGCTGCGACGCTTACAGAACCTCCCCAGGAACGAAAGAGCCGAGTGCCTGTTAGCGCTGTGCGAGCTGCCGGAGGCCTTTGGCCGTCCGCATGTGCACAGCGGCTTGGGGATTCGTAAGTTGGGCGACAAGATTTTCGAGTGTCGCGGCAATGTCTCGTTACGCTTCATCTTTCAGGACCGCCTCTCCGACCTGTTCATCTCCTTCCTGGGGAATCACGATGAGGTCAAAGCGTTGCTCCATTCCCGCAAGTTTCGCTGAGCCGGTTGGCTGGCGCAGGCGTCCGGAAAGCGCCGTGCGCGCCTACTTGACGGTGATCGATAGAAACCCGGAAGCGGTGGAAAAAGCCCTTACGAACCAGGCGTGAGATGGTGGCACAGGCACTCCTGCCTGTGCTATGGCTGATGCATTCCATGCATGGTGCACAGGCAAGAGTGCCTGTGCCACGGAAGCCAGAACCGGCCACGGATGGGACGCGGTGACAGAGATGCTTACGGGTTCGTGGGGCGCCCCGAGGCATCGGGGCGCCACCCGCAGCACCCCTTGAAAGGACTACCCTTATAGGGTAATATCGAGCCGTGGAAAAGCGCACGCCCCATTACGACCTTGCCACCGTACAAGCGGACGTTGCGCGCCTGGGGGCGGCAGCCTTCACCAAGACCGCTTTGGACGGTGGACGGGCCATGGGCCTGACTTCGGCGGAGATGCTGGCCGTGGTCGCCGCACTAACCCGGCGCGACTTCTATAAATCGATGACGACCTACGCCGACTCTCATGTGTGGCAAGACGTGTACTACGCGATGACGCCGGTGCGGAAAGACGCCTATATCAAAATCACCTTGCGCGACTGGGCGCCGGTGATTCAATTCAAGGAGAAGTGACGATGGCGAGGAGATGTCTTAACTGCGAGGACCGCAAGGCCTTGAGGCGTTTCGACGGTGAGCCCTTTACGGTGGAATATGCAGGCCGGAAAGTGAAGGTGGAAGGGCTTTCGGGCTGGCGCTGCGGAGCTTGCGGTGAAGTGGAGTTCGATGCCGAGAGCGCGCGGCGATACGCGGCAGCGGGGGACGCGCTGGTGTTGCGCGAACGCGAGCGGCAGAGCAAGGAAATTCGCCGCATCCGCCGCAAGCTCGGCTTGAGCCAGATTGCTGCTGCACGTCTTACCGGCGGCGGCCACAACGCGTTCTCCCGCTACGAACGCGGCGAGGTTGCCCCCCTGCCCGCCGTCATCACACTGCTTCGCCTGCTGGACAAGCACCCGGAACTGTTGAAGGACATCGTGTGAGCGGCGGTGGCACAGGCACTCCTGCCTGTGCCATGGCCGATGCATTCCATGCATAGCGCACAGGCAGGAGTGCCTGTGCCACGGAAGCCAGAACCGGCCACGGATGGGACGCGGTGACAGAGATGTTATCCGTGTCCGTGCGTGGCGCCGCGAGGCCACCTCTCACGCATGAATGTCAGTATGTTGTAGTGGTTCGACGTTCAATGGCCGTCACCACAACGCGGTGGTCTTCGGGATAGACGTCGAAAAAAATACGCCAGTCGCCGACGCGGCGGCGGAATCCCTCCCGGCCTCCCTGGAGTTTGCGCACGTCGCCCTGGAAGGGATTCTCTTCCATCGCATCGAGCGCAAGGCGGATACGAGCCCGGTCGTTAGACGGGGTGCGTTTAAGAGATCTTAGCGCGGGCGCGGCGAGGACGACCAGCCACGGCTTTTTCTCTTCTGCGGAGTTCATCAAGGGTCACGTAGTCACCGCGTTCGTACGCGGCTCGGCCGCGCCGAATAGCCCGCAGTTCGGCGGGCGTGGGAATCTCCTCCGGGAATTGCCGAATGGCGATATAGGTGCGGAGCGCTTCCCGGACGAGCTCTGACCGGGTCCGATTCTCCGCCTGCATGGTTTTCTCCACCTGCTCCGCCATGGCGGGGGGAAGCGAAATGGTAAAGGTCTGCCGTGTTCTCATGGTTGTTACCTTGTAACACCTTCTCTTACCAGCATAGCAGAGGAAATCCCACAGTCAACGCCGATCTCGCGTGAGTTGGTGGCACAGGCACTCCTGCCTGTGCTATGGCTGATGCATTCCATGCATGGCGCACAGGCAGGAGTGCCTGTGCCACCGAAGCCAGAACCGGCCACGGATGGGACGCGGTGACAGAGATGCTTACGGGGTTCGTGGGGCGCATACATGCAAACCGATGTATGCGCCACCCGCGTCTGCCCTCGGTTTCCGAAGCGTGAACCCAAGGAAGAACCGCCCTTGACCCTAGTCCGTCAATGCCGTATAATAAGAAAATGGCTGCGGCGATTGCGTACACCCGTGTCTATGCAAAGCGGGTTGAGAAGTCCTCCGCGCGGATGAGCGAGACGCGATGGAACTCCACGTCGCAGAGAACCCGGAAATACACCCGGTGGTAGCAGGCACCGGTGGGGTACGTAAAGCGCGGTGGGGCCGCCAAGGAAAGGGCAAGCGGGGCGGTGTTCGAGTAATCTACTTTTACCGGTCAACGGCCGATGTGGTCTACTTCCTCGACATCTATACCAAAGCGGTGAAGGAAGACCTGACCCCGGCCGACAAACAACAACTAAAGGAACTCGTAAATCGTTTAAAGGGTGTCCAATGATAAAGACCAAGCACTCCAAAATGGGCAAGCGTCTGATTGCCGCCATGAAGGAAGTTGTCGACCACGTGGAGGGGAGGACCGCACTTCCCATGCGCTACGTTGAGGTCCCTGAAGATGTGGATGTGAGAGCGATCCGGTCCAAGCTGGGTCTGTCGCAAGCGGAATTCTCCCGGCGCTATGCCGTCAGCCCGCGCTCGCTTCAGGAATGGGAGCAAGGGCGCAGGCGTCCGGAAAGCGCCGTGCGCGCCTACTTGACGGTGATCGATAGAAACCCGGAAGCGGTGGAAAAAGCCCTCATGAACAAGGCGTGAGAGGTGGCACAGGCACTCCTGCCTGTGCCATGGGCTGATGCATTCCATGCATAGCGCACAGGCAGGAGTGCCTGTGCCACGGAAGCCAGAACCGGCCACGGATGGGACGCGGTGACAGAGATGTTGCCCGTCTTCGTCCGGCGCATACATGCAAACCGATGTATGCGCCACCCGTGGACCTCCGTCTTTGGGGTCTGCGGCTTTTACTTTGCGCTTACGGTAATTCTCGATGACCGGCGCCTGTCCTCGATTTCGGAAGCGCGAACCCAGGGAAGAACGGCAGACCGCAAAGGCGGCGCTACGCTTGCTACTTGCCTCGAATCCGGTCTATCTCTGACTGAATCGCATTGTCGATCGCCGATACCGTGTCGTCGATCATCTTCTCAAGGGGCTCGAACTCGTCCTCAATCGTGGCAAAGCGATCGAACATGTCCAGCTTGTCGTCGATCGTGCTCAGGCCCTCCACGGCTTCGCGCCACCGCGTGAGTGAACAGAGATCGTGAGGCGGCACGAACGCCTCAAGCTCGGGCCCCTGATTAATCGCTCTCCGTGACGAGTCCGCGTTCCAGAACTGGATGGCCTTCAGTGTTAGCGCGCGATCGGGGCCGACCAATGAGTTCTCCGCAACAAAGCCGAGCTCGTTATCCATCGCTTCGAGTCGGTCGGTCAGATGTGCGACGAGGGCGTCCCGGACGCCCGTCGTATCGAGACGCAGCCCTGATCGCAATTGCGCTGAAATGCGGCCGCGCAAAACGTCCGCGCAGGGTCCAAACCTCTCGGCGAAACCATACCTCTCCAACCAAGTGTGGTCTTCGTCCGATGCCCATTCCGTCATCCCGGGTTCAAGCCGCACGAGGAGATCCGTGGCGATATCGAAGAGCACGAGGACGGCCGGCCTGACCGACTCCGGCCGAACGTGGTCTTGATGCTGCGTCTCGTTGCGGTATTCGTGCAGATGCACCAGCGCCCTCGCGCTCGCCTGCGGGATACGGTCTCGATCCTCGCTCAGGAATTTGACCTTCTCGCCGAAGTACCGCCGAATCTGTTTCTGGCGGCTCGCGGGCACAACGTGCGATGCGATCTCGCGTCTCAGCTCCTCCTCCTCGGCGTCGAGCGGCCCTGGCAGGAAGTTCTCTAACATCCGGCCATACCAGCTCGCGCGCTGCAGCTCGTTCTCGATGACGCGGTGCATCATGACCTCAATGGCATTGTCGAGCAGGATGAGCGCGAGACGAAGATGTGCGACATCGCCTTCGAGAATAAAGCGCTTCGCCTCTTCGAGCTGAACGACGGTCCTGTGCAGACGCTCCATCCTGAATCAGTATACTCTTTCTCCGAAACGGCGGGCCGGCGCGCCGAGCGTGGTGAGGATGTTTCGCGTTTCTTCACCAACTCGGGACGGATGATGGAACCGATTCGCAGGGTGAACGTGGATTTTGCCTCTTCCATGCTGAAAGAGCTGGATGGCACCGCGCAAGAGTTGAACATCAGCCGGCAGGCAGTGATCAAGACCCTCATTCGGCAGGCACTGGATCAGCGATACCTGGCAAGAAATGCTCGCCGGAGCTCGAGGCGGGTACGCTGAAAAGCTGGGTGGCACAGGCAGGAGTGCCTGTGTCACTTCAGCCAGAACCGGCCACGGATGGGACGCGGTGACAGAGATGTTGCCCGTGTGCGTCGGGCGCATACATAAAAACCAATGTATGCGCCACCCGCGAACCATGCCGAAACCAAGATCATGGAAATATTAACATCTAGGCCGGACGATCTACCCTTAGAAGATGTACGCCGACCGACCCCAGGCTAACTTCGCCGATCCCTTGGGGGTCGTCCCCCTCCCTGTCGTAATGGTAGACCACTTTCTTTACTTCATAAACGCCCGCTCCTCCCGGCATCCCAGGTAGGTCAACATGTTCGCCTACCCGTGGGACATAGATAGCTTTGGTGAGGGGCACAGCGTTTACACCAATGCCCTGTTCATCGTAGAAATTAACGTGGTCATCTCCGAGGATTTTCGGTCCTTCTAGCATCGTAACTCTCCTTGCTGGCAAAGGCGGTTCACCTATTCTTTATAACCCATGATATTTCCCAGACGCAACGAACCCCGCTGATATCCCCAGATGGGAAGCTGAAGCCCATGTTGTGGACCGATACACGCACGTCCCCGGCAACGCTTATCCAAGACCCTCCGCGCAGAACGTGTAGCTTCCCACTCGTCGGCCCCGCAGGGTCTTGGGAGGATATAGTCAGAAGGTAATTTTCGTCGTACCAGTCCTTCACCCACTCCCACACGTTCCCCAGCATGTCATACAATCCGAATGCATTGGCTCGTTTCTCGCCTACCGGGTGCGTTTGCCCCCCGCTGTTCTTGTTGTACCAAGCGACCTCATCTATCGGCCCGTAACGCGCCTGCGTGCTTCCCCCCCTTGCCGCATACTCCCATTCGGCTTCGGTGGGCAGCCGACCGCCTGCCCAAGCGCAATATGCCTGCGCGTCGTCCCAATTAACATTCACTATCGGCATCTGCTCGTCGCTCCACCTGGGTTGAAGCTCGGAGGATCGGGCATAGCTTTTCCTGTGTCTTTCGCGAAGCGTTTGTACGCCCTCACCGTCACTTCCGTCTGCCCCAACCAGAAACCTTTCGTGATGGTCACTTGGTGCGGCGGTTTCTCGGTGTCATAACATTCTGTGTCCCCCGGCGAGCAACCCATCCGAAAGCTGCCCGGCGGAATCCACACGTACTTTAGCCCGTCTTTGGGATTGACTTTTGCTGCCCTTGGCGTCGGAGCAAACTTCGCCAGCGGCGCCTCGACCGTTGGCTTTTGCCCAGCGGACAGGACAGCGGCGGACGACGGGCTCGTTACATGCGCCGGTGGATGCTCTGCCGACGGGGAGAAATACCAAATCCCGCCGGCGATGACGGCCAGCAGAACCAAGCCAAGGACGGCGAACTTTGCCCTGCCTTGGACTCTCTGTCACGACCGGGACGACGCGACGTTTTGGCCAACGCAAGCGGCGGCACAATTTGAGTTGGAGGAATCGCGGCCGGGGATTGGGCCGTGGGCGAAGGCTGGGCGGCGCTGGTCAGTTCGCGGGCGAATTCCAACACGGAGCTGTAGCGCTGATCGCGGTCTTTGGTGAGGGCCTTCATCACCACGCTTTCGAGTTGGGGCAGCGCGGGGAGGTCCGGTTTGACGGCGCGGAAGGGCGGTGGGTCTTCCTGCATGTGCATGCGCAGGTATCCGACCGGCGTGTCGGAATGAAACGGCGTGCGGCCGGTGAGCATTTCGTACACCACCACGCCCAGCGAGTAAACGTCCGAGCGCGCGTCGAGTTCATCGCTCCTCATGCCCGACGCCTGCTCGAACGACATGTACGCGGGCGTGCCGAGCACCGTGCCGGTCTGCGTGTGCATGCCTGACTCGCGCAGCTTGGCAATGCCGAAATCGACGATCTTGACCACAACGGGTCGTAGGGGCGGGTCTTGTGCCCGCCCGGCTGTCGGCATCGCCGACGGGCAGGGCAGGCACGAGGCCTGCCCCTACGTTATGCCGGCAGGGACTCCGCGCTACGGTTCCCTACGTCGTTGGGCGCCCGCGCGGGTGCCGACTCGTCGTCGGGATACGTCAGAAAAATGTTATCGGGTTTGAGGTCGCGATGAATGATGCCCAGCTTGTGCGCGGCGTTCAGGCCCCGCGCCGCTTGCTGGAGAATTTCCGCAACCTCGGGCACGGGAAGCGCACCCCGCCGCGCGAGGGCTTGGCGAAGAGATTCGCCTTCCAGAAACTCCATGGCGATGTAGGGCGTGCCGTCATCGGCCTGGGCAGATTCGTAAATCGTGACCACGTTGGCGTGATGAATGCGCCCCGTGGAAGCCGCTTCATTCTGAAATCGCAGCAGAAAGTCGGGGTCGTCGAGAAGCTTACGGCTCAGAACCTTGAGCGCTACGGGGCGGTTGCCCACGGTCAACTGCTCGGCAAGAAAAACCGCACCCATGCCGCCTTGGCCCAGGCGGCGGACAATGCGATAACGGCGCGAGAGTCCGGCGGCAAGCTGCGCCTCCGTGCCGTTCACGGCCGGATTGAGACGGGTGGCGTCATGCGGGCAGAATTCGATGTCGTCGGCGTAAGTTCGCGAACAGGTGGGGCAGTTTTTCATGGCACTCCGCGTGACGCCAAGCTGCGGCGGATTCTACCAAAAAGGAGGAAGGGAGGGAAGTTTAACGACGTTACGGTAGTGGTACAGTTTGCGTCCCGAGGCGGCTCTTCGCCGCCTTTTGGCGAGGTAAACTCGCCGCTACGAACTCAAACTGTACGACTGCTCATTTTTCGCTTGACAAACGGCCTCGGATATGCTAGTCTACAACCGGTGGCTAATGATGGAGTCAGGCCAAGTTCAATTCGCTGCCGCACGCCTTTCACCTCACCCGACGGGGACCCCAGCGCCATCCTACCTAGCCTCCCAGAGTCAAGTTCGCACCGCCAATTTGTCCGCTATTTCGTGCTACCAACCCCGAATAATGAAAATTCAGTGAAAGAACCCGATGAGTTGTTGAAAAATAAGCCACTTAAAATATGACAGAATGCCCGATGCCGATGAGTTTATGATTCAAAAGGACTTAACCTCAGCAAATCGTGCATTTGCGCTATTTTCCCCTGATCCCACTGAATCGTAAGAGCTTCGGGTCATTTTTGCCCTGCCGGACGAAAATTTATTCAGCGAAATTCCACCTGAAATCGTGCAAAAACGCGGGTTTTCGAGGCAGTTTTTCAGCCTGGCTCAGGCGGCACCACTAGCCTCTGACGAGAAGCTTTCACCCCCGTCGGACCTTTCCCGGAGAATCGGCGCGAAGGCAGAAGCGAAGCGATCTTCGCCCTGCCGGGACCGCCGGCAGATGCCTGAATCGAAAGTTGCCCAGGGTGCACTTTTGGGCCGAACGGATGTTGGGTCGTACCGTCGGCTTCCAGCCGGCACCGGAGCCGCCAAAGCCTGTCCTGAGCGAAGCGAAGGAATAGCGGCGCTGCCCAAATTAGGACAGCACCCGTCCGCGCAGCTTGACCTATCCCGCGATTGTCCTTAGACTGGAAATTTAGCGCGATGTGAAGATCTCATGCCTATGAAGCTGCTGCGACAACTGCTTGCCGGCCTCGGAATGATTTTGTTTCTTGCCGGCTTTTCCTTCGGCCAGGCGAGCCCGCCCATTTTCCCGCTCAGCCAGGTGCGCCCGGGGCTGAAAGGCGTGGGGCGAACCATCTTCCAGGGCGACAAGATCGAGGAGTTCCAAGTCGAAATTCTGGGCGTGCTGAAGAACGCCTTGGCGCCCAAGCGCAGCCTGATCCTGGCGCGGCTGGCGACCACTGCAGGGCACAAGATCGAGGAGTTCCAATCGAAATTCTGGGCGTGCTGAAGAACGCCTTGGCGCCCAAGCGCAGCCTGATCCTGGCGCGGCTTTCCGGTGGCCCGCTGGCCACCACCGGAGTGATCTCCGGCATGAGCGGAAGTCCCGTCTATATTGATGGCAAGCTGGTGGGCGCGGTGTCGCGATCGTTTCAGCTCTCCAAGGAGCCCATCGCGGGAATCACTCCCATCGAAGAGATGATGACGGTGGTACCGTCGCCCTCTGCCGCCACCACGCCAGTGCCGGCAAACGACGCGTACCGAATTGCCCCGGGCTTTGGCGGAGCGTCGGAGTCGGGGCGGCTCATCCCCAACAACCAAGCCGACGCGGAGACACCGGCCGCGACCGGCAGCCAGGACTCATCCGGCTTTTCCAGCTTGCTGCTCCCCCTGCGCTTTGGCGGCTTCTCGGACGCCGCCGTCGATCTTTTCCGGCCGCAACTGCGCCGTCTGGGACTGGAGCCGATGCAGGGCGGAGTCGTCAGCGGCGGCGAACAGGACGCGCTGCCAAGCCCCACCGACCTTCAGCCCGGCTCGATGATCAGCCTGATGCTGATACGGGGCGACCTGGACCTGAACATCGATTGCACCGTCACCTACCGCCAGGGAAACCAGCTTTACGCCTGTGGGCACCAGGTGCTGTCGGAAGGTCCGGCGGCGTTTCCGTTTGCACCGGCGCACGTCATCGTGGTCGTGCCCAGCATCTCCTCTTCCTTCAAGGTGGACGCGCCCGGAGCCCTCGCGGGGGTCATTCAGCAGGATCGTTTCGATGCCATCTATGGCCACGTGGGAGAGAAGACCCCGCTGATTCCTGTGCATCTGCACCTGGATTCGTCGCTCAACCGCAAGGACACTTACAACTTCGAGATGGTTGACGATCCGTTCCTCTCTCCCCTTCTGCTCAATCTGTCCGTCACCTCCGCGTTGACGGTTTCAGAACGTGAGATTGGAACGTCCACGCTCAGCGTCAAATCCCAGATCCGGCTCGCGGGCGGCCAGTCGGTCGATCTGGAAGACATTCTCTCCACCGACACCGGGACTTCGAACATCGCGGGGAGCGTGGTCGCAGCGCCTCTCTCCCTGTTGATGGCGAGTGGCTTTCCCGACCTGAAGGTCCGGGACATCGAGATGAACGTGGTCTCCCTGGACGAAAAACGGAACGCCACGATCGAGCAGGTCTGGAGCACCAAATCGGAAATACGGCCCGGCGATCACCTGGTGGTCAGCGCCCTGCTGCGCCTGCCCACGGGCGAAACCCTGACGGAGAGAATCCCCGTCGATATCCCCACCAGCGTGACGGACAAGATGCTGTCGCTCGTAGTGGGCGGTGGATCGAGCATCAATGCCATGGAGTTTCGGTTCTCCGCGCTGGGCGGCTTGCCGCGGGACTCGCAACAACTGGTGAACGCCCTGAATAAGATGCGGCGCAACAACCGGGTCTACGGACTGTTGATGTCGCCGCAGCGGTCGTTCGCCATGATGGGTGACCAGTACCCGTCGCCGCCGCCCTCCCTCCTGCAGACTTTCATGGCGGACTCGGCCGCCTCCTCCAGCGTGGTCTTCAGCGGGACGTCGATCGTGGGCGATTATGAAACCCCACCGACGCCGTACGCCATCCACGGGCAGAAGACGCTGCTCCTCAAGCTGGCAGGGCCGGGAATGTAAGAGGCGAGAGACAAGTGACGAGTGACGAGTGACGAGCCGGCAATTCGGGCGCCAGAAATAGCTGGAGTTGAGAATCGGTCTGCTGGCTTGCCACTCGTCACTCGACACTCGTCACTGCAAGAAAGGTTGGTTGATGAAACTCGGAAGATGTCTCCAGTTGCCGTTCCTGATTCTGGCGTTGGCGCTCCCTGCCCTGAGCGTGGAAACAACCTTCTGGCAGCTCGGATCGTACGATGAACTCCTGCAAGGAACGCTGACCCGCCTGTCGTTGAACAAGGACGGCGACCTGACGCTGGCTCCCGAGGCTCAGACCGTCTTCAGTCCCGATGAAGCTCTGGCGCTGTCCCTGGCACGCGACTCGCACGGCAACATCTATGTGGGTACGGGCCACCAGGGCAAGGTGTTCCGTGTCAGCCCCGACGGGAAATCCAAGCTGCTGTTTACGGCCAAGGAACCGGATATCTTTGCCCTGGCGGTGGGCCCTGACGGCAACCTCTACGTGGGAACTACTCCCGAGGGCAAAGTCTACAAAGTTACTCCTGATGGCAGCTCAAGTATTTTCTTCGATCCGAAGACCAAGTACATCTGGGCATTGCAGTTCGACGCGCAGGGGCGGTTGTACGTGGCTACCGGTGACAAGGGCCAGATCTTCCGCGTCGATGCCAACGGCAAGGGCGATGTGTTCTTCGACAGCAAGCAGACGCACATCATGTGCCTCAAGCTTGACCCCAAGGGGAATCTGCTGGCCGGCAGCGTTCCCAACGGCTTGGTTTATCGCATAACGCCACAGGGAAAACCGTTCGTCATCTATCAATCCACCTTGCCCGAAGTCCACGACCTGGCGCTCGACGCTCAAGGCAACATCTTCGCCGCCACCCTCGGAGGCACCGGAAGCAAAGGGTCGCCGGATTTGCTTCTGGGCCCTCAACCGGGTGGTCCTGGCGGGCCGGTAACCACCGTAACCGTCACCGCCTCGTCTGAACCGGAATCTGCGGCGAAGGGGCAAGCCCCACCGACCGAGTCGAAGTCGCCGAGCTTTAATCGAACGTCCCCACAGCTTGGCAGTCCCTTTACCCTGCAACTGGGGACGGGGCATGGCGCCTTGGTGGAAATCTTCCCCGATTCAACCGCCGAGACCATTTGGAGTTCGCTGAACGAGAGCATTTTCGGCCTCGCCATCCAGAACGGCCATGTGGTGTTCACGACGGACAGCAACGGGCGGATTTTCGAGCTGGAGGACAACCCCGACGGCGGAAAGCTGACAATTCTCACCGAAACCCATGAATCGCTCGCGACCCGCCTGCTCGTAGAGGACAGGAATCTCTACGCTGCAACCAGCAATGTGGCAAAACTGTTCCGCATCGGAACGGGACACTCCGGCGAGGGCGTCTATGAATCGCCGGTGAAGGACGCTAAGTTTATTTCCCACTGGGGAGTTCTGGCTTGGCGGGGAGACGTACCAGCGGGTTGCACCATGCAGTTTTACACCCGCTCGGGAAACTCCGAACATCCTGACGAAACCTGGAGCGACTGGGCAGGTCCCTACAGTGGCGCCAACGATGACGCAGTCACTAGTCCACCCGCCCGTTACATCCAATGGAAGGCCGTCCTTCGGGCTTCCGGCGAAAATGCGACCCCGACTCTGGACGAAGTGACTTTGACTTACCTGAACCAGAACCTGCCCCCGCAGATCCACTCGCTGAACGTCAGCACCACGAGCGAAAGAACCGGGGCCGGGGGAGGCACGGTGGGCCTTTCCTTGGGTGGGGGAATCTCTGTCGGTGTGTCGAGCTCACCGGTCTTCGGCGGACCGGCACTGTCCACACCCGCCGGGAAGACCCCGATCACCTTGACTTGGCAGGCGGAAGACCCCAACGGCGACCAGTTGGTCTATTCTCTCTATCTTAAAGCTACGGACGAACGGGATTGGCATCTCCTCAAGGATAAGATCCGCCAATCAACCTATTCGATTGATCCTGCGACACTTGCGGATGGCAAGTATGTGGCGCGGCTGGTGGCGTCGGACGAGGAATCCAACCCGCCCGACTTGGCACGGCGCTCGGAATTGTTAAGCGCCCCGTTCTGGATCGATAACTCGCCCCCGGACATCGAGGTGGTGAGGCAGTCGATGAGCGGCTCGGCGGCGGAGGTTCAGTTCTCCGCCGAGGATGGTACGTCTCCTCTCCGAGCCGCCGAGGTCTCGCTCGACGGGAAAAGCTGGCAGGATATTCTGTCCGACGACGGCATCGTGGACTCACGCAAGGAAACATTTACCATAAAGTACCCCCACTTGGCTAACGGGGAGCACATCATTACTTTGCGCGCCTCCGACACCTCAGGTAATATTGGCGTCGGGAAGGCGATTATCCTCATCCCCGGCGGCGCGACTCAGTAACGTGACCCGTCACGGCCGGTAACCGCCGGTGCACGATAATCGTCGGGAAGAATACAACGCGTAAATCTTGCCCCGCATCTCACCAAACGAGTTGAGGTGCGGCCGGTAGTGAAATTTATTGAGCGCAAATAAATCGCCGGCAACGAAAGCTCCGACTGAACCCGAACTCATCGCGCGCGCACAGCGCGGTGAAGAGGAGGCGTTTGCAGCCCTGTTCGAGGCCCACAAACGCCGGGTGTATTCGCTGTGCCTGCGAATGACGGGCAACACGGCGGAAGCGGAAGATCTGGCGCAGGAAGCGTTCCTTCAGCTCTTCCGGAAGATCTCCACTTTCCGCGGCGAGTCAGCCTTCTCGACATGGCTTCATCGTCTCGCGGTCAACGTAGTCCTGATGCACTTGCGCAAGAAAGGACTGCAACAGATCTCGCTGGACGAAACGGATAACTCGCAGGACGAACCGGTAAAGCGCGATTACGGCAGCGATGACCGGCGGCTGGTGGGTTCGGTTGATCGCATCGGTTTACAGAAGGCCATTGCGGAATTGCCTCCGGGATATCGGACGGTGTTTGTGCTGCACGATGTGGAAGGCTACGAGCACAACGAGATTGCCGAGATCATGAAGTGCTCGGTGGGAAATTCCAAGTCGCAGCTTCACAAAGCGCGAATGAAGTTGCGCGAACGGTTGCGTGAGGATCATCGCGGCTTCGCAGCCACAAGCGATGCACTCGCGGGCGGGGAGCCAGGGGAAGAGTTGTAAGAGGACTTATGGCAGAAGTTCGAAGGGAAACATTTGCGGCTTGCGCGCGGTTTGACGTAGAACTGCAAGCGCATCTGGAGGGCGAGAGCCGCCCCTTCATCCTTTCCCACTCGCAGGAATGCACCTCGTGCGGAGCCTTGCTGGCTGAACTCGACTCGGTTCGGGAGGCGACACAACACCTGCCGCTGGAGGAACCGTCACCGGCGCTTTGGCAACACGTGCGCGCGCAATTGGCGGCAGAGGGCGCGTTTGCCCTTCCCGCTTGCGCGCAGTTTGGCGGCGAACTGGAAGCGTATCTCGAGGGTGAGCAGCAGCCGTTCGTGCTCGCTCACGCCCACGAGTGCAATGCTTGTGGCACATTGCTCGCCAACCTGGAGGCCATTCAGCAGTCAGCCCGGACACTGCCCTTGGAAGAACCGTCTCCAGCCCTATGGACCAACGTGCACGCGAAATTGCTGGCGGAAGGCATCATCAATGACCCTGCGTGCGGGCAATTCGAAGCTGAGCTTCAAGCCTTCATGGAAGGCGCGGCGAATCCGTTCATGGTCACGCACGCGAAGGAGTGCGCCGCGTGTGGCTCTTTGTTAGCGGACCTCCATTCCATTCAGCAGGCAGCGCACGAACTGCCGCTGGAAGAGCCCTCGCCGGTGGTTTGGGCGAACGTGCGGGCGCGTCTGGAAGCGGACGGCGCTTTCGAGGCCGACCGGAGCGGGTGGCGTCACATTCTCTCCTGGCGGCTCTTTCCGCAGGCAGTTCCTCTGGGAGTCCTGGCCGCCTTGATGTTTGTCGGATCGCTCGTGACCCTACCCACCACCACCTCCCTGCGGTGGAATCGCACGGAAGAAGCGGCAAGCACCTCGCCAGCGACCCAGACAGCATCGGTGCTGCTGACCGGCGACGATACCACTTTGGCTCGTGTAGTTTCTGATTTGGAAAGCAGTTTTAAGGCCAACGAATCCTCCATGGCTCCGGACCTTAAGGCCACGTACGAAAAGAGCCTGGTCTCCCTGGATGGTTCAATTCGAGAATGCCTGGACTCGCTGCGACGAGAACCCGGCAACACGCTCGCACACGATTACCTGTTGTCAGCGTACACTAGCAAGGCTGAAGTTTTGTCTTCTGCGTTGGAGTTCGAAGGGCGTTGAGGAAGGGACACAGGATCGATGAACCGAAGGGCCGAAAGCATTACGTCGGTCAGGACAATCCTGCGACCGCTGGCGGTAATTCTTGTCACTGCAACGTTGGCATGGGCAGCCGGCGATGGACGGCTGGAAAAAACCTTTGATACCACCCGCGAACCCCGCATCAATTTGAGCAATATTAGAGGAAATGTGCTCGTACGGGGATGGGACAAAGCCCAGGTCCATGTGGTCTATACCGTCGCCTCGCCACGCATGGAGGTAGACAGCGAGTTCTTTCCCCAGACTGGCCCCGCCGAGCGGATTCATTTTGACACTCACCTGCTGGACGCGAACCTGCCCGCCGACGCGCAGGTGGCCGACTACACTCTGGATGTTCCCTCCGGCGCCAGCTTGGAAATCCGCAATCCCCGAGGCAAGATCATTGTTCAACGGAATTCAAGCGGATGAAACCGTGCAGGCAGTGAGTAGCGATGTTTCTGTTCGTGAGTGCTCCGGTCATCTCTCGGTCCGCTCGATCACCGGCGACATCGAGGTCATCCGCTGCTCCGGCATCGTGGACGCTGAAACCATCACCGGAAACTTGCACTTTGTTTCGCCGATCACCTCCCGATTGCGTGGAAGCACCACGTCCGGGCACATCCTCTACGAAGGCAACTTTGTTGGGCCCGGCGAGTATATCCTCTCCGCCTACAGCGGCGATTTGGACATTGCCTGTCCGTCTTCCGCCTCCTACGAATTGAGCGCCAAGACCCTGAAGGGAAAAGTAATCAACACCATGCCGATGACCCATCGGCACGAGTCCGCTTCTTCCCTGGATGCGCGCCGGAGTTTGCTGGGAACATACAACACCGGCAAGGCCACTCTGGAAGTGACTTCTTTCAGCGGCAACATCCGCATTCGTCCGCAAAATTAGCGAAGCAAAACGGCCGGCCGAGCGGTGGGCGATGGCGTTGGTGGAGTTTGGCCATCCAAGCCGGCGAAGTGGGCGATGGTGTTGGCAGCTAACCGCGCGAAGTTCGAGTGACGATTCGGAACAGTCAGGGCAAAGCTCTCATGGCCGTGCGTCATGAATTCGGCGCGGCAGCACAGGTACAGGTTGCGGTGGCGCACCAAAGCAATCTCGCTGTAATCCACGGACTGAGCCTTGGCGTTGCCGAGTAGCCGCGATTCGATCCAATAAACACGCCGCGTCGTGAGCAGGAACCAGGCGCGGCGTGGTCCGCCGGAAGACCGCTTCCATCCCGGCAGCGCTCCCAGCAACTGCTCATCCCGCTCCCGCAGGGTGTTGAATCCGGCCAAGCGCTCCGGAGTGATTTCCAAAAGGCTTTCCTTCAGATTCTCCGGGCCCTCGCGCCGAAATACCCAACGGAATATTCCCGCCACCGCCGAGCCGGCAATATCCAGGTCAAACGCGAGCGTCCGCAGGATGCGTGGCCCGAGCCACGCGAAAACCGCGACGAAGATGATCACGACTGCCAGCATCACCCACGGCGCGTAGACGGAGAGCAACGTGGCGGTAAGAACGCCGGCGTCTTCACCCAGGCTGATGGCGAAGTTGGCTGCCCCAAAACTTTTCGAAGTACTCACCAGACGCAAGCCGGACTTCGTGGAGTGCGCCGCAGCGGCCAGCGTTCCGCCCACCACCATCGCCACCAGGGTTTCCGAGGGATTGGTGGTGTTCAGAGTCGCGCCGCTGGCCACCGCGCCGGCGATGGGCCGCAGCAGGGTGTGCAGGAAATCCCAAACGTTGTCGAGCACCGGGAGTTTCTGCGCGAGGATTTCACAGACCGCCATGAAGCCCAGAATTACAATGGCCTGGTCGGAAACCAGCCACTGGAACCGCGGTGAAAGATGAACGACGTGGCCATACCGCGCCAGAAGGGCAAGCAGGAACAGCGGCAGGTAGGTGTTGACTCCGCTCGAAAGCGCCAGACCCCAGGGAAGCCCGCTGATCATCTACACCTCCGTGTGGCGGCATCCGGCATTCGGCGTTCGTCCTTCGGCATCCGGAATCCGATATTCGGCATTCGTCTTTCGGCATTCGGTGTCCGTCTTTCGGCATTCGGAATCCGGCATTCGGAATCTGGAATCTGGACGACCGCCAAATCCATTCGGACCGTCAACCAAGGCCGACCGAGCATCTGTACCTCGGAGAGGAAAGCCAGCGCCTGCCAATTCGCAGGTCGTGTTCTCCAGTTCGACGTAGCGGCGAGTTTACCTCGCCACTTCGCGGCCATTGGCCGCATGGCGGGGTAAACCCGCCGCTACGGGTTACGAATTCAGGGTGAGGCACCGCCCATTTTGGCACGAGAGGATCGCAAAGAACAGCCCTCGCTGGGACCGACTACTTCCGAGGAGTTGCTTTCTGCTTCGACCGCTGGCTATCTATGGCTTTGCGCATGTCCTCAACGTCCGCAAGGTCGCGGGCACGCCGCTGAGGCGAGCTTTGAGGCGATGAGGTCGTGGGCGGAAATGAAATTCGCTTTCAAGCCGGTCTCCGGGTCGATCACGGCCACAAGGCGCCGTCGCCACGCCGAGTCGAACTCGACGCCCGGTATTTCCGTGAGAATGTCAACCCCAACCGGTGCCCGGCCCATGCGAAGGAACGGGCCGGGTTCCGCAAAGTCGGTGACGCTCAGGCCTTGAAGCGGTGCTCCAAATTCCGCCAAGGCCGCGAAAACTGCCTTCGCATTCTTGGTGCCACGCCTCACCAGGATGTCTAAGTCTTTCGTCGCTCGCGGCTGCGCGTAAATGGAAACGGCATAAGCTCCAACCACGAGGTATTTAACGCCGTGCCCGTTCAAAACGGATAAGAGTTCTTTGAAGTCTGGGTACATGGGGAGCTTCGCCCTTCATCGCGTAATGTTCCTGCGTCAGTTCGGAAACCGCCGCGACACGCTCATATACCGGGCGGTTCTGCCAGTAGCGGTACTCCTCCGCCTTCAACTCTTCAAACTCCGTGAACTTGCGGATCGTCTTGTCCATGCCGTGGTTGTAGCATAGTGGGCAGGGTGGGGGCAACGGGCAAAACCTCAGGCTTCAGCAGCGCAAATCCCTTATCGGCGTGGGCGCGGGTGCCGGCGGGCAGGGCGCGATCGTCGTTCCCCAAATCCGCGTTCGTGCGATGGTCAATGATAGGGCAGCGCCGGCGGTTTAACGGTCGAAGTCAGTGACCGCAAAGCCATTTTCTGGCATCCTACTACAGAAGCCCCTGAGCCCCCAAAACCCGTCCGGACGGGAGTATCTCCGCAGGAGGATTGCATGTTGAGGTCACTGCAAGTTCGCATCGTGCTGTCCGGAGTCTTCGGATGCCTGCTCTTGCTTACACCCGCCCTTTACTCCGGGGGCGAACAGGCCCTAGGCTTGGTCCGCGTCTCCCATGCCGCTACTTTGGGAGGATTGACGATCCCCGGGTCGGAAGTCATCTACGACGGCGATCTACTCGCGACCTCGGAAGGAGGAAGCGCCCTGGTGCTGCTCAAGGCTGGAATCAGCGTCCGCATTCCCGAAAAGAGTTCGGTGCGATTTGTCCGTAAGGGAGAGCAGGTCCGGGCGGAGTTGATCTCGGGCGCGCTCGTCGCCGAAAGCACCGGAAATCCCACGTTGTCAGTGGCTACGCCCCACTATCAGTTTGCTTCGGCACAGGTAGGAAAGTGCCGTTATCTGATTCAGCTCTCAAATGAGCAAACCACCGTGGCTGCGGCGCTGAATGGAAGCGTCATCGTCAGGTCTGACACCGCAAAGGCGAGCTATATTCTTCCGGAGGGAAAGTACGCCGCCATGCCGGCTTCGGCGGCGGGCGTACCCGGCCAGGCTGCGGCAGCCAGTGCATCCCCTGATGCCCGGCACGCTGCAACTGTCCATCAGGTTGCCCCTGGTAGCTTTGTGCAACGCCAGGGTCAAGGAGCGGAAACGGCACTGAAAGGAGATGATGGCATCGACGTCGGAGACATCGTCACCACCAGGGAGAACGGCCGGCTTCAGATGGTCTTGTCGGACGGTTCCCAGATCAATGTCGGCTCAGGCTCGACTGTGAAAGTGACGACGTACCAGCCCGTTGGACATCACACGCAGGTTGAACTGAACCCCGGGCGGCTCCGCGTCTGGCAAGTTCCTGTCGGGGGACCCACATCAAGCTGGACGCTGCAAACGTCAACCAGCGCTGCGGATTTGCTCGGGACGGAGGTCATCGTTGAAGCGCAGCCTGACGAGACCACCGTTTATTGCCTGGACGGCATGACGTCGGTGCGAAACGCCGATTCGGCAGTGAGCGGGCACGTGATTCTACACGCGGGCCAGTTTACGACCGTGAAGCGGGGGGCGGCACCGGCAGAACCTCAACCTACGAACAGTCCGGTTTTGCTAAGCCAAATGGAGCAAACCGAGGTAGGGCCGCCCGAGCCCGGCGGGCCGGGACAGGTCGCGTCGTCGTCCGGGGTGGCCTGGCATATCGGCCCCCTCTCGGAGGCAGAAGCTCTCGGGCTCATCGGTGGCGCAGCCGCGGCCGCCGCAGCGGCGATTATCATTCCTCTGGCCATCGCCAGCCCCAGCAAGCTCTAAGCTCAGCGGCCCGGCTCTCTGCCCGGATGGATGTAATACGCCACCAGTGTCTCCGGCCAAAAGGTGACCCGGACTTTGGCGATCCGGCCAATAGGAAACAGGCGTTGCAATTGCCGCGCGGAGAGCAAGCCCAATTCCTGGACGGTTCCCTTGGGAATATGCGTGCCGAGCAGCCGGTTGTACTGCATCTGCGCCGGTGGCGGCAGAAATTGGAAAAAGGGCAGGTGGTGATGCGTCTCAAACGGGTACCAGTAGTTGGGCGTGGTCACAAACCAGCTTTTGCCGACGCGCATGACCTCTTGGGCGAATTTCTCCTGTTTGCCGGGCCCCAGGATGTGCTCAATGACCGCGTTTGAAAACACCAAGTCGAAACTTTGGTCGGGGAATGGCAACGCGCAGCCGTCGAGCTGTACGTACTGCGGTTGAGGGTAGTGCTGCCTGGCCGCCACGACTTCACTCGCCTCATACCCGCCCGCCACAATCCGCTCGGGATAGGGATAGACGTCCTCCAGAGAGTATTGCAAAAACACTTCACCGCTCGCACCCACGTCCAGAACCCGATCATCCGGGCGCGCGCGAAATACCTGTTGCAGGAGATCAAACTTCTTGGTCCGCGACTTGTGGCTCATATTCTTGAGCACACGTCGGAACGCCGAATCCTTATTCTCCGCCACGCTTTCTCCGTGCCGACATCACCTCTGAGACATGGACATCACGCAGGAACAATGACGCCGGGAGCGGGAAATAACGGCAAGACACCAGCCTATTCCGACTCCGGGCTCCACTCTTCGATCTCTGCTCTCCGCACCTCTGCGGTGAATTCTCTCGTTTGAGGTCCGGCTTATTGTACCTGAATTCTGCAGGCAGGAAATCAGTTGCCCAGGACGCCGGCGCTGACTCTTCGCGCCCCGGCAAACAAACCTGGTTCCACGGCGTGAACTGCTTGGCGTGTAGCTGTACGCCGAGCGAGAGCGTTGTCCCATGCGCAACGGGTCACGTACGCCACGTCCTCGGCATCAAAGGGCGCCGCCACGAAATCGAACGCCCCACCTTCAATGGCTTCAACGTACAATCGCGTGTTGACGGCACCGGCCACGACGATGACATTCACGGCGAGCGCTGCCTTGCCGGCAAGCCCCAGAATATCGGCCCATGTGCCATCGGGCAAACACGTGTCGGTGAAGACCAGCGGGGCGGGATTCGCACGATCGAGCTGGCGGCGGGCTTGGGCGCGTGAAGGCACGTGGACTACATGCACACCTTGCTGCTCCAGTTCGCCTTGCAGGGCGCTAAGTGCATCGGAGTTGCGGTAGACGAAGAGGGCACTGATTCTTGCGGACATGGGCACACCCTCAAGATGCGTTGGGACTCGGGTTTGGTCAGCGGCCCCACAAGATTCAACGGCCACCCGAAGGCAAGGCAGGGCCAAAGCCAGCCTGCGCGCATCTCGCTCGATCGCCAAGGTTACGATGGTCCTAGTACTTTCGTACCGGGTACTGCTGGCCCCGCTGGCACAGCGGGAGGCCCACAATATTCGCCACCCCACGCAGGCTTGGGGTTTGACCCCGCTGCTCATCACGACGCCGTGCGCCTTCGCCAGGGAGACTGTGGTAAACTCGGCGGCGCCAGCGGAGTCGTTTGAAGAAAAGCCGCCCGGCTCTTCGCGGAGCCGATGTTCGCGGCAGCCCGAAGCGGCGAATTCGAAGCGAGCGTACGTAACTTTTCCCGATGTGACCCACGCTCGCCGCTGCCGTTTCGAATCCGGAACTTCCCTTTCTTCCGGCGCCCCATGACTGAGCCCCACAATCGATTTCCTTTGACGGCCAGTGCTTCAGTCACGCCGGGCGAACTCTCCCCCGGTTGTACGCACGAAGCAGACAGCAGTCCCACGCCCGCCGGCCCGGGTAAACCTTGGTGGCCAAGCATCTCCGTAGCGGCATTTTCCCTGACCATGTTTCTCAGCGCCGCGCTGCTCTTTATGCTGGAGCCGATGTTCGCCAAGCAAGTGCTTCCGCTGCTTGGGGGCAGCGCCGCAGTCTGGACCACCTGCCTGGTTTTCTATCAGATCACGTTACTGGCTGCATATGCCTATGCGCACGCCTCGGCAAGCTTTTTGGGAATACGGCGGCAAGTTGTGCTGCACGCCGGGGTTCTGCTCGCCGCTCTGGCGCTGCTGCCCATCCGCGTGCCCGCCGGCTGGACATCGCCCTTGCACCCGCACCCCGTTCTGTGGCTCTTGCGGCTGCTGCTGGTGGCCGTGGGCCTGCCCTTCTTCGCCCTCGCCGGCAGTACGCCAATACTACAAAAGTGGTTCGCCCATTCCGGATATCCTGATTCCAGCGACCCGTACTTTCTCTACGCCGCCAGCAACACGGGCAGCTTGCTCGGTCTACTCAGTTATCCCTTTCGTGCTCGAGCCTTTGCTGCGCCTGAGCTGCTCAGAGCCGACTTTGGACCTGGGGTTACGGGCTGTTTGTCGCGTGTGCGGCCGTTTGTGTTCTGCTGGTGTGGCGCTCGCCTGACGAGTCTTCGCTCTCGACCCGCGATCGGTTGAACGTAAAGACGGAAGCAACGAGCCCGGACAAAGGGGACGAGATCACGCCCGGCTCGCGCCTGCGGTGGGTGGCGCTCGCCTTTGTTCCCTCCAGCCTCATGCTGGGTGTCACCACCGCGCTGACCACGGATATTCCCGCCGTCCCGCTGCTGTGGGTTCTGCCGCTGGCGATCTACCTGCTCAGCTTTGTGCTGGTGTTTGCCCGTCGGCCGGTCTCGCACGGGTGGTTCAGGCGGCGGTCACCGCTCCTCATACTCGCTGCGGCCATTCCCCTCATCCTGAAGGGCGCCCTGCCCCTGATGGTTATCCTTCCTCTCGACTTGCTAACGCTGTTTGCGGTCGCCCTGGTTTGCCACGGGGAAGATTGCCCGCACTCGTCCGGCCACGCGGCACCTGACGGAGTTTTACCTTTGGGTTTCCGTTGGCGGAGTACTCGGAGGCGCATTTAACTCGCTACTAGCACCCGTGATCTTCAGCACGGTGAAGGAGTACCCTATCACCCTGGTTCTGGCGGCCTTGTTGTGTCCGCCGCAAAATCGTGAGGAAGACGACACAGCGCGCGACCGCTATCTTGACTATGGCTTGCCGTTGGCATTAGGCCTGGCTGTTGCGGTCGCGATTCTGGAACTCCAGTCGAAGGGTGTTTCGCCGGGCAGGTACTTCAATCTGTTGGTATTTGCCCCCGCTGCGGTCTTTTGCCTGCGCTTTGGATCGCGCCCACGACGTTTTGGGCTAGGAGTCGCAGCCTTAATCGTAGCCAGCCAGTTCTATGCCGGCCCCTTCGGCCGCACCATCCATACTGACCGCAGCTTCTTTGGTGTCTACCGCGTCAGCGATGATGCAGAACACAACTATCGCGTCTTGTTTCATGGCGGCACTGCGCACGGAGTACAGAGTCTCGACCCCGGCCACGCCTGCGAGCCGCTGGCCTACTACGCGCGCAGCGGACCCATCGGGCAAGTGTTCCAAGCCTTTCAGGGGACGCCGATCGAAAACAATGTGGCGTTGATCGGCTTGGGCGCAGGCGTCATGGCCAGCTACCAGCAGCCGAACGAGCGGCTCACGTTTTATGAAATCGATCCCGCAGTTCTGCGCATCGCCCAAGATCGCCACTATTTCACCTACCTCTCCAACTGCGCACCCACGGCGCGAGTGATTCTGGGAGATGCACGCCTGGCATTGCGTGACGCCCCTGCCCACGCCTACGGCATGATCGTGCTGGATGCGTTCAGCGGCGATTCCATTCCCACCCACCTCTTGACCCGCGAGGCGCTGGCGCTCTATCTGAGCAAGCTCGCGTCGCAGGGCGTTCTGGCGTTTCACATCAGCAACCGCTACCTGGACCTTCACGGCGTGCTGGCGGTGCTGGCCCGCGATGCCGGATTGCTCTGCCTGGGCAGCGATGACGCGGTGGTGAGCGCCGACGACTCGCGTGAAGGCAAGTTTGCGTCCTGGTGGGTGGTGATGGTCCCGAGCGCGACCGACGCGGACGCGCTCGCCGCCAACGGTGACTGGAAGATTCTCGCGCCAGCCCCCGGCGCACAAGTCTGGACCGATGATTATTCCAACATCGTGAGCATCCTCAGGTTCCGTTGACGGACCCGCCGATCGGGTCGAGTCAGCCGCCCGAGCACTCTCCGGGAACCGACGGCGCGGGACCCTGGCAGTGCCGCACGAATCCTTCCGCCAGCCCATAGCCGCTTTCCATCCCCCGAAAGTGGTTCATCTTGTCGTGATAGGTGGCGTAGAAGCCGTCCACCGGATTCTGGCTGGCATGGGCGTAGCAGGCGGCGCGCTTGCGCGACTCGGTCGAGGTGATGTCCACGTAATCGGTGGGATGAAAGCACTGGCTCTGGTCGCCCATGTTCACTTCAAAGTAGTAAAGGGCGAATTTCTTGCGGCCCTTCAGCCACGCATCGTAGACGAGGTAAGACACCGCACGGTGGTCACGGTGGGAATCGATGGGCCAGTGCGTCAGGACAACGTCCGGGCGCTCCGCCTCCAGAATCTGCCGAAAGGCTTCGTAGCGGCCGGCAGTCACCTCGGTGTCGCCATCGATCTGACCGGCAAATAGTGGACGAACTTTCAGAATTGCACAGGCCTTCTCGCACTCGGCCGAACGAATGGCCGCAGCTTCTTCGTGAGACTTTCCCCTGATTCCCGCCTCGCCACGGGTCAGATACAGAATAGTGACCTCGTGGCCGAGGTCGGTATAGCGTGCAATCGTTCCGCCGCAACCGGATTCAGGATCGTCGGGATGACCTCCCGCTACGACGACCTTTAGCTTTGGTTGGGAATGGGAGTCCTGCCCCAGCGCTGGCAGTCCTGCACCGGCGAGTGCAGCAGACGAAAGCCCCAGCATGCTGCGGCGCGTGAGCTTCTCCATGAATTTCTCCTTTCAAAATTAGAGCTGGAGGGATGATCTCGGAAAGCCGCAAGGGCATCCGAAACGTACCGTCCGAATGCCCTCGCAGTGAGGAGGAAAATCGAGAAGCGAACCTGACCGTTACGAGCGAACATCCTGTGTGGCGCGTCGAGCCAGCGCGCACGAGGCACTGGCCGTTTGAACAGATACCGGCACCATCGCGGTTTCCTCCACCGGCGCTTCCTCACCGTGCACCAATGCCCCCTGATCGTCCCGGGCGAAGGTTAGCTTACCCAGACTCGTATCAAAGTCAATGGTGATCAGGTCGCCGAGCTGGATTTGCTCAGTCGCCAGCAGGTTCGACATGGGGAAGACCAGGTGGCGCTCGATGGACCGCTTCAGGTGGCGGGCGCCAAACTTCATGTCCGTACCTTCGCGCAGGAGAAAGTCCCGGGCGGCCGGCGTGCAGCGGAACACAAACTGGCGGCCGTCGGTGGCGTTGATGATGCGCTGTTGCACGCGGGCAAGCTCGATGTCGAGGATGGTTTCCAGGTTCTCGCGCGTCAGCGCCCGGAAGACAATCACCTTGTCGATGCGGTTCATGAACTCCGGCGAGAATTTGCGCCGCGCCGCTTCTGTGGCCGCGCGATAGATCTTCTGATCCAACTCCTCATCCATGTCGGCGCGACTGCCGGCGAAGCCCAGACCGCCGTTCATCAGGTTCATCACTTCATGCGAACCGAGGTTGGAGGTCAGGAAGATCATGCAGCGGGAGAAGTCCACCCGCCGATTGTCACCTAGCGTCAGCGTGCCTTTATCCAGGATGCCGAGCAGGAGCTGCCAGAGCGCGTCGGAGGCTTTTTCAATCTCATCGAAGAGGACCAGCGACAGCTTCACCTTGTCGGTGTGGCTCTGGTCGAGCACTTCCTGGGTAATCATCGGCTGGGTTTCGCGGTGGCCGAGATATCCGGGAGGCGAACCAATGAGCTTGGCGATCTCGTGGCTATGCTGAAATTCCGCGCAGTCCACCTTGACGATATTGCGAGCTTCGCCAAAGAGGACTTCCGCCGTGGCCTCCACCAGCCGGGTCTTGCCGGAACCGGTAGGGCCCAGGAAAAGGAGATTGACCACCGGCCGTCCCGGCGTGGACAGCCCGGCGCGGAACACCTGATAGACCCGTGCGAGCCGCCGCACGGCGCGGTCTTGCCCCACCACCCGCTGCCGCAGCCCTTTCTCAAACTCCCGGACTTCCGGGCTGTTCTGACTTGGATCCAGAATGATTTGTCTTGCGCCCATGAGCATCCTCCCTCGGTTTCGTTAGGCGTCAAACGCCGGCGCCTTCAACTTACGAAGCCCCTGGAGCTTTACATCCAAGGTTGCTCGCAGCAATCGCAGCCCGGAAATGAACTGGGCTGATAACTCGCGGTCTTTCGTCAACTCCAGCAACGGCAACGGTAAATCCGCAAGATCGAAATGAAGATTCCGAATTGCCAGGAGCAAGTCCCGAAGGTAACGCGCGTCGTGTTCGAGCGGTTGAACCACGTTGCGTGAGGCCTTTTCGCGCAGTTCCTTCCAATCAACTCGCACAAATGGATGTTTGGACGCAACTCCTCGCACCACGTCGTCACTGATTCGTGGGCGACGGCCCAGGCGGGCCAGGTGAATCTGATGCACGCGGCCATCTTTGCGCACGTTATGGACCAGATAATAGGACTCGCCGCGTTTGCGTATAAATGCCATCGACGTCATTAGGCCGCAGTGCGGCCATTTTGTCCATCGCTCGCTGGTAATAGCCCTTTCGTGCCACATCGTCGGGCGCAACCCGTAGTGGATAAAATGCCACTACACTGAGGTAGGATGCAAACAATTAATTTTGGTTGCCGCTATAAGGATTTCTTTTACCGGGTTTGAGATTCAAGGTAATACCCGACATTGATAGGAGACTCAACTCGGCGCAAGGATGCCGCATGACGTGGCAGCCAATTGCCAGGCGTTTGGGCGAGCCAAATCGGGCGCGGGGAATACGTCTCAGCGAATTCAGATGGGGCACAGTTGCACCGTGTTATAATTTGGGTGCTTGAGGGCTGCGGCTCGCGCCCTTACCGCGCGGCACGCAATTCCGGTCCTCCGGGGGAAAGCTGGAGAAGAACCGATGGCAGTGAACTACTACGAAAAGGTTTGGCACAACGGAAAGTTCATCCCGTGGGGAGAGGCTACGATCCACGTATCCACGCACGCGCTGCACTACGCCTCCTCCCTGTTTGAAGGCATTCGTTGCTACGACACGCCCCAAGGCCCGGCGATATTCCGGCTGAAAGAGCATACCGACCGTTTGGTTAACTCCGCCAAGATATACCGCATGGATCTGCCTTTCAGTCGCGAAGAGTTGGCGCAGGCGATGATCGAATTGATCCGCGTCAATAACGTCAAGCACTGTTACGTGCGTCCGGTGGCCTTTCGTGGCGAAGGCGAGATGGGCGTCAACCCCCTGAAGAACCCCATTGAGATCTACCTCCTGGCGTGGGCCTGGGGAAAATACCTGGGAGACGAGGCGCTACGCAACGGTGTGGACGTGTGTGTTTCCTCGTGGCAGAGGATCGCGCCGAACACTCTGCCGACCATGGCCAAGGCTGCTGCCAATTACATGAATTCCCAGCTCATGAAGATGGAGGCGATCACCAACGGCTACACCGAGGCGATTTCGCTCGATGCCAGCGGCCACGTCAGCGAAGGCAGCGGGGAAAATATCTTCGTGATTCGCGACGGCAAGATCTATACGCCGCCGATTTCTGCATCGGTACTGCCCGGCATCACTCGCGACTCCGTGATCACGCTGGCTCTGGACGCGGGTTACAACTTGACCGAGCAGAACATCTCCCGCGAAATGCTCTACATCGCCGACGAGGTTTTCTTCACCGGAACGGCGGCGGAAGTCACGCCCATTCGGTCCGTCGACCGCATCGTGGTCGGCAAGGGCCAACCCGGTCCAATCACCCTCGCCCTGCAGGAGCGCTTCCTGGCGGTTGTGCAGGGCCAGGCCGAGGACAGGCACGGCTGGCTGACGCTCTGCAACCAAGCGGTGGCGGCGGGACGGTAGCTAACTCTGAATGGTGAAGGGTGAATGGTCAATAGTGAATTGAAAGCGTGGCTTTAACGGGGGCGGAACGGAGTTGACGTACCAGGAACTTCACTTCGCACAACCCAATGCCGCCACTTACCATTTACTATTCACTATTAAATGGCCCTGTGCTAAGTTGAACGGAATTCCGGCGAGATTCTCTGAGAGGAATTCGGATGCCTAATGGCGCTGACGGAATAAACATTGACACGCTGCTGCGGTCGGCTTGCGAGAGCAAGGCTTCCGACCTTCACCTGAAAGTTGGCAACTACCCCTATATTCGAGTGGACGGCGACCTGCGCGCGCTAACGCAGTACTCCCGCATTTCCAGCGAAGACATGCTGAACATGGCCTTCAGCATGATGACCAACCGGCAGAAGCAGAAGTTCAAGGAGAACGCCGAACTCGACATGGCGTACGGCGTCGCCGGCCTGGGCCGTTTTCGCGTGAACGTGTTTCAACAGCGCGGCAACGTGGGCATGGTGCTCCGCGTCATTCCCACCAAGATTCGCACCCTGGAAGAACTGATTCTCCCGACGGTGATCGACAAAATTTGCCGGGAAGCTCGCGGCCTGGTGATGGTGACGGGAACCACCGGTAGCGGCAAGTCTACGACGCTGGCGGCCATGGTGGACCGCATCAATTCCACCAGCACCGACCACATCATCACGATTGAAGACCCCATCGAGTTCCTGCACCGCGACAAGAAGGGCTTCGTCAACCAGCGCGAAGTGGAAGTGGACACGCCGAGTTTCGGCAGCGCCTTGCGCGCGGCTTTGCGCCAGGATCCTGACGTCATCCTGGTGGGCGAAATGCGCGACCTGGAAACCATCCAGACGGCCCTGCTGGCGGCTGAAACCGGCCACATGGTGTTCTCCACCCTGCACACCATGGACGCCACGGAAACCATTCAGCGTGTCATTGCCGTGTTTCCGCCCCCTGAGCAGAAGCAGATCCGGCTGCAACTGTCGAGTACGCTGAAAGCCATCATCTCGCAGCGACTGGTTCGCAAGGCGGACGGCATTGGCCGCGCACCGGCCGTGGAAGTGCTGATAGCAACAGAGTACATCAAGGATTGCATTATCAACCCCGACAAAACCCGGCTGATCCATGACGCCATCTCCTCCGGCGTTTCCCAATACGGCATGCAGACTTTTGATCAGTCGCTTTACGACCTCTACTCGCGCGGCCTGATCACGTTGGACGAAGCCCTGCTGAATTCCACCAATCCCGACGAGTTCAAGCTCCGCATTGCGGGCATCAGCAGCACGGCGGACGCGGCCCGCGAAGAGATGGAGAGAGCCAGTCAGGCAGAACGGATTGCGAAAAGGTAGGCAACCCCCTCCCGATCCCCTTACGGCGGCGTTGCAGATGCTGGCGCGCCGCCCGTATTCCATCGCTGAACTGCGGCAGGCCCTGGAAAAGAAATATTCCAAGAGCGACCAGGTGGCGGAAGCCGTCGCCCGCCTGCGTGAACTTGGGTATCTCGACGACCGCAAGTTCGCCGAGCAATATGCATGCTCACTGGCGCAAAACCGCAACTTCGGTCCGCATCGCCTGCGGCGGGAACTGAAGGCCAAGCAGGTCAACTATCAGGAAATCGAATCCGCCGTCGAGCACGCATTTCAGCACGCGCCCGTGCAAACGCTGCTGGAACAAGCGCTGACCAAAAAACTCCGCACCATTCGCCTGCCCTTGACGCGCGGCAAATTCCACTCGCTGTGCCAGAGCCTTTTGCGCCTGGGATTCAACGCGGGTGATATCATTAAAGCAGTGCGCGCGCAGGCGGAACTGCAACCGGTGGCGGAAGAAGTTGAAGTCGCGGACATGGAAGGGGGAGAGACGAATTCTGAATTATGAATTATGAAATGGGCTGCGCCTGACGTCGCCATGAAACCAGTGTTTCGCGCCCTTCGGGCGCCAGCAACTCATAATTCAGCATTCATAATTCATAATTGATTTATGACCTCACACGAAATCCGTACCAAATTCTTGAAGTTCTTTGAGGCACGCGGACACCGGATCGTGCCGTCGTCGTCGCTGGTTCCGGCGAATGATCCCACGCTGCTTTTTGCCAATGCCGGCATGAATCAGTTCAAGGACGTCTTTCTGGGACGCGAGCGCCGCGACTACTCCCGCGCCACCACATCGCAGAAGTGCGTGCGCGCCGGCGGCAAGCACAACGACCTCGAACAGGTGGGCCGCACCAGCCGCCATCACACTTTCTTTGAAATGCTCGGCAACTTCTCCTTTGGCGATTATTTTAAGGAGCAAGCCATTCCCTTTGCGTGGGAGTTGATCACCCGGGAGTTTGCCATTCCGCGCGAAAAGCTGTATGTCACGATCTTTGAAGGACTGACGACGCCGGACAGCCAGATTCCCCGTGACTCCGAGGCTTACGATTACTGGCGTTCCCTGGACGTGCCCGCCGACCGCATCTTCGAACTGGGTATGAAGGAGAACTTCTGGCAAATGGGCGATACCGGCCCGTGCGGTCCCTGCTCGGAAATTCACTATGACATGGGCATCGCTGCCAGCGACGAGGGACACACTGACTGCAAGTTTCCCTGCGACTGTGGCCGCTACGTGGAGTTGTGGAACCTGGTATTCATGCAGTTCAACCGCGACGAACAAGGTGTAATGACGCCGCTGCCAAAACCCTCGATTGACACGGGCGCTGGATTGGAACGCCTATCGGCCGTTCTGCAAGGCAAACTCTCGAACTTTGAAACCGATCTCTTCCGTCCATTGATCGACGAAGCCGCCGCCCTGGCCAACGTGGAATATGGCTCGAACCATGACACGGACGTTTCCCTGCGCATCATCGCCGACCACGCCCGCGCAGCTACGTTCCTGATTTCCGACGGCGTGCTGCCTTCGAACGAGGGCCGCGGCTACGTGTTGCGCCTCATCATGCGCCGCGCCCTGTACCACGGCCAGACCTTGGGCCTGAATGAGCCGTTCCTCTACAAAATCAGCGGGCGTGTCGTCGATATGATGAAGGACGCCTACCCGGAACTAACTCAGACTGCACATCACGTGGCGAAAGCGATAAAGATTGAAGAAGAGCGGTATGCAAATACAACAAAGCTGGGACTCGAGAAGCTGGAGGAGGCGATAGTCTCTGCCTCTGGCGGTGAACAATTCAAGTTTCGAGAGTGGAAACTCGAGTTAAAGCAGCGCGCAGCCCATGAGCAGCCACGTATCATCGTCAAAGACGTTACCCTAGGGGGGCAACCCTTCGACGCGGGTGTAACTGGGCATGAGGCCCTTGCCAAACTGGGGGGTGGCTGGCTTTTCAAATTGCATGACACTCTAGGGCTCCGGCCAGATTTCGTCGAGGGCTTGCTCAGGGATTACCGCGTCGCCGTCGATTGGCCGGATTATTACGCCGAGATGCAGAAGCAGCGCGAGCGGGCGCGGGCTTCGTGGAAGGGTGTCGAGAAGAAGACCGCTTCGCCGGTGTATCTGGGGTTGGCGGAAAAGGCCAAGACTTTTTTCGAGGGCTATTCGCAGACGGTTTCGAACGATTGCCGCATCGTGGCCCTGGTCGTGAGTGGTAGGGGCGGTTCGCGAACCGCCCCTACTGCGACGCCAGGGACCTGCGTCGAAGCGGCCGGGCCAGGCGAGCAAATCGAGATTGTCCTCGACCACACGCCCTTCTATGCCGAGTCAGGTGGCCAGGTGGGTGACGTTGGGCAGTTCTTCGCACCGGGCGGCGACCACGAGGTGGCGCACATCACCAACACCTATGCACCGGTCAGCGGGCTGATTGTTCACAAAGCCGAGACTCGCGATACCGTCAAAGTAGGAGACCTGGTGAGTGCCAAGGCCGATGCCGAGCGTCGCAACGCCATTCGCCGCAATCACACGGCCACGCACCTGCTCCACGCGGCGCTGCGAAAGACGCTGGGAACGCACGTCAAGCAGGCCGGGTCGCTGGTGGCGCCGGACCGCTTGCGTTTTGACTTCACCCATTACACGAGCTTGGGTGAGCAGGACGTGCTGGACATCGAAGACCTGGTGAATCAGCACGTGCTGGCCAATGAAGAGATGCAGACGCAGATCATGGAGATCGACGCGGCGATTGCCACGGGCGCCATGGCTCTGTTCGGAGAAAAGTACGGCGACCAGGTGCGCGTGGTTTCCGTGGGTGACGGCAGCTACTCGCGCGAACTCTGTGGCGGCACGCACGTGCGGCGCACGGGTGACATCGGGTTGTTTAAGATCGTCTCGGAAAGCAGTGTCGCGGCGGGCACTCGCCGTATTGAAGCGTTGACCGGCACGGGAGTGCTGGAACACCTGCGGCGCGAGAGCCAAGCGCTGACGCAGGCTTCGGAAGCCTTGCACGCCAAGCCTGATGCCCTGGTTGAAGCCATCGAAAAGCTGACCGAGAGCGAAAAGAAGCTCCGCAAGGAACTGGAAGCGCAGCAAATGAAGCGCGCGGCTTCGGCGGCGGGCGACCTGGCGCAGCAGGCACGCGAGGTTAAGGGCGTGCGCGTGGTTGCGGCGCGGGTGGAGGTAACGGACCGCTCCGCCATGCGCCAGATGGTGGACGACCTGCGCGTAAAACTTCAATCCGGCGTGATCGTTCTGGGCAGCGTGGCGGACGGGCGCGTCTCGCTGATCGCCGCGGTCACCAAAGACCTGACGGGCAAGCTCGACGCCGGCAAGATCGTGAAGCAGGCGGCGGCCTTAGTGGAAGGCTCCGGCGGCGGGCGCAAGGATTTGGCGGAAGCCGGTGGCAAAAATCCCGCCAAGCTCGACGAAGCGATTCAGTCCGTACCCGGCATCATTGAGACTATGGCTTGAGTCGGCAATAGTCCACACTGTTCGTCCAAGCCATCGGTTTTGACCCCCTCACCCGTCTCGCCCCGGCTGATGAAAGCGCCGGTGGCGAGCCACCCTCTCCCCCAAGGGGGCGAGGGAACAAACCTCATCATCGGGGGCGCTCGTCAATCGACAATCCTCAATCGTCAATTACTTGCCTCCTCCGCTGGTGCATGTAATATCAAAATCCGAATTGTTCGAAGCCTTGGTGGGCATTTCATGGCGGCCCGTAGCCTCTGCGCCAATGGCTTGCAGAATCGCGGAGCCACCCATGTTGTTGCCGTACTTTGGCTGGAACGTGAACAGGTGGGTAACGGTTTGGGCGCCGGCGGCGCTGAAGGTAATGGTCTCACCCGGTTCCATGTTGCCCGCTCCGAACTGGTAGAACACCGTTCCCGGCCCATCCACGGTGATGGTGCCCACCATTTTGATGTGGACCGGGCACGCGCCAACGTAGTTGCCGATCTTTGCGAGCGTGAGCGCTGTAACGTTAGTGGAAGGTTTAATCGGCGGAGGCGGCAGTTGTGCCGAGGCGCAACTCGCGGGCAGGGTAAATGCCGAGGCCGGTGGCTTGGCGAAACTAAGCTGCTTGATCGCGATGATGGTTTGCGCCTTGCCGTCCTTAGCAATCAAGTCAAGCCTCACGATGTAACCGCCCTTCTGCGCATACCAGATCTTGCCGTCATTGTCCGCCGAGGTCACTTTCACTACGCGGGTGGGAATACCGTTGATCGTGTCGGTCCCGGCGGGCGTGGACTTGTCATTCGGACCTGACATCTCCTTCATCAAATCGGCCGTGCCGCTGATCACGTCAAACTCCTTCGGCGCCGCCGGATCATGGTATTCCTGGACGCCGCAAGCGGTGGCAGGATCACTCAAAATCTGTGTGTAGAGCCGGTGAGATTGGAAGTCATAGAAGAGGCGGCTGTGGAATTCCTTGTCACGCCCCTGGCCGGGCGGCATAACCTGATCCACCACTTCCTTCGGGCCATCGCGGCTGAGCTTAATCACGCTGGGTCCCATGATCGCGAATCCGGGATCCTCCGTCAGCGAATAAATCTGCGGCGTGGGCTCCTGGGCCCGCAAACCCGCCAAGCCGCCCGCGCCCAGAACCAGTGTTGCCATCAGACAAGTCACAAGCGATCGTTGCATCGCGCCTCCGTTGCGTTTGAAAAAAACCACTAACTTGTTTTGTAGGAATGTTCCCGACTACCTGACGTTCATTCTATACGAAGTGAGCATGCCAGAAGAAGCCTTTTGGGTGGTGTGGACCGGCTTGGTAGGTGCACGGGTTGATGTAATGACGTGCGCTGCAAACGAGGGCGCAGATTTAACTGGCTTCTTTTTGCGGCGCCCAGTACACCTCGCCGCGGATGGATTCGCGGGCAAATCCACGTCGCCGCAAAATCCCCTTCCCGTTTTCAATCATCTGCGGATGGCCGCAGAGGTAAACGGTAGTGGTTGAGGGCTCCATCTTCAGGTCGTCGATATACTTCCGCAAAACGTCTTCCGCCCGCCCCACTTCGCCCTTCCATTCGATATCTTCCCAGGGCCTGCTGACCACGGGAATGTAGCTAAACCAGGGGAACTCGCTGGCGAGGGCTTCCAATTCATCACGGTAGGCGAATTCCCAGGAGCGACTGGCGGCTTGCAGCACCACCACTCGTGCGCCGTGGCCGCGCCCCTCACGCGCCTCACGCGCCAGCGCCCGGGCCATGCTCACGTAAGGAGCCACACCCGTCACCGTGCACACCAGAAGATGTTGTTTGCGGCTGCCCTTGCTGTCAAAAGTGAACGACCCGCGGGCGTTACGCCGCATCAACAGAGTGTCGCCCACTTGGCGGTGGTAGAGCGGGGGCGTGATCCTGCCGCGCATCACCAACTCGAAGAAGAACTCCACTTCCGTCTCATGCGGGCCGGAGCAAATGGAGTACGACCGCTCCACCACCTTGCCTTCCTCTTCAATCCCCAACGTGGCATATTGCCCCGGCTTAAAAACCATGGGGGACTCAGGACGAACCCGGATGGTCCACAAGTCCTCGGTATGGTCTTTGCGAAAGATGATCCTGGCTTTCTGAAACCGATCGGCAGAAACCGTCATGCTTGCTTGCGGGCCTCGCCCCCTTCATTCAGCAGAAATTGTGCACACCCTAACGTCATCGTTATCGGAGTGGACGAACAGAGGCTTCACTCCGATAACGTTGATGATGAGCCCACACTTCCAGAATCTCAGAACTCCCGGCGTGGGTCAACAGGCGAAAGTCCCGCGGGGAAGGAGAGGCGGCACCGCCTTCGAAGTTCGGTCGTCGAAGGCGGCGCGGAGGTTTAATGGGCGCTCGCCGAGAGTGCATGGAACTGCCAGACCGCAATCACGCCGATCCAGACCAGGCTCACGACCAGCGCTATGGCAAAGGTCTTGCCAAGGAATTTCTCGGTAACCTGCTTGCGCCATGCGCGGGCGGAGAGAATCACCAACGCCAGCCCGGCGAGGATGGCAAATCCATGCAGCGGCGTTTCCAGGGGAGCGGAAGGTTTGCCCGCCAGAAAACGCAGTAGCGCCGAGATATCGGAGATGAAGCCACCGGTCAGCAGGCTGAAAATAAACCAGAGGATAGGCGCAACCATGCCCAGCATGTAAGGGAATTTGTCGTCGCCGAAGAACACCATAACCGCAATGACGACGAAAACGGTCGACGTCAGCAATTCGTAGATAAACAGCTCAGGAAGGGAAATGCACTGGCAACCACCAGAACCAGGGTTAAGAAGGCAGCCAGAAAGACTCCTCGGTCAGACATAGTCGCACTCCTTAAGTCAGGACTTGGACCAAATTTGCGCTACCCAGTCGTGGGCACGGTTCGCAGCGAACCCACAGCGACAGCTCCGCTTTGGCGATGATGAACCGCGACACGTCCAGTCAGTCACATGGCGCAGAATTCGAGTCGGAATACCAAAATCGGCGCAAGTATACCACACAGAAACAATCAGGTGGAGCAAAGGCATGAAGCCAAGGTACTAATCACGCGTGTCCGGTGAAGAGGTCCCACCCGGATCCGCGCGCAAATCCGTTGGGCCGTCTTTGATCCGCTCTACCATCGTGACGTCGATCTCCACGGCCACTGAGCGTTGCAACATTTCGATAGAGAGCAGGAGTTTATACCAGTTTCTCTTGCGGATCAGAATTCCTTCCAGCCCACGCAGCGCCCCGGCGGTGACCCGGACGCGGTCCCCATTTCGCAGATACGGGTGCGACTCCGCCTTGACGTGGCTCTGAACCACGAGCCGAATAGCATCGATCTCTTCGCCAGGAATACGAGCCGGTTGCCCGCCGAAGGTAACGACAGAATGAACGCCGGGCGTGCTCAGGACCGGCAACCATTGAGTCAGCGGTTCGCGGATGAACACGTAGCAAGGAATCAGGGGAAGCGACACCCGCTTGACGCGGTCCTTCCATTGGTGTGCGGCCGTGTAAAGGGGCAGGAAGGATTCAATTCCCTTGCCCGTCAGTTCCTGGTGAACGGTCTTCTCATGCTGGTGCCGGGTGTAAACGGCGAACCAACCATCATGTGAATTTGCGTCTGGAGCCAATGTTCGTCCTTCCGGGCCAAGTCGATTCACCTGCCTGTGTCCCCGTGACACCAAGGATCAGATCAACCTTCGTAACCTTGAGACACGATGGCGATGTCCCACTTAACTAATCATACACAATGAGTGGATTTTGACTAGGTTAAGTTTCGGGCTATCACATTTCACACGGTTGAATGGCGTTGACGCAGCGTATGGCGTCCGGGGCGCACTGTCGCCCGCCGTCCACAGGCACCCCCCCGTTCCCCACCCTTGGGGTCGGACTGAAGGAGAACAATGGTTGCTGTTATAATGAAATGGACATCCTCCGTGGATTCAAACATGCGACTGGGAATTGATTTCGGCACAACACGAATTGCCGTAGCCTTTGTCGATCGAGGTAATTATCCCGTAGTCTCATTTGACGCGCCCGACGGGACTGCACGCGAGTGGTTCCCTCCCTTGGTGGCGTTCAACGAACAGCAACGCGTGTACGGCTGGGAAGCATGGGAGGCGCAGGAAGCACCGGGATGGACGGTCATCCGCTCGGTCAAAAGGGCGCTGGAAGGCGCCGGGCCGGAAAGCCTGGTCCAAATTGCCGGCCAGACCGTACCGCTGCTGGTGCTCCTGCGCGAACTCTGCGAGACCTTGCGGATCAACCTGCTGGAACGCTCCAACCTGCCCAAAGTGGAAGCTGGCCGGATTGAGGTCATGCTGGGAGTGCCGGCGAACGCCAATAGCAATCAACGCTTCCTGACCGCAGAGGCCTTTCGCCAGGCAGGCTTTGAAGTTCTTGGTCTCCTGAATGAGCCTTCGGCGGCCAGTATGGAGTTTGGGCATCGTGCCAGGACGGCCCACCAAAAAGAGCCCAAGAGCACCATTCTGGTTTACGACCTCGGAGGGGGAACGTTTGACGCGTCGCTGGTGGCGGTGGACCAGAGCGAACAGGGCGTCATCGCATCGGAAGGTATTGGCGCGCTGGGCGGAGACGATTTTGACGAAATCCTGGCGGAGCTGGCGCTCGATGCGGCAGGTATCAGCACGGAGGAGCGAGACAACCTGACTCCAGCGGCCACGTTCCGCTTGCACGAAGAGTGCCGCGCGCAGAAGGAGGGTCTGCGTCCCAATTCACGCCGTATTTCTGTGGATCTGGGGGTGGCGCGGGAAAGCTGGCCGCAGGTTTCACTATCGGCTGCCGACTACTATGAACGCTGTCAGCCTTTGGTGCAGGAGACCTTGCATGCCACAGAGGATCTGCTGGCCGCGCACGGGTACGGCGCGTCAGGCTCTGCGGTCGAAGCCGCCGCCGGCCAGAAGCAGATTGACGCCCTCTATATCACAGGGGGCGGGAGTGAACTGCCGATCGTAGCGCGCTTGGTCCGTGAACTTTTCGGCCGCCGCGTGAGGCGCTCTGCCTACACGCGATCGGCCACCGCCATCGGCCTGGCTATACAATCCGATGCCCAGGCGGGCTACGTATTGCGTGACCGCTTCACCCGCCATTTCGGCGTCTGGAGGGAAGCAGATGGAGGACGAACCGTCGTTTTTGATCCGCTGTTCTCGAAGGGAACTCCGTTACCCGCTCCCGGTGAGCCCGCGCTGGTGCAGTCGCGACAATATACACCGGCCCACAACATCGGTCATTTCCGTTACCTCGAGTGCAGCCAACTCAGCGAAGACGGCCGTCCTGCGGGCAATATCACCGTGTGGGACGATATTCGCTTTGCGTTCGATCCGGCGCTGCGCGAGGCTTCGGACCTTGGCGGTTTGCCGGTAACCCACTTTGGCGGAGAGACGCAACGACGTACAGAGGAAGCCTACTCGTGCGACGCGGGCGGAAGTGTGGAGGTCACGATCGCTGATTTACTCGACGGTTACACCCGATCGTACCGTCTGGGGCGTTGGGCTTCCGGCGAGAAGCGCGTTGTGCTGGGGCGAAAGAAACGGACGGGAAGCAAGCGGGCAACCTAGGCACTCAAAACGGCCCGCTCGGCAGGAAATCTCGCGCCCCAACGAATCACGATCCCGCGGGCAAGAGGGCCAGCCGCTCCTCAAGATCCAAATACACACCAAGCCCCACGGAGCATCGACGGGCGAGGTTCGCGCAAGGCAAGCCTGCGCGTGGTTCACGGGACCATCTGGGTGAATTGCCCGGGATCGGTGATACTGATCACGCCGCCCCACATGCACATGCACATGGACGAGTTGTCGAGAGCGGGAAACCCACCTTTCGTAACCGTCGGAGAACCGGGAGTCCATGGTGCTACCGTCGCGGGTATGCAAGGCATGGGCGTGAGGACGCCCAAGGCCGCGGCTGTGGCGGCGGCCACTGTAGGGTTGGCCGGCGACATGCACATTCCGAACGGCATGATATTTGCCATGGGAGCGAAATCCATGATCGTAGCCGCCGGCATCACCGACGTCGAAGTCGTAGGAGCCGATGTCGCCACCAGTGTGCTTGGCGCCACTCCGAACGTACACATCAGCATTGCCCCAGTGCAAACTTGAATCGGCATGGAATTATCCTCCTGGGCAGCCTATTCTCAACGCCACACGGCAATCGCGACGGCAGCGCGGATTCTTGAATACACCAATCAGATAGTCGTTTTGAGGTTGCCCGCAGCCAGTATACTTCCCCCGCAAGAGAAAAGGTGGACTTTTTCGTGTCAACCCAACTCGGCCAATGTCAACCACGGAACCCTCAGCCACGATGGATGAACCATGGGGCAAGCTTCTCCAACTGCGGCCAGGATGCGACCCTCAAGACTGCGTAGCTTGCTGCTGCATCCGAGCCAACAAGGCGCCAGCTTTCTGCATAAACACGCCGTATTTTTCCTTGGCCTTTTTCGGTTCTTTGATCACGCCTGCCAAAAGGACCGCGTTGGACACCATGACTGCCGTCAGGGCTGGAGGTGGTGGAATGGGCTTCGGGTGCTGAGGTGGCGCGATGCTGGGTCCTGCGAAGAAGACCCCGAGGGCCAACAGACCCGACGGCGTCCTGGGCTTCTCGACATCCGCCATTTTCTTGGCTGCCCAGCGGTTCTCTTCGGTCGGAGCGGCCACCCATCGTTCTGTGGCTGCTTGAATGGCCGGAGGTTGGGCATTTTGCGCGGCCAGTGCATGCCGCACGCAAAGACATCCCCAACCGATCGCTTCCCGCCGGGGAAGAAGGTAAGCAATCATGCGAATTGCGTCTTTCAGAAGTTCTTTCTCAACCAAAACTGCGATGAATTCCTTGGTCGAAGTATCCTCCGAAAGCAACGCCTTGGCGTCATCGCTTACTTTGGCGCGCTCGCAAAGCTCCTGCAATGCTGATACCGGCGTCTTCACAACTTCATCGTTGCCCATGTTTTGCGTCCGTCATTACTGCTCGATTGAATTCTTCGCAGGCAATTACGTCAACCTTCATTGATCGAGGTCATGGCACCCGAGAGTGACAGCGGACCGTCGGCAGATACCTGCATCACCCCATCGGCGCTAATCTGGCACTGCGCCTCGGCGCTGACACTGACCATTGCCGCACTGATCGTTACACCCGTGGTATCAATGGTAATACTGTTGTCCCCTACTTTTAGCGTGATGGACTGCATTGCCGAGATGGTACTTGAACCCGCATCCACCGAGATGCTGTGATTTCCCAGGGACACTGTCAGCGAATCGTTTCCCGTGTTGACTGTCACGCTGTGGTTACCCGTCTTCACCGTGAGGGTATCATCACCGGTATCGACCTCCACCGCACGGTTGCCCTGCTTGACGGTAAGTGTTTCATTGCCCTGGTCAATCGTATGGGTCTGATTGCCGACCTTGACCTCGACGGTTCGATTTCCGTTCGTGACGGTGAGTGAATCGTTATTGTAGACGGTATGGGTGCGACTGCCATCGTTGCTCTGGCTGTTGCCGACCTTCAAGATATCGTTGTTGTAGATTTCCTCAGTGCGGTCGCCGTTGTCTTTTTTGTCGAAGCCGACCTTCAAGGTTTGGTTATTCTCGACGACAACGTTCATGTCCTTTTCGGCGTGGAAATAAACCTCTTCACTTCCCTTCTTGTCCTCGAAGCGAAGCTGATTGAAGTTATCGGCGGTACCACTCTTTGAGCTACGTGTCAGAATGCCGCTTTGCGTCATGTTGTCCGGCAAGGTGTAGGGCGGCATCTGGTCGGCATTGTAGACCCGCCCCGTTACAAGCGGCTGGTCCGGATCGCCTTCCAGAAAATCCACCATCACTTCCTGGCCGATACGCGGAATATAGATGATACCCCACTGCTTGCCCGCCCAGGCGTGTGCCACGCGGATCCAGCAGGAACTGTTTTCGTCCTTCGTGCCTAACTGGTCCCAGAAGAACTGCACTTTGATGCGGCCATACTTGTCCGTATAGATCTCTTCGCCGGAGGGACCGACAACGACCGCCGGTTGCGGTCCCATGATTGTGGGATGGGGCGTGACGCGAAGCGGCCGGAAAGGGACGCTGGCGGGAATGCAACGAAATGAATTGGAGTAATGGTCCCGTTGTTCCCCTCGCGCTGCGCCGTAGGACGTGGTCGTGGCGACGTGGTCGATGTCCGTCAGCAGATAGGACGTATTCTGATCGTCGCGATAGTGTTCCTGCAAAGTAAATTTATAGCCCGTGACCATACTCCGTGCATCACTGGTCCCATGGGCGACCAGATGCACGGATTCCTCTTCCTCCATGCGGGTCTTGACCAAGGTGCTGCCATCGCCCTGAGTCAGATGCTTGCCGGGGTAATCATAGGTGTTGTAGGAGGTGTTGCCACCTACCACATTCACGGTCGTCGTGCTTGCCAGGAGGTTGGAGCTTGGTGTCAGGAAGTTATAGTCGGTAAGGCTGTATTTACCGGTGCGCATTTCCTGCTCAATCTGCCAGCTCTGAACCACATCTTCGTCCAATACCGCGGTGCTTTCTGTGTAAAGTTTGTGCTGGTTTTGGCCGGGGCAATCAGCGTTGTTGCTGGCAGCATCGCCCATCACCAGCGTATGTTTGCCATTATCGTGTTGAAAGAAATAATAGATTCCGTACTCCTCCATCAGCCGGGAAACGAAGTTGAAATCGGTTTCACGATATTGAACGCAGTACTCGCGCGTTGGATAGGTTGCCGTAACAGAGTTCGTGTAAGCCGTTTGACCGGCATCGCTGAAGACCTTGGTGATGATATCGGGAATTGCCATGTTTTGAAAAATACGGCAATTCGCGTCACGAGTCAGGAACCAAAGCCAGGGGACCATTTCCGCGTGGTAAGTGGCGAAGACGCCCTCCGCGGCGCCCTGGCCAAAGCGGCTGATGACCCCGTTGAAATATCGGGGAGTACCATCCGCCTGTTGTACGGAAATGGTGACGTTCTTTCCAACGATATCGGTGAAGGTGATACCCTGGTCTTCGGAAAGCAGGTCGAGTTCAAAACGGAAAAGCCTCGACATCCCTTCCGAGCCCCGAAAACCGCGGAGCAGCACCTTGTCTTGTCCCAGCGGCGTGGTAATTGAGAACAGACTATTGCTGCTTTGTGTGAACGCTGTCCCCATGGCTTGGCTCCTCTCAGACTAATTGTATACGAACGCTCCATCGGGGCCGATGCCGACGTGGATCGCAGTTATCTTCTCACCCTCCGCCATCTTGCCCAGGAGATTCCGGGACATGTCCGGCAGCAGGGTGTTGGTAAGTATATTATCCACGTTGCGCGCGCCACTCTCAACTTCCGTGCAACGGCTGGCTACGGTCTCAACCAGTGCCGGATCGTAGGTCAGCTTGATCTTGTGGTTTTCGTCGATCCGCTTCTGGATTCTGCTCATCTTCAGCTCAATGATGAGCTTGAGGGAATCTTCGCGGATGGGATAGTACGGAACGAGGACCATACGACCAAGGAACGCCGGCTTGAAGATCTTGTTCAGTTCAGGCCGCATCGCCTTGATGATGCCTTCCGCCGTGGGCATGGTTTCCGGGTCGGCCGTCAGCTTCATCATCTGGTCGGTGCAGGCATTGGTGGTAAGAATGATGATGGTGTTCTTGAAATCGATTTCGCGGCCTTCTCCATCCTCCATCATCCCCTTGTCAAACACCTGGTAGAACAGTTCCAGGACGTCAGGATGGGCCTTCTCCACCTCGTCCAGCAAAACTACCGAGTATGGGCGCCGGCGAACGGCTTCGGTCAGCACGCCACCCTCACCATACCCCACGTATCCGGGAGGCGATCCCTTCAAGGTTGAAACCGTATGGGCTTCCTGGAATTCCGACATATTGATGGTAATCAGATTGTGCTCTCCCCCGTAAAGAAGGTCGGCAAGTGCCAGCGCCGATTCGGTCTTCCCAACGCCGCTGGGACCGATCAGCATGAAAACGCCGATGGGCTTCTGGGGATCGTCGAGGGCGGCGCGGGAGGTTTGCACGCGCTGGGAGATCATATCCAAAGCGTGTTCCTGCCCAATGACGCGTTTGCCTAGATGCGAGCTCAGCGAGAGTACAGTTTCAATTTCATTCTTGAGCATCTTGCCGACCGGGATGCCGGTCCAAGCCGCGAGTACCTCACCCACAATCTGGGAGTCAACGGCGACCCGCATCATGGGATTTTCACCTTGCACCTGGGCTAACTCCGCCTCCAGCTTGGCCAGTTCGGCGCGCAAGGCTTCCGAACTCGCCGCCGGGGCGACCGCAGCGGCCTCCGCCGCCGGAGCCGGTGTCGCTGCCGCAGCAGCCGGCGCCGGCGTTGCGGCCGTAGCCGCAGGCTCCGTAGCAGGTGGAACTGGCGTTCCGGCCGCGGGAGTGGCGGCAGCCCCCGCAGGTGCCTTGGCGACAGGCGCCTCCAGCTTCCCGTGAATGTCGCGAATCTTCGAAACCAGTTCGGATTCCTTGTTCCAGCGCTCGCGCAAGTCCTTGAGTTTGGCTTCGACTTCCACCTTTTGCCTGGCAATCTCTTCGAGCCGCTCGGCGTGATTGGCGCCGATGGCGGCTTCGCGTTCGAGAATGCCGCGCTGAACTTCCAGGTCGTCCAGCGTCCGCGTGGCGTCTTCGATCGCCGGCGGCGTGGCGCTCTGCCCAAGAGCCAAGCGGGCGCAAGCGGTATCCAGAATGCTGACGGCCTTGTCAGGCAACTGCCGGCCCGCCAGATAACGATGCGAGAGGCGAACGGCGGACGTTAGGCCTTCGTCCATGATGCGAACGTTGTGATGTTTCTCCAGGGCGGGAACAATTCCGCGCAACATCACCGAGCACTGGGTCTCCACCGGCTCTTCCACTTTGACCACCTGGAAGCGCCGTGCCAACGCCGCATCCTTTTCAAAGAATTTCTTGTACTCCGACCACGTGGTGGCGGCGATGGTGCGCAATTCGCCGCGCGCCAGTGCCGGTTTCAGCAGGTTAGCCGCATCATTCTGCCCTGCCTGCCCGCCGGCGCCAATCATGGTGTGGGCTTCGTCGATGAACAGGATGATGGGTACAGGCGAAGACTTCACCTCTTCGATCAAACTCTTGAGGCGGTTCTCAAATTCGCCCTTGATTCCTGCCCCAGCCTGCAGCAGGGCAAGGTCGAGAGTCCGCACGACCACATTGCGCAGCGGAGGCGGCACGTCACCGGAGGCCACGCGGGCGGCAAACCCTTCTACGACGGCGGTCTTTCCCACACCCGCTTCACCTGTAAGGATGGGGTTGTTCTGCCGACGCCGCATCAAGATGTCAACGATTTGGCGGATCTCCAGGTCACGCCCCAGGACCGGATCAATCTTTCCAGACTTGGCCCGCTCGGTAAGATTGATGGTGAACTGGTCCAGATTTTCCGTCTTACCGGTTCCTGCCTTGCGCGGGGCGCCACCGGGCGCTGCTCCCGGGCCGGCGGAGACGGGCTCTGCCATCTCTTCTTCTGAACGCTTGGTAATGTTCAGGAATTCCTTGCGCAAAACCTCGGGCTCAATCTTCTGCAGTTCCTTGCTGACGTCGTGGACCAGTCGGCTGAGTTCGTCATTCGCCACCAGTGCCAGCACGGTGAACCCGGTTCGGATCTCGGCGGAACCGAATTCAATGGAACCGACTGTCCACGCCTCGGTAAGCATCTTGACCAAAGTGGGGCTGAGCGACGGTGTGCGCGCGTTCCCTTTCTTTAGTTTGTCGAGGCTGCGGGTGAGCTCCGCGGTGAGGCGCGAAGTGTCAATCATGAAGTGGTTCACAATCTGGGCAAAGTCACCGTAAGGCTGATCGAGCAGCTTCAGTACGTAATGCTCCACTTCGATGTCGTAGTTTGTACGAGTCAAACACAGCCCGGCCGACGATTCCAGGGTCTTCCGGGTATTCTCATTGAGCTTGCCGATGAGCGATTTCAGATTGATAGTCATGAGCGTGTCCTTCCCAAAGTTGGAGAATAGTTTCCGAGGCATCCACTTCCATGGGCCTTGTCTTGATGTAGGTATGCCACCCAAGCTGGGGAGCGTCCTCGCGTTCGTCGCCCAGCTCACACGGTGGCACCTCCCGATGATCCAAAATCAACTGAATCTCAAAATCAAATTCGCCATTGCAGAAAAAGGTCGTCAGCGCCTTCAGGGGTTCGAAAGCCGATCCACGGGGGAGGAAGTCCTGGTATTTCTCCAGGGACACCGGCCCGATCTTGATGCGCACGCGTGCCGTCTGATCCCAGACTTCGTCGCCCACCACCGCTCCAAACCCCAGTTGTTCCGATTCGCTGAATCCTCCCAGAAGCTGCGTTTGTGTGGGCCGGTCGAGACGATACCACCCACCCGCGAATTGTTCCACCTCGATCGGAACCTCGAAGTAATCACTGAGAAGATTCCGCAGGGCCGCGGCCGATCGCGGCCGTTGTGCCAGCAATCCGGAATAGTACAGCAGCGAGTCGTCAAGCACGGGAAGCCGGTTTTGAAGGCCCGGAGTCCCCATGCCAATCAAATCCATCAAGTGGTGCGAAAAAGGATCCAGCCCCTCGCGCTCATAAGCGACCGAAAATCGATACTTTTCCCAGGCCAGATAAAAGAGCGAAATGATGCGGTGGTTAAAGATATCAAAAAAGTCTACCGCCGAAGTATCGCCCGCGCGGGTTCGCTCCGCCAGCAACGACGTGTAATAAAGCGGCATCACGCCTTCCGGCCCGGTCAGGCCCATGAAGTTGACTTTCATCCTTCCCGGACTGTCTTTGGGCCATTGAAGGGCTTGCACTTCGCTGGCGGGAAAAACAAGCGTCGAATTGGCGACAAAGCGGACGACCTCCTTGCTGGGAGGATTGAATCGTCCGACGGGCGACTTGTCAGGGAAAAGCCGCTCGAGTAGGCGAACCGCCTGGAAGAACTCGAACAGACAGGGTTCTTCCCGAAGCTCCCTTTCCACCGTGGAAACTTCTACATCAGGATGACTTGGCCCGCCCGTGGTGGCCACTGCTTTAATACCTCCCTGCGTTGACGAGTCTTGGCGACGAGCTGAGTAAAGCTGTTGAGCGAAGCGTACAGTCCCAGAAACCGGTCGATGACCGCGGCAAACAGGTACACACCGCTTCCGGCAAAGTCCTCTTCATCAAATTCCATTTGCACCTGTGTGCCGCGCGCAAAGGAAATACCGCTCTCGGAATTGATCCGCGCGAAATGGCGCTTGCTGCTCACGCCCGCGATGCCGGAAATTTGCTTGTCCAAATCCGCGGAGTCGGAAAAATTATACAGCCGCAAGACCTCCTGCAAAGCTTCCTTCCCATCCTCGACGATCGAAAGGTAGTTAAGCGCCATATGGGAAATCAGCCGCCACAAGGCGTTTCGCCCCATCGGAGGCCGCAGCGTGGGCGTGGGTTTGCGCAACGCGATGGCGCCCTTGATCGACCCGATGCCCTCGACCTCAAAGTCACCGGCTTCATTCCCGAACGGCAGGCGCGAAAGGATGTCGCGATTCGTGCAAGTGCAGTGCACCGTTATCGTCTGCGTGTCCGGCAGGCAGGTGTGCATGGCGAGGTCCACCAGAAAAAGGGACACCTCGGAACCCTCGTCGCCCTTGCGGCTGGAAGGACGGCGCTTGGAATACCAGAAGGTCTGGTGCTCTTCATGCAGCGACCGGTGCCGGTAGGAATAGAACGGATCATAGTGAGTGATCTCATGCGTGACAGGGTCGGCGCTCACGACGTCGTCAATGGAGAAAATCTCCGTCGCCATCCTGCGCCGGGCGTCGGGTACCACCGGGTACTCCGACCGCCGCTGGGTCAGCATGATGGGCTCGGCTGTCTGCGGAAACAGATTAATGATGGGTGAACACCCGAGGCCGATCGACTTGGCCGTCACCCCCACCGCCAGGCGTTGCTGTCGCTGCTCCAATTCAAACGGAGCGATGAGAAAAATCATCTCGGCGCGTCCGCCCGGAATGGCCTTAAGCGCTGACTCCAGCTCGCCGAGTTCAAAAAAGAAGAATTTCTCCGGAAACGCGAAGTACTCCTGCAAAAGCCGGTATCCGTCAAAGGACCTTTGAGGATAGGGCAGCACGGATTCGGATTCGGAAAATCCCATGGGCCGCAGTGACATCGGGCTGATGGTGTGGGCCGGCTTCTTGGGATTGTCCGGATCCCGCACAATGATCTGCCGGCAGTTGTTGGAGAGCAACTCGTACAGCGTGCTTACCACATCGCCTTCGCCGTTCAGATAAAACCGCAGCGACTTCATCTGTAGTTTTTCGAAGGTGACGTCGGCAAAACATTTCAGCTCGAGCCGCAAGACGGCCACGGCATCGGGTGCGCGCAGAGGGGGGTTCAATTTGTCCGGCGTAAGCCACCGGGCGTCGCTCACCTCCAGGGGCCAAAGGGTGACGTCGTAGGCAGTGCGAAACTTGCACGGAGCGCCTTCCACCGGCCGCGAGTAGAGAATTGAATCGCGCGGAATACTGAGCCCGGTGGTAAGTTTCCCCTGCTCAGGGTCCAGGCGGAACTGTGCCACCGACATGGAGGGGGTAGGCCGCAGGAAGTGGGGATAGAGGATGTTGAGTAATCCCTCGGTGATCTGGGGAAACTCATCGTCAATCTTCAGGTGGACACGCGCCGCCAGCAAAGCAAAACCTTCAAGAAGCCGCTCCACATGCGGGTCGTCGCAGCGGTTGACGTCCAGTTGCAGCCGCGCCGCTATCTTGGGATGTTTCTCGGCAAACTCCTTCCCCAACTGCCGAAGGAAGGTGAGCTCGTTCTCGTAATATTCGAGTAAATCATCCCGCATTCTATGTGCTCTTGACTTTGTATTCGCCGCTGGCCGGCTCTAGCAAGGTGTCGAAGAAAACCGGTTCCGGCGCCGGGTCCATGCGCAGCAAGCCTTCAATGTTGAAATGAATGCCACGTACGTCGTCGCTGGCAGGTTCGATCGTCACCTTGGCGGCCTGGAGCCGGGGCTCAAAGAACATGATCGCCGTCTTGATGGACCTCGCCAGCAACTCCTGGTCCTTCGGTGATTTCAGAGTCAGAGCCGAAGTATCACGGATCCCGTAATTGTACACGCAACGTTCGACTTCGCGTAATGTTTCGGGAGGTTCTTCGATGGTGGAACGCGTATTAAAAAGCCACTCCAAGTCGCGGCGTAGTGCGGCCCGCAGTTCCCGCAGCGATTGGGCGCGGCTCATCGGAGGCTCCTGGTTGCGCTCCGGCTCCAGATCGATGAGCCGATCCAATACGGATAACGTTACTGGGCCTTCCTTGTCGGAGGTTGGCATTAGCTTCCAATGTAAGTGATGGCTTGAACGGGATCAAGGCGGACGACCTTCTGAAAGAGTCGCTGTTTCTCGGAATCGTCCTGCTGCACTTTCTCGCTGTGCTTCATGATCGTCAACAGGACTTTGGCAATGGTCTTGGGATTCTCCCATGTTTCCAGGTGATTGGCTTCAACCGCCGCCGCCAAGTCCTCGATAATCGGCTGGGCAACTTGGGTCTTTCCCGCGGCGACGCAGATTTCCGCAAGCTGTAACTTGCGGAAGAACTGGCCTCTGCCGCTAAGCTGCCTCTCCACTTCGCGCATCATGGTTTCGATGGCTTTTTCCGGTTGGCCCGCCTTCAAGGCTTCGTTGGCAAGGTCGTAGCTATCCGCGAATTTGCGGTGCCAGCCGGGCGCCCGGTGATTTTTGATCAACGGAACTTCCGCCACTGGGCCGCCTTCTTCCGGGGGCGCGCCATCGGGCGTAGACGCCGCCTCCGCCACAGGCACGGGGGCTTCGGCAGCCAGTTCCCGCAGCCACGCCTGTGTTTCGGCGTTGGCGGCGGGAGTGTCGTCAAGCAGAGTGATTTCGATCACTTCCGGCAGGTCACGCACCAGCGTCTTCAGTTCGCCGCGGACAGCATTGGCGACAACAGAGTAGTCATCACCCAAGCCCGCACAGGCGTCCACCGTAAACTTCTGCAAATCCAGCCAGGCGCGGCTGCTCGGCAACGACATGGAATTCTCGGTGGCATCCAGCAGTTCGCTCCACTTCCCTTCGATTGCCAGCCGCTTGACGCCCTGCCGCAAGTCCGTGGGCGGAGCTTCCAAACGGGTCAAATCCTGACGCGCCAGCGCCGCCCGCAACTCCCCCCAGCGCAGTCCCCGCACCATCAAGTAAGGACCAGGACTGAGGGGATCAAGTTTGCGCAGGGACGCGGCAGCGCGCGCTACAGCGGCAATCGCGTCACGGCGCTCCGGCGGCTCTTTGTCGGCAAATGGGATCAGAATCCCGGCCGGACCCGCTGCCCCGCCAGCTCGCACGCGCGTTTCACCGGCAGCGCCCTCTCCCCCGTCGGCAGAAGCTTCGCCCGCTGCTCCTCCCGGCTGCTCCTCCACCGGATCGGGATCGGTCTCCCGCTTCTTCTGAAGAAGCAGGTGGACAGTGTGCCGAACCTCCTGGATGCCCTTCTTGAGGTCCGTGAAGGACGGAGCTGCATCGGCAAACTTGTCGCGGCACAAAGCATCGAAACTCTCCACCAACTTGCCGCATTCATCCAGCGCCGTCTCTGCACCCGCGTAAAAGGGCTTGGGAGTTTCGGTGAACGACTTGTCAAACACCTCGGGCGCAAGTTTCCCCTCGGCTAGCGCCACCCGGCGGGCATTGGCCTTCTCCTCGGTGTCCGCCTGCTCTTCCAGCGGAATCTTGCGGGATTCCGTGTAATCCAGCCACCCATTACCAGCCCGATTAAGCGGCACGGAACGTAGAGGAAGGATCAGATTCGTCCCGACCCATTGGAGCGGGGTGGCACGCAACTCCGCGTCGCCGTCCTCCAGTTGTGGGTACAGGGTATCCCAGAAGGTATTCGTCAAATCCTGCAAAAGCTGCAATCCCTGCTTCAGGCCGGGGAAACCCTCGATCCGGAGAAGGGCCTCCGTCAGCCACGCCCCGAGCTGAAGATCTTTGCTTTTGTTGGCGATCGCATCCGTCGCCAGCTTGATGACGAGAGCGTAGTCAGCTTTCTTTACTTCATGTACCCATTCACCCTGGGCGGTTTCGTCTTCTTGGCGGCGCGCTTCCTTGATCTGGTCGTAGACGGGAGCGTAGCGAAGATCCTCTCCGCTTGGGTTATCTCCTGGGATCGGATTGAGCAGGTTATCGGGAAGAGGCATTCTGACCTATGTTGTGGGCTGCGGGAGATTGATTTCCAGTTTTCGCACTTCGAGGAGCGGGAACTCCTCGCCATCCACCAGCAATATTTTCTGACCGATCGGTACGGCCTGGCCGGCATCACCCTCAACCCACGCTGTCATGCGGCCAAGACGGACCGCATCCTCAGAGTCCTGCCACGCAAAAGGAGTAAGGGCGGGCACCAGCACTTCTCCCAGCTCCGTATCTTTCAGCGCGGCCCCCACGTGCAGGCGTGCGGGGGTCCAGAGCAAATCACGCAAGCGCTGGGGTTTTTCGATGGCCAGGGATGAAATGTGCTCAAATTTTATCCACATGTAGCTGCCGCCGGCGAAAATCTCCAGATGCTCGCCGATGCGCGGGTCGGCGTCAGCGATGGACTGAAAGGGCTTGTCATTAAGGATTCCCGAAACGGGCCCGCCCACGGAGGTGCCATCTCCCGCAGGTTTCGGATACTCCTTCTTTGTAAACAGCTCCTGCCGGGTTCTCTCCGCGTGCAGAGCGCTGCGGTAAACCAGCGCCCCCATTTCCTTTTGCATGTCGGCCGAACCCAGGATGTTGAGCTGCTTTTCGGCCCGCTCGTAGTCGCCGGAAAAGCAGAGAAGTTCAAAGAGAAAAATCCGGCGCTTCGAGTCCTCGGGGTGATTTCGCACCTCTTCATTCAAGGCCTGCACAGCGTCATTAAGTCTGCCTGCTTGGAACAGTTGATTGGCGTTTTCCATGTTGTGTAACCGAAGAAGAGACAATATAGGTTAAGACTGGACTACGTGCCCACCGTCAGATCATACTGCCAGGACGTGCCGGCGGCGAGCAATCCACTGGTAAGCTGAATCTTGTAGGCGAAGTCGATCTTTTGAAAATTGATTGTCACGGTCTCCGCACCCTTCTGATTCGGCGGCAAATCTCTCGAGGAAGACGTCTGAATCGACGTTATGTATGCATTCGTCAGCGTGATGGTGACGTAGTCCTCCGGCTTGCCCACGCCCGTGGACTTGCACATTGTAATCTCAGCGGTATTGATCTTTTGGGAATTGACCAGCGCAGAGTATAGGGCGGGACTCGCCTTATCGATCTGCTTTGTGACCATGACTTCACTTACGGTCGGCTTTCCGCCTTTGGGAGAACCCGCCGCGGACCGAATGGCAGAATTGGTGGCGCCAAAGGAAAATGAACTGATCTCGATTTCCTGGCTATGAGTTGACGAAGTGCTCTCGCCTTGGATGGGACCCAGATCCAAGTGAAGTTCATAGCTACTCTTCTGAGCGTCCGTTGCTGCTACTGGCAGGAGTGGCATGTTTTGCTCGTTTCGCGGTCGTATGTTTCAGATCTGCCTCACGCCGGCAAATGGGCACACCCGCCCACATGTAGTTTTGCGCCGCCGAAAACGTACCAAGCTTCACCGCGGGGATGCAAACGAAACACACCCTCTCCGCCGCTCGGAGGCACCCGCACGCTAGGGACCTGTCAAGCGTCGTTCCGCAAGACACAGGGGAAACGGTGAGACACAGTCCCACCATTCTTGGGGGCACTAAGGCCCCGCGCTAGCGGTAGACGAAGACGCTGGGAGCGGCGGGACGAGCCCGCCGCACCCATTTCGATCGGGCCAAACTTACCGGGAAATACCAACTTAACTCCCGTACTCTCGGGTTCCGCGATCGCCCTTCGCAGTTCCAGCAGCTACCATGGTACCGTCTTTCTGCTGGACTTTGTAGTCAAACTCAAACTTCACAAAGGCCAGAGACACGGACTCGGAACCAATGGAGTCGCCCGATGAACCGCCACTCTGCCAGCTCGAGATGTGAATCTCGTTCAACTTAAGGGTCAGGTAGTCCGCGGGATTCTTGTCGCCGGTCGACTTGGCACACGAAAGCGTGCCCGTGGCGATGTGTTTTCCCGTGCAGCAAAGTTCGAGCAACTTGGCGCTCGCCTTGTCCGTCGGTTTGGAAATGGTGATGTCAGCGAGGTCAACCTTCCCAGCGCTCAGGCCGGTTCCGGCCATGCTGGTCGGGTTGTGGGCTCCCCAACTCCACGAGTGGAGCTCGATTTCACCCGTGTGTTTCGAGGCGGCAGCCTCGCCGGTGATTCCGTCCAACTTCAAGAAGTATTCTATAGCCATATTTTCCTCTCCTCGTCGTTTTTACAGATTGTGTACGAACATGTGACGGACTTGCCAGGCAAGTCCGCCACACAGCCCCTAAAACTAACCACCCGCAGGCTTGGGCAGTGTAGCCACCAAGCGCAGGGATACCGTAAGTTCATCAAGCTGGAAGTGCGGACGCAGGAAAGCCACAGCCCGGTAAGCTCCCGGCTTACCCTTGATCTCTTCCACGTCAACCCGCGCTTCTCGTAAGGGGTACTTGGCCTTGGTGGCCTGCGAAGCCTGGTCGTCGGTCGTGACGTATTGGGTGATCCAGCGGTTAAAGAACGCGGTGAGTTCTTCTTTCGAGGTAAAGCTGCCGATCCGGTCCCTCATCATGGCCTTCAGGTAATGCGCGAAACGGCAGGTTGCCATGATGTAAGGTAGTTGGGAGGAAAGACGCGCGTTGGCATTGGCAGCGTCGCTATCATACAGCTTGGGCTTGTTGGCAGACTGCACGCTGAAGAATGCCGCCTTGTCCGTTCCCTTGCAGTGCACCAAAGGAATCAGTCCCTGGTCCGCCAGTTCTTTCTCGCGGCGGTCGGTGATGGCAATCTCCGTCGGGCACTTCAGAGCCACGTCGCCATCGTCGGTGCGGAAGGTGTGGGAAGGTAATCCCTCCACCAAACCGCCACCTTGTACACCACGGATGGCAGCGCACCAGCCATACATAGCAAAGGCATTGGTGATCCGCGCACCCAGGGCGTAGGCAGCGTTGCCCCACAGATACTTCGTGTGGTCCGTTCCGTCCACGCCCTCTTCATAGTTGAAGGCATCAACGGGCGCCGTGTCGCGGCCATAGGGAAGGCGCATCAGCACGTGCGGCACACACAGCCCGACGTACCGGCTGTCGTCGCTCTGGCGGAAGCTCTTCCATTTGGCGTACTCGGTGGTGTCAAAAATTTTGGCAATGTCGCGGGGCTGGTCCAACTGCTGGTAGCTTTCCATGTTCATGAGCTGCGGGGAAGCGGCCGTCAGGAATGGGGCATGAGCAGCTCCCGCTACCGCGGCCATCTTCTCGAGTAGCTCCAGGTCTTCCGGATGCTTGCTGAACTCGTAGTCGCCAATCAGCGCGCCATAGGGGCTGCCGCCGAACACGCCGAACTCTTCCTCGTAGATCTTCTTGAAGGCCGCGCTCTGATCAAACTCCGGTGCGCGTTGCAGGTCGCGCAGCAGGTCTTTCTTGGAAACATTCAAGACCCGGATCTTCAGTTGGGTGCCCGTTTCGCTCTGGCTCAGCATGTATTTCAGGCCGCGCCAACTGCCTTCCAGTTTCTGGAAAGTGGGGTGGTGCAAAACCTCGTTGAGTTGGATGGAGAGCAGATGGTCAATTTGCGCGATGCGCGCATTGATCATGGCCTCGGTGTCTTTCGAGACGGTAACCGATCCTTCCAACACCTGGCTGATAAACTCCTTTACCAGATTCTTGCCGCGTTCCCGCGATGCCGGATCGGTGCCGACGCGCCCCGTCTCAACTATTTGGTCGAGAAGCGACAGTTCACCGACTTGCTCGGTAGTTTGCGGCGTTGCGGCCGCTTTAGCTTCGTTAGCCATTTCCGCCCTCCTTCCCTTCTTCCTTCTTCCCGCCGAATTCCGTCCGCAACTTATCGAGCTTCTCCGTGCTCGAGACCGCCTCCAGCAGGACGTCGCTCAACTTGTCGTTCGTCTGCAACGCGCCCTTCAAGTCGCTTAACCGGGTCCGGAGTTCGAGCAGTTCGCGCAAGGGCTTCACCTGCCGGGCAACTTTCTCAGGCTCGAAGTCCTCCATGCTCTTGAAGTTTAGGTCAACCTTCAACTGCCCCGCGCTTTCTTCTTCACTCAGCTTGTTGTCAACGGAGAATGCAATGTGGGGCTTCATGCTTTCCAGCACACTATCAAAATTGTCGGGGTTCACTTCCACAAATCTTCGATCCTTCAGCTTCGGTAGCGGATCGGTGGGCTGACCAGAAAAATCGCCCAAAACCCCCATCACAAATGGAAGTTCTTTAATTTCGATTGCACCTCCCGTTTCCACGTCGTACGTCACATGGACGCGTGGGGGCCGCACCCTTTCAAGCCTCTTCTGGACGCTCTCTGCCATGGGCACTCCTTAGTACTCGTATTTTAAAGTGGCGATTGCCTATGCGGGTGCATTATCAACGAACGCACTGACCTTGTCAATCGAAAAAAGCAAAAAATAGCGGGAAAAAGCGGTCCGCATGCCTCAATCCCTGCAACCGGCGATCGGTGTTCGCGCTACCCTTCCATTGGCGGTTTTTATTCATTTCAAAGGTATCAAGCATTACCTTACTTTCCCTTGACAGTGTCTGGTTTCTCTGGCGATTCAGGCGTAGCGGGGACGTCCCTGGCCGTGCCAGTGCCGGTTCGCGCATGTATAAGGTCATGCGCGCCCTGCGGCAGGCGGATTTTGATGGCGTGGTCATCGGCGATCACTTTCCCGACATGGTGGGCGGTTCGCGCGCCTCGGTGGCCTATACATTCGCCTATATGAAAGCCTTGCGCCAGCGCGCCTACGAAGAGGTCTGACTCCCACGCTGCCTCCCGGTCGTCCCGGCATGATCGAGTCCACGGCACACTCAGGCGCGTCGAAAATCGAAACGCCCTTTGGCGATGGGCGTGCCAACCACTTCGATCTGCTTCAAGTCACGCGAGCCCACGCCCAATCCCTCCGCCAGGCGCAGCGTGCTGTCAGACGTCTCAAAGGGCGCGGTTCCACGGTCGGCCATCGGATCAAATCCCATCAACGCCATGCAGACGGCGTCGGTGTTCACGCAATTCGTGCCGGCGATCAACAGACCGGGGCCGATGGCCTTTCGCCGCTCGCCCCAGGACCTTCCCCGCCGGCAATGGTCTGGATGCCATCGACAATGCAGAAATGAACCGGCCGGGCAGCCACCAGATCCGCCACCACCCGCGGCACGCGATAGCCGGGATCCTTCGACCAGTTAACGTCCACCGGCGGTGGTGCACTTTTGGAGGGCAAACGATTACCCCAGTGAAAGGGCCCGCGCCCGCCCACCGGGAACCGGCTCGGCTCCTGTTCGCCCGATCCTTCGCCGTAGATCGTGCAGGGAGTAATACCAAAACAGTTCTTCATGGAAAGGGTAACGCCCGCGGTCGTATGTTCCTTCAGTTTTGCCAGCGACACGAAGACGTCGCAGTCCTGGTAGGAATGATTGAGGTCGTAACCTTTGTACATCAACCCGCCACCAGGAACCATGAAGCGCGCATACCTCTTTCCGTATCCCAGGTAGTTGGTATTCTCAAACTCGACGCCGGTTCCCGCCCTCTCAAAATCACGCGGCTCCCAGCCGGCCCGGAGCATGAATTCCTCCAGCGGCTCGGCAGTGGACATGGGGCTTTCCAGCAGCCGAACCCTTTGCGCCCCCGCCCGGGAGAATAAGTGAACGGCCGCGCCCACCACGTCCGGGTGCACCCAGTAAGTCTCTCCCGGAGTGCGGTAGCCCATCCGGTCCCAAGCCATTCCGGTCAAGTTAAGCTTGATGGCGACGGTTTTTCCCCGCACCAGCTTGCCGACTCCGCCCAACTGGTCGAACATCGTACCCATCGCGGCTGCCACTCCGGGGCCGTACTCACGGCACATTCCCACCGCTACCCGGCCTGTTGGAGCTGACCGCGCAAGCCCCGAAATTGGCCGTGCCAGGATTAAACCTGCCGACGCACCAACGCCCCGCAGGAATGTTCGACGCGAACAAGTATACCTATGCATAGTTGGCAAGCCCCTTCTCATATTATACGTCCATCCCTCCGGCTTGTCGTCGATTTGATGTGGGCAAGATCTGCCGCGCCGGGGCTTTCGTTCGGTGAAGCGCTAATGAGGCAGCGTAACCACCGCCACGGCCAGACCACCCAACGTGAAGCCATCACCCTCGATGGCGCTTACAGCGGCGGGATTGGGCCCGGTCGTCTGATCGACCATTTCCAGTCTCCCGCCCTTGGCCTCGGGCAAACTCAGTCGATACTCTGCGTCGCGCTTGTTCACGATAAGAAGCTTTCTTTGCCCCTTGCGGTTCACAAAGCCCTGTATCAACACGTTCCCGGATGAACTTTGGGTCTCCACCAGCCTGTCTCCGGGCCGGAAGTTATCCACGATCAGCTTCAAGACGCGATAGCGAGCATTGGGCTGGCCGGTGTTCCAATCCAGGATGGCGATGCTGGGAAACTGCCCCGGGTACCCCGGAATTAATGATTCGGTTGCCGCGTCGATACCCAGTTGCGCGAGGTGGACAAACATGTAGGCGTAGACCGCCGCTGACAGATTCCAGTAAGCGGGATCGATGGGTTTAAAGACATATCCCGGTTTCCCCTGGTCCCAATCGGACGGCAGCATGGTGCCAATTTCATCGATCATGGTGCCGGTCGCGGGTGAAAGCCTCTTGCGAAGGGTTTCGATGTAGCCCACCACTTCCAGAAATCGGTCAGCCTGGTCGAAAAAGACGATCGGGTAGATTGACTTGGGCTCTTCCGAGCCAGGCACGGCATAGAAATGATAGGAAATCATGTCGAGGGGAATGCCCGGCTGATGGTGCCGCGGATCGAGGAAGTAATCGAACATATCGGGATGGGAGCCTGCATACGAACTGGAGATGGACACGAACTTGGTCTGCGGCGAGACCTTACGAACCGCCTTCACCACGGCGTCGTAAAGTTGTGTATAGACTTGCGGACTCAGGTTGTGCTCGATGTCCGGCTCGTTCAAAACGCTCCAGTAATCGACCTTGTAATGATGTCCGGAGTTATGCCATTTACCCAATTCGTCGGTGAATCCACCGTTGACGTACCAACCTACGACCCGCGCGTAGTAATCCGCCACCTCGCGGTATGTCGGGTCGCGGAGTTCCGTGCCCTGTTCATAGTCGTAGAAGAGCTTTTCCGGGTCCGTCGGATAGGATATCGGCTTCGGCGTCTTGAACATCCACTCGGGAATGGTAGTCAGCCCGAGTTCTACGGAGTGGCCATTGGCGGCCGCCATGGCGTCCTCGGTATAGGGGTCAATCAGGGAGAAATCCCAGGAGGTGGAAGTCTTGGTGGGCGGCTCCAACTCGGCAATGGAGAGTCGCGGATAAAGGTTGCAGGGAGCATAGCGAAGATCATCAGCGCCCAGGTCCCTGATCGACTTCAACATGGGATCGTGCAGTGGCGCCCCCCGTTTGGTCAGCGGCGTCCCGATATACAAAAGCGTCGGCACGGTCTTCTGCACACGAATCACTTTGTCCCAATGAAGCTCGGCCTTGATCGGTGGCTCGTCCGCGCCCACGCCTGTCCAGGCGGTGCACAATACCAGAAGAAAAAACAAGATCTGTCCACGAATAGGTTTTTCAAACATGACGCCCTTCCTGCGGTTGGATTCACCCGGTCCCCACGCCGAGCTGCCCAGAAGTCTTATGCCATGAAGCGACGCTGGTTTGCAATCGGCTGCGCGAAAAATTGTGAGTGAGAACGTCGGGCGGGTGCAGTGCGGAACGGCCAACGTGACTTTCCGCGGCCATATCGAACTCGATGCAACCCTGCGGCTGCTGGCAGGAAGCCGACGCTACGCCTGCTGCTCGTGGGTAGAAACGCGTACAATGGTGCTTGCGGAGGTGAGAGATGAACGACGTTGTGTATCGATCGGAAGTCCGCGTGGTGCGGGTAAAAGGTCCGGTGCGCCGCGCCTATCTGCCTGCGGAAAGCGTTCCGGTGATCTTCGGCGTGCACGGCGCCGTGGCCGAGCATTACAAGGTTCCGCCCGGCGCCTACGACGAGCACGCCACCACCCTCGATTACATCGTTGCCGCTGCGGCGGGCTGACTGGCGGGAACCTTCGGGGGCGCGCTGGAAGCGCGTCAGATCTCCGCGTCCAATGAACGCCTCAGCGCCGAGGCGGTGGGTGAGGTGGAAACGGAGGGCCACGTCCTGGTGATCCGGCGCATTCACGTCCGCCTGACGCTCAAGACCGAGGAGCAGCACCGAGAAACAGCACGGCGTGTTCACGAATTCTTCGCCGAGAAATGCCCCGTCTACCTCAGCCTCTACAAGGCCATCCACATCACCACCGAACTGATCCTCGAACCATCGGTGGCGGAAGGGACAGGAGCGTAGACAAGAACCGCGGACCTAGGGGATCAGGTCCGCGCTAGGTGCTTCGATCGCGAAGGGTTCTTTGTGCCGAGGTTTATGCCGGTAGCTGAAGGCCTCAAAGATTATCCGCAGGATCGGACGACGATTCTCGAAAAGTACCCGCGCCCACTGTCTGCGGGTCATTTGCGGGAAATAGATCCCCCGGAAGGCCAGACGGCATAGAAAGTGAATGATTCTGTCCCAGAGCGGTCCCGACTCCAGCCTTTTAAGGGCCGCGCTATTCGTTGTCGGGTCGTAGGACGCCCCCCAGGCCTGCCGGATCTCTTCCTCCGCCTGTTCCATGGAGATTCCCGACGGGGTGTAAGCCATGGTAAAGGGCTTGAATTCCAACCAGTGTTTGGGACGGGTGAGGCGCCCGGCGGCCATAAGCTTATCGTAGAGTGGCGTCGCGGGGTACGGCGTCAGAAGCCCAAAAACGGGGAGACCGGGCGGCCAGGTACGGACCTCGTCCAGGGTACGTTGCGCCACTCCCGTGGCGTCGCTGTCCATGCCGAAGATGAAGGAGGTAATCGCGTACAGCCGGTAACGTTCCAGTAATTCCAATGTCGATTTGTACTCTTGCGGCTTGTTGAATCCCTTGCGCACGCTCTTCAGGTTCTCCGGGTCGATGGACTCGAGTCCCATGAAGATCCATTTGCCGCCACTCTCCGCGATCAGGGAAACGAGTTCCTCGTCGCGCAGCAGATTCATGCTGATCTGCGCCACCCATGGCACCTGCGCATCCCGGGCGATGATTTCCCGCAGCAGCGATTTGGTGCGCCGGGGATTGATGGCAAAGTTATCGTCGATGAAGAAGACGGCAATTTTTCCCTTCTCCCGCTTTTCCAGTTGCTTGAGCTTCAGCAGTTCGTCCACCACGCTCGAGTTCGAGCGAAAGCGGATGGAATCGCCGAAGAAACCCGTGACCGTGCAGAATTCGCATCCGTATGGGCAGCCACGGCCGGATTCAATGGGGATCATGTGGAAGCTTTGCCACGTCATCCCCACGACCGAGAGCGCCCGGCGGGCCCACTTGGGGAAATGCCCCACCAGATTAAACTGGTTCAAATCCATCTGCTCCCATGGGATCTCAGGATAGTCCGCAAGCGACGGCTTTACCTCCTTGCCCGCTTCATCAACGGGAGCATAAACCTCCTTCAATTGCCCCCGCTCCGCATCCGCCACAATCTGCGGCCAGGTGTTGTCGGCTTCGCCCAGCGCCAGCGCATCCGCATGGCGCGGACCCCCGTCGCGTCCCAGCGCCTCGTCCGGAGCCTCGGTAACGTGCGGCCCTCCCATCACCACGGGCACTCCCACTGCGCGCACCGCATCCGCCATGAGGTACGCTTTGCGAATCATGCGCGTCATCGCGCCGATTCCGACCAGCCCGATGCGCTTCTCGGTTACGAAGTGGGCTAACTCGCGGGGGCTCATGTGTCGCGCGTTTCCATCCACCAGGAAGACCTGATGGCCCGGAGGCGTCAGCGACCGCAGGAGAAACATCCAAAGATGCGGCATGAAATTATTGGTGATCTCGTTATCGGGATTGTAGAGCAGTATGTTCATTCCGACGACTCCAGTAAATCAGGTTGCGGGTGGCGAAAACTGGCCCGATAACACCCGTGCCACATTCAATGTGGTCAATTATGCAAATGAAGCGAGGATCTGAGGCTCGGCCCTGAAATCGGCAACCCAGCAACCACCCATGCGTCCGATTACAGGTTGCCAGCATCGGCGACGGCAACGCAGTTCACTTTTGCTCACATTTGAAATTTTGTTGGAAGCCCTCTCCCTGGGGCGAAGGCGCCATATGTACGAAGCGGCTAGCCCAGACGTAGCCGTAGCGCCGAGGTGGACGCGGTTCAGTACTCGTCTGTGGTTTTTTGTTGGCGAAAGCTCTTCGATGGCACACGAATGCGCCTGGGTACGGCAGAAACGCGGACCGCGGGTGACACAGGCACTCCTGCCTGTGCCCAGATCTGATGCATTCATTTAAGCCCAAACCGGCCACGGATGGGACGCCGTTACAGAACGAATTTACAGATTGCGCAGATTGCGCCGATCACCGAATCTGTGAAATCTGCGCCATCTGCGGATTGATGGATTTTTTGAAATGCGTGGCGACAGGTCGGGCAGCGGTCTGACCCCGAAGTCGGCGCTACGTTTCCGCCGGCGGCCACAGCCAGGAGTGACGGTGCTGACTCCAAACCTCGGGCGTCGGAATGCGGACTGGTTTTCCCGCCCCCTCGCAGTGTCCCCAACACTCCCCCATATCGTTATCGGCAGCTTCAAAGACGAACGTGAATAAATCAGTGGCGAGTGACAAGTGACGAGCGGGAAGAACCGGGTGCCATTTTTCGTAGTTTCCGCGCGCATCCCCAAAGCAACCCAAGTTTTCAGCCGGAGTTGGAGTGTGCCCGGCAAGACGGCGGGTTAAGCGAAATGTGCGCAGCAGCGGCAAGAAGCCGGAGAAATAATAGGGTATATCGTGCCTGTCACCTTCCCCAACCTTCCCCACTCCAGCGCCGCGATGCCCAAGGGGCGCTCGCGCCCATCGGCTTTCGGGATATACCCTCTTCGCGAAGGCTGTGCCCGGTACGCTCCCCGGTGAACCCGGCCGTGAAGATCAAGGAGCCGATCCTCCAAGCCGTCTTCATACTCGCTCCATCTCAGGCCGTCCACGCCGGGGGCCGCATTACGTTTTAAGGCGTAGTAGCTTTCCCGCAGCAGGTCAACCGTCAGATGGTGCAGCAGAGCCGTGAACCGTTCCTGCTTCCTTTCCCGCGCCGCTCGGCGCACCCCGTCTAGTCCCGGGGACACGCATTTCCCGCTCGGTGTCGGGGGCGCGCTGGATTCCACGGAGTTCTCCTTGATCGACGCCCTTCCCTCCACCCCCTCCGCCGAGGCTTGCGCCCCTTTGTTCGGCGGCTTCATCGGCACTACGGCGTCGTGCGACTCCTCCGGGGCGTGCCTGTCCGGCTTGTGGCTATTCACCTTCCCGGACCGGTCCCCATCCTTCGAGGACGCCTCGGAGGCCTCCCGGTTCTCGTGCCTATTGTTTCGCGGCGTGCCAGGGGTCCCAGCCTACGCCGGGTCCGGCGAGCGGCTCGCGAGTTAGCGCCCCCCGCCGATGTTGCCTTCCCGCAGTCAGGACAGGGTCGGCACCCGGATCTATGTTTTCGCAGCTCAATACCCTGCCCACCGGTTCCTCTGTCTACGCTTCACCGGCCGCCTCACGACGACCGGCGCCAGACTCGAGGCCAGGATGGAATCGCTCTTCCTTTCCTGTAGGGCTCTTGCATCCCCTACAATATGCCGGTTCATCCCGGCGCGCACCGACACCGTTTCCTCCCACCGTTTCCTCCCCGACAGACCCGCGCTGGCCGACACGCCAGCTCCACATGGCTTCATCCAAGGCCCGTATTGTAAAATTGAGGCTTTCAAGGGCGCCGAGCACGACAACAAGAATCTCCCGACCGGGATCTCACGGTGGGTTTTTTGTCGTTTTGGCGCACACCCTGCCACTCTGTTACGGAGGTGGACCATGAGAAGCGCGACAGCCGTTATCTTCACCCTTTGTTTCTGGCTCTTCGCCGCCGGGATGTATGCACAACAGGCAACTCCTTCGGCTCCTGTGAAGGTTGATGGACAACCCGTTTTCGTTCTCGGCGCCGGTGTGGGGAGTTTCACTCCTGAGGAGCGAGCGGAAGCTGTGAGCAAGCGTTTGCAGGCGATCGTGACCACAATTCACGAACCCGTCAAGGTGAACGTCCAGAAAGTTGACTCCCAATGGCTGCTGGTGGTCGGCAATCAACCCGTACTTGCAATTACGGAACAGGACACCCGGTACGCCGGAGAGAATGCGCAGGAGTTAGCGACACATTGGGCCGCCGCCCTGCAAATAGGGCTCAACCGGGCGCAGGAAAGAAGAGATCATCAAACTCTGGCGCGTCGTCTGGCTATCACGGGAGTAGTGAGCCTGGGGGTGGTGCTTCTGCTCATGGGGTTGCGGTCCAGTCAGCGCCGCTTGCGGCAAGAACTCGAGGCCCGTAGTGAGCGTCTTCCCTCCTTAAGATTTCGAGGCTTGGAGTTAGTGCGTGCGGAAACGTTCTTCCGAGCCCTGCTACGCATCCTGTTGCTCAGCTATTTCGGAGGCGTGCTGGTTGTCAGCTTTGGGGCGCTTTTGCTGGTGTTTGCTCAGTTTCCCCAAACGCGCGGATACGCCCTCCAGGTTGGATTCTGGTTATGGAAGCCCCTGGTGGACATCTTGCGCGGGATCGTCGGCTATCTTCCGAACCTGTTCTACATTCTGGTGATTGTGCTTGTCACGCGTGTCATTTTGCGAGGATTGGGTTTCGTTTTTGAACAGGCAGGGCGCGGCGTGATCAGCCTCGAACCATGGCTTCATGCTGATGTGGCGAGACCCACTGGCCAGATCTTCAAAATCTTGGTGATCTTGATTTCCCTATTCTTTATCGCTCCCCTGGTGCCAGGTACGGGCAGCACGGCAGCGAAAGGGATCTCCGTGATTGTTGGCCTGATGGTTTCTTTTGGTTCGACTTCCACGGTCGGCAATGTTATCGCTGGGGTTGTTCTCACCTATATGCGGCCCTTCCATCTGGGCGATCGAGTCAAGATCGGCGAGGTTTCCGGCGATGTCCTGGAACGTACCTTCCTCTATACAAAGGTCTTGACGATCAAGAACGAAGAAGTGATTGTTCCCAGCCTCCAGGCTCTGAGCACAGCCATCATCAATTACAGCGCTCGGGCCAAAGCGCCGGGGTTGATTCTGCACACCACCGTGACGATTGGCTACGACGCGCCCTGGCGGAAAGTCCACGAACTCCTGCTGCAGGCGGCCCAGCGCACTAGCTGCCTCCTGAAGGCCCCGCCGCCCTTCATCCTCCAGACCAGCCTCGACGACTTTTTTGTCAGTTACCAGCTCAACGTCTTTACTGACCAGCCGAACAAGCAGGCAAATATCTACGCGGAATTGCACCAGAACATTCAAGACTCCTTCAATGAGGGAGGGGTCGAGATCCTGTCCCCGCACTATTACCAGCTCCGCGATGGCAACACGACAACGATTCCCGTCGAGCATCGTGCTGCGGGCTACGATCCGCAACGTTTTCGAGTGGATGCGCGTGTGGCCGAACCGGCACGATAGGTGGACTCGACAGACGCGGTGAGGGCGCGGGACTGGCACGCATGTCACTATCAGATGAAAAGCAGGCAGCGCACATGTATCCGTCAACCCGTCGGTGGACGGGTCTGATGACCGACGGATTCCTGTTTGGCTTTCACTTCGTGTCCGCGACGCGAAACATCGCAATGGCGCGAGCAACCACGATCGCCATCATGCCAAGAGAGAAGACCGATTACGGATGAAAAGGCTCGGACCTGAACCGCAGGTTCGCGCCACTTTCTAAGGGCGACTCAATCTCGCGGCGCCGTTGATGACTTGCACCCTGCCAAACTTACCGTCCTGGAGCCTGACCTTGATCCCGTGCGGGTGAAACGCGGAATTGGTGAGCAAGTCCTGGACGATGCCGCGGGTCTGCTTCCCTGTGCGCTGGTCCTCTTTGGGGGAAAAAGGGGAGGGGAAAAAGGGGGCAAGGGGAAAAAGGGGTCAAAGGGGTCAGAAGGGGTCAAAGGGGTCAGGTACCATTTTCAACCCCTTTCCCCGCATGTCTCCGACATTTCTGACACCGTTTATCCCCGCCTGAGAAATAATGGGCCATATCCCTTAACTTATGCACTTTGCCTTTTGCCTTTATTTTCCGGCGCGGCGCCGCGCCTTCAGGCAAGTTGGTCTTTTGCGGGTACCCGCTGGGAATGTTCGTTGATGTGGTCGGCGATTTCCTGCGGCCGGTCGATATTCAAAATGGTTTCCCGGCTCCCCTCGCCCGCGGTCTCAATCGAAACATCGCCCACGCCGAAGATTCTCTGGCCAATACGTTGATGCACCGTCACATCCTGCACGCGCGACATCAGGATGGTGCGCGTGGTCTTGCTCATCAGGCCTGTCTCATACCGCAGCCGGTCATCGAGGATCGTCATCTTGGTCAGCCGGTTGCGGAGCTGGCGTTTCAGCGGCCACAGCAGAAGGAGGGCGGACAACCAGGGAATCCAGTGCTGCCACGGCGCGGGGATTTCCGCCGGCCACTGTACCTGCATCGCCGCAATGACAATCGCCGCCACGATGGCAATCACCAACACGTACCCGAGGTAGATGAACTTCATCGTCGGACGGATGACCATTTCGGACATGCACACCTCCTGCGACCCGTCCTTACCATTGTACCGCGCCGCGGCCGGAGAAAATGTATACCTGTCTCGATATTTCATCCATGACCATCGTCGGGGAAGGGACGGTACTCCGCTCCCGCCTCGTCACCGAAGGCCAGAGCAACCTGATCGAGTCGCAGAGCTACGACTCGCACCACCGCAGCCTGACCTCGCAGCGCGCCTACGGCCCCGAGAGCCTCTCGCTGACGTACTAACCATTCGGGGGCGGGCAGCCCAAACCCAGCCTTCAGAATTCAGCATTCATAACTCCCCCGTCTAGCCTCACATTTGACTTGACAAAAGCCTAGTTATGTGAGTATACTCATTCTGGTGATTCGCGCGGGGACGAAAGGTCCCGGCGGATGCCGAACATGGAAGTTGCCCTCACCTGCCGCGCCCCCCCCAGTTTTAGATCATTCCCATACAGAACAAGGTGTCAGGTATCAGGTGCCAGGTATCAGGTGTTTGGTACGAGGTGTGAGGGCACTCATTTTGACTCGGAGGTATCCGCAAGCGGACAGGGGACGGTGCGGAGCGAAAAAACAACGTTCCAAGCCGGAATGTGTATGAAAACAAAGAGAACAAGGTGTCAGGTGTCAGGTGCAAGGTGTCAGGGTGCTCGTCTCGGCCAGGAGGTTCCCGCGGGCGGATGCGAGAGGCCGACAAGCGAAAAAACTACGTTCCAAGCCGGAATGTGTATGAAAACAAAGAGAACAAGGTGTCAGGTGTCAGGTGCAAGGTGTCAGGGTGCTCATTTTGGCTAGGAAGTTCCCGCAGGCAGAGTAAATATCCTCCGGCAAAGCCGGAGGCTTTAAAAACAGTGAGCCGCTCAAAGCGGCTGCGGGGACGCTATCGCGGCCCCGCAAAACCATTTCGGAGGGATGGTTCTGGATTTCGTGAAACTCATTACGGCAGCTTCCAATCCGAACCCTTGCCGCCGGCTTCGGCAGTTTCGCAGAACCCAACTGCGCACATCGTAACGGGTTTACCGGACTATCGCATTCGACGCCCCGCAGCATGGTAAATTTACGTGCCACGTACTGCGGGAGCTGTCAAACTTTTGCTGCCTCCCCGGCAGAGCCGGGGGGTCTCTCAACGGACTAGGGACGGCGCGGAGCGAAAAAACGACGTTCCAAGGCGTAATGTGCATGAAAACTAAGAGAACAAGGTGTCAGGTGTCAGGTGTAAGGTGTCAGGGCGCCCGTCTTGACCCGGAGGCTCTCGCAGACAGGCTGGGGACGGTGCAGAGCGAAAAAAACTACGTTCCAAGCCGGAATGTGCATGAAAACAAAGAACACAGTCCGAAGGGCGAGGTCCGAAGTCCGAAGTCGAAGGGCCTCTGCCGCGGGTGCGTCTGTTCTGACTCCTGGCTCCTTACTTCTGACTCCTGTTCTTCAAGAAATGAAGGTACATCCGGCTATGTCTATGAAAATAAGGGAGGGGCTAAAATCATATATCACGGGACGAGGTCGGAGATGGTTAAAAATGCCCGGAATCCGCTGTCCAAATAACTTTACGCCATCGGGGGAAGGCTCGCTCCTAACCGGCGTCCGGCCGCTGGCCGCGCCGTCGTTCGGCCGCGGCGCCGACCCTTCGTCCCACTCGTGGCGGGCGCTTAAGGCCGTCGCGGCACGAAGCCAGGCGCGGGCCGATCCGGACGGCCGCACAGCCAAGAGTGGCTGTGCCACCTCCGGCCCCCTCACAGTGCCCCCGACACTCCCCCACATCGTTATCGGCGGTTGCGAGGACAAAGGTGAATGAATCGGTGACGAGCGACAAGTGGCAAGTGACAAGCAACAGGGCTAAGACGTATGGCCCCGATGAGGCCATACTCCGGACTCCAGACTTCGGACCTCGGACCGCGGACTGGTTTTCTCGCCCCCTCGCAGTGCCCCCGACACTCCCCCGTATCGTTATCGGCGGTTTCAAAGGCGAACGTGAGGAAATCGGTGACGAGTGACAAGTGGCGAGCGCGATGAGAACCAAGATTCAAAATTCAAGATGGCACGTAGCCTGCGAAGCGCCTCGAACCCTAAAAAAGGGCGCAGCAGGCGGCAAATCGAGAAACTGCGGTAAAATCATTTGGGGGCTGAAAACCAACACCAAATTTCGCTGCGTCCCTCGATGGCGCGGGGCGGAGCGGAGAAAAAGGCAGGAGGGTTCAATGCGTCTCACTCGTCGCGGGTGCTTGCAAACGGTCAGTCGAGGCTTGGCGGCAGGCCTGCTCGCTGGAGGATCCAGCGACGTGGCAGCGCTCGCCGGAGGTTCCAGCGCAATGGCGGCGCCCGCCGGAAGTTCCAGTGCCGTCGCGGTACCGGCAGCGGCGTCAGCCGGGTCAGACTATTCGGCCGCGGGACGTACCAAGCTGAGCATGCCGGGACTCTTCCCCGGCCGGGTGTGCGCGATTGAGAACCCCTCCGTGATCGCATCGGGCCAGTACCAGGCCGCGCAGGTGCAGGCGATGATGCGGCGAGGCATGGTGGAACTGACCGGCGCGGGCGACTGGCAGGAGGCGTGGCGCCAGTTCTTCGAACCTGGCGACGTGGTGGGCATCAAGGTGAACCCGGTGGGCGCGCCGCGAGTGATTTCCGACGCCACCGTCCTGCACGAAATCGTGGCGGGACTGAAGGCCGCGGGCGTCCACCGTCAGGACGTCGTCGTCTATGACCGCTACCGCAAGCAGTTTCTGGCGGCGGGCATGGACAAGTGGATCCCGGAGGGCGTCCGCATGGCCCACGCTGTGGAAGATTACAAGGTGGTCCAGGGGCGCCGCCGCAGTTCGTTTGGGAGCACAAAACGCTCTACTTCTCCACCGACCCCGTAGCCCTTGACCACATCGGCTGGGAAGCGATCGACGCCCAGCGCGTGGCGGTGGGCATGAAGAAACTGGTGGAGTCCCTGCCGGACACGGTCAGTACTTTTGTCCATCGGCAGCCCGAACACGTGGAGATTGCCGGTGCCCTGGGCCTGGGCGTATGGGACCGCAGCAAGATCGACCTGCGCAAAGTGCAATTGCCGGCTGCTTGACCGCTCTGCCGCCATCACCCTCCAGTGTCGGCGAAAGGCTGCGCCCGACATTTACAATCGCCCGATGAAGAAAACAAACAACACTCACAGAATCAATCACTTATGCGGGACTTCCGGTTCGGCGATGGGTGTGCACTGGCGACGGCAGCGGCCCGAGCGCAAAGGCTCCGGACCCGGAGGCCCTTATGGTCACGCAAGTCAGTTCCAATCACGTTCGCGAACACGGCAGCATGCTGGCGGCAGCGGAAAGATCCGCCCTGGTCTGGATGGCGCAGCGCCTGCCGCCCTGGATCAATTCCGATCACCTGACCCTGCTGGGATTCGCGGGCATGCTGCTGGCGGGGGCGGGGTTCTGCCTGGCGCGCCAGAATCCCCTGGGATTGCCGCTGGTGGTCTTCGCCCTCGGCCTGAACTGGCTGGGCGATAGCCTCGACGGCACCGTGGCGCGCGTGCGCAAACGGCAGCGGCCGCGCTACGGCTTTTACGTCGATCACGTTCTCGACCTCGTGGGCACGTTCTGCCTGGTGGGCGGCATGGCCCTGTCCGGCTACATGAATTCCCTGCTCGCCATGGCCATGCTCGCCGCCTACCTGACCGCCGCCGCCGAGGAGTTCCTGGCCACGCACGTCCGACGGGTCTTTCACCTGTCGTTTCTGGGGTTTGGCCCCACCGAACTGCGCCTCATCCTGGCTGTTGGCACCCTGTACCTTCTCTACAAGCCATGGGTTAACTTTGGTAGCCTTGGGCCATTCCGCCTGTTTGACGTAGGCGGCACGGTGGCCATCGCCGGCCTGGCGCTGAAGCTGGTGGTCTCCGCCATCCGCAACACCCACGCCCTCTATCTGGCGGAAAGGCTGCCGCGATGAGCGCGCCCCGCCGTTCGCCATCCGCGCTCCGCCCGCCCGCGCCGAAGTTCAGTGTTTCCCGGCGCGGGCTCGTCTTCTGTGCGGTGGGCGCCCTGGGCATCGTGGTCCAGCTTGGCGCCCTGGCCGCGCTCACTCGACCTGGCCGGGATGCACTACCTGTTGGCTACCGCCCTGGCCGTCGAGGCCGCCATCCTCCACAACTTCCTCTGGCACGAGCGCTGGACATGGTCTGACCGCACGGTCCGCGGCAAGTCGGCGCGCTGGACGCGGCTGTGGCGCTTTAATGCGGCCAATGGCGGAATATCCATGGTCGGCAACCTGGTCGTAATGCAGATCTTGGTAGGCACAGCGAAACTCCCGCATCTCGTCGCGAACGCGATCGCCATCGCTCTTTGCGCGGTCCTGAATTTCCTCGCCAGCGATCGATGGGTGTTCACACAGATGCCGCGAGCCTCGGTCAGTGACGGCTTCCCTTCAATGCAGGATGCTGGCGGGAAACCGCGGGCAGTTCAGGAGAACAAGGGTGGCGTGCTGGGGTTGGATTCATGCGGATTCGTAGCGGCCAACTCGCTTCGCAGTTGCTCGGTGAGCGACGCGACCGATTCAGCCCTACCACTGAACACCGACGCCAGGATCAGCAGGCCGAACAGCGTGTCCTCTTCAAACGGGGCGATTCGATAGCTGGCGCTAAAGCGCCGCTGAATGGCCTGGCGCAGGACGTCCAACTTGCAGGCCAGGCCGCCGGAGAACAATAGGTTCCTCCACGCTTTTTCCGGCCAGATGCGGAGCGCATGTTGGAAGTTGGTTTCCGCCATATGCTTGAAGGCAGCGCGAAAGAGTTGGCCCACGGTGAGGTTGCTCCCGCGAATGTTGGCAATCCGACCCTGGTCAGGGCGCGTCGGGCCAAAGAAGCTCAAGTCTACTTCCAGGTCCGTTTCGGGCCCGTCGGCACTGGCCTGCGCGATCCACTTCCAGGGATCCACCACTTCCCCTCCCTGCAAATGAGCCATCTCGGTGAGAAGATCGATCAGCACGTTCAGCGATCGGCCCGCCGGGAGTCCCGTAAAGGTGTTGAGGAACTTCCCATCGAAGAACGGGCGGGTTTGATAGTCGCCGAGAGCGAGCGCGGACGTCATGCGGCTGATCTGCGCCCCGGTAGCGATGTTGAGCGACAACTCATCGGCGCCAAACAAGGCTCCGGCCAGTGCGCACTGATAGTCTCCTACGGGCGCGTAGCACGGAACGCGCCTGCCGTTCACGTTCGCATATCCCACCAGTTCGTGCTGCCGTCGCAGCACGGGCCAGCGAAGGCGGTCGAGTCCGAGCCGCCCGATGACCTCCTCATGCCAAGCCCGGGTTTCGAGGTTAAAGGCACTGTACGCCGCCGCGTTAGTCACTTCGACGCCGACCGGGACGTCGCACAGGGCGCTCACCACAAAATCCGCCACCGAAGCCGGCGTCCACTCCGGCGGCAGCATGTTCTGTTCGGCAAGCCAGAAGAGGTAGCAGACGGGGCGGCCCGGGTCCAACTCATTTCCCAGTTGGTGGATTTGTTCAGGAGTGAGGCGCCGCGCCAGAACGTCGAGATAGCTGCCTTGGCCGGAGGGATGCGGCATCAGCGCCCGCTGGTCGCGCCACGTGATGCAGTTGGATTCAACGCCGCCACGGCCGTTCACCAGCACCATGCCGTGCATCTGCGTGCACATCACGATGCCTTCGCAATCGGGGGCGCGCGCGCCGAGTTCGGCAATCAGTCCATGCACCGCCGCAAGAACGGCCTCCGGCTCAACCTCACAGAGTAAGGGATTGGCGTTCGGCAGCGGCGCGGGAAACGGTGCCCGCCGCACATGCTCAAGCCGCCGCGCTTCGAGATCCAGCACGGCGCCCTTGACAAACGTCGTTCCCAAATCAATCGCCAGGAATGACATGTTGGCTCCGAGCGCCCATTCTGCACGTTCGAGTTGTCGCCCGCTCCAAATTCCGCGCGCTCAGGCTTGCGGCGAGCCGCCGTTCTGTGGGTTAGCACGCACCTGGGTCGCAGGATCGCGCCAACCCTTCGCCCGCGCCAAAGCCTGCTTCCACCGTGCCCGAAAGTACTCCACTTCACTTCTGGGTCTCGCAGGAACAAATTCCTTGTCGGCTTTCCAGTAAGTCTCGATCTCGTCCTGACCCTTCCAGAAGCCGACGGCCAAGCCCGCCAGGAATGCCGCGCCTAGCGACGTCGTTTCCGTGATGGCAGGCCGGACCACCGGGATTCCCAGCAGATCAGCCTGGAATTGCAGCAGCGTGTCGTTTCTTGCCGCTCCGCCATCCACACGCAAGACCTTGAGGGGATCGCCGGAATCCGCGTGCATGGCGTCGATCAGGTCAGCCACTTGAAAGGCGATGCTTTCCAGCGCCGCCCGCGCGATGTGGCCCGCCGTGGTTCCCCGGGTGATGCCGATGATGGTGCCACGCGCATAGGCATCCCAGTGCGGCGCGCCGAGGCCGGTGAAGGCGGGAACCACGTACACATCCCCGTTATCGGGAACGCTCAGGGCCAGCGCCTCCACCTCTTCCGACGATCGAATGATGCGCAGCCCGTCACGAAGCCACTGCACCACCGAGCCGGCCACGAAAACGCTGCCCTCCAGGGCGTATTCAAGCTTCCCCTCCCTTTGCCAGGCGACGGTGGTCAGAAGCCGGTTGTGGGAAGCCTTGCACTCCTCGCCGGTCATCTGCAACAAGAAGGCCCCGGTGCCGTAGGTACACTTCGCCATGCCGGGATGGAAGCACGCTTGGCCAAAGAGGGCAGCCTGCTGGTCACCCGCCACACCGGCAATGGGAATGCCTTCCAGCGCCAGGCTGGTCGATACGCGAGCAGATTCGCCGCTGGAAGGACGCACCTCGGGAAGCAACGACGCGGGGATGCGGAGTGCTTCCAATAATTCCCGGTCCCATTTGCCTTCCCGAATGTTGTAGAGCATGGTCCGCGATGCGTTTGAGGCATCGATGGCGTGCAGGCGTCCGCTGGTCAGGTTCCAGATCAGCCAGCTATCAATGGTTCCAAATGCCAGTTCGCCGGCGTCGGCCTTGGCGCGCGCCCCCTGAACGTTGTCGAGAATCCACATGATCTTGGTGGCGGAAAAGTAAGGATCGAGCAGCAAACCCGTCTTGTGCCGGATCGTCTCTTCCCATCCCTGCTCGCGAAGCTGATCGCAGACGGGAGCGGTGCGGCGGTCCTGCCAGACGATGGCGTTGTACACGGGCTTGCCGGATTTGCGTTCCCAGACAATCGTGGTCTCGCGCTGATTGGTAATGCCCAGGGCGGCGACATCGCGCGGGCGGGCGTTAGCCAGACTCAAAGCTTCTACCGCCACGCTCATTTGCGATGCCCAGATTTCTTCCGGATCGTGTTCCACCCAGCCGGCGCAGGGATAAATCTGCGTGAACTCTCGCTGCCCCACGCTGCGGATGGCGCCGGTGTGATCGTAAAGGACCGCGCGGGAACTGGTGGTCCCCTGGTCTAATGCCAGTACGTATTCCAAGCGTTCCTCCCCTCGCCGGCGGCCCGGTTTTGGCTGCATAACGCCACGCCCGGTGGCACGCCGCCGCGATGCTTCGCAAGCCGCCTAACTATAGCAGAACCGGCCTTGCGAAAACCCCCTGACGCTCCCCATGTCTCGCGGTATAATGAGGGGTTGGTCTTGTTGCAAGCGCAGCAATCGTAGAAGACAGGATGGCTGACATGGACACAAATGACCTGCTTCGTTACAAGAACCTCCTTCTTTCGAAACGGCAGGAAGTTTCCAATGGGAAGAGTCTGGCCGAATCCATCCCCACTGCCAGCGACTACCGGGGCGACCCCGTCGATGTGGCGGCCAGCCAAACCGACGCCGCAACGCAATTGCGGTTGCACCAGACGGATGGCAAGCTCCTGCGTGCCATTGACGATGCCTTAACGCGGATCCGGCAGGACGAGTTCGGCCTGTGCGAAGAGTGCGGGGAGCCGATCAGCAAGGCGCGACTGGAAGCGGTTCCGTGGACGCGCTGGTGCCGCGACTGCAAGGAACGGCAGGACTCTCATTCATCCTGAGCCCGCTTTCTGCCGAAATATAGTTGTGGCAAGTTCCCGGGGGAACGCCGACCCAGCGAGCCGATAAACTTTCAAAGGCTGGGAGGCTGGTGTATCCTATCTGGTTCTTGGGAGCGCACGGTTACCCTGTCTCGCGCCGGCTCGGCTCTCAAGCAATAAATTCGTCATCATCGAAGGAGATCAAAACTTATGCCTTTAGTTTCTATGCGTCAATTGCTGGATGAAGCCGCCAAGGGCGGCTACGGCGTTGGAGCTTTCAACGTCAATAACATGGAGCAGATTCAGTCCATCATGGAAGCTGCTCGCGAAACCAAGTCGCCTGTGATCGTACAGGCCAGCCGGGGAGCCCGCAGCTACTCCCAGGACAAATTCCTTTATCACCTCATGCTGGCAGCGGCGGAACTCTATCCCGAGATCCCCATGGTGCTGCACCTCGACCACGGCAACAGCGTGGAGACCTGCAAATCCGCCATCGAACTGGGGTTCACTAGCGTCATGATGGACGGCTCCCTGATGCCGGATGGCAAAACCCCTTCCAGCTTCGACTATAACGTCAAGGCCACACGCGAAGTGGTGGAGATGGCCCACGCCAAGGGCATCACGGTGGAAGGCGAAATCGGCTGCCTGGGCGGCATTGAAGACGGCCACGGCGCCGGCCTCGACGGCTTGAGCCACCTCACCGATCCGGCGCAAGCGGCGGAGTTTGTCCAGCTCACCGGTCTCGACGCGTTAGCCATTGCCATCGGCACCAGCCACGGCGCCTACAAGTTCTCCAAGAAACCCACGGGCGAGACCCTGAAAATGGATCGCCTGATTGAGATTCACAAGCTCCTGCCCAGCACCCACCTGGTGATGCACGGCTCGTCCAGCGTGCCCAAAGACCTACAGGACATCATTAATCAATACGGCGGCAAGCTGAAGCCCACGTGGGGAGTGCCGGTGGAAGAAATCCAGCTCGGCATCAAGAACGGCGTGCGCAAGATCAACGTCGATACGGACAACCGCCTGGCCATCACCGGCGCCATCCGCAAGGTCTTCGCCGAAAAGCCGGAGGAGTTCGATCCCCGCAGCTACCTGAAGCCCGCCCGCGAGGCCATGAAGAAGGTTGTGGCCCTGCGCATGACCCAGTTCGGCCAGGCCGGACACGCCGGCGACTACGCCCCGCTGTCGCTGCAAGAGATGGCAGCGCGGTACGCGGAAAAGAAGGCCGCTTAGATAGTTTAGTAGCCAAAGACTCTTATTGCCATCAAATGCGAGGCGAGACGCTTGGAGAGCGGGCGTTCCGCCTCGCACCCCGAACTGCACGCAGCCTCGTCAAGATTGAGCTGAGTCCCAACGCGCGGACGTGGCGCAGGCACTCCTGCCTGCGCTTTAAGCACGGTGCACATCCGTGCCCGTAGGCACAGGCAAGAGTGCCTGTGCCACCAGGGCTTCAGATGTTACAATCGGCTTCGACGAGGAGGAACCCAGTCGTGTTAGCCTTCCTGCTCTCTTTGCTCTTCCAGCTTGCCGTTCCGACACAACAATCACCCGCGCTCAACCCCTCTGACCAATGCACGCTGCAAGGCGTGGTGATCAAAGCAGGCACCGGCGAGCCTTTGCATAAGGCCTCCGTGGACGCACGTGCGGCAGGCGTAAGGCAAGGAAATGAGCAGGCGCAGGGGGGTTCGGCGGAAACCGACGAAATGGGGCGCTTCGAGATCAAGGGTTTGGCGCCGGGTCGGTATTACCTGTCGGCCTATCGCAACGGCTTCGTACGGCAAATGTACGGCCAGCGCTCTCCCGAGGGCCAAGGTGCGATGTTGACCCTATCCGCTGGCGAAAAACTCGCGAACATCAGTTTTCAGATGATCCCCGCCGCCGCGATTACCGGGCACGTCTATGACGAGGATGGCGAACCTGTCGTCTATGCGCAGGTCATGGCGATGCATTTCAGCTATGTAAGAGGACAACGCCAACTCGTGCCGACCGGCGCGGGCACTACCAATGATCTCGGCGAGTTTCGCATTTTCGGGTTGGCTCCGGGGCAGTACTTTGTCCAAGCGATGCGCCGCGGCAACACGTTCGAGAATTCCCGCAGCCAACAGGGATATTTGCCTATTTATTACCCGGGGGGCACGGACCCCAGTCGGGCCGCACCCATCAACCTCCGCGGAGGAGATGAATTCTCTGGTGTTGACATCAGTTTGCAAACCACCCATACGGTAACGGTCAAGGGCCGTGTGTTGAATGCCGGGTGCGGCGATTCCCTGCAAGGGCTCGTGGTCGTGTTACAGAACGCCGCTCCCAATGGGCTTCCGATGACCTCGGGGTTCGCCGCCGTCGATCAGGGCGCGTTTGAGCTGCACAACGTCCTGCCGGGGTCGTATTACCTGACCGCCACACTTCGCGATGGGGGAAGTCAATGCATCGGGCGCCAAGCTCTTGAGGTGGCCGATACCGATGTGGACGGCGTTACGCTGTCCGTCACGCCGGGCGTCGAAATCAAAGGCCACGTCCGCATGGATGGGCAGTCCGATTCCACCATCGGCACGCTCTCGGTTTTCCTATCCTCCAAGAGTGCCAATCTCTTCGCCGGGTTGTCGCGAGACTCGGTGAAAGCGGATGGTAGCTTCCTGCTGAAGAATGCGTATGACGGCGATTATGAGATCAACGTCATGAACCTCCCCGACAATTACTTCGTCAAGTCCGCCCGGCTGGACGGCATTGATGTGCTGAGTGCGGGGTTGACGGTTGACACCAAGCAATCCCCGGGCACGCTGGAAATCGTGGTCAGCCCGAACGGGGCGAGTGTTGACGGGGCCATCACCAAAGATCAGCAACCCTTCCAGGGAGCCACCGTGGCCATCGTGCCGGACCCACCCCACCGCGGCGAAAGGCGGCTCTTCAAGTCCACCACCACCGACCAGAACGGCCACTTCACCCTTCAGGGCCTCGCCCCGGGCGATTACAAGGTCTTCGCCTGGGAAAAGATCGAAGCGGGCGCCTACACCAGTCCGGAATTTCTCCAGCCGTATGAAAACCAGGGCGAGTCCGTCCACCTCACGGAAGGCTCGCGCAACACCGCGCAAGTCGATTTGATCCCCGCCGGGGATTCCAACCAGTAACCAACCACCACTGTCCACGGCTGGCAGCGGAAGACGCAAACGCCGAGAACGGCGGTGCCGGGCTGGCCGAACCAGGCTGCGTATCCTGGGCGCTGTCGGTTGTGCAAATTCTCCCTTCGAGAGCTCGTCTCTTGGGCTATTTGCCCCAGCTAAGGCACTGAATCCGCGAGCCTTTCCGCGAGGCGCTTCATTTTGATGGCACTATGCGAGTCACGAATTCAATGGAGTTCTGGTCACTAACGTGCCAGTGGCGTTTAAAGGCGAGAAGATGGTCTACCCTCGCTTGCGGGCGTGGGGCCCGGTAAATATCTCAATCAGAGCGTGGCAGTTAGGCACCATAGCTGCAACCTATTGAATTTAGGTAGTTAACACCAGAATTGACGCGAGATTCAAGACCCATTGGCGTCACACTGAATAGAGCCCGCGGTCACGATGATGACGAACAGGCAAAGTCTACGGCAGGTTTTTCCCGCTATGGGGGGCTATGCATGGGCTTTCCTGGTGGTAGTTTGCGCGCTTACCGTGCGTCTGGCTCTTGCCCCGATTCTCGGCGATCGGGCGCCATTCATTTTCTTCTTCATGGCCATCGTCGCCGCGAAGCGCTTTTGGGGGCGCGGCCCGGCGCTGCTTGCCACCCTGCTGGGAGGCATTTCCGCCTGGTACTTCATTCTCGCACCCAGCTTCTCGTTCGCCATCGCCAATCGCGCCGACGCTCTTAACCTGGCGGCCTACTTGGCAGTTGGGGCCGGCATCAGTTTCCTCGGTGAGGTCGCAGGGCAACTGGCGTCCTTCAAGTCCACGGAAGGGCAGTCGGTGAAGATAAGGATCCTCCGCCAGACTACGGTTCTCGTGGGCGCGGCCGCAGTGCTTCTGGGCATGGTCGTGATGCTGCTCCACGAATTCAGGCAGAGGCAGGAGGCGGAGTTCTGGGTAACCCACACCTATCACGTGCTCGATTCGTCGGAGTCGTTGCTCTCTGCCATAAAGGGCGCGGAGGCCAGTCAGCGCGGCTTCCTGCTGACCGGGGACGAAACCTACCTGGCACCTTACGACGACGCGGTGGGCGCAGTCCCGGGCAGACTAAGGGAATTACAGGAACTGATTGCTGACAACTCCCGCCAGCAGGCACGATTGATGGAGATCAGCCGACTCGCCGACGAGCGAATGGCACAACTGGGAAAGGCGGTTGAGCTTTACAAAAGCTCGCAGATCACGTCCGCGCTGGCGCAGATTCGCACCGGCCAGGGAAGGCAGGCCATGGATCAACTCCGCGCCGCCGTGAATGCCTTCCGTGGCGAGGAACTCGACCTGCTCGAACGGCGTCAGGCAGCGGCCGACGTTGAAGCTTCGCGCGAGCGCTGGGTGCTGGGGCTGGGCTGCGGGGCACTGATTGCCCTGCTGGTACTGGCAAGCGCGGTGATCGAACGGGACACCGTGCGACGGGAGGAAATCACGGAGCAGCTTCGCCGTCACGCTGACCTACTTGAGCAAGCGCACGACTCGCTGCTCACCTGCCGTTCGGGCGACGGCATTGCGTACTGGAGCCGGGGCGCCGAAACCCTTTTTGGCTACACGCGAGAGGAAGCAGTCGGCCGCCCGCCCCACGAGCTTTTGCAATCCTCTCACCCCTATGGCATGGAGCGGATTGACGCCTTGCTGGAGCGAGACGGCCACTGGCAGGGAGAGCTAACCCAGATTGCGAAAGACGGCCGCAAGCTCATTGTTGAGGCGCAATGGACTGTGGCGGTAGATGCTCGGGGCGACAAAACCGTGCTCGAAGCCAATCGTGACATTACCGAGCGCAAGCAGGCAGAGGGAGCCAACCTGCTGCTCGCCACGGCCATCGAGCAAGCCGCGGAGACGGTCGTCGTCACGGACCGCAAGGGAACCATTCAGTACGTCAATCCGGCCTTCACCCGCACCACCGGCTACGGGAGGGAGGAAGCTTTGGGCCAGAATCCCCGGGTGCTCAAGTCCGGTCAGCACGACGCTGCCTTCTACCGGCAACTCTGGTCCACCCTGGAAGCGGGAAGGCTTTGGCACGGCGAGTTCATCAACCGGCGCAAAAACGGGATCCTCTTCGCGGAGGAAGCCACCATTGCCCCGGTGCGCGCTGCCAGCGGTGAAATCACAAATTACATCGCCATCAAGTCGGACATTACGGAACGCCGGAAAGCGCAAGACGCGCTGCGCGAAAGCGAGATGATGCTGCGCTTTTTCGTTCGCCATGCGCCGGCCGCCATTGCCATGCTCGACCGCGAGATGCGCTATCTCGTCGTGAGCGAACGGTGGATGACGGATTATCATCTGGGGAATCGCAACGTCGAAGGCCAGAACCACTACGAACTCTTCCCGGAGATACCGGAGCGTTGGAAGGAGATCCACCGGCGTTGCCTCTCCGGGGCCCTCGAACGGTGCGAGGAGGATCCGTTTCCCCGCGCCGACGGTCACGTAGACTGGGTGTGTTGGGAGGTCCGGCCCTGGCGGCGCATTGATGACAGCATTGGCGGAATCATCATCTTTAGCGAGCTCATCACGGAACGCAAACAGGCGGAGGCCGCGCTGGCGGAGAGCGAGCTTCGGTACCGCGAACTATTCGAGCGGTCGGAAAGCGCGCTGGCGGTGTACGAAATCATATTCGACGCGCAGCGAACCCCCTGTGACTTTCGCTACATCAACATCAACCCGGCCTTTGAGCGCTCTACCACCCGCAAGTCAAGCCAGGTGATTGGGCGCACCGCGCGCGAGGTCACGCCGGAAATTGAAAACTACTGGATCAAGCTCTTTGGTAAGGTGGCCATCACCGGCGAGCCTGCTGTTTTTGAACACTACGCGCGCCACCTGGGGCGGTACTACTCCGGAATCGCGTATTCGCTACGCGCCAACCAAGTGGCCGTCTCCTTCATGGACTTCACCGAACGCAAGCAGGCGGAAGAAGAGGTGCGGCACCTCAATGTTGAATTGGAAGAGCGTGTCCGCCTGCGCACCGCGGAATTGGAATCGGCCAACCGGGAACTGGAAGCCTTTGCCCATTCCGTTTCTCACGATCTGCGCGCCCCGCTGCGCGGCATCGATGGTTGGAGCCTGGCTCTGCTGGAAGACTGCAACGAGCGGCTTGACCCGCAGGGGCGCAAGTACCTTGACCGTGTCCGCAGCGAAGCCCAGCGCATGGGGAAACTGATCGACGATCTTCTCCATCTTTCGCGCGTGGGTCGGGCGGAAATGGTTTACGGCCCCGTTGACCTCACCGGTCTCGCCCAAACCATGGTCGACCGCTTGCGAGAGGCAAACCCCGGCCGCTCGATCGAATTCATTATCGCCCCGGCACTGAAGTGCACGGGGGACGCGCGGCTCCTGGAGGTCGCGCTGACCAACTTGTTCGAGAATGCCGCGAAATTCACGTGTCCGGTGGGCTCGGCGAGGATCGAGTTCGGCCAGATCGAACCTTCAGGCAATCCCACCTTTTTTGTTCGCGATAACGGCGTGGGCTTCGATATGACCTACGCCAAGATGCTCTTTGCACCCTTCCAAAGACTGCACAAGACCAGCGAGTTCCCCGGTACGGGCATCGGTTTGGCCACGGTGCAGCGCGTCATTCACCGGCACGGGGGCCGCATCTGGGCCGATGCAAAAGTTGGGGCCGGGGCGACGTTTTACTTCACCCTTGGAGCTGAGCACCGATGAATAGCAAGACGATTCTGCTGGTCGAAGATAACCCGAGTGATGTTGACCTGACCCGGCGCGCGCTGGAGAAGGGGCACATTCTGAACCCGTTGGTGGTGGTATCCGACGGCCAGGAAGCCTTGGATTACCTTTATGCTGAGCGCGATTATGCGGGCCGCGACTCCACTGACTTTCCCACCCTGACCCTGCTGGATCTAAAGCTGCCCAAAGTGTCGGGGCTGGACGTTCTGCGAAGGATACGCGCGGAGCCCATCACGCGCCGCATGCCGGTCGTCATTCTCACCTCATCGCGGCAGGAACAGGATATGGCTGCCAGCTATGACCTTGGGGTCAACAGTTACATCCGGAAGCCCGTCGACTTTGAATGCTTTGTCAAGTCGGTGCTACAACTGGGATTGTATTGGCTGGTATTGAATGAGGAGCCGCCCAAATTAAAGTAAGCACAATCAGCAAGATATTCGTTGCGACGAAGTGAGGCAGTATGAGCAAACCCCTGCGGTTATTAATGATCGAGGACTCGGAAAGCGATGCGGACATGATCCTGCGCCTGCTCATGCAGGGAGGGTTCGATGTCCATTCGCAGCGCGTGGAGGATGCAGAGGGTCTGCGCCACGCGTTGACCGAGCCGGCCTGGGACGTGATCGTCGCGGACTACCATTTGCCGGGCTTTGACGCACCCGGAGCTTTGCGAATCCTCCAGGAGTGCGGCCACGACACTCCCTGCATTGTGGTATCCGGAGTGATGGGTGAAGAGACCGCCGTCGAAATGATGAAGTCCGGGGCGCACGATTACCTTACCAAGAACAACCTCACAAGGTTGGTACCCGCCGTGGAGCGGGAGGTGGCGGACGCCGCAGCACAGCGCCGGAGCCGGGAAGTTCAGGAAGAACTGCGCGAAAGCGAGGAACGCCTGGCCCTGGCCGTGGAGACGACACAAATCGGCACCTTCGATTTCCATCCCCAGACCGGCAAGCTGATTTGGTCGCGCCTGGCCCGTCAGCACTTTGGGCTTGCGACGAATGCGGAAGTTGATTATGAAACCTTCCGGCGGGCCATTCACCCGGCTGACCGGGACCATGCTACCCAAATGGTACAGACAGCTCTGCGCTTCGAAAATAGCGGGCACTACGCCGACGAATATCGCACGGTCGGCATTGACGATGGCCACGAGCGCTGCCTGTCAAGCCGCGGGCGGGTGTTCTTTGACGAGGGATCAAGACCTGTCCGCTTCATCGGGGTCATCCAGAACATCACCGATCGGAAGCGGCTGGAGCAACAACTCTTCCAGTCCCAGAAACTGGAAACGGTGGGCCGTCTGGCCGGCAGCATCGCCCACGAATTCAACAATCTGCTAACCATCATCAACGGTTACGCCCACCTGGTCCTGGCGGAAATGGCTCCCGACAACAGCCAGCGGGACTCGATGAATGAACTTGCCAAAGCAGCAATGCAGGCGGCGGGCCTGACCCGGCAGTTGGTGGCCTTCAGTCATCACCAGACTCCCGACCTCAAAACCGTCGCCGTAAATGAATTGATTGGCGATTACGAGAACATTCTGCGGCGAGTGCTGGGGGAGAAAATTGACTTGAGTTTGTCGCTCGACCCCGCGGCGGGGGCTTTTCGCGCTGATCCCGGACAAGTGGGGCAGGCGCTCATGAACCTCGCCGTCAACGCCAAGGATGCCATGCCGGACGGCGGCAAGCTAACGATTGGGACCTCCAGTATGTTCGTGGACGAGCAGTACGCGCGGACCCACCTCTTCGTGAACCCTGGCCACTCCGTCGTGGTAACAGTCGCCGACACGGGGACGGGAATGTCGCCAGAGGTCAAATCCCACCTCTTTGAACCGTTTTACACCACCAGGGAGCACGGGAAGGGCACCGGCCTGGGCCTGCCGACCGTTTACGGAATCGTCGTCAACCAGAGCGGCGGCTCCATTTGGGTCTCGAGCGAACTGGGGAAGGGAACAACCATCAAATTGTTCTTCCCCTCGGTTGGATGGGATGCCAACGCGGGTTTGGCGCCGTCAACGGAGAACGCCGCCTCAAGGGGTGAAACGATTCTTCTCGCCGAAGACGAACCCGGGGTGAGGAAATATACTCGCGGGATATTGCAACGCTCCGGCTATACAGTTCTGGAAGCCGCCAACGGCGTCGAAGCCCTCGCGTTGGCACGCAGCCAGGCGGGGCCGGTCAACATGCTCTTGACCGACATCATCATGCCGTCGATGGGTGGCATTGAATTGGCGGAGAAATTCAGCGCGGAATTCCCCCGCACGCCGGTGCTTTTCATGTCCGGGTACACCGATCAGATCATGCGGCACTGGAGCACCCTGAGCGCTTATGTTCAAAAACCCTTTACCCAAACCGGCCTCTTGTCCCAGGTGCGCGAGCTTTTGGATCGCGACGCGCCGGGGCCAGCGGCAAAACCGGAGCAGTCTTAAGCAAATTAGTCGTGACGACTTGGGTTTCGAATTTCGGCTTTTGGCGTTATGCTCTTAGCCCACAACTATGCAGGGGAATACATTGATGTAAGGCGTATGGCTTCCACGCTGCGAGTTCCCTGGATGAAAGGATCACGATGACCAACGGCAGTGAACTAAGCCGAAGAGATTTCCTGGCAGGGTGTGGCGCGGCGCTCGGAAGCGCGGCGCTGGGGGTCACTCCGCTTTCGGCCAAGCCTGAGGCTGGGAAGGTCCGCTTTGGGGTGCGCACTCCCCTGCCCCGAGAGATGACTCTGCGCGAGCGGGCGCAACTGGTTAAGAAACTCGGTTACGACGGGATCGAACTGGGTGGCGAATGGCTGAACCAGCCGGTGGAAGCGATCCAGGAGCAACTCGCCGGCATCGGGATTGCCGTCAGCGCCATCATCGGCTCGATCAAACTGATTGACACGGACCCCGCCGTTCGCGCCCAGGCCGTGGAGACCGACCGCCAACGCCTGGAGATGGCTCGAATACTGGGAGCCAGCGATGTGCTGGAAGTCCCCACCTTTGGCCCCAACCGCTTTCAGGATATTTCTCCCCTTATGACCCCGCGGGAAATCGAGGAACGCCTGCTGGTCTTACAACTCAAGCAATTGGTGCCGGACGTCGAACGCACCGGCGTTAACCTTATGCTTGAGGCTTGCAACCGCAAGGAAACCCACTTCATGTACCTGCAAAGCCAGGCGGCAGGATTTGTTGAAGCCGTCGGCGCGCCCGGCTTCAAGCTGATCAGCGACTTCTATCACATGCAACGGGAAGAGCAGGACATCGCCGCCACCCTGAAGAAGTACGGCAAGTACACGGTCTACGTCCACCTGGCGGATGGCAAGGCCCGCACCGAACCGGGGTCGCTGCCGTTCGATTACCGCCCGGGCTTCCACGCCCTCAAGGAATGGGGATTCTCGGGATGGCTCAACATGGAGTTTCGCCCCACCGACAGCCCCGAACCCGCCCTGGCGAGAGCACTCGCCTATATCAAGAAACAATGGGAGGAAGCATAGCCTCCCTGCTAGCGTATGACACATGCGCCGGCCTGCCAGGCAAGATTCCGGCGGGCAGGCCGGCGTACCATCCACAACAAGTCCTTGGATGTAAATAGCTGAAAATCTCCTCACTCCTGCCTCGCCGGTTGCGTTATAGATAAGCGCGGCTCAGGGCGAGCCGAATATTTAAGTACGGAGCCGTTGGCAACGGAGTGAGCTTTCCGGTAATCATACTGTAATGGAGCCTTAGCAATTCAGAGTAGTGGCTCCCCCTCAGGGCAACCGACAATGCTAACGGATTCCACTGGATACCTTCCAGTCTCTCGTCCTGCCGATGACCCTGAAGGGACGGGCGTGCCCACATCTAAGGATCGCAGCCGCCGCTCGTGAATCCGCCGAGATCGTCACTTTGGGAGGGAGTCGCCAAAATCATGTTCAGGCTGGACGCAGACAAGAAAGTTCACTTTTGCGATGGGGTGACCCGCCGCGACTTTCTTGCACGCCGGGCGCGCTCGGATTCATGGGCTTAACCCTTTCCGAGTTCTTTTCCCTCAAAGCCTCGGGCGCGGTCGATCCCAACGACAAGGACATCAACTGCATTCAGTTGATGCTGGTCGGCGGGCCCAGCCAACTCGACACCTGGGACATGAAGCCGGACGCGCCAGCCTCCATCCGCGGCCCCTACAAGCCCATCAAGACCAACGTTCCCGGCATCGAGATTTCGGAAATCTTTCCGCGCATGGCCAAGCACGCGGACAAGTTCGCCTTGCTGCGGTCCGTGTACCACACGGCGGCGGCAGTCCACGATACCGGCTGCCAAATGATGCAAACCGGGCGGTTGTTCCAGGGAGGCCTGGAGTCGCCCGAATTACGGCTCGGTGCTGAGGTTTGAGCGGGGCCCGCGCGGCGACATGCCGCCCAATGTTCTGATTCCCTACATCATTGGAGAACTCGGCGGCAACCTGCCGCACGGCGACACCGCCGGATTCCTGGGCAAGGCCTTTGATCCCTTCGTCCTCAACGCGGACCCCTCCGCGGCCAACTTTCAAAGTGCCCGACATGCTGCCGCCCGATTACATCTCCGCGGTGCGCGTTGACCGCCGGCGCAGTTGGCGCCAAGTCATCGACCAGTCGGTGCAAGTACTTCGAGGATAGCAACCAGGACGCCAAATTGATGGACGCCACCTTCAACCAGGCTTATACGCTGATGACCTCCGCCAAGGCGCGCGAGGCTTTTGAGCTGACGCAGGAAACGGAAGACATGCGCAAGCGCTACGGCATGACGCGCATTGGGCAGGGCTGCCTGCTGGCGCGCCGCCTGGTGGAACGGGGCGTACGGTTTGTTACCGTGAACATGTTTGAGACCGTCTTCAATGACATCACCTGGGACATTCACGGTTCCGCTCCCTTCAGTCCCATCCAATGTTATAGCGACCTGGTGGGGCCGATGTTTGACAACGCTTACAGTTCGCTGCTGGAAGACTTGAGCGAGCGGGGTCTGCTGGAAAGCACGCTGGTGTTGGCCACGGGCGAGTTTGGCCGCACACCCCGAATCAATCCCGCCGGGCGGCCGCGACCACTGGCCGCAGTGCTGGACCGTCGTCCTGGCCGGCGGCGGCATCAAGGGCGGCCAGGTGGTGGGCGCGTCGGACGCCATCGGCGGCGCGCCCAAGGATCGCCCGGTCATGCCCGCGCATGTGGCGGCGACGGTGTACAAGTGCCTGGGCATCCCCATCGATACCGAACTTAAGACGCCGCAAGGCCGCGTGGTACGCCTGGTGGACCATGGCTTTGATCCGATTGATGAACTGCTGGCGTGAGGAACAGTGAAGAGTGACAAGTGACGAGTGACCAGCGGGCAAGACCTAAGATTCAGGATTCCCAATTCGAACGGCACTTGCGAGTGTTCGCTCACAGTTCTAGGTCGCTTGTCCACTCGTCACCCGTCACTCGTCACTGCCTTTTTGGGGGATTCATGAATCCGCGTCGTTTTCTTGCTGCTCGTTGTACTCATTTGTTCGTTCTTGGTGTTTTGTGCCGACCACGGTTCGAACGCACAGCAGTCGCCAGATTCCTCATCCCCGCAGATGCGCAAAGACGCGCCCTACCACCACGGGCGGCGAATACAAACCGGAATCCAGCGAGGCCAACAAGCCACACATGGCGCCGGTCGCCGATCACAACGCTTACCCGCAAGTTCCCCTGACAAAATTGAAATTCTCCCCGCAGCCATCGCCATTTCCGGGTCGCATTACAATCAGCGGCTGGTGGTGGAAGGGACATTCGCGGACGGCCACCAGGAAGACTTGACGGCCCAGGCGGCCCTCGCCTCCTCGAACCCCAAGGTGGCGCAGATCAGCAATGATTTTGCTGTCGCCCAAGGCGACGGCCAGGCGACCATCACTGCCACCTTCCACGGGCATCGCGCCAGCATTCCGGTCAGCATCAAGAATTTCACCGCTCCGGCGGTGTGGAGTTTCCGCAACGACGTGCAGCCGGTGTTGACGAAAATGGGATGCAACTCCGGCCCTTGCCATGGCGCGGCGGCGGGAAAGAATGGCTTCAAGCTGACCCTGCGCGGCTACGATCGCGGAAACCGATTACTTGACCTTGACCCACCAAGCCCTGGCACGGCGCACCGATCGCCTCGAGCCCGCCAAGAGCTTGATCCTGCTGAAACCGACTCTCACCATCCCGCACGGCGGCGGAAAGCGCTTCGCGGTCGACTCACCCGAGTATCAGGTTGTTTCCGGCTGGATCGCTCAGGGCATGCCCGCACCGCAGGAATCTGACGCGCGGGTGACGCGAATTGAAGTTTTCCCCCAGGAAGCTTCGCTGCGTCCCGGCGCCGAACAGCAACTGGTCGTGACCGCGATCTTCTCCGACGGCCGCAAGGAAGACGTGACCCGCTGGGCCAAGTACGACAGTGGCAACGAAGGCGTGGCCACCGTTGACAATTACGGCCACGTCACCATGCACAGCTTTGGCGAAGCGCCGGTGACCGTCTGGTACCAAAGCCATGTCACGTTTTCGCGCTTGCGCATTCCCTTCCTTACAAACTGGAGGAGTCGGTCTTCAAGCAGGCGCCGCGGCACAATTACATTGACGACGACATCCTGCATCACCTCGAGGTCCTGCACATTCCGCCTTCGCCCCCCGCCAGCGATTCGGAATTCATCCGCCGGGCCTATCTGGATGCCGCCGGCATTCTGCCCACTCCCGCCGAAGTCGAGCAATTCGTCAAGGATCGCTCGCCGGACAAGCGCAACCGGCTGATCGACGCGCATCATGAAGCGGCCTGAGTTTGTGGATTATTGGGCGTACAAGTGGTCAGACTTGCTGCTGGTTTCCAGCAACCATCTGTCTAACGAAGAGATGTGGAGCTACTACGATTGGATTCGCGACAGCGTCGCCAGCAATAAGCCGTGGGATAAGTTCGTTTATCAAATCGTGACCGCCACCGGCAACACCGTGGAGAATGGCGCGGCCAATTACTGGGTGGTCCATCGCGATCCGCTGGACACGACGGAAAACATGGCGCAGGCGTTTCTGGGAATCACCATTACCTGCGCGCACTGCCACAATCATCCCCTGGCCAAGTGGACGCAAAAAGACTATTACGGCATGGCCAACCTGTTTGCGCGCGTGCGGCTGAAGACCTATGCAAATCACGACGTCGCGGCCCGGGCGTGGGGACAGATTCTCAATGACGTCACCGTTTATTCGGCGCCCACCGGCGAATTCACGGACGACCGCTTCATGACCGTCCTGCCGCCCAAGCCCCTGGATGCCAGGGCGCTTCCGGAAAGCACTCCCGGGCGACACCCGCGTCTATTTTGCCAAGTGGCTCACCTCGCCGCAGAACCCCTTCTTTGCGCGCAACATTGTGAACCGCATTTGGCGCAACTTTATGGGGCGCGGACTGGTGGAGCCGGTCGAAGACCTCCGCGATACCAACCCCGCCACCAATGACAAGCTGCTGAATGACCTGGTGAAGGATTTTGTGGCGCACAACTTCGACGTCGATTACCTGATTCGAACCATCATGCAGTCGGCCACCTACCAGGCTTCCTCCACGCCGCTCAAGGAAAATGCCGACGATGACAAATTCGGGTCGCACTACGTCATCAAGCGCTTGCCCGCGGAAGTATTGCTGGATGCCTATTCCGAGGTCACCAAGGTGCCGGAGAAGTTCGAGGATATCCCGCGGGAACGCGCGCCCTGCAATTGCCCGACACGGCGGTGAGTTCCTATTTCCTTTCCGCCTTTGGCCGGCCCGTGCGGGCGCAGACCCGCGAAAGTGAACGCACCTCAGTGCCAACGGTTACGCAGGCGCTGCATATCTTCAACGGCGACACGCTGAACAATAAGCTGCGCGCCCCCGGCAGCTCCGATCGGAATGCTTGCTCAAGCTCGGCTTCACCGACGATCAAATCGTGGATTACCTTTACCTGGCATCTTTCAGCCGCCACCCCACGGACAAAGAGCGAACCGCTTTAGTCAGCGCCCTGAGCACGGCCGAACAGCATAACGGGCAGTCCACCGACGATGCGCGCCGTGCCGCCCTGAACGACCTGGCCTGGGCCATGTTGACCAGCGAAGAGTTCATGTTTAACCACTAGAGAACCGGGACAGGGGAAACGGAATACGCGAGAAAAATGAAGAAACTGACCACCAAGGCACCAAGACACCAAGCGAAGGCTGAAATGCATAGTCGTTGGTTGCCCGCCGTATTTTTTGTCGCGTCTACCTCTTTGCTTCTCTTGGTGTCTTGGTGTCTTGGTGGCACGCCCCAGCGCGTGCATGCGGATTCCACGCCAAACTTCAACTCCGAGGTCGCGCCGATCCTGCAGAAGAATTGCCTGGCGTGCCACTCCAGCGCCTCCAAGATGGGCGGATTGGTGATGGAGAGCTACGCTGCGCTGATGAAGGGTGGCGCGCATGGGCCTGTCATCGTTCCGGGTAAAGCCGATCAGAGCCGCATGATTCTGATGCTGGAGGGCAAGGTTCAGCCGCGCATGCCTTTCGGTGGCGATCCCTTGCCGGCAGCGGACATCGCCGCGCTGAAAGAGTGGGTGGAGGGCGGCGCGCTGGGGCCGGCGCCCGGCGAAGCATCGAAGACGCTTGCACCGCTGGCCATCCCCGACATCAAGCCGCAAGTCCGGTCGTGTCGCCCGTGGCGTCGGTGAAGTTTTCGCCCGACGGAAAGCTGCTCGCCGTGGGAGGTTATCAAGATGTCCGGCTGATCGATGTGGCAAGCGGCAAGCCCTTGGCGACGCTCTCCGGGCATGCGGATTACGTCCGCTCCCTCGCCTTCAGCCCTGACGGAAAGATGCTTGCAGCCGCGGGTGGACCAGCCCAGCGCGGCGGCGAAATCAAGATTTGGGACGTCCAATCGCACCAGCTCCTCAAAACGTTGGTGGGCCACAAGGACTGCATCTACTCCGTGGCGTGGAGCCCGGACGGCAAGCTGCTGGCCTCCGGCAGCTACGACAAGATGGTAAAGCTGTGGGACGCCGCCACGGGCCAGGAAGTGAAAAACCTCCAGGATCACATCGACGCAGTATTTGCGGTGGCTTTCAGTCCTGATGGCAAGCATTTGGCGTCCGGCTCGCAGGACCGCAGCGTGAAGATCTGGGACATTGCTACCGGGCAGCGGCTTTACACTTTGGGCGACGCCACGGACGGCCTAACCAGCATTGCCTACTCGCCCTCGGGAAAGCAGATTGCCGCAGCGGGCTACGACAAAACCATTTACGTTTGGCAAGTGGGCGATTCTGACGGTCACCTGCTGCGTTCCCTGATCGCCGACGAGGACAGCATCCTGGCGCTCGCGTGGACTCCCGATGGAAAAACGCTGATCACCAGTTCCTCCGATGGTTCCATCCGCTTTCGCGAAGCCGCCACGCTGGACCCCGTCGGCGTGATCGATCACCAGCCGGATTGGGTGGAGGCGCTGAGCATCAGCCCAGACGGAACGCGTCTGGCGGCGGGCCGCTTCAATGGCACGGTGAGTTTGTTTGACATGAAATCGTTCAAGGAAGTCATGGGGCCATGGGTAGCGTTTACCCCTCAAGGACCGGCGGAAAAGGGATTGGAACAGACCGCGAGCCGCTAAAGAAACGGGGTCCGGGATCCGGGACTCGGGGTTCGGGATAGGCGATTCCGGAGTCGGAACTCGATATACAGGGTTCGGAACGCGGGATACAGGTTCGGGATACTGGGCCCGGGACACGAAATACGGGATTCGGGGTTCGGAATACGGAATTAGGAATTCGGAATTCGCGATGTGCATTGGCATGGTGAAATCACCCAACGAGTCCAACACAAGAAAGCGTGGCGTGCAGACGAGGATCTTATGAAAATCAATTTTCTTCCGGCAATAGGCCTTTGCCTACTCGCGGTGGTCCCAGCCCCGCCCTTACAGGCCGACAATCGAGTCATTCCTCCCGCCGTCGCCAAGGTGTGGCCGGTGGGCATGGAGCGCGGCACGACGGCGACCGTGACTCTGGACGGACGAAACCTCGGCGACATCGAAGACGTTGTCTTCGACTCTCCGCGCATCAGCGCCAAGGTCACGCAGATCGTCGACGTGCCCGAGGAAGTGCCAAAAGTAGCTGTTTTCACTACTGCCGCCCCTGTGCAGCGTGGCATCAAGCAAACCGCCACGATCGAAGTAACCGCCGCAAAGGATACTGAGCCGGGTCTGCATTGGTTCCGCATCCGCACGCCGTTGGGTACTTCGAACATGATGCCGTTTGATGTGGGCTCGCTGCCCGAGGTGTGGGCAAGTTCGAATTCGATGGGCCGGATGAGGACCGAGGCGGAAGCCACGACCCTGCCCGCGACGCTGGTGGGCACCATTGCTGTCCCGGGGGAAGTGGACAGCTACGAGTTTGACGGCCGCGCCGGCGAACAACTTGTATTCCGAGTCTCGGCGGCGCGCCTGGGTTCGAGCCTCGAATCGCTGCTAACCGTGCGAAATGCAGCCGGACAGACGCTGGCCGAGGCGGGACGCGACGAGAATCGCGCCGACGCCGTGCTGACCTACACGCTGCCACAAGCCGGAAAATACACCTTGGCCGTTACCGACCGCGAAGAGGGCGGTGACGAGAACCGCTTTTATCGCATTGATGCAGGGCCTCTGCCCTACATTACAAGCGTCTTCCCTCTGGGAGTTCGCGCCGGCGGTCCAGCCGACGTCACGGTCGAGGGCGTCAATTTGGGTAACGTACGCGAAGTGAAAGTGAATCCGCCCCAGTCGGCTCACGGTTGGACCACCATGCCGCTCTCGGTGCAAGCGAGCCAGGGCGCAACACTCAATACCGTGAAACTCGAGGTAGGAAACGACCCTGAGATTCTCGAGCAGGAACCCAATAATTCCGTGGCGCAGGCACAGGCAGTCACCCTTCCGGTCACCATCAATGGCCACATCGCCGGTGGCGCGAAAAACGGCGGGACCGCTGACGAGGACTACTTCCGCTTTCATGCGACGAAGGACGAAAAGATTAGCATCGACGTCGCCGCGGCAAGATTGGGCTCGCCGCTCGACTCCATCATCGAGGTGCTCGATGCCCAAGGCAATTCCATTCCCCGCGCCACGGTGCGCTGCCTGAATCAGACCTTCACCACGCTATCCGACCGCGATTCGAGAAGTAGCGGCATCCGCTTGACCTCGACGGCCGGCCTGCATGAGATGGACTACCTGATGGTGGGCGACGAACTCGATCAACTGGTTTATATACCCGATCAACCGGATGAAGACGTAAAATTGCGCTCCGCCGATGGCTTGCGTTGGGCGCTTCTGGGTACGTCGCCGGACGTCCATGCCGTGAATACGACGGTTTACCGCGTGCAGATCCTTCCGCCCGATGCCGAGTTTCCGCCCAACGGTTTGCCGGTGTACCACCTGACGTGGCGAAACGATGACGGCGGCCCCGGATACGGTCCCGACTCGCGGCTGAACTTCGTCGCACCGAAGGATGGTGAATACATCCTGCATCTCAAGGACGTCCGCGGCCTGGAAGGCCAGGACTTTGCCTACCGGCTGTCCATTCACGACGCTGATCCTGACTTCGAACTCCGCGCCGATCCCAGCAATCCCAATATTCCCAAGGGTGGAACTGCTTTCATTACGGTAACTGCGAGCCGCGTGCCGGGTTATGACGGCCCGATTGATTTGGAGGTCACAGGACTGCCGGCTGGCGTCAAGGCAAGTCCAGCCACCATTCCCGCCGGCCAGGATTCCACCGTTGTGCTGCTTTCCGCGGACGCGAACGCCTCCGACGTCGCCATGCCGACGGAATTCAAAATCGTGGGGCATGCGCGAATCGGCACTCATGACCGCGTCCGAGTCGCCGATGAAGACGCGCCGCTGCAACTTGCCTCCGTTGTTCCGCCGCCTGACCTCGTCGTGTCGCTCGATCCTGCCACCGTCCATCTCGAACCCGGCCAGGACGTCAAGGTCACGCTCCACGTCGATCGTCAAAACGGTTTCCAAGGACGAGTGCCCTGCACGGTTCGGAATCTGCCGCCCGGCGTGCGCGTCGTAAACGTCGGCCTGAACGGCGTGCTGGTGCCCGAGAACCAGAGTTCGCGCACGTTCACGTTGCACGCGGAAGATTGGGCCAAGCCCATCACCCAGCCAATTTATGTAGTCGCCGCGGCGGAATCAAATTCCACCACCATGCACCCGTCGGAACCGTTGATGGTCGCGGTGGAAGGAATCAAGGAAACGGCGAGCGTGGAAACTGGAAATAGTAAGTAGTGAATGGTGTCCATGCGAAGCGCGGCCCCTCGAAGCGGGCCCGCGCTTCGAGTTGCACCCTCTTCACGCAGCGTTATCTGCAACCCCGAAGAAAGCAGGAATCGCTTCTTTCCCCGCTGCGCGCTTGATGATCAGCGCCAACTCCCGCGCGTGATAATCACCCCACATCGAAGATTCGCCGCAGGGAACGTGCTGTCCCGCAGGAACGTAGTCCCAGCCGCGCGGACGATGGTACACCGAGTGCAGGATCAAACCCTGGTGGTGAGGATCGGTCGACAAATAGGGTGAGTCGAAGAGCGTTTTGGCAATGGTTAGGGCCGCCTGGCGATAATCGTTGCCACGAGTGGAGTGCTGCGCGTCGCGACTGAGATAAGTCCCGAAGCGCCACAACCCCTGTGCAGCGATCGCGGCGGCAGAGCTATCCACGGGCTCATGGGCGTTAAACGGGTCGCTCGGTTGATTCAGCCAGTCACCGATTTTGGCAAGATTCGGAGCGCCTGTGTCCCAGTAGGGAATGCCGTCGGCAGCGCTCTGATCCAGGTAATAGTCGCACGTGGCTTCCGCCGCTCTCCGCATCATGCTTTCGATTTTGTGGCGTCCACCGAGCGGCTCCAGGTCGGCGTCAGAAACTGTTTCGAGAAACTCCAATTGTTCCGCGTACCCGCACATGATCCAGGCCAGCGCCCGCGTCCACGTGGTGAACGGCGAATAGCCCTGCTGTGTGGAAGGGCAGCGGTAGACGCCGTCGGCGGTGTTGAAGATCGACTCATGGGCCACGCGCCCGCGAACGTCGTAGGCGTCGCGGCCTTCGCCATAGTAAACGTTGTATTCCGCCGTCACCGCGGCGTGGTGCACGAGCCGTTCCAGAAGCGAAATGCGCCGGTCGTTCTCGCCTTTCAGGGCGTGGCCCAGGCGGTGCGCGATGGCCAATGAACGCAGCGAACGGATGGTATCCGCGAAGAGCGAGTGTGCACCATTGAACGAGCAAATATAGCCACGGCCGTCGTGAGTCCTTGACCAGCGCGCCGCCTGCACGGCGCCGCTTGCTTTCAGCGCCAGCGCGTAAAAGTGCCTCTCAAAGTCGCTCGCGTCGATTTTGCCTTCCGTGGCCAGCCGCAGCAGGTTTCCGTAGGTGCTGACGTTGTTGAAACCATGGTCGTGTACGCCCGTGTGCGTCACGTGCGCCGCCATGCGCTCCACCGTCTTGCGTTTGGCCCAGTTCAAAAACCACTCGGTCTGCCGTCGCGTCAAACTGCAACAGCGCCGAGCCGTAGTGAAACCCCTCCGTCCACTCCGTCCAGTCGCGTCCAACGTATTTACCCTGCACGGTGAATACCGGCGAGCCCGGCGAAGTCTCAAACGCCTCCGCCACCGCGCGAATCTTGACTGCGGATAATTCGAAGAGGCGCTCGATCCGCGGTAAGAGCGCTTGTGGTGTCAGTGTGTAGTCAATGTGAATCATAGTTAATCGGGCCAACGGGCCATTGTGTCATCGGGTCATCGGGCCATCTGGCCATTGAGTCATTGCAATAGCCGCTGCGCCTGCTCCAGAATCTACGGCTCTCCGAGAAACTAACGGCAATCGAGGCGACCGTCCAATAGGCTTGGGGTTTAATGGCCCGATGACCCGATCAGAAGATGGCCAAATCGCCAAATGGCCCGATGGCTCAAAGGTCCAGTCACAGCCACCTGATATGGAATCCTCCGTCAACGTTCAACACTTCGCCCGTCGAAAATGGGAAATGATCCTGCGCGATCGCCACCACGGCGCGGCCTACATCCTCCGGAGTTCCCCAACGGGCAATGGGGGTCAGCCCATCGGCAATCATGCGGTCGTACTTCTCCTTCACCGGGCCGGTCATGTCGGTCGCCACGATGCCGGGACGAATCTCGTAGACGCGGATTCCCTCCCCTGCCAGCCGCGCGGCAAAGAGCTGAGTCATCATGGCAAGTCCGGCTTTGCTGATGCAGTAGTCGCCGCGATTGACGCTGACCGTGTACGCGGAGATCGACGATATGGTGATAACCTTGGGGTGCGGCCGGTCGGAGTGGTCTTTCAAACCTCCCAGCCACAGATTGGCCACGGCTTGCGTCAGGAAATATGGGCCGCGCAAGTTAATCGCGATCAAGCGGTCAAAGCTCTCCTCCGAGGCCTCCAGCAAGTCCTTGCGCTCGGTAGGCGCCACGCCCGCGTTGTTCACCAAAAGGTCAATCCAGCCAAAGCGGGCAACCACAGCGTCGAGCAGATGGCGACGGTTACCCGCATTGGAAATGTCTCCCTGGAATATTTCGAACGACGCGCCTGACCCTGCCGTTAACTCCGCACGGCAGAGCCGCTGGCATTCCTCCGCCGCATCACGATTCGCAGCAAAGTTGATCGCCACACTGTAGCCGCTGCGAGCGAGGGCCAGGGCGATGCCGCGTCCAATTCCTCGCGACGCGCCTGTAACCAAAGCAACCGGTGGTGGTGTCATCATCAGATCATCTCAGAAGCAAAAGTTGGAAAGGCGGGACCTGTCCGCGGACGGTGGGTGGTGAGCTCATCGCGCTCGCTTCGTCCTGCGCCGATGCGCCGTCGGGTGAGTTGGCTGGTATAGACCGATCTCGCCGCCGCTCGGCAGCAGGACACTGGTGTATGAACCCCACGCGGCCTTTGCAACTTTCGCGCATTTGACCTTTTGGGCTTTGAGCGACTTCAGGGTGGCCTTCAAATCGTCACACATCAGGTACAGAACCGCGCCCGTCAATTCGTGGTCGGCCTGGCGCTGCACAAAATTGGCGCTCGCCGGGTGAACCGCCAGTTCCGCAGGCGGAAGCGCGAAAATCAGCCAGCCGTCTCCCACATCGACCGAGCGAAACTTGAGCACGTCACGAAAGAACTCCCGGTCAGCCTCGGGGTCTTTGCTGTAAATGATGAAGTGTGTGCCGTTGATCATGGCGCCAGTCTACCACAGGACTAGGCAATAATTCCCAACGCGGCAGGAGGCAGACAGGATAAAACCTGACTCGGCTTCGACGATGGCATGGGTGTTCCCCGCACCGCCGTGCACAGGGGGACGAAAAGCCGCCGCTCCCAACGAAGACGCGCATTTGCCGCTTGACAAACGGCGATGGATATGATAGTCTAGTTTCGGTGGCTAATTGTTTCTTGGGGCCAATATCAAATCGCCAAAGCCTTCCGCTCCCAACGCCTGGAACCTGTCCGGACCGTGATCGACGTAGCCGTGCGGCAGGAAGTGCTAGCCGCTAAAATGTCCGATACTTCGATCCTCCCTTCCGAAAAAATGAAATTCAGCGAAAGAACCCGATGAGTTGATGAAAACAAGCCACTTATTATAAGACTAAATGCCCGATGCCGATGAGTTGCTGATTCTGAATGACTTATCTGCCTTCAGGGCCGAATTTCACGCATTTTTCAACTATCAAACTGAATGCAAAGACGTTATCGTGGATTTCGATGATCATGTCCAACATTCGCTCCGCCCGAATTCCGCTAAATCTGGATGAAAACGGGGCTTTTTAAGGGCCTTTTCGACCCCCCATCAGGCAGCCAGACTAGCCTCCCGCCGGGCGCTCCGGCGGTGAACAGCCCGGTTCGCATCGCAGCAGGAACGGTTCCCAAGCACGGCCTTACGAATCTCGCGGAAGTCCCGGGGTCTGAAGTTAGCCGCGGCGTGATGTGGATATGTCGCTGGCGATTTGCCGCGCCGGGCGGCGCCGGCCATCTCGAAAGGAGAGCGTTTCCACGCCCGCCAACCATCGCCGAAGGCCATTCATTCGGCGGATAAGTTACAATGGTCGGTGGCATCAACGGCTCGCAGGTTCTCCCGCGGCCGCGGAAGTTTTCAGAAAGCACACATGCACATTCCCGACGGATATCTCAGCCCTTCGACTTGCGCGGCTCTTTATGGAGCGGCGGCGCCATTCTGGTACACCGCGTTGCGGCGCGTGCAGAAGCTCCTGACGACGCGGTTGGTACCTTTGCTGTCGGTGATGGCGGCGCTTTCCTTTGTCATCATGATGTTCAACCTGCCGTTGCCGGGCGGAACCACGGGACATGCGGTGGGCGTGGCGATTGCCACCATCATCCTTGGACCGTGGGCTTCCATACTTTCCATCTCCATCGCTTTGTTGATTCAGGCGGTCTTCTTCGGCGATGGAGGCATCACGACGCTGGGCGCCAATTGCTTCAACATGGCCATCGTGGGTTCGCTGGTGGCGTATGCGGTCTATCGCCTGGCAGCGGGGCGTGCGGCCCTTACCTCCAGCCGCCGCGTGCTGGCCGCTGCCCTGGCGGGTTACGCGGCCATCAATGCCTCGGCATTTTGCGCCGCGTTGGAATTCGGCATTCAGCCCATTTTCTTCAAGGACGCGAGTGGCGCGCCGCTTTACGCCCCGTATTCTCTTGGCATCGCCATCCCCGCCATGATGCTCGGCCACCTTACGTTTGCGGGCCTGGCGGAACTGATTCTTTCAGCCGGCGTGGTGGCTTACTTCCAGCGCACCAACCCCTACCTATTGGAACGCACGGCTCCCAAAGATTTGGCAACCGGTGGCGCGGAGGCGGACATTTCCAAAGACGGCATGTGGAAAGCCCTGCGCCCGCTTTGGATCGGTCTGGCGCTGCTCCTGGTGCTGACTCCGCTGGGAATTCTTGCCACTGGGACGGCTTGGGGCGAGTGGACCGCGCGCGATTATTCCAGTCAGCAGGAGCGAGGGAAAATTGCCATCGCTTCCCGCCACACCCTGCCGCCGGCCCAGCCGCCGCGAGGGATGGAGCGCCTCTCCAACGTGTGGACCGCGCCCTTTCCGCAATACGCCCCGCCGTTCGTGCGCCGGCCGGGATTGGGCTACGCGCTTTCCGCGATGTTTGGTGCGGGCGCCATCATTCTGGTTTTCTTGCTGGCAGGCTCACTCGCCGCTCGCATACGGAATAAAGGCGCGCGTCCGGTACAGGAAGCAAGTCACCAGGCGTGACCGGTCACTTACGGGCAACCCATGAATTTTCTTGAGCGCAGCCTTGCCAGTTTCATTCAAGCCATGGAGCACGCTCTGGTGGCGGAGGAACTTGCCAAGGCCCATGGTTTGCTTCAGCGCCTTGATCCGCGCATCAAGGTGGTCGGCATCCTGGCCCTGATTATCGCCACTGCGACCGCTCATAGACTCTGGGTGATTGGGACGATCTTCGCGGTCGCACTTTTGCTGGCCGCGTTTTCACGCGTCTCCCCGCACGTCCTGGGAACGCGAGTCTGGATTCCCGTCATTTTGTTTACCGGCGTCATCGCCTTGCCCGCGCCATTCGTTATCCCGGGCCGCGTCGTTTGGCGCCTCCCCGGCCTCGGCTGGCCGCTGAGCGCCCAGGGATTGCTCAGCGCTGGCTACTTGATCAGCCGGGTTGAAACCGCCGCCACGCTTTCAGTTCTGCTGATCCTTTGTACGCCCTGGGGCCACGTGCTGAAGGCGCTGCGAGTGCTCCGCGTGCCCGTCGTCGTGGTTGTAATCTTGGGGATGGCTTATCGCTATATTTTTCTTCTCTTGGAAAGCGCTCGCGATATGCTGGAATCGCGCCGCAGCCGCCTGGTGGGAGAACTGAAGGGGTCGGACTACCGCCGCCTGGCTTCCGCCAGTGTGGGCGTGCTGATGTCGAAGACGTTGCAACTGAGCGGCGACGTCTACAGCGCCATGCTCGCCCGGGGTTTTCGCGGCGAAGTCTACGTGCTTGATGATTTCCACGCCGCCCGCCTCGACTGGATGATGCTCGCAGCTTTCGTGGCGTTCGCTGGCGCCGCATTCTACTTCGGCCGATAGTTTCGTTTGGTATTGTGGATTTGCGGTTCGAATCAGCGGGCTGAGTGGAGCCGCGCAAACGAACGCGCAGCGTTGGCCGTGCGCGTCGCAAATCGCAAATCGAAAATTCCATGTCCGTTCCGGTGTTTGAAGTTCGTGAAGTCACTTTTCGTTACCGCGAGGTGACCGCGCTCGATCATTTGAGCCTGGCCATCGAACCGGGTCAGCGAGTCGCGCTGCTGGGAGCGAACGGCTCCGGCAAGTCCACCCTGCTGCGCATTCTGGACGGCTTGGCCTTCCCGGAAAGCGGCAGCGTGAGTTTCTGTGGCGAGGCCTTGACCGAGGAGCGTTTGCTGAATCCCGAGTTTACATACTCCTTCCGACGCCGCGTGGGCTTGGTATTCCAGAGTCCCGACATTCAGTTGTTCTCCCCAACCGTCTTTGATGAAATCGCCTTCGGGCCCCTTCAGCTTCAGTGGCCCAAGGAGAGGATTCACGGGGCAGTGGACGACATGCTGGCGCAAATGAAGATCACTCACCTGCGCGACCGCTCGCCGCATCACCTCTCCACGGGCGAAAAGAAGCGGGTCACGCTGGCATCGGTGCTGGTGCTTGATCCGGACGTGCTGCTGCTCGACGAACCCACCGCGGCGCTTGACCCCCGCAGCGCCAGCCAGGTGATTGACCTTCTGATTGGGATGCACGGAGGAGCCAAGACCGTCGTGACCACCACGCATGACCTTGACATCGTCGAGGACATCGCCGATGCCTGCTATGTTTTCCAGGCGGGGCGCGTCGTCGCAGCCGGCAAGCCGGAGGAAATCCTGCACCAGACTTCCCTGCTGGAGCAAACCAACCTCGTGCACGCCCATCGGCACATCCATGCCAGCGGCGAGACCCATACTCACCCGCACATGCATCCACACAAGCACTGAGGACGACAAAGTCCGTGGCACGTTGACGCCGAGGATCAACGGGAGGGCAGGCAAATCCAGAGAGGGATAAATTGTCCCATCCCAAAAAGATGGGGGGAAATTGACAATTCCCTAGCGCAATTAACGGCAAACCCAAATATAATCTCCAACGAAGCACGGGGGCAAAGGGCGGGGGCGGCGCACGGTGGGACTTGGCCGTTTCGCAATCATCAATGGGAGGATCGTTCATGGATAAGGACGGGCTGAGCATTCTCGATAACCGAACCGATACGACATACGAAGTTCCATTTTATAAGGGCACGATCCGTGCCATGGATCTGCGCAAAATCAAAGCCGACCCGGATGAGTTTGGCTTGATGACTTATGACCCCGCATTCATGAACACCGCCTCTTGCCACAGCGCCATCACTTACATCGATGGCGACCAGGGCATTCTGCGGTATCGCGGCTACCCGATCGAGCAACTGGCGGAGAAGTGCTCCTTCCTTGAGGTCGCTTACCTCCTGCTGGAAGGCGAGTTGCCGACGGCAGGGCAATTGCAGGATTGGGTGAACAACATTACCCACCACACGATGCTGCACGAGTTGACCAAACATTTCCTCGAGGGCTTTCGCTACGACGCGCACCCCATGGGGATGTTCATCAGCACCGTGGCAGCCCTGTTCAACAATTTACCCCGAGTCCCGCCACGTGCACGATGCGGCGACGCGGCGCCTGCAAATCTATCGCCTGATCGGCAAAGTCCCTACCATCGCCGCCTACACCTATCGCCACGGTTTGGGATATCCCTACGTCTATCCCGACAACGATTTGAGCTACACCGAGAATTTCATGAACATGCTCTGGCGGATGGCCGAGATCAAATACAAACCCAATCCCGTCATGGCCCGCGCGCTGGACATCCTCTTCATCTTGCACGCCGATCACGAGCAGAACTGTAGCGCCAACGTGATGCGATCGGTGGGCAGTTCGCAGGCAGACCCGTTTGTTTCCACTGCCGCCGCCGCGGCCGCGCTGTCAGGCCCTCTGCATGGCGGCGCCAATGAGGAAGTACTGAAGATGATCGACGAAATCGGGTCGAAGGACCGCGTGCCCGCTTACATTGAAGGGATCAAAACCGGCAGAGGCAAGTTGATGGGCTTCGGCCATCGCGTGTACAAGAACTATGATCCCCGTGCCCGCATCATCAAACACGCTGCCGAGCAGGTCTTTGAAATCACGGGCCGAAACCCCAAGCTCGACATCGCCCTGGAACTGGAGCGGATTGCACTCGAGGACGAGTACTTTGTCAAACGCAAGCTGTATCCCAATGTGGATTTCTATTCCGGCATCATCTACCAGGCGCTGGGCTTCCACCCGGAAATGTTCACGGTGCTTTTCGCCATTCCGCGCACAGCAGGATGGCTGGCGCAGTGGGAAGAATTGGTCAACGACCCGGAACAGAAAATCGCGCGTCCCCGCCAGATTTACACGGGTTATGAGAAGCGCGACTTTGTGCCCATGGATAAGCGGTAGGCAGATGGAGGAAGTCAGTAGGCAGTAGGCGGAAAGCAGTAGGCGCTCCGCGTCGGCAAGTAGGCAGTGGTTAGAAGACCTCCTCGAGTTTCAAGTTTTGTAGCCACTAACCACTGAGCACTCACCACTGTTCCTAGTACTTCGCGTCCGTAAGTCTTCCGCTCGTTTCCCCCCGTAGCCAAACGTAGATGGGGGCGTGGGGCGAAGGTGGCGGCCACGGCAGCTCAATCTTCAGTGTTTGCTCCTGGGCAGCGTTCGGATCAGACGTTCCCTGCACGGTGACCGAGGTGGGAATTCCCTGCACGGGGTAGCTTGATTTAGCGTCCCAGCCCGTCTTCTCGATCATCTGTAAGTCAACACCCGTCAGGCTCCCGCCATACAGTGTGGAACCAATTTGGTCGTTGCTCAGGGCAAACTTTTCGATGCGAGGCAGGCGAATCACACGACCTAATACCAGAGGGTCTGAACTGCCCGTATCGTCGGTGGAAATCACCGCCGCCAATTGGCAACCCGAAAGCCCCACCGCTCCTGGGTCAACAGAAAGGAACAGTCCCGAATCACCGGCGAAGTCCAATTGGGCGTTGGGCATTCGATCTCCCGGGTGAAGTACCAGGGGCGCGCGCAAAAAGCCCGCGTTGGCGCAGGCGAGACTCAGAGTCGGATGCGTGCCGGCATTCAGGGTCGAGAGCGAAAAACTCGTCGCTGCTCCCGCCGGAATTTCCCCCTGGGCAAGCTGCACGTCGGGTTGCTGGGCCAGCGAGAGCGTAAAGTCCGTAATCTTCGGGCGCGGTCCCGCCACTTTCAAACCGGAATCAAAGACCAGCGGCGACTCGATGTCCTGCACGAAGACACTGGCTGTCAAAACATCACCCGCGTGTGCCCCCGACTGGAGTTTCACCGTCGCTTTCCGTTGCTTCAGGTCGTGCTGGTCAGACTTCACCGCGGCAAGGTCCCAAACCGCATCCGGAGTAGTGATGCGCGTGATTCGTTCCAGCCGAGTTCCCTGCAACAAGAAGGTTTGCTGAGTTTCGCCAACGTTGGCGCGGCACGGCAGATTCTCCAGCGTCGGATTCGAAGGATGAATCATCAGCGGAACATCGTGCGACGACCCGTTGGTCTGCGTCAGGATCAGGTGATAACTTCCCGCGTCCCAAGTTGACGTATCCACTTCGACTTCCAAACTCTCTTGATCGCCTTGAGCCAGGCCTTTCGGCAAGGTGAAGAGGACCTCCTTGGGCGTCGCACGCTTATCCCCGGCCTTGGCCATCGCCACCTTATTCACAAACTCGAAATCCGCGCCGGTCAATTCCACTTTCACCGTGCCGGTGCCCGTCACCAAATGATCAGCCGACTGCTGAACAACCTTGGCCTTGCTGAAGTCGGCGAGCGGCCGCAGATCAACATCGCCCTTCACCTGGAGCGGCTCCCAATCCCACAAAGCCGCGAGGTGATAATCGCCCGCCGGCAGCTTGGTTTGCGTCAGGTCGATGTCCAACGTGTCATCCGGCGTACCCGCTTGCACCTTTACGGGAACGTCCGCATGATTCGTGGCGGATACCAGCTCCCATCCGTGTGCGCGCGCCAATAGCCGGGATTCGTCAGGTTTCTTAAAGGGAACCTTGATCGAGCATTTGCCTGCCGATGGGCAGGTAGGCGGTTTCTGGCAGCGCGACTGGCGGCGCCTCCGCATTGGGAACTTTCATCATCCAAAGGTACGCGACGCGAGTGCGGGCTTTCTCCGGTTCATTCTTCGCACAGAGCGCCAGGCCGGTGGTCTGGAAGGGTTGCGCGAAGGCGGAGCGGAAGTCGGTGTCTGGGAACACCATCGTCCGCAGATTGAGGAACAGCGCCGCACCACCCGCCGCCAGTCCCACCGGCGAACCAAAGAACATGGTGGCCACGGCTCCCGCCAGCCCCGCCGATTGCGCCACCATTCCCGCCGAACTCTGCGTAATGGGGTCGTAGGTCGAGAGAGATGGCATCATCGCCTGCATTAACACCGTGGCTTGGGCGCTGGCGGGCTGGGTGGCATCAAGCTTGGGCACGGCGACGTTATAGGTGCTGCCGAACCCCGCCAGCGCCGCGTTAAGGTTGCGGTTCGGATCGGGCTGCTCCTGGTATTCCGCCAGGGCCTCGACCAGGGCACCCACCTTTTCCGTTTGCTCGGCGTATTCAGTCAATTCTGGGATCAGGTCGGGGTTCTTCACCACCATCGAGCCAACCTTCTTCATGTCCAGGCCATGGGGGCCAAACACGATTCCCAACACGGTGGCGCGCGCCGGAATCGTCCATTCCTGAGAGTCTTTCGCCGGCAATGCCGCGAGCACGTGAATATCCTGCTTCGCCTGCTTTTGCTCTTCCTTGAGGGATTGTGCAGTCTCCACTCCCTCCTCACCGAAGTCAACTTTCCCCGTCGCGTCAACCTTGTCGCCCGGTTTGTGAGCCGCCACCAGGATCAGCGCGATCTTCGCCTTATCGCGGATGGCGGGCGGAATGTGCAGGGGTTCGTACTTCAGCTTCTGGCCGGCGTCGACAACGTTAACCTGCGTTAGCGGCAGCGGTGTGCCGCCCTTTGCCGGCATCAGCAGGAAACGAAAACGGCTGACGTTCAGGCTGCCCGCGCAGGGCGGAAGGGCGCTATCAGCACCAAAGCACCAACGGACAAATTAAATAGGACAACGAGAAAAATAGCTCGTACGAACACGTACGCAGGTTTTTTGCTCATCTCTCCTGGGTCCAATGAAAGATAGCAGCCACGCGCTTCAATTATACTAGATGCACGCCACAATGGCGGGTTGTGCGAACGACTTTTCAGATTTTCACCTCTTCGCGATTTTAGGAGAAATTGGGTGCTGTCCTAATTTGGCCGTAGCGCCGCCATCCTGGCGGCTCCGGTGCCGGCTGGAAGCCAGCGTTACGATCCAAATTAGGACAGTACCAGAATTTGCCTCCCGTTCGTCGTCAGAGACTCCACATTGCTTTCCGAAGAAGGGCTGGCAGATAAGGGCTTCCAAACACTGCGGAGGTGATAAATTATAGGCCCAGGTCAAACTCAAAGGAGGCGGCATGAGCGGTGCGGAGGTATCACGGAGAGGTTTTCTGAAGGGCGCAATGGCGGGAGCGACCGCGGGCGCGGCGGGAATTGCCTCGGCGGCGGGAGCCGATGGAGCGGACCCGTTTTCGTGCGGGTCGGAGTGGCAGAAGCCAGCCAAGCAAACCGGCAACGGTTTGAACCTGATTGTGATCGTCGCCGACACGTTTCGCGCCGACAATCTGGCGTGCTACGGGCCCAAGTGGCTGGACTCGCTGGAAACGCCCAACCTCGACCGCTTCGCCAGCCGCGCGACGGTTTTGAGCGACGCCTACTCCGAACTGCTGCCCACCATTCCCCTGCGCCGCACGCTCTACACCGGACGCCGCGGCATCCCCGCCTACTATTTCCCCCAACACGAGAATGTGGAATTGGCAGGCTGGCACGCGCTCTATCATGAAGACGTTACCCTGAGTGAAACCCTGCTGGAAGCGGGCTACATCAACGCCTTGATCAGCAGCCTCTACCATCAGTTCAAATCCGCCATGAATTTTCACCGCGGATTTCACACCTGGGAATGGATTCGCGGCCTGGAGTTTGACTACTACGGTACCGAACCCCACAAGCCGATGGACGTCAGCGAGTTTGTTTCGGATGCATACTTGGCGGAGAATCCCGGTCTCCGCGGCTCGCTTGAGCCAGTACAAAGCCAATCGCAACCGCTGGCAGCAGCAGGGCGAATCGGTCAACCAGATCACCGCGCAGGCGGCCATTCGCTGGCTGCAAGAGAACTACGCCCAGAAGCCCTTTTATCTTCACGTGGAGTTCTTCGATCCCCACGAGCCCTGGGACCCGCCGCGCCGCTTTCTGGAAAAGTACTTGCCCAATGCGCAAGGCCCCAGCTACATCGAGCCTCCGTATGACACCATTTCTCTCTCGGACGACATCAAGGCGAGGATGCGCGCCAACTATGCCGGCGACGTTAGTTGCGTGGACCATTGGATTGGCGCCCTGCTGGAAACCGTCGAGCAATTTGGATTGCTGGAGAACTCGGTCGTCGTTTTCATGGCCGATCACGGCGCCATGTTGGGAGAGCATGAGCAGTTTCTGAAGGGACCGGATAAACTCCGCAACCAGGTGACGCACGTCCCCATGCTCATTCATGTGCCCAACAATGCCAACGCAGGAAAGAAGGTAACGGGCTTCGTGCAGGTTCCCGACGTCATGCCCACACTGCTCGCACAACTGGGGCTAAAGCCGGGACCGCGCGTGACCGGACGCGATTTCTGGCCATTAGTGACAGGTGAAGGCAGCTCATTCCACGACTTTGTAGTGCAGGCGTACGGCTGGGTGGCGGCCGCGCGCAACCACGAGTGGAGTTACACCGAAGTCTGGAAACCCGAAGCCCGCCAGGACACGTATCACAAGTATCCCGGCGCTCCTTCCCTGCCCTACAAGCCTCAGCTTTACAACCTCCAGAACGACCCCAAGGAACTTACGGACGTCGCCGATAAATACCCGGACATCGCGCGGCAGATGTCCGCGAAGATGAAGGAACACATTGCTTCCGGTGAGGGCATAACGCCGGGCAGCTTCAACGGCCGAGCGAGCCTGGATACGAAGGAAGGACTTTACGCGAAGTAGGCCCGAGCGGCGTTGGCACTGATCAGTTTTCGCCCGGCAGTGCCAAGGGCAAGTCAAAAGGCAAAACGCAAAAGGCAAATTGCAAAAGTGAAGGGGGCAAGGTGGCCGTTGTTTAAGATCTCCAGTCCTCGCCCCCGTTTACCTACTTGGTGCGCGTCAACCGAAGGGTCTTTATCTCCCACGGCTTCATGTGGAACTGGATGGTGGTTCCTTCTCCCACCGGGCCCACGCTGACGTCTTCCAGCAGGGTGGTTTCCGTGGCGCGCACCGTGCGGGGAAGTTCGATGGTCACGTCGCCCTCGCGGCCTTCAGTCTCCACAAACCGCGCGATGGCGTCACGATCGTAAAAGCCCTCCATCTGTTTGAGCGCGTATAGAACCACGTGGTCGCTGCTCGTCTTGATGAAGGAGTAGGAATCCGGCAAGCCGCCTTTCTTTCCCGCCCACTGTTCCTGCGGGCTCTCATGCTGCGGTTCCTGCAGGGCCAGCAGAGGCGAGTTGAACGCAAAGGCCTGGAACTCCACTTTGCCCTCACGCCAGCCTCCTTGGTGAGGGAAAATCGAGTAACCGAAGGTGTGTTCGCCTTCGTCCGCGCGCGGATCAGGCCCCCAAGGGCCGCGAATCACCGAGAGGTGAATGGCGTTATCCTTGGCAGTGTAGCCGTTGCGGCCATTGTTGATGATGGCCACGCCGTAATCGGGTCCGGAGATATCAACCCACTTCCCCATCACGGCTTCCTCTCCGGTCTGGTCGCGTTCGATGACACCGTAGGGGACTTCCGCCGAAACTTTCTTGGATTCCACGGCGATGGGAAAATCCGCCTTGAGGAACGTCTCGCGCTCGTACCAGTTGAGCGTCATGGCGACATCAACACGCGGCACTCCCGCCAGCAGACTGATGTCCTGCGTGAACTCGGAGTCGCGGAAGCGGCGGACGACGCGAACGGTGGCGCGCGCCGGTCCCTGCTCGGTGATCTCCACCCGCGTGGCCTTATCGATGTCCCATTTCTTGCCGGTAATACCCACGTCCCACGCCGGACCCGCGTATTCCTTGGAGGTTCTGCGTGCCTCCATCGCCGTATCTTCCCACGCCGTCAGGCCGTTTCCTTCTCCGTGAAATGCTTCGCGCTTGTTGGTTTTGTCGTAAAGCCGCGCGATATTACCGGTTTCAGGATTGATCTCGATGCGGAGGAACTCGTTCTCCAGGTAGGGCCGCGGTTTCGATCCCGCGCGCAAAGATGAGGCAGTCGTCGAGGAGTTACCCGATTCCGCTTTCAAGCGGTAAAGCTTTAGCCCCATCTGCGGCACGTTGTGCGCAACAAAGGCCACCGTGGCCGTCTCGCGTTCTCCTGCCTTGGCCGGGGCCTTCAAAATCTGCACGGGAATAGTCTCATCGCCGTGCACGGCCACTAGGCGCGATGGCAGCCCAAAGGCAGAAACTTCCGCGATGACCAAGTCTGTGCGGTCCCACGACTGCGGGTTGTAAACCACAAGAGGCACGCCTTCGCCGAGGGTATCGAGTTGAAGGCCCAGGTTCTCCAGCGAGAAGTTCAGGGCACGGTCACCGCGCTCGAAAATCTCCTGGTATTGGCGCGCCGCGTCAGCGTAAATGGGACCGATTCCCGACCCTGCGGCCAGGTCGTGCGCCTGATCCAACAGCGCGAGCTTCCATGCCTCGCTGATATCGCGAACGGGGTAGTAGTCGCGGTAACCGAAAAACGTCGCAAGTTCCGCAAACTTCTCGGCGTTCAGCAGCAGTTGCTCTGACTGCCGGTTGTGCCGCTTCATATCCACCTGCGTGGTGTAGCAGCCGGGGAAAACCGGATTCAATTCCTTGTCGTAAACCGGGAAGTCCTTCTTTTCCGTCAGCAGAATGTCAATGTACTCTGCCACGTTCGTGGGCTTAACGCGCACATCGTCCGGCGAGGCATTGAGGCGGGCGATGCCGGCGATGTCCGAGGGATTGGGGCCGCCGCCGTGGTCTCCCATGCCATAAAGCACCAGGATGTTCTTGACCCCGGCGCGGTCGGCGTTGCGCATGCCCAAAACGGTCGTGTGCTCATGATCCATCGTCTGCGTGTATTCGCCGGGAGTGGTGTAACCCACCACTCGGCTGCCGTCCAAGCCCTGCCACCAGATGATGGGCGGACGGGTGGGATCGTGAGGACGGTTGAAGACGTAAAACTCAATGCCGGCCTTGTGGGCGATCTGCGGCATGGTGACCGGATGGCCAAAAACGTCCGGCTGCCACGCAAACCGCACGTAGTGGCCAAACTTCTCGCGGCTGTACTTCTGCCCGTAGAGGAACTGCCGCACCAGCGATTCGCCGTCGCTGACGTTCTCATCCATCTGCACCCAGCCGGAGGTGGCAGGAATGAAGTTGCCGGTCCTTGCCTTTTGTTGCAGCGCTTTGAAAATATCCGGATAAAAGTGCTCCATGGAATCCAGAACAACGGCCTGGTCCTGGGCAAAGGTGTAGTCCTGATTAAGGTCCATCAACCGGATCTGGTTGGTGAAGGTGTTGAACATGATGTCATGGATGGATTCTTCCCATCGCCACAGCCATGCCATGTCCATGTGGGCGTAACCGACCACGTGAGCGGTATAATCCTTGGGATTGGACGATGGACTTGTTTGCGCCCTGCCCACGGAGGCCAGGCACACTATCATGAAAATGAGGGCAATGAGTTTGCGCACAGGCTTTCCTCCTAACTTTGATTTCCAGCCGCATTGCGGAGAGTGACTATATACTCTGTTCCCGTCAGGAGCAATTGGATGTCACTGCGGCCCCACTTGTCTGTGCAGCTTTTGATTGACAATGGAAGGCAATCGTAATAAGAGACAAGCGCAGGCCCTGTCGGAATTCGAAAAGAAAGACGAGACTCATTAAACACATGCTCAACGAAGAACGTCGGCGAAAGATTCTAGAAATCATCAACGAGGAAGGCCGTGGCTTGGTGAAGGATCTTGCCAAGCGGCTGGCCACGTCACAGGTGACCATTCGCAAGGACCTTGAAAGCCTGCACAGTGAAGGACTGCTTCAGCGTTCGCACGGCGGCGCCTTGCCGGTGCGGGCAGGCACCTTGCTCGATCCCAGCCTGCGGGAAAAGGAAAAGCAGCACCGCAAGGAGAAGCAGCGGATCGGCGAGGCCGCGGCGGCCCTGGTGAAAGAAGGCGACTGCGTCATCCTGGATTCCGGAACCACCACCACGGCGGTCGCGCGGGCGTTGCGTAACCGCGGGCGCCTGACCGTGATCACCAACGCCGTCAACATCGCCGCCGAACTTGCCGGAACCTCCGTCGAGGTGATTCTTACCGGCGGAATTCTGCGGGAGAACTCGTTCTCGCTGGTGGGACCACTGGCGGAGGAGACGTTGGGTCGGCTGAGTGCCGATATCTTCTTCCTCGCCGTGGACGGCATCGATGTTAACTACGGCCCCACCACCCCCAATCTTCTCGAAGCCAAGGTAAACCGGGAAATGATCAAGATCTCTCGCCGCACCGTGTTGGTGGCCGATTCCAGCAAGTTCGGGCGGCGCAGCCTTTCCCAGATCGCTCCCCTCTCCGCCATCCACGAAGTGATCACCGACAGCAAAATCCCCAAGGCCGATCTCACCGAACTCAGTGACGCGGGAATCAAGGTCACCGCGGTTTGAGGCCGAACCTCGAAATTCGAAACGCCAAACTCGCGCCGCCGGCCGGGAACTCGCCGCCGAGTTTCGATTTTCGAGCTTCGAGTTTCGAGTGCTTACAGGAGCGCAGCGGAGTCCGCGTCCAGGTAAATGGCCGCTGCGGGGTGCATGCGCACCAGCGAACTGGGGCACGCCTCGCTAATCGGGCCGCTCAGAGCATTCTTTACCGCCTCCGCCTTGCGCAGATCAGGGACTGTGCAGATCCAGTGCTCGGCTCGGACCAACTCCGGGCAGGTCAGTGTTAAAGCCTCAGCAGGCATTGTGTCGAGGCTGGGGAAATGCCCTTCGCCCACCTGTTGCCGCCGGCAGCGCTCGTCCATCGCCACGCGCTTCACCGCCCGCGGGTCATGAAAATCCGCCACCCCCGGATCGTTAAACGCGATGTGCCCGTTTTCGCCGAAGCCGATAAAGCAAATGTCCACGGGCGCCGCGTGGAGCAACCCAGTGTAGCGCTCACACTCCTGTGCGATATCGGGCGCGTCGCCCCGCAGATAGTTCACCTTGCCCGGCTGCACAATATCCACCAGATGGGTCTTGAGCCAGCCGCGGAAGCTCGCGGGGTGCTGGTCGGACATTCCCACATATTCATCCATGTGAAACACTTCCATTCGGCTCCAGTCAAGCGCCGGAGCCTGAACCAGCGCGGCGACCATATCGTCCTGGGAGTTTCCCGTGCCCACGATAATTCGCGCCGATCCACGCGTGGCCAGCGCGTCACGAAGAATCGAGGCCGCAGCCAGCGCCGCCGCCGCGCTCGTTTCCTGCTTCGTGGGATAAACGAAGACCTGCGCCTTATCGACAGTGAATTTACGCAAGGGCGATGTGTTCATCAGGTTTCCTGATCACTCAAAATTAGAGACGTAGATCCAGCTATTCTAACCGCAATCGGCGACCGCCGGCACGTGTCGAAAGCAGCGATCGGGCAGCAGCCAGAAGATCAGCGCAATCGCCAATGGGTGCACCAGACCGGCCAGGAGGAAGATCGGGGCGAATGAAAAGTGCATCACGACATAGCCGGTACAAAGCTGCCACGCAATCCCGCTCACGGCTCCGCCCATGCCCGACAATCCCGAGGCGGTGGCCACCTCGTTGGCGTGGAACAAGTCCGCGGGCAGAGTCAGAACATTCGCACCCCAGGTGCTGTGGCCGAACATCACCAGGCATACGGCCGCAATCGCCAGGCCAGCGCTGGGCACGAACGGAGCAAGCATCGCCGAAGGCAGCAGGCACGCTCCCACCAGCATGGTCAACTTGCGCGCTCTGCCCAGGCTCCTGCCTCCTCGCATCAAGTGTCCGGAAAGCCAACCGCCGAAAATGTACCCGCAACCACCGAAAGCAAAGGGCACCCACGCGTACCTGCCCACGCTGGCAATATCGAAACCACGTTCCTTCTCCAGATACCGCGGGAACCAAAACAGAACGAAGTAGACGACGGGATCGGTCAGCGTTCGCGCCAGGATCACCATCAGGCATGCCCGCGAGCGCAACAAGCGAAGGGTGTCGCGCTTGTTCGCCAGGGCTTCGGCCGGCGACTCGACCTCGGGATCTTCCAGTCCGCTTTCCTTACGCGCGGCAAACCAGCGTGGAGAGCGAGGCGGCGGATTGACGATCAGCCACACGACCAACCACACCAATCCCGCTCCGCCCGTAAAGAAGAACGCCGATCGCCAGCCATAGTGAATGGTCAGCAGCGCCCCCAGAGGTGCGGCCAGCGCCGCTCCCAGCGACGAACCGGCATTCGCCAGCCCGACTGCGGCGGCGCGCTGGCGGGGAGGAAACCATTCGTGCACGGTCTTGACGCCTGCGGGAAAGTTGCCGGGCTCGGCCAACCCCAGTCCGAATTGGCTGACCGCGAGCGACCACTTTCCCACCGCCAAACCCGCCAGCGCCTGGAATGCGGACCACGCCGATACGAACAGCGTGAATCCACGCCGCGTTCCCAGCCTATCCACGACGTATCCTGAACCCGCGTACATCACCGCGTACGCGCCCATGAAGAGGCTTAAGATTTGGGCATAATCCCTCTCCGTCATGGCGAACTCATGCAGGACGTTTCCGACAACAACGGAAAGCGTGACGCGCGCCGTGTAGTTGATAAGGGTGGAAAAGAACAGTAATCCGGCAATCAACCACGGCAGCTTGGGCATTCTAAACATGCAAAGTTCTCATCCCGGCGCGAAAGTGGCTTTGATCGAAGCCTCGCACGATCGGCATCTTCGTGCGTTCACTCTTTGCGGTGCCACCCTGCGCGGCATACCTTATCATGACGGCGGCCGGGGAAGCCCAATCATTCTCCCTTTCCTGGCGAGAATGTTCCAACTGCTTCCGCTCTAAGCCGGCTCGACCTGGAACCGAATGGGGCATTGCTCCTCGGCATTGCTTCGCATCGCTCTCTAGCGGTAGACTGCCCGCGGGAGTAAATTCATGTCCATGCACCGTTTGATCTGCCTGCTCATTTTCACCGCCAGCGCTGTTTCGATCGCTTCGGGCCAGCCGCCCGGGCCGGACCTGATTGTTTATCACGGGAAGATCGTCACGGTAGATGCCGATTTCCGTATCGTTGAAGCCATGGCGATGAAAGGAGACCGGATTGCGGCTGTGGGCTCGGACGAAAAAATACTGGCACTCGCCGGGCCGAATACCCGGCGAATCGACCTGCAAGGCAGGACGGTGCTGCCAGGACTGATTGACTCCCATTTACACGCCGTCGAATCCGCCATGTACGAATTCGATCACCCCGTCCCGGAAATGGAAACGATCACTGATGTACTCCAATATCTTCGGCAGCGCGCCGCTGCGTTGCAGGCAGGCCAATGGGTGACGTTGTCGCAAGTCTTCATCACCCGCTTGAAGGAGCAGCGTTATCCGACGCGCCAGGAGCTTGACGATGTGGCCCCCCGGAATCCCGTCGCCTTCAGCACCGGACCCGACACGGTCTTGAACACGTTGGGCTTGAAATTGAATGGCATCGACAAAGACTATAAGGTTCCGGCAGGAATCCCTTGCCGGATTGAGCGCGACGACCGGACTGGCGAACCCACCGGCATCCTGCGTAATTGTCAAAAGATCCTCAAGATTCAATCTCCCGACAAGCCGCCAACGCAGGAAGACTACCTGCGTCGCACCCGCATGCTGCTGGCCGATTACAACTCTGTGGGCCTCACCAGCATTGTTGATGGGGACACGCAGGACGACCAGGTGGAAGTCTTCCGGCAACTCAAGGAACGCGGCCAATTGACGTGTCGAACCTTTTTGGTTCTGCACGTCGAGGCCAACGACCCTTTCGACAGAATTGAAGCGCGCGTACGGGCGGCGGCGCAGAATCCCCTTCATACTTACAACGACATGCTTTGGCTGCGCGGGATCAAGACCTACCTCGACGGCGGCATGCTGACCGGAAGCGCTTACATGCTGCGGCCATGGGGAGTCAGCAGTGTTTACTCCATCACCGACCCTACCTACCGAGGGATGCGCTATATCGAGCCCGAACGGCTCTACCAACTGGCGCGGCTTGCGCTCGAGAACGGCTTCCAGTTTACCGCCCATTCGGTGGGTGACGGAGCGGTCCAAGCCATCGTCGAGGCCTACGAGCGCGTCAACAAGGACTTTTCCGTCCGCGACAAGCGTCCGTGCATCACCCACGCGAACTTCATGACCGCTGAAATCATCGAGAAGATGAAGGAACTGGGCGTCGTCGCCAACTTGCAACCCGATTGGCTCTACCTCGACGGCGCCACGTTGCAGAAGCAGTTTGGTGACGAGCGCATGACCTATTTCCAACCTTACAAAACCCTCTTCAAACAAGGTGTGACCGTGGGAGGCGGATCGGACCACATGCAGAAGATCGGAAGCCTCCGCTCGATTAATCCGTACAATCCCTTCCTCGGCATGTGGATTACCCTGACTCGCCAGCCTCGGTGGACGAGCGAGCCCTTGCATCCCGAACAACGCATCAGCCGCGAGCAGGCCCTTCGGCTCTATACGATCAACAACGCCTACCTGACCTTTGAGGAAAACCAGAAGGGGTCGCTGGAGCCCGGCAAGTTGGCGGATTTTATCGTGCTTGATCGCGACATCCTGACGTGCCCTACCGATGCGGTAAAGGACACACAAGTCGAGCAGACCTTCTTGGGCGGGAAGCTGATCTACACGCGAAACGCGCAGGTTGAAAGAGCAAGGATGTGAGCGAATACGAAAGCCGCAATCGCTGGTGGCGCCGCCTCTAAATTTCTTCGCGTAGGGCACATGTGGCCACGTTGACGTCGCAACTTAAACCAAACACGAGGGTTGCCCAAGGTGAAGCCCTGACCGCGGCACCGACGCGGGAACAGCGCCGTCCTTTGAATAATTCTTTTTGACATTCGAATCGAAACGTAGTAAAAGGAAACGTAAGCTAAGCCACGCGGCAGGCTCGCCATGGCTCGTGGGAACTCCTGCCGTCGCATTCTTATGCGGGACGAGCGCCGTCAGTATTGGTCCAGCGGACGCACGGACGACTGAACCTGATGCCGCACATGAACGAAACCTCTTCCCGTTGTCGGAACTCCACCGTCGAGATGGACAAAAGGAGAACCCTTTCATGAGCGTTGCCACCAAACTCAGCGGGGCAAACACGCGTGCCGAAATCGACTCACAACCGCGATGCTGGAAGGCGTGTTTCGAGTCGTTGGAAAAAAGCGGCCAAGTTAGTGACCTTGCGGCCGGGATTCCTCTTGATGCCGATTGCCTATTCATTGGGTGCGGCTCCAGTTACTACATCTCGCAAGCTGCCGCGGCTAGTTGGCAGATGATCACGGGAAATGCGGCGCGCGCCGTGCCCGCGTCCGAACTGCTGCTCTTTCCAGACCTGGTGTTGAACTCCCACGGCCGGTGTCAGCCCATTCTGGTCTCCCGCTCTGGGAATTCGTCGGAAGTGGTGCGCGCGGCGGAGTACCTGGAAAAGCAGAGAGACATCCGAACTCTCGCCGTTACCTGCGGGAAGAATCAGCCATTGGACGATCTTTCCAGTAGCGCGCTTTACCTTTTGCCCGCCGACGAGAAGAGTGTGGTGATGACGCGCTCGTTCTCCTCCATGCTCCTCGGTACGCAAGCGCTGGCCGCGGAGGTGGCGAAACGCCCGGATGTCACGAGGGGATTGCTGACCATTCCTGACCGAGCACAGGTCATTCTGGATTCGATCCACGCAAGGATTCAGAACTTCGTCGAGAGACACACCTTCGCCGACTACGTGTTCCTCGGCCAAGGCCCGCTGTTTGGCATCGCCTCGGAAGGCCAGCTCAAAGTCAAGGAGATGTCCTGCTCGTACGCGCAGGTCTTCCATACGCTGGAATTTCGCCATGGCCCCAAAGCCATTGCCGGGCCCGAGACCCTGATCACGTTCCTGCTCTCCGAATCGGGTTACGATGAGGAGCGCAAGGTGCTGGAAGAAATGAAGGCGTTGGGCGCCACCACGATGGTGATCGCCAACCATGCGGACGAGACCGCCCGGCAGAACGCCGACTTGCTGGTTGAACTCGAACTGGAGGCCCCCGAGTGTGTTCGTCAGGTCGGTTACCTGCTGTCCTGCCAACTGCTGGGCCTTTACACCGGACTCAAAAAGGGGTACGACATTGACAGCCCCCGCAATTTGACGCGGGCGGTGATTCTGGACGCCGTTTAGTGCGCTCTTACCATGCCCCAGTTTGACGTCAGCGTGGTCGGCGAGTTGAATCTCGACCTGATCCTTTACGGACTGCCGCCGCAACTTGAGCCCGAGCGCGAGTTGATGGCTGACGGCTTGGCGCTCACCCTCGGAAGCTCGTCTGCAATCTTCGCGCATAACCTGGCGGTGCTCGGGAGTAAGGTGGGATTCATCTCGCGCATTGGTGCAGATCCGCTGGGCGGAATTGCGCTGGCGCGCTTGGCCGCCGGCGGCGTGGAAGTTTCGAAGGTCAAGAAGGTGGCCGGGCCGACATCGACAGGCCTCACCGTGATTCTTCCCCGCACGGGTTGCCGGAACATCCTGACGTATCCCGGCACTATGAGGGACATGTGTTTCGAGGACTTGGACCTTGAGTATCTCGCCAGCGCGAAGCATTTCCACCTCTCGTCGTACTTTCTTCATAGCGCCCTGCGGCCTCGCATAGCGGAATTGTTCCGACTGATGAGGGAACGAGGGCTGTTGAACGTCGCTCGATACCAACGACGACCCGGATGATCGCTGGGGCGATGACTTGTTTGAGGTTCTGAAGTTCGTCGATGTCTTCCTTCCCAACGATCGCGAAGCAAAGAAGATCGCGCGCACGGACGACTTGGATTCGGCCGTCACCATCTTGAAAGAGCGGGTGCCGGTACTGGCGGTCAAGCTGGGAAAGGAAGGCGCCTTGGGTTGTGGACCGAAGGGCCGCGTCCACTGCCCCGCACGCGCCGTGGACGCCGTCGATCCCGTCGGCGCCGGCGACAGCTTTGACGCCGGTTTCATCCACGCCTTCATGCATGGAGCCGATTTGACGGGATGCCTGGCGCTGGGCAACGCGGCCGGCGCCTTCTCGACCACGCGCCCGGGCGGCACCGAGGCCTTCCGCGACCGCATCCATTTGAAGCAGTTTTTCGGCTAACAGAGAGCAGGGCGAATCACCATGATTGATTTCCACACGCACCCCGTGCTGATCCGCGAGTTTGCGGAGAAATATCCCAACTACACCCGGATGGCCCGCGAGGTCTTTCAGATTGGCAACAACCTCCAGCCACTAGAGACCTTCTTCCTGCAGATGGACGTGGCTGGGATCGAAAAGGCCGTCCTGCTGCCCATTGCCTGCGCGCGAGCGCGAGGACTGGACGTCTCCAGTAACGAGCAAGTGGCGGAGCTATGCGGCATCTCGAAACGCTTTATCGGCTTCGCCAGCGTTAACCCGCTGAAACCCGGCGCCGCGAAGGAGCTGGAAGCGGCAGTCCATAGCCTGGGATTGAAGGGACTGAAGCTGGATTCCGCCTTGCAGGATTTTGATCTGAACGACCCGAAAGTCTTCGAGGTCTTCGAAGCGGCGGCAGCGTTGGGTATTCCCGCGCTCATTCACACGGGGATGAGCTGGGCTCCGGGCACGCCCCTGGCACAGGCACAACCCCTGCTGCTGGAGCCGGCCATTCGCCGTTTCCCCAAGCCTGAACTTTGTGCTCGCGCATTGGGGATGGCCGTGGGTGTGGGATGCCAACGCCCTGGCGCTCAAGTATCCAAACGTGTATTTGGACACCTCCTGCTTCTACTATGACGGCCCGACGGAGTTCTTCCAGTTTCATTTTCGGCAGCAGATGCCCATCACTCTGTTGGAGCGCAGCTTGCGCAATCAAATCGTTTTCGGCTCCAACTATCCTCGGGTGGAAATCAAGAACATGGTGAAGGCCGTCAAGTCGCTGGGCCTGACGGAAGCGTGCCTGGAGAAGATCCTGCGGACGAACGCGGAAAAACTGCTGGGAATTGCAACGCAAGCCGCACGCTAGACTTGCCGTGTCCGCCCTGACACCCGGCACCTGAAACCTGACACCTTCTTTAAGGACAGCGCCTATGATCATCAAGCTGGAAAAAGTGAAAGTGCAAAGCCGCAAGGCGGAGGAAGCCATCAACATCACTCCGACCGTGGATGAGTTGGTGGCGAAGAGCGGCGTGAAGAACGGTCTGGTGAATGTCATGACCTGCCACACGTCCTCAGGATTGCTGGTGACCGAAGGCCTTCCCTGCCTGGAAGAAGACATCCTCACCCATTTCGCGCGCCTGCTGCCTGAAGACGAAGAACTACCATCATCGCCGCTATCTCGACTTCGACGGCCGCGTCGGCTTCAATGCGGAGACTCACCTGAAAAGCATCCTCGGCGGCATTCAATGCTCGTTCCCCATTGAGAATGGCAAGATCGTACGCGGCTCCCGCCAGACCATCTACTTCATGGAATACGACGGCCCCCTGGAACGGACCTATATGGTGCAGGTGCTGGGGGAATAACGACCGTCGGGATGATCAAGCCAACCACGACCAACCGCCAGTGCGAACCTGCCAGTGGCAAAGCTCATCAAGTCGGCGAATCCGCGACTCCCTCCTTCCGGTGTATAATCCCCCGCACGTCAAAACAAAGATCACTTGAGGGCACATGGCTAACAAATTGGTTGCTCGCCAAAAGGTCATCGAACTGACACGAACGATTGCGAGAGGGCCGAAGCCCATCCGTCCCGTGCTGGGTTTGCTTCTGTTAGGGCTCTGCGCCATCGCCCTGCTAGCGGCAGACCATCAGCCCGCGGCCGAGTCGCCCAAAACGATTGCCGCCGCCGTGCAGCCCTTCGTGGACAATCACACGCTGGCGGGCGCGGTGACCTTGGTGGCGTCGTCGGACCGTGTGCTGAGCGTCCAGGCGTTCGGGTCTATGGACATTGCCGCGAACAGGCCGATGCGGACGGACGCGCTCTTCTGGATTGCCTCTCAGTCCAAAGCGATGACCGCCACCGCCCTGATGATGTTGGTGGACGAGGGCAAGGTCAACGTGGACGATCCGGTGGAGAAGTACTTGCCGGAGTTCAAAGGCCAGTGGGTAAAATCGGAGCAGGACGCGGAACACGAGTTGCTGAAGCGGCCGACCCACCCGATTACCGTGAAAAACGTGCTGAGCCATACGAGCGGACTTCCGTTCAGCTCACCACTGGAGCAGCCAACCCTTGACCTGTTGCCGCTCGCGGCGCGCGTTCGCAGCTATGCCATGATGCCTTTGGAATTCGAGCCCAACAGCAAGTACGCATACTCAAACGCCGGCATCAATACGGCCGGCCGCATCATCGAGGTGGTCAGCGGTATGCCGTACGAGCAGTTCATGGAACAGCGGTTGTTCCGACCGCTGGGGATGAAGGACACAACGTTCTGGCCAAGCGCCAAGCAACTGCGGCGTCTCGCGAAGTCTTACAAAGCGAACGCGGCGAGTACCGGCCTGGAAGAGACCACGATCACCCAACTCCAATACCCGCTGAGCGACCGCACCCGCCAGCCGATGCCCGCCGGCGGCCTCTTTTCGACGGCGTCGGACGTCGCCCGATATTGCCAGATGATCCTCAATGGCGGCAGGCTGGACGGCAAGCGCTACGTCTCAGAGGCTGCGGTAAAGCAGATGACCAGCCGGCAAACGCCCGAGGCCCTCGCGACCAGCTACGGCTTCGGCTGGACCACGTCTAACGGACAACTCGGTCACGGCGGCGCCTACAAAACCAACATGAGCATCGATCGCCAGCACGGCCTGATCTTCATTTGGATGGTCCAGCACGCGGGCTTTCCCGGCGACGGCGCCACGAGCTGGAAAGCCTTTCTGCAAGCCGCCGAGGCCGAATTTGCCAAATGACTGACGAACTCAAACCTCTTGGCCGGGATTATTCAGGCGCCTGCGAGGGGGCAAAGCAAGGCGCAAAGTTTTACATACAGTCCGTAGCGCGGCGGAGTTGCAACCCAAGCTGTGCCATGGCCATCTTGGCCATGCCCGGGCACGGGCAGGATGCCCGTGGCACAAAATCTTCGCGCGCCGCAAAGCATCGCGACGCCAGTGCTACTGGACGGCGACGCGGCAACCGGAGCGTAGGGCCGAGCAGCGCTCGGCCCTACAGCCCTCGGCGAAATGCTAGCGCCGCGCGACGGGCTTGACCGTCAACGGAAGTTTCACAGAGTCTTGCTTCCCGGTCCGTTGATCGGTGACCTTCACCTCCATTTGATATTTGCCAACGGCATTAGCAGGCAGAAAGCCGGCGAGCACTCCGGTATCGCGGCTGATGGCGAGGCCTGCGGGCGCACCCGTCACTTCGAACGCGAGATCGTCAGCATTACGAAAACGGATATTATAAGGTTGTCCATTGGGGAAATCCGTCGAGACCAGATCGCCGATGGAGGCCGAGACTTCAATGCGCGCCTGGTAGTATTCATCCACCTTCGCCGCCGGAAGCGTCTGGGAGAGGATCAATGGATGCGCCAGGTCGCATTGGGCGCTGGGTCCGCTCTCGCGCCCTTCAGCATCCACGGCAACCACGCGATAGTAGGCGCGCCACAGTTCCGTGTGAAGTGTCAGTGAGCGCGTTGGCCCGGAAGTTTCAATCAGGCGGTTGGGCAGCGCGGACTTCCTGCCGTCGGCACCCGCATCGTAGGTATACGGCGTGTCATGCGGAGTGAACCCGCGCTCGGCGCTGCCAAAGATGCGATAGTGCACGGGCCATGATCCGCCGCTTCCCGGCTCCCATGCCAGTACGACCTGGCGCGCGGCAGGATCAAACTTGGCGCTGACGTTCAGCGGAACCGCCGGAGCCTGCGCGGTGAAGGAGTAGACTTTCGACCACGGTCCCCACACGCCTTCCTCACTGCGTGCGCGGACGCGCCAGTAGTAGGTCTGGCCGGGGTTCAGTAGACCGAGGCCGGGAAGCTGATAGCTGGCCGTGCCACGGTTCTCCGTGCGGCTGATCAGCTTTTCGAAATTAGACGAAAGCACATATCGAGCATCCGGATACTCGCTCAATTGGAATTCGTAATCGGCCGCGGGTGCACCGCTCGCCGGTGGCTGCCAGCGGAAGGTGATGCGCGTGCCGCTCGCCTGGCCGCCATCGACAGGATATAAGGCTTGCGCGGGCGCGGCGGGAACCACCGGCGCATCGCACTCCTGCCAGGAATGGGTGACCTTCACTTTTCGTTCCGGGGCGCTCTGGTCCGTATACACAAACTGGTTATCACGAAGGCTCACGCCGGGCATGGCCAGCCTCGCCATTTGAAGCGTCGCTTGCAGGTAGAATCGCTTCAGGCAAACGTCCGGCTCGTGGCCCGGATCGATCAGATCAAAGCGCAGCAAGAAGTGGTAACGCGCCGGACCCGTGCGCGGGAAGAAGTCATCGAGGTCAATGTACATGCGTGCATAATCACCCATGGCGGAAGTCCACGCTTCCTGCCACGTTTTGCCGTCATCAAAGCTGATGGATACTCGGGCCTGCCCGCCCTCGGGCGAGCGGCGGCCGAGGTCCACATCCAAACGGCCGCCCACCACGGGATACGCGGTGTCCATCGGAACGATCACCGAGCCGTTCCCCGCCACGGGATAAAGGCCGCGTCCGAAGGGGCCACTGGCGCGGATTTCCACTCCCTCCGTGCGGAAGTATTTGAGCGTGGAGGCTTGCGTCAGGTCCGCCGCGTACGTCCACGCACCGTCCATGACGTCGGCCATCAGGCGCCAGCGCTTGTTCCAAAGCTCGGCCTCTTCGCCCGCGAATTTCTTCCCGTGATAGCGATTGGCGGCGTTCCAGGCCCAGGTGATGGCCTCGCCCGGACGCAGGGTAAAGTCCATCTGGTGGCTGGTCTTCTCCGGCTGCTCGCCCTGCCGCACGCCTTCATAGCAGAAAAGGGCGGCCGAGCCCTCATCGCGCATCGGGTCGTCGTCATGAAGAGGGCCGTAAATGTGCGTGCGCTTCATCAGCCAGTGGTCCTCGACGATCTGTTCCTCGGAAGCGACGGTTTTGTTGTCCGTCAGCAGGCAGATGGCGTCCTCGTCCGAATCGTAGAAAGTGCCAGGCGCCGTTGTAGAACACTTCAGCGGTGCTGTGGCCGTTGGGATATCCTTGCCGCACCTTAAGGCCGGCGGCGCGCCACAGGCTGCTGAGATTTATGCTTTCGTTATAGCAAAGCGTATAACCGTAACAGTTGAACCGCTTCACCACGTCGTTCACTTCGTCGTCCTCGGTGGTGGCGTGGAAGCGGTTTTGGATCTCGAACGCCCACAGGCGGTGGGCCTTCTCCTCGTCGCTCATCCCAGGCCGGATGATAAAGTCGATGAGGGATTTCAAGCTGCGCGTGTCGGGCCGGTCGGTGCGGCGCAGCCAGGGATTGACCACCGGAACGTCGCCCACGTTCTCCATGCGAACGTACAGGTTGGGCTCCCAGAACTGGTCGTAGCCCCAATATCCCACGGGGTCGCGGGTCATATCGCCGTCAAGCCGCCCGCCCATGTGGATGGTGTAAGTCTGGCTGCCGGAGGTGATGAGGCGGGTGTCCGACTTGTCGTCGCCGCCGCACGCTGTGCGCAAGTCCGCGGCGCGCAAACCCAGAACCATCGAGCAGGAGAGAAGGAGACCAAGACAGGTGTTCTTCATAATGACCTCGTGCGGCAAGCTAACACGTCGAACCGGTCGGAAGCAAGAACGGTGACGCGGCAGCGTGCAGCCGGCCCGGTGAGCTGAGATGGGGTCTAGACACAGAGGCGCACGATTCCTCCGTCTCCTGCTCCCAAAGTCGCCGCCGGAGGCTACTTCGGCCTCGTGACAGACGCCCGAAAAGGCCACCTAAAAGTGCAAATTTCGGGGGAATTTCGCTAGAATTCGGGGTGAACCAACATCACCAAAATGGTGACATGCTCCTCTATCCGACTGATTCTACAGGTAATATACGAGATTTAGCAAAAACAGCGGATTGCGAGGCTTAAGTCCCTAATTTTTCATATACTCATCGGGGTCGGGTATTCTGTCACTTTTTAAGTGGCTTGTTTTCAACAACTCATCGGGTTCTTTCATCCAATTTTGATTTTGTGCCCGGAAGTGCTTCGATTTTGCAGCAAATTGACCGCCCTCGCCGCGTGTCGCGAGGCTACAGAGTTTGAGTGCGGATGACCTGGCGAAGAGAAGGCGGGGAGTGTCACAGCGGCCGGAAATGCATCTTACGAAGCCATTAGCCACGTCAACTAGACTATCATACCAAGGGCCGTTTGTCAAGCGAAAAATGCGCAGGAGATTTCCCAGTTTCTTGTCGGTGTCTGAGTAAAGCTTCGGCCCCAGAATTCCCCGAGCGGTTCGACACCTGCACACCAAACGCCTCGGGCAGTTGCCGGTAACCACCCCCGTCGCTAGCGCTCCGGCCCCTCCTGAATCAGGAGGGGAGTTTGTGGGGCTCCCCTCCTCAGACGAGGAGGGCCGGCGCGTAAGCGCCGGGGTGGTGCTGAACCGCAAATGTGGAAACTCTAGTGGCGGCTCACAAAGTCGCCTGGCAAGCACCAGAATCGTCGGGCTTGAGGCACCTCATCGCTTCGATGTAGACTCATGCGCCGCCGGGGATGAGGAAAGGACTTTCGTCCCTCGGGTTTCCAGGCGGAGGTTAGGAGTCTACGATGAACCCCACGAACAAAATCACCCGCAGGGATTTCATTCGCAGCGCCGGAGCTGCTACCGCCCTGAGCATGGGAGGCCGGGTTACTGCATCGCCCGCTCCCGGCAACGCCAAGACCGCCGGCACGGAAGGGGCAGATTCTGCGACGCCCACCTGGCGAAAAGAAGGTGACCTCTGGATTGGAGCCAACGCCACGATGGAAGTGGCGGTGAGCATGCGCACGGGCACGATCCAACGGCTCATCGACAAGGTCAGCGGCGAGGACTACTGCCATCAGGTGATTCCCGACGCCAAGTGGCCGGAAGCTCTAAGGCCGCCGTTCGAAGTGGCGCCGCGCATCGGCGGGTTGATCTTGATCGATGAACTGCGCGACCGGCGGTTCTCCGACTTGGAAAGCGACTGCGAGATTGAGGGCGTGGAAACTCCGACCGCACCCGCAAGCGTGGCCATCAGCTTCCGCAAGCGATATCCGATGGCGGAGTTCACAGTTTACCAAACCTTCCGCCTCGCCGCCGACCATCTGCGCTGGGACGTGCGAATCAAAAAGGACCCGGGGCCGGACCGCACCGTGCGTGTGATCCAGAATGCGCCGTTGCCGCTGCGCGACTTCACCGGCTGGGCGCCGATCGCCGAGGCGCCGTTCAAGGTGAAGCCGTATCTTCCCTTCGCTATCGAATATGGCCAGTCGATCAATGGCCCGGTGGGCGAGCCGGAATGGCGCACCAACATCCCCATGACCGTTTTCTACTCCCCGGAGAAGAAGCGCGCCATCAGCTTTGCCGCCCCCATCGAGATTCCCACCGTGCGCATCCGCTTTCTCAACAACACCAGCGCGGAGGACGATTTCCACTGGAATTCGCGTGAGTATCCGCAACGCGAGCGGCCGTACTTTCAGGTGAGCCATGAATACCTGGGCATTCGCGACACGCGCGATCTTGAAACCGGATTGCTGATTTCCCTTCACCCTGCGGATTGGCGTCCGGCCCTGGGATGGTTTTATTCTCAGTACCGCGAATACTTTGACCCGCAGGCCACGTTTGACGAGTGGGACGGAGTCTATGCCTCGGGCGGCGAAGCGATGGCGGATTCACTGACGCAAGCGGACGTGGGAAAGATTTACGCCGGCCTGCGCGACAGGGGAAACCGATGGGAAGAACTGCACGGCCATTTCCCCCGCTACGGCTTGATGATTCCCGACGCTTCGGTAAAGACCTGGGTGTGTGAATCGCATCCCCGGCCCGGCACCACCTTGACGCGGGAGAAGATTGCCGCGCACGCGCAACTGACGCGGCAGTATGGTGTAGGCACGTTCATCTACTACAACACCACCGAGGCCGAGCACGGGTACGCAGAGCAGGAATTTGCCGATAGCATTGCCCGCGCGGAAAACGGCAAGCCGCTCGGAGCGTTCCATGGCGCGGATTATCCCGGCCCCCGCGCCTGCCTGTTAATGAATTCCGACCCGTCATCCTCCTTCGGCAAGCACATGATGCGGCAGGCCACGGCCATGGTGGATGCCTATCCGGCCATCGCGGGCTTTTTCTGGGATGTCTACGGGCGCAGCTACCTGTTCGACTTCGCCCACGATGATGGCATCACCATGGTGGACAACAAACCCGCTTACTATCCCGAGTTCATGTACCAGCGCATGATGCGGCAGCACGTGGCGGAGCTACTGCACAACAAGGCGATGTGCGTCACCGCCAACAAGCCCGTCACCGTGGCGAGCTGCTGGGGAGTGGACGGCATCATGTCAAGCGAAGATGTGACGGAGGAGGAAAATCCCGGCTGGATTGCCGCGCAAAGCTTTCTGGGGTTGAACCGCCACGTCATGATTCTCTCCGGCGGCGGCACGCGCGACCCCGAGCTGCTGTTCCTGCACTGCCTGCACTACGGAATGTTTTATTCCGACGTGGTCACCATCGAGCCATCCGGGGCAACTCCGGCGTCGAACCAAGCCGCGCAAACAGCCGACCTGGTGCGGAAGTATCACCCGTTCATCGATCGCCTGCGCGGCAAGAAGTGGATCTTTTATCCGCAAGCCCTGGAACTGCCGTCCTACACCGAGGGAAACATATTCCGCCTTAAGGACGGCTCGGTGATGATCACGATGGTCTCAGCGTGGCGGCATCTGCGCAAAGTGGATAACTCGGATGCAAACCTGGAAGTGACTTGCCGCCTGCCCGACGCCGAACGCTTGAAGAACGTCCACGCTTTCGCCATCGATCTGGATCAGAGCTGGGCGCTCGCAGCCGCACGCAACGGCGACACGCTGAAACTGACCGTTCCGCGGCATGGGAAGGCAACGGTTATTCTGCTGGAGCCGTAGCCCGCATTGCTCATCAACACCAGAACTGCACATACCACCTCCACTCCCGTGGCTGGCCTTGAGCGACAGGACATCGCTGGCTACGCGGGCTATGGAGTTTCTACGTTTAACGGAAGGATTTCATTACCACTTCGCGGTAATCGTGCTCTAGATGCACACCCGTGGCGTTGTCATCCTGAGCTCCGCATTTCAGAGCGAAGGACCCCAGTATTTCGTCTTACCGCAGCGTGCCACGGGAACGCGTCGGACAAGAACCGGGGCCTCCGCCCTGCGCTTCCTACGGACAATGAAAAGGGTCCTTCGTCCCGATGAACGGCATCGGGACTCAGGATGACAGTTAGGTTTGTTGACAGCCACGGACGAGGATCGAACGGCACGCGACAGCCAACCGTTAACCCCGCCCAACGTTTGTCGTCAAACCCTAGCATTGTGCCGTGCCTCTATCTGTCGTGGTCGCGGTCACGATCATCCCATGGGAAGGCGCCACAGTCGAGCACCGGCCCGCCGCCGCCAAATTCATAGGCCCCGATATCGATAATGCCCACGGTAAAGCGGAACTCGCCGCAGGCGGGTTGGACGTATTCGAACTGGGGTTTCAGGTCGATGCCATTCACCACGCCCGGCTTTGACCCGTCATTGATGGCCGGAGAACCCATTTGCAGGTGGTAGTCGTACCGATGGAGACTCACAAAGAACGGGTCGCCGGAGAAATTCGTCTTCGTCACCGCGGTGGTCTGGTCGGTGGGCGTTCCTGACCCGGAGAGAGCGTAGAAGATGTCGTTCTGAAGCAGCGCCGGAACGGCATCCGCCGAGGTGTTGATATTCACGAAGGTGATGAGGTTGGGATCGCGATCGACAAAGTCGTTGTTCACTACATAGAGGTCGTGACCCGGGTTGGAGGGATTGGCGCCCTCCTCCATATAGGCGAGGCTGGTGCCATCGTTCTGCGAATTCGGGCCCTTCTCGACCAGGTTGCCGATGACGTAGGAAGTGCCGCCATTGGGGAGGTCGATTTCGTAGCTGTTGGTGCCGTTCTCCCCCGTCAAGCGGTTGTAACGAATATAATTCACGGCGGCGCGCGACTTCAGCAGGTGGCCAACGTTGGCGTCGTGAGAATAGTTGAAATCAAATTTCAGTGAGGCGCAATGCCCGATATAGAGATTATGCGTTTGCCCGTAACCCGAGTCGAGCGACGGATCGCTAACGCCATTGTGAGCGAACTCTGAAAACCTGATCACGATGTTGCTGCCGGCAATATTGCTTTCCAGGATGCCGTCTTGATTGTCATGGAAATAGCAATTCAGGATGGTCAAATTCATGCCCTGCATGCGGATGGCGGCGCCATTGGCACCGTCGTCGTTGGAAACCATCGCGCCGGAGAACTCAATGTTCCTGATCAGGGTGTCGTTTCCGGAGATAACCCAGATCGCTTTGTGCCCGGAGATGTGACCGGTTGTATCGGTATCGGTCAAACCCGAGTCGTCGATGTGCGGCCTCTCGCCGCGGCGGCCGAGCAGTCCAATGATGGTGAGGTTGTTGGTTGTCCACCCACAGGTATTGTTCTGGTAAAGAACCGGCTCAATCAGGATGGTGTCGCCCGCGGCCGCCGCGGCAATGGCCGCGCACGGAGCGGTGTAAGTTTGGTTTGGACCCACAAGAAGGGTGGCCGCACGCAGCGGCGCCCCCAACGCAACGCAAAGAACCATTCCCAAGCAGAGAGCGAGAATATCCCGTTTTCTGGCCATGACTGGAGTCCCTCCTACTCGACTGGAATTTGGATGAACGCGCGAGGCGCAGGGCCGACAGCACAACCCCGGGTCCCCCTCGCCTCGTGGTTGTACTTGGTGGAATATTACTACCACGTTATCGGCCGATCTTCAATCGATTTGTAAGATAGCGAAACTAAATTCTTTGACATTCGAAAGCACTCGTAGTAGAAAACTAGCGAAAATAAGGGCAAGGCAATCATTCCGCAGCACTGAGGGGGAGCCATGACCGACCGTCGTATTCCGTCACGCCGCAACTTTCTGCGCACAGCGTTTGCCGCACCGATGGCAGGCGCCATAATGGGCAATTATTCGCCCGCCGCAGCGGAGGACGCATCCGCCGGTGGGTCGTCGTCGGTGGTGGCGCGGGTCGTGCTGGATCACGAGATCTACGAAGCCGGCACGGTCGTGAATGGCACGGTGCAGTTCCGCGCGGCGGCGAGCGGAACCGTGGTGGTCCGCTGGGTCGATAGCTTCGGGCGATTCGTGGCGGAGTCGTCGCTGCCAACCTCGCAATCCGGAGTCGCCCCGCAACGGTTCGAGTTTCCGCTTGACCCCGCATTCACGTATCGAAACTGGATTCGCGTCTGGGTGAACGGGGTGGAACAAACCGAGGGTGCGCACTTCCTGTATTCTCCACCCGCCAAGCCCTGGGATGACTTTCATGTGATCAGTTGGGCGCACTACCCCGACGGGTTTTACGATCAACTCCGCAAGGCGGGTGTTGACGCCACCATCGCCTACAAGGAGCGGACCGACGCGGTGCTCGACAACAATTTCAACTTTTACGTCGAGCAGCTCATGTGGGAAGTATTCTCTATCTACCACAAGGATCAGCCGCTGTGGCGCGGCCTGCTGAACCAGATCATGCTCGACCGCAACAACATGGACCTGTGGGTGCGCAAGCCGTGCATCAACGATCCCAAGACCGATGAGTACGTCAACGACCACCTGCGACGCTACGTGCGCATTCACCGTGCCTTCCGCCCGCTCTTCTACAACATTGCCGATGAACTCGGTCAGGGCGACCAGATTCGCCCCAATGATTTTTGCCACTCCACCTACTGCACCATCAAGTTCGCCGAGTATCTGCGCAAAATGTACGGTCATGTGCAGGCGCTGGGCAAGGAATGGGTGATCGGCGAAAGCACGCACTTCGATGATGAAAGCCTGCGCAACGGCTCGGAATGGGCCAAGAGCAATTTGATGATCAACTACACCACCACCGACTGGGCCTTCGACCAGGTCACGGTGGCGGCGCTGCAAGCGAAATATGGGGGCCTCGCGGGGGTCAACAAAGCCTGGGGCACCGACTTTCCTTCGCCGCGGCCCTTGACCTCCGGCGACGAACAGTGGGAGCCGCTGCTGGCGATGATCAGCGAAACCCGTTCTTTCCCGGACCTCACGGCAGAAGCATTGAACGCCAAGTTGGGGCCCATTGAGGAAGCGAACGAGCGTTGGGGAACGCACACCAGTTGGGGCGCCCAGCAGCACCCCGTCGGTTTCAAATCGTGGGCGGATGTGGTGACGGTGGTCAAGCGCTACTACCAGGAACTCTCCGAAGTACGTTCCACCGAGGGCTGGAATGTCGCGCCGTGGTGCGACTTCCGCAATTTCATGGACACGACCTTTGCCGACGCTATTGGACGCGCGCGCGCCACCTGCCGTGAAGAAGATCACCATGCCCGTTGCGCCACGGAAGGCGGACAATCGCCGTTTCCCTTCGGCTGGTACAACTACGAAAACGTGGTCAAGGTCGTGGACGTCATCGAGCCCTACAACGGCGGCAACAGCGATGAGGTGATCCGCTCGCTGAACCACAAAGTGATCATGCTCTCCACGCACGGCTATTCGCACAAGCCCGGCGTCGCGTTGACGGAGGAGGATCGCCGCTACCAGAAGCGCGCCCCGCAGTCCATCTGGTGGGGATTGTTCCACCAGCATCGGGGATCCATTATCTGGGACGCGAACATTCCGGAATTTGCCTTTGTCGACCAGCAGACAGGAGAGATCACGCCGTCGGCGACCACCTTCGCCGAGACGTTCAAGGAGCTTCGCCGCGGAATCGGCAAGCTCATCATCAACAGCCGCCGCTTGCATGACGGCATCGCCATTCACTATTCGCAACCCTCGATGCAGGTCCACTGGCTGCTGGACAATGTGGGCAACGCACGGCGCTGGCCCGTCCACAGCGGCGGCGATCACAACAGCCATTTCACCGGGGTACGCAACGGCTGGACCAAGGTGATTGAGGACCTCGGTTTGCAATACGAGTTTGTAGGCAGGGGCCAGATTGAAGAAGGCAAGCTGGCGAGAGGCGAGTATCGCGTGCTGATCCTGCCGCAATCCGTGGCGATCAGCGCGGTGGAGGCGGAGGGAATTCGCGCCTTCGTGAACGACGGCGGCCTGCTGGTGGCCGATTATCGCGTCGCCACCATGAACGAGCACGGGCGCGACTTACGAAAAGGCCAACTGGATGACGTGTTCGGGATCAGCCACGTGAAGGGCCAGAGCAAAGGCGCCCGCGTCGATGGCGTGGGCGACATGGGTTCCCTGCGCCTGCAAGGTCAGGAGCTCCACCTCGCGGTCGGTGACGAAACCGTCAGCGTTACGACGGGCAAGGCGCTGGCGCAAAGCGGACAGGCGTCGCTGCTGGTGGTGAACGATTTTGGCAAGGGCAAGGCCGTGTTCATGAACGTTGAGACCGCGCGCTATCCCTACGAGCGCCTGCAACCCAGCGAGGCGACGAGCCTTCCCATGGTCGTGGAGCAGATTTTCGCCCTGGCGCAGATTGAGCCGGCGGTGCGCGTGCTGGATGCTTCCGGCAACCGGCTGCCGGGAACCGAAGTGGTGCGCTTTGCCAATGGCGCCCTTGAGCACGTGGCGGTGTTGCGCAATCCCCAGTTCGACGACGGCGGCTGGGGCGACCTGCCCACGATGAAGGAGCGTGAGTGGGCCGGGAGCATTGACAACTCTTATCTGGAAAAGGACGCCGACGCGACGCTGGTGTGGCCCTCCGCACGCCCCACGTACGATGTCCGGGGCGGAAAGGACTTGGGCGAAACGGCGAAGGTCCAATTGCGGCTGGAGGCCTTCAGTCCGCTGGTGCTCACGCGCGCGTCGGGCCCGGTGCCGGCAGTACGCGTGGAAGTTCCCGCCGAAGTGCCGGCGGGCACGCCGCTGGTGGCGACCTTCAGCAGCGACACACCGATGCCCGACGAAACCCACCGCGTGATTCATTGTGAGCTGGCGAAGCCCACGGGCGAAACCTATGATCTCTATTCCCGCAATGTGCGCGTAGGCTCCGCCCCTCACCAGGAGAGGTTCGATCTGGCCTGCAACGATCCGCAAGGCGAGTGGAAATTGACTGCCCAGGATCTGGCGTCAGGACAGATCGTCACTCGAACCTTCCAGTTTCGGACGTAGGGGATAAAGCAAATAGCATTGTAATACGCAGGCAACAAATAGTCCGAGATGAGGTGAGCGCGACGAGTGTTTGGCCTTCATTCAGGTTTCTTTTTGTTTCTTTTTTTTCCCTTGACTTTCTCTGGCACCTGTCGTATTTAAGCTATGCGGTAGTCCGATTCTCGTCGGAAACCTAAAAGCCGTGTCCCCCGGTTTCCCCTTTTTTTTCCGGGGGGGAAGAGTACCAGTTTAGCTTTCTACACTTCTTTGCAGGACTGCAAGTTTGGCGCGTCGGATCATAAGTGGGTCGGACCATAACGAGAGGATGGTGGAACGGAATCATGAAACAGCATGATGATGGAGCGGATGCGCGCATCGCGACCGTCGCAAAACTTACGGGGCTCCTGGGACTTTGCCTCGTGGCACTCCTTCTTTCGGCTCCCCTGTCGCTGGCCCAAACGGGACAGGGTACCGTCAACGGAACGGTCACCGACTTATCGCAGGCGATCGTTCCGCACGCAAATGTAACTCTCACCAATACCCAGACAGGTGTCGTCGCCAAAGGGCAAAGCTCCGATGTGGGAATTTTCTACTTCGGCGGGGTGCCCATCGGGCAATACAAGATTGTGGTCGACAAACAAGGGTTTGAAACCTGGGAAGGAACCTTCACCCTTGCCGTCGGCCAGAACGCCGTAGTCAACCCCAGCCTGAAAGTTGGCAGCGGCAAGACCGTGGTAGAAGTGACGGGAGCCGCGTCGCCAATTGAAACCCAAAGCGGAGCGGTAACGGACATCAAGGAATCCAGCCAGATTCGCGATCTACCCTTGAACGGCCGGCAAATCGGATTGATGTTCGATTTGACCGCCGGCGTCGAGAGCGGCTCCGGGGGCGCCCGCGTGAACGGCATGAAGGTCGGCTCCCTGGACATCAATATGGACGGCGCGACGATGGTGAACCGCTTCGGCGGCGGCTTCGTGACCGTGCAGCCGGGAATTGAAACCATTCAGGAATTCAGCGTTCAAACCGTCGGTTCGTCTGCCCGCTACGACCAGCCCGCTACAGTAATTATGGCCAGCCGCAGCGGCACCAACAGCATCCACGGCGCCGGCTACGAGTATCTGCGCGACAATACCGTGGTTGGCGCTACGCGGCAGCGCACTGACCCGTGGGTGCCCGGTTGCCCCAACAAGACTAATCCCAACTGCTTTCAATTACCCGAGCTGATCCGTAATGAGTTCGGGGGCTTCTTGAGCGGGCCCGTTGACATCCCGCACGTCTACAACGGCAAGGACAAGTCCTTTTGGTTTTTTGATTATGAAGCCTTGCGCTCCCGCCAGCGGTACAATCCGCTCTTTAATGAAGTCCCAACCGCCGCCATGTGGCAAGGCAATTTGGGTAACGCTGTTGATCCTAATACGCCGTGTGGCGGGACGAACCAGCCGGCATGTGGACCGCTAGGTCTTACACCGATCACCATTTACAACCCCACGACCACCGGCGCCGCCCCGAACTTTCAACGCACGCCGTACCCTAACAATGTCATCCCCGGCCCGTTAAGCGTGACCGCGGCCGAGTTGAAATCCCTGACGGCGCTTCCTTCCAACAGCAACAACCCCTATGTCGCGGGGAACTTTTACAACTCGTACCCCAACACTCAGAGCAACGGCACACCCACGATCAAGTTTGATCAGAACATTTCGGACAAGGACCGCCTCTCCGTGCGCTACACCCGGGCGAGCGAGACTGCCCTTATTGAAGGGGGCTACTATGCCAACCCCATCAGCCCCAACAACGGCATGGGAACGAGCGTTCGCAACTACCAAACCACCAGCGTCGCGGTGAACTACAACCGCACCATTTCCCCCAACTGGCTGAACGAACTGCTGGTGGGGGTTCTGCGCGAACCCAATCATTCCGGAACCACCGGTGACTTCATCGATTGGAACTCGAAGCTGGGTACGCCGAACCCATTTGGTGTACCGGGATGGCCCACCATGTACGTCACGGAGGCTTCCGGAGCATACTTTGGATGGGACTCCGACAACAATAAGCAACAGCACATGACCAGCGAAACGATCGAGGACAACGTTACCTGGACCCACAGCAAGCACACCATCCAGTTCGGGTTCCGCGGCCGTAAAGAACAGAACAACATTGAGGAGCTGCAACAGGCCCAGGGCTCTCACGACTGGTCGAATTCCTACACGACGGATTGGTCCGCCGCCAACTTCGGGCCCGCGACAGACACCGGCAGCGGATTTGCCGAACTCCTGCTGGGCCTTCCCAATTACCTGTCGAACCAGTACAACCGCGGATTTTTCTACTTCCGCCAGAGCATGATGGGCTTGTACATCAACGACAAGATTAAAGTCAGCCCCCGCCTCACCATGAACCTGGGACTGCGCTGGGACTACTTTACGCCCTACACCGAGGCCCGAAACCGCATCGTATTGCCCTATGCCGCCGACTCCCAGTTCGCCGTCATGACGCCCGGCAACCTCAACATTAACCAACTGGGCGCCCCGGCTTCCGACATCGCCGCCTGGACAGCGATTGGTTTGAAATATGTGTCGGCGGATTCACAGGGCTATCCATCCGACCTCTTCGCCCAAGTCCATCATGACTTTGGCCCGCGCCTGGGCGTGGCCTATCAACTCAACCACAACACGGTGATCCGCGGTTCCTACGGCATTTACTACGTGCCGGAGCCGCTGAACCTCTTGCTGCAATCGGCAAGGAGCACTCCGCCGTTGAACCTCCGGTACCAGAACAACGCCTTCCTCAACACCAATGTTCCGGCTGACAGCAAAGGGAACACCGGGGCGAACAGCCAGTATTACGGGACGTATCCATATATAGCACTTGAAACGGCCGGCTCCAGCGATTACATGCCCCCCGCCACCGTGAGTACCAGCGCGGGCGCGCAGGCGCCCACATCGGGAAACAATGCGACCACGTGGGATGCCAAGAACTGGAACGATTCCCGCGATCAGACCTGGAATATCACCCTCGAGCACGAACTCCCCGCGCACACGGGACTGCGCTTGAGCTACATCGGAACCTATGGCGAGAACCTGTTGCAGAATTACGACGTCAACGATGCGGAGCCCAATTACAACTATGCCGTCCGCACCGCACTCACGCCCCCGGGACAATAATGCGCTTTTGCAGCCTGTCCCGGAGTGGTCGGTGATCGCCAATAACCACACCGGCTATTCCCGCGACCATTCTTTCCAGGCGGAAGTGCACCGGACGTTTGCCTCCGGGGTCTCTTTCCAGGCCTTCTACACCTTCACCCGGCAACTCAGCACGGATGACCCCTCCGGCTCCGGCCTTTCCAGCACCGCGGTTAACGGCGGCGCGGGAACGGCCTGAGCATTGAACGGCAGCGGCGGCGCCCCCGTACCGGAGAATTTCGAGATCCTGGGTGAGCCCAACCTCAGTTACGCGCAGCGGGAACGGCTCGTCTACTTCAACAGCACCACCATTCCTCCCCACAATGTGACCTTCAATGGCATCTACGACCTTCCCTTCGGCAAGGGCAAATATTTTGGGCGCAACAGCTCCACCGCCCTCAACTATTTGATCGGGGGTTGGCAGGTCGCGACCATCGGCATCTGGAATAGCGGTTTGTGGATGGGCGCGAGCACCAGCTTGGTTCAGCCTGGCTCCATCCGCATTGCGGCCAGCAAGCGCCCCATCATTCACATTCCCGGCAGCAACGATACTTATCGTGAGTGGTTCGCCGGTAACTTCACCGCTGCCGGCGCCACAGCCGTTAAGGGGTCAATAGTTGCCCCGGTGGCGCGGCTGGCCGGCCCCAACTGCACGGGAGGGTACGATGGTCATCTTGCCGTACCGCTTTCAAATGCAGCCGCCAACAACGGTAATACCTGCTACAACGCCGCGTTTAGCGGCTTTTACAACCCCGCTCCGCGGAACAACATCATCGGCCCGGGTGCATGGAACGACGACCTCTCGATCTACAAGCACTTCAAGATCGCAGAGAAGGTCGACCTGCGCTTTTCCGCCGATTTCTTTAATGCCCTCAATCACCCGAACGACCCGGCTCCCGGCGCCACCAACGGTTTGCAAGACCTTGACGCGAACCAGTCAACAGCACTGAACGGCCCGCGCCAAATCCAGTTGTCGCTGCGGCTGGAATTTTAACCCTGGCTGCCCTCACCGACGGGGGCCGTGCTCTGGCACGGCCCCTGTCACAACCTTGCCCTCCCTACCTTCTCGCGCTAATATTCAACTTCGCCAGTTCATGCAGTAAAGACACGCTCTGCTACAGGGACTCTGCGACACGGACAAGCAAAAGCCAAAAGAGCAAGTCAAAAGGCAAAGTGCAAAAGGCAAAAGTCAAAATAACTTCTCGGATCGCTGCCTTGGCTTTCTCTGTGTGTCTCTGTGCCTCTGTGGTGAGCGCCTTGGGGGTCGCGCGCGCCCACGCACAGACCGCCGATGCGCCAATGGAAGGCCCTCTCGCCGACGGCGTCGGCCTGATCGCCAAGGGCCAGTTTTCCGAAGCGGTGAAGGCTCTGAATCGCGCCAAGCAAGGAGCGCCGCAGGATGCCCGGCCCTACTTTTATTGCGGCATGGCGCTGACGCAGGAAGGACGCCTCGAGGACGCTGCTTTGGAACTGGCGGAAGCCGTTCACCTTGCTCCGCAAAACCTCGATTACCGGATCTTTCAGGCGCACGTGCTCCAGCAACTGGTGCAGTACAAAGCCGCGGAAGAGGCCCTGGCGCCTTTCCGGACGACCGCACGGTTCGCCAGCTTCCCCCATCGTGGCTGCGGTTGCTGGCCGATGTTTATTACCGTATGGGGAAAACCGACGAGGCCCTGCGGGTTCTCAACCTATGGTCGGAAAGCGACCCCCACAACGCCAATATCGATCTCTACCGCGGCCAGGCATACACCATGAAGAGTGAGCCCGATACGGCCCTGAAATTCTTCCGAACCAGCATCGCCGAATCCGCGCAGAATCCGCAGGCGTACTTTGAAGTGGGGAAAATACTCTACCAGCGAAGCGATTTTGCCGGCGCCCGCGATCTACTACAAAAGGCGGTTCAGCAGGACGGCGACAATCCCGAATACCGCTCCAAGCTGGCTTCCGCCGACCTGGCTCTCCACGACCCGGATGCCGCCATCGCCTGCCTGCGGGCTGTGGAAACTTCCGGCGACAAGTTTCCTGCGATCTACTATGATTTGGGACGGGCGTACCGCAGCCAAGGCGACGCGGCCCGTGGCGCTGAGTATATAAAGAAATTTCAGCAGATCACGGCCGAGCAGCGCGACAAGTTGGATCGGCGGACTGCCATCGACCGCCCCCTGGCGCAGGCTCAGCACCAACTTGACCAGGGACACACGGACGCGGCGCGCGCCCTTTTCCAGCAGGCGTGGCAATTGGACCCGAATCGCTGGGAGTCAAACGCCAATCTGGCGGAGATGGATTTAAACGCCGGCGATCTGAAAGGGGCGTATCCGTACCTGGATAAGCTCCAGCAGATCAACCCGGATTCCCCTGTGGGCAATTTTCTGGTGGCGCGCTACTGGTTCGCTGAGAAGCAGTATGCGCAGGCGCGTGTTTATGCCGAGAAAGCAGAGACGAGCCGGCCGGACAACTCGGAGCTCCGGGTTATGCTGGGAGATATCTACTCCCAGCTTGGTGAAAAGCAGAAAGCAGTGCAGGAATATCAAGAGGCGCTTCGCCTTGCCCCCGGCCGCCAAGACGTGCGCGCGCGACTGCAGCAAACAGTAGGCAGTAAGCAGTAGGCAGTAGGCAGAAAGCAGAAGGCAGTTGGCAGTGGGCAGTAGGCAGTGGGCAGTGGGCAGTAGGCAGTGGGCAGTAGGCAGTGGGCAGTAGGCAGTGGGCAGAAAGAAGAAGGCAGTAAGCAGGAGGCAGCCCAGCCACCGACCGGGGGCCGGATGGAATAGACTGTGACTTGGCGGAAGTCACAGGCCGGCAGACCGTAGAGAACAGTTGGGGAGTTATACTCGCAGATGTCGAATTTCGCCAGCGATCGTGAAGTTTGCCCGGGCTTCGCCCCCTGCTCTGCGGAAAGGCTCTGCCTTTCCGACCAATCGTCCTCGCTTTTTCCTCCTTCGCGCCGCGCGGATGGCTATGCCTTCCGCGCGGCGCAAAGAACTTTTGTTGGCTGTTTAAGGCAACGGAAAGGCGCAGCCTTTCCGCAGAGCAAGCGGCGAAGCCGTGCGCCGCTCCTCTGTAGTTTCTCCACAGCTTGCATCTTTCTCCTCTTTGCTTCCGTTGTCTTAGCAACGCCCGCCTCGGCAGTTTCCCCCAACATCGTTCTGATCACCATCGACACCGTTCGCGCCGATCACATCGGTTGCTACGGCGACCGGCAGGCCCATACCCCCACACTGGACGCGTTGGCGCAGCAGGGTGTCCTGTTCCGAACGGCGGTGGCGCAGGTGCCTCTGACGCTTCCCTCGCACTGCTCCATCATGACCGGCGCCAACCCGCCCGTGCACGGCGTGCGCGACAATCTGGGGTACACTCTTGGAGACAACCCGCCCACTCTCGCCACCCTGCTCAAGCAGCGAGGGTATGCCACGGCCGCCTTCGTGGGAGCGGAAGTACTGGATCCGCGGCGGGGGTTGAATCAAGGATTCGAAGCCTACTCCAGCCCTTTTCGGCAGAAATCCGGGCGGAACAATCCGCTGATTTTCAATCTTCAGGACGTGCGGCGGCCGGCCGAGGAAGTGGTGAATGACGCCCTCCGCTGGATGCACGCGCAGCCCCGCGGCGCTGGTAAGCCGTTTTTCGTTTGGATCCATCTCTACGACCCTCACCAGCCGTACGATCCGCCGGAAGCATTTCGCTCGCTGCTGCGCGACCCCTACGACGCGGAAATTGCCTACGCGGACGACGAAGTCGGAAAATTCCTCGCCGATCTCCGTCAACAATCTCTGTACGACGGTACCCTGGTGATCGCCGCCGCCGATCATGGTGAGGGTCTGGGCGATCATGGGGAAAAGACGCACGGCTATTTTATCTACGACGTCACCCTGCTGGTGCCGCTCATTATCAAGCCGCCCGCGGGCGCCGGAATTGCACCCCGCCGCGTAGATACGCCTGTACGCTTGATCGATATCGCCCCCACCGTACTTCAGTTTCTAGGCGTTCCTCCCGCACCCAGCATGCAAGGCAGCAGCTTGCTTTCGCTCATGGTGGGAAAGGCCACTACATCACCCACCAATGTGGCTTACAGTGAATCCTTCTACCCGGCCGAATTCGGCTGGAGCCCGCTGCGCTCGATTCGAAATGGACACTACAAGTACATCGACGCACCCAAACCCGAGTTGTACGACCTGACGGCCGACCCGCAGGAACTCCACAACCTCAATCAGGTCAAACATGCTGTGGCGCTGGAGCTGAAATCGCAATTTGATAGCTTGGTTGCACGGATAACTCCCAAGTCGACGCCGCGCCAAACCCCGGTCTCGCCCGCGGACGCTCAGATGCTTGCCTCCCTTGGTTACTTTGCGGCATCCAATGGGCCCGGCGCGGGCCAATCTGGACACAATGGGTTGCCCTTTTTCCCTTCCACTTACATGCTGCCCCCGGGAGCAGGGCGGCCGGGACAGTCCATGCGCGACCCCAAGGACGAACTGGCGACCTACAAACTGCTCACCGCCAGCACGCAACTGGCTGGTCAGGGCCAATGCGCACAAGCGGTACCTCTGCTGGCTCGCCTGACGCAGGAGGAACCTTCACTATTTATCGGCCAGCTCACCTTGGGCAAGTGCGACCTGTCTCTGGGAAAGTATCCCGCCGCGGAATCGACCTTGAATGCCGCGCTGCGCTTGCGGCCCGACAACCTCGAAGCGAAGTTCTACCAGGGCATCTGCCAGTTTCAGCAAGGCCGGTTGAAGGAAGCACAGGCCCATCTCGAGCCGCTGGCCAAGGTGCTGCCCAATGAGCCTTACCTGCACTTCTATCTCGGCGGGATCTACGAAAGGGAAAGATTGCCCGCGCAGGCGCTGGAGGAGTACCAGAAATGTGCGGCGCTCGATCCGAAATTTGAAGTCGCCGTTTACAAGGTGGGTTATTTCCTGGCCAAAAGCGGCAAGTTCAGTGAGGCCGCGGAGCAGTTCAAGAAAGTGGCCGAGATGGATCCCGGCAACGCCGGAGCCCACTTCAACCTGGCGCTGGCATATCAAAGATCCGGAAACGAGGCTGCCGCGCGCCCGGAATTTGACACCGCGTGCAAGCTCGATTCCAGCAAATGCCTTCCGCCGGATCAGCGGTAGCGGCGGCGAAAGGCAGTGACGAGTGACAAGTGCCGAGCCCGAAGAACAAGTCAAAAGGCAAAGCGCAAAAGGCTTACGCTCTATTTTCAGGAGACTGCCATGATCGTTCATTCGATTCGCCGCGTCATCATTACTATCTTTCTCGCTGGCTGTGCGCTGACCGCCTTTGCACAGGCTCCGAAAGCCAAAAAGGTTTTCATGATCACCGACATGGAAGGAGTCAGCGGCATTCTGGACAGCGACATGCAGTGCCTGCCCTATAAGAGCCCGCGCTGGGAAGAGTCGCACAAGCTGCTGACCGGCGAAGTGAATGCCGCGGTGGACGGCCTGCTGACCGGCGGCGCGACGGACGTGGTGGTGTGGGACGGCCACGATTCCAGCCAGTCGCTCTCCGTGCTGGATATTCATCCCAAGGCACGGCTGCTGGCCGGAGTGCCCATCTCACCCACGCTTGAGCTCGACCCTTCCTATAGCGCCGTGATCTTCATCGGCCAGCATGCCATGGCGGGCGCGCGCACCGGCATCCTGAGCCATTCGTACAGCTCCCTGGGAATTCAGAATATCTGGGTGGATGGCAAACCTACCGGCGAAATCGGCGCGCGCGTGATGCTGGCAGGGCATTTTGGCATTCCCGTCATTATGCTTTCCGGCGACACCGCGGCTTGTGCGGAGATTCACGACTACGTCCCGCGAGCGGAGTGTGCCGAAGTGAAATCCGGGGTGAGCCGCACGGCAGGATTTATGCTTTCGCACCCAGCCGCTTGCGACTTGATTCGCTTTAAAGTTCTACGGGCCATGCATCGCCTGGGCGAATTCCAACCCTATCGAACCTCGGGCCCCACGGAAGTCAAGGTGGAGTTCACCACCCGCGGCGAACGCGACTTCCAACGGCGCGAAGGCGTGGAACGTCTGGATGAGCGCACCTGGGTCTTTCGCGGCAAGGACATTGTGGATGCGTGGCTGAAGTTTGGAAGTATGTAAGAGCAAGGTGCCGGGTGCCAGGTGTGAGGTGTCAGGTATCTGGATTCGGAACAACCGAAACGGCCGGCGAATTATTGCCACTGCTTCGATGTCAATTGCTGGTCACTTAATTTGAGAGGGCACTCTTCATGCGTTCTTTTGACTGTTCGTTTCGACCTACGTTCTGCCTTCTGCTTACTGCCTTCTGCCTACTGCCGTTGGCGCCGCTGCGGGCCGCCGATCAGCCGCGTCAGCCGTTCATCGACTGCACCTACATGTCGAAGGTCTTCGGCGAGCAGCGCCACTACCGGCTCTTCCTGCCGCCGGACTACGATACCAGCCACAAGGCGTACCCGGTGATCTACTACTTCCACGGCCACAGCGATCGCTACACGCTGGAAGATTACGACAACGGCAAGGACACGGTGCCGAAGATCGCCGCCTTTGTGGCCACGCACCCAGTGATTGTCGTGGCGGTGGACGGCTACGTGGCGCGCGACTACCAGGGTTTTTACGGCGGCGCGCCGTGGGACATCATGAAGACCACCGGCGGCGACTACGATTTCGGCCCCTACTTCCGCGAGCTGGTGACCTACATTGACGGCACGTACCGCACGCTGACCTCGCGACGATTCCGCGCCACCTCCGGCCTCAGCATGGGCGGCTTCATGAGCCTTTACCTGAGCGCGCGCTACCCGGATTTGATCGGCAGTGCGTCGTCGTTCAATCCCGGCCCGGAGTTCTACGTCGGCGACAAGGGACGGCGGGTGCTGTGGCGTCCCAAAGACCATGTGTCAAATCACACGCACACCATGATCAGGCTGATTCGCGCCAGCGGCGATTACATCAGCCAATATACGGAGGAAACCCACGACGCCTACGCGCGCGCCGAAGATGTGGATTTTGAGTTTCGCCAGGACGAATACCACCGCCACTGGGCCACCTCCATCGGCGAAACTTTTGAGTTTCACATGCGTGCGTTCGCGCGCTCCAACCTGGATAATGTCCCGACCACGTGGGACCACGATGACGCTTATTCGGACTTCAGCGTGTGGGGTTACCATGTGAAGTCGCTCGGCAACGATCCCACCATCACTTGCCTGGAAGACGTGACCCAGGGCGGATTGCGCGTCACTACACGCGAGTGGGCGCCCGATGGGCCTTCCGCTGCGTCTCGCCGCATCACCATCACCACGGCGCCGCTCTATGAACCCGGCGACTTCCTACCTGCTGTTGGACCACAGCTTTTCGACGGGCGAGACCAGCAAGCAAACTCTGCGCGCCGACGCCGACGGCCGTCTGACCATCACTACCGACGGCGCGGGCCACCAGTTCAGCTTCGCCGGCCCCGGTGCCGCCGGCCAACCGCCAGCGCTGTTGCCCGTCACGACGAGCGATATGCTGCGCCTTCCACCCGACCAGGACGTGGCGTTGCCGATTCGAATCTACAATCCTCGCAACGTGCCGATGACGAACGTCAAGACTGCTATCTCCAGCGAATATGCCGCCGTGGAGGTGCTCAAGGGCGAGGTCACCACGCCTGAGATTGCTCCCGGCGCGACGGTGGACCTCTCCTCCCAGATGCGCGCGCGCTTCACCGCCGGCGACGGTTACTTTGCTCGAACTCGGTCTGAAATTGGAGCTGACCTACGATGGGTATCACGGCGTTGAGAAGAACATCGACGTGATGGTCATCCCTGAAGACATTCCCTCGCCGATGGAGGTCATGATCCTCGATGGGCGCACCGCGACGCTGAACGTCTTTCGCCAGAAAGGAAATCAGGGCGGCGGCAGTTCCGTTCCGCGGCAAGTCACCGAGGGCAAAGGCAACGGCAATGGCGTGCTGGAACCCGGAGAAGAAGCGACGATCTGGGTGCACTTGCACCAGGGCATGGACCCGTTCGACAAGAACAATTGGTATCGCGCCAAGATCTACAGCGATTCACCGTGGATCGCGGAGGTCGGCAATCTCGAAGAGCTAAAGCAGCTTGAATGGACCAGCGGCATGGAACGCACCAGCGTCATTCGCCTGGCTCCCAACACGCCGCACGGCACGCATATCCCTCTGCTGCTCGATAACGAGTCGTGGAGCTTCTGGTGGACGCCCGACATCCGCTTCGGCGTGGAGAAACTCTACCAGGCGCGGCAATTCCACACGCATCACCTGCACCGGTATGAATTGGTCGTACCTTAAATCGAAAGGTGAGACACGAAGGTTAAAGGGTAAAGGTTAAAGGGTGAAGGGTAAAGGCTAAAAGGACCGTCCTGCTCCTTCATCCTTTACCCATTACACTTTACACTTTCGATCTCTTCACACCTCAGTTTTTCAACCCTTTGAGCAATCCCGCCTCCAGCCACGCCATGGACTGCCGTGCGTAGAGGTATGACTGATCCGTTGCCAGCGCTTTCTCAAAGTTGTCGCGCGCTAATGCGTCGTTGCCTTGCATGGCCGCGTAGATGCCGGCCAGGTCGTAGGCGTGGAGCCGGAGTTCCATGGCGTTGTCGGTCTTGCGCTGCTCGTTGACCACCGCAAACTCTTTGAACCACGCTTCCGCCTTATCCGTCTGCCCCGCCTTATAGAGGCCGATGGCCCGGAACAGGCCGTCGCCCTCAATGTCATCGTCCAGCGTGGCGGCAGCAGCCTTCCAGTCCGCCCGGGCGGCGGCGGTGTTTCCGGCTTTCTCCTGAATTAAAGCGTCGTACACCAGAAGGCGCGAGCTCTTCAGCGTGGCAAAGTCATCCACACCCAGGCTGGAGGGCGGCTTGGCAGCGGCGGCCACATCTGCCAGCGCATCGGAGTATTGCGACTTCTGCTCGGCCTGCATGGCCAGCATCAAGCGGACGCCGCGGTAAAGGTGAAGCAGTGAGTAAGAAAGGTGCGTGGCCTGGAACTTGTGCGTGTCCATGATCTCCAGCGCATGCGTATCGTTGCCCATTTGCGCTTCCAGCGACGCGTACTTCTGCAAAATTCGGTCGCTGTCGGGCTGAAGCTTCAACAAACGATCGAAGGATTGGCGGGCCTGATCGGTGTGACCCAGGCTGGCCGTCATATTCGCGACCAACAGGGTTATCTCCGGATTGTTCGGCCGCACGTCGGAAGCTCGAACCAGAAACTTCAGGCCCTCGTCCTGCTTCCCTTCGGCCAGCGTAGACATTCCCAGATTGCGCAGCGCGGAGAAATTGCGGGGATCCGTCTGCACAGCCCCACTCCAAAGCTGAATCGCTTCGTCACGCCGTCCCCGGCTGTAGAGCAAGTCGCCCAGCAGAACCGGAGCGTTGGCATCGCCCGGCTGAAGGCGCATCGCCGTTTTCAGAACCTTTACGTCTTCGGCACGGAAGGGGAAAATGACGATCTTCAAGTCGCCCCTGGCCGCCTGCTCCAGCAAGCTGCGCGCGGTTTGCTGATCCCCCATTTGGGTCAGTGCGTAAGCACGGTAATAGAGAAGCAGCGGATACGGCGCCTCGCCCTTTTGCGCCGTTATAGCGACGCCGTGGTCGAGGACTTGCGCGGCTTCAGCCCACGCCGAGAGCCGGAAGTACTCGGTGGCCAATTCAAGATAGCCCTGCGGATGTTGGGCGCAATCACGGTCAAGCAGATCCGTGGCGCTCGCCTGCGCGGATTTTATTGCGCCGCTTTGAACCAGGCGCTCTGACTGTGCGAACGCATTCGTTTCATCAAGCTGTTGAATTGCCTTGCGCTCGGTTTCGGCCTCGCCCACGCGCCCTTGCTTTCGCAAAACGTAAGCGTAGGCTTCGCGCACGGAGACATCTTGAGGAACGAGTGCCGCCGCGGCGGAGAGTTGTTCGCTGGCTTCGCCGATATTGCCTTCGCTGAGAGCCAACAGGCCCAAACCATAATCACGGAGATTGAACTTGTCGGAATCGGGCAGAATCTTGTAGTAGTTTCGGCGCGCGTCAAGATCTTTTCCAAGGTCCGCATACGCTACTCCCAGGAGGTAATGTGCGTCAGCGTTACTCGGATCGCGCTCCAGAACCTTTTCAAAATGTTCAACGGCCTCATTCGTCTGGAAGCGGTCGAGGGCCATCAGTCCCAGGCGGAGGTGCGCAGGCGAAAAGAGTGGGTCTTTGGCCAGCGCGGCGTTGTAAGCCCGTTCGGCATCGTCGATTTGGCCAAACTTCTCGTTACTAAGGCCCTTCTCGTAGGCCTCCTCAACGTTCAAGCTTTCGAGTGTGCCCCACTTGCGCGGAATTGAATCACTGGCGTAGGAGGCGTCCGGCCGCTCGCCGTTGGGGTAGAACTTGTGATCCAAAAGCACGGCCTTGTCGCACGAGAGAATCTTCAACTCCAGGACCTTGCCTTCGGTGTCAGCGCGCAGAGGGATTTCAGCGGTGAATGCACTGCCGTAGGTCAGGTCGGCCGTCTGGCTCCACACCTTTTCGGCGCCCGCATAGAGCTCATGGATTGCGCCCGGCCATGCGCCTGTCGGTGACACGGCGAGCTTGGCGTTGCCTGGTCGGTGTGCGGGCATTTCAAAGTTGATGGCCACGTCCTTCGTCGACGTCGTTAGTCCACCCAGCTTGTTGGCTCCTAACCAGTATTCGGTCCAGCCGTCGCTCATGCCGGGATCAATGAATTCATAATTGCCATCCCAGATAAAGCGGCCGCTCTGGGTTTCCATGTAGATGCCGTCTTTGTCGGTGTAGTTCTCAGCCTGACGATAAGCGGTGCGGCCGGAGCCGAACGTCCACGTCTTCTCGCCGCGCGCCAGCAGACGATTGGTGAAGCACACCGTCCCGTAATCGTCCGTGTAGTCGTAAATCGACATGAAGTTGTCGTCGATATCGAGACCGAAAACTCCGAGCATGTTGATATTGTTTTTGTTCCAACTCAGATCGACGCCGTCGATGATGGGCCAGGGGCGAATGGCCGAACTCACGTGGCCGATCGTTTTGGTCATGGGATAAATGAAGCGGCTGCCTTCCGCGGCCTTCACGCCGGCGTTGGTCCAGATCAAGTAACGGTTGGGAATCAGGTTCTTGTTGTACAGGTGCGTGGTCAATTCCACGTAAGCCTTCCCCGGGTGCAGCGTAACTTCCAGGCTGATCTTGTCGCGGAAGAAGTGATCGATGTGGGTCAGGATCACCGTCGCACTGCCGTCCGGATGGTGGACCACCGCCCATGGCCACGGCTCGCCCGGCCAGGTGATCATGTGCGTGTCGTAGGGGCCGTAGAGTTCGAGGTTGCCCACCGGCCAGTCGTTGCGCGCGTTATAGCGGCCGGGCTTGATGACGGTGGGATGATAGAAGAGCTCGCGCTTCGTCACCTTGTCGTAGGCCGACCAGATGCGTCCGCCCAACTCGGGGAGAAACTCGAGGCGCAGGTACTCGTTCTCCAGCACCAGCGAGTCATAGGTCACCGGCGACGGTTTCTCCGAACGAGACTCCCAGTCGAACGCCGTGTAGGGATAGAACCCGCCATTCTCAACCACCTTGAACAAGGGCGCGTCGGTCTCCTCGCGGCTGTGGGTGTAGGTAGGCCACACGCGAGTGCCGTGGGTGAACTTGACCGGTTCGGGTGTTGCTCCGAAAAGCGCGCCGGCGGCCAGGAGCACCATGGTTATTCCAACACTAACCACGAAAGAATGGCCTGGGGCGCCAGCTACCCGGTCGCGTGCAAGTTGAGGTCCAGCCTGACGTATTGACATTGTACTTCTCCATTTATGAACTTAATCAATAAGAATACCGATCAAGGACTCATTTCACGTTCTCGTGAGCGTCTGGATTGACCCGGCCCACGGCTTCGATGACTCCCACCCTGTCACCTAGGCTATTGTAGACCGGGGCCAGCACCGAAACCCAGCCCGCCCGGTCGCTCACGGTTTGGCGTTCGCCGGTCTTCAGCACCGCGGCCATGGCCGGAGGCATATCCTGGTTGATGTCCCCCCAGTGCCAGAACTGGCTCATTTCGTTCCTGTTGCGGATCACCATCTGGATTTTCCCCGGGTGGCCGTCGATGGGCATCCACAGGTTGACGTCGGAGGGGAACGAGGTCAGGTGCGACAGGCGGATCAGCGTCTTCTTGGTCGCATTGAACGCCACGTCGTTCACATCGTAATTGTCGCCGGCCAACCACGGATCGTTCGGGTCGACTTTAAACATGTATACCCTCGCCAGCGGCGTGACGATTTTCTGGCACACGTCGCCGTCGACCATCACGCTGCCAACGCGCGCCACATTGTCGAGTTCCTGGCGCATCGCGGCCGTGGAATCCTGCGCGCACACCCACGGCGCCGCTAGCAGAATCGCGGATATGAAATATGCGGTTTTCATTTCGTCCCTCCCGCAAGCTGCATCACGTATTCGTGAACGTTGTGCCACGCGGAAACTCCCGGCTTGGCGAGCGATTTATTGGTATGTTCCATGGCCGCATCGATGGCGCTGCCCTGCCACTGGTCGGAGGGAACGTCCGCGAGGGCAGGCCGCGGATTCCACCAATCATCGAGCACAGAGTTGTTGAATCGATGCGCCGCCTCGCTCCGCAGCGATTCGAGCGGCTGCTGATTCTTCAGGCTGTCGAGCACGGCAATATCCTGAAGGCAATCGCGCTGAATCTTCAGCCGGATGCTGGGAATGGGCTCTTCGATGCCGAAACGGTCGCCAGAGTAGACCAGCGCCGTGCCGCCGCCGTCCGAGTGGAACCACGGATCCTTGCCGGGCGCGACGGTCAGCCAATGCACGTAGCCGTCCGTGCCCCACAGCCACGCGCGCAGCGGAAATTCGGTGATCGCCGCGGCATTTTCGTTCACGGTGGGCGGACCGCCGTAGTACCAAACGATGTCGCCCCGATCGCGCAGCAGCTTGGGAGCGTTGCGATAAAAGCTCAAAATCCCGCCGCCGCAGCACCATAGCCTGACCACGCCGTTGAGCTGTTTGAACTCCTGTTCCATATCCCAGCTCACGTCGGCGCGCATGATGAAGTGGACGGGACTGTCAGCAGGCAGGGCCTCTTTCAGCAAGCGCCCATATTCCTGAAAATAGCTGAGGTCCTTGGGAAACCGCACCTCGTCGCCGTCCCACGGAAATCCCATGTAACGCTTCTTGTGGTTGAAGAAGACCTCAAATTCGGTATGCGTCCAGCCCTTCTCGCGGAAGTGCGCTTCCATTTCGCGGAGCACGTTCACAAATTCCGCCTCATACCCCGGCTCGCCCCAGAACTCGTAGTCGGCGGGCCACTCGGGATTGATCGGCAGGTACATAAACGGAATCGGGCGCGGCCCGCGGCGGCTGGAGGCGAAGGCCGTCCCGTCCAACAGCGGGCCGTAGTGGCGATCGAACAGCGTCCAGTCGGCAATGTGCCGGGTGCGGCCCGTTCCGGCGAGCACCGGAGCGAATTCCGGCCCCACTTTGCCCGAGTGCCCGTACCCGAGCTGATGCATGATCCCGCGATGCTCGTAAAAGATCTGGTGATAGGCGTGGATCAGGTGGAACAGCTCGTCGCTTTCATACCAATTGCCGGAAACGCCGCGGAATGCCGACGGGAACTGCTCCGGCAGGAACGAACTGCCGTAGGAATTATGGTCAATGGTAAGGACGTCATCGGCGGGAATGGTGCGGTCGAGCACGGTAAGCTGAATGGGCACGACCACCGCGTTGTGGCCGCAGGTCAGCCGCGCCCTGCCGGCAACAACACCCATCTTGGCGTCCGCCGGAATGTAGACGTCCACCCAAAAGCCCTGCGCGGTCTGGTGGTCAATTTTGTTGTCGGGATCGGGAAGTTGCGAGTGATACGCCCCGCGAACGGGCACCAGCGCATCGGGATAATAGTGTTTGTCGGCATCGGTGAAGTGGAACCATTCGCGAAATAAATCAGTTTGAATTTTGTGGGCCGGATCGTCCAGCGTCACTTCCAGCGAGTACGCCGAAGGCGCGGACGATTTGACGAGCAGTTGGAAGGACACGTAGCCGCCCCGCCAACCCTTCAGCGCGACGCGATGGTGCGCATCGTACAGACTCGACCGCAAGTTCGCCCCGCCTTGGTCGGGCGCAACGATTTCGCCAAATGGGTCCGGCCGGAGAAATTCCGGCAGAGCCTCCAGGCTCGCCGCCGCGCGGGCGTAAAGCGGCGTAAGTAGGAAAAGCAAAAGTAAGAATTGCCATTGTATTCGACGCATAATTTCGGTCCTTCTTCTCATTTCCTCTACGACGGGTGGTGGTTCAATTTGTTGCAGCGGCGAGTTTACCTCGCCATGTGGCGGCGCATAGCCGCCACCAAACTCACACCGAACCACTCCCCCTTATGGGAGGAGGGCTGGGAATGCACATTGCGTCTCGCGATACTGGCAGCCCGCGCAGCGGGCGCCATCCTGTAGCCCACGGCGAAGCCGTGGGACAACGTGCAAACAGTCAATCCCAGCCCCGGAGGGGCAACGTCAGGGCACTACATCAGACAAAGACATACCTCGGGTCGTACTCAACTCCCTGCTTTTTCAAAAAGGCCAGCACTTCCTCTCGAAAGCTCATTCGCCGATGATGCTCTTCCTGCTGCGCTATGTAATGCTTTACCTGCTCCACATGTGACCTGCTCACGCTAAACGCTGCGTAGCCGGCCTGACAACCGAAATACCGCCGCTTCGGCCAGCGCTCCTTCACCCAGCCCGAGGAATTGGACTTAATTTTCTCCATGAGAGTGGCAATCGACAGGGTACGTGGCTGCACGAACAGTAGGTGGACATGATCGCGGGGCCCGTTTACCAGCAGCGATTGGCCTCCGAGTTTGTTGATCGTACCTCCCAGGTAGGAGAACGTCTCTTCGCGTGTTTCGGCGGTAAGCCACGGCTGGCGGTCCTTGGTGCTGAAGAGCGCATGGATCAGAATGTTTGTGTACGTATGCGACACGTTGATTCTCCTGCCGAGGGGGCCAGATGCCGCCCCTCCGGGGCTCGCTCGGCAATTTGGGGGCCGCCTTTATCCCACGGCTTCGCCGTGGGCTACAGGATGGCGCCCGCTTCGCGGGCTCAAACTGTTTCACGAGAGGCACGGGTCAAACCTTGTCCCACGACTTCACCGTGGGCTACAGGATGGCGCCCGCTTCGCGGGCTTCGACCCCACAATCATCTCGCGCCTTTCAATCGACAATCTTCAATCGAAAATCGACAATTACTGCGCCCCGCACCACCCGCACACTAACCGCAAAAGCGTCTTGGCCGCTTGCACCACGGTGTCGATTTCCAGGTATTCGTCTGCGGCGTGCGTGTTGCCTCCGCGGGCGCCCCACAGGACCGCCGGGATTCCGAATCCCTGGTGGAAGACATACATATCGCACGGCCCCTCAATGCCCTGGATCGGCGGTTCGTGGCCCAGCACCTTGGTGGCGCACTCCGAAAGCTCGCGCACCAGCGGCTCGGTTTTGAGAATCGACGAACCGGGCAGCCAGCGAATGGGGAACTCCACCTCCGGCCGCGGCGGGAAGAGGTGCGGCGCGGAGGTCAGCACGCCGTCGAACCACGAGTAAAATTCACGGTCCACGTCCTCCTGTTTCTCTCCCGGCATCAATTGCCAGAACATCTCCACCAGACAGGTTTCCGGAATGGTCACGGGTTCCTTGGTGCCCCACGGGCTGGTAAAGACCTTGGTGATGGAGACGGGAACGGGGTCCACCGCGCCCGCATACATTTCGTGCACGACCGCCTTGGCGCGGCGCTGCCCGGCGAATTCGTGAACCTTGACCAGCAGATGCCGCAACTGGTCAATGACACCGGCAGGAAACTTCCCCTCGCTAAGAACCCCACCCGCCGCGCTGAGTTTGATGTGCACGGTCCGTCCACCGCGCTGCGCAGGGCAGATCCGCAGGAAGGACGGCTCGGAGATGATGGCGGCGTCGGCATTGAATCCCATCAGGCGGCCGGCCAGCGTGCCATTCACACCGCCAAATTCCTCATCGACGATGGTCTCAAATACCAGGTCGCCGCGCAGGCTAATGCCCAGTTGCTTCAGAGCCTCAACGACGAACAAGTTGGTGCCCACTCCGCCCTTCATGTCGTTCGAGCCGCGGCCGTAGAGGCGGTTGCCCTCCACGTCCCCGCCAAAGGGATCGCGCGTCCACGGCTGCGATCCGCGCGGCACCGTATCGATGTGCCCCGAGAGCACCAGCGAGCGCCCGCCGCCACTTCCCTTCCTGCGCGCACCCACGTTCGGCCGGTGCTGGTAATTGCGTCCCGCGCCATAGAGCGAGTGGGCCGTCAGGCCGGGCACGTCGCGCAGTTCGTACACGGTGGGCTGCACGCCCTGCACGCGCAAGAACTCCGCCACGTATTCCTGGCAGGTCTCCTCGCTGCCGTCGGGTGGCGTGTTTTCGGAAGGAATGCGCACCAGGTCGCGAATAATGCCGACCAGGCGGTCGCGGTGGTCATCAATGTAGGAATCTAGTTTGTTTTCAAGAGCAGGATCAAGTGCCATTCAAGTTCCTCTCAAAGCGGAGTCGATGGTTGATAGTTGATGGTCGATAGTTGATAGTCGAGAGTCGATAGTTGATAGTCGATAGCGAAGTACCGTAAACGTAGTTCGTGGGCTATCAACTATGAACTATCGACTACCAACTATCGACCGTGCCACAATGCCGCCCATCAGATCTTCATCGCCCGCGATCGTGCCACGGGCATCCTGCCCGTGCCCGAGCACGGCCTGGAAGGCCGTGGTACGAAACCGTCAAATCTTCATCGCCCGCGGTGGATTGCGGAATCCCCGCGTGAGGCCGGCGAGGTAAATCACGCCCAGCCCCAGCCAAATGAATCCCACAATTCTGGCCTTGTAGGAGAGGTTGATCCACAAGTAGATGCAGGTCACGGTACCGAACAGCGGAAAGATGAAATTGGTGAGGAGAGCAACGCCGGACCGCAGCTTCCGCCGAAAGTAGTAGTGCCGAATCACGCTGAGATTCACCAGAATAAATCCCACAAAAGCCCCGAAGTTCAGCAACTCGACGGCGAGTTCAAAATGGATGGCGAGCGACCCCACCAGCGTCACCGCCGCCATCAGGTAAATGGCGCGTGTGGGAGTGTTGTAGCGCGGGTTGACGTAGCCGAAAATGGAGTGCGAAATCACGCCGTCGCGCCCCATGCCGAAGAGCAAGCGCGAAGCTCCGGCCTGGCCGGTCAACGCGCTGGCCAAACCCGCCACCAGCAGCACAAAGGTGATAAAGCCGAACATGGGCGCGCCGCCCAGCAGCCGGCTGATATCCAGAATGGCGGTTTCGTCCTGAGGAAAGGAATGGAAGTCCGGCCACACCAGCGCCGCCAGGTAAACCGTGGCGAAGCAGAACACCGTTTGGATCAGGCACACGGACACGGTGGCAATGGCAATATTCTTTTCAGGATTCTGTGTGTCCTCGGCCAGCGTGGAGACGGCGTCAAACCCGATGTAGGAAAGCGCCGCCACGCCCGCGCCCAGCATCAGCGGGCGCACCATGAAGGTGGCGCGATTGAAAATGGCAGTGCCCACAAACAATCCGCCCCAGCCCTGATGCCGAACCACGTAGAACGCCGCCAGGCCCACAAACAGCACGGCGGAAAACGTCATGATAATCATCATCCAGCGGCTGGCGTGCGCGGTCATCTGAATGCCGCGAACGTTGATGATGGTGATGGAAACGGTGAACAGAACCGCCCACACGGCGTAAGGTACGGCGGGAAGCAGTCGCGCCGCCGTCAGGCCCGCATAGACAACACTGAGAAGCGGGATCAGAAAGTAATCGAGAATCATCGCCCAGCCGGCCAGGAATCCCACATGCTCGTTGAGCGCGCGCTGGGCGTAGGTGTAAGTGGACCCGGCGGTGGGATACGCTCCCGCCATTTTCCCGTAGCTCGCGGCGGTGAAGAGCATGGCCACCATGGCCACGAAATACGCCAGTGCCGCGTGCCCGTGCGATAGCTTTTGCACAATTCCGTAAACGGGATACGGCGCCGTGGGCGTGAGAATCACCAGCCCGTAGAGAATCAAATCGCGCAGGGATAAAACGCGCTTGAACTCGGGCTTATAGCCCAACGCTTCCAGCGTCGCATCGCCAACTTGTTCGCTCATTGTCGATTTTCGATTGCCGATTTTCGATTGAAAGCCGTCATCGGCTCGTCGCCTTCCAATCCAGCTTTCCTTCGTGCGCGGGCAGGCCGTGGTCGTGCGCGTACTGGTTCCGCACCGCCAGCACTTGTGCAGCCCAATCGTCCAGGGGATAGTGCAACTCACGATAGACCAAATAGGTCATATCCACGGTGCGAACAGGGCCGTGGTCTTTGACGTTATCGACGGCGTCCAGGTAGCGGCGGCCGTTGGCTTCTTCGACGCGTGGGAACCAGGTCTGGTACCACGTGGCAGTGACTTGCTCGAGGGTGCGATTTCGCTCGCGCCGGATGGATTCAGCTTGAGCCAGCGCGCCGTCAAGCGCTTCCACGGCCGCGGACGCATCCGACCGACCGGCGGCAGACTCCGCCGACTTCAATTCGCTATCGATTCTCGCGAGCCCCTGAAGCATCTCCAGATTCTGCCGGCAGAGATGGGCAATGGAGAGGTAGACCTCAAGGTTGTAGCGATTGAAGTCCGCCCGCGTCAGATTGGCGTTCAGCAGGTCGAGCAACTGATCGTTTTGAGCCAGCGTCTGGCCGGCCAATTCCAAGCGGTGACCATTCGCCTGCTTCCAATCGGCGGCAAGCGCCAGCGTTCCCGCCGAAGGCACGGGCAGCGGCGGCAGGAACTGGTCCTCCGCCGGGCGCGGCTTCTCATACACGCCCTCGGAATTGCCGAAGATGGGACTGCGCGCAGTGGAGGGACCGGTTTCCCAACTGTCGGCCCAGACCTGTGCCTGCTCGCTCATAAGCTGATAGACGCGGCCCATCTGCTCCACGCGCGGGCCGTAGAAGAGCGGGTAGAACGTGTTCATCGACTCAGCCGCCTCGGGCGCATGACGATTCCACGCTGCCGCCGGGCCGGTGGCGTAACCCAGCCAGAACGTCTCCGGATGCAGACCGGCATCCCCCCACGCCGCCACGAACGTGCCCATCAGGTCTGGGCCTGGCGCTGCGCTGGACCCGGGGCGATGGCGCGCCGGGCCGCCGCCGGACACGCGTGAAATCAAATCGGACATCTCCTCCACCCGGCCGGCATCGCGGACCTCGTCACCGTGCCGAGGGTGCAAGCGCAGCGACGAGGGAAGCAGGTAGTAATCGGGGAACAAGCGCTCCTCGCCCTCCGTCGAGGTGTAAATCATCTGGCGAATCCCGTGGGCGCGAAAGACCGGGTCGAAGTCCGGACCGTAAACCTCGCCATTCACCACGTACGGCGGCAGCGCTCCGATGTCATCGGGCTTTAGCGGATACTCGCCCCAGAAAATCACCGTGCGGCCGCGATCGTGAAGATAAGCGGCCATGCGGGTCACGTATTCCGCCAGCACTTTGCCCACGCTGCCCAACTGCTGGGCGCGCTCGCCTTCCGCGCACTGGGCGTTGTGCGCCAACCCCACGTAGTAAGGCTCGTCCGTGGAGAGGAGAAAATACTTTGACCCCTTGTTCGCTTCCAGCAGGTCGTCAAACATCCCGTAGAAAAGCTTGTCGGTGGCGGGATTGGTGACGCAAAACTCGTAATTGCTCTCGGGATATTCGCGCAGTGCCGCGTACTCCGGGTGCTTCAGAATAAAGGCGTCGTGGGCGGGACCATCAAGATACGGAATCACCTGAACGTAATATCGCAAGCCGTAGTCGGTCAATTCCTGAAGTTCGGCGGGCGTTAAAGCGTAGGGCTCCACGATGGGTGCGGCGCTCTTGTACTGAAAGTGCCCTTCCAGCTTGATGGAGAAACCGTTGATCTTGTAAAAAGCCGCCTGACTAATGGCTGCCTTGAGCACGTCCAGACGCTCCAGGTGGTGGGCATCATCCCAATAGATAATGCGTAATTGCAGATTAGGCCAATCGGTAATCTCGGCCTGGGGCAGATACCATCCCTCTCGAGCGCGGAGCAGTTGGATCAGCGTTTCGGCCCCATAGAAAAGTCCGGGTGCCGCGTTGGCACGGATGGAGATGCTCTGCGGCTTGAGCGATAGAGAATAAGCCTGCTCAGCCAGGACCGGCCGATCGCGGTCGGTGGCGTCACCGACGGCGACGGAACCGGGGACGATGGCGAAATGAATCACGCCTGGAACGCCAGCCGCAGCGCTCTCCGCCGGAGGCAACCAGCGCCGCGATTTCAAGGCCCCTATCACCGTAGCAACCGCAACGTCATAATCTTTGATCCCACTCCCGAGTTCGAACTTCCAGCCGCTTGCCATAACAAAATCCGGCCCGGTCAGGGTTACGCTTTGCGGCGTGGGCAGAACGGTGTAACCCCGGGCGAACAGGGGTGAAACGGCTGCGGCGCCGGGGGCGGTGACCATCATCAACACTGCTATAAACGCCGCGTTCCAGATCGCGACCGTGCGCAGCCCCTGCGAGTGCGGCCGCTTGACGGCGCCTTTACTTCCCTTTTTGCGCAAAAGTTCGCTGGCTATGGCCATGGTCATTGCTCCAAGGCGGCGTCGAACCGCCGCACTCTGAGGTGCTGCGAACATGTTCATGATTGGAGGGCGAGCAACAGAAATCACCGACGACTTCCCCAACCTCTGAAAGTTCGGGAGGGAGTAAGGAGCATTCGCCCTTTGGCTTTTTATGCCATCTACGGAAGGTTGTCAAGCGGTTTTTGACTTCTTTCGCTTGCTTTCGTTTTGCTGCGTACGAGTGGTGCTGATCCGCTGAGAGTTGCTATCGGAAGCGTCGTCACTGACTGTCATCCTGAGCTCCGTTCTTCAGAGCGAAGGACCCCAGTATTTCGTTATACCCACGCGCGCCGCCGCGGGCCGCGCGCAGCGACACGGCGCCAGAGCGCCGTGCTTCCTACGTATAAATGAAAAGGGTCCTTCGTCCCGATGAACGGCATCGGGACTCAGGATGACAGGAGTGCGTGCAGACAGAACTTCGTCTTGCTTATCACGCAGTGGGCCGCGCATCATGGTGACTCTTACCGATTCCATGGAGAAACAAGCATGCTACGACGCACCGTGCTCTTCGCGCTTATCGCTTCATTCATACTCGCTCTGTCCGCTCGCGCCCTTCCGACAGATCAGTCCGGCAACGCGTCCATCGTCGTCAGCAAAGGCGGTGGTGAAGTTCGGATCGCTGCGCCCGGCCTCAACCGCGCGTTGCGCGTTTCCCCAACCGGCGTCACGACCACCAGTTTGAAAAGCGGAAAAACGGAATTGCTGGCTGGACCCGCGCACGAATTCCGGCTGCAAATTGAATTCGCCTCGCCCAACCGCAAGCCGCAAGGTTTGAAGCCGGGCGAGGGCGGAGCGATCAGTTCCACGGCGCACTTCCGCAACAGCGGCACCGACATGCTCGACGTGACCACCACCGGCGCGCGCGATCGACGAAGGCGTGAAATGGGTCAATCCGGTGACGGTCGAAGGCGACACGAGCGGCGAGACTTTGGGCACCTTCACGCCCACCGTCATGGCCCCGAAAGAAGGCGTGACGCGCCTGACGCTGCAAGCCGGACCCGCGGCGAAGGGGCCACTGGCGGGCGTTTCCGTGACGCTCACTTACGAGGTCTACGCCGGTTTTCCCGTAGTTCGGAAATGGCTGGAAATCCACAACGGCGGCACGCAGTGGATAAAGGTTGACCACTTGCTGATCGACGACGTGAACATCGCGCCGACGTTCGACCTGCGCACGCCGCTAACGCCCGCCGAGCGCGGCGCCGGCTCCAGCCTGGTGGCCATGACCAACCACGACGCGTCCGTGGGCGCCATCGCCGCCAGCGAGGTGCCCTCCGCGCTGCGCCATATTGCCGACAGCGGCGCGATGGGTTACACCGACGAGCTTTTCGAATGGGTGCTGGGCCCGGGCGAAAGCTTTACTTCCGAGCCCGTGTTCTTTTTCGGTGTCTCCGGCAAAACGCAAATCCTGGCGTCGGGCGCTTCCACGGCACTCGATCGCGCGGTGGAAGGCCCGCTGCAACACTTCCTGCGCGAACGCCTTGGCATTGCCGCCCACGCCACGAACCTGCCCGCGCCCACGTGGGTGACGTGGTCCAACTTCAAAGAGCACATCAACGACGCCATTGTTCGCCGGCAGGCGGACCTTGCCGCGCAAGCGGGCTTCCGCATGTTCGCCTTTGACAGCGGCTGGCAGAAGGGCGAATTGGGCACGGAGGCGGACACGCAGAAATTCCCCGACCTTGCCGCCACCATCGCCTATGTTCGCTCGAAAGGCTTGCGCGTCGGCCTGTGGGTTTCATGCTTTCGCGACCCCGATTCGAAGGACCTCGCGGCCCTGCCCGACGACGCCAGCCGCCCCACGATCACGCGGCTGAAGGGCCTGGGCATGAGCTTCGCCAGCCCGTGGCGCGAGTATTACGCGCACGACCTCGCCGACATTGCGCGCCGCGACGGCGTGAGCTATTACAAGCAGGACTTCACCAACATTCGATTTGGCGACGCCGCCGATGGGCACGAGAGCCGCACGCGCAAGGAATCGCTGTTGCGTGGGCTGCGCGGAATGCTGGAGGCGCAGGACCGGGTGCGCCGCGAAGCTCCTACCGTCACGATGGAAATCACCCACGAAATCTATTGGGGCACGCCCGGCGTTCCCTGCGACCTCGCCGCGGTCGAGCACGCGGACCTTTATCACACTCCACCCAATGATTATTCCGGCGACGGTGTTAACAGCCAGATGTGGGAAGCATCCAAGCAGTACGATTCGGCAAAACTGCGGCAGGGCCTGATCGACGGCGCCTATCATGCGCGCCAGCGGTTTTACGCCCTGCGCGGATTGCCCCTGGAAACCGTCGAGTATTACGCCGCGGCGACTTTCAACGGCAGCGGCAGCCTGACCGCGCAGATTCAGGACCGCCAGATCGCCAGTTGGCTGATGGGCGCGCCGCAGACATTCGCCGGCGACCTCTCCTCGCTGACGCCGGAAAACATCGCGCACTATCGCCAGCGATTCGCCACGCTGGCGCGACTGGAGTCCAAGTATGGAATCTATGAGCACTTTCAGTTCAGCGGCGTGCCTGCGCCCACGGATGTGGACTGGCATTGGTGGGGCAAACTGAACGACAACGGCGAAGGCGCGGTGGTGGTCCTGCGCGGCAGCGGCGGCGGCGATTCCCGGCAGATCGCGATTCCGTGGGTTGTGCCCGCGCGGCGCTATCACCTGAAGGGGCTGTTCAGCGACCGGGACCTGGGAACCTTCTCTGGCAGCGAATTAATCAAAGGGAAGCTCACGATCGAGCTTCCCCGTTACGGCCAGGAGTTGGTGGAACTCGCCGCCGCTCAGTAGTGAACCACCATTTCATATCGCTGGGCGGATGGATTCAATTGAACCGTTTCGCGTTCGGCGTCGAAGCTGGTCAAAGGTCTTCCATTGAGCACGACCTGCTTGATTCGCTCTCGCGATGGATGGGGCACGCGCAACGAGATCTTCTTCAGGCGGTCGGGACGAGCGAGCTCCAACTTTAAATCGATGGCAATGCGTTGCTCGGCGACCTGCGACTTGATGGCAAGATCGATGCTGCCAAAATACGTGGGCATGCCTTCCACTTCAATCGTCTTGCCCTGCTCCAACCATCGCCGGGATGCGGCCGGCAGCAGACGAAGCTCCGAGTCCTTTTCCAGCAGCAGCGTGCGGCGCAGCATCTTGCAAATGCGCATGCCGCCGGAAGAATCCATGTAGAACGGCGCGTAACGCCGATCATAGAGCATGAATCGCTCGATGGCGCCCAAGGCTTCCTTATCCACGCCGAATGCGAGCGTGGAGTAGAAACTGAGCAGGGCCTTCTCCACCTCGCCGCGCTCCACCCAGGCGCGGTGGTACACGTCCTCGGTGATCGTCACGTAGTAGCTTCCCAGGTTCTGCTTGTCGTCCTGGCGGCAGCGCCCGCTCAATCCCAGCACGCCGCAGTTGTAGTGAACCTTCATGTAGTTCTCAAGCTGCACGAAGGCCGCATCGTGCGGGTCCAGGAGTCCCGAGTTCAACCACTGAAAGCGCACCGCTGCAAAAGCTCGCCCAGCCCTCCCCACCGTGCAACTCTTCCGGATATGGCGGCATGTTGGAATCGTTGTTGCGCACGCGGCGCATGGCTTCCAAAATATCCTGCCGGTAACTTTCCGCCTCCCGCACCAGTCGCGACCCTTCTGCATGCGCGGCGTCAGCCAGCGCCGCGGCGATGCGCTCAAAACCGTGGTACGTATAACCATCGGTCATACAAAAGAAAAAGCTATTTCCTTTAATAATAGGCGTGTCGTAGGGCTGGCCCGCGGGCATCAGTCCGTATTCCAGCACCTTCTGGCCCTGGGCATCGCGCTGCATGGTGGACTGGCGCGATTCGATGATCCAGTCGCAGGCTTTGACCATCGCCGGCGCCACCGATGTCAGCCAGCGGCGGTCGCGGGTATAGAAATAGTGCTCGGCAAAGGCTCGCAGCGCCGAACCGGTGTTGCAGACCCAGTTGGGAAAGGTCCCGCCCTTGGACTCCTTTCGCTGGGCAATCACGCCGTAGATGGTCGAGTCAGGATCATCCTCCCAGCCGCTTTCCTCAAACGTTCCGGAGGAAGGAAAGACGCCCGCAAAACCCTTCACCTTGGCATTCGGCGGCCGATGGCCCTGAATTTTGAGGAAGTATTCCAGAGATTTCTCCACGTCGCCGTGGTAGCCGAACTCATCGAGACCGGTAAGTTGCTTCATCTGCTCCCACGGCCACACGCCGGCGGAGCTTTGTACCGGCACGTAATAGTCCCGGTCGGCAGCCTGCACCATCTGGGTCTGGTTGTAGAGAATCTGCGCCTTGTAGATGTTGTTGACGGCCTCTTCCGGCACGTGGATCTTCGCACCGCGGGTCAGCACAGCCTCTAACTCGATAGCCCGCTGGTCACGCGCGGAGAAGAAGTCCAGCGTGCGCAACTTGGCAATCTCCTCCGGCGTAAAGCCGCGCTTGTTGCTGCTGATCTTCAACACCACGTGCTTCTTCTGCCCCGGCAGTAGGTCCATTTCAAAGCGCGTGGCCTTGGCGTAAGGCAGTGCGGTGACGCCCGGACCCGCCTCATAAACTCCCAGCAAAATCGTCTCGTCGCGGAGACCGTTATCGGAAGGATCGGATAAAGGCCCCGACAGCACGGGCAGCGAGCCGGTGACGTCGAACAGTTTGTAACTCCAGAAATAGGGCGGGCCGTCGTTGGTAGCAACCACTGCCGGCGCGAAGGCCCACCATGTTGCGTGGAGCAGGTCCGTGGGACTGGTGTTCGCCACGCTCATGCGGATCATGACGACCTGCTTTTCGTGGCCGGTCATCACCTCGCCACCGTTGAGCAGCGTCGCATAGAGGACCTGTTCGTAGCGCAGATCGCCATCCTGGTATCGGGCGGTGACGATCGGCAAATAACCCTTCAACAACGCGTGCTCGACACCGCGCCAGTGAATGGGGGCGGGAGGATTACCGACACCGAACGCCACAGGATTGGCCACCATGCCGATTCCCATGTCGGGCCGGCTCCAAACAATTTCGGGATGCGCCTTGACGCTCACGAGCGGCCCGCGGCACATGGGTCCACCGTAGGAGTCGGCAACTTCTTCGTAGCTCACCTCGCGCCGGTTCTGCGCCACGGCGTCGAGCGTCAAGTGTTGGTAGGCCGGATCACCGCCCTCCTTGTGGGATGGAGCAGTGGGCGAAACGAGCGGCGTCGCAGCCACCGCGCCACCTGCCGCCATGCCCAGCAAAGTCAGGCCGGGTGCGCCGGCGCCAACGGCCTGCAGGAACTGCCGCCGCGACGAGCCGGCGCGTTGCTGTTTTTGGTCTTCCACTCTTTTCCTCCCGTTGTCGAGCTTCAGCACCCGTCTTTCCACAGTATTCAGGGCTTCAAGTATCGGTTCATCCAGTCCCAGCACATGAGATAGAAATCGGTACACGAGGTGTGGGTCTGGTCCGGGTAGTACGCAAATGCTTTGATGCCCGCCAGCCGGTCGAACATGGTTCGAATTCCCGCCGCCGGACAGGTCTGGTCCTTTCCACCAGCACTGACCAATGCCGGGACTTTCACCTGCGAGGCCAGGACGTAAGGATCGAAATAGTCGAGGGTCTCGAAGCTGTTGTCATCCATGTCGCCGTATTGAAGAAGCAACTTGCGAACCAGCGAGCCCTGAATGTTCGCGGTCAGCCGGAAGTTGCACATGAAGGGAACATGCGCCGTGACCGCCTTGATGCGCGGGTCGAGAGCCGTCAATGCCAGCACGAAGCCTCCGCCCTGGCTGGTTCCCATCGCGCCGATGCGCGCCGGATCAACGTCCGGCCGCGACGCCAGATAATCCACCCCGCGGATGATGTTGACAAACGCGCCCTGGTAGTAGTAACCTTGCGGGTGATCGATGTGCCAGGTCAGCTTGTCGGGGCCGTCGATTTTCCAAAGCTTTTCGGATTCGCCCTGGGAGCGCGGATAAATCTGCAAGATAATATATCCGCGCATACAATCATCTAACATAATACTCTGTTGCCACCCGCCGTACCCCGGCACCGCGACGATGGCCGGCAAACGCACGCCGGGCGTGGCCGCCTCCACCGGCCGGGCCAGGTAGGCGCGAATTTGCAGACCGTCGGTCGTGCGGTAGGTTACCTGATACTTTTCGTAGGGCAGATAATCTTTGACCTTCTCCACTTCCATTTCCATGGGGATCGCGGACGACTTGGCCAGCGTCTGCTGCCAGAAGTGTTGAATCTCATCCATGCGTTGCGCCGATGGAGCGGGAATGGAATTTTGCGCCCGGGCGAAGCCGGAGAACATGAATAAGAGCAGCAAACAAACCCCTGTCACACCCCGCCGACAAAAGACTTCTGCTTGCCATTCCCCTTGTTGCACCACGCTCACGACTTCCCCGCCCGCTGCAGAATTGATCGAGACGCGCGGTGGCGTGGCATCGGCTGCGATGGCGCAAAAGTCATTCATGATTTTCCTCTTTTCGGTGGAGCGTTGCGATTCTATGTGATTCGCGAGAAATATGGTAGTCCCCAAGCAAATCGGTGTTGTCTCAGTTTGATCCCATTGGGATAAACTCGCCGCAGCCCGCCCGGTTTGCGCTAAAATAATGCGCTCACGTGCAATCGATTCCAAGGTTCAGCACTCGTTCTCCGTTGGAGGAAAAAATGGAGCAATCAAATTCTCGTCGAATCGTCACTCGCACTCCCGCCTGGCTGGCGATTCTGTTCTTTGCTGCACTGATGGTCGGAGCGTTGCCGGCATCGGCACAGAAGGACGTCACCGGTTTCTGGATTCTGAGTGTTCCCACCGGCGACGGCAATTTCATGAAGACCTACTTCGACCTCAAGCAGTCGGGCGAGGAGGTATCGGGTACGGCTTGGCTTCGCGGCCGAAAACTCGCCATCAGCGACGGCAGCTACAGTGGCGGCAAATTGCACTTCGCTGTTGCCCTTTCGACGGAGCATCCGGACCGCAAGGTACTCTACGATGGCGCGGTGGAAGACGGTAAGCTGCAACTGAAGATTCACTACCTGGCCCGGCCGGTATCAGACGGCACGGGTGAGCGCGGCACGCCCGACGCCATGGCGCCGCCCGCCAAACTGCCCGTGCCTGCGCTCCACGACGTGGCGGACAACGGCCTGGCGCAAACGCCTCCCATGGGTTGGAACAGTTGGAACAAGTTTGCCGGCCGCGTGGATGACGTCACGGTGCGCACCATGGCCGACGCGCTGGTTTCCAGCGGCATGAAGGATGTAGGATATACCTACATCAATATTGACGACACGTGGGAAGGCCCGCGCGACGCCCAAGGCAACATCACCGGCAACACAAAGTTTCCCAACATGCAGGGTCTGGCGGCGTACGTCCACTCCAAGGGATTGAAGATCGGTCTTTACTCGTCGCCGGGACCGGAAACGTGCGCCGGCTATCCCGGCAGCTACGGTCACGAGGAACAGGACGCCAAGACCTACGCCGCGTGGGGTTTTGACTACCTCAAGTACGACTGGTGCAGCGCCGGCCGCATCTACCAGGACTCCGACATGCAGGCCGTCTACCAGAAGATGGGTGACGCGTTGCTCGCTTCCGGCCGCCCCATCGTTTTCAGCCTGTGCCAGTATGGAAAATCCGACGTGTGGACGTGGGGAGCCAAGGTGGGCGGCAACCTTTGGCGCACGACCGGTGATATCAACGACCACTGGCAGCGGATGGACGAAATCGGCTTCAGCCAATTCAAGATCGCTGCCTACGCGCAACCCGGACACTGGAACGATCCGGACATGCTCGAGATCGGCAATGGCGGCATGACCGCGGACGAATACCGCACGCACATGAGCCTGTGGTCGCTGCTGGCCGCGCCATTGCTCGCCGGTAACGATCTGCGTACGATGAGCGACGAAACGAAGTCCATCCTGATGAATACCGAAGTGATTGCCATTGATCAGGACCCTGCCGCCCACACAGTGAAGAAAGTCTCCGAGCAGGGACCGTTGGTGGTGGCGGCGCGGCAACTGCTGCACCACGACTGGGCCGTGGGACTCTTCAATCGCGGCGACGCCGCGGCCAAGATGACCGTGACGTGGAAGGAACTCGGCTGGCACGGCAAACATCAGGTGCGCGATCTGTGGGCGCACAAGGATCTGGGCGCGATCGCCGATCAATACACCTCGGAAGTGCCGCCGCACGGCGTGGCGCTGATTACCGTGCAGCGTTGAGGCAGTCGTCAGTGGATAGTGGTCAGTGGTTAGTGCGAGTCGTTAGGTCACATTCACGGAAATCGTTGCGTTATGGGTGGTGGTGCCGGAGGTGCCGGTCACGGTGACGGTGCCGGATTCGGGTTGAGGACCACTGGTGCCGCCGCCCCCGCCGCTGCTCCCGCCGCAACTGAAGCTTGCGATTAGAATCATCGCCAGGATGGCGCCGAACGCCAGACGCGGAAGAATCCAGAATCCCGCCCTCCGCTGCGAGTGACGAGTGACAAGTGACGAGTGACGAGCAGAAGCTGCCGCCCACCTGCCACCGGTCTTGCCAGCTACGATTCCGAGAAGAACTGCGATTGCGACCAGCCACCATCCGCCGAATGGCGGCGTTACGGGCAGGGGTGGGTGCATTCTGGCCGTTGAAGAAGCCGTGATGGTGAAGGTGATGGCGTTGTTGGTGTAGCTTCCAAATGTGCAGGTCACTCCGCTCAGGGTGCCGGTGCCGCAAGAAAAGGTTGGAGTCGCGGAGAAATTGTTGATGGGGGTCAGCGTCACCGTCGAGTTCCCGCTCGATCCCGGCGCGATCGACAGCGTGGAGGGTGACGCACTCAGCGAAAAATCCGCCGCAGCCGTGGCAAAGCTGAACACACCCGACCACGGCCCGTTCTGTCCACCGCCTGAGAAAGCCAAGGCCTGAACTTGCCAGTAATATGTAGTCCCTCCGCTCAACGCGGTGGCTGAGACAGTATTCGAGGCAAGCGTCGTCGCTGAAGTCGTGGTGTCGAGCGAACACCCTCCTCCACAAGTTCCAATAGCGGGATTTGTTGGCAGTGCGCTTGCCGATGAAGCCACCATGATGCGATAGCCGCCGTTGCCGGAGACCGAAATCCACGAAAAATTTGTGGGAAGGTTGACGGCCGTTGCGCCGTTGACGGGTGCGGAGAGGGTTGGTGCCGACAAGCTTCCGCCGGTCGTGGTGAAGCTGAAAATGCTCGACCAAGCGCCGTGTCCGCTCCCGGAAGCAGGAACTGCCTGCACGGCCCAATAGTAAGTCCCCGCCGCCAGAGCGGACGACGGGGTGTAAGTGTTCTGATTCGCCGAGGTCGTGGCAACCGTGCATGGAGCGGCGCAAGTGCTTGTGGAAGGAATGGTAGTCAGCTCGGCGGGATTCGGCGCGATCATGATGACGTAGCCATTGTTGTTCGCTCACCTGCGACCATGCGAAGGCGGGCGAAAGCAATTGCCCCGTTGCACCATTCAGCGGCGCGCTCAAGCTCGGAGCGGGCAGGTTCCCGCTGCCCCCCGGCCACTCCATCACCAAGTTGTAAGCGTCCACAGAGCCAAGACCGCTGGCTTCGTCGTATCCAGGAGTGGCGCTAAACCCAATCTCGCCGCCGGAAGCGCAATTCGTGGTACCGGCCGTGCAAGGCACCATGTTGTTGCCCACGGTGATGTCATGAAATGCCGCGGGCGCGTTTTGCCGAATACATGGTGTAAAGTGTAGGATTAAGGCCCCTGCGCGGTCTTAGCTTGCTCGTTGATGAGGGCAACGATTCCGGCAAATGACGGCGCGGCGGCGGAAGTTCCGCCGGAACACTCAGCGTCTGATTGGAATTGCGGAATCCATTGACGCATCTACCCTGGACACAAATCAAATAAGAGTCGTGAATGGGTGGAGGCGTTCAACGAGATCCGGGAACGTCACGAGCGCTTGTCGGCTGGCGTGACTCCCGATCCTTGCCAGGTAGGTTTGGAAGAGAAGATGCTTGCACCGCCGCCCCCCGCCTCCAGCCCAATCGTTGGCGGAGACGTATCGTTCCACACCATTTCGGGAATGTAAGAAGAGGGCGGACGTCAAAACATCGACCCGGAAGATGTCGCCGCCTGCCAGTAGGTTCCCGCGCCTTCGTTGAATTCCTTCCTCCCATCCCCGTAACAAAGGGAAGCTGGCGGGAGAATCCACCGCATGGCCATGCGTGGCGCTTGTGACGGGAGTCGTTCCGGTTGCTCGTTAATCGCAATCCGCCGGGCCGGAATCGCCGGCGGCAACGACGATCGTTTGCCCCTGCATGTATGCCTCAGTGGCCAGACTCTGAATTAACTGACATCCATGCCAATCGGCGGCTGCTCACACTGACCGTAGCTGATGCTGATTACGGAACCCAATTTTGGATTGTTAATGGCGTACTTGAGCGCTTGCGTGAAAACACCTTCGGACCCGCCGTTGATAAAATTAATCGTGGCTCCCTTCGCCACCGCCCCCGACCACTCCACGTCCAGCGACGCCTCGTCGATATCTCCCGAGACAACGCCGGGATCGGTGACGCCCGGAACCAGCGTGACCGTCGGTGGATTTGCCGAAAGGCCGGCTGCACTGCGAAAAGCCGCGATGTCACTGCCGCCATTGTAAATGTCCGTCTGCCCCAGCACTGCGATTGACTGGCCTGCGCCATTGATGCCCGTACCATCGATGTTCGTATCATAGAGGGCCTTCACGTCATAAATGATGGCGAAATCGGCGGGAGCCACGAACGTCTTCCCGGTGAGGTAGGAAGTAAATTCCGGGTTGGGTTCTGCGGGGACCTGGCGGAAGACGCTGTGCGGTTTCGGTCCGTAGTTATCGAGCGCGGTGAAGCCCTGCACCACATCGGCCAGAACGGCCGGCACGGCTGGTTCCGAGGCAGGGCCGTAATAGGTCTGGCCACCAACGGAGTAGTGATGAATCTCCGCTTGAAACGTGGAGCGAACCTGGGAGGCGGTGCCGGAGAAGCTGATCCAGAGGCGGCTACGAGCCGTTTGCGTAACAGTGAATCCCTGCGACTGCAACCAAGCGGCGACCTGCGCCACGTCGGCTGCGCTCAGACCGAAGTTATCGGCAAATTGTTCCGGCGTGAGCCAACGGTGGTAGTTGGGCGAGGAACGGTCCTGCAGCTCTTCCAGCAGGTTCGCCAGGCTGGCCTGCTGGTCGGGCGTGGGCTTGAACGCCAGCGTGATGTTTTCCAGTTTCAAACTATCCGGCGCCGGACCTAAATCGTTTTCCGGCTGAAACATCGGACGGCGATTGCCTTCCAGCCACACGGCGGGCGATCCGGCAATGGGCGCTTTGATGCGGTCCGCCCGCGGTGATTGGGTGAAGGAAATGCGGCTCACGCCGCCCAGCCCTACCAGAGCCAGGACGCAAAAAATCAGTATCGATTGTGTTCGCATCGAGAAGTCCACGCTCAGTGGTTAGTGGTCAGATCTCGTCACCTCAAGCTGCCAACGGCTACTGGTCCTTTACTTTTCCCTCGCCTCTCATGTCCCTTTGGATTTTCAGTCGAACTCCTGGCGCTGTCATCCTGAGCCACGCTGTTCGGGGCGAAGGACCCCGGCATTTCGTTCTATCAAGGAACTGCGCGCCGACGCGCCCCAAGTAGGACGGCCGCTGTCGCGCGCCGCTTCCCACATGCAATGAAAAGGGTCCTTCGTCCCGATGAACTACATCGGGACTCAGGATGACAGAGTGAGAATTCTTCTTTTAGGACAAGAGTGGGACAATACGCAACCACTTTCAATCGAAAATCGCCAATCGAAAATCGACAATCCCATGTCCCGCTCCACGCTTTTCAATCGCCAATCACCATTCGCCAATCACCAATGTTCAAAAGGCCCAATACCCCAGAGCGTGGGTACTGATGGAGACGCCGGACGGGGGGACCTCTCCCCCGATTCCCACATAAACCGTGCGGCCGTAGAAAAACGGCATGCCCAAGTTGACGTAGTCATTCGCCTGTCCCAGCGCCAGGCCGCCGGCCAGGTTGGCAAAGGCGGCGTTGGCCCCGCCTCTTGCGGCCGAAGTGGCGTAAAGGCTGTCGCCGTTGCCGATCGCAAGGTTGACAGTTGCCGAGTCGCCAATCGCATCCTGGGCGGTAAACGGCAGGGTGACGGCGGAAGCCGGGCAATACAATACCGCGTTGGTTGTACAACTCACAATGCCCACCCCGGCAGGGGCGGCGGCTACGGTGCCGGCATCGAGAAAGTAGTTATAAATCCCGGTGCTGTCGATCAAGGCCGGGTAGGCGGTGCCATTGTAGACGGCTTTGATGGAGTAGTAGAGGCCACCTTCGATCAGGTTTCCCGATAATGCGTAAACTGTCGCATTGCTGGTCAAGGCATTATCGGACTGAGTTCCGACACCAAAGTATAACGTTCCCGAAGCTGTGGCCGCAGGACTGGTGAGCTGTCCCATGGTCAGCATGACGCCGTTGTTATCGGAGGAGTTGAAGAACGTCACGGGGTTGGAGACCTGCGTCGCCGTGGGCACGGATGCCGTTGTACAACCGGTCGCGGGGCAGAGGTAATAAATGGGCGGGACGCTGGTGCTTTGGGCGCAATTCGACCCGCAATCCTGGATGGTCGCGCCAACGCCCAGGATGCCGTTCGCCTGAAGGGCTGTGGACGTGCCCAGGTTGCCGCCCCCGCCTGCAGCGCAGGCGGAGGGTACGTTCAGAGGCGACGTGCCGCTGTCAATGACTTGAATGGGAACATTCGACGCGGTTTCCCCCGCCATCACGACGTTGGCCTGCACTACCGGTCCCCAGATATACGTTCCGTCGCCGAACTGGATGCATTCGTTAACGGGATTATTGCTGGTGTCGGTAACCGCTTTGAAATTAAGCCCGCTGACTCCCTGTGCTGAGGCAAGGATGCGCAGACCCGAGGCGCCCGTATCCAGTTGCACGTTGGGAATGGTGGCGCACGTGGTGGTGCTGCCGGGGTTGCAGACCTCCACCGTCACGTAAGCGAAGTTGACGGCATTCCCCGCCGGGCCGGAATTGACCGCGACGGGAATCGAATTCGCCACCGGCGTCGTAGTGGTCGTCGTAGTGGTGCTGCTCGAACCCCCGCCGCAACTCATCAAGGCGATGGTCGCCATCAAACACAGCGGGAGGGTAAATATGCCGCCCCACACATTACGCCCAAATCGAGTCCCTATTCTGACTCCTGGCTTCTGGCTCCTGACTCCCTCTCTCCCGCCGTTCATCGCACCACCCCCGCGCCGATGTTTTTGGGCAACAGGCTGGGCACGTAGGCGCTGCCGTAAAAGTTCATCATGCGCCCGCCGCTGAAATAGACCAGGTCCGGCGTATTGATCAGCAGGGGTGCGCGGTGCTGGACGCGCGCCTGCGCCGCCTGCTCGATGCGCGGAAAGTACGAACCCAACAACTGCTGCAGGTTGGGGAGCGTGCGCGATTGCCAGGCGATGCCAAAGACCTTCCCATCGGGCGAAACAAACTCGCGGATCACCGCGCCCTCCGGCGTGATCATCTGGTGCACTTTATAACCGGTGCGGGCGACCTCCCGAATCTCCGCACGCAGAACCTGCTGGTCCAGGCTGATCGAGCCTTCGTATTCGCCCAGCGCTGCCCACGCGGGCAACGCGGGGATCACTAAAAGTAGCAGGAGACCTAATCGGGTTTTCATTGAGCGTTACCTCGCCCCTTCCCCAGTGCGACCCCCGCGCCTGTGGCCCTCGCGGCCGTCCGTGTTCCGAGGGGCTTGAACCCGGCACTGGCCGCTTCCGGGGCGGCGCCACAACTGGGTACGAGATTTATTCGTCCTCCCTAAAATACTACAAATTGCGATGCCGCGGATAGGCGGACGGTTGCGCCCAACGTACCATGGCCGGCCCGCCGCTACGCCGTCATCTCAAACCTTTGCAGTACGGCGCGGAAATATCCCAGGGCGAACGCCATGCCGGCGTGCCAGGGTGCGTTGCAGTCCATTTGCGGCGTGTGGTCGGGAATAATCACCTGGTCAAACTTGTTCTTGTGCAGGATTTCCAGCACGCGCAGCGCGTTGACGTCCCCATCATCAATAAAGGTCTCGCGATAATGCGGCGCCTTGCCCGTGATGTTCCGCAGGTGAACGTAAGCCAGTTTGCCCTGCCCGCTGTATTGGTCCACCACGTCGTAGATATTCCCCTCCGTCATCTCCGCCAGCGTGCCGACACAGAATTCCAAGGCATTGCGCGGGCTGGGCTTCAGGTCGATCAGCTTCTGGTAGAGGCGCGGCTGGTAGACCAGTCGCGGCTGCCCGCGCAGAATGGCCAGCGGGGGGTCGTCCGGGTGCGCGGCCAGCGTGACGCCGGCTTCCTCCGCCACGGGAATCACCGCTTCCAGAAAACCCGCCAGCCGCCGCCACAATTCCTCCGAAGTGATCGAAGGGACGTTTCCCGGCGGGGCGTCGGGGTCGTAGACCATGTTCCAAATCATGCCGTTGGGAATGGGAGTTTCATCCGCGCCGTCCATGCCTACGGACATCGCACCGCCACGCGCGAACGGCCCCTCGATCCTTCCCGCCACGCCTGGCAGCGAGAAGTTGTAGCCGAGCACCGGAATGCCCACGCGGCCCATGGTCCGGATGATGGTCTTCACGTTCTCCAGGTGCTGCGCCTTCCTGGGACCGTCGAGCAGGACGTCATACCAGTGCGCAGGATCGAGGTTCTCAATGGCGTACCACTCGAGGCCGTGGGAATTAATCTCCTTCTTCAAAGCCGCCAGTTCTTCGTAGGTCCAGAGCTTGTTCGGATCGCCGGCACGTCCCCAGCCTGCGGTGCTCCCCACCGGCTGGTTCTGCGGGTCGCCTCCGCCCTGGTGAAAGTAATCCACCAGGTGAGCAATCACGTGCGTGCACCCGCACTGCCGGGCAAAGCGAAAGTTCTCCGGCGCCAGCATGTGACGGTACAGCCCCAAACCGAGTTTCATGGCCACTCCCTCTCAAACGATTGGTAAAGACGCTCACCCGCTGAAATTATTCCTGAACCGTTTCCAAAGGACAAGGGCGAGGTAATCGCTGCTTGCGCTGAGCGCACGCGGGCCGTGGCGCCGACGTAGACGTCGACACCCTGGAGTTTCTCCATTTAAGCGAAGGCTTTTGTTGCCATTCGCGGTAATCGTAGCGTCGACGCACACTCGTTGGGCTGTCATCCTGAGTCCGCACTTCAGGGCGAAGGACCCTTTTCATTTGCATTTCGCAGGCACGGCGCGAGCGCGCGGTGTCACTGCACTGCGGCATCCCGCTGTGCACGTGGATAAGACGAAATACGGGGGTCCTTCGCTCTGAAGTACAGAGCTCAGGACGACAGTTAGGTTCGTTGGGGGTACATATTGAAGAAGATGGTGGTCATTTCATTGAAAGCAGTGTCTCCGCGTTCTCTGGCCCCCAATATGTGGAAACTCCAGGGTGCCGAGGTAGACGTTCGCGCCACCCGGGCCACTGGCCGGCAGCTATCAGCCTCTGGCACACCCAGGGCCTTGCCCGGCCAACCCCGCAAGCGGGCCCGACCACGATCGGCTCGGAACTATCAAACTGCTCCTGCCTGCCCGGCAAAGACGGCGGAGATCGACCATCGGCGTAGGTTTTTAGCTGTAGGCTTATTTTGTCGCTTGACAAAAGGCTAGAAATGTGCGTATAGTGATCGCGGAGCCCGGAGCGACCACAATGAGTTCGGCCGCCTTCCGGGGCTGTGCGCACCATGCACGCAAACTCACTGCTTCGCGATTCCACCCGCCCCCACGGCTCCCCCGCCCCGGCGAACCCTGTTTCTAGCCTATGCTTGACTCGCGGGAACCCGCGCGCAAAGTGGACTTCCTGTCGTTATTTGAGCCGAAAAGGGGGCAAGAAATAAAAATTACTACGACTGAAGCCGCTATATGTATGAAAACACAGGAAGTATTGACAAACTGTCCGCAAAAAAGCGGACATCTGCTCCCATTGGGACCGCGCTTGAGCGACATTTTATGCCGACCATCAGTGCATCCTCCGCAAGGAGCGCGCCGCTTTGGCTCTTTGCGGACTTCCCCGCGCGACATTGCCGAGCCGCGAATTCGGGCCGTGTCCCCGGCGCGTTTTCGCCATGTAGGCCACGAGGTGGGAAAGATTCGCCGCAGCCAGCGGCCGGTTGGCCTCAATGGGGTAGGCCCGAGCAGCGCTCGGCCTGGGCCGAACGCCGTTCGGCCCCACGTAGGGCACGCCATGGCGCGCCCCTACCCCAAGTTTGTACGGCATTCGGCGCCGGGGTTCGCGAACCGGTAACCACCCCCGCGCTTTCGCGCGGCCCCTCCTGAACCAGGAGGGGAGCTTGCACGGACTCCCCTCCTCAGTCGAGGAGGGGCCGGCGCGTCTAGCGCCGGGGGGTGGTGAAATCTCGAAGCTCCAGCCGCCCCCGTCACGGCACGCACCTAAAGAGTGTGTTAGCATAGACATGAAACACAGGAGGAAGATATTCCGGCTCTTAATCATAAGTTGAAAGCAATTCCGCTCGGCGGTCTGGGCGAATTCGGCATGAACATGATGGCGTTCGAGTTTGACGATGACGTGATCATTGTCAACTGTGGCGTCATGTTCCCGGACGCTGAGCTGCTGGGCGTTGACATCGTCATTCCCGACCTTACTTACGTCCGCACCAACCGCGAGCGCATCCGCGCCATTGTCCTGACGCACGGGCACGAAGATCACATCGGCGGCCTGCCCTATCTGCTGGAAGAGGTTGATCTGCCCGTCTACGGCACGCCCTTCACGCTGGCGTTGGCCCATTCCAAGCTCGTTGAACACGACCTGGCCGAAACCACGACCCTGCGCGAGATGCAGCCGCGCACGCCCTTCCAGGTAGGGCCGTTCCACATCGAGTTCATCCACCTCACGCACAGCATCATCCAGTCAGGCGCACTCGCCATCACCACGCCGCTGGGAACCATCATCCACACCGGCGACTTCAAATTTGACCCCACGCCCACGGACCAGCACGTCAGCGACCTGCACACGCTCGCCGACTACGGGCGCAAAGGCGTTTTGGCATTGTTCGCGGACTCGACAAACGTGGAGCGACCCGGCCTGACGCCCTCGGAGCGCGCCGTGCGGCAGCGTCTGGCACACATCATGGGCGACGCCAAGGGACGCGTGCTTATCTCCTGCTTTGCCACTTCCATGCATCGCCTGCAAATCGTCACGGACCTCGCGCATGAAACGGGTCGCCGGATCTGCTTTGTCGGGCGCAGCATGTTCAAAAACTCCGAGATCGCCATGCAGATGGGCAAGCTGAACGTGCCGCCCGGCCTGCTGGTGGCGCCGCAGGATCTGCGCAAACTGCCCCGCGAGCAGGTGGCGGTGGTCATCGCCGGCAGCCAGGGCGAGCCCATGTCCGCCATGGCGCGCGTGTCGGTGGCCGGCCATCGCTGGGTGTCCGTCGAGCCCGGCGATGAAGTGGTGCTGAGCGCGCGGGTGATTCCCGGCAACGAAAAGGCCATTTTCCGCATGCTCGACCACCTGTACCGGCGGGGAGCGCGAGTGCACTATCACGATGGCAGCCAGCCGCCCGTGCATGTTTCCGGACACGGCAGCGCGGAAGAATTGAAGCTGATGCTGAACCTCGTACGTCCCAAGTACTTTGTGCCGGTGCACGGCGAGTACCGGCAACTCTGGCGCCACATGGAGCTGGCCAAGGAGCTTGCCGCGGTCTCGGAGGAGAGTTTTCTGCTGGAAACGGGCGACGTGCTGGAAATCGACGAAAAGGGGGCACGGCGCTCCGGCCGTGTCACCGTGGGCCGCATCTGCATCGACGGCGGCACCCTGGACGAAGTAGAAGAGGTCATCCTGAAGGAACGCCGCCACATTTCCGAGGACGGCATTGTGATTCCCATCCTCGCGATCAACGAGCACACGGGATTGCTGGAAACCGAACCGGAAGTGGTCTCGCGCGGATTCGTGCCGCTGGAAGAAGCGCCCGACCTGGTGGACAGCGCCCGCAACGTGATCATGCGTACGATCGAGAAATCCAACCTCGAAGAAGTCGCGGACTGGGGCATGATCAAGGAGAAAATCCGTACCGCCCTACGCCGGCACTTCAACGAGGAAACCGGCAAACGGCCCATGATCCTGCCCGTGATACTTGAAGTGTAGCGATTTTGGATGTTGACGCGATGAATCCAAAATCCAAAATCTAAAATCCAAAATAGACTTTGCCAATTAGGAGCCCTATGCCCCTCTTCCGCGCCATTATTCTCGCCATCGTACAGGGACTGACGGAGCTGCTGCCGGTTTCCAGTTCGGCGCACGTGATTGTCGCGGCCAAACTGCTGCATGAAGACATGTCAACGCCGGCCAACGCGTTGTTGCTCGTCATGCTGCATACCGGAACCATGTTCGCCGTGATCGTTTACTTCTGGAAGCAATGGAGGGAGACGTTCTTTGCGTCATGGCAGGACTTTCTAAGGTTCGTGAAATGGGCCTTCGTCGGCTGTTTGCTGACCGGGGTGGTGGGTTATCCGCTGAATCTCGCGATCGTTCACATCCTGGGCGGTGCAGCACACCGTGCCGAGATCGAAGATCTCTTCAACAAGCTCAACTGGATCGCTCCCGCTTTGGCGGCGGCGGGCATCCTGATTCTCTACTCCGGGCTGCGTGAGGCAAGTCAACCCATCGCCAGCCCCTTCCTGAGAAAAAAGGGATTCGGCTGGATGCAGGTCGTGGCGATGGGAGTTGTGCAAGGCTTTGCCATTCCCTTTCGCGGCTTCTCGCGCTCCGGTTCCACCATCTCGGCCGGCTTGCTGGCGGAGGGCGCACGCGAATCCGTCGAGTCCTTCAGTTTCGCGCTGGCGGTGGCCATTACCCCCCTGGCGATCGCGCGCGAAGCCTACCGCCTGCACCGTGCCCACGTCCAAACCGGCGTGGCCCTCCACCTTGCCCCCACTCTGGCTCCCAGTCTGGTGGGGCTGGTCTGCGCGTTCCTGGCGGGACTGGTGGCGTTAAAATGGCTTTCGGGATGGCTGGAACAGGGACGATGGTACTGGTTCGGGATCTACTGCCTGGTGGCCGCCCTGGGCGCCCAACTGCTTTACCTGTTCGGCTGGTAGGCGCCCTCTGACGACCTGGCGTCAAGATGATAGGCTTTACTAATTGCCTACAAATCCGGGCGAGCGACTGTGAACGGCGGAGCCCGCGCTTGCCTCCGGCCCCGGCGCAGAGATTTTTTGGGTGTTTACCCTCCGGTTCGAGCATGGTATGATCGTCGGTTGGATGGGGAACGCGTCACCGAACGAACACTGACCGGTGACGAGTGCCAGGTGGCGAGCCGTAATTAGTGACCGCCCTGCCAGGGGCGCAACGGCTCGTCAGTTGCCACTTGTCACCGCGCTCTCCTGCGCCGGATCGAGAAAGTACAGCCAAGAGTGGGGAACAACAGTTGGCGAGCCAACAAGGCCGCGAGGTTGAGCAGCAGGGCTCGCTCATCAAGTGTTGTTCGTCACTCCTCACTGTTTTTGGAGGCAACCCATGGCTGGCCCGACTCCGGTAACTTCTGCGAAAACCAAGGAATCCGGCGCGAAGGCTCAAAAGGCTGCGCCCGTCGAGTCGCATCGGCTCTCCGAGCTTATGGGGCTCTTGACCGGCGTCGCCGGCCTGCTGATCCTCCTCAGCCTAGCGTCTTACGTGCCGGAAGACCCTTCCTTGAACACCGCCGTCGCCACAGGGACACTGCCGCACAATTGGATTGGTCCGGTAGGCGCCTATGCCGCCGACGTTCTGTTTCAAGCTTTCGGATGGGTGGCCTATCTGCTTCCCATGGCCTTGCTGGTAATGGGCACGCGTTGGCTGTTGGTCAGGCCTTTCAGCGCACCGCGCACCAAGCTGCTCGGCGCCGCGATGTTGCTGCTCTCGCTCGGGGCCCTATTGGAACTCTTCCCCTATACGCCGGCTGTGCACGGGGTGCTGCGCGGCGCGGGGCTGATGGGATTCCTGACGGCAGCGGGCCTGATTCACACGTTCAATCGCCTGGGCGCCGGCATCGTGGCCGCGACGTCTTTTCTCGCCTCGCTCTTTCTGGTCACGCGGTTCAGCTTCGGATGGCTGGCGGAAGCGCTGCAACGCCACTCCACCCGGGTTATGACTCCCGTGAAAGCAAGATGGAAGGCTTGGCAGGAAGCCCGCGCCGCCAAAGCCGCCTTGCGCCAGCGCCGGCAAGTTGAGCAGCGGAAACTGACCGGCCGAGCACCCATTCCATTCCAGAAGTTCGCGGACAAGAAAGCGCAGGCAGGACAAGCGGCTGCCACACCCGCTGCTAACGCGCCTGCTGTGGTCACCGCGGTCAAGGCGGAGAAGCCTGCGGCGCCCGCCACGCCGTCGGTGGTACGCACGCCCAAGGCCGCTCCCGCCAGTCCGCCTCCCAAGATCGCGGCGCGCGCTGGCCAAGGCTACAAGTTGCCCAGCGTCACCTTACTGCGTCCGCCGGAGGATGCGGAAGGCATTGACGAAGACGAATTGAAGGAACGTGCCACGCGCCTGACGGAGAAATTCCTGGAATTTGGCGTCACCGGCACCGTTACCCAAATCCATCCGGGCCCAGTGGTCACCACCTTCGAATTCAAGCCGGAAGCCGGCATCAAGTACAGCCGCATCACCAATCTGGTCAACGACCTGTGCCTGGCGATGAAGGCGGAATCGATCCTCATCGATCGCATCGCCGGCAAATCCACCGTTGGCATCGAGGTTCCCAACCTGCGCCGCGAGATCATTCACCTGCGCGAACTGGTGGAATCGAACGATTTTATGGCCTCGCACTCGCGCCTCAGTCTCGGTTTGGGCAAGGACGTGACCGGCAAGATTCGCATCGGCGACTTGACGCAAATGCCGCACCTGTTGATTGCCGGCTCCACCGGCTCCGGAAAAAGCGTGGCGATCAATGCCATGGTGGTCTCAGTCCTGATGAAAGCCACGCCCGACGAAGTGAAGCTGATCCTGATCGACCCCAAGCGCCTGGAGCTGAATCTCTACGACGGCGTGCCGCATCTGTTGACGCCCATCGTGACCGAACCCAAGCGCGCAGCGAATGCCCTGCGCCGGGCGGTGATGGAAATGGACGACCGTTTACGCAAGCTGGCCGAGCACGGCGTGCGCAATATTGCCCAGTACAACAAGCTGTTCGAGCCGGAAGCGACCCTCAGCCTGTTTGACAACAACGGCGAGCGCGAGCGCCCCCTGCCCTACATCGTGATCATCATCGATGAGTTGGCCGACCTGATGATGGTGGAACCGCAGGGCGTGGAGGAATCCATCACGCGCCTGGCGCAAATGGCGCGCGCCGTCGGCATCCATCTGGTGCTGGCCACGCAGCGGCCCTCCGTGGACGTTATCACCGGGTTGATCAAGGCCAACATGCCCTCGCGCATGTCGTTCCGGGTGGCCTCCAAAGTGGACTCGCGCACCATCCTGGATTCCAACGGTGCGGAAGCCCTGCTGGGACGCGGCGACATGCTGTTTCTGCCGCCCGCCAGCTCCCGCTTGCAACGCCTGCACGGCGCCTTGATCACGGAAGCGGAAATCGAGAAGGTGGTGAATTGGTGCAAATCCCAGTCGCAACCGCAGTACAACGAAGAGTTCCTGGAACCGATTCACGACAAGGAGCAGGAAGAAGTGCCCGTGGACGAAGAGGCAGATGCGGAACTGGACTCCGTGTACGAGGATGCCGTGCGCATCGTGGTGGAGTCCGGCAAAGCTTCCACTTCCCTGCTCCAACGCCGCCTGCGCCTCGGGTATGGACGCGCCGCGCGGCTGATCGACATGATGGAGAAGGACGGCATTGTGGGCTCGCCCGACGGTTCCCGCCCGCGCGAAGTGCTGAAGCGGCCGGAGTGGTTGCAGGAAGTCGATCAGTCGCTGCGCTGAGCATGTACCGGTCAAGGCACTCGTGCGAACCTGAGGACCGGACTTTTTCCGCTTGAGCGGAGGCCCCCGACAATGGTATGAAATCGCAAGTGCACTGATTCCCGCCAGGAGTTTGGCGGAGCAGTTCATCGATTCCGCAGCCGCAAGGGACGGAGGACTTGAATGGCGACTCAACCGTATTCCGTGCAAAGACGGTCTTCACGGATTCAATTCCGATGCCGGGTGAGAATCCGCACCCTCGATGAGTCCGGGAATATCATCACGGAAGAAACGGAAACCACCAGCGTCAGCAAACACGGCGCTTCCATCAAAGTGTCAAACCCGTACAAGATCGGCCAGGTCATCTCCGTCCGCACTCACGATCGCGACCACGTGGGACAGTTTCAAGTGGTGTGGGTGGGTGAACCCGGAAGCCCCTTCGCCGGGCAGATCGGCGTGGAATGGGTGGACGCGCGGAGCTTCTGGGGCATCCAGTTTCCGCCTGAGGATTGGGCCAGCCGCTAGCCGGAGTTACGGCTCACGCCGGCTTCCTTCCTTGACAAGGAAGCCAATCCATCTGAAAATGCATTTACGGACCTGCGTCGCACCGCGTGCAACCTGCTGCATCGGTGAGTAACGATCCGGCCCGGTCATGCACGCATGCAGACGTGCCGCGGTAGCTCAGGTGGTAGAGCGCAGCCCTGAAAAGGCTGGCGTCGGCGGTTCAACTCCGTCCCGCGGCACCATTTTCAAGCACTTAGTAAAACCCCTGCCCAGCGCTTGCGCGCCAAAAAGAGGTTCACTCTCGAACCGCATGTCTTTTGAGACGATCTTCTAATCCACGGAAAATGGTGGCGGTAAAGACGCAATGAGAAGCGGTGGTTACTCAGCGGCGATCGTTGGCACAGCGAAAGCCGATGGGGATTTGATCTCCCTCCTTCTCCTGAGCGAGACGGCGGGAGACACGCAGACCGTTCGCATCACTCTCCCAGAATCCGCCTCGCGCGGTGGCCAAAGCGTTTGGGGGAATCGGCTGTTCAACCTCCCGACCTGTCGCCGCCGCGTCAGGCGAGTACTTATCAAAATAGCGGTCCAGAACCCACTCGGCAACGTTGCCGAGCATGTCATAAAGACCAAAGGCGTTGGGCTGCTTCTTTCCCACCGCATGGGGAGCATCGTCACTGTTCTTCGCATACCAGGCAATCTGCGCGACGGCCCCGTAATAGGGCTCAGGATTCCCGGCGCGCGCGGCATATTCCCATTCTGCCTCCGTGGGCAGGCGTCCACCTGTGGCTTCACAATACTCTTTGGCTTCTCTCCAGCTCACACCGCTCACCGGAAGCGTGTCGCCGCCGGACGGAGCTTGCAGGGAATGCGCTGCCGCGAACTGGCGATAGGCGGCAACGGTCACCTCCGTTTCGCCCATCCAGAAGCCCTTCTCAATGCTCACGCGGTGCGGCGGCTTTTCGTCGTCCTTACACTCACTATCTTGCACGGAGCACCCCATCATGAACGAGCCGGGAGGAATCCAGACATAGTTCAGGCCATCAGCAGGATTGAGCCAGGTTTTCTCTGTTTGGGTTTCAGGGTGAGTGCCGATCGGAGGAATTTCTACAATTGGGGGCGTGGGAGGAACAGGAACAGGACGAGCCGATTTCCGCAGTCCCCAGACAGCGCCGGTCACGCCGAGGACGACGACGGCGACTATGACCGCCGACGGCCAAACCCAGCGGGCTCGGCCTTTCGCCAAAGGCACGTCGGTGTGTATCCCGGCGAGCGCCGCCTGCGTCGCCTCGACGAGTCGCTTCACATTCTGATCCGTACAACCATCCGGGACGTCGAGCCACTGAGTCAGTGAAAGGAAGTATTCCAAATCTTCCGGCAACGCTGCCTGCCAGATGCGGAAGGGCAGAATTCGTTTCTTGCCGTTGAAGGCGTGGCCCACTTCGCTGAGAACGTGGGGCGACGCCGCGGCGTGCTCCGTAAGGACAAGCACAAAGGCATGTGCGGCGCTGATGCCCTCCACGATCGCGCTGGGGAAGTCGATGCCGGGAGTGATGTTGCGGGGAGCAATCCAGCAGGATACTCCCACTGACTCCAGGGCGCCGCAAATGCGATCGGCGATTGCCTTATCAGCAGACGCATAGCTGATGAAAACCTGCTGCGACATCAACAACTCCCCAGAATGAATGACTCGATTCGTCCGGCGATCCGTGAGTCCACTTGATTATTCCTGCTTTTGCTTGGCGGCTTCTTCCTGCCCGGCGGCCCACGTCGCGTGCTCCTGCGAAACCAGCGATTCTATTCTCTCGGCCAGCAGAACGTGCGGAGCGGTGGCCGCTGAATAGGGACCCGCCTTCGCCAAGTAGAGATACTTCTCGTGCTTCAAAGTTTCGCAGGTGGAGCGATAGGTAATCCAATCGTGTTGATACTGATTGAGCTGTAAGAGGCCCTCAAGCACGGCGATCATGACCCCCAGCGTACCCGTGACGACGGCCGGAAGATGCATCCCCGCTGTAAGTGGTACCAGCGCAGCAGAGACAATCTCGATGACCTTAAGCGATTTGTACGCCTGCTGGCTGTAGCGGCTCTTGTGATCGTACCAGTTAATCTGGTCTTCCAATCGTTCCATGGTAGGGTCGGTTTCGCTCATGATGGCGCCTCTCGCTCCGTGCGCGAAATTGAATTCCAAGAATCACTTGGTCTTCGGGGCGTAAGCCCGGGCGTTCTGGACAAGAAACGCCAATAGATTACAGGAGAGATGAAGGGGTTCGACCACACAGGCCATTTCCTGCACGTCGAAATAACTGAAGTCCACCAGCCCGCGAATTGCTCCGTCCAGCAGGCACGAATACCCGTTGGAAGTAAGTCGCATTCGCGCCGCAGCCAGGTCCGCTACGGAAAATGCCAGATGATGAAGCCCCGGTCCCCGCTGGGCGAGATAACGGGAATAGATCGTTTCTCCGACTAAGTGTCCCCCAACTCTCCCACTGCCTTTTTGGTCAAGTAAGCACCGTGCCCAAGCCCAAATGACGCCAGGATGGTCGTGTCCACATCCGGAAGGTACACGATGGTGCGCGCTTCCAGCGAGCCCAGAAAGTGAAAGATCAACGCCAGAAACGTTCCCACGGCCAGGAAAGTCATAATGAGCATCTGGAAATCTCCGAGGTCGAATTGGTTGGAATCGTTTGACGTCAGGTCCGCCCAAAATCGCGCTGCGGTGGCACGGGGCTTGCTGTTCACCTGCCCCGCCGCACGGGCATTTTCAATTTTAGTCACCGTGATGCCTTTGGCAGCGGTAAAGGTCAGGGCACTCATCCCGGAAAGAAGCAGAAGGTTCTGGGGGATGTTCACGCCTCCCAACATTTCTCCGCCGAATTCGTGCGCGCGCAACCACAGGGTGGCCAGGTAGGACGCGACCAGCACTCCGAACCAGAGCACCGTTTGAAATTTCGAATTACTAAACCGGCCATCCTCACCCAAGATGAGTTTCTGCGGATGAAACCCGGAAAGAAGGAAGCAGACCAGCCAAAACGCCAGGGCGGCAACCGCTACAACGACCACACGGAAGCCAGCGCTTACGGAAACGGTCTTTACCGACATGGCTTGCAGGACGGGCAAGCCGTTTTCCGTCTGCACCTCGACGGAAAGGCGGTCACCCTTGTGCACGCCCTTAAGGGTGTCTTGCAAGCCCGCGTCCCGCACGAGCAAACGTTGAAGCGTCATTTGCGGCAGCATGGTGACGTCCGCCGCGAGTTGGTCGCCGGAAATTCCCTCGAAGCGAACTTCCTCGAAAGCCGGCGTTCCTGGCGGTTGGTCTGCCCGCAAGGCCGGGGCGACTCCCAGAGTTGCTATCACGGCAATCATTCCCATCCGCATCATTTTGTCTGTCATAACTTGATCCTCGTAGCTCCAATCTGCACAGGTGCTGATGCCCTCGGCGGCCTCACGCGCAAACGCAGATAGACTCAGGGGCTTGCCTGTGTCGAGGTAAATATGGAAAGGAATTGCCGCACGCTCTCCGGAAACTGCGCGCCGAACAGGGCAAGCAGCGGGACGGCAAGATAAAGCGCCAGCCTGAGCACCAATTCAGGGCTCAAGCTGAATTGGCCCGGCTGGCGACCGTTCAGCAGGCTCAGGACCGTGTCCCGATCCATCTGTACGAAAATCAAGAATACGGTGGCGACAAAAGACAGAATGACGACCCAGTTGAAGAACAGAAATTGATTCCTCGGCTGGAATGGGTAAGATGTGACAGCGAGCAGCATCAGGAGGAGTCCGGCAAGCACAAACAGCGCCAGGTTTTGCAGAGAGGGCAACACCAGAGACAGGAGGCTGACCAGCCGCGTCACGACGAACTCCTCGGCTGCTCCGAAGAATTCTTTGGCGCCGGGTGCCGAAGCTCCGGAGTCTCCCTCGGGGTGGGTGCAGGACCAGTACTCCTCCATGGGCTTGCCGAGCGTTTGCAGGAACTGGAACAAGGCCCGGTGAACTTGGCAACGGGCCCGGAGCGATTGCCGCCAGTCATCTCGCAGGCTCGGGGCGCGCTTTTTCGGGGCAGCCTCCAGCGTGGAAGAGGATTCCGCGCGGAAATCGTCCGTCCATTCCATCTGCAGGGCTTGGCAGAGATGTGTTGCCGCGGCCTGAAGCTGAGCCTCCCAAAGCGTTAGCGACTGCCGGGTCATCTCGTTGGCTCTCCCCGCGGCGGAGCTCCGGGCCAACTCTCGCGCCGCCAGCACGACGCGTCCGGCCTGGCTCACTGACGATTCCAAAGCAGCGATGCTGGAAGGCATATGGGTCAGATTGATTCGGGCCAGGTTCAGGTGGTTCTCCCGATAGCGCTTGCAGGCGGCGAGCATTGGATGCCAAGACAGCCGGCGCAGCAGCAGGAGCAGGCTCCGCCACGTGAATATCAGGCGGAGAAACTCCATCAGCAGAGCCCAATAGACGATGAAGAACGCCACCCCGAAAAGCCAGTAGAACGGCCGAGCCTCCAGCGCCCGCACCAGGCGATGGTAGAAGAAGTAAACCCAGACGTTGAAGGAAGTGAACATCAGCACGGCGTAAGTCCGGAAGGATACGACCGTGGAGCTTTCCAGCGTGTGTTTGATGTTGTTCTCCAGTTCACGACACTCCGCTGAAGGAAGGCACATCAAGCGACAAGAAGCTGAGCCAGGCGTGCGGCTTGTCAACGGTCCCGGCCGCGCGGAGGACGTCGAGCAGGCGCAGGCGCCGGAACGAGCACAGCGCCCAAAGGCACGCTGCCGCCGCCACCAGGAAGAGTGGCAGCAGCGGCGAAATGCCGCCGGAAAGATCGAAGGCGCGGAGATGGTTGAAAAACGCGCTGGCCGGGTACACGCGTACTTCACCAATCCAGGACGCCGCCTGCAAAATGGCGAGCGTGAACACGATTCCGCACCCCAAAAAGGTAACAACAATGACCTCGGGAGCCGATCCGCGCTGGCCGGCAGCAGCCGCCCGGAACGCCGAGACCACGATGTGGGTTGCCCACATCAGTAGAACAATCGTCACGATCGCGATGCCAAGAGCGACGATCGGGGTAGGCGACGTCTGAATGCCTGTGCCCAATGCCTTCCCCGCGACGAACGGCAAGCCGAATGCGGCCACCACAACCACGTAGAAGGCCAGAAGGCTCACGCAACTACAGACCAGGAATAGGCGGCACTCCGACCAATAGGCGGGCGACACGGGGTCCGCCAGAAACGCCCAAGTCCGTGACGGCGCACTCTTCAGCGGATGCCGGTATTCGCTGATCATCAAGACGGAGAACGCACACAGCAGGAGGCTGAGGACGACGACGGCCACCACGGCGTCTTCCGCGTAAATGCCGCGGCCCACGGTTGGCTTGGCCAGAGGTTTCTTCGCCTTGGGCGTCAAAACGGGCGCGTAGGTGTAATGACCGTCGTCTTTCCATCCGAGCAGCCTGACCGGAAGAGTTTCGTCGTTTCCGATGGCGGTGACCCACAGAGAAGGCTTGTGCTGGTCGCCCGACGCCTCCGTTGTAGATGGAGCCAGCGGTGGTCCGTAATCAACCAATGATGCGTCCTGGTGAAGGAGCGCCAAGGTCGCGTTGTAAACACCCTCGGCGGCTTGGTTCGAGAACTGAAGGCGCGACCGTCCACCTCCGTAGGCATAAGTCCAGAGCTGCTCCAAATTGAAAAGCGGATAAGGAGTGATGACGATCATGCCGTGGGTGGCGCTGTTGATGTCCGGATGGGCGTAGAGAAGGTCGGAGTTGAGGGTGAAGAGGATGGTGGCCGGGCAGTGCTGCCGCACCTCCTGCGCTAGAAAGGTCACGTCGCGAACATCCGTCGCGATGATCCCCACGTAACTATACTGCTCACGCGCAATGGTGGAGAGGAGATTGGCGAGCGTCAGTTCCGTCGACTGCACATCCAAATCGGAGTAAGCGGGAAAGACTTCGCGCGGTTCGCCGGTGTTTCCTTCCGCTTGAGGCGCGTCAGCAGTACCGTTAGCGCCGCTCGCTTGCGCGGGTTGCCCCTGAGCACCCGCCGACTTGCGCAGAGCTTGACGGAGTCGCGAGATGTGCATGGGAAACGGCAGACTCAAGATTTCGGGAAGAATTCGTCCATCCGCGCACGGGGAACTGACGCTACTACCGGTGCCTTCGTTTCCTTGGACGCTTTGGCGGGAGGCACTCTGGCCGTAAGCGGTGTTGCTTTCGGTCAGGATTGCCATCTTGTGATAGCCGAGGCCTGCGATGTAGCACGAGACGGCTTGCAGCGTCTCCGAGTCGGGTGGCACGGCCGCCTGAAAGCTCACGTTCCGTGCCGTCACGGAACTTAACCACTCGGACTGAATTGCCGTGGCCGTGCCGGAGATGATTTCAAATTGCCAATTCGGATTCTTGTCCTGGCTCCACTGGTCCAGCACAAACCGTAAGGACACCGCCGAACCCGAAAACGACGGCCCCATGATGCGGATCGTATTCGCAGCTTCAGAAGTGTCCGGAAGGGGGAAACCCGTTGGCAATTCCGCGTGCTTAGGGCCTTGGGGGTAGAACTGCGCCAGTTGTTCGAGAGCGGAGTACATGGCGGTCTTGTGGACCCCGGCCGTGGGGGTCTCTCCCACCAAAAAGACCACAAGGAGCTTGTGACCGCTCGGATCGCGAAACAACATCAAGCCGGGCTGGGAATCGTAGAGGTGTTGGTGCCCGTACGGGACGGCGTCGGAATACTCTTTTCCAGTTGCGGGCCACGGCAAGGCAAAGCGATCAATGGTGTAACCGGCCGCTTCCGCAGCCCTCTGCATCGATTCGATAAAGCTGTCGAAGAAGCGCGGCAATCGCGACTCGACCGGATCCGGCACCGTGGCAATGAGGAATTCGATGCTGTAGGCAGAGGTGGCGGCAGGATTCGAGGTCGTAGTTGAGCCACCGTGGTCTCGAAACAGAAACTGCGAGACAAGGTCGCTGGCCGTGGGAAAGTCCGCCTGTGCGGGGACGCCCTCCGCCGACGAATTTCTGCTGTGCCCCACATCGCCAGCCGGCGAGGCAAGCTTCGCCTCAGGCGCCGCGGCGGAATTGCGGGTTGGCGCCGACCGCGGGAAGAACAGCGCGGACCCGGCGCTTACCACGAAAAGTAGCGTTACTAACCGTCGGGATGCCATGGTTCAGACTGGAGGCGCCCTGGAGTGCGGTAGCAGCAGCTACCGCTTTTCGTCCTAGCAAATACCCCACGTCCCGCACTAACCGTCGGCGGAAGGCGGTAGCTGCTGCTACCGCACTCCAAGGCGCTTCGCGCATTCTCATCAATAGCGGTGCCGTCGTCACTCCGCCAGCATGCCCTGAAAATAGCTATTCAACAGCCGATTCTGCGGATCGTATTTCTTGCGCGCCGCCGCAAACTGCTTTAAGCGGTTTCCCAAGGCTTTTTGCGCCAGCGGAGGCGTAAGCTGCGCGGTTTGATTCATCAACGGCAGCCCGCCGCGTTCCGCACAGAAGGCGTTGTAGGCGTCCAGAAACTGCGGCCATCCCGGATTGGCCGTGGAGACGGGATCCAACGTCATCACGGTGCCATCGTACGAATAAGAAAGTAGCGATTGCTGGTCCTTGGAGATGCGATAACCAACATTCAGCATGTTGGTGCGATACCCGGTCTTCTGGTAGTAGTCCTTGGAGAACTGCACGAAAGCCGGAAGCACGGAAGCGTACTGCTCCTCCGGAAACGCCCACAGGCTGAACGTATAACGGCTGTCGTCAGACACCGGGGGATAGTGAATAATTTGGTCGGTGGCGATGGTGTAGTCGCTGGTGATGATATTCTCCAGTTTGAATCGCCAGAGAGCGCAGAAGTTGTTAATCACGCCGTAGCGAATGGTCAGGTCCGAGATGTCGTTGGTCACCTGGTAGCAAAACTTCGGTCCCGCGGTAGCCCAAAGGTAGTTGCGTGACGGCCAGATAATCCGGTTGGGGCTTCCCGAAGCTCCGGGATTGTAGTGCCGGAATTCCACCGTGATCAGGTCATCGAAGGGGAAGATGTAGTACATCATCGATTCGTTACGAGCCCAGAGCTGCGGCAACTTCTGGCAGAAATCGGCAATGTGAAACGTTTCGTGGTGGACCGCCATGGGGATGATGGGACGCACGCGGAAAGTAGCGGCGGTCACAATCCCGACCAGCCCGTAAGAGGAACGGACCATTTGCATCAATTCCGGCTGGCTCTCATCGATCTCCATGATGTCGCCGGACGGTAGCATCAGCTCGATATCAGTTACATAGGAACCCACCTGGCCGTATTCACCATAGAACGAACCGTCCTTGGTTCCCGCGCACGCCGCGCTGCCCACGGATAGGCTGCCGATCTCCGTATTGACGTAGAATTGCAGGCCCTGCTTTTCCAGTTCGTGGGCGATGTCGTAGTAAATCGCCCCGGCCTGGGCCGTCACGGATTGATTTGTAATGCTGACGATTTTGTTCATGCCCAGCATCTTGATCAGCGTTCCGCCGTCGGCGATTCCACAGGGAGCCGTGGAGTGGTTCGACCCTACGGCCCGTACCGGAGAGGGGTATTTAACCGGGTCTTTCAAAATGGCGCCAATCTCAGCGAGGGAACTCGCCTCCACTACGACTTGCGGGTGCGAGACGATGTTGCCAAACCAATTGGTCACGGTGAGTTCTGCCATGGAATTCATTCCTCCGCTCTAAGCCGCGCGGCGTCAGTGCCAGCTTAAGTGCGTTTCTCACAGAGTTCACAATGGTTCCACAGGGGGCACAGAGAAGAGATGGTCTTCTCTGTGTCCTCCGTGAACTTTTCTCTGTGCCCTCTGTGAGAAACGCTCTCAAGCCGTCTTCGCCCGCGCCAAGATGTAATAGAACGTCAACTCGTTCGCCCCCGGCTCCACGAAATTGCGCAAGGGATCAGCCAGCGTGGACAGCAGATCCGACGCCACCCACTTGCCGATCAACGTGTCGGTATCGATCATCCGAATCTCGCCCTGGAACACTGTGGCATCGCTCAGGCGCACGTACTCCGGCGTCATCTCCACCTGGGTACCGGTGCTGATGAGGCCGAATTTATAGCGCGCCTGTAACTGCGTTCCCTGCACGGCGAAAGCTAATTGAAAGACGACGGGATTGAGCTGATTCAGAATCGTGCTGTTCGGATGCTCAACAAAAATCAGGCTACCGGACCACTGCCCGGCGAGTTGGGCCGCCGTGGGAACCTTGGTGCGCGGATCCTTAAAAAGCAGTTGATGGTCTTCCACTGACATCTTTTCGAAAGGGTAATTGTTGCGGGCCATGACGAACGTCGCGAACTCAACCCCGTTCGGGAAGTCCCCGAGGTGCATCACGCCAATGGCGTTCTGGGCGTCGGTCACCTTGATGACGTCGTAGACCTGCTTGTAAGGATCGTTCAGGTAATGCAGCAGTAGAACGTCATCTCCCTTTTTGAAATAGCGGCGATTGTCATCCGGATACGTCAACCTCGCGCACTTGCGGCAGGCCCGGCAGCTCATGCAGTTCGTAATTCACCACGTAGCCGCTCGCCACTCCGTCCTGGACCTTGTCAAACCGCTTCCAGAAACTTCCGCCGGCAAAGATTTGCCCGGCGGGGACGCCCTTGTCGCCAATCACGCTGTTGCGAATGCGCTCCTCCCAGCCGAGCAGCGTATCTTCCGCGAACGATCCCTTCCAGAACGAGTCGCGAAAGACGCGTTTCTTTTCCAGATCGAACGTCACCTTATCGGTGTTGAGCAGCGATGCGAGGGGTTGCGTTTTGGCGTTGCGAAGAATCAGTTGCAGGTCGGCGCCGTGCTGAGTGCTGAAGTAGTCGGGCGTATCGGCGCCGCGCAACACCTCCAACTGCACGTTTTCGCCGAAGCTGCCGATGTCGGGAGCCAGCGGGTCGTACTCCAGTTGGACGAACTGCGCGGTAAAAGCCAGGAAGCGCATGCGTGCTTGAATCTGAAGCACAGGATCCTTGGTGCCCGTCACCTGGAACGACGCCAGGAAACCGACCAGGTTTCCCACCGCGGCAAGGTCTTCAAAGGTTTTGAACTTCAGATATCCCAGGCCCACCTGTTGATCCGCCTGGCCGGCTTTGGTCTGGAAAATGTGGCAGTAAAGCGTGGTGTAATCCTCCAGCAATTCCTGCATGCCACGGACTCCACCGCCACTGTCTTTCTGCATATACTTCACGCCGTCCAGATAGAAACTTCTTCCGTCCGGCGTCGAGAACGCCAGGTGGTAACGAATTTCCGCCTGGCCGGTGGCAGGGTTGACCTCAAGATAGTTGAACCGGCTATTTTGTGAATCGACCGTGTAGGTCACTTGAGTGGCGCCCTGGAACTTGCCTAAAGTAATCGTACCTTCCAGTTCCGCCTCATGTTCAGGGGCGTCGATGAACTCGTTGACGTCGCGCGCCATCATGTGCAGGTCAAATTTGCAGTCCACGCCGCCCGCGGGGGTTCCGGTCGGGGGAATGCGCTGCGCGATGGTCAAATCACCCGCGCGGCCGGAGGCAGGAGTCGTGCCTCCCTCGAAGTACCAACCCACCATTTCCTCATCGAAGGTCAAACTCAACCCATCCGGCAGATAGACGTCGAGGAATGGACTGAGCAGGGTGTTTGTGGGGAGCGCCTTCTGGTCAGTCTTGGTCAGCAGGTAATAAAAGCCAAACTCACCGCCGCTGTCGGAATGAAAGATTCCCACGGACAGATCATCGGTCAGCGAGGACAGTGCGGACGGCAGCCCCGTAATGTACTTCCCCACCAGAAAATTGCCCGTAACCTTGCGGATTTCGTCGTGGAAAGGCGTGAAGTCGTTTAGTTGAAAATGATCCTGAAGGAAGCTGGGCATCACCAGCCCCTCCATCAGACCCATCAGGCGGTAGCGGGATTCCAGCCGGCCATCGGGCTTCAGGTCAAACTCGAGATAGGCAATGCCATTGGCGTGGTTCGCATTCGAGATGACGTCCATGCGCCAAACACCATTCAACTCCTGGGCGGTTGGCACCGCGCCTGCGGCGAACAGCGCGGCGTGGTCATTCACCGTCATTTGGTCGAAGCTGTACTTCCGCGTCATCGGAAACGTAATCTGGCGTACCCCATTGGGGTATTCGCCCAGGTAGACGCGGCCAATCAACAGGTCCTCGTTGATGACCTTGAAAATGTCGTAGAAGCCTTGCCAGGGCGGATCCAGATACTTGAGCAGGATATATTTCCCTGCTTCCAACGTACCCGTCGGCTTGGTCAGGTTGATTTCCTCCAGGCTGTTCCGCGCGTGGATGTGGTCGTCGGTGTCACTGGTGATGCCCGTGTAGTGTCCGGCGCTGTCTTTTTGAAACTGCTTTTTGAAACCGGTGAACAGCGCCGACGACATCACGTTGAGAATGTGGTCCTTCGGAAAGAAGCCTTTCCAAGACTGGTCGTTGCGAATGGTCCTCACACTCAAGTCGATCTGCGGGACGCCGCCCTTATTCACCAAGGTGTCGATGCCCAAGGACACGCAACGACGGAAAAGGGGTTCCAACTGCCCCTCGCTGTAGGTCGACACGGTAATCGGATCGATTGCGGACAAGCTAACCAACTTATTGGGCTGCGGGTAGGCCTTGCCTTGAAGAGCCTGAACATTACGCTCAACAGCCCTCTCTGTCAGCGCCGAAATGGTCAGCAAGGGATTAACGTTTAGTGCGGACGCGATCAGGGATCCGTCGCAAACGAACAGTCCGTCGTGGACGCTGCCGTCACCCGCAAAGACTCGCCCGAACTCGTCCGCGGCGCCATGGAGGTAATCCTCTCCCACCGTGCATCCACCCAAGGGGTGAGCGGTCACCAGGTGCCGCGTTTTGAAAATGTCCCAAAGGGGATTGGAGATAAAGTTGGCCTGCAAAGCGCGGGCGTGTCGGCGAAGTTCCTCGTTGATCCGGGTGAAGATAATCTCCCGGCCGGCGCCATCCCACTGAATCTTCATGGTCCCATTGGGGTCGTACCAGTGCGAGTCAAACACCATGGTGCCGCGGGCATCGTCATGGGCCATAACCAGGTAAAACATGGTGTGGTTCAAGGCGCCATCGATGCGGTAGGGGTGCAGGAGGTCACTATCAGCCAGAGTTCGCTGTTGCTGGGCGTCGGCGTTGCCTGCATAGGTAGGGTCGCCATGCAGGAGAGCGAAAGCCGCCTTGGCACCAAGCACGTAGGCCGTTGGAAACGAGAGGTCCTCCACCGTGAACCGATCCTCGATGGGCACATTGCCGTCGTAGGAAATCGCGCTGACGATGGTCGGGCCGGGTGGCAGAGAGCCTCCCGGAACGGGCGGCTTGGTGCCATAGCCGAGCACATTCGTTACGTAGCTGCCGTCGTAAGCGAGCCCGAAAAAGTCGCCGTTGCCACTGAAGCCGGTTCCCAAGACAGGAGAGACGCTGAGCCCGTGCATCTCCGATCGCAGCAGAAGCTCCGGCGTGTTGATGGCGCCGGCGGACAACACGACGTTTTTGGCATCCAATGTGAACGATTGACCGACAATGTCGCCTGCAAAGTGGGTACCGTGAATCCGCCAGCCGCCGGAGGCGAGCTTCTCAACCCAGTCCACCTGGGTTTGCGTGTAGATTTCCGTTCCCGCATCGCGCGCCATCGGCAAGTAGTTCATGTAAAGGGTGTTCTTCGCACCCACGTTGCACCCGGTAATGCAGTCGCCGCAATTTGTGCAAGGCTTCTGGTCGGCGCCATAGGGGTTTTTGCCGTCGATGGTGAAGTTGACGTTGATGTTGAGGGCGTACGCGTGGTTTCCGAATTCCTCCGCTCGGCGCTCCATGGCCTGCACTTTGGCCAAGTCCATAGCATGAGGATGCGGACCAGCCGCCAGCATCTGTCGGGCGCGCAGGTAGTACGGCATCAGGACATCTCGGGTGATGGCTCGCGGCCAATCTGCTTGTGCGAAGACCTCAGGGTCGGGGATGATCGCCACGTTGGCATTAACCAAAGATGTTCCGCCGAGACCCGACCCTTTGATTACGGAAATATCCTGATAGTTTATGAACTCGTACAGCCCAAGCGGATTCGTCGCGCTGCGCAGGGCGGCCAATACACCGGCGGGTTCGTCGGGAAACTTCCCCGTGGGCCATTCGCGTCCCCGTTCCAAGAGGCAGATGGATGGTTGTGGGCTGAGCTTAGCCGTGGCCAGACGAGCAGCGAAGATCGCTCCGCCGTAGCCTGAGCCCACGACGATGTAGTCATAGCTCTTCTTGCGAGTGGCGAAATCTAACCCGAGCATATTCAACCCCTTGAGTGCCCCTGAGCGGCGGTTTCTTCCGGGCTGTTTTCCCGATGTCCAGTGCCGAGTGGAAGCGTGAACCCGTCAGCGAGCCTCGATTGCCGGTGGTGGCGGCAAGCGATTCGCCCCTCGCTCGGAAGACGAGGTTCCACGACCACGAGCCATACCACGACGGTTGTCTGGTACTGGTCCTGACTACCCAATGCTTCAACGCGCCAACTGACTTAGACTGAGAGGGGCTGCCACTTTGGTACATTACACTCTTATAAAAGTCAAGAAAAATATCGACATATTGGCCGTTTTGAGGGAACGACTGTTGCGGTGAGTCCTGTCCTAACGACTGGACGGTGAGACGTCTGCTACCTTGAGCCTGCCGAAGCTGCTGTATGGATCACGCCGTTTGTAGCCACATGAGGCACCGTATACTTCTGAGATCCCGCCGCCCGGTGATCGTGAGTCGCGCCCGGGTTACGAGGCTGGTTAATCATGAGCAAATTGAGTGCTATTGACATTATGTCGTCGGCAGTTTAGAGTCCGAGCGCTGGCTTCCCCTCAATCCAGTCAACAAATTCGTACGGGAGTGCAAACGTGCCGATCATTCCGATTGCTGACGGCTTTGGACTCAATCTGCAAGCCAGCCTCAACCCTAATTCAGCCTTCGCCAAGTACTTCCAAAGCCCTCCTGCGCTGTCGGTGATCCAGCAGGACCTCGCATCAGTTCAGGACGTGCCGCTGACCGGCTTCCCATTGAAGTCCACCGAAATTGGCGTGAACTTCACCGAGCCCACTGCGCTTGCGTCCACCAGTCCGCAATTCGCGGGAAGCGTCGCGGCTTCGGCGAGCCTCTCGGTGATTGCCGGTGGAAAACTGTTCGATCCCGACCCTTTCGACTGTCCGATCGACGTGCCGAGCGGCCATGCCTATCTGGGTCTCGGGGTCAAGGCGAACCTCGCACCTGGCGTTCAGATGACCTCGGGGAAGCTGGACTTTGGCTTTGCTGCAACGTCGACGCTGTGCTTGTGGAACTACAAGTCGTTTGCGACCACAACAACTTCACCGACTTTCAAAGCGGCACTGCAAGCCGGCGTGCAGGACTACGTGATCCCGCTCACGCTCGATGACGTCGCTGCCATGGGTGTTGGCGACGTCGCGACGATCGAGGGCACTGGCTCGCTCCAGGTTTCAGGAACGCTCAATCTGCTGACCGCCGTCAATCCGCTGGTCAGTCTTTCATCTTCTGCACTGCCGACATCGCTGTCGATCCAGGAAGGAGCCAGTGTTGATGTGTCGGCCGGCTTCACGATCAAGGGAGACTTGCAGATTCGTGTTCAGAGAGTGGACGCGGCGACGGTGCGCTTGGGGTTTTATCGAAAACGCGGCGCAGACCTGACCATCGACGTCAATCCATCGGTGGGCGTGACTGCCGGCACCAGCAGCACTGACTTCATCTCCGCGATACTCGGCGCCATCGGACCGTCTCCCTTTCCCTCGACTGCTGACCTCGAGAAGGCCGGCCTGACAGAAGACAAGCAGGATGCGGTAGTCAGCGCTCTCAAGGCTGGAGTGCAAAGAAGCCTTGCACTCGCTGTGCAGGCTGAACTCCACGCTTTAGCCTCGCAAGAGGCCGCTTTTCTGTATGAAGTCAGTCTCCACGAGCTTGAGCCGGAAGGCGTCAACGCCATTCAGAATGCATTGCGGCTGAATCTCTCCGCGCTCTCAGAGTCTGCGCCTGCATTGCCGAAAGGAATCCGCGAGGTTCGAAGCGTTCTCACCACCACGCGGTCAAAGGCCCACACAATCAAGCTGAACCTGCTGGGCATTTACAACTTTGACTCCACCACTGATCTGACGCTGAAGAGTACCGTGCTCACGGACCCCGCGAGCGGCGCCATCGTGATCACCGACAGCGCGGGCGCCAAACGCATTGCGGGTGCAGTGAACTACCTTGCCAATCCCGACAAGCTCCGCAAGGTGCTCGCTGAATCCTTCTTGATCACCGCGGCGTACCGTGGCAGCGGACTCATCACCCATGCACCCAGTCTGAAGGTCTCGTACTGGCACTTTGCAGAACACGCTAGCACCGATCGATCGACGATGGCGGCCGGCCTTCTTGTACTCGATAGGCTGGGCCTGGTTTCTGCGGCTCAAGAACAGCAAAGCCTCGCGAGCACGGAAGCGTTTGGGCACAGCTCTTTCTATGTGAGCACCGACTACGACGACGCTTTAAGCGAGAGTCTCTTTCTCCAAAGCGATCGCCAGCCGCGCGGCCTGGATGAGTATGAATCGATCGGGCGCCAGGCGCTCGAACTGCTGATTGTTCCCGGCAGCGATGATTCGTTCCGCCTGCAAGCACTGCAAGACGACGCCGTTTGGCAGAAGGTCAAAGCGACCGGCGGCACAGTGGTCAACCTGGCGCAGATATTCCCCAGGCTCGATGCCAACTCGCAGATCCCATTCATTGCCGGTGACTATGTGCTGATCGAGTGGTGGGCGACTGCGATGTTCAAGTTGGCGCAGTCGTTGAGCGCGGCTAAGCGCTTCTTCTCGCAGCAGCCGCCGCCGGCTGCGAATAGCGCGGCAGCCAAACAAGCGCAGGCCGAGTTGTGGCGCCAAATGGCGGAGGTCGCAAGCAACACGCACGATCGCTTCTCCGACCCGTGGGGTTTGCTGGCCATGGATTTGGCTTCGCGGCAGCAGTCTGAAGCCAGCGCCCAAATTGTGTCGCCGGGTTTGACTTTGAGTCTCGAGCGATCCCGGCCGCAGGTTTCCAAGTCGTAAGTCGGGAACGCCGAGCTACCGTCGCAAGAGCTGCCGCAAAGAGCAGCATGCGTCAAAATCAGGATTTTGCAAAATCTGTCAGAGCCCCTCCCCTCGGTCACCATGGTTATTCCGCTACTTCCAGCCTCAGTCCGCCAATGAGGCGCGCGGAGGAGCGGTTGACTGAGAATGACATTTAGTCTATAAACCTGTAAGGTACGTACTGGCTTCAACGTCAACTCCAAGCGTCTAAGAGGTCGATCCATGGGTACTGGGCCGCACAGCCCAAGTCTGAAAAGTTTTGTGATTGCAGCCTCCATCCAGCGGCTGATCGACGCGCAGAAGGACGCGCCCCCCAAGCTCATCCCGGTCATTATCTGCCTGCAGGAATCAACCGAGCACCCCGAACTGGGCGTTCAGCCGAGCAAGGACAACATCAAGGAATTTCTTGCCAAGCGGGGCGTAACTCCCACGGAGAGCGACTTTTACCTCTTCGCCGCGCTCCTTCCCCAGGATATTGAAGACCTTGCCGACCTTCGCCAGTGGGTGTACCAGATCTGGCTGGACGAAACGACTTTTGCCCACCTGCTGCATTCGACCGACACCGTAAAGGCCACTTCCTGCTGGCGCACCTTCGACGCCCGCGGCAAGGGCATTACCTGGGCGGTGATGGACACGGGAATCAACTCCGACCACCCGCACTTTGCCTCGAACCAGACGGTGGACAGCAAATTGAGCCGCAACTTCTCAAGTTCCGACACGTTGGACGACAAAGAAGGCCACGGTACCCACGTTGCCGGAATCATTGCCGGCTCCTGCCCGCCGTGGGAGGCAGGAAAGGCCTTCAAAGTGGCCACTTACCTGGAGGAGGAAGGCGACGACCCCCAAATTGCCGATCTGCCGGCCGGCCCGTCGGGAGTCGCCCCTCTCGCCAAGCTTCTAAATATCAAGGTTTTAGACGACGATGGAACGGGTTCGGCCTCGGCTGCCATCCGTGGTTTGGAGTATCTGCGCAAGCTGAACGACGCGAGTCAGGGGATCCGCGTAGATGGCGTCAACATGAGCCTTGGCTATGCCTTTGACCCCCGGAGTTACGGCTGCGGCTACAGTCCGCTATGCCAGGAGGTGACACGCGCCGTGGAGTCCGGGTTGATCGTCGTAATCTCCTGCGGCAACTGGGGTTACGGAAAGACGACGATGCCCAGCGGCGACCAGGCGACGGTGGCGGTGGTCAGTTCCATCTCCGATCCCGCCAACACCGATGCCGCGATCAGCGTAGGATCCGTGCATAAGAAGAAGCCCGCACCTGTACGGGGTGTCCTACTTCTCATCCAAAGGACCCACGGCGGACGGCCGCATGAAGCCGGACCTGGTGGCCCCGGGCGAGAAGATCATCTCCTGCCACGCCCACCTGGAGCAGGGCTTTCATTATCGCGAAGCCAGTGGAACCAGCGCCGCCGCTCCCCACGTATCCGGCGCGATTGCGGCCTTTTTGTCGGGACATCAGGAATACCGCGGCGATCCCGAGGGCGTGAAGCAGATCTTCGTGAAGACCGCCACGGATTTGGGCCGCGACCGGGCGTATCAGGGCGCGGGCATGGTGGATTTACTGAGGGCAATGATGTCGGTGTGAGGCCGTACCGCCGCCATCCTGGCGGCTCCCAGGTGCCGGCTGGAAGCCAGCGTTACGAAACACCCGTGCGGGCATGGTGGATGTACTCAGGGCAATGATGTTGGTGTAAACCCGAAAGGAGCCAAACTTATGGCACGTTTCAAACAGTTCCACGATCCCGAACTCTCGATCTGGCAGGCGGCGGTGGGAGAAGTAGAGGCCAAGGCCGCCCAGGCACTTCAGACGCAGGATGCGGGCGCGGCGGCCGTCATCAGCGGCCGGCCCGACGATCTCGACACCATGTCCTCAGAAGCCATCGCCTACTGCTCAGCACGTGGAACAGGGCACCCCCATGGTCGAGACGGCGGCGGGGCAGCCTTCCACCGAGGGCTTGCTGCAAACGCTCGGATTCTGCTCGCTGGCCGCGCTGAAGCTGGCGAAGGCCAAAATCATTGGCGACCCCGAGGGTCCGCACCAGGTGGGATTGGCCAAGTTTGGCGATTGCGACCCCAAGTATACGGAAGCCGCCGCCAAGTATGCCGAGTACTTCGTTGCCCAGCAGAAGCAAATCCCCTACATCGTCTACAAGAACCTCAGCGACTTCGTGATCGACGGCAAGCTCCCTTCTAAAGCCAGGGTCGCGATTCTGGGCGACTGGGGCACCGGCCAGAACCCGGCCAAACTGCTCTTGCGGCAGATCGCCAATAAGAACCCCGATGTGGTCATCCACCTTGGCGACATCTACTACGCGGGAACCCAGTTTGAGGTCACCACCTATTTCCTCCCGATCTGGCAGCAGATTCTGAATCTTGGCGCTAAGCTTGATCGCATTCCCACGTTCACGCTGGCCGGCAACCACGATTACTATTCGGGCGGCGTTGCGTACTACCAAATGCTCCAAAAGCTGGGCCAACCCGCCAGCTATTTCTGTCTGCGCAACGCCAACTGGCAGTTCATCGCCATGGACACGGGGTATCACGATCACAACCCGGCGGCGGGCGGCGACGGCGCCACATATTTGCTGGACACTGAGGTGACCTGGCTCACGGATAAGGTGAACAACGCGGGCGGCCGACGCAACGTGCTGCTGTCGCATCACCAGCTCTTTACCGCCTTCGATGCCATCGACAACGGCGAAATCAATATGCGGCTTTATCCGCAAGTGGCGCCGATTCTACCGAAGGTATCGCTGTGGCTGTGGGGACACGAGCACGACTTCACGCTCTATGACGCCTACAAAGGCCTGGCGCGCAGTTGCTGCATGGGCCACGCCGCGTTCCCGGTGGGCGAGGCGGAGGTACCCAAGGATCCCAAGCACCCGGAGATTCCGTTGATCAAGGGCGACGACGGCGATCCCATTCGCCTCGGTGTGACGGGCGGTTTGTACAACCACGGCTACGCCATCATCGATATCGACGGGCCGGCGGGGCAGGTTTCGTATTACCAGGATAGCGACGAAGATACGCCGATGTTTCAGCAGGCGCTTACGTAGGGAACCGGTAGGGTCGTAAAAGCAAGTCAAAAGGCAAAGGGCAAAAGGCAAAAGTGACGCAGACAGAAAGGTTCTGTACTTAAGGGCGTTTCACACAGAGGACACAGAGGTGTTCACAGAGGGCACAGAGAACAGATGGTTTTTCTCTGTGTCCTCTGTGCAGCCTTTCTCTGTGAGCTCTGTGTGAAACGCTTTTAGTATTACTATGTTAAGTAACTCTTGCAATTCTCCTTCGCGTGACTTAGCATGGGCGCATGAAGCCCATACCCTGGAACGCCAAGCTTTGGAAAGAAAGCGTGACGCAATTCCTAGAATTTCTGAATCCGCTGATTGCCGGACTGGGTCGAAGCGAACGGCGCGTGGCGGCCACCCGCTACGTGGAGGGCCTGCTGATGCCCGGTCAACGCAAATCGATCATCCCCATGGCGGAGCGGCTGGGCGTGGACTCGCAAAGTCTGCAACAGTTTGTGACCGACAGCCCCTGGAAGGAAGAAGAGTTGTGGCGGGCGATCCGGCAGGAGATCATTCCGCACTTGGAGCCGCTGGAGGCCTGGGTGGTGGATGAAACCGGTTGGGTCAAGCAAGGCTCGCACTCGGTGGGCGTTGCGCATCAATATTGCGGGGCGGTGGGCAAGCAGGCCAACTGTCAAGTGAGCGTGGAAGTGGTGGTGAGCGACGGGTGGATTGCCGCGCCGGTGGGCGGGCGGCTGTATCTGCCCGAGCGCTGGACCGGAGACCGGGAACGCTGCCAGGCCGTCGGCGTCCCGGAGGAAGTGACATTTGCCACCAAGCCGGAGCTGGCGCTGGAGATCCTGCGCCAAGCGCGGCGCGACGGAGTTCCTCCGGCCCCCGTCTTGGGGGATAGCGCCTACGGCAACAACGCCGAATTTCGCGCCGGGGTGCGCGACCTGGAGATGGAGTTTTTTCTGCAAGTCGATGGGCACGCCCTCAAGGGGTGGGATCACGAGGTGCGAACCGAGGTCAAGCGGGTTCGCCGTTACGTTTGTGAGGGGGAACCTCCCGCCGCGACCCTGGCGGAGTTGACGGACCGCATCGCGGAGAACGAATGGAAGAAGTGCTCTTGGGTGACGGCGGGCGGACAAACCCGGCGCACGCGTCTGGCTTGGCGCGAGGTTTTTCTGCAACACGACTTGCGCCACGCAGGGGGCGAACTGGAAAAGGTCTGGCTGGTGGTGGATTGGCCGGCGGGGGATACTGAACCCTACCACTATTACTTGGCCCATCTCCACCGTCCCCCCACCAAAGCCCGCTGCTTGAAACTGAGCCGTTCCCGCTGGCACATCGAACAATACTTTCAGCGCTCCAAGGATGACTTGGGGTTGGACCATTTCGAAGGCCGCTCTTGGCGAGGCTTTCATCATCATCTGGTGCTTTCCGCCGTGGCTTATCTTTTTATCCTGATTGTCTACTTGCGCCGCAAAAAAAACTTTTGGTGCGACGTGGGAGCAGATTCTCCGCACGATCCAGCCCTGGCTGGTGAGATGGAGCGGACTCTGTCCCTTCTGCGGAACGAAGTTTGAGCGAATTTTTGCCGACACGACTTAACA
>CAVRBF010000059.1:0-25386 GCA_963719115.1 uncultured Acidobacteriota bacterium | reverse complement strand
GGAGCGGCTCAGCCGTTGAGGGAGATGGCCCGCAGGAGATCACGGCCCCCATGCCGGGAAAGATTGTGAAGGTATTGGTGACGGAAGGACAGGATGTGGCACGTGACCAGGGCCTGCTGGTTATCGAGGCCATGAAAATGCAGAATGAGCTGCGCGCACCGCGGGCCGGACGCGTCACGCACATTTACGCAACCGAGGGTCGCGGCGTGGAATCCGGAGCGCGCCTGGTGCGCCTGGTGTGAGCTGGGGTCCAGATGATCAAGGCTTGGTCTGGAGGTAGGGTCGAAATACCGGGGCTGTCGCAGACTTCAGACAACATGTCCATTACAGCTCTTTATGCCACAAAAAATACTTCCATAGATTGACATCCGTCATTGCATTTCGGTTAATGTCGGTTTATATCTCCCATCCATTGACAATGTGCGTGTGCCTATTGTGCTAAGTAACGTCCTCATTTTAGGCAGGAGGCCACCCATGACGAACCGGCCCAATTCCCCATTCCCTGCCGATGATTTGTCTCTGCTCTGCTCTGCTCTGCTCTGCTGCTTCTCCTTCCCGGCGTGATTGCTGGACGGAATCCGGAACAACTCAGACAACCGACGCGCGCCGCACGCTGGCGCCTGGCTTCACCCATGCCGTTTTTTCCCGCAGCGAACGGTCCGGTTCGCTGACTGGAGGTGTTTCATGCGTAAACAGCTTCGCTTCTTTCTATTTCTGAGTCTGATGTCGATCCCCGCAGCGGCCCAAACTACCGGTCCGGTCCGCGACCCTAATGCCTTGGCCCTAGCCAGCAAGGCGCTCCAGTCGTTGGCCGGTGGCACGGCCATCACTGATATCACGATGGAGGGCAGCGCCACTTACATCGCCGGTACCGATCAAGAAATGGGGCCGGTGACGCTGGTTGCCCTGGGTAATCAGCAGAGCCGTGTGACGCTCAACCTGACGAGCGGACAACGGCTGGAGATTCGAAGCGGGACCAGGGGCGTATGGTCCGGGGCTGACGGTGTTCCCCACGTCACGGCATCGAGCAACAGTTTTGTTGACGCTGCATGGTTCTACCCCGCGCTTAGCCTGGCGGCCTTGGGAAGAGACCCCACGCTGGTTGCAACCTTAGTGGGGCAGGAGGTCCACGAGGGTGCGCCGGTCTACCACCTGCTCCTTCAGCGCGCTCTCCCCAGTGGGACTTCGGGCACCGCCAGCCTGATTCAGCGGTTCAGCACCATGCAGCTCTATCTCGATGCGACAAATCTCAGGCCGGTGGCGCTGGATTTCAACATCCACCCCGATAGAAACATGAGCACAGAAATCCCGGTCGAAATTCAGTACGGGGCCTACCAGACTTCCAACGGAGTCTGGGTTCCGACGCACATTCAGAAGTACCTGCAAAACTCCCTGGTGCTTGATCTCACGCTCGCCAACGCAGCAGTAAATACCGGCGTAAGTGCAGGCCTATTCTCGCTTCCGAATCTCTCCACGGGAGGTGCGCAGTGACTCGGACACAATTCTTTCGTTCTTGCGGTGTTGGACTCACGGCTCGCATTGCGGCCCTGTCTATCGGTGCCTTGTTTACGGCCTCGTTGGCCTTTGGGCAGGTCGCGACTGGTTTTCCGCCGTTCTCCAGCGTGACGCCATCGAGCTTCGATTCGGTCAACAATGCCAACCTTAATGTGCTCTTCCAAATCCCCGTGTTCTCCAAGGCGGGGCGCGGCGGGCATCCGTTCAGCTTCGCCCTGGGCTACAACAGCGCGGTGTGGACTCCCAGTACCGCCGGGGGCTCAGGCTTTTGGGTGCCGTCGGCATCCTGGGGTTGGGGAAACGCCTCGACGGCCAACAATGGCGTGCTGGCGGTAACCTGGAATCAGGGCTCCTGTACCGATTACCTCTATAGTACGTATTACTGGGACCAGTGGACCTATACTGCCTACATCGACCCCAATGGAACATCCCACCCGATCGGCACTACGAGCGCGGGCCTGACCGTTTCGGACTACGCAACGTCGGGTGCGGACTGCTACGGTGACAGTTACCCCAACACGATCAACACGGTAACCAGTGACGGAGCTGGGTATACCGTCGTGACCGGTCCGTTTTCGGACGGGGGAGGGTTCGGCAACTACGGAACCGCTAGTGTCTACAGTCCGTCGGGCGCTTCCTTCCAGAATACGTACCCGCCGTCCTTTGGCTACACGTCCGGCCAAGTCTATTACCCCGACACAAACAACGAGGCGTGGAACATGTCGGGTAGCACGGTGTATTATTACGACACTTTGGGCGCGACGACCGTCACCGCCACGGGATCCTCGACGTCCGTTAACTATCAGTACACCGGGCCGAGCGGAAGCAATTACACGTATACCGCGCACTACACCTCCAAAACCGTGCGCACCAATTTTGGATGCAGTGGAATCGCCGAGTTCGGCCCCAGCTCTCAATATTTGCTCACGGAAATCGACCTGCCCGACATTGGGAGCAACCCCAACGACAAGTATACATTCACCTACGAGACGACCCCGGGCTATTCCAGTGACGTTACAGCGCGCCTGGCGTCCGTCACTCTACCCACGGGCGGAACGATATCGTACAGCTATTCGGCCGGATCGCACGGGATCACTTGCGCCGACGGCAGCACGGCGACGCTGACCCGTACGACCCCCGATGGCACTTGGACCTATGCTCATACTGAAGGCACCAGCACCACCTGGACTACCACCATTACGTGAGCGGTGCGTGAAGCACAGGTTCATGAGGGCGCGGGTGAAGGCAGGTTGGCGAGGCGTGCGGCGTGGCGGAGTTTCCATTGGTCGGGGAGCCAGGCGTCGAGGTCGCGTTGCGGCCAGGAGGGCAGATTCATCAGCAACTGCGTGAGATAAAGTTGCGGATCGACGTCATGCCGGCGGCAGGTGGAGGTCAGGCTGGCCAAGATCGCCGCGGTGCGACCGCCGCGCGGGTTACCGACGAATAGAGAATTCTTGCGATTGAGTACAACGCGCTTCATCTCCCGCTCGCTCCGGTTGTTGTCGATGGGGACGGCACCATCGGAGCAGAAAACATTAAGCTCGGTCCACTGGCCGAGGATGTAGTTGACGGCCTCCGCCATGGGATGCTTGGGCAGCAGTTGCTCCTTCCAGCCGAGCAACTTCCCGCGCAGCTCCGCCAGCAGGGGGACAGACTGCGCTTGGCGCCGGAGTAAACGCTCGGCGACGGAAAGTTCCCTGGCCTGCTGCTCCACCGCAAACAAGGCGCGCAGCAAGGCGACGGCCGGGCGGGCGATCTCCGGCGCGGTGCTCTCGGCCTCGATCACCTTCCGGCGCGCATGCGACCAGCACCCGGCCCGGGTCAGGCCGTTGCCCGCCACCACCCCGTTGTAGCCGCCGTAGGCGTCGGCCAGCAGCACCCCGGTAAAGTTTTTCAGAAACTCTTGCGGTCCGTCACGGCTGCGGCGCAGGGTGAAGTCGAAAACGTTGTAGGGATGCGCGGTGTCTCCCACGTAGACCCACATGCGCGCCGGGTGCGTCTTGCCTACTTTCAGCATGGGCAGCACGGTGTCGTCGGTGGCCACGACATGGGAGGCCCGCACGCGCTCGGCCATGCGCTGGTACAAGGGCTCGACCAGGTCGGCCACGTCTCCACACCAGACCGACTGCGTGGCGCGCGAAATCTCGAACCCCTGGCGGGCGAAAATATCTTCCAGCCGGTAGAGCGGCAGGTAATCAGAAAACTTGCTGGTGACGATGTACGCCAGCAGTCCCGGTCCGGCCAGGCCGCGCTCGATGGGCGCGTCGGCCCGCGCCGCCACCTGCATCTGCGGCCCCTGCGCCGAAGCCTCGCAGGACGCACAGGCGTACTTCTTGCGGACGTGCTGAAGGCGCTCGAAGTGGCCGGGCAGGTACTCGATCTGCCAGCTCTCTTCCGCGCCGATCTCTTTTCGTTCCTGGCCGCAGCAGGGGCAGGAGCGCTCTTCGGCGCTCAACGCGTAGACGTGCGTGGTGACAGGAAGGTGGTCGAAGTTGACCAGCGCACGCCGGCCCTTGCGCCGCTTCACCCGCCGTAATTCCGCGGCCGGCTCGTTGGCCGCGGCGGCCTCCTCCCGGGGCGCCGGTTTCTGCGCCAGTTCCTCGCCGAAGGCGAGCAGCGCTTGCCCCAACTCGCCGCTCGATTTCAAGCGGTCCGCCCGCGGCCCGTAGTACCACTTCTTGTAGCGCTCCAGTTCGAGCTGCAGGCGCAGATTCTGCAGGTAGAGATTGTCGGCGCGCTTCCCCTGCTGCTGCGCCCGCTCCGCCTGCTCTTCCGCCCGCTGCCGCGCCTGGTCGCGCTCCGCGAACGCTGCCTGCAACAGCGCTTTCAGGGCGGCGGGATCTTCCGGCAAGGATGAAGAGGATGTCTTTAGAGGAGCCACATCCACTTAGATGAGGCAATACGAGATTGGTTACAACCAATACAGATATTTTATGCTTGAGAAAGGGAGAAAGTTCCCGCCGCGAAGCTTCGGCCCAGCGCGGCGCCCCTTCATCCCACCGGGCGTTCGTAGCGCCGCACCCGCTCGAGGCGTGACACATCGATCCCGTCCAGAATCATCGCCAGTTCACTGGCCCGCAACTCCCGTGACCGCACTCCGCTCTCCGTGCGGGGCAGTTTAAAAACTCCCGCTTCCAATCTTTTGTACCACAAAATAAATCCATCTTGATCCCAGGTCAGAATTTTTAGGCGATCGCCCCGCCGCGAACGAAAAATGAACCAATGCCCGCTCAGCGGATCCTGACCGATCACCGCCCGTACCCGTTCCGCCAGGCGGTCAAACCCGCAGCGCATGTCCGTCGCCTCGCTCGCCAACCACAGGCGCACCCGCGGCACCCCCGCTGCCTCTTCGTCCAGCGTCCGCAAGCTCGGCAGTCCCCTCATGCCTCGCTCTCAAGCACCGCCGCCAGCGTCCGCACCAACTCCCGGTCGAATCCCGGTCTCACCCGCAGACTCCGGCCATTTTTCAATATCACTTCCACTCGCGCATCGCCGACCGCGCGCGCTGCCGGAACCGCTGCCGCCAACTTCACTTCCAGAAATTTCGCCGGGCCGCTGGCGCGCAGCCGCTTCTTCCAGCAGAAGAAATACGGCGCACACAACTTCCGCTCCCGGCAAAACGCCGCCACCGTCTGCCCGCTCCGCCCCTGCTCGGAAACCAACCTCTGCCACTTCCGGCGTGCTTGCTTACTGCGTTCTCGCTGCGTCATCGCGCCCGCCTCCCCTCCACCAGGCAACGATGCTACACTCCCCCACAGCTCGGCAAGATGCGCTTCACATATCGCTCACACCATTACCGATCCCACTTCGGCTTCGAACCAGACCGTCATTAATTTCGTGGTGCCATCGAATAACAATCCCTTGGAAACAAAGCGGCAGATCTACAGTGGCTCGTCAACCGGCGGCACCCTCGTGAAACTGTTGACACTTGCTACAACGGATCGCCTCTGCCGTGCCCTACAACCGCGGTCTCTCTTCCCATTTCCAGCACCAAAGTCGAAGTCACGATGCCGAGCTTTTCTCCCTCGGAGACATACACCACGTACAACAGCTGCGGGTTGCCCACCGAGGCGGACGAGTTCAATTTTGGGCCATCGCTGGTGCGCAAGACTCTTGTCACTTACAATACGGCACTGAACAGCGATGAGATTTACGATCATCCCTCCGAAGTGAAGGTGGAAAACAGCAGCAGCACGCCCGTTGCCGACTCGACGTATAGTTACGATTCGTACGGGAATTTGACGGGCACAACGCTCAGCACCGGCGGAACGCCTTCAACGATCAGTCGATCCTTAACCTATGCGGGCTCCGGATGGGGAGGCGTGGTGTCGGCCTCCACTGACTTCAACTCGAACTCCACCAGCTATTCCAGCTTCACTTGTCCGCTCAGCGCCTTTCCCACTTCCATCTCGCTGCCAGCGTCACTTTCAATATCGCTTTCCTGGAACTGTAACGTGGCACTCCCAAGCTCGATTACCGACCCCAACAGTAACCAAACCACATTGAGCTATGACAGCATGGTGCGACAGACTGACGTTAGCTATCCGGATACGGGCTCGGTGAGCACACCATCCCCGACCAGCACTACCCAGAGGAACGTCAATACCGCCGTCACGGGTTCTCTGACCAAGCAAGAACAGTTCGATCTGGATGGACTTGGCCGCACCACCACGTACGCTCTGGTCAACGACCCCGACGGAGAAACTTACGTCGCCACCACGTACGACGCGGCCGGGCGGGTAGCTTCCGTCAGCAACCCTTACCGCGGCTCTCCGACGGGAGGGGACTCCTACACGTATGACGCGCTGAGCCGGGTGACCAGGGTTACTCACGCCGACTCATCGTATTCCCAAACCGCATACGGCACGAACTCCCAGAACTGCTCTTCCTCCACGTACGGTTACGGATATTCCACCCTGTACACCGACGAAGTGGGAAACCAGCGGCAAATTTTCACCGACGCCCTCGGACGCGTTATTGAAGCGGACGAGCCCACCGCCAGCAGTAACTCCTTGACCGTGTACACCTGCTACAAGTATGACGCGCTGAACGACCTCACCGAGGTTGACCAGGGCAGCGAGACGCGCACTTACGCCTACGACATGCTGGGGCGCTTGACCCAATCCACGACGCCGGAAGGGGGCGGCAGCTCGAAATACTTCTACTACAGCACGTCCGGCGGCGGGCTGTGTTCGGGCAATCCTAGCGCCGTGTGCCGCCGCACCGACGAACGCGGCATCATCACAACCTACACCTACGACGCGTTGAACCGCCCAACGGGCATGACCTATTCGAACAGCGATCCCAGCGTGACGTACTCGTACGACCAGTCGAGTTATAATGGTCTTACGATCGCCAATGGCAAGGGGCGAAGAACGGGAATGAGCGACGGTTCGGGCGAGACAGCCTGGAGCTTCGATTCGATGGGCCGTACTGTGGCCGAGGAGCGGACGATTTCAAGCTTGACCGAATCGCTCGGCTACACTTACAACCTCGATGGCTCGCTCGCCTCGGCAACTTACCCTAGCGGACGGAAGATAACCTACACACCGAGCGCGGTGGGGCGAACGCTGTCCGCTGTCGATACGGCCAACAGCATCAACTACGTGACTAACGCGACGTATGCCCCGAACGGCGGCCTAACAGGCGCCGACTATGGCTCCAGCATCACCTACACGGGCAGCTTTGACACACACCGCATGTGGCCCACGCTTTTCCAGGGCTCGGCGGGTTCGACGTTCTTTGAGCTGGAGCCGACCTATAATTACAACGGCACCGTGAGCGGGGTGACCAATGCGTTGACGTCAGGGCGCACGCAGAGTTACTCCTACGATTACCTGAACCAGATCGTCTCCGGGCAAAGCAGCGCGACTTCCGGCACCTACTGCTGGGGGCAAAGCATCCCCACTAATGGCACCGGCTACGACCGTTACGGCAACCTGCTGACGATCAACTCCAGCCAGTGTTCCGCTCCCACACTCAGTCTGTCGGTCAATACCTACAACCAAGTCACCAATTCCGGGTATACTTACGACGCCTCCGGCAACATGACCCACGACGCGAGTTACAGCTACGCCTGGAACGCCGAAAACGAATTGAAGTCGTTTGCCGGCTCGTACAACTACACCTACGACGGCGACCACAAGCGGGTGGAAAACTCCTACAATGGGTATTACTATTGGTTCAGTCCGGATGGGCTTCCGCTGTCGGAAACAAACTCGGGTGGCACAGTGCAGAACGAGTACATCTACTTCAACGGGGCACGCACGGCGCGGCGGGACTCGTCGGGGAACGTTTATTACTACTTCTCGGACCAGATTGGCTCGACGAACCTTATGACGAATTCGTCCGGCACTGTCTGCTTCGACGCGGATTATGTGCTGTTCGGGTCCATGATGCCCCCGTATACTTCGAGTTGTTCCCAGGATTACAACTTTGCCGGAATGGAATTGGACGGCGGAACCGGCAACTACCACACGTGGTTCCGCCAGTACGAACCCAACCTCGGCCGCTGGATGAGCCCGGACCCCTTGGGGCTTGGTGCTGCCGATCCGGCCAACCCTCAGTCGTTCAACTTGTACGAGTATGTGCTAAACGCCCCGACGACGCTCAGTGACCCAGTGGGATTGGGTCCCCATGATCCCTGCGATAGCAGGCCAAATAGCGTAGCTTGCGGGAACGACGTGGGGCCGCGTGAGGTCCCCCCGGGGATCTTCGCGCCGGGTCTGGATGAGTTTGACTGGGCACAATTAGGCCTTCTCCCCGGCACTGCCTTGCCGTCCGGCATCTGTCCTGCACAATTCGCGTCCTGCGTAATGACGCCCGGCGGCCTGATAGGATTCAACAATGCAGGAATCGGCACGCCGTTCGGTTTTGACCAAGAGACTGGCGCGGTGGTGACACAGGCCATCAATGGAGTGGTGTTCATCAACCAGTCGTTCTTCACTAACTTGAACAATGGTTACGGTAACTTGCTCGGGGCCTTGGGAAAGGTCTTCAGGGGGCGGCCACCGGGACAGAGCTTTGGCGCCTGCGTCGGGCAGAACATGAGCCTGACGTTCACTGGGTCGCCGAATCACCCGATCAGCACCACGGCGACCTCGGGCGGGGTGGGCATAGCGGGGCTGCTAGGTAGTGTAACAACTGGAGGCGTGCAGCTTGCAGCGCGTCTAGCTATAGGGGCCAAGGTTTTCCTAAGTGCGGTCCCGGAGGACGAGGCCGCCTATCAAGCGTTTGTCGAAGGTGCTGCCGTTGCTGGATTCGTGGCAAGCGATGTAGCCATCGGAGCGGCAGCTATCGGGCTGGCCCCGCTAGTTGGATCGGCGGCCAACTGCGCTTCGGCGGGGGTGGCTCCATGAGCATGCCGCTTGAGGAACTTCGAAGGTTGGTTGACCAAGTCGTACGCCTCTACCGAAAGCGGCGGCCCACACCAGTCTACCAGAACGTTGTTGTCTGGATTCTTATCCTCGGCGCACTCCTTCTCGTACTGGATGTCCTATTCTTCAGGTAGCGAAGGGCAGGGGACAGGCGTGTCACACTAGAGGGAGAAAAGGGGTCAGAAAAGGGGTCAGGGGTCAGAAAAGGGGAGAGAAAAGGGGTCGGGAGCCTTTATTCTTGGTTCGGGAGCCACGTACCATTTCCTGATGCCAGCAAGAAAGGGTGCAACGATGCGATTCAGTGAAAGCGAAATCGTCGAGGACATGCTGGAGCACATTCGGCAAGCGGGGGGAGAATTCCGCGAGTGGCGGGTGGGGACGGCCCCCGACAAAGGGACTGGGGGCTTGGGGCTAGGGGCTGGAGAACGAAACCCGCAGCACGCGGAAGCGGATTTCGGCGATGGCCTGCTCTGCCGCGAGGCCTACACCACCTTCGCGGCGGAGGAAGTCGTCGAACGCCTGGCCGGCTTCGGCCTGAAACGCGAGCACGCCACAACCTCCAACCCAGCCGCCGTCGTCCACAGCGGCAAAACCGTCTTCGTCTACCGCCCCGTAGACGCCAAGAATGCGGAAGGCAGCCCGCAGAAGGTAGAAGCGGGACGGGGACAGAGGGGCAGTCTCGGAGCGTCTTGCCGCAGCTTCTCAAGCCCGGCGGCGCGCGGCTGACAGATTGTCGTATGCAATTGTAAAATCTTGCGCTTTCCCGCCTCCAATTTCCTACCGGTAGGAAATTGACCGATTATTCAGCTTGACAATTTGATTATTATATGATTTAAGATACACAGAGTGCCATATGTCCACGCCAGGTCCTCACGCCACCTCCTTTCCTCGCGCCACAGCGCCGCCCAACACCGCGCGTTCTACCGGCCCGTGTTCTCTGGGTAGGACAGAGCAACCACTTCCATTTTTTTGGATCAAATTTTGTCAACCCTTCGCAAAAACAGCCAAGAATGAAGGTATGTCTGTGGATGTTATTGAAAACAAGAAGACAAAAAATGTCATACTGGGTATTTCTGTGGATGTTGCTGAAAATAAAGGCAGTCTGGCGCAGAGGGAAACTCTGAATCCACCTAGGCGCACAGCTTTGCTGTGCGCCAGCCAGGCACTGCAACACCGCTGGTTACTCCGGCCAATGAGGCCCGGGTTCTTACCCAGTCCCCAGCCCCGAGTCCCTAACCCCTGCGTTTCTACCCGCCATTCGCCGGCACGCCGTTCGCCTTCACTACTTCCGTCGCCAGGTAGTTCACTACTTTGTAATTGTTGCGCAGCACTTCGATATAGGCAGCCTTCAGGAGTTGCTCCTTCTCGTTGCGCAACGTTTGTCGAATGGCGCTCTGCACGCGCAAGTCGGTCAGCGTATGCTGCCCTGCCTCTTCGATGCCCAGAAGCTTGAAGATGTGAAAGCCGATATTCGATCGGATGATCGGCGAGACCTGGCCGACCTTGAGAGAATTCACCACTTGTTTCAGCGGCGTGCGTTCAGGCCCGAGGCGGGAATAAAGCCCATATCGCCCCCGCCGGCGGCGGTGCTGGGGTCCTCGGAATACTCCTGTGCGACGGTGGCAAAATCCTCACCACGCATCAGACTTTCGTAGAGGGCCTGAATCTTATGCTCAGCCGCCGCCGGTGTCTTGGCATCGTCATTCTTCAGGTTGCGGATCTCCGGGATCGGCGCGGGGAGTCACCTGAATCTGAGCGATATGGTAGGTCGTCTCCGAAACATTGAAATTCGCCTTGTTCTTCTCGTAATAGGCCTTGATCTCTGCGTCGCTGACGTCAATGTGCGCGATGATGTCTTTATTAATAAGCTTGGTAATGATGATGGTTTCACGAATCTGCGAACGCAACGAGTCGTTGTCCAGCCCCTGCTCCTGAAGCTTCTTTTGGAACTCTTCCGGAGAGTAAGGACTCTTCAATTCGCCTACTTTGGCGTCAATCTCCGCTTCCGAGGCCGTAATCCGGGAGTGCGAAGCATGCATCACCAGAATCTGGTTATTGATGAGTTCATTTAGGATATTGAGCTTGAAACTTGCCGCCTCTTCGGGAGTGGCTGCTTCGTTTCCCTGGGCGGTTCGGCTGCGGTAGAGGCGCTCGACTTGCTCGCGATAAATGGGCTGGTCGTTGACTTGCGCCCACACTTCCTGGCCCGGCGGCGCCTTCCGCATACCGCATGATGACAGCACTGAAACGGCCGACAGCAGCACTACGGCTGTGGCATTCAGGCGATTATAAGACCCCGTGGATTTTTCCATGACATCATTGTAACCCTTGGGGTCGTTTACCGGTGGGCAAAATCGCGATTGTCTGCTAAACTTGAGAATTGCGGTATTTCAGGCTTCGAATTGAAAAGAGGGGTATAGCAATGGCTCGCACATGTGACCTTTGCGGAAAAGGTCCTAAATATGGCAATCATATCAGTCACGCGCACAACATAACCAGACGCCGATGGAATCCCAACTTGCGGACGGTGCACGCGCTGGTGAATGGATCACCCAAGACCATTAAAGCGTGCACGGCGTGCATTCGCTCGGGAAAAGTCATCAAGGTGGCAAAGCGCGTCGCCAGCGCTAAGTAGCGGGATCGAGAAGGAACGGCGTCACGGCTGAGCACGAAGTGCCGACAACTTAAGATTCCCGTCCTCATCCTTCTACTTCCGCGATCAGATCGATTTCCACCAGCACGTTCCGCGGCAGGCGCGCCACTTCCACGGTGGCGCGGGCGGGGGCGTGGTCCGTGAAGAATCGCGCGTAAACCTCATTCATCATGGCGAAGTCCGTCATATTCTGCAAATAGACTGTGGTCTTCAGTACCTGTGCCAAGCTCGATCCGGCGGCGTCCAGAATCGCCGAGAGGTTTTGCAGCACGCGCGCTGTCTGCACGGCCGCATCACCTTCAACAATCTTGCCGGTTTCCGGATCGAGGGGGATTTGGCCGGAGAGAAAAACCAAATTCCCGGAGCGAATCGCTTGTGAGTACGGGCCGATGGCGGCGGGCGCCAACGGACTGGAAATCGCTTGTTTGCTCAAGTGCTCCTCGCTAAGGCTGCGTCACGCGTTCGACCTGGTAGACGCCCTCTATCTTCTTCAGGGAAGAAATGATCTTTTCCATGTGCTCGACGTCCACGATGTCCACCGTGACGTCGATATTCGCGCGGCTGTCGCCGGTGCGGGCCTCAATGTTCTGGATGTTCGAATGCACGCCGGCGATGGTCGCCGTGACGTCCGCCAGCATACCCTGGCGATCTTCCGTGAGCAGGGCGAGCTTGACGGGATATAGCGCGTACTTGGGTCCCATCCACTCGACGTCGATGCGGCGGTCCGCATCGTAAAGCAAATTCTGGACATTGGCACAGTGCCGGGAGTGCACGGCGATGCCTTTGCCGCGGGTGATGTAGCCAATAATGTCCTCGCCCCGAACGGGGTTGCAACACTTGGCAAGATAGACCATCAGGTCGTTGTGGCCGTTCACCTGAATGGCTGCGTCGGAAGCCACTCCCAGGGCGTGTTTGATGGAAGTCGCCAGGCGGGATGCTTGCACGGGCTCCAGCTTGGCCGCCGGCGCGAGTTTGGCCAGCACCTGGCGGGCGGCGAATTTTCCGTAGCCAATGCCGGCAAAAAGATCGTCCGCCGCCGTCGAGCCGTAGTCCCGCGCCACGCGTGCGTAGTCTTCCGCCGTGATCTTCTTCAGAGTGATGTCGTATTTCCGCGCTTCCTTTTCCAGCAACCGCTTGCCGATTTCCAGCGCCTGCTTTCGCTGTGCGAGGTTAATCCAATGCTTGATTTTGTTGCGCGCGCGCGAGGTATTCACCAGTCCCAGCCAGTCGCGGCTGGGAACGTGATTGGCCTGGGTGATGATCTCCAGAATGTCGCCGTTCCGCAGGTGGTACTTGAGCGGCATAATGCGGCCGTTCACCTTGGCGCCCACACAGTGGTGCCCCGACTTCCGTGTGAATGGCGTATGCGAAGTCAATCGGCGAAGCCCCACGCGGCAATACGATCACCTTCCCCTTGGGAGTGAAGGTGTAAACCTCTTCCGGGTAGAGGTCAATCTTGAGCGTGGAAAGGAATTCCCCCGGATCACGCATTTCCTGCTGCCACTCCACCACGTGGCGCAGCCAGGCAAAGCGTTCCTCATCCTGCTGCGTTAGCGGGCGGCCATCCTTGTACTTCCAATGCGCAGCGATGCCCTCTTCCGCGATGCGGTGCATTTCTTCGGTTCGAATCTGGACTTCGAACGGTTGGCCGCTGGGGCCGATGACGGAGGTGTGCAACGACTGGTAGAGATTGGGACGCGGGATGGCAATGAAATCCTTGATGCGCCCGGGAACGGGCCGCCAGGTGTTGTGGATGACCCCCAGAGCGGCATAACAGTTCTTCACATTGTCGGTGATGATTCGTACCGCGAGCAGATCGTAGACCTGCTCGATCGGAATCTGCTGGCGGCGCAGTTTCAGCCAGATGCTGTAGAGGCGTTTGACGCGTCCCTCCACTCGGGCCGGAATATTCGTCTCCTTCATCTTGGCTTCCACCTGGGCGCGGACTTCCGCCAGGAACTCGTTGCTGACCTTCCGCCGGCTCTCGACGGTGCGCTTCAGGTCTTCAAAAGCCTCAGGTTCCAGGTGGCGAAAGGCCAGGTCTTCCAACTCGCCGCGCATCTTGCCCATGCCCAGACGGTGAGCGATGGGGCCGTAGATTTCCAGCGTCTCGCGCGCCATGCGCTGGCGCCGGTCAGGAGGAAGGAATTCCAGCGTGCGCATGTTGTGAAGGCGGTCCGCAAGTTTTACCAGCACCACCCGGATGTCGTCCACCATCGCCAGAACCATCTTGCGGAAGTTCTCCGCCTGCTGCTCTTCCGGGCTCAAGAACTTGATCCGGCTGATCTTGGTGACGCCTTCCACGATCCGGGCCACTTCCGCGCCGAAATCCTGCTGTATCCGTTCGGCACTGGTGTGGGTGTCCTCAACCACATCGTGCAGCATGCCCGCCGTCAGGCAGACAGGGTCCAGCTTCATTTCGGCGAGGATATGCACTACTTCCAGCGGATGGGTAATGAACGGTTCTCCGGAGAGGCGCTTCTGGTTGGCATGTTTGGCGGCGGTGAATTCGTAGGCGCGCCGAAGCAGGGAAAGGTCCTCGCCCCCACGGTAGGACTGCACTTGCCGCAAAATGTCTTCGATTGCCAGCATAGCCGTTGGGGCTATTTTAGCAGGTCAGGGGAGAATGGAGTAGCTGCAGCGGCATTCCGCCGGCCTGTTTCGCAGTTTCCCAGATGAATCTGCCCATCGGCCACGGGCCGACAGCTTCGCGCTCCACGTTGACCGCGCCTCGACGCTGGACGCTTACACGGTGGCAGGCCGCAAAAATAGAAGGCCGGACTTGTTCTCGAGCTCGCAGCATCGAGACAAGTCCGGCCGAAAACGCGAGCAGCGATATCCTCGGACTATTGGCCGCTTGTGGAGGTTGACGAAGCGGGCTGATTCGCCTCGACCTTACGTTCATTGACGGATTTATCCACCCAGTCCTCAGCCTGCTTGATGTCCGCATGGCGGGTATCATCATCGGGGTCGATGTCGGCCTTCTGACGATACATCAGATTGAGGTAGGCCATGGTATCCGCGTCATTGGGCTTCAGTTCGATGGCCTTTTGCAGCGCCTTCAGGCCCTCGTTGACAAGCGGCCCGTTCTTATCCGTCAAATCGGCACGAAGCTTGGCCGGAATCGGCGGCAGGTCGCCGTTCTTATCGGGTGCCGCGATGTTATGCTCCACTCGCAGCGTTTGCGACCGGGGGAAGCAAATCGCCCAGTCCAGCACGCCAATCCAGTAGTAAGGCACCGGGTTGTTCGGTTCCAGCTTGAGCCATTTTTGCTGGTAGTCTTTCGCTTCGTCGAACTTCTTTTCGTTGTAATAGATCGAAGCGATACTGGCGAGAGCGTTGGTGTTACCGGGATCATACTTCAACACGTCCAGGAAGGCATCAATGGCCTGTTGAGCCGTGTTCTTGTTGTCTTCGGAGTCTCCGCCCGGAACATACTGTTGCGCATACGCGGTCGCCAGATAAAGGCGGGCGTTGAGCAAGCTGGGGTCAAGACGAACGGCTTCCTTAAAATGCATGATAGCAGGCTGAAACTGGGCGTTCCGATAAGCTTGCACTCCCTTGTTAAGCTGGTCGCGCGCCTTCAACCGGTCGCAGCCGCAGGCAGCGAGCGCCAGCAGCAGCACCCCACAGAGCGGGGCGAGTTTGTAGCGTTTCATCAGATTCCCTCCGTCACGAGCTACGATCATTCATTCTTCCATCGCCTTGGTAATTAACCCTATTTTTTCGACCCCGGCGCCCCTGGCGACGTCAATAATTGCGGCAACATCGGAAAAATCAGCGCCTGAATCTCCCTTCACGAACACCACGCGCTCGTTGCGGGTCTTGAAAATTTCTTCCAGCCGGGTCCCGAGCCCGTCCAGCGGCACTAGCTCCCGGTTGATCTTGATATGGTGTTGCGAATCAAGACTGACAATGACGGCGTTCGGGGCCGTGTCCGTTGAAGGCCGGGGAACCTGCGCGTCCAAGCCCTTCGGCATCAGCGGACTGATTACCATGAAAAGGATGAGCAGCACCAGCAGGACATCGATCAGCGGAGTGACATTCAAGTCCGATACGGGGCCGCTCTTCTTGCCACCCATGTTCATCGCCATAGTTCTCCCCTCCTTTGAGGATGACGAACCGTGACCACGGCACACCGGGCGCGTTCTTGCCCGAAACCTCCTGCCGACTGGACCGCTTCCGGAGTGCGAGGTCTTGGTTCGCCAGCGGAAAGCCATCCGGGAGGTTCCGAGTTCTAGTTACCTTCCTCGAGAGACTTCGTAATCAGCCCAATCTTGTCGATCGCCGCGCCTTTTGCCACGTCAATAACCGCCGCGACGTCCCCGAAATTCGCGTTCGGGTCACCCTTGACGAAGATGATGCGTTCGTTGCGGGTCTTGAAGATGTCCTCCAGCCGTGGACCAAGATCAGAGAGCGTCGTCGCATCCTGGTTGATCTTGATATTCCGGTTGGCGTCAACGCTGACCACGACCGTGCGGTTGAGGACTTCCTCAGGCGGTGGGTTCTTATCCTTGCTGGGCTGGGGCACCAGCGCGTCGAGTCCTTTGGGCGTTAACGGTGTGATCACCATGAAGATGATGAGCAGCACCAGCAAAACATCGATGAGCGGGGTAACATTCATGTCCACCATGGGACCTTTCTTGCTACCCCCTACGGCCATAGCCATAGTACTACCCTCCTTCGGGTTACACGAGCCGAGCGGATAAGCTGCGACCGCCGCTTATTGCGACGGTGGGGGAGGTGGCGCGGCGGTGTTGCGCTTCTCCGTCAGCAGCCCCAGCGAGTCCACTCCCGCGGCGCGAATGTTATCCACCACATTGACCACCACGCCATATTTCGCGCGGTAGTCGCTCTTGACATAGACCGTCTTGTCCAGTTTGCTGGCAAGATTGTCCTTCAGCCTCGTGGTGATCTGGTCAACATCAATCGGATCCGAACCCAGGTAGATCTTGCCATCGCGGGTGATGGCGATAACCGACGCATCTTCCTTATCGGCATCCTGCATGTCGCGCGGATTGTAGGCCTTCGCCATATCCACGCTTACGCCCTTCTGCAACATTGGCGTAATCACCATGAAGATGATCAACAGCACCAACATCACATCCACCATGGGGGTTACGTTGATATCCGATACCGCCCCAAGCGTAGTGGTTTTCTTGGCCATTTACTTCTTCCCCCGTGACGCCCTCTTGATGAAGTAGTCGATCAGCTCCGATGAGGAGTTATCCATCTCGACGTCAAACGATTCGACCTTGGTGGTGAAATAGTTGTAAATCCAGACCGCCGGAATGGCGACGAACAGACCGATAGCGGTGGTAACGAGAGCTTCGGAAATTCCGCCCGCGACCGCGGCCAGACCGGTGGACTTTGCCGACGAAATCCCTTGGAACGCGTGGATGATGCCGAGCACCGTGCCGAACAGTCCGACGAAAGGCGCCGTCGAACCAATGGTGGCCAGGGTGGAAACGCCGCGCTTCAGCTCAGCATGAACGATGGCCGCAGCCCGTTCCAGAGCCCGCTTGGACGCTTCGATGGTCTCGCCGGGAATTTCCGCCGACACTTGATGTGCCTGGAATTCCTGCAGGCCCGCCGTGACGACCTTCGCCAGGTGGCTCCGCTTGTTCTGTTCCGCGATGGAGATCGCTTCGTCAATCTTTCCGTCTTTCAACGCACCCGCCACGGCCGGGGCGAAAACCCGCGACTGCTTGCGAGCGGAGCTGAAAGCGATCCAGCGATCAATCATCACGCCGATCGACCACGCCGACATAATAAACAGGACGATGACCACGATGCGGGCCGGCCATCCCATGGAATGCCACATGGTAAGGGGGTCCCATCCGGGCTCCTCGGCTCCTCCCTGAAACAACAACAGGCCCAAACTCAATAGGTTTGCCGCTAACATAAGGTTGTTATCCCTCCTCGAAAATTACCAGAATCTTCTGGTTCGAATCTCCCGTGTAGCGTCAGGCTCCGGCTCGGCATGCCGCACCAAAGGATGGCGCCACTTCCAAACCCCAACGTTCGCCTTACTCTGCCAACGTAAAGTTCACATCGATCTCCGTGGCCACTTCCACGGCTTCGCCGTTGAGCAGCGTCGGTTGATAGCGCCAGCGTTGCACGGCATCCAAGGCCGCCCTCACCAACAGCGGGTGGCCGGAGATCACTTTCAAGTCTTCGATCGTTCCATCTTTGCTGATGGTCGCATCCAGCCGCACCGTCCCCTGAATGCGCGCCATTTTGGCGAGGGGAGGATACTCGGGCTTGGGCTGGAAAATCAACTTCGCCGATTCCACCTGTCCACCTACGCGGATGCGCTTGGGAGCCTGCGGCTTCGGCGGGGGCGGCGGGGGTGGAGGAGCTGCGGCGGAAAGCACGCCGCCGATCACGCCACCGAGCACACCACCCATCTGTCCGCCAGGGACGCCGCCGGGGACGCCGCCCACCACACCCACCGAATTGGGAGGCGGTTCCGGTTCGTCCTTTACCTGGGCGATCGTCTTGGGGATCACCGTGGGGGCCCGCATCACGTCTTCAACGCTGACCCGGTGGATGATTCTCGGAGCCGGTGCCGCTGCCGCCGGCGGGGGCGGGGGCGGAGGCGGAGGCGGCGGGGCAGCCAGGAACGTCATCAACTGCGCCTTTGGCAGGGCCTCCGTGTAAATCAGGGGGATCAACACCATCACGCCGACAATGATGACTTCCAACATGTAGGCGATGGGCAGCGTGGCCCGCTTCCAGTCACCCGTCTTGCTGGCGCTGTAAATGAGGTAGATGATGAATCCCACCAGCGGAAGCACAAGATTAATCGCGAACCAAAGCCAACGGTTGAAGCCATGGCGTCCCGAGTCCACCAGGACATAACAAAGGATCAGCACGAGACCCGTAACAATTCCAGCCAGGATGGTCGCTTGCGTGACAACGACACTGGTCTCATTACCGGTCAGAATCGGCAACAGGAAGTACAGTCCGCCGAAAACCACGCCGCCAATGGCCAACGCAATGAGCCAATGTACGCCCTTCAGCACTGGCGCCATCTTGGTCGAGGACTCCAATAAGCTGTCTTCAAACATGGATTATCGCCTCCTCAAAAACTTCGCAGGTCCCGGCCGCGCCTCGGCAGACAGGCCGCACCCGCACTCGCTCATGCTGTCCGGACCCTCGAAGCCACGGAACCTGCCGTACCCTTGGCGAACCGCTGGTAAAAATACACCACGATGGGACTGGCAATAAAGACCGAAGAATAAGTGCCAATAATCACTCCCACCACCAGGCAGAAAGCGAATCCGTGAATGACTTCGCCGCCAAAAAGGAACAGGGAGAGTACCGCCAGGAAGGTCAGGCCAGAGGTCAGAATCGTCCGGCTGAGCGTTTGGTTAATGCTGTGATCGACGAGCTTGGAAAACTCCTCACGCTTCATGGTGTGAACGTTTTCCCGAATTCGATCAAAAACCACGATCGTGTCATTCATGGAATAGCCCACCAGCGTCAGAAGCGCTGCGATCACCGTCAGAGAAATTTCCTTATTCAGCAGGGAAAAGAAACCGAGCGTAATAATCACGTCGTGAAAGGTGGCAATCACGGCGGCGACGCCATAGATTAGCTCAAATCGAAACCAAATGTAAATCAACATGGCGCCCAATCCGGCCAGGGTCACATAGAGGGCCTGACGGCGCAAATCCGCTCCCACCTTGGGGCCAACGATCTTGGTATTGGTAATCGCGTAGCTGGACAGATAGAAGTCGTTGGACAGTGCGGAAATGATGCCGGGGGTGACGCCGTTTACGTTACGCAGTTCGTTGAAGTCCGTGATCAGGCCCGATCGTGGAGGCGCATTGCGATAAGCGACGACGGCATCCGCCAAGTCCCGATAAGCCTTGGTGGCGGTGTCCAGACCTTTCGCCCCCAACCCCAGCGGATCATCAGCCGTCAAGCGCTCCGCCACCGTTCGCGGGCTGGCGTTGTTGAAATCCGTTTTGCCCACCGGACCTTTGCCGTACAAACCGGATAGGCCCGCCACGATTGTCTGCTTGCCGGCGTCCAACGCGCTGCCGGAGGTGGTGGTCTGCAAGTCAAGCCCCACGATCAGCGCGTGGTCTGTGGCGGGGCCAAATTGCTGGATCTGCTCGTTCCGCAGCCCCTGTCTGTCCAACTGATGGCGGATGGCGTCCACGTTGGGGGCTTGCGTGAACTTGACGTACACGAGCGTTCCACCGCGGAAATCGATGCCGTACAACAATCCGTGCTTAATGACCATGGAGGCTATTCCCACCAATGCCAGGATGAGGGACATGGAAATGAAGTACCACTTGATCCTCATCCATTCGATTTTAGGCTCGTGGAAAAACTCCATGGAATTTCAGACCTCGCCAGTTAGATTGACACCAGTCACGCACGCACAGTTCCAAATTATTTTGCGGCGGTAACTGAGCTTAGTTTCCAATGACTTAGATACTCAGCTCCGTGCCCCTTTCACGCCGCGACAACTCGAAATCAAAGATGACCCGTGATACAAACACCGAGGTAAACAGGTTGGCCAGCAAGCCTATCGTCAAGGTCACGGCAAAACCGCGGATCGGACCGGTTCCAAAGGCGAAAAGAATGGCGGCGGAAACGACGGTGGTGACGTGCGTGTCAATAATCGTTCGGAAAGCCTGGTCAAAGCCCGCCGCAACCGCGGCCCCTACGGCCTTCCCCAGCCGCAACTCTTCTCGAATCCTCTCAAAGATAAGCACGTTTGAGTCCACGCCCATACCAACGGTCAAAATGACCCCGGCGATGCCCGGTAACGTCAAAACTCCGTTAATATATCCCATCGCCGCGACCAGAATGAGGAGATTTAATGTCAGCGCCACGTCGGCGTTGATCCCCGCACCGCGGTAATAGACCAACATAAAACCCATGACTGCGAGTAAGCCCACAATGGAGGCGACGATGCCGTGGCGGATCGAGTCGGCTCCCAGCGACGGCCCCACGGTCTCTTCCGAGAGGGTCTTGATGGAGGCCGGCAGCGCACCGGATCGAAGATCCAGCGCCAGGTCGGCGGCCGATTGCGGGGTAAAATTACCGCCCGTGATTTCCCCCCGGTCGGAAATCTGCCCGTGGATCGCCGGGGCGCTCATAACTTTGCCGTCCAGCACAATAGCGAGTAGCTTATTTATGTTCTCGCCTGTAACGCGGCTGAACCGCTCTGCCCCGTCGTGGTTCAGGGTAAAGGTCACATCCGGACGGCCGGATTCGTCGTGGGATTCTTCCGCCCCCGTCAAGTCGCGCCCAGTGATGGCGGAGATGCGGTTCACAACGTACCAAGTCTCGTTGCCGCCTTCGCTGCCGGAAAGCAGTTCCGTGTCGGGCGGCAGCACCCCGCCATGAGCAGCGAGCGCCGCCTCGCGAGAGGGGAAGGGGCCGTCCTGCACCAGTTTCAACTCCAGCATGGCCTGGGATTCCATGATTTCGTGAACGCGGGTGGGGTCGTCCACGCCCGGCAGTTGCACGACTAATTCAAAATCGCCTTGGCCGTACTCCGAGATCGTCGGCTCCGTCACGCCCAGGGCGTTGACGCGACGATCGATTGTTTCCTGCGCCTGTTGCAGCGCCTGATTGCGGAAATTCGCGGCGGAACTGGTCTTCATCACCAACATCCGGGCGGTCACGTCCCCGGGAACGCGCACCAGGTCCCAGTCAGAGAACGCAGTGGTCACCAGAGTCTGCAAGTCCTCCGATCGCTCCTGCGGAATCCCCTTGATGGTGATTCGGTGGATGGGCGGGGTCTGGGTATGGTCGTCGTCCTTCTGAATGTCTGCGTAGGGAATATTCTTCGCTTTCAGTTCTTCCTTCAGCCGGTCCATTTGCTCATCGGCGGTAACATTGACGGCGTCCTCCACCTGCACCTGGAGGATCATGTTGGTCCCGCCGCTCAGGTCCAACCCCAGGTGGATGCGGGTGTGAAGATTGTACTTGAGCTCCTGCACATTTCTGGGCAACCCAATGATGCCCAGAATGCAGATCACTACCACGATCAGAATGGCTATCGCCCGGCCTCGTATCTTGGTTTCCATGAATAAACTCTCGCTTCCCCGCTACTTCTTCTTCCCTTTCGCCTCGGGTTCCTGCTTGCCGGAGCTCTCCTCCTCGGTGACAATTCCAGTGATGGACGCACGCGTTACGTCGACTTTCACCTGGGGGGCAATCTGCAATTGCACGGTGCCATCTTTGAAGCCCAAGACGGTGCCGTATAGCCCGCCACTGGTCACGACGCGATCGCCGGATTTCAGGCTCGCCAACATCTCCTGAAGCTTCTTACGCTGCTTGGATTGGGGGGCCAAAACCAGGAAATACCAGATGGCGAAGAGGGGCGCGAAGAAGAAAAGCAACTGCGTGAGCGCACCCGACATACCTGGGTCCGCCGCTAAAAGGACAGGATTGGTTAAGAGGCACTCGATCAAGGTCGGGCCGTGGCTTCTATAGGATTTGGGATGAGAAACCCGCCGGTCATCTACGGGATTTTCTCCGTTCGGGCTTTCCGGATTCGCTTTGCGTCTGAAAACGCTTAAGGTTTCGAGCGGACCCTACGGTGGAACTCCGCGAACTCTCCAAACAGAAGAGACTGCCTGATCCTACGCATGGTGTCAAGGTAAAAGTACAAGTTGTGGTGGGTCGCCAGGATCGCCCCCAGCATCTCCCCAGTGACGAAGAGATGGCGAAGATAGCGGCGCGAGTAGCGCCGGCACACCGCGCAACCGCAGTTGGGATCAAGCGGCTGCTGGTCCCGCGCGTAGCGGGCATTCCTGATCGTGATCTTGCCCTCGGAGGTAAAGGCGCAGGCGTTGCGCGCATTGCGTGTGGGCATGACGCAGTCGAACATATCAATTCCCCTCGCCACACCTTCCACCAGATCCTCCGGCGTGCCCACACCCATCAGGTAGCGCGGACGCTCCCGGGGCAGCAAGTCCGCCGCGAATTCCACCGTGTCGTACATTTCCGTCTTGGGCTCACCCACCGCCAATCCGCCCACCGCGTAGCCTTCAAAATCCAATTCTCGCAGCGCCTCCGCGCTCTGTCGGCGCAGTTCGTGGTCGGTCCCGCCCTGCATGATGCCGAAAAGGGTAGGAAAGGTGTCAGGTGTCAGGTGCGAGAAGCCAGGTGTCAGGTGCAAGGTGTCAGGTGTCAGGCTCCGCGTGTCCGGGCTGCCTGGAAGCCTCCCATTTGGTCCCAGTCCGGGCGCATCCCCTAATCCAGAATCCGCGACGTCTTTCCCTAGCGGCTGACACCTGACACCCGACACCTCGCTGTCCCCTGACACCTGACACCCGACACCTGACACCTTTTCCTTCGCCCGGGCCGCCCACCGCGTCGTCAACGCCACCGACCGTTGCAGGGTCTCGTGGCTGGCGGGGTACTCCACGCACTCATCGAGGCACATGATAATGTCCGCGCCCAGGGCTAACTGGATTTCCATGGCGCGTTCCGGAGACAGGAAATGCGAAGACCCATCCAGGTGCGAGCGGAACTGCACGCCGTCTTCCGTCACCCGGCCCAGCGATTTGAGGCTCATCACCTGAAAGCCGCCGCTGTCCGTCAGAATGGGGTGCGGCCACGACATGAAGCGGTGCAGTCCGCCCGCCTCCCGAATCAACTCGTGGCCGGGACGAAGATAAAGGTGGTAGGTGTTCCCCAGCAGGATCTGCACGCCCAGGGATTCGAGTTGATCTTGCATCACGCCCTTGACGGTTCCCCCCGTCCCCACAGGCATGAAAATGGGCGTCTCAATCACTCCGTGCGGCGTGTGCAGCAACCCCGCCCGCGCGCGTGTGACTTTGTCTTCTGCCAGGATCTCAAACTTGATGGGCATGGAAAAAAGGTATCAGGTGTCAGGTGCCAGGGAAAGTGTGAAAGATAAGGGTAAAGGCTCAAGGCGACACGCCGATCGAGAACTCGGCGTTTTGGAGGCTGCGGACAAACGCTGCGAATGCCATCATCCTGAGATCCGCTTTTTGGAGCGAAGGATCTGCATTCCGTGTTTTCAAGCCAATCCAGATTCTTCCTTCGCCCGTCGGTCGCAGACCCGTCTACTGACGGGCTGACGGACTCAGGGCCGCCTGCTGGCTCCTCACAATGACAGTCCCCCTGGGTTTTTCCGCAGCCTGCAAGTCTTTACCCTTCACCCTTTAGCCTTTAACCTTGGCGCATCCCGTGTCCCGAGGCCCGTGTCCCGTTCCTCACCCCATCAGCGCGGCCCAGCCGGTGCGGGCCAGAACCCAGAGCACCCACAGCCCGAAGAAGGTCAGGAAAATGCCCACTGTTCCCACCTTTCGGCGGGACGCCACGGAAAGCCCCAGGGAGGTGAGGACGATGAACCAGACGCGGAAGATGTCAAAAGAACTGGCCAGCGCGTACACCCATCGGGAGGTTTCCTGCGGGTTCAGGAAGAATCCCACGGTTAACGGAATGGGGTTCTCCGGGCTGAAGCGCTCGACGTCGCCGAACAGAATAACGACGAGGCCAAGCACAACTCCCACCATCAGGACCAGGTTGGCATAACAAGCCACCGCAAAGGCGGTCTTGAAATCGACCGACTCTCCAAAGATCACGTTGACAATGAAAAGGCCTATGGCAGCGATGATCAGCAGGAAGACCGGAACTCCGATGACGGCGCCGGCGCGCATGATGATGGCCGTCAAAGTGGCGGACCGATGCACGGCCTGATCGAGTTGCTCCGGGGTCATCTGGGAAGCCCGTCCGCTGGTTTCCAGAGCCCGCCGGACGATCTGCGCGGCGCCAATCTTTTCCAGCATAGCTTCAATCAGCGCCATCGACCCGAGCGTGCAGATGATGAGCGGCGCCAGAAAATCCGGCCGGCGAACGATCCCTTCAAACGCCTGTCCCGGTGAAATGAAAACTCCCAACGCCCGGCTGAAGAAGGAATCCTCAGGCGGCTGCTCCGGTACTGAGGGTGCCATCATCGATTCGCCCATGTGGTGCTCCTTCGGTTGGTCTGAAGTCGTGCCAACAGTGTAAGCGCGGCGCTGGGGTAAGGCAAGTGCAACTCGCACACCGCATTCTTCTGTATTCTTCTGTCGCGCCGCGCTTTCGATGCGCTTCTCGGTGCTCTCTATTTTCAGGTCATCTCGTGGAGCTGTCATCCTGAGTCGCGCCGCGCTTTCCGATGCTCTTCTCGGTGCTCTCTATTTTCAGGTCATCTCGTGGAGCTGTCATCCTGAGCTCCGAACTTCAGAGCGAAGGACCCCGGTATTTCGTCTTATCCCTGTGCGGCGCGGAATGCCGCGCGCGACGGCACGGCGCCAGCGCGCCGTGTTTCTAAATGCAAATGAAAAGGGTCCTTCGCCTTGAAAAGCGAGGCTCAGGATGACAGTGCTATCTGAGGTCTTCCTTCGGCACCGCCATGCCAATTGTAGGCAGGCGTGAGAATCCCGTTCCACGCCCTCGCCGGACAATCTGTCCTCTTGACAGATTAGGCTAAGTATGTATACTATCCATGGAGCGTAACCATGTCGCTGGTAAAGTCTCGCACCCTCACCCCGGCGCTGCTCGCGGCCAAGCGGCGCAACGCCCTGAAATCCAACGGCCCGCGCACCGCGCGCGGCAAGGCACAGTCAAGACTGAATGGCCTGCGCCACGGTGGGCGCTCGGCTGCCTATCACAGTCTGCTCAATGCCTTGGGCAACGCTCCGCCCGGCGCGATCCTTCGCCTCGCCGGCCCCATCCTGCCACCGGAAATGGCGCGTCACACCGTGCTGGCGGAACTGCTGGAGGCGGCCCGCCAGGCGGAAATCGAAATGACCGCCGACGTGCACCGCGCGGCAGAATCGCAGCCGCCCACGT
>CAVRBF010000058.1:0-41386 GCA_963719115.1 uncultured Acidobacteriota bacterium | reverse complement strand
AAACGTATGGAAAACAACTGGGCAAGGCGAGCGTGACCGGATATTGCATTCGGTTTAAAGCTCTAAAGGATATAAACATCGATACGCTTGAAGCGGCAATAAGATATGGGCTTGCAGCTCGGAATGAAAAAGGCAAACGGAAAACGCTTCTTGTCCATTTCAGGCTGAACCAACACATAAATTCGCGCCCAAGCGCGGGAAATCCAACCCGTTGGGACCCCGCCAAACCGGAGCGCGGCTCCAATGTCAGTCCTTAGCTAACGACAACGCGCCTCCAATTTCTCGACAACCGAGCCGAACGCCGATAAAATCAAGTTCATGCAAAAATCAACCACGCACTCAACTTCCCTGCTCCGAGCAAGCACGATGGTTCTTCTCACGCTTGTGCTTATCGTCGCCGGCTCGGGGCTAAGCAGCCGGTCTTTTGCCGCCGCGCAGTCAGGCCAAGGGCTCTACGGAACCAATTTCATCCGGCAGGTCCCCTACGTTCCGACTCCCCAGGACATCGTCGAGAAAATCCTCGACCTCGCCAAGGTCACCCCGGACGACGTGGTCTACGATCTGGGATCGGGAGACGGCCGCATTGTGATTACCGCCGCGCAGAAGTACGGCGCCCGCGCGGTGGGAGTGGAAATCAATCCCGACCTCTACCGCCAGTCGAGCGATCGCATCAAGGAATTAGGCTTGGATGGGCGGGCCCGCATCATTTATGAAGACATGTTCTACGTGGACGTGCACCCCGCCACGGTGGTGGTCTTGTACCTGTTGAGTTCGTTCAACGAGAAGCTGCGGCCCATCATGGAAAGAGAACTGCGGCCCGGAACGCGCATTGTGTGCCACGATTTCCACGTTCCCGGCTGGGATCCGGATAAGGTCGTCGAGGTGCAGTCAAAGAACGGCATCTCCCACAAGCTTTATCTCTACGTTCGGCCTTGAAAGAGGTATTTCCCGCTCATCACCCGCGCGGCGGGGCCGCTGAGTGCGATCTGGCCGTTCTGCGGCCACGCCACTTCCAGCGTGCCGGCTTCGGTCTTCACGCGAACGCGGCGGTCGGTAAGACCGTTGAGAATGGCGCAAACCGTGGCTCCGCACGACCCCGTGCCCGATGACAGGGTGTGCCCCACTCCCCGCTCCCAAAACCGCACCTCGATCTCATCCCGGGAAATCAAGCGGACGAATTCCACGTTGGTGCGGTTGGGAAAATGCTCGCTGCGCTCGATCTCCCGCCCCAGCCCCAACCAATCCACCGATTCGAAATTCGGCACAAGAACGCTGCAATGCGGATTTCCCATGGAGGTAACGGTCACCAGCACCTTCCCGAAGGAGGTCGAGATCGGAAACCGCAGCAGCGGCGCCGGAGCATCAGACGGCTGGAAGGGAATCTCCGCCGGAGCCAGAATCGGCGAACCCATACCGACGCGGAACATCCACTTGCCATCGCTGCCCTTCCCCTTGTCGAGTGTCTTGAGCCCGGAAGCGGTTTCAATCTCCAGCAAGCGTTTCTGCGGCTTGGATTCAACCAGAAACGCACCGGCGCAGCGAATGCCATTGCCCGACATCTCCGCTTCGCTGCCGTCCGCGTTGAAGAAACGAACGCGCGCGTCATGACCGCGAGTAACGGGTTTCATGACCACAATCAGGCCATCGGCGCCCGCTCCGGTATGACGATCGAGGATGCTGCGCGCAAAAACCGGAACCCCCGAGGGCGCAGCACCCTCGCGCACCACCAGCCAGTCGTTGCCCAGGCCGTGGTATTTGACGAACGGAATGAGTTTGCTCATAGGAAAGAACTGATAGCTATAATCAGCGCCACAAGTTGCAGCGTCGATCTCTGATCGAGGAAGGCGGTCGGAGACCGCCGCTTGGAGCTTCTACGTTTGGGGGCCAGGGAACCCGGAGGCACGGCTCTCCATGAGATGACCACCCTCTTCAATTTGCACTACCATCAAACCTAACTGTCATCCTGAGCCTGGCTCTTCAAGGCGAAGGACCGTTGTCATTGTGAGTAGGAAACGCAGGGCGCGAGCGCCCCGTTCTTGTCCGCCAAGTTCCCGCGGCGCGCTTGGGTAGGACGAAATACGGGGGTCCTTCGCCCTGAAGTGCGGGCTCAGGATGACAGCGCCATGGGCGTGCATCGAGACCGCGATTACCCTGAATGGCAACAAAATCCTTTCCCGGAAATGAAGAACCGCTAGATGGCGGCCGGAGACCGCCGCCACAACCGGAGCCCCAGAGCCTCTAGCGTCACTGTGTAGCAATTCCGCGCGCCCAAATCACTTATGCCGCTGGTAGATTTTGAAGCTGCCCTCGCCCTGGAAGTCCCCTTGATCGACGACGGCGAAATCCTTAAAAGTCTGAGGATAAGCCCGCATGAGATTATCAATCACGTCGCCCCGGCTGCTGATAATCCACTCAACCCACTTGGCCGGCTCGGTCTTTACGCGAGCCCAGTATTTGCGATTATCATTGGTGAGGGTGTCGCGATAGCAGATGCCAACTTCCGGCGCCACGCACGGCCACTTCCCCCCCGCCAGCATGATGCGCTGTCCGTCGTAATGTGCCCGCAGAAATTCAATGATAGCCCGCTGCCGCTTGGCGCGGCAAGGGGTATTGCGGATTCCTTCTTTCACGATGGGCATTTCCTCCGGCCCGCGTGACGTCAATTGAATAAATTGCCCCGCCAGCACCGCCAGGAAAACCGCCAGCAGAATCATGCGCAAAGTCTTTCCCAGACGCGCCGAAAGGACAAACGACGGAAACAAGGCGATGGCCGGAATCATTTCCATTCCGTACCGCAGATTGTAGTGGGTATAGGGGAAGAGCGTGGGCACATACAAGGGAATCGCCGCGTGGGCCATGGCCTGGATGTAGAACGGCAGGGGGACGATGAACAACAGGGCCACGGCTCCGCGCCGCGATTCGCGCAGGCTTGCGATCCACGCCACCAAACCCAAGACCGCCAATTCCAGGGACCAGATTCCAATGACCAGCTTCAAGTCCTCGAGATAATAGCGCGTGGAAAGCAGCAGGCTGCCGTCAGTGGGATAACGGAACGCCGTGGTGGCCACCTGATGCGCGTAGATATCCTTCGCGGAACCCACGCCATTGTAAAATTGCAGCGGATTACCGTAGCGAAGGGCATTATGAATAATCCACCACAGGGGCCCACTTCCGGCGATGCCCGCGAAGAAAACGGCACGAATCAGGCGCTGCCTCCACGCGAAGGGATAGAGCAGAAAAACCAGGAGCGCGGCAAAGGGCAACACGTTCCAACCCTCATAGCGCGTCAGCGAACCGAGGAGTGCAACCACGGCCGCGCCCGCCAGCGACTGCCACGAGCCGGATTGAGCATAGCGAAAGAGCGCGTAGGCAAGCAGGACTGACCAGCAAAGCGCAAGCGGCTCCGTCAGCGGCGTGCTGGCCAGGTAGAGAAAGCTGGGGCACAACAACGCGCCCGCCAGGGCCACCAGTCCGGCCGCCACGTTGCGATTGATTTCCGCTCCCAGGCAGAAAAGCACGTAGCACGTGACGGCGAACGCCGCGGACGAGACCAATCCCCCCGCCAGGCCGCTGCGCCAAAGAAAATCATTCATGCGTCAGGCGGCGCGCACACCAGGTGATAGAGGGGCAGCCACACGCTGCCGATCTCTTCCATTCCCGGTGTGAGGGAATCAAAGATGCGGCGGGCGCCCTCCATGTGGGCAATCCCGTCGCCGTAAAGGTTGGTCAGGCGAAGCGCGTAGAAAATGCGGAGGCTGGCGCCGGCTACCGCCAGGATGACGATCGCCACTGCCCCGTGCACCTTGGCGGGCATGCGCCAAATCTCGTCGTGCGACTCGTGAGGTTCAATGGCATCAGGCATCAAAGTGTGTCAGATTCTTGATTTCGCGGTAGCGCGAGTCGATTTCGCTTTGCGTCAACCGCAAGAGCCGGCCCAGCCCGAATTCCTCGACCGCGAAGCTTCCCATCACCGACCCGTAAACCGCGGCGCGGCGCACGTTGGCATCCGAAAGGTCACCAGTGCGGGCCAGATGACCCATAAATCCTCCCGCAAAAGTGTCCCCGGCGCCCGTGGGATCGAAAACCTGGTCGAGCGGGAACGCCGGCACGGTAAAGATCGAATGGGAATTGAAAACGGTGGCGCCGTGCTCGCCGCGTTTGATCACCAACACGCGCGGGCCCATGCCTTGAATGATAGCCGCGGCTTTCTTCAGGTTGTGCTGCTTGGATAGCATTCGGGCTTCGCCCTCGTTGATCAGTAGAATCTCAACCGTGGCCAGAACTTTGACAAGATCTTCCGACGTGGTCTGAATCCAGAGGTTCATGGTGTCAAGAGCGCTGGCGTGAACATCGGCGAGGGCGCGGCGAACGTTAAGCTGCAGCGCCGGCATGATGTTGCCAAGAAAAAGGAACTGGCTGTTGAGATACGCGGCCGGAATCTTGGGGACAAAACTCTCAAAAACGTTAAGCTGGGTTTCGAGGGTGTGCGCCTGGTTCATGTCGCCCGTGTATTCGCCCTTCCAACGAAACGTGCGGCCGGGAACCCGCTCCACGCCGGTCGTGTCAATCGAACGATCGTGAAAGACGCGAAAGTGCTCGTCACTGAAGTCTTCTCCCACCACCGCAACAACGGAGACGGAAGTGAACCAGCTCGCCGTCACGGAAAAAAACGTGGCGGACCCACCCAGAATGCCGTCCACTTCACCATGCGGTGTGCGAATTGAATCAAACGCAATTGAACCCACTGCCAGTAAAGACATAGCTCGGCTTGACCTCACGTTAGGGGATTGACTGCCGGTTTACTTCAGGTACTTGCCCACCAGCAGGGCCAGCTTCTTCTTGGTCGCGGCGGGAATCTTCTTCCGATCGGTGAGGATCGCGTGGGCAAGAGCCGAAGCGCATTTGCAACTGCGCGCCTCCGGAAGCAACGCTACCGCGCGCCGCACAATCGTTTGGGAATTCTCCACGTTGCGGGAGAGATAGTCAAGGACCTGGGTCACGGTGACGGCGGCGTGGTCGGGATGCCAGCAGTCATAGTCCGTCACCATGGCCAGCACGGCGTAGCAGATCTCCGCCTCGCGGGCCAGTTTGGCTTCTTGCAGGCTGGTCATACCGATCACGTCCATGCCCCAGGAGCGGTAAAGGTTTGATTCCGCCTTGGTGGAAAACGCCGGCCCTTCCATGCAGAGGTACGTTCCGCCCTTGTGGAAAGCCACCTTGGTACTTTCGCATGCCGTCGCCAGCGCGTCCACGACCGTGGGACACACAGGAGTATCAAACCCCACGTGCGCCACCAAGCCGCCACCGAAGAAGGTGGAAATCCGTTGGCGCGTGCGGTCAACGTACTGGGTGGGCAGCGCCATGTCCGTGGGGTGGAAATCCTCCCGCAGCGAACCGACCGCGCTCACCGAGACGATCTGTTCCACGCCCAGCTTTTTGAACCCGTAGATGTTGGCGCGGTAATTGATTTCCGTGGGAGAAATCACGTGGCCGCGTCCGTGACGGGCAAGGAACGCCACCGGCCGCCCCTCCAGGGTTCCGACGATGTAGGCGTCGGAAGGCTTCCCGAACGGCGTCGTCACCCGCACCTCGCGAGCCTTTTCCACACCCGGCATGCTGTAAAGCCCACTGCCGCCAATCACTCCAATTTTCGCCTTGGCCAAAATTCCTCCTTCGCCAACCGCACCGCCGGAAAGAGCCCCCTCACCCTCCCGTCAGCAGACGGTCGACCTCTCCCCTTGGAGAGGTTGTAGTTCTTTGTGGCGCGCGATCACGCGCCCGCCTTCATTCCGGCCTCTCCCCGGGGAGAGGCCGTCCCGATCCATCGGGACAGGTGAGGGGGCTTGTACTCAGTCTCACCTGCCGAACATATCAGACATCGCCTGTCCCCTGACGAGTCCGGCGGGACTCCGGAAAGCGCTACTCCACCGGCTTGCTGGCAATCTTTCCGTCAACGTTCATCAGGCGCACCCACGGAAGGACAGGGTCATGGGCGAAGACCAGCAGTGCTTTCGCCTCCGCCAGTTCCGGCAAAAAACGCTTCTTGTTGGCAAGCGTCTCCAGCGGATACAAATCAAAGCTCGTCATCCAGGGATAAGGGAGGTGGGCGTTGGTCGGTACGAGGTCCGAAGCAAAGAACGCGGTCTCACCTTCCGATTGCACGCGCACGCATTGCATGTAGCGGGTATGCCCGGCGCCAATCTCCACGCTCACACCCGAAACGATTTCCGTGTCGCCATCCAGAAACTCCGTCTGGGGTTCGGCGCCGGCAAAGAACTTCTCCACGTAGCTGGCGCGGTTGCGCTCGGTGGGATGGAACGCGTCATCCCATTCGCCACGCTGCACGAAGTATCGCGCCTGGGGAAATGTCGGCACCATCTTGCCATTCTCTTCCCGCAAATTCCACCCGCAATGGTCGAAGTGAAGGTGCGTGTTGATGACGATGTCGATATCCTGTAGTTCCAGTCCCAGCTTTCGCAGCTCTCCCGGCAGGGTGGTCGAGTGATCTACTTTGTAAATCTCGGCAAACTTTGCTTCGTACTTGTCCCCAATGCCGGTTTCCACCAGTATATTGGCACGACCGGTTTGGATCAGCAAACACGTCAGGCCCAGGCGGATGCGATTGCGCGCGTCCGGCGTGGCTCTCTTCTCCCAAAGCGCCTTGGGAACAACGCCGAACATTTGTCCGCCATCAAGCATAAAACTTCCGTCGGAGACGGCGTGGATTTGGAACGCTCCCAGTTTCATTTTTCCTCGATCAGTTCGATCAGTATTCCGGCGGTGCTGGAAGGATGAACAAAGGCAATGCGTTCGCCTCCCGCGCCCACGCGGGGCTCACGATCAATCAACCTGACGCCGTCGCCTTCGAGCTTTCGCAATACGCTTTGCAGCTCGGGAACGGCAAGGGCTAGATGGTGGATTCCCGGCCCGCGCTTGACGATGAACCGGGCAATAGGCGAATCCGCCGCCGTGCCCTCCAGCAATTCCACGCGGCTGGTTCCCAACGTGAAAGATGCAACGCGCACCTTTTGATCGGCAACCGTCTCCTCCGCCGCGGGGGCTTTGCCGATCAAGCGCTGAAAAATCGGGACGGCCGATGCCAGCGACTCCACCGCAATTCCCACGTGATCAATCTTTGCACCGCTCAGATGCCGGGTCTTCGCGGTGACAGAATTCCCCGACGACGCAAGGAACGACCCGATGATCCCCTCGACGAGTTGGTGCGGGCTGCTCTTGCGCTCCATCAGTTCGTCGATTTGCCGATCCAGCGATCCGTCTTGGATCGGACCAGCCGCAGCTACTTCAAACAGCCTTTGCCGCAGCAGATCCAGAACCCGCGAACGCCAATGCTGACGGCGACGGAGCGCGGCAACCTCGCCCTTTTCACTGAATGCCTTAAACTGGTCCAGCGCCTCAGCCAACTCGGCCACGCCCTGGCCGGTGGTGGCAACGGTTTTGACGATGGGGGGCCGCCAGCCATCCGATCGATTCGCCACGGAGAGTAGCGCCGTCACTTCCTGCTCCACGCGGTCGGCGCCGGCACGGTCCGCCTTGTTGACGACGTAAACGTCCGCGATTTCCATCACGCCGGCCTTGAACGTCTGAATATCGTCGCCCAGGCCGGGCACCAGGAGCAGCGCGGTGACGTCCGCCAGTCGGGCGATTTCCACTTCGTCCTGGCCCACGCCCACCGTTTCAATCAAAACCACGTCGCATCCGGCGGCATCGAGGATCGTCACCGCATCCTGGGTGGCAGGCGCCAGACCGCCGAGTTGCCCGCGCGTCGCCATGCTGCGGATGTAGACGCCTGGGTCGCCGGCCAACGCTTGCATGCGGATGCGGTCGCCCAGAATCGCTCCGCCGGAAAATGGGCTGGTGGGATCGACGGCCAGAATTCCCACGCGCGCGTTGCGACGGCGGTACTCGGCCGCCAGTCTTTCCACCAGGGTGCTCTTGCCCGCTCCCGGCGCACCCGTCAGGCCCACCACCCGCGTGCGCCCAGTGTGGGGGAAGAGTTCGCGAAGAATGGGAACTGCCAGCGGATCGCCGTCCTCCACGAAGGAGATGGCGCGCGCAATGGCACGCCGGTCACCGTCAACCACCTTCGCCGCGAGGCCGTGATCTATCTCAGGCATGGCAAGCTTTTAGAATCGACCCATGATTCAGGCTATAACACATCCCGAGGAGCGTCAAGAAAGCGGGGGGCGAAAACGGTGCAGTCGGCGCCTCGAGGCGGCGTTACGCCACCATGTGGTCCGTCGGCTGACGGATAAACTCGCCACTACGAATTCAGACCACGCCTTTGCAGCGCCGGGTTAAAAGAGAGCCAATTTCATCAGCGTGCAAGGAGCGGGGTTTCGAGGGCCTCATCGGCGGGGACGCGATAAAAACTCTATATCAGCTTCTACTATAGGGGTCTTGATTGTTTTTGCCGACGGAGGGGGTGAAAGCGTCGAGGCCGATGGTGATTTCGCGTTGCTACCCGCTTCGGAGCAGGCTCAGTTGCCGGTCTCCCCGGCCCGGGCTCGATACATCCGAGCCACCTCAGTATCAAAAGAGTTACTAAGACAATATGTCTATTGACGGCATCTATAGATAATATTATAACCTACGTTCATCATCCAAGGTTCATCGTTCGGAAGCGCTCATGAGCCCGCTGCGCCTGCTCACTCCGACGCCTTCTATTCTCCCCGCCATTCCCCTGTACAGTCCTAACCTGGAGCAACTCGGAGAACAGAAGCCCCTCGTCGCGCGGAAGGAGCGGGAAATTGTAAACCCTTCTTTTTGCCGAGGGCGACGAGCCGTCTGTGTACCATCTAAGCACCTGACGTTTCGTTCTCACACTGTTCGAGTATTAGAAATCAAGTACAAGGGAATTCACATACGCCGTACGCTTACGAATTGCCGCCCAAGGGAAAGTTCCTTATGCTCCCACGCCTCAAAGCTACCAAGCAATGGAACACGGCAATAAAGCGTGTAATGCTCTGTTCCGGATTCGTTTGCCTTTCATTTCTCGCCATCGTATGGCTGGGCCATTTGAGGGGGTAATATGGCACTGAAATTCGTCGACAAAGTCACGCGGAAGATTTGCAGAGATCGATCTGGCCTTCTCCAAATCGTTCTTGGACTGAATGCCGGTCTGAGGGGGATCGGCTTAGGGTTTTGCCTTTTCGCCCCTTGCTTGCTGGGCGGTTCGGCACAGGCCGCGCCCCCGAGCCAATTCTGGGTCAGCAATGGCCCTTACGGTGGGTACATCGGCATCCTTGATTTTCCCTCGACAAGTATTGCCATTGCGGTTGACCCGACGACTCCCACCACGGTATATGCGGCCAGTGGATTGGCTGGTATCTTCAAGAGCACCAATGGCGGAGGAACGTGGGCCGCCATCAACAACGGCCTCGTCGCGAGCGGTTCCTTCAGCACTGGTTCAATCGTTACCTTAGCAGTTGACCCGACGACTCCAACTACACTCTATGCTGGAACTAGCAGCGGCCTGCTCCGGAGCACTGATGGGGGCGTGAACTGGAATCCCCTCCCATTAGTGCTGTCCGGCTTATCGGCGGTAGTTGCCGTCGTCATTGATCCTACGACTCCGACCACAATTTATGTCGCAACCACAGGCTGGGGTCCGGTTGGGGGTGGGGTCTTCAAGACCACTAATGGAGGAACTGATTGGTCCGCCGTCGGTAGCGGCCTGCCCGCTGCGCCTCAATCAGGGTTAGCTGGCGTAACTGGACTGGTGATTAACCCCTTGAGCCCGACTACGCTCTATGCGGTGGCGGGCGCTTACCTCATCGGCACAGACGTCTATAAGAGTATTGACGGAGGAACAAGCTGGGCCAGCGCCAGCACCGGCCAGTCCGGTACTTACGTTTATAGCTTGGCAATTGATCCTACGACTCCGGCCACTCTCTATGCGACGCTGGCCCCAGTAACCGGCGGCGCCCTCGGCGTGTTCAAAACGACCGACGGGGGAGGAAGCTGGAGTTCTGTCAACAGCGGCTTGTCCGGTGCCGTATGGTCTGTAGCCCTCGACCCGGCAAGTCCAAGCACCCTCTATGCGGGTACCGGCGGCGTCTTCAAAAGCACCGACGGAGGAGGAAACTGGACCGCTGTCGCAACCCCCAATGGCCAATTCGTGAGTACATTCGCCTTTGCCCCGAACCCTGGCGGCCCCAGCACAATTTATGCGGGGGGGCAGGACAATGGCGGTGGAATCTTCAAGAGCACTGATGGCGGGGCAAGCTGGAGTGCGATGAACGCGGGTTTGTCCGCAACGTCTGTTTCTGATTTGGCAATCGATCCTACGACTCCAACCACGATATACGCGGGGACCAACGACGGCAGCGGCGGGGTTTTCAAGAGCACGGATGGCGGAGGGAGCTGGATCGCCGCCGGCACCGGACTTTCCCCCTCAACGTCCATGCCATTTGGGGCAACTTCCCTCGCGGTTGATCCGCACACTCCAACTACCCTATATGCAACTGGAAATTACGTTGGTGGCGGCGGCGGAGGCGTGTACAAGAGCACTGATGGGGCCAACAGTTGGGTTGGTGTCAGTTCGGGCGTTTCGTACGCCTTAGCCATAAATCCCGCGACTCCGACCACGATCTATCTCGGGACATATAACGGTGTGTTCAAAAGCACTGACGGCGCCGCGAGCTGGACTGCCGCCAACACCGGCCTAACTATCAACGGCGTCGCTCCTCTTGTATCTGCTTTGGCGATAAACCCTGCGACCCCAACCACAATCTACGCCATGGCTTTTGTTCCCGGCTCATGGAGCGTCTCTTTGTTCGAGACTATTAACGGAGGGGGAAGCTGGACAGCCGTCAACACCAGCGGGTATGGCGCTCTTTCCACCGCAAATATGTTGGCCATAAATCCTGCGACCCCAACCACGATCTACTATGCCGTGAACGGGAACTCAGGTTGCTCAAGCTGCGGCACTGTCTTATTTAAGAGCACGGATGGAGGTACGACTTGGGCCGCCATCAACTTCCCCACATCATACGTGAATGCTTTGGCAGTGGATCCTATTGCTCCTAGCACTCTCTATGCAGGGACTGCCTTCTCTGGTGTGTTAGAAAGCACTGATGGGGGGCAAACCTGGGTCCCAATCAATGCAGGCTTGACCGCTGAGATGGTTTACGCGCTGGGAATTGACTCAAGTGGCTCGAACTTATTTGCGGGAACCTCAGGTGGCGTCTTCTCAACGGCTGCCGGAATAAGCCCGGCTGAAACCTCAACTACTCTCGTGTCGCCGTCCAACCCCTCCGCTCTCGGCCGGAACGTCACCTTGACCGCCACGGTTACTTCTGGCTCAGGCACGCCCACGGGAACCGTCCTGTTCACTCGCCCAGCACCTTCGATTGCCCCCGACGGGAGTTCAAGAGGATCGATTGAGTTTCTGTTCGGAAATGCCCAGCTCAATGCCGGCGTCGGCTCGCTGGCCGTCTCTTCGCTCGCCGTAGGCTCGTATACGATTAGTGCAACATACCAGCCGGGCACCATCAGTCTTGCGGGCAGCACATCGAACGAGGTCACGCAGGTGGTGCTGACCACTCTGGCCCCAATTGTCAGCCTGGGCACCTCAAGTGTGAGCTTCAGCAACCAACCGGTGGGGACGACCAGCGCCGCCATGCCGGTGACCGTGACCAACACCGGCACGGCGTCCTTGACCTTCACCAGCATTGTGGCGACGGGGGACTTTGCTATAACGGCCAGCGGCACCACCTGTAGCACCAGCGCGCCGGTTGCCGCCAGCGGCAGTTGCGTGATCAATGTAACGTTCTCGCCCACCGCCAGCGGCACTCGCTCCGGTAGCCTCACGCTCACCGACAACGCCAGCGGCAGCCCGCAGGTCGTGGGTTTGAGCGGAACCGGCACGGCGACCCTGGTGATCACGGCCAGTAGCGCATCGATGACCTATGGCGGGACGCCACCCATGATCACGCCCAGTTACAGCGGGTTTGTGAATGGGGACACGTCGGCCAGCCTGACCACGCCGCCCATCTGCTCCACCACCGCCACCTCGCACAGCCCGGCGGGCTCTTATCCCTCGACTTGCTCGGGAGCGGTGGATAGCAACTACACCATTAGCTACGTGAGCGGAACGGTGACGGACAGCGCCGCGGCCCTGGTGATCACGGCCAGCAATGGGTCGATGACCTACGGCGGGACGCCACCCACCGTCACGCCCAGTTACAGCGGCTTTGTGAACGGGGACACGGCGGCCAGCCTGACCACGCCGCCCACCTGCTCCACCACCGCCACCTCGCACAGCCCGGCGGGCTCTTATCCCTCGACCTGCTCGGGAGCGGTGGATAGCAACTACACCATCAGCTACGTGAGCGGAACGGTGACGGACAGCGCCGCGGCCCTGGCGATCACGGCCAGCAGCGGGTCGATGACCTACGGCGGGACGCCACCCACCGTCACACCCAGTTACAGCGGTTTTGTGAACGGGGACACGGTCGGCCAGCCTGACCACGCAGCCCACCTGCTCCACCACGCGCCACCTCGCACAGCCCGGTGGGCTCTTATCCCTCGAACCTGCTCGGGAGCGGTGGACCGCAACTATTCCTTCACTTATGTGGCAGGGAACGTGCCGGTGATCCAGGCGACGCCGGCCATCTACCTGGGCCACGCCCGCGGCGATCACCTATGGCACGCCGCTCAGCAGCACGCAGTTGGACGCCACGGCATCGGTGCCCGGGACGTTCGCCTACAGCCCGGCGGCAGGAACCACTCCGCCAGCCGGAACGGATACACTCTCGGTCACCTTCACGCCCACCGACACCACGGATTACACTACAGCGACGCAGACGGTTTCGCTAACGGTGAACAAAGCGACGCCGACCATTACCTGGCCCACGCCCGCGGCGATCATGTATGGCGCCACACTCGGCAGCACGCAATTGAATGCCAAGGCATCGGTGCCCGGGACGTTCGTTTACAGCCCGGCGGCGGGAACCACCCCGGCAGCCGGAACGGATACGCTCTCGGTCACCTTCACTCCCACCGACACAGCGGATTACAATACGGCAACGGCCACCGTCACCCTGGCGGTGGCGGATTTCACTTTCACCGCACCCTCCGGTTCTTCCACCTCGGCCACCGTCGCGCCCGGGTCACCCGCAACCTACACCTTAAGTGTGGGCGGTGAAGGGGGAATGTCCGGGACGGTGAGCTTTACCTGTACCGGGGCTCCCTCCGAGGCCACCTGCACGGTTTCGCCGAACCCGGCAACGGCTGGGAGTTCTGCAACCAATGTCACCGTCACCGTTACTACCACCGCGCCTTCGGTCGGCATCGCCACGCCCCCGACCGCTTCCCCCGGTCCCACCCTTATCGCCGGGCCTGAGGGGTCTGTTGATGCTCGCCTGGTTCTGGCGGCGATGGCCTGGGCGGTCAGGCGTAGGAACCAACCCGGAATAAGCCGGTGGCAATCTACAATGGTCCCGCTCGCCGCTGGATTGTTGCTGATGCTGGCGATCGCCGGATGCGGCGGCGGAGGGAGTGGCGGGGGCGGTGGAGGCACAACGTCTAATCCCGGAACACCCGCCGGCACCTACACGCTGACGGTAACGGGCACCACGGGTTCGGGCGCTTCTGCCTTGAGCCATAGTGTGACACTCACCTTGACCGTGAGTTGATCGAAACAGGCGGAGGCTCTGGAGTGCCGGCAAACGTTCGACGGTCCAAGGAGCAGCGACTCGCCCGCGGTCCAGGTTAATAGTCGAGGTCGAGGCAGTGCTTCCCACGCTCCGCCTCTGACCTTCTCTATGTCCAACTTCCGCGCCAATCACGGTACGTTGCTCTCGCGGACGGAGTACGGCTCGTGCGCGGTCTTCACGGTGCTCGACCATTCCACTTACCGCGATTATTGCCCGCATGACTTCACCAAAGCCCACGCCACAGAGCCAGACTCCGACTGCTGCGTCTCGGGCAAAGGCAACAGAGGCGATAAACCTTATCTGGTGATCGAATCGGTCAAGCCGGATGCGAAGCACCACCGGTCCTCCAACGCTCCTCCTCCTTCTGACGGCGCAGGCGGATCAATCTGATGGCTTGATCTCAAACAGGCAGAGAAAAAACTGAACCAGAGACGGCTGCTGGTGTTAGCCGCAGATCACCTTTTGGTGTCTTCGGAAACCAAATTCAGTGACTCCTGGCTCTCTCCAAATCGGTGAAAGTGGTTCTCTTTTAGGCTGGTGCTAACATTTGTCGCATCTTCAGCAGGCGGCCGATGGCATCCTTCGGCGTTCGTGTTAAGCTAGTGCGCGCGGTGGCTGTTGCCCTCAAGGTGGACGCGGCGGGCCACCCGCTCTGGAGAAGTCGGGGGATGCTCATTGTAACGAAAATGCTGAAGCGGCCGATCTGCATGCTGATATTGGTTATTTTCGGCGCACTGGCGTGGGGGCACGAACGCCGGCCGCAAACGGCGAGTATCGAAATTCAGGCCGGTCAGTCGGGTTGCTCGGTGGATGTGGATTCCGTCACGTCCGGAACGACGGACAGCACCGGAAAACTCAGCCTGGAAGCTGTCGATCCGGGGGACCACTACCTGCATGTGCGCTGCCCGGGCAAGCCGGAGGTAGCGCTCTTCATCTCCCCCAAGGTGAACGAGGAGGCGAAGATCGGTCCCGACGATTTGGCCCCGCCTCCGACGGTCGTCGAAGATCCCGTCCAGCACGCCGACGACAAAGCGCAATTGGAGCGACTGGTCCAACGAGCAGCCCAACTGCGGGCTCAGGCAAAACTGGACGAAGCCGTGAGCGCCCTTCGCCAGGCCATGAAGATGGATCCTGAGAACTCCGATCTGCACCGCGAGTTGGGCATTACCTTCCTGCTGTCCAAGGAGTGGAAGCGGGCCCGCGTGGAAATGATTGAAGCCATCCGGCACGATCAGAGTGACGCTGACGCCCACAACGGCCTGGGCTATTCGCTGGAAAAACTCGGCGAACTAGACGCCGCCCTGAAGGAGTACCGCATCGCCACTCACCTCGATCCCGACGACTCCACCTACCGCACGCACTACCTGGACGCCCTGGTAAAGATTCAAGCGCGACAAGAGGCGGCAAAGAAGTAGCCCGTCATCCTGAGGGCCGTTCTTCCGAGCGAAGGAACTGCATTTGCTTTGCCGGCGAGGAAAGGAAATGCAGGTCCTTCGTCCCGACAAACACCGTCGGTCCTCAGGATGACGTTTAGGGCAGGGCAGCCGATGAAAACCGTTCCTTCATCCCAACCACCTACCAAACTGTCATCCTGAGCCCGTACTTCAGGGCGAAGGACCCTTTTCATTGCACGGAGGAAGCGCAGGGCGGAGCCGCCCCGTTCTTTTCCGCCGCGTTTCCGCGGCACACTTGGGTAGGACGAAATACGGGGGTCCTTCGCCTTGAAGAGCCAGGCTCAGGATGACAACGCCATGATTGTGTATCTAGACTACGATTACCGCGAATGGCAACAAGAACCTTCTCTTGAATGTAGAAACTCCAGGCACGAGCAGGATGCCCGACGTACCATGGCCATCCTGGCCATGCCCGAGCACGGGCAGAGCCTGCCCTGAGCATCGCGAAGGGTTGCGAGCCTCAAGACGCCATCGCCTTACGCGGCGCCACCACCTCGCGCAGCACCTTGATGGCCCGTTCGCATCCGGCGCGATCGACATCAAGGTGCGTCACCATGCGGATAAGCTGGGAATTCGTAGGATTCGCCAGGATCCCGTGGGCAGCCAGGAGCTTTGAAACTTCGGGCGCGGTCACGCCGGTGCCACTGACATCAAAGAAGAGGATGTTGGTAACAACTTTGGCCGCGTCAATCTTGATGCCGGGAATTTGCGCCAACTCGGAAGCCAGGAACCGGGCGTTAGCATGGTCAATGTGCAAACGCTTCGGTCCCTCCTCCAGGGCGATCAGGCCGGCCGCCGCCAGCACGCCCACCTGACGCATCGAGCCGCCCAGCATCTTTCGCACGATCCGGGCTTCTTCAATGAATTCCTTGCTTCCGACAAGCATGGACCCCACGGGGGCGCCCAGTCCCTTGGACAGACAGAACATGACGGAATCAAAGTTCCGGGTGAGGTCCACCACGGTCTTGCCGAGGGCCGCTGCGGCGTTGAAAATGCGCGCGCCATCAAGATGGACCGGCAGCGAAGCCGCGTGCGCACGTTCAACAATGTCGCTGGTAGTCGCCAGTGGATAGACGGAGCCTCCGGCAAGATTGGAGGTGTTCTCAATTTCGATCAGCCCGGTGCGCGCCCGATGGTCGTTGCGCTTGCGAATGTGGGGCGCGATAAGGTCCCAGCTCAGGATGCCGTCTTCGGCGTGAATGTTACGGGGCACCAGTCCGGCAAAAGCGGAGAGCATTCCCATTTCAAAGTTGTAAATGTGGCAGCGCTCCTCGCAGATCACTTCCTGGCCATGATGGGTAAGAACCTTCAAAGCCGTCTGGTTGCCCATCGTTCCCGACGCCACATACAGGGCGGCTTCTCGTCCGAAGATTTCCGCGGCTCGGTCCTGCAGGCGGTTGACGGTGGGGTCTTCGCGGTAAACATCATCACCCACCTCAGCATCGTGCATGGCCTTCCGCATCGCGGCGGACGGCTTCGTGACCGTATCACTCCGTAAATCGACAATCGGTTCTGGCATATGTATTCATGCTCCGGAAATCAGTTGTAGTTGTTGCCTTACACGGAAACAAACTCCTGGAAGATCTCGTTGGAAACCAGGTATGCCCGGGGAGTCAATCGCACCCGGGAGCCTTCGACGATCACCCAGTGCTCACTGGCGAGGCGCTGAATCCTGCTCTCCCAGCGTTCCACGAGATTCTCTCCCCAGCGCTGGCGAGCCTCGTCCAAGTCTACGCCATCCGCCTGGCGAAGTCCCAGGAAGAAGAACTCTTCCACCTGCTCTTCCGAGGTCAGGCCGCGCAAAGCGTCAATGGGCGATTTCCCTTCGTCCAAATGCGCCAGGTAACGTTGCACATCCACATGGTTTGACCAGCGCCGCGCACCGTCGAAGGAGTGGGCGCCCGCACCCAACCCGACGTAAGGCCCCAGTTGCCAGTATCGCCGATTGTGCCGCGACTCGCTTCCGGGCAGCGCAAAGTTCGAGATCTCATACTGCGCATAGCCGTGCGTGGAGAGAAAAGCACGGCCGAACTCGTACGCGTCCGCCATGAAGTCGTCACCCGGCACGGTGGAGGCATGGAAACGGCTTCCCCCGTGAACCACTTCCCTTCCCAGGCGGCTCTTTTCATCAACTTCGAACAAGTAAAGAGACACATGCTCGGGCCGCAGCGCCACAGAAGCTTCCAGGCTGCGATGAAAGGATTCCTCGGTCTGGTGGGGCAGTCCGGCAATCAAATCCAGACTGATGTTTTGAAACCCCGCGCGGCGGGCGTCCCGCACCAGTTGGCCCGTATCGTCGGCGGAGTGCAGTCGGCCGACGGCGCGCAACTCGCGGTCGTCAAACGTCTGCGCCCCGATGCTCAGCCGGTTCACGCCCATACTTCGCAGGCCGTCCAGCAAGCTTTCAGGTGTTGAACCCGGTGTAGTCTCCAGCGTGAACTCAAGTTCTTCCCGCCACGGCAGATGCTCGCGCAGAACGGTGACGAAGGTCCCAAGACGTTCCTCTTCCAACAGCGTCGGCGTGCCGCCGCCAATGTAAATTGAGTCCACGGGGCTTGACAGAATCTCCGTGGGAATGCCTGCCTCCGGGAAAAAGCGGGGCCATGCCTCCAATTCACTCTGAAGTGACCTTGTGTAACGATCGAAGATCGCGCCTCGCTCGACGCCCGAGCTGAAGTTGCAAAAGCTGCATTTGGACGCGCAAAAGGGGACCTGGATGTAGATGCCAAGACTCGGAGGACGTTGGGTTGCAGGGCTGCTCACCACAGGTCCGGTGCCGGTGGCGTATTGGTTGAACGCCACGGTCTTCAATCCGCCACCACTTTGATCCGCAACTCGCGACGGCGAGGGCCATCGAAATCGCAAAGGAAGACTCCCTGCCATCGGCCCAGCACCAGGCTCCCGCCTTCGACGAGCAACGACTTGGAGTTTCCAATCACCGCGGCCTTCAGGTGGGCGTCGCAGTTGCCGTCATTGTGATGGTAGCTGCCGTCGCGGGGCGCGAGGGATTTCAGGAAATTGTCCATATCCTTCTGCAGCGCCGGATCCTCATTCTCGTTGATCAAGATCGCCGCAGTGGTGTGAGGGACGAACAGGAAGCACAACCCGCTTTGAACCCCGGACTCCGCCACGACCTTCTGCACCAGGCGGGTGATATCCTTAAAATCGACCCGCGCATGCGTCTCAATATGAGCGGTATGGGAGCGAGCATGGTTGCCCGGGGCGGAAATGATTCTGCCGAGTTCGGGTGCTGCCATAAATCGTCACCTCGCCGAAAACAGGTGGATGCGAAACCGACTCGCCGCGCGTTAATGGGGCGCCGGGGTCCGGTGCAGGGCCTCCGTCAAGGCCGTTGGCGCCGGGGGTTGGATCGCCACTAACGGGACCGTCTTCTTGACCAGCTCCGCCGTGTGCCGCACGTTCAGGCGTTCAAACAGAAATGCAAACTTCTTCTCCAAATCGTCCGCGATTCCGCTTCGGACGCCGGCCGGGAGTTCCCACAGTTTGCGCTTGAAGGGGCCGAACGCGCGGGTGCGGGCCTTATAGATAAACTGCTCTTCCGTATCGCCCGGCTTCTTCTCGTTCGCGTGAGTCTTGCGCAGGTACTTATAAATCTCGTGCTTCAGGTCGCGCGGAAAGGCGGGGTTTTCAAAGATCAGGTTCTGGAACTCCGTCGCGAGGTGGACCTCCGCGGTTTCGCACTCGGGGAACTTCTGGAAGGCGTCCGAGGGCAGAGTCGAGGCCCCGTGTTGGACAGCACCGGCCATGCCATAACGGTCACGCGCGGCCGCGGAGAGGTTGCGCAAAGTCTCAAAGTCGATGGCCACCTGCGCCATCGTTCCGTCGGGCAGCACAACGCCGCCGTGCGTGGTTCCGGTTTGGACGCTGATTTTGGACAGTCCCTTCTTCTTGCCGGCGCTCTTGGAAAGCGCGGCCACAAAGCCGTCCATGAAGGCGGCCAGTTCTTCGACAGTGGAGTTCTGCCTACCAACTTCGCCGATTTCGCCCCCCACGGAAACGGTAACCCCCTGCGGCTCGATCGAGCGCACATAGGCGGCAAGCTTTGCCGTGATCTCGAAATTGGTGCGTTGTTGCTCCCGCACGCCGGGTTTATTCATGTCCACCAGCGTCGAAGCGTCAAGATCAATATTGAAGTATCCCGAGGAGATCGACTCGGCGGCGAAATCGCGAATGGCCTGCAATTCCGCGTCGGGATCCTTGGAGAAACGGTGGGCGTTCGCCTGGTAATGATCGCCCTGGATGAAGACCGGCCCTTCGTAGCCTTCCTTCAAGGCGGCAGCCAGCACGACCGTTGCGTACTCGGGGGGTTTTTGGTCACTGAGGTTGCTCTCATTGCGAGAAAGCTCAAAGATGAAAGCTCCCGCCTTCAGCCGGAGGGCAGCGCGGAAAACCGCTCGCGCCACATCGTAGGTGAGGCCGCGGATATTGATGGCAGGCACCGTAAAGCCACCGCATTCCTTCCGCCCTCGCGCCTCGTAAAGCCCCTGAACCGACGAGGGAATGGCGCCGAGTTCCAGCGCCGCCCGGCGGATGATCCAGCGCGCGGTGCTGCGAACTTCGTCATTCGCCCCAAAAACGGCATTCCAAACCAGCACATCCACCGTCTGGGCTATGAGTTTTTGGGGAGACTTGATGACCAACCCACCGTTGTCCGATATCTCGTAAATCGCGCGATCCCGGGTGATTAAATCGAGCGCGGAATGCACATTCATGCTGGCCTCGCCGGATAGGGTGCCTCCTGAGTTGCGATCAAGGATTATAGCAGAGGCTCAAACGTCCGTCTTCGAAAGGTATAAACCGCCATTGTTTTTGCAGCAGTGGATTAATACTTAAGCGTCAAATGATCGGAGCACCCCACGTGAATCTGCGCCAGGAGCGTGTCAAGCAATTCGTAACCAGCACGCCCCAGGAAGTACGTCCCGCTGACGCGCCGCTCCTGCAGATCCTTGTGCGGATAGAGAAATTTCGAAAGGGCCTGGGCGTGTCGAGCCAGCAAATCCGAACGGCTGAGCGCCGCCCGGCTTAACTTGCCGCGCAGTTTTTCCATCTGGTTCTTCATTTTCTCGCGCGTATGTTGAAGGGTGTCGAGCAGAGTCGGGTCAAGTTTCTCAATGTCGGGTCGCAGGCGGTCCATGAGCTGATCGAGTTCGTGCTCACTCAGTTCGAATCGCTCCGACCATCCCTCGGAAAATCCGGCGTCGGCAATGCGGTTGCTGAGGTGTTCTTCCCCCTGCCACACGTCCTGGACGCTGAGCTTGTACTTTTCCATCAGCCGCTCAGACCGCGAATCGATGAGTGTGAAGGCCGCGCGTGAAAATACCACCGGCTGAGGGCGAGCCAACGCCTTGTAAATCGCGTGCGCCTGACCCAGATAAGCCAGTTCCGAGGGGCCCGCCACGTAAGCAACCGTCGGCAGCAGGAAGTCCTGCACCAAGGGTCGCAATAGCACATTGGCGGAAAAATCCAACGGGCACTCAGTGAGTGAGGCTTGCAGACTGGCGAGCGAGACTTCCTCTTCGCCGCCAACGAGAAACTTGCCATTCCGCTCATGCAGCGCCAAACGGTCACCCTGCCGGGCAACAAAGACCAGCGTCGAATCCTCCGCCACGTGCACTTGCGCGTGATATCCGCGCTGGACCAGAGCATGCGAGTCCTGCAAGATGCCGGCACGAAGCTCCGCTGACCTTTCAATCGCCTGCCGATAAAGCCCGGCGCTGAGACCGTGGACAGCCGCATCCAGAGGATCGAGAAGTATCACACCCCAGCGGCCGAAAAGCCGTGTCAGGAATTTCGCAAAGCTTTCTCCCCACGTTGCCCCGGGAAGGTAACACTCCCTCAAGTCTTGCAAGAGTTGGGAGCGTGGTTGCCCTTCCGGCAAGAGACCTTCCAGTTGCGTCAGAGCCGCGGTAACCTCCGACGTGTGTTTGACGTCACCCACGGGAGAGCGCGGCGAAGGCCGCTGGCCGGAATCACGGAGCGGAACCAGATCATAGTCTTCATTAAACGCTGCCGCTTCCGCAACCTCTTCCAAGTCATGGTCTTCCGTTGCCAGCCAGAAGACGGGAACACAAGGAAGACCGCGTTCGGAGAGCGACTGAGCCAGTCGAACCGCGGTGAGAGCTTTGTAGAGCGTGAACGCCGGCCCGGAGAACAGTCCGACCTGCTGACCGGTCACCACCGCAAGCGTACCCGGCTCGCTGAGCCGCTGGATATTCTCCAAAGTCGGCTCCGAGCAGCCAAACGCCTGGTTCTGCCGCGCCAGAATCGCAGCAATCTCACGGCGTGGGATTGCGAACTGACGCACGCGATCGGCCACAGACTGAAAGCTCTGGGGCTCGAACGGCGAACCCGCGTAAAACTGGCTGACTCGATCAAAATGGTAAAGATAATCCGTTAGCAGGGCGCTGGAGTGCGGAACATGAGTGTACGGTACGCAGGTGGCCGTCATGAGAATCACTTATCGTACACGGTCCGCCGAACATCGGCAACATTTCACCGATCGGGGTGAGAATGACCGTGCTGTTTGATGTGGAGACACAGCTATACCAAGCTCATTGGATGATCCATCCCGGATTGGGTTACGGCGGCAATTGAGAAAGGCAAGACGCCAACAGCACTGACAGTGCACAAAAAGTCTTTGTACCAGCACCTGGGCGAAGATCCAGACGACTTGACGGGCCTCACACGAACCGCATGGGCGCTCCACTCGGGGTCCAAGCTTGCGGCATCGGTTTGCTTCCACCGTTGGCCGGCTGCCGCGACTCGACCAGCCATTGGTTGCCGGACTTCCGCAAGGCGTAGCGCTGCCGAATGACCAACTCCGACACGTTCGGGCTCTGAAACCTGACATAGGCGTCAGCAGTCTCACCGTTGAACTTGACCTGCTCAACTTCCAGATCCATGTTGCTGAAAACACCCTGGGGCAGCGTTCGCACATGCTCCTTTATGACCGGCCGGATGGCCATCGTGGCGACCAGATTCTCCGCTGTCGCCGGCAAGGGTTGCATGACGAAGCCTGCAGGAGAGTTTGCCTTGAGGGTTTCCATCGGCCGCAACAAGGTGGCGGGAGGGAACTTCTTCGTATCGGGCGTTTTGCGAGCGGATTGGGCGACTGATCCTGCCGGTGCCCGCAGGAGCAGATCCAGCTCTTTCTCCATCTCTGCCAACCCCTTCCCGTGCCGGTCACGCATTCTTTGCACGCGCCAATCCACTACCGGCTGAGCCAGATACCCGGCAACGGCGAAAATGGGCTTCCAGGGCAAGAGAATGAAAAGGACCACCACTGCACACCCCCAGTAACCATTCAGCGCGAGCACGCTGACCAGGATGGCTTGCAAAGCGATGCGGATTTCGGTCTCATTCGTGATCATGGTCTCTAAACCTCGCGAGGGCGAAACCGGTGCCCGTTTCGTCCCCGAGCTGGGAAAATCTTGCCGAACTACGCCGCGCAAGTCGTGAAGATTGGAACGCGGCACCTCGTGTTGTGCAAACCACATGCCAACCGCCTCTAATTAATGATCCAAGCCTAAGCGGCAAGGCTGGCATTGGCTTCGCGAAGGGCTGCGGCGATTTGCTTCTTCGCCTGGGCAGAGGTGGGCAATAAAGGCAGGCGCGGGGTTCCACCGTAGTAGCCGCACAGGTCAAGCGCCGCCTTGATTCCGGGAACGCCATAGGGAAGCGCGATCCTCTGTCCCAGCGGCATCAGTCGTTGCTGAAGCTCGCGCGCCTGCGTGGAATGATGATGTAGAAACGCCTGGTAGAGGCCGACGCAGAGCGACGGGGCAAAATTGGCCAGTCCGAGCACCGCGCCCACCGCGCCTGCGCACAGCGCCTCGTAAGCAATCGAGGCCGCTCCCACCATGACGCGGAAACCCGGGCGAACCTTGCCGAGGACGGCACGCACAAAGTCCAATTTGCCGGAACTCTCTTTGAGTCCGACCACGTTCGGCAGGTGCGAGAGCTTGCCGATGGTCGCCGGGTCAAGCTCCAGTCCGGTGAACTGGGGAATCGAATAGACCAGCACCGGGCGCGAAACGCCCGCCGCCACTTGGCGATAGTGAGCGACCATCGCAGCCGCATCCATGCGCGACTTGTAGTAATTCGGGGTCAGCACCAGAAGGGCGTCCGCACCGCGAGCCACCGCTTCCCGGCTGAGCTTCAACGTCGCGGCGGTGCTTTCCAAACCCGTACCTACCAGCAGAAGCTCGGGGGCCTTCACGACTTCGCGCGCGATTTCCACCAGGCGCAGGCGCTCACTCTCCGCCAGGTACGGCGCTTCGCCCGTTGAACCCGCCACCAGGATTCCCGTCAGGCCCACGCCGCAGAGCCGGCTCAGGTTGTCGCGAAAGTGCGCCTCGTCCACCTGTCCGCGCCGGTTGAACGGTGTGACCACCGGGCAGATGATTCCTTGCAGCCGCTTGATAATCTCGTTTCGTGTCATGGTCAGTTCACCAAAAGTGGCTAGTGGTTAGTGTATAGTGGCTAGACGCATCCGAACCGGCATTTGCCACTGGCCGCTATCTCCTGGCTTCCCCATGCAGCTTTTGCAGGCTCGCCACGTGGGTCTGCCCTTCCTGAAGCGCGCGAATTCCCTGAATGGCTGCCTCGGCGGCCGAGAGCGTGGTGATACAGGTTACTCCGTGCTGCACGGCCGCGCGCCGGATGGCCTTGTCGTCAAACCGCGATTTCTGCCCCAAGGGTGTATTGATGATCAGATCGATGTCCGCGCTCTTGATGCGGTCCACGATGTTGGGCCGGCCTTCGTTGACCTTAAAGACTCTCTCCACCTTGACGCCGGCGGCACGCAGGGCCTCTGCCGTGCCCCGGGTCGCAATCAGGGTAAAGCCCAGGCTCTCCAGATCGCGTGCGATCGGCACCACACCGGGTTTGTCGTGGTCGTTAACCGAAATGAAAACCCGTCCCTTGATGGGAATCCGCTGGCGCGCTCCCAACTGCGCCTTGGCGAACGCCAAGCCAAAGCTGTCGGCGACGCCCATCACTTCGCCCGTCGATTTCATTTCCGGACCAAGAATCGTATCCACGCCCGGAAACTTCTGGAACGGGAACACCGGCGATTTCACAAAGGAATGGCCTGTCGGCAACTCCGCGGGCAGACCAAACTCCGCAAGCTTGCGGCCGACCATCAGGCGCGCAGCGATTTTGGCGAGGGGGAAGCCCGTGGCTTTGCTGACATAAGGCACAGTGCGGGAGGCGCGCGGATTCACTTCCAGCACGTAGACCTTGCCGTGCTGGATGGCGTATTGCACGTTCATCAGCCCCACAACCTTAAGTTCGCGAGCCAGGCGCACGGTGTACTCGCGCAAGGTTTGCCGCTGATCCGCAGGAATGGTTACCGCCGGCAGGACGCAGGAACTGTCACCGGAGTGAATACCCGCCTCCTCGATGTGCTGCATAATTCCCGCCACCACTACATCCGCGCCGTCCGCGAGGGCATCCACATCGACTTCCGTGGCATTCTCAAGGAAGCGGTCAACCAGGATTGGAAACGCACGCTGCAATTGCTCCGCGCGCTGCACGTAGTCACGCAGAGTGGCCTCATCGTAGGCGATCACCATCGCCCGGCCGCCCAGAACGTAGGAAGGCCGCACCAACACGGGATAACCGATGCGCTTGCCGATCTCGAGGGCTTCCTGGACGTTCATGGCCGCGCCGTTTTCCGGCTGCGGAATGCCCAGCTCGGCGAGGAGCTTGCCAAAGTGCTTGCGGTCTTCCGCCAGGTCGATCGACTCCGGCGAGGTGCCCACGATGGGTACGCCCGCAGCCTTGAGCTGGCGCGCCAGATTTAACGGGGTCTGCCCGCCGAATTGCACGATGACGCCAACGGGCTTTTCCTCTTCCACAATCGCCATCACGTCTTCAAAGGTCAACGGCTCAAAGTAGAGGCGGTCGGACGTGTCGTAGTCCGTTGACACCGTCTCGGGATTACAATTCACCATGATCGTCTCGAATCCCTCTTCCTTGAGGGCGTACGACGCATGGACGCAGCAATAATCAAACTCAATTCCCTGCCCGATGCGGTTCGGGCCGCTGCCCAGAATCATGATCTTCTTGCGATCGGTGGGCTCAGCCTCGTCTTCATCTTCGTAAGTTGAGTAGAGATAGGGCGTGAAAGACTCAAACTCCGCCGCACAGGTATCCACGCGCTTGAAAACGGGATGCACGTCAAGCGCCCGGCGGCGCTGCCGGACGTCCTCACCGGTCTTTTCCCACAACTCCGCCAGCATCGAATCAGAAAAGCCGTATTGCTTGGCGAGATGCAGAACGCTTGCGGGAACCGTCTCCAGCGTGAAGCGTCTCAGCTCACCTTTCATCGCCAGAATTTGCTGGAGTTGGTTCAGAAACCAGGGATCGATGCGGGTGATGTCATACAGCATGTCAAGGCTGTACCCGATTTCGCACGCGTGCAGCAAATCCCACAGCCGCTCGGGATGGGGAATGGCGAGACGCCGCTCCAACTCTGCCGGATCGGAGGGTGATATCGGCGTCTTGCGGCCCGTCTCCAGCGAGCGGATGCCCTTCATCAAGGCTTCCTTAAAGGTGCTGCCGATCGCCATCACCTCACCCACGGACTTCATCTGCGGTCCGAGCGTATGGTCGGAATCCGGGAATTTCTCCTGCGCCCATTTGGGAATCTTGACAACCACATAGTCGATGGTGGGCTCGAAGCAGGACGGCGTCTTCTTGGTGATGTCATTGGGAATCTCATCCAATGTGTATCCCACCGCCAGGCGCGCGGCGATCTTGGCAATGGGGAAACCCGTGGCCTTTGACGCCAGCGCCGAACTGCGCGAAACGCGCGGGTTCATTTCAATCACGATCATGCGGCCCGTCTCCGGAGACACGGCGAACTGGATGTTGGAGCCGCCGGTCTCAACCCCCACGGCGCGGATCACCTTGAACGCCGCATCCCGCATGATCTGGTATTCCTTGTCGGTCAAGGTCTGCACCGGCGCCACGGTGATGGAGTCGCCGGTGTGAACTCCCATCGGATCGAAGTTTTCAATCGAGCACACCACCACGGCATTGTCCATGCGGTCGCGCATGACTTCCAGTTCGTATTCCTTCCAGCCGACCACCGACTCTTCCACCAAGACTTCATGCACGGGGCTGAGTTCCAGGCCGTAACGCACCTTTTCATCCAGCTCTTCGCGGTTATAGGCCATGCCTGCGCCTGTGCCGCCCAGCGTAAATGAGGGCCGGATGATGAGCGGAAAGCCCACTTGGTGCGAGAACTTCAGCGCCGATTCAACCTTGTTCACCAGCACGCTCTTCGGCACATCCAGACCGACCTGCAGCATGGCGTCCTTGAACCAAAGGCGGTCTTCCGCCATCTTGATGGCCTTCAGCGACGCACCAATGAGCTGAACGTTGTACTTGTCGAGAATGCCGGTCTCCGCCAACTCGACGGAGAGGTTCAGCGCGGTCTGGCCGCCCACGGTGGGCAGCAGCGCATCGGGCTTTTCCAGCGCGATGATGGCTTCGAGATAATCCGCAGTGAGTGGTTCAACGTAGGTGGCGTCGGCGAATTCCGGGTCGGTCATGATCGTGGCGGGGTTGGAATTCACCAAAACCACTTCGTAGCCATCCGCCTTCAGGGCCTTGCAGGCTTGCGTGCCGGAATAGTCAAACTCGCAGGCCTGGCCAATCACGATCGGGCCGGAGCCGATGATCAGAATCTTGCGTAAATCAGTACGTTTGGGCATGGAGACAATTACGAATTATGAATTATCAATTATGAATTATGAAACCAGCCGAGGCTTTGGTTTTCATAATTCAGAATTCAGCATTCATAATTTCTTGCACTCTTCCATCATCTTGACAAACCCATCGAACAAATACGCCGAATCGTGCGGACCGGGCGAGGCCTCGGGATGGTACTGCACGCTGAATAGAGGCATGTTCCGGTGCCGCAGTCCTTCCAGCGTGTCGTCATTCAGGTTCTTGTGCGTCAGCATCACCTCGCTGGCCTTCAGGGAATCCGGGTCCACCGCGAAACCGTGGTTTTGCGCGGTGATTTCCACCTTCCTCGTTTCCAGATTCAGGATGGGATGATTGCCGCCGTGGTGGCCGAACTTGAGCTTGTACGTTTTCCCTCCCAGGGCAAGGCCGATGATCTGGTGGCCGAGGCAAATGCCGAAGATGGGCACGCGGCCCAGCAGGTCACGCACGGCCTGGGCGGCGTACTCGACCGGTTCAGGATCGCCGGGCCCATTGGAAAGGAACACGCCGTCGGGCTTCAGCTCCATCACATCCGCCGCCGTGGTCATGGCCGGCACCACGGTCACATGGCATCCCACATCGGCCAGGCGGCGCAGGATGTTCTGCTTGATGCCGTAATCATAAGCCACCACATGAAAGCGCGGCTCGACCGTGCGATTGGCTGTTCCCCGCCAGAATGTTCGACGAGGATTCGTTCCATTGATACCGCGAAGACGTCGTCACGCGACTGGCGAGGTCCAAGCCCACCATGCTCGGCGACGCCTTGGCCTTCGCCACCAGGCTCTTTTCGTCGCTGTCAATGGTGGAAATCACTCCGCGCATCGCCCCGTGCTTGCGCAGGTGACGCACCAGCGCGCGGGTATCAATGTGCGAAATGACCGGGATCCCGTAGTTCGCGAGGAACCCGGAGACTTCCTCCTCCGAGCGCCAGTTGCTGGAAAGCTCGGAAAGCTCCCTCACTACCAGAGCCTTCGGCATACGGCTTGGGAGACTCACAATCCAGCAGGTTTGTGCCGTAGTTGCCGATGTGGGGATAAGTGAGGATGACGATCTGGCCCGCGTAAGAAGGGTCGGTAAGAATTTCCTGGTAGCCGGAAAGGGAAGTATTAAAAACGACCTCGCCAAAACGCTCGCCGGAGGCGCCAAAACCGCGCCCCCGAAAGATTTTGCCGTCTTCTAAGGCAAGAATTGCGTCCATGCACTCCTTATGCACCGGGTTTCAGATTTTGGATTCGTGATCATCAGCCACCTGCTTGAGTGCGCACGCCGAAGCACACGACGGGACGATGGGTCTAGCAATCGAAAATCTATACTGTGCGACATAAATTGTAGCGTCGATCTCCGATCGACGCCGGCGGTCGGAGACCGCCGCTACAACCCAATGCGTAGACATTTATGTCGCCGCCCATAAAATCGCAAATCGAAAATCAGTTGACCCAACCTGCCTGGCCCAGTGGCCAGTAAACCAGTACTGCCTTGCCGTAAATAAAGGAGCGGTCAACCGTACCCCACTCGCGACTATCATTGGATGAACTGCGGTGGTCGCCGAGCACGAAGTAATGATGGGGCTCAACCTTAACCGGCGAATAGCTTTGCGCATCGAGGTATTCCGGCGGAACATAGGGCTCGCGCAGCGCCCTGCCATTCACCAGGACGTGTCCGTCATGAATGCTCACTTCATCACCGGGCAGTCCGATCACTCGCTTGATGTACGACTTCGAAGGATCGAGCGGATAGCGAAAAACCACTACGTCACCCCGCTCGACGGGCCGAAAACGATATACGAACTTGTTGATGAAAATGCGCTCGTGATTTTCCAGGCGAGGCATCATGCTGGTGCCTTCCACCTGGACGGGCTGGTATAGAAACACTATGACGATAAAGGCTAAAAGTACGGATAAAATGAGGTCACGCAACCAATAGCGGGTCTCGAAAAACCAGTTGCGCGCAGTGCCCGTAGCTCTCCTCTCATCCGCCGGTGATTCCATAAGCCCCTAAGCGCGCTCCACCTTCATTTCACTTTATACCACACCCGCGCCGCAGCGCACCAGCATCAACAGCCTTTGCAATCTCAAACGCCAACCTGCGGCGCGGTCTCTGAAAGCAAATCCATGGTTGAATTCGATTCGCGATGAACTCGCTATCGTTGCTTTTCAGCTCACATTTGTGTACAAACGAAATACCGTGGCTGATTTCGAATCCGTCTCCCTATATGCCGGGCAGAGAGAATGCACGTAACCCTCGACAGGCGTTTCGCTCGATTTGTAGCTGGCACCATTCTTGCCACGTGCTTTGTCGTGTCGCGTGCACCTTTGGCGGCACAAACACTCACCTCCAACGGGAGCGCCACGGAGCGCCCGGCTCCGCCGCCAACGGCGTATTCATCGCACGGCGGCCGCTGGGACTTCGGCGCGCAAGTCGGATACACGATGGAGTACGGCCTCGATTGGCACGAAGTTTCCCACATCCAAATGCTGATCGCCGAGCCCCAACTCGGCTTCATCGTGCACGACTTCGCCCACTCACCGGTGCGGCGCTTCGAGCTCATCGACGAAGGAATTCTCGGGGCCGCTGTCCATCCCCGATCGGCTTATCTGGCTGGCGACGCATTGATCCTGCGTTTCTCGGGAAAAGAACATGGCCGATGGGTTCCCTTCTTCGATGCCGGCGCCGGTGTGCAACGCACTCCCCTCAGCAAGTATGTCCCCGAGGTGAATGGCTACACGCAGTTCACTCCACAAGGTGGCGTTGGCGTGGAGTATTTCCTTCGCCCGCAGCGGGCTGTCGTATTCGAGTGGCGCACCATTCACATGTCGAACGCCGACCTCGTTCCACCCAACATGGGATTCAACAGCAGCATGCTGACCGTGGGCCTTCGGTGGTGGAGAAAACCCAATTGATCGGGAGATCGGTGATCCGATGATCGGGTGAACAAGTAGCTGAGTCCATCGAGTGTCTTCTGTTCACCCGATCACCCGATCACCCGATCTCCCGATTCGATCGAACATGCAGCCCTTATCCGAAGACGTCCTTGACCTTCTCGGCGGCACGGCGTTCCAGGGGTTGGTTGTCCAGGCGCACGAACGGCGCCAGCATCTCCAACCAGCGCTTATGCTCGCGTGACAGGCGGGCAGGGGTTACGACGAAAACCGAAACGTAGAGGTCGCCGCGGCCACGGCCTTCCAAGCTGGGCATGCCCAGGTCGCGTTTACGAAAAACCGTACCGCTCTGGGTGCCTTCGGGAATGCGCAGGCGTTCGTCGCCCCACAGCGTGGGAACGATAATATCCGCACCGAGCGCCGCCTGGGAGATTGAAACCGGGATGGTGTAGTAGAGGTCGTTACCGCGCCGCTCGAAGTATGGATGTTCGCGGACTTTCAGAATGACATAGAGGTCTCCGGGCGAACTGCCGCGCGTGGCCACGCCCCCTTCTCCGGCTACCCGCAGACGGGTGCCGTCATCGACGCCGGCAGGAATCTTTAAACCCAGCACGCGCTCCGAGTTCACCCGGCCTTCCCCTTTGCAAATGGTGCACGCGTCGCGGATGATCTGACCCACCCCCTGGCACTGCGGACAAGTGCGGGTAACCGTGAAGAATCCCTGCTGATGGCGCAGTTGCCCGCGCCCTCCGCACAAGGTGCAGTTGGCCGGCCGGCTGCCCGGCTTGGCTCCCGTCCCCTCGCAAATCGTGCAGGCTTCCCAGCGGGGAATTTTGATTTTGGTCTCGAGGCCGGTGGCTGCTTCCTCCAGGCCGATTTCCAGGTCGTAGCGCAGGTCCACGCCGCCGGCGTTGCGGCTGCGTCCCCGCCCCGTCCGGCCAAAGACATCGCCAAAACCAAAAAGGTCGCCAAAGATATCTTCAAAATCGGAAAAGATCGAGGAATTGAAGTCCGGCGCTCCACCACCCATGCCCCCCACGCCCGCGTGCCCAAAACGGTCATAGGACGCGCGCTTCTGGGCGTCCGCGAGCACGCTGTAAGCCTCCGTCAATTCTTTAAACTTCTCCGCCGCTTCTTCCTGGTTGTCGGGATTCCTGTCGGGATGGTGTTGCATGGCAAGGCGTCGATAGGCGCTCTTGATTTCCTGGTCAGAGGCTTCCCGCGAGACGCCCAGCACCTCGTAATAGTCGCGCTTCTGCTTCAATGCATAACCTCAGTTGTGCCGATTAGCCCTGCTTACCGCCCACCGCTACCTTGACAAGGGCCGGCCGCAGCAATTTGTTCTTCAGTCTGTATCCTCGCTGCATCTCCGCCACAATCTCGTGCTCGCGACGCCCGGGGTCCTCCACCGTCTCCACGGCCTGATGCAGGTTGGGATCAAAGATCTCACCCGCGGTGTCAATCGGCGAAAGCCCCGCCCGCGACAGGACCTCGCCGAGATCGCGGTAAATCAGCTCCAAGCCATGGTAGAAGGTTGCTGGCACCTTTTCGTCCCGGTGCTGAAGGGCGCGCTCAAACCCATCGAGCGTGGGCAACAGGGAGCGAATCAGTTCCTCCGCCGCGAACTGGCGCAGGTCATCCTTCTCCCGCTGTGTGCGCTTGCGGAAATTGTCCATCTCCGCCTGTTTGCGCAACAGGCGGTCGTAAAGCTCTTTGTTGTCGGCCAGGGCCTTCTGGTACGCTTCCGCCAGGCCCGCCGGTTCCGCCGCAGGTGCGCCGGCCGTGGCGGGGGCGGCTTCCGCCTCCCCGCCTTCCCCAGTCGTCGTGATGAATTCGTTTTCGTTATCCATAGATTCCCCGCCGTCCGGCAGGAGCACCAAGCCACCCCACCAGACACTGGCCCGGGCACGCCCGGGGCTGTTCAATTCGAGCTGAGCAGGCGACTACATAGGTGGGCGACATAGTCAACGGTGCCGATGGCGCGGTCGTACTCCATGCGCATGGGCCCAACCACCCCCAGCGCCCCCACGGCGCGGTTGCGGTAATGCAGGGGCGCCACCACCAACGTACAGTGCTGCATCTGCTTCTCGGCGTTTTCCCGCCCGATAAGGATGCGGACTCCCGCTTCCGGCAATTGCAGGCAGGCGGCCAGAATCCGCGCCAGCTTGGCCTTCTCCTCCAGGGTTTTTACCAATTGTTTGATCTTCTGCACATCTTCATATTCGGGGCTGTCCAGAATCTTCGCGGTGCCATCTACAAAGAGTAACCCCGACTCTTCCTCGGAAAGCGCCCCCCACATGAATAGCGTCGCCACGTTTCTCAAAAGCCGGTCGCAGAGGATCTTGTCCGCCTCCATGCGCTTGAATACTTCCAGACGGATGGTCCCGAGCGACCAGCCGAGGAACTCGGCGTTGAGGAAGTTCGCCGCCTGGTCCAGTTCCGCCTGGGTGAACTCATCGTCCAGGTGAACGACGCGATTTTCCACCACGTCCGGCTTGGAAACGATGACTACCAGCACCCGATGATCGGGCAGATTCACAAACTTGACGTGCTCGAGCAGTTTCTCTTCCAGCGCCGGGGCCAGCACCAGGCCCACATTTCGCGAAACCTCGGAAAGCGTCCGCGACGCGTTGACCATCAGCCGTTCCAAACCATGCCGCCCGGGACTCAAGCTGCGGTCGATATAACGCTCGGTGTCAGGCGACAAGCGCGCCCCGCTAACCACCGTGTCCACGTAGAAGCGGTATGCCTTTTCCGTGGGAACCCGCCCGGCCGAAATATGGGGCTGAGTCAGGAAACCGTAGTCCTCCAACGCCCCGAGAACGGAACGGATGGTTGCCGAACTGACCTGCACAGGCAATTGCGCAGCCAAAGCCTTGGAACCCACGGGGGAACCACTGGCAATAAACTGGCGGATCAACGCGGCGAGCACCTGTTTATCGCGATTTGTGAGTTCAACCTGCCACTTCATTTTAGTCCCTAACTGACAAGATATCAGCCAATTACAGACTCAAACCTACGATTATTCTAGCCGCCGCGGCGCACAGTGTCAAGACTTGGTGCCATGGGCTAGTGTCCTACAGTTGGGCGAGGTACCGCTATCCTGGCGGCTCCTGTGCCGACTGGAAGCCGACGCTACGGCCATACTTAGGACGCGCACCGCCGCCCGACTCGATTGCCCCGTTACACGTCACGTCCTGCTGCCCACGGTTCGAGCTTGCCTTGCAGGTCTGTATGCAACCGGCCCTACCACGAGGCTTCGCAATGTCGGGCGCCAAACAACCATTGATTGCCCAATTGCCGCCCGGATCCGCCTGCAAGACGTTCATTCTATACGTCTTAGTTGACTGCGCGTCAAACTCAAGCCAACTCCCTTATTTTCATCAACATATCCGGATCGATCCAACCCTGCCCTTTGTTATCAATAACATTCCGGCTTGGAACGTCAAAAAATTGAATGCGTTTCGCACTCGGGGCTGAATCCACGGGATTGACGCCGTGCTTTTGTTTTCAATAACATTCCGGCTTGGAACGTCGGATTTGAATTCGCCCCCTATTTCTCCCTCGCAAGAACCGGTCGTACCACAACCTTGCCCAACGGTCCATACGACATTCACCCGACGTGGCTCGGGACCGCTTTCGGGATTGTCGGAGAAGGACCGGGAGGGACGACGACAGGCCTGCGCAGAATTCATGGTACACTTCCTTGCCATATGTATTGTAGCCGAGCGCAATCGCCCTGGTCAAGCGCAAAGTCCGGCGGTGAGAGGCTACGGAGCGTGGCGGGAGTCGGCTGGCAATCGCCGGCTGGCGGATTCAAAGGGAACACCATTCCGTCGGTGGAAGCACCAACAGCGTCTCCAGTAGAGCCGGCTACTGCCCCAACTGCTTGCGAAACAAATTGATGATCGCCTGGTCTTGAAAGCTGAGCACCTTGGTTTCGTCGCCGACTTCAAGGTATTGCGGCTGCTTGGGCACCCACTCCGGCCACACGGGCTGAGAGTCCGCCGCATTGGGATTGAAAGTCTTTACGAACGCGGCCATACGCAGCATCATGGCCCGTGAAAGCTTCTCGTCGCCCGACCCATATTTGACGGCTCCATTGGTCACGCCGTCGCGAACGTCGCCGCGGAAATACGCACCGTCGGCACCATGCATCACGCCGGGCGCGCCGGGCGAAACGTGCATGAAGCGCTCGACGTAAACGGGCTCGCCCGCAGCAGCTTCATAGTCGGCAGTCCGAATGCTGCCGTAAAGAAACATATAGTCGGTAATTGTGCGGGTGATGGCGGCGCGAATCTCGTCCGGGGTTTTCCCCGGGTACATCGCGAACACCTTCAGACTCACGGGCGAGTAGTATTTCCGCAAATAGTCCTTGTATCCGTCCACGGTCAAATCCGGCATGCGACGGGTGAAGCTCAAGCCTTCATCCCGACAGGTGCCGATCAGGCAAGCGACGTGGTTGAAGCGGCCGGTGGCGAACATTTTGGAGAGCTCTTCCGGCATGACGTAACCATCGGTAAAAGCCCACCACGGATGGTCGGCAGCGGTGGGGAGGTGCACGTGGCTTTCCGGCTTCAATCCAATCTTGCCGCTGCCCCCTTCGCCATAGAGCTCGTTCGCGACCTCTGCGCCCCGCTGCATGATTTCGGAGGTGCCTAATGCCCGCAGGGCTTCGATATGGGGACCGACATGCAGGCCCACCTGCTCCATCGGTGTCAGGCCGTGCAAAGTCTTGCTCAGGCCCGGGTCGGGCAGAAACAGACGGCTGGCGCTGTCGAGCCATGCGCCTTGGAAAAGTCCGCTAGCTAGCGGAGAGGCGATCAGGTAACCAATGCTGGTTCCCCCCGCCGAACCGCCGCCAATCGAGACCTTGTCGGGATCGCCGCCAAACGCCGCGATGTTGTTCTTCACCCAGCGCAGCGCGAAGATTTGATCCATCAGGCCGTAATTTCCGGACGCGTGGTGTGGTGATTCGCGCGTCAGGTCGGGATGCGCCATGAAACCCAGCATGCCCAGCCGGTAGTTGATGGAGACCACCACGATGCCGAGCCGCGCCAGGGGTTCGCCATCCATGCGGCCCGAGCCGCCGCCAAAGCCGCCGCCGTGAATCCACACCAGTACCGGCTGGCGCGCTCCCTCCTCGCGGGCGCCGGACCAGACGTTCAGCGTCAGGCAGTCCTCGCTCATGTCGGGCTTCAGTTGCGCGGGATTGCCTTGCGGACACATGGAGCCAAATTCGAAGGCATGGCGGATGCCCTGCCAAGGCTCCGCGGGCTGCGGCTCCTTCCATCGCAACTCGCCCACCGGAGGCCGCGCGTAAGGAATACCTTTCCAAACATGAATGTCCGTCCCCGTGCCCGCCACCAGCCCGGATTCGGTCTTGACCACCACCTGCACTTGCGCCAAAGCCGCTGCCGCAGAGAAAAACACGAGCGCTGCTAACGCTACCCACTTATTGATTTTCATTTGCACCTCGGCACGACATCGTACCGGCAAATTTGGCAGGATGGCAAGGAAGGAGTGACGCTAAAACCGTCCGCGAAAATCGAAGAGTTCGTCAAGGGGAAGCTGCCAACTGGGGAAGAGGTTGGAGGTGAGGACTTGATGACCTGCGTAGGTGGCGTTGACGAGATACTTTGCGACCTGGAGCGTCAGGACTTCGACCGTCTTGGCTTTGGGATCAATAAACCATACCTGCGAGACATCCACTGCGGCAAATATGGGCAGCTTGGTGGCCCGGTCATGTCCGGCAGTCGAGGGAGATAGAACCTCTACGGCCAATTCTGGGGCGCCCTCAATCCAATTCTCCTGAATGATTCCCGAGCGTGCGTTGGAAATGTAAATAAGATCCGGTTGGAGAACTGTCTCTTCCCCAAGGCGTACGTCCAGAGGGGCCAGAAACACATCACCCATCCGGTTCTTCTGAACGAAAAGCCCCAAGCTCACGTAGAGATTTTGAACGGCGTATTGATGCCGGGTGTTGGGAGATGGAGTCACGTGCACTTCTCCATGAACAAGCTCGTAGCGTTTCCCATCGAAGGGAAGCTCACGGAATTGCTCGAAGGTCAGTTTGGCAACGACTTCCGTACCCATGGGGATATTATACTCCGACCTTAACACCGCTTGTTAAGTGATCATTCCACAGGGGCGATCCCAAGTTGTACCGCAGCCACCTTAGGAGAGCGCGATCTCCAACTTCGTCACCGACGCCGGCGGGAAGGTCCAGGAGAACCGCGAGCCGGAGACCGAGGCGGGCACACTCTTGGGTGCCACGGCGTTCGGATGGTCAAAATCGTTGTGTGCGTGGATGTCAGGCTCCGCAAGCACCATGGCATCCACAGATTTGGCCGCCGCTCCGCGTAAGGAAATTTCGCTCGTGCGCGGTTCGCTGGCGTGGGAATTGACCACCGTCACCACCAGTGTCTCCCCTTTCACCGAAGCCGAGCCGGCGAGTCCCCACAGCGACTTCCCTGCCCCTTCGCCCGAAGGCCGAACGTTGTCCGGCCCCACGGAAATCGACGGCGCGTCGCAGACCAGCCGCAGCGAGCGCCCGCCCTGGTGCGATTTGTACATATCGAACACATGGAAAATCGGCGTCGCCACCAAGCGCTCATCCCTGGTCATGAAAAGGGTGTTGATGTTGTTCACCAACTGGGCATCGTTGCACATGGCCAGTTTTTCCGCATGGCGGTTGAAGATGTCGAGAGTAATCGCCGTCACCAGCGCGTCGCGCATGGAGGGAATGTAGCTGAAGAGATAGGCCGGGCCCAGCGTGGGAGTCTTGTGCCACGCACCCCACTCATCCACCACCAGCTTCACCTTGCGCTCTCGGTCATAGTCGCCCAAGGCGAGCCAGTGCTGGGTGATGAGCGAATCCATCACGTCGGCTTGCGACAACATTTCGTACCATTCGTCGACGCTAAAGTCCACGGAGTCGCCCTTGCCCGTGGTTCCGCAGTAGTAATGCATGGAGAGTCCAAAGAGGTGACCAAGGATGCGCGGGCTCTTGCCCACCAGGTTTTCCATAAAGCCGCGCGTCCACGACACCTGGGGGTCGCGGCCACTGGCGCCCGGCCCGGAGCCCATAAACCGCATCTTCAGGCCATAGTCAGGCACCCAGGAGGTGAAGCGGCGGAATTCAATGGCGTATTCTTCCGGACGGAAGTCGCCGCCGCAGCCCCACGACTCATTGCCGATGCCCCAGTAAGTTACATTGAAGGGTTCGCGGCTGCCATCGGTCGCGCGGGTTTGGGCCAGCGTGGTGCTGCCCGCGGGCGAGTTGCAATACTCCACCCACTCGTCAAAATCGTGCGGGGTCAGGCTGCGGACGTTGGCGGCCAGATACGGCTGCGCGCCGCAGAGTTGGCAAAAGCGCATGAATTCCGCCGTGCCGAAGGTGTTGGGGTCGTATTTCTGCGGCCCCGCGGGGGCGTTGCAAAGTTGCGTGGTGTTGTCCCAAAAATTGGTTCGCACCGGTCGGGACGTGCGCGGACCGATGCCGTCGCGCCAGTTGTAACTGTCGGCAAAGCAGCCCCCCGGCCAGCGAATCACCGGCGCGTGCAACTGCCGCATGTGCTCCACCAATGCCTTGCGAATGCCACCGATGTTGGGAATCTTTGAGTCTTCACCCACCCAAATGCCGTTGTAAACCACCTCGCCGATGTGCTCGGTAAAATGCCCCTGCAATTCCGGCGCTATTCCGCCAATCGGCTCATCAAGCAGAATTTCAACCAAGCCTTCCGACGCGCGCGCGGATCGCGGCGCCAGTCCGGCCGCCGCCATCGCCAAAGTCGAAGACAGGAACTCTCGCCGTTTCATCAGTCCAGACCTCCGAGTGAAAGTCGTATGAGTGCGGGCGGTAGATTACCAGAATTCTCGGATAGAACACAGAGCGGCTGAGCCGCGACGCATCCCGTGCCACGGGCACCGCGATTCAAACCATCGGGACAGGTCCAGACCGAGCCCAGGAGTTACCACCTTCCAACGAGGGTTTTTGTTGGCATTCGCGGTAATCAAAGTGTAGACGCACCCTCTACTGCGCTGTCATCCTGAGCCCGGTTTTCAGGGCGAAGGACCCTTTTCATTGTACGTAGGAAGCGCAGGGCGGGAGCGCCCCGTTCTTGTCCGCCGCGTTCCCGCGGCGCACTTGGATAAGACGAAATACGGGGGTCCTTCGCCCTGAAAACCTGGCTCAGGATGACAGTTAGGATCGTTGGGGGTGTAAATTGAAGATAGTGATCGTTTCATGGAATGCGGTGTTTTCCGCGTGCTGTGGCCCTCAAAACGTAGAAACACCAGACCTCGGCGTTGCAGGCCGTGCCCCGTTACGGGCAGGAGAAGCCGTGAAAGAATCACCTTCGGCATCGAGGGTTGGAGTTTGGGCGATGGGTTTTGAAGGTTCTGATCGCCGACATGGGAAAGCGACTACGGTGGCTTCATTCGATGACCTTCCTTTCCGCCCGGCCTTGGGCTTGGGGGCTCGGGCCTTGGAGCGCCGCGATCCCCGGGGTTCGGGTTCCTCAGGCGGCAAGCGGGTTCAGGCGCCCTTTCCAGCGCAGGCGGAACCATTGCTGAATATTGTAGGTGAGGCAAGCCCACAGAACCTCACAGCGGGCTTTCTTCAGGCCGCGCACGCAGAACTGCCGGAGTCCCAGTTTGGCCTTCAGCCAGAGGTTGCTGAATTCCGCCACCGGGGCGCGAAGGCGATAGGCGGCGCGTGCCGCCGCGGTCTGCATCTTGGCCACATACGCCGCCACGGCGGGGACAGGGTCGCTGCGCACGATCATGCGCCCCTGTTTGCCCGGCTTGCACGCGGCGAGCAAGGCACAGTTCCGGCAGTCCGCCGCGCGCGCCTGGTAAACCTCATGCACCACCCCGGTGCGCGTGCGTCGGGTGGCGCGATGCGAAAGCGTTTTGCCCTGCGGACAGGTATAAGCGTCCGGCTCCGGGTCGTAGCGAAAGTTCTGGGGATAAAAGGCCGGGTCGAGACCACGCTTTTCCAGGCCCTTGCGCACGGCCTCGGCATCCTTTTCCATCGTGCTCCCGATCAGGTCCAGGCCGCGCTCGTCCGCCGCCAGCACATTCTCCCGCGTGGTGTAGCCCTCGTCGACGATCATTTGGCCGGGCGCGCGCCCGTTCTGCTTCTCCACTTCCTCCACCGCCGGCACCAGTTGTTGCTGATCGCTGGCCTCCTGGGTGACGCCCGCCCCCACGATGATCGAGTGCGCAGTGTCGGTCGAGACCTGCACGTTGTGACTGGGCGCGAAACCCCCGTCGCCCTGTTTCATCACCCGCGCTTCCGGATCGGTCTCACTGGCACGCCGCTCGGAAGGCTCCGCCCGGCCCTCGGGAGCGGCTTGCACTTTCTTCAACTCCTCCAGAGCTTGTTCCAGGCGTGCCACCTTCTCGCGCGCCGCCCGCTGCTGGGCGCGCTCCGAGCGCCCCGCCGCGGCCTCGTCCCGCGGGTCCCCCATCGCCTGCACGCGCTGCTGCGCCGCCTCCAGATGCGCGCGCAAGGTCTTCTCGCGATGAAACGACTTGCTGCTCGCCGCCGCTTTCACCTTCGTCCCGTCGTGCACCACCTGGTCCAGCGTGATCAGCCCCTCGCTGCTCAAGATCGCCAACAGTTGTGCGAACAGCCCGTCCAGCGCCTCCCGGTGCTGCACGCGAAAATCCGACAGGGTGTGGTGGTTGATGACCTCGCACCCCGTCAGCCACTGGTAGGCGGGATGGTAGGCGCAGCGCCGCTCCACTTCCCGCCCCGAACTCACCTTTTCGCTGTAGGCGTAAACCCACAGCGCGATCAACAGGCGCGGATCGATGGGCGGACGCCCGGCCCGGCCCTCCACCGCCCGCACCTCCTCGATGTAGGACGTCAGGTCCAGGCGCCCGGTCATTTCCCAAATCGCCCGCGCCAGGTGGTCGGGCTCCAGCAACCGCCCCACGTCCACCGCCCGCCACACCATCTGCTGGCGGTTGATCGGTTGGAAGCGCGCCGCCGGTTGAGGCCCGGGCTCACTCGCCGGCGGCTCCGGCGCGGGGGCGGACCCCTCGCCCTCCGCCCACAGCGCTGGCTGCCCCAGCTCGATGCGGTCACTCATGGGCTCGCCTCCGCCGGGAAGATGCCTCTGCCAGCCGGGGAGTGCGCTTCAAGACCAGGGTGTGCTTGTCCTCCACCACCCATTCGATCACTTCCCCCTTCTCGATTTCCAAGGCTTGCGCCAAGGGGGCGGGACAAATCAGATACCATTGGCGGTTCTTGCCGCCGCGCTGAATCACCTGCACGCTGGACTGATAACCCATGCGGGACCTCCCTCCGGCCATCGGAGAGAGTGTATCATAGCTATAGCGCTAGTCAAGTCTTTTTTCAATTTTTTCACAGCTTCGGATGCCCGTGGTACGAAAACTTCGCGGCACGAAGCGAGAAGACCACCGACAGCACTCTCACTTGATGGCCGGTTGAGGAGACGCGGGCGCAAGCAGTTTTTCCAGACCTTCCTGGCGGGAGCGCAACTCCTTGGTCTCCTCCTCACCCAGTTTCTCCGTACAGCCTTCAACGATGCGCTGACTTCGTTCCGCCAAGATCTTACGGTCATCAAGGCCCGGCAGGGTGAGGGCGATGTCGGTAAGGGCACGCATCATTCGCAAGCTCACGGCACGGTCAGTTTGGGAGTACATCCGAATCTGCTCGAACGCCGCGTCCAGCATGCGATCAAAGTCAGTCCACAGCATCACGACGCGCACCACGCCGGGCGGATCACAGAGCTGGGCAGGCATCTGCTCGCGCGATGCAAAGCGAATCAGGATGCGGCTCAACTGATCCACACAGGTAATCGCCGTGCTCGGATCATTGACGGCAGGCGATATGGCTTTCAGGGCGATGTCCACGATCTGTAGCACACCAAACTCAATGTCCTGTTGTAAGGTTCGGGAAGGGCCGAAATCGAAGGCATTGTGAAGTTCCGTGATTCCTTCCGCGGACAATCGCTCCCCTTTGTAGACTTGCACCAGCGGCACCCCTTCGGGAACGAATTGTCCCACGCGTCGCAAGACGTGGATCTTGACACTTTGCGATTTCGCCAGCGCCACCAGCCGCTGCGTGTCCACGTAACGGATGTAACCCGAGGTCTTGCAGGGGAAGGTGGTTTGCCAGGCGCTCAGGTCGATAGCGGCAGGACTCTCCACTCGCGGATAGCGCCGCGAATAGGGCATCATCTCGTCGATCATGGCCACCGTCTCATTGGCGATGCGGTCCACAATTTGATTCACATTGATGGCCTGCGAAATATGGTGAATGAAGAAGAGTAGCCAGCCCACGCAAATCAGCGAGAGCAGCATGGCGCCCAGAACCGTGGCGACGGGAGCAAACGGCTTGGGTGCGGAGCGAGCCGCCGGCAGCGCCGCCAGGCAATAGGAGAACGTGCCGAGAAAGATGCCCAGCGTCCACTGCGTCACCCGGTCCCGCACAAAACTCACGATGATGCGCGGGGAGAATTGCATTGACGCCAGGGTGAGGGTCATCAGCAGAATGGCAAATACGATGGAAACCACCGTCATGATGGAGGCCGCGATACCTCCCAAAATCACCTGCGCCACTTGCGGATCGGAGTGC
>CAVRBF010000057.1:0-25000 GCA_963719115.1 uncultured Acidobacteriota bacterium | reverse complement strand
TATCATCTTACTGGTTTCGTTCTCCTATTGCTCCGTTGGTGCAAGGGCAATTGGAGGACGTTGGGTGGTGGTTTAATCATGTATTTCCATAGCGATCTATGAGTTGTTCATAGATCTGCGCGTTCATTATACTCGACCTTCCTCTTTCTCGAAAGCGACGGCAACCGGAGTAGCGCCGGAGTTATCAAAGAGAATCAACGAATCGGCGAGGGGGCGGTAATCAGCGAAGAAGTTCTGGATTGAGCGATCGAACCGGCGCCGAACAACAGTCGGGGGAACATCGTGACCACCTTCTGCCACGCGCCCTCGAATTCTTGTGAGGGCAAAGTCGATGCTCGGTACAGTTAGAAAAAAGAAATGCACCCTATAGCCAAGTTTTTTCAGGCGACGAATCAGAGCCAGGTAGCTGCGCCCCGCTAAAGTTGTTTCGAAACCGAAATCGTCATGACGCTCCACGTGGAAGTTGATCTCTGCAAGCATCAGTCGTCCCGCGCGGAAGGCCGCGGCTTCCGGGGCGAATGGCGCCACACCTTGCGCGATCAAATCAGCATTGATGAAGTTTTTGCATTTTGCGTACCGTGGGAGGAATTCCTCCGCGAAGGTCGTCTTGCCTGCACCATTTGGTCCCGCGATGACGTAAAGGTTTGGGCTCATTATCTCAGGCTTTGCGCTTCCAAATTTTGGCCACTTGACCAGCTTCTTTAGTTTTCCACAGGCTAAAGGCCGAACCCAACCCTTGGCGATCCCGGCGCCAGAATTTCGAAGCTACCCCCAAACCACCTCATTTGGATGATGCCGGTGCCAGGGAAGGGGTGACGTTGAGCGACTGCTTGGGCTCCAAGTGGATGGATTCGACCCAGGGCTTATAGTCGGGACACTCGATGAGGATTGTGTGGTCGCCGGGGTCCATGGGAAGGGTGAACGGGAGCTTGCCGATCACCTCGCCGTTGACGGTGACGTCCGCGCGGCAGGTGGGGGAGGCGAAGAAGACGTAGGCTTTACGTTCGCGCTTTTCGTTCTCGACGGCGGCCTCCTTCTCTTCCTTATCTAACTCGGTCTGGCGGGCGGCCTCAGCGCCGGCGGCTTCCTTTTCTAGTCGAGCATATTGCAGGCGGGCATTTCTTACGACTTGCTCGCGACGAAGCTGTTCGGCGTTCAACCTTTCAAGCTGCGCAGATGGGCCACAGCCGTGTGCTTCGATCTGGTTGGAGAGCACCACATCGAAAAGCCGGGCGTCGTCCGGTGAGAGTTCCAACTTGGCGAGTTCAGCTTCGGTCTCCTTCTCCATGACGTCCCGTAATTCGTCGGTGGTCTGGGAGTTGCACCAGGTGGAGACGGACCGGATGATGCGGCCGGCGTCATCGCGGGCGTCTTGGTATTTCTGGTGAGTTATGGCAACGGAGGCGAAGATCCAGAGCAGGCCGATGATCATGGTCAGGAGCAAAACGGTGGCGATTACTTTTGCCCAGTTGGTAGGACGAAGTTTGCGGCCGCAGTGTCGGCAGTGCGTTGCCGCGTCGGGGATGTCTCCGGATAGACAGTGACGGCACGTCATCATCTTAGGCCTCTAAGGATTGCATCTCACTGTCTTCGATGTTACCGGACAATGCCGGCCGAGCCTATCACTCCACCGTGAACTCCGCGCTGCGAATGGTGGACGCGTTGCCATCCGCATCGCGACCCTTGACTTCAAAGCGATAGTCGCCGGCTTGGAGCTGTTCGATGGGCAGCTTGAAGCCCACGGGCACCAGAGGGTTTCCGGCCTGCGCGTAGTCATTGACCAACATGGTGTTGGACTCATAGACCTTTTGATTGGTCTTCCGGTCGATGATGCTGAACAAAATACCAACGCGCAAGTTGTCTTCGTCTTTCAGAGCGGGATCGAATACTTCCACGTAAACCACGGGCTGGGTGCTCTTTGCGAACCGATAGGTGGTGGAGGGAACCAGTTGCATACCCTTGAACACCAGCGGAGTGCGGTCCTCCATCAGGTTCGTATCCATGCTGGTCGTGGCCTGGGAGACGGGCACATACCGGTCCCCCAAAGCCGGGCCACCCAGGCTGAGATCGCTGCCGGTGAAAGGATCGACCACCAGGGGAAACACATATTTGCCGAATTTTTCGCCGCCTGCGCTTAGCACCAGCTTCAGCGTGTAAGTCCCCGGCGCAATATTGAACGTATTTTCGTAATCAAAAGAGCCTTTGGCGAAATCCTTCAGCTCCTTTTTCTGGTAGTCCAGCTTGACCTTGTCGCTGAAGCGCGCAGCCACCGTACCGTTTTGGCGGTAGGCGATTCCCAGCACATTTACGTCGGAATGGAACGCCCCCTTCTCTTTCTCGAAGTCGATGGACGAGCCGGGAACGGACAGCGCGAGGTTGACGCGGGCCACGCCGGGTTCGGTATAAAAATAAGGAGCGCTGAGCGTGACGGGAATGTCCCCCTTTGCGTCGCTTTCGGCGCGAGCCTCCAGCGCCTTTCCTTCCGGCTTGTCTTTCAGCAGGTCGGGACTCTTAAGGTCATAGTAGCCGTTGCGATAGCGCACCACCACACCGCCATGCGTCACCTGTACCTTGATGCGATGGAAACTCCCGTCGTGAACCTGGCCGGGCGGTGCGTACCCGACGCTGTAGTACTCGTTCATCTCCTTGGCGACTTTTTCCAGGCCCTTCAGGAAGTCGTTGGTGTTGAAAATCTCGAAGCCGCCGGTTCCTTTGGCCAGGGCATACAGGACCTGCTGGTTGGTGGAAACATCGTTGGGAATGCTGGGAATGATCTGGCGGTTGCAATTGGGGTTCTGATACTCGCCCAGAGTGTTGGCGTTCATGCAGTTCATGGTCTGATTCATCATGTTGTTATTTCGCATGTTGGAGTTGGGGTTGTTGGGGTTGTTGTTCCCCACTCCGCCGCGGGATGGGTTCGAACCTGTGCCCGTTCCAGTCGATCCGGTTGTCCCGCCACGTGAACCACCTCCTGTTCCCGTAGACCCACCTCCTACTCCCCCGCCTCTCGATCCTCCGCCCGCACCCCCTCCACCCACGCTGCCCCCACCTCCGGACCCGCCGCCCACTCCGCCACGTTGAGGCTCAGGCTCAGCAGGCGCAGCCATCGCCGCGAAAAGGCCGGGCCAGTGAGGAAAGGGCGACTCAAGACCTCGCAACTCCGATTGCGGGGGGAAGCCGGTTGTCCCGGCTGGCCCGCCGGGGCGGGAGACATCCATGCCCGGGCTGGCCGAAACCGCCAGTCCCCGCACGTCAACCGGGTAGACGGCAATGTTGGCTTTATTTAGCGCGTCAATGGTCGCGATGAGTTCCGACTGGCGCTCGGGCGTCAGGGCAAAGCCACTGGAGAACAGGATCATGGTCTTGCGCCCGGGGACACCGATCATCAATTTCGCCACGTCGCGCATGGAGAGCAGCACGCTGCGCGCGGCGAAGTCGCCCTGGGTTCGCGACAGCGACGGCCCTCCCAAGGAGGCCACCTGGACGTTGCTGCCGGCGTTGGGATTCAGCGCGGAGAACTTGACCGTGCTCACCGCTTTCTTCAGCAAGTCGCCGTCGGCGGTAAAGTTCTGCGCAACCTTCAGCGTGCCGCCAAAGTCCACCACCGCCATCAGCCGATTGGGGGAGGCGGTACTCTCCACGAATTTCGCCGCCGCCGCGCGCGCCTGCGTCTGCAGGGATGGGTCCATGGTGGAATCGTCAAAGAACAAGACCATGTAACGCGGATGCGCGGGCCCATTGGGCTCGGTTTCCGTCTCGTGGGAGAAAGCGGTGATAGTTTGTTCCGCATCGTCCTCAAACACGCGGAAATCCGCCTTTTGGAGATCCTGGAGGTAGTTTCCCTTCTTGTCGGTGGCGATGACGTCAACCACCACCAGGTTGCTCTCCGTTTTGATGATCATCTGCGAGGTTTCCGGCTGCGGGGAAGGGTTTTGTACGCCGGCTGCGGCGACAGTGACCATGGCCCTTATCCAAAATACCCCTCCCAGTATCGCCAGGAGGCCCATCGTCAACAGCCATGGATGTCGCCGCATAGTTTGATCTCCTAATAGGGAATTTCCACGGTGCGATTCAAGCCGGAGATTTCGCCACTCTCTGAATCGCGCACCACCGCCCGCACCAGATACGTGCCGGGCTTGACGTCAAACGAGGTCCGGATCGTAATTCCTGTTTGCGCGTATTTTTGCACGCTCAGGTCGCGCAAACGCAATTCCAGCAGTTTTTCCTGGCCGATAACCTCATGTCCGTCCTGGTCAAAGACCACGGTCACGAACGTCAGGTTGTCGAGATTGCGGTCGTCCTGCTTGCGGAAACGCAGTTCCCGCGTGTCAATGTGGGTAAGAACGGAAATGCGGGCGTCGGATTCGTCCTTCATGAAGTACTGCGTGTGAACGTCGATGGGAAGTTCGTGCGTCTCGTCTTTTGAGAACACCGCTTCCTGAATTTCTTCCTTTTCCTGGACGTTGGGATCGACGGGTTTCCGCGGCGCGTAGTATCCCTTGCGTGCCTGCACCTGGAGGTTCTTAATGCCCACCAGCTTCACCTGAATCGGGTGAAAAGCGCCGTCAAGTTTCAGGTTCTGCGGCGAGAAGGCCAGAAGGTAATAAGCCTCGGGAAGGCCCGAGGTCTTGCGAAATCCCGCTTCCAGATCATTGTTATTGTTGAAGAACACGCCGCCGGTATCGAGCGCCAGACTCTGCATGCCGTCGGTTTGCCGCTGTGCGCTCTCAATAATCATTAGGTTCTTTTGCCCACGCGACACAGGGTTCAAGGTGTCGGCAAAGTCCGCCTTCGAGGCGTCGCTGGTGGCCGGGTCCGTCCACAGACCGCGGGCGTCCAGGGCATTGACCACCACCCCACCATGTAAAGCGCGATCGGTAATCTGGCCCAGTTCGAAGCGGAGGGTTTCCGTCAGGAAACCAGCAGAGACCACCACCACGCTGCGCTGGCCCGGGAGAGACGTCATGCGGCGAACGATGGATTCGATCCCCCGCAACGCCGCCATCGACTCCGTTTCCGACCGCTCCAACGAACGCATGGCATCCGCTTGCGCCATGGCCTGCGCCTGCTGCTGGGACTCACTGGGATTGCAACTCATGACTTCATCGGTGGCTTCGGCGAGGGCTTGGGGGTCCTGATGCTCAATGATCAAATAGGCCTCGTAGGGCGGAATGGCGCCACAGGACGTGTCCTGACCAACGATGGGACGGTATTGGAGGTTCAGGAGGGCCTGGTGTACCTCCTTCAGATCGGCGGTGAAGTCAACTTGTTTCTGCCCCGACGAGGTGAACAGCGCCACACGGTCGCCGGGCAGCACGGAACGCGTCAGGAAGTGGTCCGCCGCATCGCGCGCCCTTGCCAGGTCCCCGAATTGGGTGTTGACGTCGTCAAAGTAAATCGCCATAAAGCGGCTTGCTGCCGTGGTTGGCACGGCGGTCTCATCCAGATCTTCGTCCGAGCTGGAGGTTCTAATCGGCGCCTTCTGGGGAGCGGGCTCGGCGGGCTTGGGCGCGGGCTTTTCCAGAGAAAAGTGAAGGAGAGTTTGCATTTTGCCGTGATCGTACAACTGGAAGTCTTCTTTACGCAGGGTGTCAACCGTCGCTCCCTTGGAGTTGCGCACCACCACGCGCACCATTACGAGGTTGCGTTCCGCCTGAAGTTTGAAGGTGGGCGGAACATCCTTGGAGGAGATTTCCTGCGAAGTTGTAGCCGGAGCCGGCGAACCGGTCTGGGCGATGAAAGCGATGGGCCCGCAAACGCCGACCAATATTGCGAGTAATGCTTGTACCCACGTACCTCGATGGGGACTTGCACCCCGAGTGTGGTTAAGCGAAGTCAACATCATTTCTGGTCCGTTGGAATCGAAGGTCGGGACCCTCCTCTTGCGGTGCTGAAGACACCCATCCTAGCAGGCCACTGCCATCGGGATGATGCGCCTAGTTTCGGCCTCGAAGGTTCTAAAGTCAAGCTAAAGCGCGTGCGGGCAGTGGCCCAAGTCGTCTTGTAGAGATGGCCTTGAGGCCAGCAAGTGCTGAACTAAAGGTCGGGGCTACGTGCAGTCACAGCCTGGACCCCCTCACCGGCCCGCCCCCGCTGATGAAAACGCGGGCTGCGGTCCACGCTCTCCCCCGAGGGGGCGAGGGCGAAGGTTACGATTCGCAGGCTGTGAAACGTGGAGCGGGGACGGGGACAACCAAGTGACGGCTTCTAGGGAGCCACGTGAGATCATTAGAAAGAGTCCAAATGCCTGTTGCATAACCAGGACCAAGTGGAATAGCATCATGCTAACGCACTCATTTGGACAGAAAGCTAACGTGGCCAACGAGAGCTTCGATCCTAAACTGCGACAGGGATCCGAGACGCCGGTGGAAGAGCGTCTGGAAACTTGGGGGGAAATCGCAGCTTACTTGAAGGTCGAACAGCGCACGGCTCAGCGGTGGGAGGAGATCTTAAACCTGCCCATTCACCGCCTCCAGGGCCGAGTGTTCGCCTACAAGTCTGAGCTGGGAGCATGGCGGCGGAAGCGGGAGGACCCTCCAGATTCTCCAGAGCCTGACCGCCGGTTCTGGATACAGGAAGGCTTCGCGGCCATCAGGCGCCGCGCTGGTGTTGTAGCAATTTCGGTGGCGCTTGTTGCCTCCGGCGTGTACTTCCTCTGGCTGTCCTTTCATCGGCCTCCGACGAAGGCAATGCTGGTGGTGCTCCCCTTTGAAAACTTAAGTGGCGACCAACGTCAAGAATACTTCTGCATGGAATTCACGGAGGAGCTGACTACCCAATTGGCGCGGTTGCACCCGGAGAGGTTGGGCGTGATCGCCCCTACCTCGGCGAGGAATGTAAGGGCGAAGAGCATCACTCAGATTGGCCACGAACTCGGGGTGAAATACATTCTAGAGGGGAGTGTTACGCAACACGGAGGCAATGAGGTCCACATCACCGCACAACTGATTCAGGTGAGCGACCAGGCTCAACTATGGGCTGACAGCTACTCCCGCAGCGAAGCGGACGTGCTTGCCCTACAAAGCGATGTGGCGGGGGCTATCGCGCGCCAAACCAAACTCACGCTCACGCCGCAAGAGCAGGCCAACCTTACAGTTTCGCATCCCGTAAACCCCCAGGCGCACGATGCCTACCTGCGGGGCCGATATCAGTGGAGCCAACGAACTCCCCAATCCATTGCCAGTGCCATCCAGGAATTCCAACAGGCTATCGCCGCAGATTCCGAATATGCCCCTGCCTACGCGGGACTGGCGGATGCCTATGAGCTTCTCGGCTCCGTTCCAAACGACGCGCTGCCTCCCCGCCAAGCCATGCCCAAGGCCGAGCAAGCCGCCGAGAAAGCGCTGGCGCTTGACAACTCGCTTGCTGACGCCCATGTCTCCCTTGCTTACATCCGGCTCGCTTACGACTGGAAACGGCAGGAGGCTGAACAACAGTTTCAAGAAGCCTTAAGACTCAATCCTGGCTCCGCCACTGGTCACGAGTGGTACGCCTTGTACCTTGCCGCTACCGACCAAATGGATAAAGCGATGGTCGAGGTGCAGGAAGCCCAGGAACTCGATCCGCTGTCGATCATCATGGATATGGCGGCGGCCCAGGTTCATCTTTACGCCGGGCACTATGATCGGGTTCTCGAGCAATGCCAGAGGGCGTTGGATCTCAATCCCAAATTCTTCCTGGCCTATTATTTCCGGGGTCGGGCTTATGTGGGGAAAGGCATGCTCCCTCAAGCCCTCGCGGAGTTCCAAAAGGCCAGTGCGCTCTTTCCCGACAACCCTACGCTGATGATGGCACTCGGCGGTACCTACGCCCTCCTGGGTGACAAGGCGCACGCCCAAAGCTATTTGACCGCCCTTGAGAATCTGTCCGAGCATCGATATGTTCCGGCGGTTTATATGATGGGGGTCGCGTCGGCAATGGACGACCGGGATGAGGCATTCCGTTGGCTGGACCAGGCGGTCGAGGACCGCTGCGATTACGTCATCTACCTTGGCCACGAACCAGGAATTGACAAACTCCGTGCCGACCCTCGCTTCCGTGATTTTGTGCACCACGTCGGCCTCATGCCCTAACACCCCCAGGGCGATCGACCTTCCCGCTCATCGTGGCCCGGTCCACAGACAGATCCATACATTCATTAGAAACAATAGGTTGCAAGCCTGTCCTTACCCTTCCGCCGGGAAAATCAGCCGCCACAGTCCGCGTCGCGGCAAAGCACGACATCGACACAGTGTCCTACCTTGTCGCTTGCATGTCGTGCTTCGGCTTCCGTAAAGTCGCAACCGACTCAGGGGAACCGGGAGAAAACGATGGGCACCTCGGTGAAGACCGATCTCAACCTGTAAATTTCCAGAAGTTAGTGTTGAGGCATGTCGGGAGTAATGCAGTGCTGTCCGGATCGATAGGCTTGTAGTGCCTGGAATGAGGTTAGCTATGGATTCCACCGCTCTGACGACCATCCTGTTGAGATTTTTGTGGCTGCGGTGGCGAGCGATGGCTGCCGTCGCCATCGCCCTGCTCGTCGGGATCACAAGCATCGGATGTGCGGTAAAGAGGATAGCCGTCAACAAGCTGGGCAACGCCATCGCCAGCGGCGGGACTATCTACGCAAGCGACAACGATCCCGAATTGGTACAGAGCGCTGTTCCTTTCAGCCTGAAGCTGATGGAAAGCCTGCTGGAGGAAAGCCCCAAGCATCGCGGCCTGCTCCTGGCCGCCTGCAAAGGCTTTACGGAGTATAGCTATGCCTTTGTGCAGGAAGATGCCGATGAGATCGAGGGGACGAACCTCGCCGAGGCCACCCGGTTGCGAGCACGGGCACGACGCCTCGATCTGCGCGCCCGCGATTACGGGCTTCGAGGACTTGAGGCGCGCCACTTAGGATTCGGCACAGCCCTGCGCCAGAACCCCCGAGCAGCCGTGCAGCGCATCACCTCAACCAAAGAGGTACCGCTACTTTACTGGACGGCGGCAAGCTGGGGGGAAGCCATCTCGCTGTCCAAAAGTAACCCTGACGTCATCGCGGACCAGCCGATCGTGGAAGCGCTGATCGATCGCGCCTACAAACTGCTTCCCGACTTTGAGAGCGGCGCCATCGAAAGTTTTCTGATCACGTATGAACCAAGCCGCCAAGGTGCCAAAGGAGATCCCCTGGCACGCTCGCGAGAACACTTTACGCGGGCGGTGGCCTTGTCGCACGGTCAGCTTGCCGGGCCCTACGTGTCTTTGGCCGAGACCGTTTCTGTCCAGAAGCAGGACCGGGCCGAGTTTCAGTCACTGCTTAATCGCGCTCTGGCCATCGATCCCGACGCCCGACCCGAGTGGCGGCTCGAAAACTTGTTGATGCAGCGCCGCGCCCGCTGGCTGCTGGCGCGGGTGGATGAGCTCTTTGTGGAGTGAAACCAGCATGGCTCCAACGGGCGAGCTTTGATGAAAAGAGGGGAGCAACAAAAATGACGAAATCACTCGGACGAACAGAAGGTGCAATGCCATGGGCGTGTATTCTTGCCGTTTTCCTGGTGCTCGGCGCCTCACCAGGGGCGACTGCGGGCGGACCACCGGCGCCGGTGCGGATAAAACTGGGCACGTTGATCCCAAGAGGCACGTCAGCTTACCAAGTCCTTCTGGAAATGCGGGAGAAGTGGCGGCAGGCGCCGGAGGGTGGAGTTGAGGTCATTGTCTATCCTGACGGCAGCATGGGCGGCGAAACCGATATGGTACGCAGGATGCGTGTGGGGCAACTCCAAGCGGCAATGCTGACCATGACCGGCATCTCCGAAATCGATAAGTCGGTCAACGCACTCCAGGAAATGCCGATGATGTTCCGGACGCTCGACGAATACGAGTACGTCCGGGACAGGATGCGGCCGACGCTGGAGAAGCGCCTTGCCGACCGCGGCTTTGTAGTTCTCTTCTGGGGTGATATCGGATGGGTACGGTTCTTCTCCAGAGACGCGGCCGTGCACCCTGCTCAATTCATGCGCATGAAGATGTTCACCTGGGCCGGGAACACCGACCAGTTTGATCTCATGAAAGAGTTGGGATTTAACCCCGAGTCACTGGAGACCAGCGACATCCTCCCCGGCCTCCAGACTGGGCTCATTGACGGCCTGGACACCGTCCCGATGTATGCGCTGGCCGGACAGTTCTACGGCCCCTGCCCTCACATGCTGGAGCTTAATTTCGCGCCGCTGGGCGGCGCTGCACTCATTACCAAGAAAGCCTGGGATTTGATCCCCTCTGCCACCCAGCAAGCGTTGCGGAAAGCGGCGACGGAGGCCGGCGACGAGCTCGTCAAGTCGAGCCGGGCGGAGAGCGACGAAGCCGTGCAAGCCATGCAGAAGCGCGGTCTGACAGTCCATCACGCGACTCCCGAGATTGAGGCTGAATGGCGGGCCTGGGCGGAAGGAGCTTACCCGAAGATCCGCGGCGGCTTGGTACCGGCGGAAGAGTTTGACGAAGTGGAGCGCATGCTCCAGGAGTATCGGAAATCTACACCGGCGACCAACCGCGGCAACGCAGGAGTTAAATAGAAATGGATACCATTGCCCCTGTACCCACAGCCGAAATACTGTTACCGGAGAGTCAGGAAAAGCTAGAGTCGGCGTGGTGCCGCTATTTTCACCAAGGCGAGAACGCCATTGTGACGCTGGCCCTGGCGGCCTTGGTCGTCCTGCCTCTGCTGGAGAGCGTGCTGCGGAAAACGCTCCACCTCGGTCTCTCCGGCTCCACTGCACTCGTCCAGCACTTCACTCTCATTCTCGGCGTCGTCGGAGGGGTCATTGCCGCGCGCGAAAACCGCCTGATGCCCCTTTCCACTCTGGTGACCTTGTTGAAGGGGAAGAAAAAAACGGCGGCGCTCATCTTCACGGGCGCTTGCTCGTCCGCGGTTGTTGCTCTGCTGTGCTGGGCGAGTTGGCAGTTTGTGCTTTCGGAAAGACCTGGGGGGAAGATCCTGGCCTATGGCATTCCCGTCTGGGCCGTGCAATTGGTCATGCCGCTGGGCTTTGCCTTACTGACGTTTTACCTGGTGTGGCACGCCTCAGCGAGTTGGGTTGGGCGCTTGACTTGTGCCGCAATCGCGGGGGCCATCATTGTCTTCTGCGCTCGATCTCCTCTGGCCGTGGAACAACTCATGGTTCCAGCCCTGATTGTTCTGTTGGCGGCCACCCTGTTAGGCGCTCCGGTTTTCGTGACGGTGGGCGGCGCGGCCCTGCTCCTCTTTTGGAAGATGCAGGAGCCGATCGCCTCCATTTCCATCGATTACTATTCGCTGGTCACCAATCCGTCATTGCCGACCATGCCCCTTTTTACCTTGGCGGGCTACTTCCTGGCGGAAGGCGGAACCGCCCAGCGCTTGATGCGCGTCTTCCAGGCCCTTTTCGGATCGTTCCGTGGCGGCCCGGCCATCGTCACGGCTTTGGTCTGCGCCTTCTTCACCTCGTTCACCGGAGCTTCCGGGGTGACCATTCTCGCCCTGGGTGGGCTGCTGATGCCCATGCTCGTGGCAGCGAAATTCAGGGAGAAAGACGCGCTGGGCCTGGTGACGGGCGCGGGCTCGTTAGGTCTCTTGTTTCCCCCGTGCCTTCCGCTGATCCTCTTCGCCATCGTCGCCAAGATCCCCATGAAGGACGTTTTCTTGGGCGCCATAGGGCCCGGCACCTTGATGCTGGCGATGACCGCAGTGTGGGGCCTCATCGTGGGACGCCGAGGCAGAGCCGCGATTCAACATTTAAACTGGGCGGAAATCCGAGGTGCGGTGTGGGAGGCAAAGTGGGAACTGCTTCTTCCCGCCGTAGCCTTTCTGGCGCTTTTCAGTGGTTGGGCCACGCCCGTCGAAGCGGCCGCCGTCACCGCTCTCTATGCCTTCTTCGTCGAGGCGGTCATCTACCGTGACCTGAAAATCAACAAGGACATTCCGCGCGCGATGGCCGATTGTGGCTTGCTGATTGGCGGCGTGCTCCTGATCTGGGGGGTTGCACTAGGCGTCACGGATTACATGGTGGATTCGGAGTTGGTGGTGCGCGCCGTGGAATGGACGACTCACACCATCCATTCACCATGGGTTTTCCTGCTGGTGCTCAACCTGTTTCTCCTTATTGTCGGCTGCGTGATGGACATGTACGCCGCGATTGTCATCGAGGTGCCTCTTCTCGTGCCGCTCGGCATGGCCTATCACATCAATCCCATCCACCTTGGCATCGTTTTTCTGGCCAACATGGAGTTGGGGTACCTGACGCCTCCGGTGGGACTAAACGCTCTAATCTCGTCTTACCGCTTTAAGAAGCCCCTGCGCGAGGTCCTCCTGGCGGTGCTTCCAATCGACATCGTGCTGTTTATCGGCGTCATGCTCATTACTTATGTTCCATCATTGACCACTTGGTTGCCGTCTATGTTCAGCCATTAAAAGACCAAGCCACGACTATTGCCGGATTCTGAATGATCAACGCCCCTCCCACCAGCAATCATACAAAATCCGCCGAACGGGGTTCGAGGAGATGGCTCCGGCCTTGTCGCCAAGGGTTCAGCAATCGCCGAGGGTGGCCGATCCCTTCGCGGCTGGGGTGTCGGAGCGCGCAACGGGGCGGAAAGAATTCGCTCGACATAATGCCGCCCATAGAGAAGGCGTGCCTGGCCAGTTGGCATTCCCAAGTTGAACCTGAACCGACGAGCCTTCCTCACTAGTTGGCACCACCACGCTACGTCAAACTACGACGCTGCCAACCCCCTTGCGGGCCTAGTCAAAAAGCCTGACTTTGAGGTAGGCTGTTACGTTTGGCCGTTCATCTTCGTTCAATAGCGGGATGTGGCGGAATATCCACAATCCGCAGCGACGTTGGGGAGAGAGACATGAAACGGATAGCAATTGCTTTGGGGCTGATGCTGTTGTGGACCTGTTTCAGCGCCGCGCAGCAGCATTCCGCGGTGGAGAAATCCGCCCCCGTGACTTCAGCGCAGGAACTCCGGAAGGCCCTAAACAAAAACGCCAAGATTCTTGTCATCGACGTCCGCGGCCCGCAGGAATTTGCCACCGGCCACATTGCCGGCGCTGTGAATATTCCCATCGACGATCTGGCGGAGAAGTTAACTGCTATGAAAGTCGCCAAGGATACGACAGTGGTTACGATGTGCGAACATGGAGGCCGCAGTTCGCGCGCCGTGCTGGAGCTACAGAAGATGGGATACAAGACCGTCTCCTATTGCACCCTCGATTCATGGAAGAAGTGTGGTTACAAGGTTGAAGCTGGCAACGCCAAGCCGCCCGCATAGGTTATGATGGCAAAGCTCATCTACCATTAACTGCCGCCAAGAGGTCCTTGCCCTGTGAAGAATCCCGGAATTGAACGGTTTGTGGAGTTTCCCAATGCTACGGGAAAAACGCTGCGGGGAATGCTACACTTGCCTTCCGCGCTGAAGCGCCCGCCGCCCGCCGTGGTCCTGTTTCACGGGTTCACCGGCGATCGCATGGGTCGGCATTGGATGTTCGTGAAGTGCTCGCGCGCCCTGGCGCAGGCGGGCTTTGCCTCGTTGCGGTTCGACTTCTACGGATCGGGTGAATCCAGCGGTGACTTTCGCGAGATGACGCTGCGCGGAGAAATCGCTGATGGACGTGCCGCCGTGGCTTTTCTACGGGCGCAGAAGGAAGTTGATCCCATGCGCGTGGGAATGCTGGGGATGTCCATGGGGGGAGCGGTGGCCTCGGCCCTGGCGCATAGCATGAAGGCCAGGGTGGTTGTCCTGTGGAGCGCGCTCGGCCATACGGCGCGCCTTCGCGAGGTGCTGAAGAAGGCGTGGAAGAAGATTCCCGGAAAGCCCGGCGCCTTTGAGTATGATGGCCGCGAAATTAATCCCCGGTTTGAAGAGGACTTGCTGAAAGTTGAGCCGATTCGCCATATCGCGCGCTACACGGGGCCGACGCTCATCGTGCATGCGGAAAACGATGAGATTGTTCCGCTCTCCCATGCCCATAGCTTCCTGCAAGCGGCCGGCGCCGAGATCAAGGAACTCGCCGTCATCGCCGGGGCGGACCACGTCTACACGGCAGTCCCCTGGGAACAGGCGGTGATTACCCGGACCGTCGATTGGTTTGGCCGCCACCTTTAGTCCGTCGGCGCCGCGCTATCCCGAACGTTAAATTATGTAAATTGTTTTCAATGAGGTAGAGACAAAGGTAACTTTTGTAACATATCCGGCGTCAAAAAAGGTGATACGACCGCTCTGTGAGTGCGCGGCGGGGGAAAGGTTATCTTCCCGAGGGATATCTGGAGATCATTGAGTTGAAGATTAGACGACACCGCTCGCCGTGCAGTAGCGCCCTGGGCCTTCTGTTTCTCTGCGCGCTTGGACTGCCGCATCAACTGGTGGCCGACCAGGGGGACCCGCCTTCGGCCTCTTCAGCCACGCCGGCAATACCCGCGATTGACCCGGGCACGGCCGAGGGCCAACCGACGCCGGCGCCTGTTCAGGCACCCGTTCAGATCACCCCGCAAGCTCCGCCGGTTACTCCACAATCTCTGCCGGTTGCTCCACAAACGCAGGCACCCCCGGCGAATAATACGGGCGACGTCAAAAGCAACCCGCCCACTCCAGACTCAAAGCGTCCACAGAATGATCGAATTTTCTTTGCTCTGCCGAACTACCTAACGGTGGAGAACGCGGCTTCATTACCTCCGCTTTCGACCAGGCTAAAGTTCAAGACGGTCGCGGAGGGGTGCTTCGACCCGGTTGAAGTCGCGTTCATCGGCACTCAGGCCGGGTTGGATCAAGCCGATAACGCCAACCCCTCGTATCACCAGGGATTTCTTGGTTACTCCCGGCGTTTTGGAACGGATTATGCCGATGCCATCATTGGAAACTTCGGAACCGGAGCCATATTCCCCACCTTGCTACACCAGGACCCGCGCTACTACCAGATGGGATCAGGACGGCTCTTTAACCGGTTCATGCACGCCGCCATGCGGGTTGTGGTTACGCGTTCGGACTCATCGGGAAAAAAACAATTCAACTTCTCCGAATTCCTCGGGAATGGCATGGCCGCCGGGCTCTCGAATCTCTATCATCCCGGCCCCCACACGCTTGCCAGCAGCGCCGACGTCGAGGGTACACAGATTTTGTTGGATAGCATCGGATACGAACTGAAGGAATTCTGGCCGGACATCCATCGCGCCCTTACACGCCACCGCAATATGTAATCGGTCAACGGTGACATTCCCCGCCTTCTTCCCAGCCATCAGGATTTGACCACAAACGGCTTCACATATGCGAGCTGTTCGTACTTCACCTGCGGCGCTTTCAGATGCAGGCACGCCCGGAATTGCTGCGGGTCGGAGCTGTTATCCGGAAACATATCGTAGTGGCAGGGTATGGCGACCTTGGGTTTGATGAGCGCCGCAACCTCCGCCGCCTCCCAGTGGCTGAGGTTGTTGAAGCCGCCGTTGATGCAGCTAATCATCACGTCGGGCTCCAGCTTGCGTACGTGTCCCAGGAGATCGCTGTAATCGGTGTCGCCGGAGAGGTAGATGCGCGGGCCATTCTCCACGCGCGAAGACGTAGCCCATGTGGTTCAGGTCGGAATCATCCGTGGGCATGGCGAACGTGCCGTGAACCGTCACATCCGCGACTTGCAACTTCCCTCCGGGATAAACCTGCCGCACCTTGGCGCCGGCCACGCCGCACGCGGCGAAACTTTCACAGGCCAGACCCGGACCCACGAATGACTCGATGTGCTCTTTCGATAAGCGGCTGATGGTCTCCGGATCGGCGTGGTCCTGATGGGAGTGGGTGCACAGAAAGTGATCGACGTCGAGTTCCTCCGGCGCAATGAAGATCGGAACGCGGCGGTCCATGTTGCGTCCCAGCGAGTCTCCAATTTTCTTGCAGGAGTTGGTCAGATAAGCATCGACGGACAGAGATCGTTCCCGCGGGCGTTTTGATGAGAAAGCCCATCTGCCCCAGCCACCAGAGAGCCGCTGAGCCTTTGTCCACCTTGAAATTCCGCACCGATTCCATACACTCGCGTGACATAGGACCTCCCGGAATTGAATTCTGAGCGCTTCAGCATCCCTTCGTTGAGGCGGGTTGTCAACCAGAGAAACTCAGCAACCTCTCCCAGGGGAGAGGTCCACCGTCTGCCGACGGGCGGGTGAGGGGTGTCTCCCCACGCTGGCCGTCGGGCTCCTTTGACGAGCCAGCCAGGCCAGCGAAAAGCCAGCGGCTCCGGTGGAGGATGATCTCTCGGCGGCGAAGCGTCATTCCTTTCGCTTCCAAACGCTGATCGTTCCGTCGGCGTAGCCCGCGGCGAGGTACCTGCCATCGGGGCTGAACGCCACCTGCCACACGCCGGAGTGCCCGCCGAAGGATTCGATATTTCGCCCGGTCGCCGGGTCCCAGAAGCGCACGGTGTTGTCCGCGCCGCCGGAAACCACGAACTTCCCGTCGGGGCTGTAGACGGCGGACGTCACCGCGCCCAGGTGTCCGGAGAGCGTGCAGATCGATTGCCCGGTCGCGACGTTCCAGATGCGCGTCGAGCCGTCAGAGCTCGCCGACGCCAGTTGCCGTCCGTCGGGGCTGAAGTCCACGCTGACCACTGCGGCGGTGTGTCCGCTGAGCCGGTGAATCTCCGCGCCTCCCGCGCTGTCCCACAGTGAGATGGTTGCGTCCAATGCGCCCGAGGCGATGATTTTCCCGTCGGGACTGAGGGCGACGCAGCGGGGCTTGGCCGCACTCTCAAAATCGCGAACGTCCTTCCCGGAGGGGAACTCGAGCAGCCTCACTTTTCGATCCCAGTTGCTGGTGGCAAACCAGCGGCCATCGCGGCTGACGGCCACGCCATCCACTTCCCAGTGGTGGCTGACGAGCGTGCGAACTTCCTGCCCGGCGGCGGCATCCAGCAACTCGGCCTTGCTGGTGTAGACCTTGGCTTTGACGGAGAATTCACTCACTACTATCCACTTGCCGTCCCGGCTGAAGGTCATGCAGGAGACGCCTTTGGGATGGTCTTCCAGCGCGATGTTCTTCAGCGGATCGCCCGTGGCGGCGTTCCAGGTGCGCACGTAGCCGTCGGGCCCCAGGGCCGCCAGCGTCGCGGGTTCGCCGCCCAAGGCCACTCCGCGCACCGGCTGCACGGGCGTCGTGAGCGTCCGGTCCAGGAGGAAGTGTACCAGCGACCCCGGCGGCGCGGCGGGCGGCGCGGCCGGCTGCACGGCGACCAAGGCAAAGGCGTAATGAGCGGTCTCACCGGCGGGAACATCGATGCGCTGGGAGAAATCCTGGTAGCCCGCATGCGTCAGCCGCACCTGATGTGAGCCGGGCGCGAGGTTGGGAATCTTCAGCGCACCCTCCGGGCTGGTCTTGCCGCTCAGCACGTCGTCCACATAAACCTGCGCCTCGCCGGGTTGGGTTTGAATCATCAACAGCGTGGGCGCAGGGGTTGCGGTAGGTGTGGGAGCAGCCGGTGCGGGCTTGGCAGCGATTTCGCGCAAGGCCTTGAGCAGCGCGTCCGTGGCCCCCGCATCGCGCAGGTCGCTTTCCACTGCCGGCGTCATTTGGAACAAGATGCCGCGGTCGCGCGCCAGCGACTCCACGCGTTCGGGTGGGACGCCGCCTTGCAGGAGCCGGATGATTTCCCCCTCCGTCAGCGCCTCGCGCTGGAGCGCGTTCTGCGCCGCGAGAGCCGATGCCGCAAGGCCGAAAAAAAGAAGGGAAAGGATTGTGACCCGAACCGACCCGCGCATGGACCCTCCGCCGGCGCCCGACTGTCCCGCCTGCCGAAATATGGCGGCTATTCTACAACCAGTCGCCAACCGGCGGAGCGAAATCGAAATCATGCGAACGGTGGCTCGTCAACGAACCGGCGGCCTGACAGTTGACATCCAATAAACAGTGGGAGGTGATCGCTATGGCAAGAATCGAGGGAATTGAACCGAAGCAAACTTCCTTCTTCATGCGTCAGGTATTCAAAAAGGTTCGCAAGATGTTGGGCCGCGATCTGACTCCACAAAAGATCACGGCGCGAGTACCGCGAGTTTTCTGGACGGATGTCCTGGGGGAATGGCTGCTGGGCCAGAAAGCGGCGGTTCCCCACCGGCAGCAAATGTTGATATCGCTGCGCACAGCGGCGCGGGTGGGGTGTCCGTTTTGAATCGACGCCAACTCTGCCGGCGGCAGAATGTTTGGTTTAACCGACGAGGAGGTCACGGCGATTCGCGAAGGAAAATTCGAGGGCTTTGCGGCGCCGGAACTGGCCCTGTTGCGGATGGCGGACGCGATGGCCGACACCCCGTCGAATGTCAGCGATGATCTCTACGCAGAATTGCGCCAACATTTCTCCGAAGTACAACTAATCGAGCTTGCTGCTGCGGCGGCCCGGGAAAACTTTCGCGGGCGCTTCAACCGCGTGTTTGACGTGGGAAGCGACGGACTCTATCGAAAAGGACTGAAGTACAAACAGCTCCCCGCCGCGTAGCGTGCCTGTACTCGACAAGGCTTCCGCCGGGCATTAATCGTGGTCCTGGTAGAAACTCTCACGGGTCAAAGCCGCAGGCGGCAGGTACGGGAGTTTATCGGAGCCTTGCGCGAGGGCATCGAGTTCGGCCTCAAATTGCTCGAGGCTTGTGGCTTGCTCCGCACGCCCCATGCCCGCCTGCTGTTCGAGCAAAGATTGGACGTAGGAATTGAGTTGCAAGCCGACTGCTCGGGCCTGGGCTGCCAAACTCGCTTCGACCTCGGGGGGCAGGTTCAAAGTGATGGCCATGCTGTTCCCTTCCTTCACTTTCCATCTTCCAGCGCAGTTTATCGCCCCCCACGGGCATGTCTATAGATACTAACTTTCCCCTATTAGCAAGTCGCGCGCGTGCTTCGCAAGGCCCGTGGCTTTTCGGCCTTGTGCCCCGCGGAGCGGGCGTGTCGATGATCGCGGTGCGATGCCTGCGCCCGCCGTTCCGCCATGACCGCTTCGGCTTGGCCACGATCGCGCACCCCTGGCCATTGGTGGGCGCACTCGGATTTGAAGATCAAAGGCTGGATTCTTGATGAAAAGCTGCGGACCTAAACCGCAGCTCCGCGCTCGCTTCTGAATTGTGTAGTGGGGACGCGCGATCACCTCCCCAACCAATCGGACGGGTGATTTGGAAGAATTGTTGCGTGATGCGATACTGTCCTTCTTGGAGGAGAAGGAGGACATCATGATGAGGACAAAGCCCCATTGGCCATGGTTGAAAATGTGGATGGCGGCCCTGCTTCTTATACTGGCTGCGCTATTAATCATGTGGCGCATTCCATCAAATCACTTAGTTTCAGCGGCGTCGGATGCAATTCTTATTGCGGGTATTTTGGCGCTTGTCGTCGATCCACTCTTAAAGCGCGATCTTGTGGACGACCTGGCCAACGAGATATTCCAACATCTACTTGGGATTGATTTTCCCCCAGACATTAGAGATACCTTCCAAAAGGCTCTATTTGGCCTTGGAACCTATCGGGAAGGCACAGAGATCGAAGTTAGCGTAAAGAAACTCTCTGAAGATTCCGTGGTGTTGGACGTCGCGATCCGTTGGACCATCGTAGCGGCAAAGAAAACAGAATATCAACAAGGCATGTCATTCGAAGAGTCTGAGCGGGGAAGGATTTTGCAAGCGTCGGTTACAGTTGAGTCAAATGACGAGGATAGCTACTCCGAAAGCAATCCAACGCTGACGCCAAAGGCTGATGAGCCGATGGTGCTTGAATGGAAGGCAAATAAGAAAATTGGGATGCGTAAGAAAGATCGTGTTTCGGCTTACTTAAAGTTTACGGTCACGAAGGGAGTTCACGATTTCTTCACATTCAACTTTACTGATCCAGCGATTAATCCTCGAGTACGAATAAGCTCAAAAGATGACTTGGAAATCAATGCATCTCATCCAGACCAAATCAATGGTAATGAGTATCTTTATAGGAAGGTATTTCTTCCAGCCGATCACATTCAGATTCGATGGAAACCCAAAATGTCGTCAGTCGTTACGAACAACCAAGAAGCTTCGGCACAGTCCAAACGTGACCTCTTAAGCCAGCCTCCATCGCGGGAGTGACTCGAAAGGCTGGTGAACCCGGATGAAATTTGACCACGCCATTAAAAGCGAGTCACTGGTGTCGTGACCGTGGGTCTTTCTTTTTCGCACGTCACAAAAACCAATCGGGAAATCGCTGACTGTCCTACCCGCTTTTCACTTTTCAGTACACTGCGAAGTATCCGACCGACGCACCAAATCTCGGTTATCTTGCCAGACGACTTCAGTTAGTTCGCCCCTGGTAATAACCGCATGCATAAATGGCTGCTCAAATCCACACTCAAAAAACATGACGACTTCCTTCTTTGGTTGGGAACGCAGGTGACTAACAATCGCTCGACGCAGGAAAACCTCAGGCCGGCGGTCGTACGGGTAGAAGTACAGCGGGTAAGTTTCCTCCGGGTCAGCGGAAAATTCTTCACCTAGTTTTATGCGTCCGTACCGATTATGGTACTCAGCGTATACTGCGACATTCTTATCCACAATGACGCGATCCGCTGGGCCATAAAGTCGAGAAGCATCGTCAAGGGACAGTCCCGGCTGGAAGGGCTCAAATTGCTCCATCGCAACGAGTTCCGTTCGCTTTGCGAGTGGCCCCCCAAACACAGAAAGCCACTGTCCCTCCCTTACAAACTCAATTATCGTCCCTTCCCCATGGAATCTCTGAGGTTTTTCCCGAGTGAGATACCAAAGGGTGACGCAGATCAGAGCTGCGCCTACCCATATCCACTTGTTTGTCATTATGCGCACTCTATCCACTTCCGGCGTTGAAAGGTTCAGCCCACTCGCCCACCTCGCACCCGGCTTTGGGGGGAAGCATAGTCAATTGCGATGCAGGATGCAACTTGAGGCAAGCGCACAGGTACGAGTATTTCGCGTTCCTGTGCGGCTTTTCGCTTCGTGTTCGCGACGAGAAACATCGGAACGCGGCTCGAATTTTGGAAGATCCGCGGAGGAATTCGTCGGTCGCGAGATCCGTCCGCCGACGGGCTGACGGATACCTCCACGCTACCTCGCCTTTGTCAAAGTCAATTCGGTGGAGAGGGCAATTGGAAATTCCAGACCGCGCCACGACCCGAAGGCGGAAGGGCTCGGCGTTGGTCATTTCCACGGAAGTCCTATCTGAACGGGCATTGGGGCGGGCAATAGGGCTTGCGCGGGGGCCGGTGATGAGGTACTTTGAGACCATGCAAACGGTCAATGTGGAAATCCCCACGGAGTTGGTTTTGGCGGCGGGGTTAGATACTGGGAATCTGTCGGCGGAAACCGCGCGATACCTGGCGCTCGGGCTGTACCGCGAGGACAAGGTCTCCTTGGGACGCGCCGCCGAACTCTGTCAGATGCCCGTCGAGCCGTTCATGGAGTATGCCGCCCAGCACAACGTTCCGCTTCACTATGATGCGGACGACCTGGAAGAAGATCGCCGCACCTTGGAACGGCTCGGATTGTGATTGTCGTTTCTGATTCCTCACCGCTGATCGCCCTCGCCCGCATCCGCCGGCTGAACCTTCTCGCTTCGATCTTCACACGAATACTGATTCCTGCTGAGGTGCATCAGGAGGTGGCGGTGGCAGGTCTCGGCCTTCCCGGGGCCGAGGAAGTGAGACACGCCGACTGGATCGAGGTGGCGCCGCTGAAGTCACCGGCAGATCCATTGCTGGCGAGAGAGTGCCAGAACCTCGGCGCAGGTGAGCGTGGCGCCATTCTGCTGGCCAGGAATCTACCAGCCGATTTAATTCTGTTAGACGAGCGTAAGGCCCGTCGTGTGGCGCGCGAGGCGGGACTCTCCGTACTGGGATGTTTGGGTATTCTTGAGGCAGCGGCCCGTAAGGGTATGGTCTCAGACCTCCGCCAAACCTATATCGACCTGCTGCGGCAGGGGATTCGAATCGACCTCAGGCTCCTTCAGGATAGTCTTGCCCGTTTCGGTCTTCCCAAGCTGTAAAACCTGCCTTCTTAATTTGGGGACGTGGGGATCCAGCGAACAGGTGTCCGTCAGCCGGCGGGCAGGAGGACACCTGCCCCACTGGTTCTTGGCGTCGTCCCTTCGCCACGAGCTAGGGTGAAAGTGCCAGGACCGTAAATCCCGCCGAAGCTGCGGCTTGGGATAGCTGCTGATCGCCGGAAACAAAATTGCGGTTCCTGGGTTGTTGGTGACACCAGGTGAGAGCCGCCGCCAGTTGCAAGCTGTCGGCCGCTCGAAGCTGATGGATATCCAACAATTGCCTTGCCAATTCCCGCACCGAGTCCGCCGGCAGGATTTCTCGCCATCCCCGGCTCAACAGCTCCAGCCGAGCCAGAGCTCCCTTGCGTTCGCGATCGCTCAAAACCGCCATGCGGTGCAGGCGGGCCACCGCGCTATGGATCTCGACCGGAGTTCCCCACCACACCACCGGCAGGCTCTGTCGCAGGTGGGCCTGAGCCTGGCGGCTGGTGGCCTCCCGAACACAGAGCGGGACCAGCAAGTAGCGCGGTCATGCTTTTCAATGTCCGCGGTTCTCGTCCCCGTTTCACGCCCCATCGGCGGGGGTGGCAGGGCGCGATTCCGCGCTGCCGCATGGCGGTGCGCAACCCAAATGCCGCGGACATGGAGAAGCATGTCCGCGCTACGGATTCTGCTCATAAGCGGGCATATTGTCGTTTTTCCTTCGGATTTCTTCCTTCCGTAACGCCTTCGACACGTTATTCGCTTGACAATCTTTGGCAATATCGATAGCCTAATGCTCGGGGAAATTGTGCCGCGGGACAACTCCCCGTCCCGCCCCGGATTCCCCTAGCCTCGCCCGAGTCCCCAGCCTCATGCCCCGGGGCCCAAGGAGAAAGCCCATGTCCCTCTCGAAAAAGCGGCGAATGACGGAGAAGAGTCTGGCCGCGCACCGGCGCAACGCCAAGCTATCCAAGGGTCCGGCGACGCCGGACGGGCGGGAACGCATTAGCAAGGCCAATCTTCGGCGCGGGTTTTACTCCAAGTCCCAGGCGGCGGCGACGCGCGCACTGGGCGAGGACCCGGAGGAGTTCCGCCGATTGCGCGGAGGACTGCGCGGGAAGACGACGGCCGCCGCCACCCTGGAGGAGCAGATCGCGGACCGCCTGGCGCGGGCCTTCTTGCTCCTGAACCGCGCCGACCGCATGCAGGAGGGTTACGCCCTGCAGAAGGCCCGGGAAGAAGACTGCAAGCGCGAGGGCCGTCTGCACATGCAGATGATGCACCTGAAGATGACGGCGCGCGAATGGTATTTCCTCTCCCTGTCGGTGGCGCGCGCGTGTTACGTCACCCTTCCTTACGACCTCGACCTCATGAAGCAATTGCACAAGGAGGGGATGGTGAAAGATATGAGCGAAGTGGCGCTGGGCCTCTTCTACCAGCTTCGCGAGCCGGGGACGCTGGGGCCGGGCGATCCGGGTTTTGACGACGACGAGGGCATCGCCCAGCAACGCAGGGTTTTATTCAAGATCAAGCAGATTTTTGGCCTCGAGAACAGCCCCGACCCCGAGGAGAAACCCCGGCAAAGGCCCGCCTTACCCCTGGCACCCGCCAAGAAACCCGCTGGCGCTGCCCCAGCGGGCACAGCGCCGGACTCCCGTCCGGCCAACGCCGGGGTCAGCGCTACACAACCGGAATTGGAGCCTACCTCGCCGCAGGTCGACACCACGGCGGACGCGAATCCCGAATCCCGCGCTCCAAATCCCGAGTCCCCAGTCTCGAATCCCGAGTCCCGAATCGCGAACCCCAAGTCCCTAACCCCGAACCCCGAGTCCCGAATCGCAAGCTCCGAATTTCGCGACGCGTATCCCAACATTACGAAGGAGCAATGAGAGGCACGTGAGCCGGCCCGTCAACTTCTGGAGAATCTTTTGACGCGGCAGGTGGAGATTTTCGATGCCCAGCACCGTGAACTGATGCGGCAGTGCGTGAACGGGCCCACCCCTTACGAACGAGCCGCGCAAATCGCGCCCACCCACCCCGATGCGCCGTTCATGCAGAAAATGGAAGATTCGAACTTTCGGCAGATTACGCGGCTGTCGAACCTGCTGGTGCGGCTGAGGCGGGAAGAGCGCCTGAGGGGAGCGCGGCGCGATGCCCGGAAATCCGGAAAAGTTAAAGAAAACAAAGGTGGTTAACGGTGATGAGGCGAGCGATCGCTGGGGCCGAGCGGAACGAGACGCCTCGCAATCCGGAAAAGTCGAAGAAAACAAAGGTCATTAGCGATGCCGAACAGTCTCCATTCCAAAAATAATGCTGTTGAAAGCAAAGGATTTAACGGTGACTGTGGGGTTGAAAAAAGGGGGCCCCAAAAACGCCGGGATATCCGGATAAGTTATTGAAAAACCATGCACTTAAAATTGACATCGGGGGATATCCGGATAAGTTGATGAAAAAGCAAGAGATACAGGTTTTTTGGGGATCTGCCGGGCACACCCCATCGGGGCGTAAGACCGTCACTCGTGCCCGTGCTTCTTTTTCCACTCTTCCATCGCCTGCATCCGCTCCTTCAACCTTTTTTCGTAGCCCTGGTCGGGGGCTGGCGCAGACTGCCGGCTTTTGCAGTCTGCGATCCCGAAGGGACATGTACGTTGAGATAATCTGGATCGGGATTACGAACAACGCAGACACTGAAACGCGTGTCTGCGCCAGCCCCGATTTTTCCACACGCTCTTTCCGCTGGTTCTTGGCGTCGGCTCGTCCCCGCGCGTTAAGGTGAAAGCGCGACGACAGTAAATCCCGCCGAGGCCGCGGCTTGGGACAACTGCTGATCGCCGGAAACAAAATTGCGGTTCCGGGGTTGTTGGTGACACCAGGTGAGAGCCGCTGCCAGTTGCAGGCTGTCGGTAGCTCCAAGCTGATGAATATCCAACAATTGCCTTGCCAATTCCCGCACCGAGTCCGCCGGGAGGATCTCTCGCCACCCCCGGCTCAACAGCTCCAGCCGAGCCACAGGCCCCTTGCGCTCGCGATC
>CAVRBF010000056.1:0-47136 GCA_963719115.1 uncultured Acidobacteriota bacterium | reverse complement strand
ATTGACGTTGGTGGCCGTGATCGTAGCCCCTGGCACCGCTCCGCCGCTGGGGTCAGTGATGCGGCCCTGAATGGTGCCGCGAAAGACCTGCGCGGCAAGTATCGAAGGCAACATCATTGACCATGCAAGAAAAAGAAGAAGACGCTTCTTCATCACTTCACCTCCTCTATGCGCTGATCGATCCTTGCCTCGTCGGTTCATCTCGTAACAGGAGAGCTCCAGAACGGAGGTGTAATCGATTTCAGTAGACGCTAGACCTGTCGCGTATTTGTGTCAAGCGAAATCTTCAAAAAAATGACTGATTTTAGCGGCATGACAATTAGTCCCACAATCCACGGGTCAACCAGCCCTCTTGACATTGACCTTGAAAAAGTGCATATTCTGAAAACGATTACTTATGTGCAGTGGGATGCAAGTGGGATGAGGACGACCGTTGTCAACGCCGGCAAGGCATTATCGAAGACGAGCACATGCTTAATTAAGACTCTTTGTGCATCTTGAGTGATTCGTGTGTCCAGATTGGCCGGAATTCCGTGATGCTGAAAAAACGCAAATTTGGTATGAATTAGAGATTGCCAATGACCAAGCCAGAAACTCTAGTTGACGGATCGAACTCGACAGTGACGGTTAAGGAAGTCGCCGAGCGCGCGGCTGTGTTGACGGCCACCGTATCTCGCGTGCTCTCCGGCTCGGCAGGTGTTCGCGACCCGCTGAAGAAACGAGTGCTTGACGCGGTGCGATTGCTTGCCTATCGCCCCAACCGAGCGGCCCGAAACCTGCGTGTGGGCTCCAGCCGCGCTGTGGGCGTGCTTATTCCCGATGTGGAGAACCCGTTCTATACCAGCGTCGTTTGCGGGATTGAGGATGTTCTGAAAGAGACGGATTACTCGCTCATTCTGGCCAACTACAACGAAAATCCGGAGCAGGAGGCGCGACGGCTGGATTGCTTCCGTGCGGAAGGGATACGCGGCCTGATTTTCTCGGCCAGCCGCTCCCCATCGACACGGTACGTGGAATTACAGAGGGCCGGCCTTGCCATGGTGGCGGTATCCCGCCTGCAAAAAGGCCTTCAGATCGATCACGTAATGGTTGCGAATCGCGACGGCGCCTATGCGGCCACCGCCCACCTGATCCGGCACGGCCACAAGCGCGTCGGGATCATCAACGGGCCCCTGGTGCTTACCACGGCGCGCGATCGTCAATCGGGTTACGACGATGCGCTGCGGGAGGCGGGTCTGCCTGTGGACGAGAAGTTCGTCGTGCACTGCGATTTCAGGCAAGAGGCCGGCCGCGCGGCCATGAATCAACTACTGGATTTGCCCGATGCTCCCACGGCGGTGTTTGCAGCGAGCAACCTGCTCACGCTCGGCGCGCTGCAAGCCATTCATGAACGCGATCTCGATATCCCCGGCCAGATTGCCATTTTGGGCTTCGATGAGATGCCGTGGGCAATGTCCCTGCGTCCACCCTTGACCACGGTGGAACAGCCGGCCTTCGAGTTAGGGCGTACAGCGGCACAACTCTTGCTTGAGCGCATCAACAAGCCTGCTCTTCCGCCCCGGCGGGTCATTCTAGGCACACGGCTCATCGTTCGTTCCTCGTGCGGCGCGGAAGGCGGAGAAAAGCAAGCCGCTAGCGTCGGTTCACTCAAAAACCCCGCGGAGCAAACTCAGCATGGTCATGACACACCGTGAACGCATACTTTCTGCCTTAGACCACCGGGCTCCGGACCGAGTGCCCATCGATATGGGCGCGACCTTCAGCACCAGTATCAATGTCCGCGCTTACGAGTCGCTGCGGGCGTGGCTGGGGTTGCTGCCGGAACCTGCGCCCTCTTTCCTTCTCGCTCGGGCCGGCACGATCATTCCCGGCGAAGATGTTGTGTCCCGCTTCGACCTGGATGCTCGTCCGATGGTCATGGGCGCCCCGGATCATACCCCGGGCGGAATCATCTCGGACGTGACTTACGTCGACGAGTGGGGCGTGACCTGGACCAAACCTGATGAAGGACACTTCATTAATACCGACGGCCCGTTTTGCCGGCTCGACACGCCGACAGAAAAGGATCTTGAGGATTTCTCTTGGCCCGATCCTGATGATCCGGGCCGATACCGCGGGCTGCGGGAGCGTGCGAAGCTTCTCCACGACACCACCGATCAGGCCGTAGTTCTCAACCTCTGGGTGGGACTTGTCCACGTGGCCGAATTTGTGCGTGGCTTCTCACAGTGGCTCGAGGATCTGCTGGTGAATCCCGTCTTCGCAGAGGCCCTGATGGACCGGATCGCCGATTTCTGGGTTCGGGGCACGGAGCGGGCGCTCACGGAAGCGGGCGAATTTATCGATGTCGTGGCCATCGTGGAGGATTTGGGCACTCAGCAAGGCCCGCTCCTGCGGCCAGAGGTCTACCGCCGGGTGATCAAACCGCGCCACCGTCGTATGATGGGTGCGGTCAAGCAGCATGACAAGCGACTGTTCCTGCACTCCTGCGGCGCGGTGAGCGCCTTCATCCCCGACTTCATCGAGATGGGAGTAGATGCGCTGAATCCCGTGCAGGTTTCGGCTGCCGGCATGGATACAAAAACATTGAAGCGCGAATATGGCCGCGATCTGTCGTTCTGGGGCGCCATTGACACCGGCAAGGTGCTCCCTCACGGGAACCCCGCGGAGGTGCGCGAGGAAGTGAAGCGCCGAATTGACGATCTGGCCTCCAACGGGGGCTATATCCTTGCCGCCGTCCACAATATCCAGGCGGATGTGCCGCCCCACAACGTTGCCGCCATGTTCGAAGCTGCACGGGAATTTGGTGCCGCATAAGCGCGAACAGACCCATCGGCCACCCTCGTCGCTATCGGGAATCCCTGCCCTCGGTCCCGACATCCTGATCCCTTGAGTAAGCCATGGGTCTGAATCTTGGGAACGGTTTTTCTTGCGGCGGCGCGAATTTTGCGAGACTCTGCTGTGATCTAGGCTATTGGTTTCTTTTGGCTTTTTCACGAGTTGCTTGGTGATGCCCACCTGTCGGAGGATTGAATCGACTTAAGCCAAGCCGTGATTGGGCGGCGCGCCAATTCCAGTTTGGCCAGGTGGCAGCCGAGGGCGGCTCCAGAGTTGGTCGGGTTGGGAGAGCTGAGGCGAGAATAAGACGCTCCGCGGTGAAAGCAAATTCACTCTCCACCGACTTTCCCAGCCTTTGGCTCAGAACCATCATTGGGAGACGGGTTTTGGTTGTGCCTGGGTTGCGGAAATTGCCGGAGTTGTTCGGAAGCTGCCGGAGTAAGCGGCTTATTTTCTTTAGAATCAGAGGGGCTTAAGCCTCTCATAATCCCTAGGTCGGGAGTTCGATCCTCCCCCCCGCTACCAATTAATTCAAGTGCTTGCAGGTGCAATGCGGGGGGCAACCCTCGAATTCGGTCCGCATGTCCCTAGGTCGAAATCGCTCCAGCCATATAAGTGATCTGCTTGGCATTCCTGTTTTCATACATTCCATTTGGAGGCGGCTCAATTCAATCTCACCTGAGCGGGCACGGCTCCGCGGATTGTTCAGAGATTTCGGTTCCCGACTTCCGGATCAGTAGCACCCGCTTAAAGCTCCAATAAAAGCTGATCCCAGCGCACCTGTGTGTCGAATATGTGCGAAGTTCGCGGCATGTCTCGAAGAACAACGGTGGGTTCTGGAACGCGAAAAAGTCTTCACGCGGGCGGCCGATCCTCCGCGCCTGTCAACACTAACATTCACTGGCGGGCAGGTTAGTCCGTTGGTTGTCTCAAGGTTCGAATTCCCACCTGATGGAGTCGTATGCAAACTCGTGGACAGAGGGGCAACAACGGTTCCGAATGTGAGCGTCAACGCGATGGAAGGTATGTGGCTTGAAGGTTTGGTACAGGAATTTCCCTTCGCTCCCATCCTTTATCTTGGGGCGGGTAAGACCAGCGCGATTAAGTTTAAGCGTCTCGTCAATGGAGCGCGGGGTCCCTGCTGGTTATTACGCTGCCATACTCCCCCAGGGAATCGCGCCTTTGGTGGCCCGTCTCACCTTGGCGCGCAGGATTGCCGGGACCACTTTGATTGTCCGGAAGACTGGAGAGTATTTCTACGCGCAACATCTGATGCCGCAAGCTGACGGATGCGTCAAAGTCACTCTCAACGGGCCACGGGCGGGAGAGGGCGGATTGTCACGGCGGAGGTTTCGATCGGCAATCCATCCTGCACCGTAATCCTGACGAGGACTTGCCAATCGTAGGGAAAAGGCTTGCCCGGGACGGCGGCCGCGATGCGTCCGGCCACGGCTTTCATCTTGGCGGGAGTGGCAAAGAATTCTGTCACGCCGGCAGTTCCTGCGCTGCTCAGTCCCGCCAGCAGGAGGGTCCTGAAGCCATTGGCCGTGGTATGCATCTTGATGAAACCGTATTCCGCCATCGCCCCGCCCCCAGGAGGTGCCTCCTCGAGCGTGTACTCTTTCTGTTCACCAGGCAACGGCCGGAGGTTTAGAACACTTCGCTCCGAGAATATGAAATCTGTTCTGGGCTCAACCCGGTTAGTCCAGTCATTGCTCGATGGGCCACCCATAAGAATCATATCTTGTTCTTGAACGTTGTCCCAGTTGATGAATCGCGCTTGCGTGATGTGAACCGGCCGGTTCAACAAATCCATCAGTCGCCCAAGGTTGAAGGCCGCGGTTGCCTCGCCCGTCCCAGTGTACGTCTGGCCGGTGATCTGGAAAAAATGAAAGGGCATTTCCCGGTCCTTGCCGTTTAACGCGGAACTGAAAATGCGGTCTAGGTCCTTCGGTGCGGGCACCGCGCTACTGCCCGGTTCGGCTGCCCAGTAGGAGGTGGGTGTCATGGAGCCAAAAAACACAATTACTTTCGGGTTGCCGAGGACGAGCTGTGTTTCGTGATTATGAAGGCGGCCCAAGGTTCCGAGGAGATCGTCATAGATGGAGTAGTCCTCGCCTGCGACCGCGCCCGGCGGGCTGGGAAGGGGTTGTAGGCGCCGGTTTTCCATCAGGAGCCAGAGCGTCGCGGCAGTCGAAACCAATAGCCCCGTTGCCAACGCCCACGTCAACCAGCGGCCCGGACGGACCTTAGCTGGCAGTGCATCAACCGCCCCCACTATCGCGTCATCCACTTCCGTCTCTAATCCGGGGGCGGCCTGCACCCGCGGGCGGAAGATGGGAACATATGCGCCTTTGGGAATTTCGATTATGACCGGCTCGGCCTGTCCTTCGTTGGCGAAATAGGCCCCGAGGCGTTTGCGCAGTTCACGGGCCTCGACCCGAACAATGTTATCGTCGCTCAAGCTGTAATCCGTCGGGCGGCCAAAGACCTTTGACCCGATCAACTGCTCGCGCACGTTGTCGACGCGGCCGAGAATGGTGTTTTCACACACGTAGAGCAGAAAGGCGCGCAGCTTCGGACCCTTGCGAAAATAAATGCTGTCCGCGACACGCAGGACAAGTTCCCAGCGTGAGTCGGGCGGTGAAGTTACGGTAAGCGGAATCGGTCCTTTCTCATTCATTGCAAAAGACCGTCGGGGGAGCAGGCAGTAAACGCACGAGGAGCATCGGGTGACCAGATTGTAAGCCTTCCCAACGCTGCGCATTATACAGGCAAATGGAGGACAAGTTGCAACTACTTGAAACAAATAATTGGTATGTGCCGAAGGAGGAGGTACTTTTTGTCCTCTCACCGTAAGCTTACCGCTAGTTCACTTGCGCGGCCTCTCTACCCGAGAGAGGATGCCGGCGATCGTAAGCTAAATCGAGTGGAGTGGATATACAGACATCGCTGTGAATATGCGAGTCTTCCCTGCGGAACTGGAGGATTTGAAATGAGGCATTTTCTTACCCTTACGCTTATTTTGGCATCCTGCCTTGGCATGTCACTTGCGCAAGATGGTCGCGGCAAGGTGCAAGGCATTGTGGCGGACTCGAGCCAAGCAGTGATTGCTGGGGCCAAAGTCACGCTAATCAATGTCAACACCGGAGTAGCAAGCACAAAAGAAAGCAATAGTCTAGGCAATTACCGGTTCGACCTTGTTGAGCCCGGTACCTATCGGATCGAAGCAGTGATGGGAGGGTTCGCCAAGTCCATCCAGCAAAACGTCGTTGTTCAAACTGAAGGCGATGTCACGGTGAATTTCACCCTCCAACCTGGCCGTGTCAGCCAATCGGTTACCGTTTCCGCCAACGCCGTGGAATTACAGATGAACACAACCACCAAGGATCTGACGGTGACAAGTGCGCAACTTTCGCAACTGCCCTTTCAGGAGCGGAATCCGTTTACCGCAGCGCTGCTCGACCCCGCAGTGGTGAATGTGTACCCTTCCCCACCCAAACCGTATTATATGTGGCAAGCCACGGAGATGGATTTCGGCGGGCAAACGTCCCGCCAGAATGACGTTCTCATTGACGGTAGCTCCGCGACCATTGGCCCCAAGGGAACCTATACACCCACCGTAGAAGGGGTTCAAGAGGAAGTTGTGGAGCAAGTCGCGGTGGACGCCGAATATGGTCATAGTGCCGGAGGCGTCATCAGCATGTTGACACCTCAGGGTACTAATAGCTTTCATGGTTCGGTGTTTTACTATGGAATTAACCCTTCTCTGAACGCGGTGAGCAACGCGTTCACACGCACGCCCAGCGTTTCGCGTAATAATATCTGGGGCGGCTCGGTCGGTGGCCCCATCAAGAAGAATAAAATCTTCAATTTCTTCGATTACGAAGGACGGAGGAGTTCGTCGCCGAACAGTGTCATCATGACCCTGCCCACGGCTGCCGAACGCCAAGGCAACTACTCGGCGTACGTGAACGCCGATGGCACCCCGCGCCTTATCTATAATCCCTATACGACAGTCGTGGATGCGAACGGTGTACAAACCCGCACGCCGTTCCAGAACAATACGATCCCACAAAACATGCTGGATCCAAGCTCACTTAAGATGATGTCGTACATCTGGCAGCCCAACAGCACGCCAACCGACCCGTCCGGGACTAACAACTTCCGCTCCACCGTAGGCCTCGCCACGCAGTACTACAATTTTTCTGACCGGGCGGACTGGAATAAGAGCGACAAGCTGAGAATCTTTGGGCGATACAGCCAATTCCACGCCTTCAACTCTCTACCGGACTATACGGGCATCAATTCGCCCGCCGAGAATAATGGCTCCGGGGGCATCATGCTTTCCAAGGGCTTCACCGCCGACGGGGTTTACGTCATGAATCCCTCGACCGTAATCGATGTGCGCGTTGGCTATGCATCGATGAACGACGACATCGCCGTAGCTAATATGAGCGCGAGCGATTTTGCCGGTCTCTGGCCCAGCAACACTTGGTACCAGGCTTATAGTGACCAGTGGGGTGGCAAGAACCTGTTCCCCTACCTAAGCATCGGAGGGAACACGTTCAGCGAACAGTATCTCTGGTTTCAGCATCCTCATAGTTTCGATATCTCCGGTAAGGTCGTAAGGACCCAGGGCCGGAACACGCTTAAGGCCGGGCTCGAGACGCGGCGGCAAGCGGTCTTTGCCTCCCTGCCCGTGAATTCCACCTTTAATTTCAGTTCCAATACGACCGCGTACAGTTCTGCCGATACTAACGCCCCAAAGACGACCGGCGATCCCTACGCGACATTCCTGCTGGGTGCGCCCGATGATGGATCGCAGTCTTACTACTCGACGCCGTCCCAGCTATCGGTGTTTTATTACGGGGCTTATGCGCAGGACGATTTCAAGTTGAGTCGCCGCATCACGCTTAATCTGGGATTGCGCTACGAATACGAGAGCGCCCCGGTGGACGCCCAAAACCGGTTTACCCGCTATCTGGACCTCAGCACGGCCAACGCCACGCTCCAGGCCAATCCGCCCCAGTACACCGCCGCAGAACTGGCACTGCGGTCCCAGTATCTCGGCTCCAGCGCCACCGCGCCCCCCCCGAATGGCAATTTCGTGTTTGCCAGCAGCGCGAACCGGACGCAGTTCAACGCCCCGGGTTTCAGCTTGGCGCCACGGGCAGGAATGGCGCTGCGGCTGAACAACAAGACCGTCCTCAATGTAGGTTACGGTCGTTTCCTGGTTCTCAACTCGCAGGTCCAGGATGGGCTCCTGTCGAATAACCAGCACATGTATGTCGGTTACAGTGCGACCAGCACCATCCTGCCCTCGCAGCAAGGCGTACCCACAACCAAGTTGTCCAACCCCTTCCCCAGCAACAACCCACTCCAGCCGGTGACCGGGAACAGCCTGGGCGCCAACACCAACCTCGGCAATGCCTTTGGCGATGATTGGGGCGACGGCTATCGCGATCAGAACTATACCGACGGCAGAGTGGACCGCTTCAATCTGACGATCGAGCGCGAACTGCCTGGGAAGCTCCGGGCCGACGTCAGCTTTCATCGCCAGTAATGGCCGCCACTTGGATTCATACGCATTCTGGGATTCATTTCCTGGGAATGAGGCAAATCCCAATCTCTACTACAACCCCACCACGGGACCGGCCTTGACCGTCCAATACCCTAACCCCTTTTACAACTACCTCACGCCGGCGCAATTCCCAGGGGGCTTACGCAACCAGCAGACGGTACCCCTGTGGCAGCTTCTGCGCCCCTACCCACAATACGGCGAGATTTATCTGGGCCATGTGCCTGCAGAAGGCGATACCGTCCGGAACATCGAGTTTCGTGTGCAACGCAATTACTCGAACGGCATGAACCTGCTGGCATCCTACGTTTACAACCACGAGCAACAAACCGCCTGGCCCGACTCCGATGGAATGTGGAGCGGGGTAGCCTCTGACGGGCCTTACTACTACAGCCAGAAGCCGTTATGGATAGAGGGCACCTACCCCCGGCACCGGGCAATCATCTCCGGCATTTACGACCTGCCATTCGGTCACGACCGGAAGATGATGAACCATGCCGACCGCTGGATGGACGGCGTTCTAGGTGGCTGGTCGGTGAGTTCGATTGCCAATATCACTTCCGGCAAGCCCTTGCGCTTGGGTGGGAGCTATGTGGTGACTGGCAATCCGGCCCAGAATGTGCCGGCGGGATATGCACTTAACAAGAACGCCTTTGGTGGCCTGCCCCAATACCAGGAGTTCTCGGGACCGCTGGTCTTCGCAGGCGTGGATGGACCGGCACAGTGGAATATTGACGGCCGACTATCCAAGAGCTTCCGGATCCGCGAGGCGATGAATCTCCAATTCCGTATGGAGGCTTATAACCTCACGAACAGCCTCATGTATACGAACCCGGACACGACCGTTAGCGACCAGGCCTTTGGGCAGCTAAACACTGGTCAAAGCAACATAGGCCGTACCCTCCAATACTCATTGCGGTTTGTCTTCTAACTGCTCGGATAATCTGCGGCCGGCGCTCAGCGCCGGCCGCAGATTGCTACTTCCCCGTCGTCCGAGTCGTTCAGGATACGTGTGTTCGCGTGGAGGACCGGAATGGCTGCCTGCAAAAACAATGCGGGACTCGATTCGAAAGAAGATCGACAGGGCGGCGCGACGGCCGACCTCAATTCGCTCCTGAGCCGCCGCGCCGCCTTGAAATTAGGTGCGGCGATGGCGGCGGCCACCGGGTTTGCCAATGCCCGCCAAGCGATCGTCGGGTCAAACCTGACCCCGCCGAAAAGCCCGGAGCAGGACACCGGATGCGGGAATCGGGTACTGAACCTCCCTCCCATATTCCCCAATCCGCAAGAAATGCACCTTTCCGGCGCACCTTTTGTGCTGGACGAAGAGGTTGTACTGTTACTCCCGGCCAGCCCCTCGAAGAATGATCGCACCTTGTCTCGATTTCTTGCCGTGGAACTCACCGACCGCTTTGGATTCGCTCTCAAAGTTCAACACGCGGATCGGCTGCCGGGGTCCGGACGCTTCTTCCTGCTGGGCTCCGCGGATAATCCGCTGGTCAGCAGTTTCTGCGCGCAGCAGCACTTGAATCTGAAGCCTGCCAATCCCGGCCCCGAAGGTTACATCCTGCACGTTGACGAGCGCAGCGCGGTAGTGGGCGGAAGCGATCCGCGTGGCGCTTTCTACGGGCTGCAATCGTTGCGGCAACTGCTGCAGAAACAGGACCATCGCATTACCGTTCCCGGCATCAGCGTGCGGGATTGGCCCGACAAGCCTTTTCGCGGCGTCAAGGTTTTCCTACCGGGCCGCAATAGCATTCCCTTCTTCAAACGATTTGTCGCCAATTTCATGGCTCTCTACAAGTTCAATACGCTGGTTGTGCAACTAAACGCCTGTATGCGCTTAGATCGCCATCCGGAAGTGAATGCCGGTTGGGTGGAGTTTGCTCGAGACGTGAATTACAGCCGACGCAACTACCCGCGTGGCCCGCTGCACGGGAGGGAGCAGAACGCCTCTCATCAGGACTGCGGCGAAGGCGGCTACATCGAGAAGTCGGAAGTTGCGGACCTGGTGCAATGGACCGAACAGAACCACATCGAGTTCGTCCCCGAAATTCCGTCCATGACCCACAGCTTTTATCTGCTGGCGAGACACCCGGAACTGTCGGACGTCCCCGGGGATACCTGGCCGGATACCTATTGCCCGTGCCATCCGGATACCTACAAACTGCTCTTCGAGGTGATGGACGAATACATTGACGTGACGAAACCCAGGTTAATTCACGCCGCGCACGACGAGTGGTTTGCTCCGTTCGGGTTGTGCTCGCGCTGTGCCGGCCAAGACCCCGGCGAAGTCTATGGCGGCGATCTGAGAAAAATTCATGAGTATCTGTCCGGCCGTAACATAAAAATGGCCATATGGGGCGATTATCTTCTGGAAAATGTGCGCGGGACCGGGCTGCAAAAACGTGTGGCCCCGGATGGATGGACCTATCACGCACCGGGGGCGATGACCCTCAAGCAGGTTGAGGAATTAATTCCAAAGGATATCCTGATCTTCAATTGGTTCTGGCGTGAGGATTACCAGGGGCCGAAGAACGAAATTCAACTGCACGATCTTGGCTTTCGCCAGGTATACGGCAACATGGCTCCCGATGTGGAGAATTATAGCCAGCGCTCCGCACGGCCCACGATTATCGGCGGCGCTCCGTCTTTGTGGACGGCCATCACGGAATACAATCTCAGCAAAGATTTTCTTTTTGACGCGCTCGGTTGCAGCGCCCTGCTTTGGTCGAAGCAGAGTATGAGCAACAGTCATCTCTTTCAAACCACCCAGAAGATCATGCCCGCAGTGCGGCCGCGGCTGACTGGCGTTACGCCCCCCAGCCAAACCGATCCGCGCATGGTTCCACTCGATATTTCACCAGCACTGAACGCCACCGCCCAACAGCCGGCCTTCGAAGTGGATCTGCGGGACCTGGCTAACGAACAAATCATTTCAGGAACGTACGTGTTTGACCTCTCCGTGCCGAATTCCCCGAACGGCAATATCTGTGTCATGGTGGGAACGTACGGAACGACGCCCAACCTGCTGCCCCGCGAGATCGGTGGAATCAAAATCGGCCAGGACGTAACCGGTCTGATTTTTCTACACGCCTGCGCCCGCGCGGCAACGAACAAGGAAGCCTTCCGCGTCCTCTGGGACGAGGACGACTCCGCCGATCTTCTGGGTTGGTACGAGGTGATTTATGAAGACGGCTTGCCGGAAATTGTCCCCATCCGGTATGGTGTAAACATTCTCGAGTGGAACTGGAGCAAGGGACGGCCGTCCAAGGCCTATTGTCATGGCGCCGACGAAGTCGTGTGCGGGCAAGCTCCCGGTGGCCCGGTCACGTTTTTCGCGTACGAGTGGACGAGTCCGCGCCTCGGCAAGGTAATCGAAGAAGTCCGCCTGCACGGTTCCAATCGATTTCGAAGCGCGGTCGCAGGTTTCGAAAATGCGTTCGGGGATATCATCCCTGCTAACGCCGTCCTGCTCAAAGCCATCAGTTTAGTACCGAGGCGGGGATAACAAGTATGCTTCAGCCTTATCGACAAAGGAGGTCCCTGAATTATCTGGTGACACTCTCGATTACGGCTGTACTCTTGGCGAGCAACGTTCGGGCTTCTGACGGAAAAAACGGTATTCGGGTGGGGGAACCGGAATCGAGAGATCATGGTTGGATGAACAGAAGCCTGTCACCGGATCGGCGAGCTGATTTGCTCATCGAGCAGATGACACTGGAGGAGAAAATTACGCTTGTTCACGGCGCAGATGGGCCGCAGATGCGCGAGCATTCACTCGGCGGCGCCGGCTACGTGCCGGGGATCCTGCGACTCGGGATCCCGGCTCTCCAGATGACCGATGGAAGATCGGGGGTCGCGAACGTTGGATCATGGGGGCGTTACGCGACGGCGCTGCCTTGTGCTCTTGCCAACGCTGCCAGTTGGGACCTGGAAAGCGCATACGATTACGGAGCGCTGCTGGGCAAGGAGGTGCGCGACCTCGGCTTCAACGTTTCACTGGGCGGAACCGCCAACCTCATTCGTGAGCCGCGCAACGGTCGTAACTTCGAGTGTCTCGGCGAGGACCCGCTGCTTATCGGGAAGATGCTGGGTCACGAATTGCAAGGCACCCAGGCGCAACAGGTTGTCGGTAACATCAACCGATACGCAGTCAACGACCAGGAGACAGGCCGCACCGTGGGCAGTGCGGTCATCGACAAGCGCGCCATGGAGGAGACCGACCTGCTGGCGTTCGAAATCGCCATCAAGGAATCCGATGTTGGGACGGTGATGTGCGCCTATAATAGGGTCAACAGCGTGTACGCCTGTGAGAACCCCTATCTGCTGACCACCAAATTGAAAAAGGCTTGGAACTACAAGGGCTGGGTGATGACGGATTGGGGCGCCGCCCAGAGCAGTGTCCCCTCCGCCCTCGCGGGTCTCGATCAGGAAATGCCGACCGGCAAGTACTTTGGCGATACGCTCAAGGAAGCAGTGAAGAAAGGCGCGGTTCCTGCTGCGCGACTGAACGACATGGTGCATCGCATCCTCCGGACCGAGATTGCCTTAGGGGTCTTTGACAATCCCCCGGCTCCAAGGCCGGTTGACCCCTTCATCGGCGCAGAAGTGGCGCAGCACGTGGCGGAGCGCGGGATCGTGCTCCTCAAGAACTCCGGCGCGCAACTGCCTCTTCAGACCTCCGGCATCAAATCGATTGCGGTCATCGGCTCCCACGCGGACGTTGGGGTACTTTCCGGCATGGGGTCGGATCAAGTCAGTCCGGCAGGCGGGAACGCGGTTCTGGAAAGCCCGTATATCGTGTGGCACCGGTCGTCGCCGCTCCGGGCGATCCGCGCAAAGGCGCCAGCGGCGAGGGTGACGTATAACCCCGGCGTGGATCCAGCCGCCGCGGCTAAACTCGCGGCTGCATCAGACGTCGCTCTCGTGTTCGTCTACCAAGTTACTATGGAAAGCCGGGACGTGCCTAATCTCTCCTTGCCGGGCGATCAGGACCGGTTGGTTAGCCAGGTAGCCGCCGCGAATCCGCACTGCATCGTGGTGCTGGAAACCGGCGGACCCATAACTATGCCGTGGGTGGACCAGGTAAGCGCCATCATCGAAGCTTGGTATCCTGGTATTCGTGGCGGTGAGGCCATCGCCAACATTCTCTTCGGTGACGTGAACCCGTCGGGCAAACTGCCGGTGACTTTTCCGAGGAGCGAGGCCGACCTCCCACATGCGACGATTGCTGGAATGCTCCCGGATACCGGGAACGCTGCCGTTGAAATCCCTCCGAAACCACGGGTAACCGAAGTCCCGTTCGACATCAACTACAACGAGGGTTTGAAAGTCGGCTACAAGTGGTTCGATGCCGTGGGGAAGGAACCACTGTTTCCATTTGGCTTTGGCCTTTCTTACACGACGTTCGCGTACTCGGCACTCACCACCACGCCCGGGAAAGAACTCAGCGCGAGTTTCAATGTTACCAACACGGGTGGGCGCGCCGGAGATGAGATTGCCCAGGTCTACATGTCCCTGCCGCCAAGCGCGGGTGAGCCCTTCAAGCGGTTGGTGGGTTGGAGGAAGGTTCATCTGATCGCGGGTGAGACCAAGAGCGTAACGTTGACGATCGAATCTCGGTACTTGTCGATATTTAATGCTAGCAAGGGCGACTGGGAGTTAGAACCCGGCGAGTACAAGGTATATGTGGGCGGCTCCTCGCGCAGCACGCCTCTAACCGAGGCTGCGGTGATCGCCGGCATTAAGTAGGTGGCAGCGTCCGCGCGCTTCACTTTTCTCTCCAGCGGGTGAGGCTCTCTGCCAGAGATAGTGCGCTGGGACAATGGAGGCATTTTACTGGTTGGGAGCTGGATGCAATGGGCATGGCACTGCGTCGGGTGTGACTTGCCTGGGTCGATTGTGGCGGCGGCCCTCGGCCGCCCCTCGGCCGGAAGTTCGATCCTCCCCCCCCGCTACCCATCAACCCACTTTGTTCTTTCGGATCTGATCGGCGCTGACTTCGCTGCTCATGCCGGGCTCTTCCGGCGCGGAGACTTCGCCGTCAATCAATTTCGCCTTGCCGCCGGTTTCCATGTAGATCGCGTTGGGCATGGCCAGGAGCATGTTCAGGTTAGTCGCTCCACCTCCGTGGCTGGCCACCTCCACTCCGTAGGCGTCGGCGACGGCGGCAATTTCCATCCACTCGCTCACCCCTCCGGCCCGGCGATTGTCCGGTTGCACCACGTCGGCGCCGCGCCTGGCAATGAGGTCGGCGAAAGCGTATTTGGTATTGAGGTTCTCGCCGGTGGCAATGCGAATGTCGAGCGCCTGCGCCACCATGGCGAAGCCTTCCATGTCCTGGGGCGGCAGGGGCTCCTCCAGCCAGAAGCAACCCATTTCCTGGTAAACCCTGCCGCGCCGTATCGCTTCCTTGCGGTCGAACACCTGGTTGGCGTCCACCATTAATCGCCGGTCCTTGCCAATCGTGTCGAAAGCCAGGCGGATGCGTCGCACATCGTCGTCCAGCGAGTACTTTCCCACCTTGATCTTTACCGCCTTGAAGCCCTGCTCGACAGCCTCGTCAATTTGGCGCTTGAAGTGAGAAAGATCGCCGTCGTTGTCGTAATACCACCCACACATGGAGTAGACCGGCATGCGATCGCGACAAGCCCCCAGCAATTTATAGACGGGAAGGCCGGCGTTCTTGCCCAGGATATCCCAGAGGGCGATGTCCGTTGCCGCCAGGGCGAATTGCGCCACTCCTGTCACCCCCTGATAGTTCATGGCCTTCCACAACTCGGCGCGAATGCGGCGCGGGAAAGCCGGATCCTTTCCCATAATCACCGGCTTGACTTCGTTTTCGATAATCGACTGCACCACCCGCGCGCCCTCGCCGCGAGCGCCGAATCCGCTGCTGGCCCAGCCGGTGATTCCCGCATCAGTGCGAATGCGGAGGACCACGGAGCCTTTGTCCACGTTCAGGGTCTGGAGCGCGTCGTAATAAGGCTCGCCGGGAGGCGGAATCAGCAGGTCCGTCTCAACCCCGGTAATCTTCATCTGCTTTTGCTGTGCCGCCGCCGCGGAAAATGCCGCTCCCCATGCGGGCAAAGCCGCTGCCGAGCCAAGAAGTTGCCGCCTGTTCATCCTGCCTCCTCTTCTCCGATTTCCGCGAATCTTGCGAAACTTGGTAAACTGACTGTCATGAGCATTAAAACCCTGAGCAGTCGTGAAGTCTACCGCAATCCCTGGATGACCGTGCGCGAAGACCGCATCGAGCGCAGCAACGGAACCGAAGGCATCTATGGCGTGGTGGACAAGCATGACTGCGCCATCATCGTGCCCATCGAGCGTGAAACCGTCTATCTGATTGAGCAGTTCCGCTACACCGTACAGCAACGCTGCCTGGAACTCCCCCAGGGCGGATGGGAAGCCGCGGACGTTGACCCCGAGGAACTGGCCCGTGGGGAATTGCGCGAGGAAACCGGCTTGGCCGCGGCCCAGATGACGAATCTCGGCTGGATGTGGATTGCTTACGGCTGCGTCAACCAAAAGCAACACGTTTACTTGGCGACAGGACTAAAGCCTGCCCACGCCGACCCCGACCCGGAGGAGCACGACTTGGTGCTCCGAGGCTTCCCGATCAGCCGCTTTGAGGCGATGATGCTCGACGGAACCATTCGCGACACCAGCACTCTGGGGGCCTGGGGCCTGTACAAACTCTGGAAGGAACGCGGAGGCGTGGGCGCAGTTCGCCCATCGCTTTGAGCACGTGATTTAGGCGACGTACGCGCGGACACGATCCATGGTGCGGTTGGCGGTGTCCGCGTCCGGCGCGTGCAGGACCTTGTAGAAGACGCCGCCTTCCAACTGATGCGCGTCGAGCGCCGCCAGGAAGTCGGGAAACTCCGCCCGCACCACCACCGGCATATCTCCCAGGCGCCGCCGGAGTTTTCCGAGAATGGAAAACGCCGGAGCGAAGTGGAGATCGTCATTGAGCGACACAGCCTTGAGTCCACGAACGGTCGAGATAGCTTCCAGCAGGTGGCGGCCATTGCCGTGGATGTGCACCACACCGCCATCGAAGGTCGCGAGGATTCTCTCTACCGGTTCCCGCCCCCACTCCTCAAAATAATCGACGGAAGTCATGTGGAAGGGATCAACGCTTTCGGAAACGATGCGCCCGGGAATCCACTCCACCATGTTGCTGCACGTTCCGCCCGCCAGCAACGGCGCCTTCTCGAAGAAGGTACGCTGGACTTCCACGTTCAGCCGGTAGGCAAAATCAATTGCCTCGTGCACTTTCTCGGGGCGATCCACGAGTTCCAGGTAGGTTCGGGTGGCGCCGAAGAGCTCGAACACAAAGTTGAGTCCGTCAATCAGAATGAAATGGCTGATGCCGAATTTGCCGCGACTCGCTTCGGCAAAGACTTCCAGTTCCTGGCGATAGAATTTATACAAGGGCGATTGCAGGTCGATCGTCAGCCGTGAGAATCCGTCCCAATCCTCGAGGATGGGCGGAACCATGGACGAAATCCAGCCATTCTCCGGGTGCGCCATAAACTGGACGTTGCCGCCCACCATGCCACCGTAGAGGCCCTGGTCCATTTCACTCAAGTAGACGGAGGGAATGGAATCATCGTGAATCGCGGCCCGCTCTGCCAGCAACTCATCCCAGAAGGCTACGCGCTCCGGCAACTCGGGCCGTGAAGTGTAACCAGGCGGGTACTTGGCGGCGAACTTGCGCAGGGCGTTGGTCTCCACCTCCATGCGGGCAAAGATCTGGTCCTGCGGACGATCGGTATAAAGTGCACGCAGCCTCTTCAGGCGCGCCTCAAGATCAGGACAATAGGAAAGGGAAGAAGCCATGTTGGCGCCTCCGAGCGAAGTTGGACGGCAAAGATGAGTGCAAAGGCAGATTGCACGCACCCATTATGCTCAACGCTCGAAGATTGTCTATGGGAGAACGCGGAAATTTGAGCGGAAGGTCAGCAGCATGCCACACCGCAACGTCTAGCGCCTATCTTAAGGATCTCTGCACAATGAAGTGACACTACCCCCTCGCCCCCAGCCCCTCTCCCCCAAGGGGGCGAGGGGAGAGGTACATTGAATTCACGCCCTCGCCCCCTTGGGGGAGAGGGTGGCGCGCAGCGACGGGTGAGGGGGTTCATTCGTCACCTCATTAAATCAAGATCAGCAAGCCCCCGGTTCACACCCTCGATGTACGCTCTGCTGTTGAATTTTCGCGACGTGCTGGCGTAGGACATGTAGCGGATTTTGCCATATACCGGTCGCTCCGGCCCCCAGGCGCGGTCGTGCTTGCCGCCAATGGCCCAGGCGATGCCGGCGTAACCGTTGGCGTCGCGGCCATCCAATTCATAGCGGTCGTTCAATCGAACGGCAATGTCGAAGGCTTCTTCCGGTGTTTTGGTCCATTCCAGAATCTTCTTCGCCCAGTACATTCGCAAGTACCCGTGCATCCACCCCGAGCACACCATCTGCTGCTGCGCCGGGTTCCACAAGGGGTCGTGTGTTTCGGCGTTCTCCAATTGCTTCTCGGTGTAGAGGTGCTCGCGCTCGTCCCTTCGATGCTCCTTAAGCGTCCTGAGCGCCCATGGCTCGGCGGACTGAAGCTGATCGTAACGAGGATTGAATCTCACAAAATTGATGGCCAGCTCCCGCCTGACGATCAACTCTTCCAGGAATGCTTCTCGATCCGCACGTGGCGCGTTTGCGCTCTTGACGGCCAGCGCCACGGTGTGCGGCCCGATGTGGCCGAAGTGGAGATAAGGCGATAGCCGGCTGGTGCCGTCCAGATCGGGCTGATTGCGCCGGGTTGCGTAACCTGCCAAGCCGTCGCGCAGAAAACGTGTGAGCGACTCCATCGCCGGGCCGCTTCCGCCGCGGAAATTCGAAACGGGCTGAACCGAGGTGTCAATCGGAAACCCCGCCAGCAGATCGGCGTCGACGGAAAGGGATTCCAATTTGTTCGACGGCTTCCAGCGAACCCGCGCCTTGGGATTTTCGATCGGCACAAGGAACTCATCGAGCAGAGCGCGAATCCGCGGGCGAATGGTGCGGGCAGCATACTGCTCTTTCAGGAGCAGGGTCGAGGGCACCACCACGTCCGCGTCAACAGTCCAGAATGGCACGCGAAGGCGATTGGCGAGCTCGGCGCGCCAATGCTCGGGCTCGCGCATGGGGTTTTCATCGCCCACCACCAGGCTGGGGCGAACCTGAGCGCAGAACTGATCAAGCCGCTGTTCGGGCCACCGGCGCAAAACCAGACCGACGTTCCGTTGGCGCAGTCCTTCACGGGTGTCGGGAAGCCCCTGCACAAAAAAAGTGTAACTGCGCAGATTGGCATTCGGGTAAAAGGGAACCACACCGATAAACGCTACAACCGGCTTGCCCAGCAAATTCCCCGCCTCGATGGCGACATTCAGCGCCGGATTGTCCAGCGCCCGCTGCGCGCGCTGCATCCAGCAAATCACGCAGGTGCCGTCAGGGTCACACACTCCCGCCTTCCGCACCGCCACGCGCGCATCCCTGGCCAGATCATCAAGGCTTCTCATGGAATTTACTGGCCCGCACCGCCGATGGTCTCCAGTTGGGCCAAATGATGAAGCGTGTGTCCGGCCATGATGCGAATCACCGTGTCGGCCTTCTCCGGACCGCGTTCGGGGTGAAGCGCCGTCTTGTTCAACTCCTCCGCGCTGAGCTTGCGGAAGAACGCCAAATTCCAGGCGCGAACCACCTGAAACGTTTGGGCCGCCTCCAACCCGTTGACGCCGGCATAGTACCGGGCCCAACGATCCTGATCGAAGGGCTGAATTCCTACCTCGGGTTCCGAGATAATCTGGCGCACGCGAAATCCGAAAGCGATCTCGCAATCGGCCAGATGGGCCAGCACCTGCGCCGCGGTCCACTTCCCCGGCGCGTAGCTGCGTTTCAAACCCTCGGCGCCGAGACTGTTCGCGAGGGCGGGAATGCTCTGTTGCGTCTCGGTAAGCGCGTCGAGCGGATCGCGCTCGCCTAGAACTGCTGCGTAGGGATGTGTCGCTGTCATGGCTGCAACTCCTTAGTTGGATTCTGGTGACTCGGCCAAAGCCTTCAACCCATTTAAGCATGATTTCAGCGGGCCCGCTGGAGTCTTCATGCACTTCTATACTGCAAGCTTTCCGCGAAATGACCACGCTCTTTAATTTGCATTACCAACGAACCAAACTGTCATCCTGAGCTTCGCTTTTCAAGGCGAAGGACCCCCGTATTTCGTCCTACCCAGACGTGCCGCGGGAACGCGGCGGAAAAGAACGGGGCGCTCCCGCGCTCCGCTTCCTCCGTACAATGAAAAAGGTCCTTCGCCTTGAAAAGCCAGGCTCAGGATGACAGTGGTGAGACAGGGCTCAGGATGACAGCGCCATCAGTGTGCAGCTAATGAGCATTACAGAATGAAGTGACACGCCCCCTCACCCCCAAGGGGGCGAGGGGAGAGGTAGATTGAATTCATGTCCTCGCCCCCTTGGGGGAGAGGGTGGCGCGCAGCGACGGGTGAGGGGGTTCGTTCGTCAAAATCCAGAATTACCACTTGACAATCAGGTACCATTAGGTAAACATGGGGGCGTAGTCTATCGCCAGGGTGTGGGTAATTCCCTCCGTGTGCACCCTGCCGTCGCGGCATTCCGCGACCCGCTAGCCCCTAGTGACCCCGATCAAGCCACTAATTCTAGCCAGTCACCGTCCGGTCCGGCGTCCGGAGTCTGGAGTCCTGAATCCCAAAAACATTGGGCCACGTCTTCGGGCAGGCAGCGAAGGTTTGGTACGTTCCAAGCCGGAATGTGTATGAAAACACAAGGCGGGAGTCCGGCATCCGAGTCCAAAACGGGAAATACTCAAACGGGGCGATGCTTCGCAGAATGAAATTTGTGACGTTCCAAGCCGGAATGTGTATGAAAACAAAAGAACGAGGTGTCAGGTGTGAGGTGCCAGGGCACCAATCTCGGCTCCGAAGTCCTGACCTGCGGCCTCGGCAGGATGAAGGTCGGGCTACCAAAAAAAGCCGACGTTCCAAGCCGGAATGTGCATGAAAACAAACAACAGCGTCCGAGGGTGGAGGTCCGAAGCTAACGCAACTGGGTGGGGCGCGCCCAATTCGGTCTTCCGACTCCTGGCCCCTAACTCCTGCTCTTCAAGAAATGAAGGTGCAACCGGAGATATTGTTGAAAACAAAGGAACGCAGACAGAAAGGTGTCAAGTATCAGATGTCAGGAAGGAGGCATGAATTCGAGAGTCTCAAGACATTTGCCGGCGACACCCCTACTCTTGCTCCTGACTCCTGGCTCCTGACTCCTGCTTTTCAAGAAATGCAGGTGCAACCGGAGATATTGTTGAAAACAAAGGAAAGCACCAAAGACGGTCCAAGCGCGTGGCACAATTCCGGCGGACTTGCAGGAGGGTTCACACGCCTCTATACTGCAAGCCCGAAGGAGCTACTGATATGAAATCATCCCGTCGTAATTTTCTGCTGGGTGCAGTCACTGCGCCGCTGGCCGCGGCCCTAAGTCCGGGTGGTCAGATGAACGCTGAGGCCTCTGGGGCGTTGTCGGCCGCCGGCCAGATGCATTTCGACAACCCGCAACTGCTTCGCTACGACTCAAAATGCTTCACCTTCAACGGCAAGGACACGCTGGTGATGAGCGGTGCGTTTCACTACCCACGCTGTCCCAAGGCGTTATGGCGCGATCGTTTGCAAAAGTTCAAGGTCGCGGGCTTCAACACCATTGAAACCTACGTCTTCTGGAACTACCACGAGCCCCAGGAAGGCAAAGCAGATCTCTCGGACTTCACAGACTTCGTCAAACTGGTGAACGACATGGGATTGATGATGATTGTCCGCCCCGGCCCCTATGTGTGCGCGGAATGGGAGCGCGGCGGATTCCCCTCCTGGGTGGCGGCCAAGCGCTTTCCGCTGCGGACGACTGACCCCGAGAGCCTGCGGACTTCGCAGCACTGGTACTCGCAGGTCCTTCCCATCATCATGGCCAATCAGATCACGCTGGGCGGTCCGATCATCATGGTGCAGGTGGAGAATGAGTACGACTTCAGCGTGCCCATGCCCGACGACGCCAAGCGCCAGTATGTTGATGCTTTGGCGCAAATGGTCTGGGGCGCCGGCATCAGCGTTCCCGTCATCACCTGCTGGACCAAACAAGCCCGCGAAAATAATTATCCGGACATGGCGCGGATCATGGACACGTGCAATTTCTATCCGCGCTGGAATATCGTGAAGGAACTCACTCCCGCGCTGGAGAAATTGCGCCGGGAAGAGCCCAACTCTCCCGTGGCAATCACGGAACTCCAGGGCGGCTGGTTCAGCGAGTTCGGCGGCCTGCTTTCGGTGAATCAGGATGGAGTGGACGCCGCGCAAATCAGCATGATCACCAAGACTGCCCTGGAGTTGGGGGTGACAAGCTTTAACTACTATATGGGCTTCGGCGGGACCAATTTTGATTGGGCGGGGAAGAAGCTGACCACCACCTATGACTACGCCGCGCCCATCCGCGAACCGGGTGGCCTGGGCGACAAGTACTACGCCGTCCGCGGCATGGGTCAGGCCCTGCGCGCGTTCGGCAGCGTGTTGACCCGCGCCGTGGCTGTGCCCAACGTGCAATGCACGAATGCCAATGTCAGCGTGAGCGAACGCACCAACGGCCCCAGCGCGGTGCTGTTTGTCCGCGAAAATGCCAACGCTCCCCAACGTTTCAAGATGACGTTCACCGATTCCCACAGCCCCAGCAAGCGTTTCATCTTTGCCCCCCGGCAGAGCGAACTGGAACTCGCTCCGCGCGAGATGAAAATGCTGCCGGTGCAGATTCCCATCAGTGGAGGAAGGCTTGTCTATTCGACGGGGGAACTACTGACGCACGGCGTCAATCTCGACCGGGATTTCGTGATTCTGTACGATGTGCCCGGGCGAATTCTGGAAATGGGCATGGCCACCACGGACGAGCCCCGCGTGGAAGGCGATACAGCTTATCGGTACTGGGATCCGGATTTTGAAACCTCCGTTCTGGCGATGCTGGTAGGAACCTCGGAGAAAATGCTGCTTTACCACGACCACCTTCAAATCATCGTCTTGCCGCGGGATACGGCGCTGCGTACCCTGCTCTGGGAATTCCCCCCCAGGATTGTTCCGGGTTCCGAGGAAACCAAAACGGTGGTTGCCCCCATCATGACCGATGGTTATTCCCTGGTGAACTCCGGCACAGAGAAGAGTCGCGCCTGGGTGGACGTGCAGTTTCTTCCGGGAAAACACGATGTGGCCGTGATGCTGCCGCCGCTACCCCAGAAGTGCCGCCTGGATGATGAGCTAACCGAATTCAAGTATGACCGGCCGTGGCACATGGCGCGGCTTCAGATTGATACGCCGCCGTTGCCGGCGCAGCCCATCAATTTGAACGAAGGCGAATGCTGGGTGGAGAAGTTTGATCCCGGAGCCGGAGAATGGCTGACGGGGCCTCTGCACGCGCTGGAAGACCTGGGCGCGGTTCCGTACGGCTATGTCAAGTATCGCAGCCCCTTCACGTTCGGCGGCGAGCCCCGATTGTTCATCTCGGCGCGGGCTGACGACGTGAAGAAAGTGTTCGTCAACGGCAAGTATGTGGCGGAGGCTTCCAACACCGAAACCTTCACGGACTTTCCCCTGGGGAAGTACGCGCAAGCCGGCGCCAACGTGGTGGAAATTTCCTACGAAGCGTTTGGCGCTCCCAACTTCGGCAAGAACATTGGAGAGTTGAAAGGGCTTGAATCCGTTGCCTTCGGGACAGATTTCGGCTCTGCCAAAAACGTGGCAAGCTGGCAAATCCAACGCTATGCGGCGATGATGCGGGGGAAGGAAATCAATCCGGAAGCGGGCGTGTGGACTCCCGCCACGTTCGTGGGCGGTACCGGACCGGCAGGCCCCGTTTCTGCCTTCACTTGGGGCCGCGTGAAGTTTACCATGCCGCGGATCGAAGAAGCGTGGACAGTGCCGTGGAAGCTCACCTTCGACGCCGACTGTGATGCGCTGATCTTTCTCAATGGCAAGTTCGTGGGACGCTACGTCACGACGGGCCCGCAGAGGGACTTTTATCTTCCCGAACCTTATCTTCCCCCGGGTGACAATACCTTGACGTTTCTGCTGGCATACACCGACCACGCGCAACACCTGCGGAAGTTCGAGGTGACGCCTTATGCGGAATATTCCGTGCGCCGGACGCGCATTGAGTTCGAGTGGTGACCGCGGCGGATACTCGACTTTGGGGGCGACGCAGATCCAAAGCCAGGCCGAGTCAATCGCGCCGAGGCCTCTTCACAACATAACGACGAGGGCATGGAAATTCCATCTAAAACCGCGGCACAATTTGATAGAATAGCTTCCATTTACGAGACGGAAAAAAGTCACCGACGAGATTGTCATAAGTCTTAACGGAGGGAATTCTAATGCTCACTCGCTGTTCCAGACTCCTCCCTTTCCTAGCCACCCTGCTGCTCATCGCGCAACCGGTACAGGCACAGATGGGGAGCCTTATCGTCCGCGTTACTCCACGTGAAACATACATTTATGCTGATGGTCAACCTCTGCTGGAATCAAAGGGCCACTACGTAACACTAAGCCCGGGAGAACATAAGATCGATCTGTATAACTACGGCTACAAGCCGGAATCGCGCTCGGTTACCATCGTCGCCCATCACACGACTAAGATTGACGTCAGCATGCAACCGATCCCCGGGACCGTGTCTGGGCCCTGGGGATGTATCACTCTGGAAGGGGCAAGTCGCGCCGCTGTGCTGCTGAACGGAAAAGATCCGGCGGCCTTCTTTGTCGGGCATGGTGATGAGTTCAATAATGAGTTCGGCTGGAAGCAGGAGTTGATCGTTCCACCGGGCAAACATGTTTTGACGGTGGAACATGCTTATACTGAACCGTGGTCCACCACCGTGGACGTGCAGGCCAACAAGCGCGTGGTAGTCGACGCTTATCGGGGCGTCCGCAAGACCGTGGATTGGCCCCGTGGTCAACAGTTGCAGTCGCTGCCGCGGTTCCACGCGGGAATCGCCAGCGCTCAGGTCGCCGTGCAAAAGGTCAGCGGCCAGTTTTCCGCGTCTACGACTCAAATCAACTGCGGAGATTCGGCACGTTTGAACTGGTCCTCGGAGGGGGCGGCAAAGACCGATATCAATGGAGGCTCGGTTAGCGCCTCCGGCGATCAAACCGTCCAACCCAAGCAGACGACCGACTATAAATTCACCGCCGCCGGTGCAGGTGGTGTCTACACTTCGGATGCAACGGTCAACGTCAACACCGCCATTCCCGCTTCCCTCAGTGTGTCGCCCGCCGAAATTCGCTACCACAAGATCGGCGACAAAGTTGACCAGCAGGGGAGCGCGACGGTGACCTGGTCGGCCGCGAATTCCAACTCCGCCTCCGTTGATCCGTTTGGCTCGGTGGCAGCCAGCGGCAGTCGCGACATCCAGGCAACGCCCAAACAAACGACCGTCGGACCGATTGATGAGACGGTCACCTATACCCTACAGGCCAGCAACGCCTGCGGCGCTTCCGAGACGCGTACGGCCACTTTGCACATTGTCGGCACGATCGAACTGCCGCAATCTTCCGTAAGCGAGGCCACACTCGTTACCAAACTCACTTTCAACAGCATTTACTTTCCCACCAACCTCCCCACCGCTGCCGATCCGAAGTCAGGACTGGTTCCCGGCCAGGAAAGACGCCTTGCCGAGGTGGTTGCCAACTTCAAGGACTACCTGCCGATGCGGCCGGAAGCCAAGTTGATTCTGGAAGCTCACGCCGATCAGCGCGGGCCGGTGGCGTTTAATAAGGCGCTTTCACAACGCCGCGCCGATCTGGTAAAGAGCTATCTGGTGGAACACGGAATCCCCGCCGAGAAGATTGAGACCATGGCGCTGGGGAAAGAACACAACCTGACCGACAAAGAAGTGGAGGATCTGACCAACCAGAATCCCAACGTCACGGCGGAAGATCGCCAACGCGTCGAGCACAACATCCTGGCATTCCGCCTGGCGAACAATCGCCGCGTGGACATCCGCCTGAGTACAACCAATGTGACTTCCCAGCGCTTCTTCCCCTACAACTCGGAGGATCTGAACGTGTTGCTGGGAGAGCAGAAGCCCGTTGCCCGGAAGCCTGCGGAAAAGCGCTCGCCCGCACCGGCGAAGAAACCGGTGGTGCGGAAGCCCGCTGCCCGAAAGTAACTTAACCATCGCCGGGGCCCCATGGCCCCGGCGAACTTCGCATCGTCATCCCTCGGGGGCTTGCCTGCCTCGCTGGTAGCCTCCGCTCTTGTGCTGCGGAGAGCCAGCCGCACCCATCGCACCGCCGCAACAATTAAACCCGGGCGAAGGGCCCGGGTCCACTTCCAATCCCTGGACACCACAACATATAGGCCCATCGGTGAGATCGGTACCATTAGTAGGATTGCCTCCAAATTAACCCCTGCACTTCGGCGTTCCGCCGATTGCAACATTCCTCCCCCTATGCTAAAAAGTAAAGGGGGGATTCGTGAGGGCTTTTAAACTCTGTAGCCGGGTAGGGCACACTGAAGTTCGTGCAATCATAGCAGGAGGGTAAAGGCATGCGTATTCGTCGGTTAAATCTGGTGGTATCGGCGGTATCGGTTGTCACGCTGCTGCTCGTTTGGCTGCAGCCGCTGTCAGCTTCGGATCGCGGCTCCCTCATCGTCCGTGTTAGTCCAAAAGAGACGTACATCTACGCCGATGGGAAGCCGGTCTACGAATCGAAAGGTCATTACGTCACCCTGGAACCCGGGGAGCACAAAATCGACCTTTACAACTACGGGTTCAGACACGAAACACGCACGGTCACGATCACCTCGCACAAGGCGACCGTGATCAATGTCACGATGCAGGCGATCCCCGGAGCCATTTCCGGCCCGTGGGGATGCATCACCATCGAAGGACCACACGGCGCCGCGGTATTGCTCAACGGCAAGGACCCGGAGTCATCCTTTGTCGGGAATATCAAAGAGTTCGACAACGATCACTTTTGGAAGAAAGAGTTGATCGTTCCCCCCGGCAAGCAGGAGTTGACGGTGGCCTATATGGATCGGGACCCTTGGACCACGACCGTCGATGTGGAAGCGAACAAGCGCGTCGTAGTTGACGCCTTCAAAGGCGTGCGCAAGACCTTGCCTTGGTCGCGCGGGGAGCAGTTGAAGGAGATGTCCCGATTCCAAGGGGGAGTTCTAAACGACCATGTGGCCGTGGAAAAAGTGGGCGGCCAGTTTGCCGCGTCCGCGGGACAGGTCAATTGCGGCGATTCCGCGCACCTGACATGGTCCTCCACAGGCGCGACTAAAACCGAAATCAACGGTGCGCCGGTCAGTAACTCCGGCGACGAAACGGTGCAGCCCAAGCAGAACACCACGTACAAGTTCACGGCGGTCGGCCCGGGCGGGACTTATACTTCCGACGCTACCGTGAGCGTGAACAGCGACATCAACGCATCCCTTAGCGTGTCGCCCACGGATGTTAGCGTCACTGGTGGCCAGGGAGATCCGGCCGCAAAGACGGCGACACTGACCTGGTCGGCCCCCAACGCCACTTCCGTTAACGTCGATCCCATCGGGTCGGTCGGAGAGAGCGGTAGCCGCGAGGTTCCCGTCAATGCGAGTTCCTCTTCCGGCCCCGTTGACCAAACCGTAACTTACACTCTGACAGCCAGCAATGCCTGCGGCGGGTCTCAAACTCGCACGGCACTTCTGCACATCACCGGCCCCGTTCAGTCGGCGGCGAACGAACCCCCAGCCCCGCCACCCCAGGTGGTGGAAAATTCCAGTTCCAAGCAGTTGCCCCACACCGCCAGTCCATTGCCTTTGATCGGCCTGGTGGGAGGACTTCTCCTGGGCGTCGCGGCCAGCCTTCGACTGATCTTGAAGAAAATGTCAGCTTAAGAAATCTCGCGGGGGCCGCCATTTGCGGCCCCCGTCAATCTTCCAGGAGTTCCCGCCTACACAACACGCGGCCCCGCTACAACTGCGATGTACAACTCGGACAACGCGTGGCAGCCGCGGGGATCTGCGAACAACAATAGGTACAGGCCTTCAGCGCCGGCGCGGCGGGGGCCGCGGCGGCTGGCCGCAACCTGTTCACCTGGCGCACCAACAGGAAAATGGCGAACGCGACGATTACGAAATTAATGACAGTGTTCAGGAACATCCCGTAATTGAGCGTCGCTGCCCCCGCCGACTTGGCGGCGGCGACCGAGTCAAAATGCCGGCCTGTGAGATTGATGAAGAGGTTGGAGAAATCGACGTGGCCCAGTAACAGACCAATCGGCGGCATCAAAACATCGTTCACAAACGACGTAACGATTCCACCGAATGATGCACCCATCACGATTCCCACGGCCATATCCAGAATATTTCCACGGACTGCGAATTCCTTGAATTCTTTCAGCATGCGGGCTCCTTTCGAGTTGAGGCGAAGCACCTTCGTCCGCCCGGTTGGTGACAATTCTAACCTAATCGTGCCGGGTTTGCCGTCGGTGGGGTTTTACTTGCCATTTGTGCCGCTTCATTGCAAAGTGGATAGCGCCTTTCGCAGGCCATAGGACGATGCTCATGAAACATTCACCGCGAATTCGTTTTGCCGATGCCCAGCCTGACAAGCACACCGTGGGTTTGGGTGTCATTGGACTAGGGACTGTCGGTACGGGCACGCTGAAAGTCCTGGCCGAGCATCAACGTGAAATCCGGCGCCGCCTCCGGTGCGACCTCCAGCTCAAGGCGATATGTTCCCGCAGCGTGCACCAGCGGGACCTCTCCTGGCTGGGCACTCCCGTCAAAGTCACCTCGCATTGGAAGGAAGTGGTCAGCGATCCCGAGGTTGACATTATTGTCGAGCTGGTAGGCGTGCTCCCCACGGCGCGGGCTATTGCCCTCGCCACCCTGGCGGCGGGCAAGCATCTGGTTACCGCCAATAAGCAACTGGTGGCAGAGTACGGGGTAGAACTGGTGGAGCGCAGCCGCGCCCACAATGTGAGCTTGGGAATCGAGGCGTGCGTCGCTGGCGGAACTCCTGTGCTGCACGCCGTGCGCGGGGGCTTGGCGGGCGAGAACTTCACCGCCGTCTATGGCATCCTCAATGGCACCACGAACTACATTCTCACGGAGATGGAGCGGCGCGGGTGTTCGTTCGCGGAAGTCCTGGCCGAGGCTCAGCAGAAGGGGTACGCCGAGCCGGATCCCACCTTTGATGTCGAAGGGTATGATGCCAGCTACAAGATCGCCATTCTGGCCATGATCTGTTTTGGACAGGCGGTCAAGGTTGCGGACATACCGGTGGAAGGCATTACCCGCATCGACCAGGTGGACTTCGCTTACGCGCATCGCCTGAATCACACCTTGCGTCTCATCGCCGGCGCCCGTCGCCGCACGAATGATCGCCTGGAAATATTCGTGCGCCCGATGATGATTCCCACCACCTCCCGATTGGCTGGGGTCATGGGCGCCACCAACGGCATCCTTCTGGTCGGCAACAAGGGCGGAAATACCAGCATCGTGGGCCGCGGCGCGGGCGGCGAACCGACGGGCGTTGCCGTGCTCTCGGACGTCGTCCAAATCGCCCGTGCCATTGGCGCCGGCAGCTCGTCCTCGAGTCCCTTCGGATACGTGGATTGGCATCCGTCCCGAATCGCCTCGCCCGATGACAACGTGGCGGCCACCTATCTTCGGCTGGTCGTACGCGACCGGCCGGGCATCCTGGGCCGTGTCTGTGCGATTCTGGGCCGGCATCGCATCAACATCGATTCCGTCTTGCAAGAGCCCGAGTGCGACAAGAAGCGTCTTCCTTTCGTCATGACTCTGGAGGCCACGCAGGAGAACCGCGTAACCCAGGCCGTCAAGGAGATCACCCGCCTGCCGTTCCTGGCGGAGCGTCCGCTACTGGTACCCTTCGCCGACTTACCCTAAAGCGGTATTCGTCAAACCGTCGTTTGGTTTTTTGCCGAAAACGTGTATGATGTTGAGCAGGTGGTGCCGTCGGCCGCCACGCCGGCGAACATCTTCAAGCATCGGCTGGGCCAAAATCCATTTACGGAAGCGTGATGAATCTCAGCATCGAGAAGTCAGTCCGAATTGCATTCATTCTGGCATCAGGACTGGTAGTTTCGATTGCGGCCGAGGCTTATCTTAACGTCCGGCGCGCCCAGGCGGCCGTTGCGTGGTCCCGGCAATCCCGCGAAATAATCACCGTGATCTCGACTACGTTTTCGGCGCTGCAGGACGTGGAAACTGGCGTGCGCGGCTACCTGCTGACGGGAGATGACAAATTTCTCGCGCCGTATCCTGACGCCGAAGCCAAGATACCGGTTGATATTGGCCGCCTGAAAGAATTGACGGCGGACGATCCTATCCAGCAGGAGCGCCTTGGCGAATTACAGAGCGCCGTCGAGCGCAGGCTCGCTTCTGCGAGCAGCCTGCTTGCTGCCCGCCGCACGGCCCATTACAGCCCGGCTCAAGTCCAGCAGGAAGTGCAGCGCGGCGGACAGGCGATGGATCAGATCCGTGCCCTACTGTCAGCAATGGACCGCGAGGAAGCTGATGTCCACGCACGCCACCGGCAAACCTTTGAATCGGCCGCAAGCAAAACCCTGTGGACGCTGGGCATCCTTGCCGGCTTGATGTTCCTCCTCTTCGTGGCTTCCTATTCGGTTTTGGAACGACATCTGATAGGCCGGAGAAGGGCGGAAGCCGCTCTGCGCGAAAGCGAGGATCGCGTTCGCGTGCTTCTGGACTCCACCGCCGAAGCGATTTGCGGCGTTGACCGGAATGGATTGTGCACGTTCGCCAATCGCGCCGCGCTTCAGACTCTGGGTTATGCCGTATCTGACAGTCTGGTGGGCCAGAACATTCACGAACTCGCTCATCACAAGCGGCTCGACGGCACACCGTATCCCACCTCCGAGTGCCGCATCCTCCAAGCCGGGCAGAAAGGATTGCCCGTTCATTGCGACGATGAGGTTTTCTGGCGCGCCGATGGCGCCAGTTTTCCCGTGGAGTACTGGTCTTACCCCGTGCGGAAGGGCGGGGAGATCACGGGTTCCGTCGTGACGTTTCTCGATATAACGGATCGCCATCGCGCCGAACAGGAGGTTCGGGACGCCAACCGCAGGCTCTCCGAAGAGATCCGGCAAGCCGAAATCCGCGCCGGTCAGATCACGTTGATGAGTGAGATGGCCAGCATGCTGCAAAGTTGCACCTCGCCGGCGGAGGCACACCAAATCGTCGGGCAAACCGCGGAAAAGCTCTTCCCGGGAGTAGCCGGAGGGCTGGGTGTCATCAGCCCGTCCCGAGACGTCGTGGAGATGCTCACCCACTGGGGCAATCCCGCGATCGGCGAACAGGTGTTCGCACCGGAGGACTGCTGGGCCCTGCGCAGCGGACGGCCGTATCTGGTCGAGAACTGTCACGGGCGTCCCCTCTGCAAGCATGTGCAGCAGGCACGCTGCTCATCCACTTACTGTGTCCCGATGATGGCTCTGGGGGAGTCGCTGGGCATTCTCTTTATGAGCCAGAGCGAGCGTGGCAACGGTACAGCGCTGGCTGCCAACACTTCCCAACAAGGCTTGGTGCTAGCGTTCGCCGAAAGCGTGGGCCTGGCGCTGGCCAACCTCCAACTGCGCGAGACGTTGCGTGGGCAGTCGATTCGCGATCCGTTGACCTCGCTTTATAACCGGCGGTACATGGAGGAGTTTTTTGAGAGAGAGGTGAAACGTGCAGCGCGGAGCGGCCGGCCGATCGGCGTCATCTTGTTCGACCTTGACCACTTTAAGCGCTACAACGACACCTTTGGCCACGACGCGGGCGACGTCCTTTTGAAGGAAGCGGCTGCCCTCTTCCGTACCCTCGTGCGCGGGGACGACGTTGCTTGTCGATATGGGGGCGAAGAATTCCTCTTCCTGATGCCGGAGACCTCAATCGAGGTGACCTGCCAACGCGCCGAGAGCCTTCGCAATGCCGTCAGCCATCTCCACGTCGAGCACCACGGCCAGCCGCTGGGCAATGTTACCCTTTCGGCGGGCGTGGCCATCTTTCCCGACCACGGACAGACTCCCGCTGCCGTCCTGCGCGCCGCCGACCAAGCTCTCTATCGCGCCAAGCAATCAGGACGCGACCGCATTATCCTTGCCGATCCAGTGTTGACCAGCTAACAAGACCACCCCAGCTACCAGACCAACGACAATCCTAACTGCAGCTCCCGTGGTTCGCCCGGGCCGCCGGAAGCAAGCCCGGCGACAGGTTGAACGGTGTTAAAGATCTGCCCGAAACTGGAGGCATTGACGATATTTTGCGGAATGTCGAAGTTCGCACGGTTGAAAATATTGAACAGCTCTGAGCGGAACTGAACCTTGGTGGATTCGGTCAAACGGAAATTGCGCAGAACCGAAAAATCGCAACTTCCCAGCCCAGGACCGCGCAGGATATTCCGCCCCGCATTCCCGAAAGTAAACTCACTCGGTGTACTGAACGCCGCGGGCGACACCCACTCTTGGGGAGATTGTTTGGCGGGGTAAAACTTTTCGCTCATCACATTGGGGCGATCCGTGTCCATTCCGGTTCCCTGCTGCACCGTAGCGTTGTTCAACTCGTCGGCGCCGCTGACGCTCCCACTCACCACCGGTGTATACGGAGGGCCGGACATGACGGTGAGCACGCTGCCCACTTCCCACCCCTGAATAAGGTAGTTCGCCTTGGAATTCGAGAGCTTGGCCACACTGGTGCCGAAGGGCATATCCCAAATGTATGCCAGGGACAAACGATGGGGAAAGTTGAAGTCCGACACGGCTTTCTCCGCCGCCACATCATAGGAATTCTGCGGGAAATTGGGGTTGCGGGTGTCGCTGGTGAAACCCGAGGCGGTGTCAATCGATTTGGAATAAGTATAGGCGGCGAGAAGCGATAGCCCCTTGGAGGTTCGCCGCTCCACTTTGGCCTGGAGGGCGTGATAGATGGAACTGCCCGACGACTGGGTATAGCCAAAATTGCCAAGGTAGGGGATCGGTCCAAGGCAGCTCCCCGCCTGGCACGCACCCAGTGCCTGGGCTTGTACGCTCGCCGAAGCGTGGGCGGTGCTAGTGATGTTCAGTGGCTGGTTGGGATCCGACTCCTGCACCAGATGCAACCCCCGCGTCCCCACGTAGGCCAAATCGAATAGCCACGTATTACCGATCTGCCGCTGCACATCACCCGTCCATTGCTGAATGAGGGCGTTGCGGAAATTAAGCTGAAAGGGGCTCAGGGCCGGATAGGCGGTGCCGGCAATCTGGGTAAAGGCGTTCTGTAGAATTTGACCGCTCCCCGGACAGTAAGCGCCGGTAAATTGGCACGCACCAATCAAGGGCAGCGCCTCACCCACATTGCCCTCTTGCAGTCGCAGGAAGGGAGGGTTTTCGGCTTTCTGGAAGTAAACGTCACCGAAAGTCTGGTCATAGAAGATGCCGTAGCCGGCGCGCAGAACGGTCTTGGAATTCTTGAACGGCTGCCAGGCAAGGCCGATACGAGGCCCGAGATTGCTCCGGTCCGGGTATTGCAGTGAACGGTTGCTGGCGGAACGGCCGAAGTTGAAGGTCTGCTGGGCGCAGGTATTGGCGGTACAAGGCTGGGGATTGAGAACAAACTGGCCGGTGACGGGGTTTTGGCTGGGGTTAAAGCTCCACAGTGTCGCGGCGTTGGCCCCGGCCACCATCAACTCGTCGTTGGCGAAGTCAAAATTTGAAAAGTCATTGTTCTTTTCCGTCACCAGGCTCTTGTACTCGTAGCGCAGGCCGAGGTTCAAGGTCAGGTTCGAGCGCACCCGCCAATCGTCCTGTCCAAAGGCGTCGTACTCCCCGAACGCGCCCGATATGTACTCCTGGTCTCCGTTCAGCCAGTACTGGGGCAGTCCCAGCAGCGCGTCGGCAACGCTATTGCCGAGCAAACAGGTGGAACATCCCAATGCCGCCGCAGGAACCTGGCCCAGGCCGCCCGTCAGGAATCCGGTGAAGCCAAAAGCCCCACGGTAGTTGCTGTCAACGGTGAAGTTGCCGCGCCGGACGGAACGGAAATCAATTCCATAGGTTAGGGCGTGATTGCCCACGACATGGGTCAGCGTATCGCCGACCTGGAACGTGTTCACGGCCCCTCGCTCCGGTACGCTCGGGTCACCTCCGATGCTGTCGTACCCGGAAAACGTCAAATCAGGAACCCCGGCCGGAACTCCGCCAATCTCGTTTTGGCCGAGGATCCCAAGGCTTGCCGCCAGGTTATTGCCGAGATCCTGGTTTTCCTGGCGCAACTGCCAGCGGTTGTATCCGAGCTTCACTTCGTTTACGAGCTTGGGGTTAAAGATGTGCGTCCAATCGAGGCCGGCCATTTGATACGAGTTGTGACCAAACCGGCCGTAGCCGGGAATCGCTGTCATGCTTTCCGGCAATGTACCGGAAGGCCAAAACTCGCGGTCAAGATTCAAGCTGTAGCGAACGAACAAGGAATTCCTGGTGTCAAACTGGTGGTCCACGCGCCCTGTCACCGTGTCGTAGTTCACCTGACGATCAACCAGCGCCGTGTAATTGGGCGAGCCGCATGAAGCGGTGGCATTATTCGGAGTCGGGTATTGATTCACCAACCCTTGGCCGACAGGGTCCGCCTGCGGCAGCACCTGGTTGATTGCCGTGAAGGGCTGTACCGACCCCTGCAACAGCGCCAGGGGATTCAGCAGCACGGTCTGAGTAGCGCAGGCGGGATTCAGAAGATCGGCGAAATTGCCCTGGTGCTCGGCGGCGGACGGTACGAGGAAATTGTCATAAAAGCCGCGGTGCTCGCGCATGCCTTCGTAGGCAACGAAGTAGAAAGTCCGGTCGTGGCCGTTGTAGACACCCGGCAAGGTCATGGGGCCGCCCAGCGTGCCGCCGAACTGGTTGCGGTGCATGGGCGCCACGGACGGGTCAAAGAAATTGCGCGCGTCGAACGCGGTGTTGCGGACAAGTTCATAGAGGCTGCCATGCACCTGGTTGGTGCCCGATTTGGTGACCATGTTCACTTCCGCCCCGGCATGGGCGCCGAATTTCGCCGGGTAAACGCCCGTCTCCATGCGGAATTCCTGCACGGAATCCAGGGGTGGAGCCACGGTGTACTGACCCACGCCCACGGAAGTATCATCCAGGCCATCCAGCCAGTAGGAGTTCATTGAATCGCGCATCCCGTTGACGTTGATCGATCCCCCGCCGCCCCGGGTGCTAACCTCACTGCCCGCTGTGCCCGGAGACACCCCGGGGACCAGCAACGCCAACTCCAGAAAGTTCCGGCCGTTAAGCGGAATTTCGTTCACTTTTTGGGCATCAATCGTAGTGCCGATAGATGAGGTTTGACTCTCTACTGTCTCTGGAAAAGCTTCTACTGTGACGCCATCTCCTAGGTAGCCCACCAGAAGTACGATATCTTGCCGCAGGTGCTGGTTCACGAGGAGCGGAAGGGGACCGCGCTGAAACTGCGCAAAGCCGGACTTTTTAGCACTCAGTTCATACCTCCCGGGCGGAAGAAGGGGAATTTCGTAACTGCCGTTGACGGAGGAAGCGACGCTGCGGGAAAATCCTTTGTCCTCCTCCGTAACCGTTACCTGCGCGCCTGGCACCACTGCGCCGCTCGGGTCCAAAACCGTCCCCGTAAAGCTGCCCTGGAACGTCTGTCCACTCAGTATTGTGCAGCCGAAACCTAAGATGAGAATGAGGCACTCTAAAGCACGTCGGATGGAAGGTGACATGACTCGCGTTGTCCTCCTCGTGAAATGCGGGACACCGGACAAATCGATTGCGGATTAAGTCTGCGGAAAGAAGCGGTCTCGCGGCAGGGTGGGCCGCATCCCCCAGACCCAAAATTCGACCTCACATTAGCACGAATTGGCTGGGGCGCAAAGCGGTTCTAACACCCTTGTAACCCTGGTCCCACTGCGGTACCACATGAGCAGAAGTCGTTCAACCGCTTGGATTTCGCATACAATAGGCCGCCGTGCTTCAAACGCCCTTTACTCCGCACCGCGCGCCTGCGGATGGCCGTTGGCTCGCCGGGAGGTTCAAATGCAGTTCGAAAAGGAATCGTTAAAGCTATTGCCGTCCGCCCTGCAAAAGCTTGAGGAGGGCTTTGCCGCGCTCCCCTCCATCAACGCAAATGGGCCAGATCTGAATCGGATGACACAGGTGATGGACGAAGTCGCCGTCCGACTGCGCGACAATTACCCTTACTTTCATCCCCTGTACGCCGGCCAGATGCTCAAGCCGCCCCACCCGATTGCCCGCGCCGCCTACGCCCTGGCGACGTGGATCAATCCCAACAACCACGCGCTGGATGGCGGCCGTGCCAGCTCAGCCATGGAAAAGGAAGCCGTGGCGGAGATCGCCTCCATGTTCGGGTGGAAGACCCATCTGGGACACCTCTCCAGCGGCGGTACGATGGCCAACCTTGAAGCGCTCTGGGTAGCGGGCCAACTTCATCCGGGAAAGAAGATCGTTGCTTCCACTCAAGCGCACTATACCCACCACCGCATTAGCCGCGTGCTGGGATTGCCCTTCGCGGAAGTGCCCGGCGATGCCCGAGGCCGGATGGACACGCAGGCTCTGGCGAAAATGCTGGCGGCCGGGGACATTGGCTGCGTAGTGGCAACCGTGGGAACCACCGGAACGGGCTTCGTCGATCCCTTACCGGAGATTCTCCGCCTCCGCGACCAATACGGCTTTCGCCTGCACGTTGACGCAGCGTATGGCGGCTACTTTACTCTGGCGGGGAATCTGGCGGACTCAACCCGTGCCGCGTACGACCGGATCGGTGAGGCTGACTCCATCGTCATCGATCCTCACAAGCACGGCCTGCAACCCTACGGCTGCGGTTGCGTGCTGTTTCGCGACCCCGCCGTGGGGGCACTTTATAAGCATGACTCTCCCTACACCTATTTCACCTCGGCAGAGTTACACCTGGGAGAGATCAGTCTGGAATGCTCGCGCCCAGGGGCTTCGGCAGTGGCGTTGTGGGCCACGCAAAAGCTCCTGCCCCTCGTCCGCGAAGGCGAGTTCGCGCAGGGACTCGAAGCCTGCCGCAGCGCCGCAGTCGAGTTCGCCGAGCGCCTAGCAGCCGACTCCCGCTGGGTGCTCCCGTTCCCTCCCGAACTCGACATCGTGGTCTGGGCGCCACGCGCGGATTCCGCCGAACGCACCTCCGAACTCTCCCACCAGATCTTCGACGCAGCCGCCCAGCGCGGCCTGCACCTGGCGCTGATCCGTTTGCCCATCGGGTACTTTGCTTCGCTCGCTGGCCTGCAAACCGAATCGGAGACGGTAACCTGCCTGCGGTCGGTCCTGATGAAGCCTGAGCACCGGGAGTGGGTGAACCGGATACTCGTCGAATTGGACATCACCTACGAGCAGGTAAAATGACGATCAACAAGCTTGCACATAGCCTGTGGGGGATAAGGCTGTTAGCTGTTATACACGACGACATGAATGTCTGCACATTGGGTTGTAGCGGCGGTCTCCGACCGCCGGCGTCGATCAGAGATCGACGCTACAATTTATGTCGCACAGTATAGCTACCCGTTCTGCGACGACCGAATGTGATAATCTCGTAAGCCTATGGCTCAGGACTCGCTTGCCCCCTTCAAAACCATCGAATGGACCGAGCAGGGCGTGCGCATGATTGACCAAACACGCCTGCCGGAGGAAGAGATTTATCGCACCTGCACCAACTACCGTGAGGTGGCGGAAGCGATTCGCTCCATGGTGATTCGCGGTGCGCCGGCCATTGGTGTGGCGGCGGCGATGGGAGTTGCCGTGGGCGTCAAGAATTCGGGGGCGAGGAATATCACTGAACTAAAGGCTGAGTTCAATGTCATCGCTGACACCTTGTCCAGGACCCGGCCCACCGCCGTCAACCTGTTCTGGGCGATCAACCGCATGCGGACGGCGTTTGAGCAGTCATTGTCGTGCCACCACTCGGATGCCGCGTCGATCGACATGGTGCGCGTCGGAATGGAAGAGGAAGCCAAGCGCATCCTGGCCGAAGACATCGCCATCAACGAGGCGATGGGCCGCCACGGCGCGGACCTGATGCCGGACTCCGGCACCGTGCTTACCCACTGCAATGCCGGCGCGCTGGCCACGGGGGGTTACGGCACGGCGCTGGGCGTCATTCGCGCCGCCGTCGGTGCGGGTAAGAAGCTGACGGTATTCGCCGACGAGACGCGGCCTTTCCTGCAAGGTGCTCGCCTGACGGCGTGGGAACTGGCCAAAGACCGGATCCCCGTGACCATCATCACCGACAACATGGCAGGACACTTTATGAAGGAGGGCGAGATTCGTGCCGCTATTGTGGGCGCGGACCGCATCGCCTCCAACGGCGACACGGCAAACAAGATCGGAACCTACTCCGTCGCCGTGCTGGCGCACGAAAACGGTATTCCCTTTTATGTGGCCGCGCCGCTTTCCACTATCGACATGAGCCTCACTTCCGGCGAGCAGATTCCCATCGAAGAGCGGTCCTCCGCTGAAGTCACCCACCTCGCGGGCGTGAACCTGGCGCCTGCCAACGTACCCGCGCGCCACCCAGCCTTTGACGTCACCCCGCAGCGCTACATTACGGCCATCATCACGGAAAAGGGCGTGGCCCGGGCACCCTATACCGAAAGTTTGCGAGCGCTGTTTGCAGCGTAGGGGGATTCCATTGTCCTTCGCGGCCTGGCCCGCCTGTGGGCTACAAACTTCCACCATGATTCACGAGCGTGGGCGCGGCCAGAGCCGCGCTGGTTGCCGGCACCTGCAGCCCATTGGGGGTGCCTTCGACAATGCGTCGCAGGATGACCGGGATCTCGTATACAGCGCGGTTGTGGATGGCAGCGGCATTGGTGCGATACTGCGCCAGCTTTCCCCGCCCTAACAGCTCCTTCACCGCAGCGGGAATCTGGTGCGGCCCACGCACCACCATTCCCAATTGCTTCTCCAACACCCACTCGGCGTTGTAGCGTTCCTGGGGCAGCGTCCAGGCGTTGCGCTCAACAATCACCGGCAGCCGCATGGCTACTGCTTCGCTTACACTTCCGGGCCCGGGCTTGCCGATAAAGAAATCGGAAAGGAGCATGTAGAAGGGAACTTGATGAGTAAAGCCCTCCACAAACGTCCGCACCCGGCTGCGTCGGCCGCGCAGGACCTGGGCCAATTTCTCATTGTGGCCGCAGATGAAGATCAGTTGAACGTGGTGGGGCCCTTCCGCATCGATGCGCTCAGCGATTTCCAGCATGGCGTCGGCCCCCTGCCCGCCAAACAGCACCAGGCCCGTGGTCGTGTCGGGATCAAGCCCGCGCCGCCGCCGCTCCGCGCGCCGGTCGCACGGGATCGCCTGATAGAACTTGGGGTGAAGGATCATCCCCGAAGTTTGGAAGATTCTGCCCTCCTCGATCCCCAAGGCCCGGGCCTGGGCTACGGCGCGGTCCGACCCACAGACGATATCGCCGCCCTCGGGCTCAATCCAGAAATGCGGAGGGTAATCGGCGATATCGGTAATCACCGTTACAAACTTCGCGGCAGGGAGCGAAGCCCGCAGGCTCTCGGCCAGGGCGCGGTTGAAGTGGGGAACCGCCGACACCACCAGGTCGGCGTGGCGCGACGGCCAGAAGTCCTTGAGCAGCCGCACCGCCCGGCCGTGCAAAAGCCGGATCAGGAACTGGAGCACGCGCACGGTCTGCGGCGTGCCCAGCGTCCAGCCCTTTTTCAGCATCAGATTGTAGTGGTCCTGCATGCGCATGCCGGTCAACTGGCGCGCCAGGTCGATGGGGTCCAGCAATTCCTGCAGGTTCACCAGGCGGACATTCCATCCCCCCTGCTCTTCCATGACAAGGCGCAGAGCCTCGGCTGCGGCGCGATGCCCGCCGCCGGCGTCGAAGAACACCAGGTCCGTGTTAATCATGCCCCTACCTTTTCACACTTCATCTATCCTGTAAATAGGCAATAGCTACTCTTCATAAATAGTTCATTCCAACTATACATTCGTGTAACATCGCCGTTTTAACCTGTATCGTGCGATGTGACCTACATGTTCACACGATCCACTCCGGCATGTGCACGGTGCCGGTGATCAGCAGTATCTGCCGTGAATGTTACAGCGAGCCGGAAGCGGTGTACGAGACGCTCCGCCGACGGGGGATGGACCTCGTGACCGTCTCCGACCACGACTCGATGGACGCGGCAACGACCCTCAATCGCCACCCCGATTTCTTTCCCAGCGAGGAAGTGACCTGCCGCATGCCCAGCGGCAATGAGCTGCACGTGGGCGTCTACGACCTCACCGAACACCAGCACGTGGAAATTCAACGCCGGCGGAACGATCTGCCGCGCCTGCTGGCCTATCTGAACGAACAGCAGCTCTTTTACAGCGTAAACCATGCCTTTTCGGCGCTGACCGGCCGGCGCTCGGTGGAAGACTTTGTCTGGATCGACGGAGCCTTTCCCGCCGCGGAAGTGCGCAACGGCCATGTCCCCACGCGCGGGAATCGCTGGGCGCAGCGCATGGCCAGGAATTCGGGAATGGCAACTCTGGGCGGCAGCGACGCGCACACTCTGCGTTCACTGGGGAGTGTGTGCACGGAGGTGCCGGGTGCGCCCAGCAAGACGGAGTTTTTGGAAGGCCTGCGGCGCGGGCGCGGGCAGGTAAAAGGCAATTCTGGAAGCTTCGGGCGCCTGACCATGGACGTGCTGCAGATCGCCGCAGCGCTCATGGAGGAGAAGCCCGCGGCCCTCCTGCTCGCGCCCATGGTGCTGGCCGTCCCTGTCGTCACGCTGCTCAATTACGCCATCGAGGACCTCTTTGCCCGTTACTGGGGAAGCCGCTGGGAGCAATGGCAGGGCCTGGCGGGCGGGACCTCGACAGGCAACATCCGCGCCGCCTCCGGGGAGGCCAGCGCATGACGCTTCCCGGCCACATGCTCGATTTCATTGCCACCCGCGACCACCGGCTGATGCGGCGGGTGCATCGCTGGCGGCCACCGCGATGGTTCCGGGTTTGGATGATTCTGGCCACGCGCGGCGGCGACGGCTGGCTGTGGTACGGCTTCAGCGCACTGGTGGTGGCCTTCGGCGGCGCTACTCGATTCGAAGCCATGGCGGCCGCCTGGACCGCCTGCGGCGCCGGTGCGATGGTGTTTCTGGTCTTGAAGAAATTGACCGGGCGGAAGAGGCCTTACGTACTGCTGCCGCATTGCTGGGCCACACTGCTGCCGCCCGATCAATTCTCTTTTCCCTCCGGGCATACCATCTCCGCTTTTGCCTTCAGCGTAGCGGTGGGCAGCTTTTATCCGCACCTGGTTGGCATATTGCTGTTTTGCGCGCTGAGTGTGGCCCTGTCACGCATCGTTTTGGGGATGCACTTCCTCAGTGACGTGGTGGTGGGCGCGATTCTGGGCGCCGGATTGGGTTATGCAGGATTTGTGATCTTTGCCTAGTTTCCCTGGGCGCCGAGGTCTTCCCCCCTTAGAGCCTCCCTCGGCTCACCCGACGCACCTCGGCGCTCGAGGGAATTTTGACCGGGCCCGTCCACTATTTCATCCGCCGCTCACGCCGTAGGCTGGCTGGACCTTTGGTGAGCGCAAAGTGCAGCACACCCCGAGGCAGCGCACGCAGCGCCGCGACCAGCAGCTTGTAGCGCCATCCCGGCACCACAAAGAGCTTCCCTTTCTCCAACCCTCGCAGCGACTCCTCGACCACGTCTTCCGCGGGCATCCACCAGGCTTCAGAAATAAAGCTCCGATCGAGTCCGAGAACATCGTGAAATTCCGTCTTGGTAAAGCCCGGGCAGAGCGCTTGCATGCGCACGCGCGATCCCGCGGCCTGGAGTTCCAGATGGAGACCTTCGGTAAAGCAGTTGATCCAGGCTTTGGTGGCGTAGTAGCTGGTACTGCCGGGGCGGGTCACGTAGGCGGCAACGGACGAGACGTTGATAATGGCGCCTTGGTTTCGCGCACTCAGATTCCGCAGCGCGGCGTGGGTGAGCCGTAGGGTGGCCATCACGTGCAGACGGTGCATCGCGTCGGCGTTATCGACCGGCGCTTCCCAGAATCGCCCCCGAGATCCAAATCCGGCGTTGTTCACCAGCAATGCAAGATGCGTCGAAGCGGCAAGATAATCCTCCACCCCGCGGAGTTGCGCGTCGTTGGTCAGGTCAGCCGGCAGGGGAGTACAGTTGACGTGAAATTGCGAGGCGAGCAAATCCGCCAGTCGCCGCAGCCGATCCTCTCGCCGGGCGACCAGCGCGAGATCGTAACCTCGCAAGGCCAGCGCCCGCGCGAAAGCCGCTCCAATGCCGCTGGAAGCGCCCGTCACCACCGCCAGTGGCCTTTCTTTCGCCATGGTTCCTCCTATAGGCTGTGAATGCGTCAAAACCCTCTCACCGCAAAGGCCCGAAGGAGGCGAATTGCCATGCTGATCTCTGCGCCTCAACATCTCAACGGCCATAGCGGCCACTAACCACTAGCCACTATCCACTGCCCTTCACACCGTCGGTTCGCCGTGGACTTCCACTTCCTCCGGTTCCACGGGCAGGGGTTCAGGCTCAGGGAGCTTCCCCTTCCAATTTGCCCAGGCCCAAAACACGGCGGTGCTCGAACTCATCGTCACGGTCACACTTCGCCGTACAAGCCACGAACATCCCACCGGCCGCGTTGCCCGCTGTGTCCGACTCACCGCATCAATTCGCCAGGAGTTTCCGAAAGGACGGGGAGGCCAGGATGCCTACGACGCGTGCTTGACCACAAAGGCTCCTTTCATTTTACAACACGCGCACGGCTGGCGACGGTTTCGTCGGCTTTCGCCTTGGCTGCGAGCCTCAGCCCTCCGCAACGTAGCATTGGCCTTGAGGCCAGCAAGTGCCGACTCTTCGGCAAGCTCAGGGCAGGGTCTAAAGGTCAGCGCTACGCCCGAATTAGGACTGTACCCAAAGGTGAATTCGCTTGTTTTGCCGAGTCATGCTTGCTACGCTGCCCGCAACGCTCGGTAGTCACAATCGGAGGTCATCACATGCCGGAAGAACTCGATCGGCAATCCTTCATCGATGAAGAACATCTTAAGCTGGTGTCTTTGGGCTTCATGATTTCGGCGGGCCTCGGAGCTATCTTTGCCTCCTTTGGCTTGCTCTATATGCTCATGGGGATCGGCATGAGTGTCGCCCTCTCCCACGTGCCGGTTTCCGCTAAGAACCCCGTCCCGCCACCGGCCTTCATCGGGTGGATATTCGGCGCCATGGGTCTGGTTTTCCTGCTGTTGGGGACCGGAGTCGCCGCCCTAAGGTTTTGGGCGGCTCGCTGCGTGAAACAGCGAAAGTCACGTACGTATTGCATGGTCATCGCGGCGCTCAGTTGCCTTGAGTTCCCTTACGGCACGGCGCTGGGAGTGCTGTCGTTAATGGTCCTGGGACGAGACTCCGTGAGTAAGCTCTTCGCTGCGAATCATTAGGAGAACCGTAGAAACACCCGGTGCTTCGGCCTTCGCCCCGGGCAGAAGAGAGGTGGCAACTGAAGGGGTGTTCTCAGTCGGTCAGGCGGCTGCGGGTCGGTTGCGCCCGACATCGCCTGTTAGTTTGCAGAATTTTCTCGACTTGGTAAATTTTGTCCAGGCCCGAAACCCTTCCCTTCCCCATCAAGCGCGCCAATTGATTCCAAACAAGACACTTAAGTTTCTTCCCTTGTGGCAACTCATCTGCATTCCACTTCCCCGCAAGAGTCGATCAGGCAGAAAACAGGAGTGGAATATGAATGAAGAGCGCACGCCGCGGGAAGATCCGCGCGAACCGGTCTTGAAGCCACAGGAGTCTCCGAACGAAGTACTACCGGAGCCTTCCATTTCTGGGTGGAAACTTGCCGCAATAGCCTTTGTAATGGTGGCAGGCATTGCGCTTGGCTACGGATGGGTGCAACACGATGCCGCGCAGCAGCTCGCCACTGAACGCGAGGACCTGCGCGCGTCACTGACCCAGGCCAAGACGCAGGCGGACACGCTGATGGCAAGGGTCAACGCCTTGAGCGCCGCCCAGGCGGAGGAACAAGCCGCTCGGGTGCAGAAGGAAACCACGCAAGTCGAGGCTGAGTCCGAAAAGAATGGCCAATTTCCACCCGCACCCAGCGCCACTCCGCATCGCACTCACACCACCGTGGTCCGCAGACGAGTTCCTGTTGACGATCCACGCTGGGTGAAGTTCCAACAGCAACTCGGGGCGCAGCAAAACATGCTGGCAGAAAACCAGAAGGAACTGGCCCAAAACAAAGACCAGATCGCCCAGACCCAGTCCAACTTAGACCAGGCCAAATCCGACCTAAACTCGAACCTGCAATCCGCGCGGACCGAACTGGGCGGCGATATTGCCCGCAATCACTCCGAACTGGTGACCTTGCAGAAGAAGGGCGAGCGCAACTACTTCGAGTTCAGTTTCGAGAAATCCAAAACCCTTCACCACACCGGACCTATCAGCATCGCGTTGCGCAAAGCCGATGCCAAGCACGAGTACTGCGATCTCGACATGGTGGTTGACGACAAAAGCATCACCCGCAAGCATGTGAACTTGTACGAGTCCATCGCCCTCTACCCGGAAGGCTACCCGCAGGCGGTGGAGGTGGTGATCAATCACATCGACAAGGACGCGATCCGCGGTTACGTGAGCGAGCCCAAGTACCGCTCGACGGAGCAGGCCGCCACCGCATCGGCCTCCCCTGCCCCTGCCGCGCCCAATGCCACTTCCGCGGCGGTGAGCGCTTCGCCCGACCCCGCGCCTGCTTCCGACGCCAAGCTTGAGCACCGCGACGCGCAGGGAATTGTGCACTAGCTGGAAAGGTCGTTCATGGTCCCGCACGCTCCGGAAGGACTTTGGTGCGTGCGGGGGTGCACCGGATGGTTCGACAATTTGTCTTATTCTTGGCCTGCCCCTGGCCAAGTTCGCGTCATTCGAGTTCGATTTCCCTCCTTTGACCTCGATTGGAACACCGCTTGCTTTCTCTCATCCTCGAAGACCAGCATTCGCTCAGCGACAAAGTGTCTGGTTATTCGCGTCTGGCTCTTTTGGAGGATGGACAATGACAACCTTAATCGTCTTGGGCTCGGTTTGGGCCGTAATCACGATCACCTTTTTCGCCCTTCTCATGTATCGCCGGGGCCTGGTCAAGCAGGAAAGTGACTGGATTCCTTTAACCGACGACGCCAGGGAAGACTCGGCCATTCAAGCGCAGACCGTCATCGAGATGAAGACGAAGAAGTTGACGGTCCCCATTCGCGCTTTGGGGACGCTTTCGATCGTCATTCTGCTGGTCATCGTAGGTTTTTGGGTTTATCTGAGCATCTTCACCCCGCCGGCCATGCCGCAATAGGGGGATTACTCCCCAATGGGAAGACGCGGCGGCGAGTTCTTACCGCCAGAGCGCGGCAGCGGGTCCCCGACCAACCGGTCGAAGCGCCGGTGTGTGGGGCCGTACCCGCTCGGGTTCATGAAAAGAGGCGCAATCGCCACGGGTGGTTGCGCCTTTTTCCGTACTTCCCCATGTTGTTGCGCGCCCTGCCATACATTCCGGGCTCAGCGAATGAGTTTTCCCTTGCGGACGCCGTTGCCGCGCCGGCGTCGATCCATCGTGGTGCGATGTTGCGTTTCTAAACGGCTTCCTGACTGGTACAATCGAGCCGCCCGTCCTCGAGGTGACGCTATGAAGTCGATACCCGCACCGGCTTTTCCCCTGCCCACGGCCGCGATTGGTTTCCGGCCGGAGTTTTTGGATTTCCGCCGCGGCATTCACGTCGGCAACCTGGAAGAGAATGAGCGGATCACGCGCATCCTGAAGCTGGCGTTGGAGGCGCGTTACGGGCAGGGATTCGTTACGGAGCGTTGGGGCCGCGGCGTCTACTGGCAGTGGATCGCCTTCCTGCCCCGCGCCGACCGCGCCGTCAAGCCGCTCAGCTCTCACGTCAGCTTTGGCTGCTCCAAGTTCTTCCTCTCTGTCAACACCCAAGACAAGCTCTTCAAGTGCGGATTGCAGGTCGAGCGGGGCTACATCACGGCGCCGCACGGGGCCCGCGAGTGCCAACTGCGTGCCGACTGGGATTGGCACCGGCTGGTTCAGGGACTGCGGCCCGGCAGTCCCTTTGAGCGCGAACTGCGCCGCCTGATCCGGCGCGAAGGATTTTCACTCTGGGCGGGCAGTTGGGAAGCGGAAAGCGGTGAGTTTTCCCGGAAAAACCTTCCTGGCGTCACCAAACTGCGGAGCATCCTCGCCGCCGCGCCTGCCAACCAGTGGGCCGGTTTCCAGCTTTTCTACCCGATGACGGAAGAAGAAGTCCGCACCTCCACCGGCGCCGACCTGGTGGAATCCATGCTCGCCGTCTTCAGTGAAGTCACGCCCCTGATGAACCTGACCATGCAAATCGAACTGAATAAGGTGTGAAGGATGAAGATGGTAGCCAATCTAACGAGAGTTGGAGGGGGAGATGGAACTTCGGCTGGACTCCCGGCACTTGGGTGACGTTCTCGTACTGGTGCCGGAGATCTTCCAGGATGATCGCGGTTTTTTGCTTGAGTCCTATCGCGCGGACCACTTTAAGGCTCTGGGATTACCTACCGACTTCGTTCAGGACATCCACTCAGGATCCAAGAAAGGCGTGCTGCGCGGGTTGCACTTCCAGTGGGATCCACCGATGAGCAAGCTGATGAGGGTTACGGTGGGAAGCGCCTTTGTGGTGGCGGCGGACATCCGTGTCGGCTCCCCCACCCTTGGGCAATGGTTTGGCATTGAAGCTTCGGCCGAAAACCGGCGCCAGGTGTGGGCACCACCGGGATTCGCGCGCGGTTTCTGCGTCCTCTCCGACTTCGCCGAGGTGCAATACAAATGCACCGCCATTTACAATGTCAAGACCGAGTCCGGGATTCGCTGGAATGACCCGAGAATCGGAATCGATTGGCCGGTGCGTAAGCCCGTCCTCTCCGCCAAGGACCAGAAGGCGCAGACCTTGGATGAGTGGCTGGCCCTGCCTGAATCCCGCAATTTATCCTTCTGAGGCGGGTCGGTGCCGGCGGATGAAGGCCAGATCCCGCCATCGGCAGAACCAGGCGTGACCAGATTTAGAACTGAGCCACGTGGAAGTACTCGCGAGTTCTGTCCCGGTTTCCCTTTATCGAATATCAACTATGAACTGTGGACCCCTCTTGAATCTTGCATCTGCAATTTTGAATCGCCCTCGGCGCCCCCGCCCTTGTTGTTTGCGCCGTCGTTTTGCTGTCGACTATCGACTATGAACTATTGACTGCTCTTGAATCTTGAATCTGCAATTTTGAATCGCCCTCGGCGCCCCGCCCTTGTTGTTTGCGCCGTCGTTTTGCTGTCGACTATCGACTATGAACTATTGACTGCTCTTGAATCTTGAATCTGCAATTTTGAATCGCCCTCGGCGCCCCCGCCCTCGCCACAAAATCTCTCAAGTTCCTCGGCTCACCCGTCGATAGACGATGAGAGGTAGTGTCGGGGGACCAACGAGGGGGCGGCGGTGGCACAGCCACTCCTGGCGGTGCCTGTAGCGTTGTGGCGCCGGCGCACGGTCGAGCCCCGCACATAGCGCCGACCTCGAGATCGGCACCGGCCGGACGCAGGTTCGGCCCGCAAGCTTG
>CAVRBF010000055.1:0-87712 GCA_963719115.1 uncultured Acidobacteriota bacterium | reverse complement strand
TTTTCCCCCTGTTCGTCTGAATCTAAAAGTGCTACCTTCATTCCCGGCCTCCGCGCCGGACATTCGCCGGGTTCCAATCCGGCTTAAGTCGGGACCATTCAGGTTCGACTTCAGGTCCTTCTGAACGGTCCGCCCTAGCCTCGGCAAAGCCGGGGGCCTTACGGCGGCAGGCCCCGTCCAGGGACCTGACCGCCGCCCGAACCGCGTACCGCAAGGCGGAAGGTAGCCGGCAAAGGGCAGAGTGCCGCGCTGAGGTCGCCGTCAGGCAGTTATTCTGAATCTGGATGGGACGTTAGCCCTGTCGTAGTCTTTTTGGGTTTTCATAAAATCCCCGCCCTGTGGGTCATTTCCCGCTCCGGCACCGGCAAGCGTACTTCAGAACCGCGCGATGGCCTTCTTGCCGAACCAGTTGCTCGTTTCTGAAGTGACGGCTCTTGGGGGCGGGCGCTTGGGGAGCTTTTGCGGTGCGCCGGCCGGGGTCAGCAGGTATTTTTTCCCAACGGCGGTTTTGAATTCGAGCCAGTTGCCGCTAAGCCGCTGCTCTTGGCCCTCGCCTTCGGCCAATGTGGCCGATTGGCCGGCAAAGGGATTCCGCAGCCGGCACGTGTCCCCCGCTTCACTCCATATTTCGATAAACTGGGTTTGGCCCGTCTCACGCCGCGCCGTAATCAGGAATGCCCCTTCCGCGCGCAGCTTTTCGAAGTAGACATCCGGCCAGAACTCGGGAACGGCCGGGAAGATGCGAATCTTGCCGCCCCAGCTTTGCAGCAGCATCTCCATGAGGGCGGCGGCGGAAGCAAAACCCGCCTCCAGCGTCATGGGTTTGTAGTCGGCGCTGCTGTCGCCGAAGTGACGGGGATCGCCGTTCAAGTGGAAAGTATTAACGGAAATGAAATGGAAGTACTCCTGGAGCATGTGCCAGGCCATGTACGGCTCCCCGGAGCGCGACGCGATGAGCGACATCCAGGGAAACGACCAACCCGTCCATTCACCCGTTCCCTTCCCGCGAATGTGGGTGAGGGACTTGGCGATGAGTTTCCGGTCGCTGCCGGTCCCTTCGATATTGAGAAGGCCTAGAGGATGAATCGCCAGCAGGTGGGTGAAGTGGCGATGCGACTCCGTCAAGGGCTGACCGGGCCAAAGCATCAGGCCGGAGGAGTCCTGGGGGTAGTCAACGAGGCGCGCAAGAATCTCGTGCCAGCGCGGAAGGTCGGGATCGCTGATGCCCAAAACCTCGACGGCTTCAATCAGCGCAGAGGCGAGCGCTCGAATCAGGGCCAGTTCACCCGTGACGTCGTGCCCCCAAGCCGCTCCCGAATCACTGCCCCACTCCGGGGAAGTGTCGAGCGGGATGTGCAGGCGGCCGTCCGGACCTTCCTCCAGCAGGTTCGAGTAGGTTTGCATGAAGGGCCGCATAAAGGGATAGGCCCGCTCGCGCAGAAAATTCCGATCGCGGGAATAAAGCCAGTGCGTCCAAAAGTGGAGCGCCAGCCACGCTCCACAGCCGGGGAAAAAGTTGGCCGTGTACCAGCCGAAGATGGGCGATCCGTCCAGCCCCTGCTCGCAGCGTGCGTGCGCGCCTTCAAAGCCGAAGAAGTCGCGGCACATCTTTTGATAGCGCGGCAGGTTCCGGAAGAAGCACTCGTAAAGCGGCTGCCCGGCATCAAGATGGTTGCTGGCGTAGACGGGCCAATAGCTTTCCTGCACGTTCATGTCGAGATGGTAATCACCCGCCCAGGGAGGCATGCTGCCATCCTTGGTCCAGATGCCTTGCAAGGAGATCGGAAACTTGCCGGGACGGGAACAACAACCAAGCTTGTACATTTCAACATAAAACAGATTCTCGACCTTGGTATCGGGCACGGTGAGAAAACATCGCTGCCAGTGTTCGTCCCAAAAGCGGCTGTGGCGCGCGAGGAGTTCGCCATGCGTCTTCGCCTTAATTCCGTCCAGATTCTTATTGGCCTCCGCTTTGGGGTCCGAGTCATCCGGCTTGTAAACAATCGTTACATAAATGCTCAGATCGGGACCATTCCCGACATGTTCGTGCATGACGACGTAGCGCCCGTTGGCGGGCAGACGCTGTTCCAGCCACGACCTTGCGCCGTCCGAGCCGGCCTCCGGCGGCGCATAGCCCATGGCCGCCAAGCGCTGCCGCGCCGACTCGTCAAGGTGGTCCAAGCTCACGTTGAGCCGGTGAAGTTGCACTCCTGCCGGCAACCTGCATCGCAGCACAAGCACGTTCAGGTCGGAATGCACGAAGGCTTCCCATGTCAGCGCACCCGCCCCAAAGGTCAAGGCTCCGGCTGCCATCGCGCTGTGCAGGTGAAGGCGTGCGGCATAACCGCGGGGGCGCTCGGCAAAATCCACTTCCAGGCGGGGCATAGGCAGCCGGGTCGGCGCAGGATTCCGCGGGTCGCGGCCTTCCTCCATGAAGATGCGCTCCGCATCGTCAAACCGCCGGGCGGCGATCAACTCGCGCAGGCCCTTGTAGTTGTATTGCGGATCTTGCGGCCAGGAACTGCGGGTCTCCCACACATCGTACTTATCCAGGGTGATGCGAAGCGGGTTGCCATCACCCCAGATCAGAGCTCCCATGTCCCCGTTCCCAAGCGGGATGCCTTCCTCCCACTCGCTGGGCGGCGCTTCATAAATCAAGTCGTGCTGCGCCAGGTAAGCACGCATCGGTAGAATGTCATGGGGCGAGGTTGCGGGCGGCGGGCTCGCCGCTGCTTGCGTGGAGGCGGTTTCAACTGCGGGGGCCGAAAGCAACGAACTGCCCATCATTGCAGCGCTTTGAAGGAACTCCCTCCGTTTGATCTCCGGCATGGGTCTGCTCCAATTCCGAAAGAGAATTGATGAGCAGACATCATACACACGCGTGTCACCAAATCAAATGCATGGCGTTTTTACGAGCTATGGCACGGTCGCCGAAGCCTCGTTCGACGGAGCGCTCTGAGTAATGCCGTCTCCGGCCACTGCGGTCACGTAGTAGTAGTACTTCGTGCCGACAGACCCTGTCGCATCCGTATACGTGTTGCCACTCATGGGCGTGGAATTGATGGGCGTGGTACTCTCCCCGCCCGCCGAAGTGCCGCGGTAGACATAGTAGCCCACCACCCCGCCCGTGGGGCTGGCCGTCCAGGAGAGGATAATATCGGGAACGCCGTTACCGGTCAGCGTGGCCGTCTGCGTACTGCCGGTGACATTGTTGTTGTTATCGGTCACTACCAGCGTCGCGCTGCGGCTGCCCGGAGCGCCCGGTGTGAAAGTCACCGCAATCGTACAGGTGGAATTCACCGCCAAAGTCGTGCCACAGGTCGTGCTCTCACTGAAGTCGCTGGCGTTGGTGCCGGTGAATGTGATACTGGCAATATTCAGGACCGCAGTGCCCGTATTGCTCAGGGTAAAGACCGCAGGCGTGCTTCCCGTGGCGTCGGGCTGGTTCCCAAAGTTGTAGCTGGTAGGCGAAAGGCTGGCTTCCGGAGCGGTGCCCGATCCCGACAGGCTGACCGTCTGTGGACTGTTCGTGGCGGTGTCCGTGAAGGTCAACGTGGCGGCGCGGCTGCCGGCAGTGGTCGGCGCAAAGTCCAGGCTGACCGTGCAGGTTCCATTGATCCCGAGCGAACTCCCGCAGGTATTGTTGGTTATGGCAAAATCTCCGGGATTGGTGCCGGTGATTTGAATACTGGTGATGGACAGAGCCGAGGTTCCCCCGTTGGTCAGCGTGACCACTAGCGGTGGCGTGCTCGTGGTCCCCACCGACTGGCTGCCAAACGGCAGGGTGGAAGCAGACAGGCCGACCGTCCCGATGACGCCGGTACCGATCAAGCTTACCGCTTGCGGGCTTCCGGCAGTGGCATTGTCGGCAATGCTCACGGCCGCCGTTCGGCTTCCGGAAGCGGAAGGTGTAAAGGTCACGGTGACCGTGCAGAACGAACTCGCCACCAACGTGCTGGGAGAAATCGGGCAGTTGTTGGTCTGGCTGAAGTCCCCGGAGTTGGTGCCGGTCAAGGTGATGCTCGTAATGGTCAAGGCGAGGTTACCAGTATTCGTTAAGGTGAACGTTTGCGGCCCACTGGTGACCAGTACCGCCTGGTTTCCGAACGTGACCGTCGCGACAGAAACGGTGGCCACGGCGGCGGTGCCGGTGCCTGTCAATGACACCGACTGCGGCGTGCCCGGAGCGTTGTCCGCGATGCTGATGGAGGCGGAGCGGCCCAGGATGGCCTGGGGAGTGAAGGTCACGTTGATCGTGCAAGTACCAAGTGCCGCCACCGAAGTTCCGCACGTATTGGTCTGCGCAAAGTCGCCAACATTCGTGCCCGTAATCAAAATGCTCGTAATATTCAGCGTGGCATTACCGGTATTCGTCAGGGTGACGCTTTGAGATGTGCTGGTCGTACCCAGAGTCTGATTGCTGAAGCTGAGGGCCGAGAAGTTGAGGCTGACAATCGGACTCGTGCCGGTACCGGACAGAGTCACGGATTGTTGGCTGCCTGCCACATTACCGCTATTGTCGGTGATCACCAAAGAAGCCGCGCGGCTCCCGATCGCGGTCGGCGTGAACGTCACGCTGACGGTGCAGTTGCCACCCGCCGCCAGGGAACTGCCACAGGTGTTGGTCTGCCCAAAGTCTCCCGGATTGGTGCCCGTAAATCCGATACTGCTGATGGATAGAGCCAAGTTTCCGGTATTGTTGAGCGTAACCGTCTGGGCGGTGCTTGTGGTACTCAGGGTTTGACTGCTGAAAGTAAGGCTGCCCGTCCCAACACTCGCCACCGGGGCGCTGCCCGTGCCCGTCACACTCACCGTTTGTTGGCTGCCCGCGGCGTTGTTGCTGTTGTCGGTGATGACCAGCGAGGCAGAGCGAGTCCCGGTAGCGGTGGGAGTGAATTTGACGCTGATCGTGCAACTGCCGCTCGCCGCCACCGACCCACCGCACGTGTTGGTTTGCCCAAAGTCGCCCGGATTGGTCCCACTGAAAGCGATGCTCGTTATCGTCAGGGAAACATTGCCCGTGTTGTTCAACGTGAACGTCTGCGCCGTACTCGTCGAGCCCAGGTTTTGAGCGCTGAACGTCAGGCTGGAAGTCGTGGTGCCCGCGATGGGAGCACTTCCATTGCCGGTCAGCGTTAGGATCTGCGGGCTGCCGCTGGCGTTGTCCGCGATGCTCAGCGATCCGGTGCGGCTCAAAATTCCACCCGGCGTGAACGTCACATTTATCGTGCAGGTGCCATTGGGCGCCAGCGGGCTGGTGCAATTGTTGGTTTGCGAGAAGTCGCCCGCATTCGTGCCCGTGATGGTGAAACTCGTAAACGTCAGGTTGGCATTGCCCGTGTTGGTCAGGGTAACGCTCTGCGCCGTGCTCGGCGTCCCCTGCGGCTGGCTGCCAAAGTTGATGCTGGTGGGATTCAGACTGACCGTGGCGCCCGATCCGGTACCCGTCAGTGTGACCGGTTGCTGGCTCCCCGCGACGTTGCCGCTATTGTCGGTGACGTTCAACGTCGCCGTGCGCGTGCCCGTGCCCGTCGGCGTAAAGGTCACGTTGATGGTGCAGTTTCCACCCGCCGCCACCGATCCGCCGCAGTTGTTCGTCTGCCCAAAGTCCGCGGCATTGGTGCCGGTAAGCCCGATGCCGCTGATGGTCAGCGCCACGTTGCCCGTGTTATTCAGCGTCACACTTTGCGCGCTGCTCGTGGTGTTCAGATTCTGACTGGCAAACGTGAAACTGCTCTGCGTCAGACTCGCCGTGGGAGCGTTGCCCGTGCCGCTCACCGTTACCGTCTGCTGACTGCCCGCCGTGTTGTTGCTGTTGTCGGTGATGGCCAGCGTGGCGGCGCGCGCCCCCGTTGCCGTCGGCGTGAACGTGACGCTGATCGTGCAACTGCCGCTCGCCGCCACCGATCCGCCGCACGTGTTCGTCTGCCCAAAGTCTCCCGGATTGCTCCCGCTAAACGCAATGCTCGTAATCGTCAGAACGGCATTGCCCGTGTTGTTTAACGTAAATGTCTGCGCCGTGCTCGTCGAGCCCAGGTTCTGCGTGCCGAAGCTAAGACTGGATGCTGTGGTCGCGGCGACGGGCGCGGTGCCAGTCCCCGTAAGGGCCAATGCTTGCGGGCTGCCGCTGGCGTTGTCCGCAACGCTCAATGATCCGGTGCGGGTCAAAATCCCACCCGGCGTGAACGTCACATTGATCGTGCAGGTGCCATTGGGCGCCAGCGGGCTGGTGCAGTTGTTGGTTTGAGAGAAGTCTCCGGCATTCGTGCCCGTGATGGTGAAACTCGTGAACGTCAGGTTGGCGTTGCCGGTATTGGTCAGCGTCACCGGCTGCGCCGTGCTCGGGGTCCCCTGCGGCTGGCTGCCAAAGTTGATGCTGGTGGGGTTCAGACTGACCGTGGCGCCCGATCCGGTACCCGTCAGCGTGACCGATTGCTGGCTCCCCACTACGTTGCCGCTGTTGTCAGTCACGTTCAGGCTGGCCGTGCGCGTGCCCGTGCCCGTCGGCGTAAAGGTCACGTTGATGGTGCAGTTTCCACCCGCCGCCACCGATCCGCCGCAGTTGTTCGTCTGCCCAAAGTCCCCGGGATTGGTACCGGTAAGCCCAATGCCGCTGATGGTCAGCGCCACGTTGCCCGTGTTATTCAGCGTCACACTTTGCGCGCTGCTCGTGGTGTTCAGATTCTGACTGGCAAACGTGAAACTGCTCTGCGTCAGACTCGCCGTGGGAGCGTTGCCCGTGCCGCTCACCGTCACCGTCTGCTGACTGCCCGCCGTGTTGTTGCTGTTGTCGGTGATGGCCAGCGTGGCGGCGCGTGCCCCCGTTGCCGTCGGCGTGAACGTGACGCTGATCGTGCAACTGCCGCTCGCCGCCACCGATCCGCCGCACGTGTTCGTCTGCCCAAAGTCTCCCGGATTGCTCCCGCTAAACGCAATGCTCGTAATCGCCAGAGCGGCATTGCCCGTGTTGTTCAACGTAAACGTCTGCGCCGTACTCGTCGAGCCCAGGTTCTGAGCGCTGAACGTCAGGCTGGAGGCCGTGGTACTGGCGGTGGGAGCACTACCCGTTCCGGTCAAACCCACGGTCTGCGGGCTGCTTGCCAAAGTATCAGCGACACTCAGCGTGGCCGTACGCGTCAACGGAAGCGTCGGAGAGAATTTGACAGCAATCGTGCAGGTGCCATTTACGGCAAGGGAGCCGCCACAAGGGGTGGCCGTGGCGGTTTGGGAGAAATCACCGGGGTCAGCGCCAGTTATGCTCACGCTGTTGATGGTAAAGCTGGCATTTCCTGTGTTGGTAACAGTGATCGTTTGCGTTGAGCTGGTGGTGCCGACATTTTGACTCGAGAAGGTCAGGCTGGGGGGCGAGAAACTGATTTCGCCGCCGATTCCCGTACCGCTCAGACCAACGGCTTGCGGACTGCCGGGGGCATTGTCCGCCAGGCTGATAGCTGCCGATTCGCTGCCCACCAGTGAGGGGGTGAAGGTGACGCTGATCGTGCAGTTGCCGCCCGCCGCCACCGTGCTTCCGCAAGTGTTCCCGGTCAGCGCAAAATCGAGATTGTTCGCCCCCGTCAACGTCACGCTCGTCAGGCTCAAACTCGCATTACCCTGATTCGTGAGCGTTACCGACTGCGCCGTGCTGGTGGTGTTCTGCGCCTGACTGCCGAAGGTCAGGCTGGAGGGCGAAAGGCTCACGGTCGGCCCCGACCCCGTACCCGTCAGGCTCGTGCTCTGCGTGCTCCCCGCCACGTTGTTGCTGTTGTCCGTCACCGTCAGGGTCGCCGTGCGCGTTCCCGGCGCGGCCGGCGTAAACGTCACGGTAATGGTGCAACTGCTGCTCCCCGCCACCGACCCACCGCAGTTGTTGGTTTGACCAAAGTCGCCCGCATTGGTTCCGCTCAGTCGCGATGCTGCTAATGGTCAACGCCGTGTTGCCGGTATTATTCAAAGTCACCGTCTGCCCGGCGCTTTGGTCGTACCCACGTTGCTAGTGAAGGTCAAACTGGAAGCCGTCAAAGCCGCCGTGGGTGCGTTGCCCGTGCCCGTCAGGCTAACCAACTGCGGGCTGGTGCTGGCATTATCGTTAATCGTAATCGTCGCTGATCTCGTGCCGGACGCGGTGGGCGAGAAAGTGACGGTAATACTGCAATTGCTCCCCGCCGCCACCGGACTGCCACAGGTGCTGCTCTGGGCAAAGTCTCCCGCATTGCTCCCTGTGACCACTACGGAGCTTATGGTCAGTGACGCGTTCCCGGTGTTATTCACCGTAACGCTCTGCGAGGTGCTGGTGGTGCCGACCGACTGCCCGGTAAAGGTCAGGCTGGAAGTGGACAGGCTCACCGCCGGACCCGTTCCAGTGCCGGTCAAGCCGACGGCTTGCGGACTGCCTGAGGCATTGTCTGCCAGGCTGATGGCCGCCGATTCGCTTCCCACCAGTGAGGGGGTAAAGGTCACGCTGATCGTGCAGTTGCCGCCCGCCGCCACCGTGCTTCCGCAAGTGTTCCCGGTCAGCGCAAAATCGCCACTGTTCGTCCCCGTCAACGTCACGCTCGTCAGGCTCAAGCTCGTATTACCTTGGTTCGTCAGCGTTACCGACTGCGCCGTGCTGGTCGTGTGCAGCGCCTGACTGCCGAAGGTCAAGCTGGAGGGCGAAAGGCTTACGGTCGATCCCGAGCCCGTACCGGTCAGGCCGGTGCTCTGCGTGCTCCCCGCCACGTTGTTGCTATTGTCTGTCACCGTCAGGGTTGCCGTGCGGGTTCCCGGCGCGGCAGGCGTAAAGGTCACGGTAATGGTGCAACTGCTGCTCCCCGCCACCGAACTGCCGCAGTTATTGGTCTGACCAAAGTCCCCCGCATTGGTCCCGCTCAGCGCGATGCCGCTGATGGTCAAGGCCGTGTTGCCGGTATTATTCAGTGTTACCGTCTGCCCGGCGCTCGTCGAACCCACGTTTTGGCTGGTGAAGGTCAAACTGGAAGCCGTCAAAGCCGCCGTAGGTGCGTTGCCCGTGCCTGTCAGACTCACCAACTGCGGGCTGGTGCTGGCGTTATCGTTGATCGTGATCGTCGCCGATCTCGCGCCGGACGCGGTGGGCGAGAAGGTCACGGTAATGGTACAGTTACTCCCTGCCGCCACCGGACTGCCGCACGTGCTGCTCTGGGCAAAGTCTCCCGCATTCGTCCCCGTCACCACCACGGAACTGACCGTCAGCGTCGCGTTCCCGGTATTGTTAACCGTAACGCTCTGCGAGGTGCTCGTGGTTCCGACCGATTGCCCTGAAAAAGTCAGGCTGGAAGCGGACAGGCTAACCGCTGGACCCGACCCGGTGCCCGTCAGGCCAATGGTTTGCGGACTGGTGGAAGCATTATCCACAACGCTCACGGAGGCAGTGCGGGTGCCGACGGCGCTCGGGGTAAAGGTCACCGTCACCGTGCAATCAACCCCCGCCGCCAAAGAAGCCGGGCACGTGTTAGTTTCAGCGAAATCTCCGGAGTTGGTCCCGATTACCGAGATGCTGGATATCGACAGGCTGGTGTTGCCGATGTTCGTAAACGTCACAGACTGTGAGGCACTGGTGACCCCGATCGATTGGCTGGCAAACGTAAGGCTTGATGGCGATATGCTGACGGCCGGGCCCGAGCCCGTACCCGTAAGGCTGGCGCTTTGCGTGCTACCCGCCACATTGTTGCTGTTGTCGGTGACCATCAAGGTCGCCGTGCGGGGCCCGGGAGCTGAGGGGCTGAAAGTCACACTGATCGTGCAACTGCTACTGGCAGCCACGGACAAGCCGCAATTGTTGGTTTGGGCGTAATCGGACGCGTTGGTTCCCGTCAAAGCGATTCCCGTGACGCTCAAACCGGCGTTGCCGGTGTTATTAAGCGTCAAAGTCTGAGCAGCACTCGTGGTGCCAATGCTTTGGCTGCTGAAGGACAAGCTGGGCGCAGACAATCCGGCAATGGGACCGCTTCCGGTACCCGTCAGGCTGATGCTCTGCGGACTGTTACTGGCATTGTCGGTAAGGGTTATGGTGGCAGAGCGGGTTCCGGTCACAGCGGGCGTGAAAGTCACACCCACGGAGCAGCTACCACCCACCGCCACCGGAGTACCACAAGTATTGGTCTGTGCGAAGTCCCCAGGGTTGGTGCCCCCCAGCACCAACGCACTGATGTTGAGCGTGACGTTGCCCGTGTTGTTGACGGTGACCGTCTGAGCGGAACTGGTGGAACCCAGGGCCTGAGAATTAAAGGTGAGACTGGAAGCACTCAAGGTCACTGCCGCCCCGGTACCGGTGCCGCTCAGCGCGACCACCTGAGGGCTGCCCGCGGCGCTGTCGGTGATGGTGATTGAAGCCGTGCGACTCCCGACCGAAGTGGGTGTAAAAGTCACACTCACGGTGCAATTGGCACCAACCGCCAATGAGTTGCCGCAGTTGTTGTTCTGAGCGAAATCGCCGCTATTCGCGCCGGTCACGGCAATGCTGGTAATCGCCAAGCTGACGTTACCGGTGTTGGACAAGGTGACGCTTTGCGCTACGCTCGTGGTCAGCAACCCTTGACTTCCAAAGCTCAGGCTTGAGGCACTAAGGCTGGCCACCGGGGCGGTGCCCGTGCCGGCCAAGGAGATGGCATGCGGACTGCCGGCGGCGTTATCAGTAATGGTGATCGAGGCAATCCGATTGCCGAGCGCCGAGGGCGTGAACGTAACGTTGATCATGCAATTTCCACCAGCGGCGACGGAACTTCCGCAGTTGCCGGTCTGGGCGAAGTCGCTGGCATTGGCGCCCGTGATCAGCAGGCTGGTGATATTCAGCGTGGCGCTCCCAGTATTGCTCACCGCAACCGATTGCGCAGAACTCGTCGAACCCAGGGTCTGGCTGTTGAAGGTCAGCGAACTGGGGGCATAGCTTATCGTGGGACCGGTACCCGTGCCGGTCAGACTCACAGACTGCTGGCTGCCCGAAGTGTTGTTGCTGTTGTCCGTAATGGTCAAGGTCGCCGTGCGCGTCCCGTTGGCGGCGGGCGTAAAGGTGACGCTAACCGAGCAACTCGCACCGCCGGCCAGCGAACTGCCGCACGTCGTGGTATCCGCGAACTCGCTGGCATCAGCTCCCGAAAAGGCGATACCACTGATCGAGAGCGGAGCGTTGCCGGTGTTGTTCAGCGTAAAGCTCTGCGCCGTGCTCGTCGTGCCGAGATTCTGGCTGGCAAACACCAGGTTAGACGTTGAAATGCCGGCAATCGGAGCGCTCCCGGTACCGCTCAGATTGATGATCTGAGGGCTACCCGCAGCATTGTCGGCGACGCTCACCGTTGCGGTGCGGTTCCCGATAGCAGCCGGCGTGAACGTAGCGCTAATCGTGCAGCTTGCATTGGCCGCCAGGGAACCCGGGCAGGTGGTGGTGGTGGAGAAGTCGCCCGGATCAGCACCGCCAGTACCGATCGTCGTAACGGTCAGGGCGGCATTTCCGGTGTTCGTAAGGGTCACCGATTGGGCAGCACTCGTCGTCCCGAGGTTTTGCGCCGAGAAGCTGAGCGTTCCGGCGGAAAGGCTGGCGGCAGGACCCGTGCCGGTGCCGGTTAACGCTACCGTCTGCGGGCTGCTGGCCAGACTGTCGGCAATGCTGATCGACGCGGTGCGAACACCGGGGGCCGTCGGGGTAAATTTCACAATGATAATGCAGGTCGCATTCTGTGCCAGCGTCGCAGGGCAGTTATTCGATTGGGAGAAGTCGCCGGCATTGGTGCCCGTAACGCTGACCCCGGACAGAGTAAAGCTGGTATTGCCGGTGTTGGTGACCGTCGTAGACTGCGACGTGCCCGTGGTACCCACCGTCTGACTGGTAAAAGTCAGGCTGGAGGGCGAAAGGCTGATTTGGCCGGACAGTCCTGTGCCCGAAAGCGCCACGGTCTGGGGACTATTGGCCGCGTTATCGGCAATGCTCAGCGAGGCACTCAGGGAAGATGCGCTAGCCGGAGTAAACGTCACGCTGATCGTGCAAGTCGAGTTCACCGTGACCACGCTGCCACAGTTGTTGGTCTGCGCGAAGCTGGAAGCATTCGTTCCGGTTATGGAAATGCCGGTGATGTTCAACAGGGCACTTCCCGTGTTGGTCAGGCTGATAGTCTGCGCAGCGCTGGTGGTGCCTTGATTCTGACTGCCGAAGGTCACCGAGGTGGGATTGAGCGTGGCGCTTGGCCCTCCGCCCGTGCCGGTCAGACTCACCGACTGCTGGCTGCCGGCGACGTTGTTGCTGTTGTCCGTGATGACCAGGTTCGCGGTGCGGCTGGAGGCGGCGGTGGGAGTGAAGGTTACGCTGATCGTGCAACCACCACTCGCGGCCACGGAACTTCCACACGTGTTGGTTTGCGCGAAGTCCCCGGGATCGGCGCCGGTAAACGCGATGCTGGTAATCGATAAGCTGGTATTCCCCGTGTTATTGAGGGTGACGGCCTGCGCCGAGCTGGTCGTTCCCACGTTTCGACTGGCGAATGTCAGGCTGGTGGTCGTGACACTGGCAACGGGTCCATTGCCAGTACCCGTCACACCTGCTGTCTGGGGACTGCTGGTGGCATTGTCGGTGATCGCCAGGGAAGCCGTTCGGCTACCTGTGGCGGTTGGGGTAAAGGTAACGTTAATCGTGCAGCTCGCATTCGCCGCTACCGAACTGGGGCACGTCGAGGTCTCGGCAAAGTCGCCGGAGTTGGCGCCGGTAAAACCTATGCCACTCAGCGTCAAGCTTGCGTTCCCCGAATTGGTGAGGGTTAGCGACTGGATCCCGCTCGTCGATCCCACCGAAGTTCCGCCGAAAGTGAGTGTCGAGGGAGAGACTTGCACCACCGGTCCACTGCCCGTACCGCTCAAGCTGATCGCTTGCGGGCTTCCGGGAGCGTTGTCGGTGATGGTCACGGAGGCGGAGCGGCTGCCGATGGCGGTGGGAGCGAAGGTCACGCTGACGTTGCAGTTCCCACCCGCGGGGAGCGAACTGGGGCAGGTATTGGTCTGGCTGAAATCTCCGGCGTTTGTCCCCGACACGGCGACGGAAGTAATGCTCATGGCCGCGGTTCCGGTGTTGCTCAGGGTGACCGGCTGCGCGGCGCTCGTCGTTCCCAGGGTCTGGGCGCCAAACGTCAGACTGGTGGCGGTGAGACTGAGTGATGCGCCGCCCCCAGTGCCTGCCAGGCTCACCGTTTGCGGACTCCCGGAGGCCGAATCACTGATGCTCAGCCCGGCCGTACGCGCGCCGGGAGACGTGGGAGTGAAAGTAAGACTGATGGTGCAACTGGCGGCCGCCGCCAGAGAGTTGCCGCAGTTGTTGGATTGCGCAAAATCACCAGGATTGGCGCCGGTCAGTGAAACTCCGGCAATGCTCACACTGCCAGTTCCGGTGTTATTCACCGTGACCATTTGGGCTGTGCTTGTCGTCCCCACAGTCTGGGTGGGGAAGGTCAGGCTGATAGCAGAAAGGCTGATTTGAGAAGTTGTGCCGGTACCGCTCAGGCTGATGGTCTGGGTGTTGCCCGCGACGCCACCGCTGTCGTCAGTGACGATCAGCGTCGCGTTGAAGGTGCCGGCGCTTGGCGGCGTAAACGTAACGCTCAGGGTGCAAGTACCGCCCGCTGCCAGCGAACTACCGCAGGTGTTCCCTGACAGAGTAAAGGCCCCGGGATTGGCCCCGCCAAAGGTAATGCTGGCAATATTCAAGGTGGTGTTGCCGGTGTTGTTCAGAGTGATGGCGACAGGACCACTGCTGATCGTCTGGGATTGGCTGCCAAACGTGACGCTGCTGGCAGACAGACCGGCGACGCCGGCGGTTCCCACACCCGTGCCGCTGAGGGTTATCGACTGCGGACTACCGATGGCGTTGTCACTGATCAATACGCTGGCGCCGCGACTCCCGGCGGCGCTCGGCGTGAACGTCACACTGATGCTGCAATTGCCCCCGGGCACCACCGAGCCGCTGCAAGTATTGGTGGCGGTGAAATCGGCTCCCATTACGCTAACGCCGCTGACGGTTAACGACGTGTTGCCGGTATTGGTGAGCATCACCGATTGGGCTGAACTCGTGGTGCCGAGGTTCTGATTCCCAAAGGCCAGGGAGGTCGAGGATAAACTGACTGTCGGGTTCGTGCCCGTCCCCGTGAGGGTCACAAGCTGTGGGCTGCCCGGAGCAGCGTCGGTAATCGTAACTACAGCACTCCGGCTTCCCACCGCCACGGGATCAAAGCTGACCGTAATGACGCAAGTGCCTCCGGCCGCCACCGAAGTCCCGCACGTGTTTTGCTGCGGGAAGTCACCGGGATTCGTGCCGGTCACCACGATGCTGGTAACGCTCAAGGCGGCGTTCCCGTTGTTTGTGAGCGTGACGGTCTGGACCGCCGTGCTGGTCCCCACGGACTGGCTGCCGAAGTTGAGGATGCTGGTAGAAAGGCCCACCCCTGCCGAAGTACCCGTGCCGGACAAATTGACGGTTTGAGGGCTTCCCGTAGCATTGTCGGTGAACACCACGGACGCAGTTCTGGTACCCGCAGCGCTCGGGGTGAAGGTAACGCTCAGAGTGCATTCGGCCGAGGGCGCCAGTGAGGAACCGCAGGTGTTCGTCAGGTTGAAATCAGCAGAGTTGGGGCCCGTGAGTTGGATACTGGAAAAGGTCAACGTAGCGTTGCCCACGTTGTCCAACGTGGCGGATTGCGCCGCACTCGTGGTCCCTACAGCTTGGCTCGAGAACGTAACCGTTGTGGAACTAATGGAGAATCCCGCGGTCGAGACAGGGACAACAACGCTGCCCCCGCCTCCCCCACAGCTCGTCGACCATAACGCTAGGGCAAGGCTGAAGGTGGCGAGAAGAAACCTAAGCCCGCACTCACGTTTAAGCGCGATCATTTCCATACTGGGCAACTCCTTAAGCACTTCTGGAACCAAAGTACGGTTACGCCCTTAATCACTCGTTTTGAAGGCTCTGAGGTCAGCAAATTGGTACGATGGAGCTATGCGGCCTCAATTTATGCTCACAGCTTTCAGCCCCCCGTTTGTCTTTCCTGCCGAACGTGGCAAGTCAAAGGATAAAGACCAACGCGATGATGATTATAAAGTTACCAGTTTCGGAGGGGCTCTCAAGACCGGCGTATCGCTACCCCAATCCGCCGATCGCGAACGTGAACTGTCAATCCACCTTTTTTCGGGCGTCAACTACATCCATATTGGCGCCCGGCAATGTGGCCCGGCACAGCGCCCTCGAGCCGGAGAGATCGACCACTCTCCGCCTGAATGCTCCGCCCGTCCGATTGTAAGGAAAAACACGAACCTACCTTAATGCAGAGGGAAAAACCTTGAAGTTCCGGAGAGACCTTGTGACTGACACTACCATTAAGGGAAGATCTCGAGGTCCAGCTTCAAAGCTAAACCCTCCTTGCCACAGACTATTTCAGAACGATCTCAGCCAAGTCACCTTGCGATGCCTGCGCTCGACCACTTCCAAGACCAAGGCCGAACTCCCGCGAGCACACCCTGCCCTTGGTACCTGGCGGCTACCGTCAGTGAGCTCTCTTGGCGATTCCCGTCCTTGCCACAGCCTAAAGCTGTACGCGAGCTTCCCCTTGGGTGCCACACTATCCGCTTTCAAGGCGCTTGTCAACAGCGAATGAAGTTCCTTGCGCTTGCAAGCCGTATCAGACCGCGCGATCCGAGGCTTGGGAGGCAATTCTACGAGATTTCACGATGCTCTATAATTTAAATTTGTACGACGACAGGCTGTAGTCGTTATGGCAGTTGACACTATATGTTGGGCCAGGGCCGATCAACCGGACGTCCTCGAAGGCGTGCCTCCCCGCCGACGGTTGTTCCCAGCATGACCGCTTGGCCTGTCTCGGCGGTTCTTCCTCCCGAAGTTCGATACGATCTATCTTCAATCTTTCATACGGATGCAACCTCGTCTGGCTTCCGAACGTCTTTACAGTTTGGTGGAGTCCATCCAGTCGAGCTGACGCTGGTGGCGGAATAGGCTCCCGTAAAGAATATTTATGATTCTTGCAGCAGGCGCAGGAACGCGGTGCGGCTGTTGCGGCAGTTACAGTTAGCACGGGTTAATTATCTCGAAGGAGAGCCATTGTGAGAATTCTAGTGTTGGGCGGCGACGGCTATCTCGGCTGGCCGACCGCCATGTACTTTTCTGCGCGCAGCCACCAAGTTGCTGTCCTGGATAATTTTTGCAAACGAGGCTGGGAACTCGAGTTGAACGCGCAACCTCTGATACCGGTCGTTACTCTTCGCGATCGGGTGAACATCTGGAGAGAGATAACGTCACGCGATATGTCCTACTTCGTCGAGGATCTGCGCGACTACGACGGGGTCCGCGAGGTGTTGCGCGAGTTCCAACCCGATGCCATCGTCCATTACGGCGAGCAACCCTCGGCTCCTTTCTCGATGATGGACCAGCGGCGCTGCGTTTCCACCCAGGTCAACAATATTACGGGAACGCTCAATGTGCTCTGGGCCATGCGCGACAGTTCGCCGGAAGCCCACTTGGTGAAGTTGGGAACCATGGGCGAGTATGGCACTCCCAACATTGACATCGAAGAAGGCTTCATCGAGCTCGAGTACAAGGGACGCAAGGACGTCCTACCGTTCCCCAAGCAACCCGGCTCCTTTTATCATCTCAGCAAGGTGCACGACAGCCACAACATCACTTTCGCCTGCAAGGTTTGGAAGTTGCGTTCCACCGACCTCCACCAGGGGGTTGTCTACGGCATCGCCACCGATGAAACGGAGTTGGATGAGCGTTTGGCGACCAGTTTCCATTACGACGAGATTTTCGGCACGGCCCTGAACCGCTTTTGCGTCCAGGCCATTGCCGGCGTTCCCCTGACGGTTTACGGCCAGGGCGGACAGACGCGGGGCTTCCTGAACATCCGTGACACCCTGCGCTGCGTCGAGCTTGCCGTCCTCCATCCGCCCAAGCTGGGAGAGTATCGGGTCTTCAATCAGTTCACCGAGATGTTCAACGTCAAGGAGCTCGCCGAGACTGTCCAGCGACAAGCCCGCGAACTCGGCATCCCTGCCTCCATAGACCACCTGCCGAATCCTCGCGTCGAGGCGGAGCAGCACTATTACAATCCGCGCCATCAAAAGCTTCTCGAGCTGGGATTGCAGCCTCAACTACTTTCCGACGTTCTGGTGGACAGCATGCTCTGCACGATCCGCGATCACGCTGACCGGATCCGGCAGGAGGTTATCCTTCCGCAAGTCCAGTGGAACGGCAGCCGTGGCGCAGCGGTCAAAGCCTACGCTACCGTTTCATAGGCGGTTCGCAGAAACATCATCACGGGATTCTGGTGACGCTGGCGGTGGAGCTTACTTGTGCAAGATGCCGGATTACTGGGCGCTCGCGGGGCCGGACGAAGATTGTTCCGCGCGGGCGAGCAATGCTTCCGTCAGCAGTTGGCACGCGCCCCACAGATCGACTGCCGGATCGACGAAGCATACTCCGTACGTGTACCCCTCGTCCGACTTGCTAAGCTCGTGGAGGACGCGCACCACGGCTTCGCGCGACTTATCGGCTCGCTGAATGTTGATCTGGCTGCCCGCCTTTACCTGGCGGATTAATAGGATGGAAGCGCCGTAACCACTCAGCGTGATGGTGTGAGTCGAACTCGGCAAACTGCTCACCTTTTGCATCCAGACCGCTGACGATGATCGGCACGGAGAGGTTCACGCGTTCAGTGCGGCGCGGCGGCCCCGCTTGGCGAAACAAGTGCGCATCTTTGGGAAGGCCGAAGTCCAGGCTTCTTCGCGACGAACGAGTGCCTTTACCGAGGTAAAGGCCCACCCAGAAGAAAGCAATGATCAACACAAAGACATATAGGTAGGTAACCATGTTGACATGCGCCTCCCAGCCGTATTCGACACCCTGCCCTCGGGTGGTCGTCTTTCGCCCACGATGGACATTAACTTAAAACCCGGAATTCTACGCCACTGCACGAGGGGCTCGCCAGTTTCCCAGTGATCATACCCTTCTGGGGGAAGGGAGTCATTAAAATTCCAGCACGCGCGCATCCCATTTCTCCAATCTGAAGACCTCTGTTCACACGGGCTGCGCGGGCACTGCCTCCTTTCGCAGGCTGCTGGCCGCCATCGCTCGGGCCAAGGCTCAAGACGGCCGATGGCAAGGCCCGCGGTTCACGCCTTCGCCTTGACAGCGCCCCGCGTCAGCACTAAGATGCCTTTCCAATGGGCAAGTGCGATGGATCGGCGGCGGGCATCGCGGTCAGTGTTGGCGCGGCCCTCGAGGGTTTTCAACGCGAATGAAGACGGACCGGCAGCTTCCCTCGGTGTTTTCCAGTCCTTCCCGTGCTGAGAGCGATGTGTCGCAAGGCGAGCGACGCAGCCCGCAAGCGCGGCTGCTGACCGAACTGGCCGAGGTCGAAAAGCGCGGCTATGGCGCGTGGTTCGTCGTCGCGCTTGCCACCGTGGTAGTGGTCTTCGGCGCTCTGGCGTTCTTCGCACCATCGGCGTTCTGGCAGAACAATCTCCTGCAAGTCACCCTCCCCCCACAGGCGCTGTACGTCTTGTTGATGGCCGTCGTGCTTCTTGCCCTGCTAGACGTCCGGCACGAGATGAGGCTTCACCGGCAGCAACTGGCCGACTTGCTGTCCGCATCCCAGCACGATCGAACCAGCAAGATTGACGCGCTCACCAGCGTGCTGAGCAAGGACACCTTGCGCGGTCTCCTGGAACTTGAGATCCTCCGTGCCGAGCGCAACCGGCGCCCGCTGGCCATCATCATGGGCGGCGTCAATGGCCTCAAGCAGGTGAATGATCACTACAACCAGTTGATGGGTGATTACGTGTTGTCCCAGGTCGCTTCCATCCTGACCGAGAGCGTACGCGGTTGCGACTACGTAGTTCGCTGCGGCGAGCATCAGTTTCTGCTGATACTTCCGGAAACCGATGAGGCCGGCGCGGAGATTGTTCGCCGGCGAATTCGTCACCTGGTCGCCGAGTGGGACCGCAACAACCGGGTGGGGGAGTTTTCCATCTCCATCAGCCTGGGGTTGTACTTCCATGTGACCGGCGACAGGCCGGAAAAGGACGTGGTGGAAGCCGCCATTCGCATGTACGCCGACGGCCACGCCGCCCAGCGCGACCACGCCATCCCACGGCTCGCGAGCTAACATGTGAAAACCCGTGCGGCACAGCCGCTTTTGAGTGTTCGTTGACGCAGGACTTCCGCCAGAAGGACACTGATTCGCCCCGATCCATTCCGATGCTTGATCCGTGTTCATCGGTGTTGATCCGCGGCCGCTCCATCGCTTTTTTCCGATTCGCCGAAACCTGGCTTTACTTCTTCGGCATCACCGGTGGTTTGCACACGCCGCAGGGAGTGTATCCCCCCTTCACGGCGTCGGCGAGTTTCATGGGAGTCTTGCCGCTCTTCACGAAGCGGCAACTGGCCGTGTGATACTTGTTGCCGGATTTGGTGACGTACACGGTTTCCTGCCCGGTGACCGGCTGCTGATCCGCCGCCACCACCGCGCCGAGAATGGATACCGAAAGTGCCAAGGCGATAAAAACCGACCGAACCAGACGCATGTTGTCCTCCCCATTCAAGTTGATTCACTCCGAGCTGACTTGCGGCGCGGATTATACTGCGGGTTGGCTGCATAGAGCCATGGAATTGCCGCGACACGCGATTGCCGTGACCGAATCCGGCTGCCGGTGACGGCGGTTCAGTGCCGATTCTTCATGTACTGCATCCACGGATACCACTGGCGCCAGTGCGAGGGAAAGTCATCGCCGTCGATGCGCTTGAATTCAATCCGATAGTAGTGCAGCGGGACCGTACTCTTATTGCGGAGCGTGTGCAGCGCCTGCGGGCCAACCGTCGCGCAAGTGGGCACGCGCATGTTGAAAACGCTGGGCGCCGGACCCTGCCCGCTTCCCCGCCCGTTGAGTGGCGATTGCGGGTCGAGCTCCGTGGTGACCACCTCGCCGGCGGCGACCGCCTGCGAGTTGAACGCCAGCACCGATGCGTAGGGATTGCCATGGGCCGGAGTCGTCTCACCCGGGCGCACGACGACTTCTATAAGCCGAACGTGACCGTCTTCGTAGAGCAGGCGGTAATTGTTGGGTGCTGCGAAGACGGAATCGGCATAAAGCGGATACGGCCGCTCCGCCGGTGAACGGGAAACCGGCAAAGGCACGGGAGGCGACTGCGGGGCGGCAGGACCGGGCGGCAAAATCCATGGGTACCACTCCTGCCAGCGGGTGCGGAATTCGTCGCCGTCCAGCCGCCGAAACTCCAGGCGATAAAAGTGCACCGGTACCGCACCATGATTGATGGGTTTGTGCGGCGCTTGCGGCGGGGCCGTGGTGCAGCGAGGAAACTCCAGACCGGGTGGCGGCGGACCCAGTCCCCATCCTTTGTCCGTGAAGGGGCTTGCGGGGTCAAGGTACGTCTCATCGATGGGGATGCCGGCAACGCTGGGCCCGCTCCCGGTGTCGCGCGCGAAGACGGAGGGGTAAGGGTGCCCATGCATGGCAACGTCGAATCCCGGTGGATTCGCGACCTCAATGAACATGACGTTTTCGTTCTCAAACAGCACGCGGTGAACGTCGGGCGCGGCAATCTCCGCGTCGTAAGAGGCGGGATAGGGATAGCCTCCCCATGGCGTGCGCGGATACTCCGACTGCGCCTGGACCGGCAAACAGCACCACAGTCCTAAAATCACCAGCAGTTCGCACCGGCCGAAAAGTGATCGCATCTGCACCCCACAGTCCACTGCGAGCTTCTGTAAATATACACAGCGACATAAATCTCTGCGCATTCGGTTGTAGCGGCGGTCTCCGACCGCCGTCGTCGATCGAAGATCGACGCTGCAATTCATGTCGTTCCTACAGTGTCTTCCAATGTTCGTTTCCTGGCAAGCGAGTCGCAGCCAGTAGCGCGGTCATGCCTTTCAATGTCCGCGGCCTTTTCCTACGCCGACCCCGCAGGGGCGACAAGGCGCGATTCGACGCGCGCCCGCGTGGCCGCGCCAAAGCCAAAAGCCGCGGACATTGGGAAGCATGTCCGCGCTACTCGCTCTCCCCTCGGGAGAGGCTGCGCGTCTTTTCTTCTGCGCGCCCGCGCCAGACAAAACAACCTCTCCCCGGGGAGAGGTCAACCGTCTCCTGACGGCGGGTGAGGGGTCACTTCCTCGCCGTCTCAACCTTCAGCGGGACCGGGAGGTTTCCCCCGCCTCGACCCATTCCAACGGCGCGGCAATTGTTGTGCTCACGTGTCGTCAGACCATAGACACTGGCTGCCAACGCCATTGAGCAAAATCGCGTCGAGCCGTGCGCAACCTCGCGTTATCATCAAAAGTAGAATTTCACTGCCGCCTGCACCAGGCGCGGATCGGCGGCGCTGACCACGCGTCCGAACGAGGGGCTGCTGATGTTTCCGCCCACGGCGGCGGCGCCGTAGAATTGCGCGTGGTTCATAAAATTGAACGCTTCCACGCGGAATTGCAGCGACTTTGACTCACTGAGGTGCAGACTCTTCAGCAGGGCCAAGTCGGAACTGGCAATGCCCGGGCCGTAGAAGAACCGCCGCGCCGCCGTGCCCAACTGGCCCAGCGCCGGCAGGCTGAAGAGCGCGGTATTGAATTCCGGCCGACCGTTGCGGGGATTGGTGTTGATGGCCAGGTCGCCCGCGGCCGCCTCCGGCGTGTCCACTCCATTGTTGTTGATCCCGTTGGGAATGGTGCCCAGCAGCGACGTGTCGTTGTTGTTGAACAGCGTTACGGGGAAGCCCGTACTGAAACGGGTAATTCCGGTCAGGGTCCACCCCTCGCTCAAGCGCCCACGGCGGTGGAGCAGGCGAGCCAGGGGGAGTTCGTACTGATAGCTGGCCACAAAGTTGTGCCGCATATCGAACGCGGAGACGGCCTTGCTTAGGCTGGGGTCGATGGGATTCACCGGCTCGGCCAAGCTGGAGGAGAGATCCAACGATTTGCTGTAGGTGTAACCGAGCAGTAGTTCCAGTGGGCCGTGCTGATGGCGCAGATCCACTTCCAGGGCGTTGTAATTGGAATTCCCCAGCGTCTTCTGATAAGTGACGGCGTCGAATTGCGAACTGAACGGGCCGCGTGTTCCCTGGATCGTCTTGCCCACCGAGGTGACGTAGGTTCCGCCTTCGCCGAAGGGTCCGCAGGTGGCGCCTCCGGGCCAGACCTGGTTCGTCTGGCTCACGCTCAGGCAAAGATTGGGATTGCCGGGGTTGGCGGAAAGCAGCACCAGCAGGTGGTGCGCCTGCGAACCCACGTAAGTCACACTCAGCAACGTGTTGCGCTCAAGCTGCCGCTCCACTGAAAGCGTGTAGCTCTCGCTGTAAGGCGGCGAGTTCTTGTAGTAGAACGAAGGGACGCCGGTGATGGGCAGGTATGGCGTCCAGTTGACGCTGGTGTTGGGATTCGCCGCCGAGGCGCCAAAGGCGGGAATGGGCTCGGGGAAACGCTGCCCAACGTTCTGCCCGCTGGCCGCGGTGACGAACGGGTTCGAGAACAGCGGCGGCGCCAGGCTGGTGTAATCATAACCGTAGGGCGGATTGGCGCTCATGATGCCGGCCGACAGTCCTTCAAAAGCCGTGTAGTACAGGCCGTATCCGGCGCGAATGCTGGTGGTACCGCGCGCGCCCAGAATTCTGCCGAGAAAACCCGTGGTGTAATCCGGCGAGAAGGCCAGCCCGAGGCGCGGCGCGAAGCTGGTGTGCCGCGTCGGCGCCAGCGTGGCCGGAATGCCGGGGTCGCCGGGGAAAACCAGTCCCGTCGGAGCTCCCGGATACACGCGCGATTGCTCGCCCAGTACCAGCGTCTGGAGTTGATTGTATTTCTCCCGCCAGGGCGGCAGCAGGTCCCAGCGCACACCGTAATTCAGCGTCAGGTAGGGCTTGGCCCGCCAACTGTCCTGCGCGTAGAGTCCCACGTATTTGTCGCGAAGATAAAATGCCAGTGAGTCGCCTTGCGAATAGCCGCTGGGCACGCCCAACAAAAAGTCGGCGAAGTCCGAGCCGGTTTCCGCTCCGGTAAACGAGAACGCACCGTTGTACGTCGCGTCGGGGTTGATGTTTACCTGGTCGGAATGAAATCCGCCGCCCAACTTAAACAAGTGCGTGCCTACCATGCGCGAATAGTTGTCGGAAACCTGCCAGGTGTTGTTGGCTTCCACCAGGCCCGTGGTGTCCACGCCAAAGGTGAAGTCATTGAACGACACATTCTCGACGCCCTCGATTTTGGGGGCCAGGGGCACGATGGAAGGAACGCCGGCAGCGTCAACAAATCCCTGGGAAGCCAGGCTGGGACCTACGCCGCCGCGCGGCTGGCCGACGTTGTTGGCATCGCGCAGGTAGCTGAGGTGCAGTTCGTTGACGGCGTTGGCGCTGAGCGTCTTGGTCACGCCCAGGTTCAGCAGTTGCGCCCGGCCGCGCGTCAGGGCGGCGAAACCGGGAACATCGGCTCCGCCTTGCGCCGTGGGGTAAGGATTGTCGAGGGCGTAGTCGTCAAAGAAAGCGTAGGCGGATAGCGCGCCCAGAACCGTGTTGTCGTCGATGCGCACCGCCCCCTTGTCATCGCGTAGCCTCTGGTTGTAGGCAGAAGAGGAAAATGTGCTTCCGCCCTGGTTGGGCTCTGGAATGGATTGCAGCAGGTTGCGCGCCGGCCCCGACCAGGCCGCGAGAGGAACCTGCGCGTCGGGCAAAACGCACTGCGCTGAGCTCACGCATCCGGCAGTGAAGTAGGGCTCCCCGGCGGATACGGGGTAGCCCAGGCGCTGCGCTAGCGAATCGGCCCACGATTGTCCGTTGACCGTGCCGGTCAACGAACTCGCGACGCCGGAAAGATCGCCCGCCCGCTCCCCCAGCGTCGGTACGGAGATCAAGCCTGTCTCTACACCTTCGGTCATTCGCGTTCCCTGATAATCGAGGAAGAAAAACGACCGCTGCTTTTGGATGGGGCCGCCAAAGGTGCCGCCGAACTGGTTCTGCTCGTAGCCGGCACGGTCGGAGGAGAAGAAGTTGCGCGCGTCCAGGCTGGTGTTGCGAAGGAAATCAAAAGCGCTGCCGTGAAATCCATTCGTACCCGACTTGGTGGTCACCACCACCTGCCCGCCGCTGTAGTTTCCATACTCAGCCTCGAAGTTACTCGTGAGGACGCGGAACTCCTGGATGGAATCCAGATTGGGCACCAGCGCCGTGCCCATGCTGAAGTCTTCTTGCACGGTGCTGCCGTTGACCACAAAGCCGTTGTTGGTCTCGCGCTGGCCCGCCACCGAGAGGTTGCCGGGGTTCAGATCACCGGAGGGCGACGACTTGGTGCACCCGGACATCACCACCGCGTTGGGCTGCTGGGAACTGGCCGGAACTACTCCCGGCTGGAGAGCGAGCAGGTCGGTAAAACTGCGGCCATTCAGGGGAACGGCGGCCATCTTCGCGGAAGCCATCGCCTCACCGGTCGTGGTATCTGCCGTATCGACTTGTAGGCCGGATTCGGTGACCGTCACGGCAGTGCTTTGCTCGCCCAGTTCCAGCTTCAGGTCGATTTCCAAGGCCTTTCCGGTTTCCAGAAAAATGCCCGTCTGGACGGTCCGGCGGAATCCTGAGCGGTCCGCTTCGATCTGGTACTGTGCAGGTGGAAGCGCCGGGAGTGAGTAGTAGCCCTCGGCATTGGTGGTAGTGGTTTGGCGAACGCCAGTTTGCGGATTGACGATTGTCACCGTCGCAGCGGGGATGACGGCGTCGGTGGGATCCACAACCTTACCCGAGATGCTTCCCGCCGGGTTGGCGCGGGCGGAAAGACAGGTAATAACCAAGGTTAAGATTCCGCAGACCACCGGCCGGCTGGGGAATCGGCCGCGCTTGCGGATAATGACACTCTGTCCCATATTCCTTCCTCGCTTCTTTACGGGCGTGCCGGCGGGACACCCCGCGATGTGCTCTTTCCCGCCATCGCCGCCAGATAATGCAACTTAGTTGCAACTAATACCGCCGAAATCCCTTTTCTTCGCATCTCCCTGAGGGGATTCAATTTGTCCGTTATCAACGGGGGCGAGCCGATAATAAACGAACTCGGTAAACCGGGTTCTTTCGTGGGTTAAGTTCCCCACTGCTGCGACCTTGCGCTGAATTTCACCCGGCGTTCCGTAAACCCCTGATCGGGACACCCATGACACTTTGTCAGTTGCAAACAAGTTGCATCTTATACGGTATTATTGTCGGTTTTTTGGCGCCTAGGCAATCCTCGATCATCCAATGGGGATCTGCGGCCGTCGAACGGCGCAGACGATCATTCAGCAGAGTCCCGGTGTACTTCTTGCCGTCCGGCGGTAAGATTTACCGCGGAATAACCAAGGTGCCTGCCCGCCGCCTCGGCAACTGCCAGAAAATAGGACTGGTCAACCGTCCACAGTTTGGCTACGATTGTGCCATGGGCACAGGGGGAGGCAACATGTAGGCCTCTCTCATCATCACACTGTGACGTGAGGCGACGGTTGAGCCTCTCTTAAGGGCCAGGGTCGAGGTAGGACGGGATCTTTTGGCAGGCTGGCGTTCCGGCCGCCCCTCAGCGCCAAAGAAAATCCGCGATGTTTACAATACTGGACGATTCCACAGAGAGCCGCCATCGGCGCGGCTGGGCGTTCTTTTGCGGCTGGGTCGCGCAGACTGCCGTGCTCGGCGGGGTAGTGTTTTTGGGGTTGATCTTCCCCAACGAGCTGCCGGTGGGCGAGCTGCGCTACACCCGGGTGTGGCTGAACGCGCTCAAGCCGCCGCAGAAACCGCCGGTCGATCCGCCTTCGCACCCGCGACGGGTCGTTCTTCCCAAGTTTCGTGCTCCGCGGATTCCCAAGGCGCTGGAGCTTCCTCCGCCCATGGTGGCCCGTGTCGAAGCACCCAAGATTCCGCCGCCGTTGATTTCCCCTCCAAAACAAGAAATCCCGCCGCCGGCTCCGCCCGTGATGCAGCCTCCGCCACCTCCGCAACCGCGCGTCGAGGTTCACACGGGACTCTTCGGCGGCGCGCCTGAACCCGTCACCACCAAGCGCCCCGTGGATCAGGTGCAGACGGGCGGCTTTGGCAGTCCCCAGGGCTTTAAGGCAAAAGCGCAGGGCGACAGTGCCGGCAATGTTCCCAAGTTGGGTGCGTTTGGACTCCCGGATGGCCCGGGGTACGGCAATGGCACGGGAGGGGCGCACGGCGTGCAAGGAGTGGTGGCCAGCGCCGGCTTTGGCAGCGGCGTGGCAGGAATGGGATACGACCACCAGGGCGCCGGAGCTGATCCGCCCAAAGTGAGCTTGGGAGGATTTGCCCAAGCGCCGACCGCCGCACCTTCACCGGCAAAGGCGGCGGCTCCGCCGCCCGCCGTGATCCAGGCGGTGGAGATCCTGTCCAAGCCAGCGCCGGTCTACACGGAAGAGGCACGCCGGGCAGGAGTTCAGGGTGAAGTCACGCTCTCGGTCATTTTCCAGGCCAGTGGCACGGTTCGCGTGCTCGGCGTCGTCAAGTCACTGGGGCACGGTCTTGACGAGGCGGCGGAGCAGGCGGCCGCCCAGATTCGCTTCAAACCAGCCTTGCGCGACGGCAAGCCGGCGGATTTCCCCGCCACCTTGCGCATCCAGTTCCGGCTGGCCGACCCATCAACGTCCTAGGGAGGAAGGTAATGACCATTGACCGTTGCGGGCGTGTCGCTACGCTGCTTTTGGCCGTGATGCTAGCCCCGCCGATGCTTCTGCCGCTGGCGGGACGCGACAAATCCAACTCGCCGAAGCCGAAGGAGGCGTCGGAATCGCCGGAAGCGGCTGCCTTGCTTGACCGGATCGTCGCCAATGAACGGCAGAACAACGCGCGATTGAAGGAGTACTCCCCCCGCGTCGAGACCTACGTTCAGTTCTACCGGCCCGATGAGCAACTGGGCGACGTGCCTTGGAACGACGCGCACTTTCTGGGCAGAATTCAATTTGGCGCCGACACTCGGGAAGTGTCGTTCAATTCCGAATCGGGCTTGGCCTGGTTGCGCCACATTCCGACAACGTTCCGGGCGCATCTGCGCACCGACAATTTTGCCGTGGACCCCATCACCGCGCTGGTGGACAACTTCGACCGCAAGCACTACTCCTTCGAGCCCGTGCGCTGGGAATACCTGGGTGACGTGCGCTGCCTGGCCATTGACGTCAAGCCGCGCTCTCCGGTAGGCATCGGCGCGTTTGAGGGCCGCATCTGGGTGGAGGAACACAACTACGCTATTGTGCGCGTCAACGGTGTGCGCGTGCATCCCGCGCGTTTGTCCTTCTACACACACTTTGACTGCTGGCGCGAGAATCTTCAGCCCGGCGTGTGGCTGCCCGTTTACATCTACAGCCAGGAATCGGACCTCCCCCGGCGGCTGCGCTACAAGTCGGAGACGCGCCTCTGGGGATACGACCTGACCGCCCATCGCCAGCAGCAGGAATGGACCGACATCCAGGTGGACGCCCCCGTTCCCGTGCGCGACGAGAGCGAACACACGTCCGATCTTTCCCCCGTCGAGAGCCAGCGCCAGTTGACCATGGACGCCGAACACAATGTGCTGGACCGCCTGGAGAAGGCGCGGCTGATCGCCCCACCCGGCCCCGTGGACAAGGTGCTGGAGACGGTGGTGAACAATCTGCGGGTAACCAATCACCTGGACAACCTGCCCCCCGTGCAGTGCCGCGTCAGCCTGACGTTCGACCCTCACCTCCTTCAGCCTGGCCTACACGATTGTTCTGAGCCGGGGGCTGATCGACGTGCTGCCCGATGAAGCCAGCCTAGCCATGGTGCTTTCCCACGAACTGGGCCACATCGCGCTGGGGCAGAAGCTGGATACCAAGTACGCCTTCACTGACCGCATGCAGGTTTCCGACGAAGACTTGCTGGCCAGCCTTGACCTGGCTCGTAGCCCCAAGGACGAAGCCGAGGCTGACGCCAAGGGCATCGAGTTCCTGAAGAATTCGCCCTACAAGGACCAACTGGCGCAGGCCGGCCTGTTTCTGCGCGCCGCCACCGAAGCCCAGCACCAGGTCCCCCATCTCTTCGGCACGCATTTCGGCAACAGCCTGCTGGAAGGCAATAAGCAAATTCGCATGGCCGGACTGGAGGGCTCGGCTCCAGCGCTGGCCCCCAAAAAGCTCGACCAGATCGCCGCCCTGCCCCTCGGCTCACGCGTGCAGGTGAATGCCTGGGACGGCGCGGTGAGCTTTACCACACGTAAAACCGTCCCCATCGTCAACGCCAGCGAAAAGATGCCATTCCGCGTCACCCCGGTGATCCCTTACCTCCATCTCTATTCCCAGGGATCAAAGGTGGAAGTTTCGGCGAACACGCGGAATCAGTGAGCAAGTGGCGCGGCCAGGCAGTGAGAATCAGTCGAGAGTCGATAGTTGCTAGTTGATAGTCGATAGTCTTGAGAATCAGTCGATAGTTGATAGTCAACAGTCTATAGCTAAGAGCCTCGGGCGGGGAGAACTTCCCCGCCCTTTTTGATTTTGGTGCGGTCTCGCTCTGTGCTATCGACTGTGAACCATCGACTATTCTTGAATCTTGAATCTGCAATCTTGAATCGCGCCTCAGGTCGCGCCCGCCCTTTCTGTTTGCGCGGCTGTTCTGCTATCGACTATCGACTGTGAACCACCGACTACTCTTGAATCTGCAATCTTGAATCGCCCTCAGGTCGCCCTCACCCTCTTTGTTTTCGCGGTTGTTTTGCTGTTGACTATCGACTGTGAACTATCGACTACTCTTGAATCTTGAATCTGCCATCTTGAATCGCCCTCAGGTCGCGCCCGCCCTTTCTGTTTGCGCGGTTGTTCTGCTATCGACTATCGACTGTGAACTATCGACTACTCTTGAATCTTGAATCTGCCATCTTGAATCGCCCTGGGCGCCTGCCTGCCCTCGCACAAAATCCCTCATCTTCCTCAATCCACCCGCCGATAATCGATGTGAGGTAGTGTCGGGGGACCAACGAGGGGGCGGCGCTGGCACAGCCACTCCTGGCTGTGCCCGGCGACGCCTTGGGGGCCGGCGTCCCGTCGGCCCCGGTGTGACCGCCCCGCCGCTATCGCGCCGCCCCTTCCTTCGGCAGGCCCAGGACAGGCTCTAAACCAGGAGGGGAGCCTTAACGGCGCGCCATCGCGCCCGCGAACTCGTACCACGGGCATCTGAACCTGTGAAAAAATCGGGAGAAGGCAAAAGCATTTCACGCAAAGGCGCAAAGACGCCAAGCCCGCAAAGAAAACAAGGCGGTTATCGTTGCGCGTCTTTGCGCCTTCGCGCCTTTGCGTGAAATTGTTTATTTTTTCACACGTTCTCTTGCCCGTGCCGGGGCATGGCCAGGATGGCCGTGGTACGTCGCGCCGACACTCGTCCGCCGATGCTCAGGACAGGCTCTGCCGGCGACGGCTGGCCGAATCTGCGCCGCAGGCGCTTTGAGTGTGGCCGCAACCCATCGCCCGACACGTCGCAGGAAGACAGCTTTGGCTTGCGGGGCGAAGGCTTTAGGCCGCAGGGCGAAGCTGCCGCTTTCAAGGCGCATTGGCGGCAGGTGGCTTTCGCGTCGGCTTTCCGCCAACGACACGCTCGACCTCCCTCGCCGGCCCACGGTTGGGGCGCGTGATCGCGCGCCCTAACATGATCCACAGCCTCGCCCTTGGGGAGAGGCCGACCCGATCCCTCGGGGAGGGTCGCAGATCCGTCCCCTGACGGACGAGGGAGTCACTCCCGCGTGCGATCATGAGCCCATCCCGCCCATCCCAACCGGACGCCGATTTTCCCGCCTTGTCAACTTGCCTCTTGACCCGGCGCATGGCGAGGCGTACTACCTAAATCCGGCGTATTCGCAGCCCTCAAAGTGTAAAAATAGGGCCATGTGATGCGGGTTTTGATGGTGTCGTGCTATCCTGATCTATACTTCACGTTTGGTTAGGTATGGATCAGAGTGCAGCGATCGCCACGCAATCTTGAAGTCGCTTGTGACCATGCGGGTCTGACGCACTTTGGTGGCATTCACTTCCTCCATGAGTTTGTACGAGTGCTGCAACTTCGTGAATTTCTGGCTCGGCACTTGACCTATCCCCGGCGCAACAGCGACTACAGTCTTTCCCAAATTCTGCTGGCGTTGATCTATCCCATCATCTTGGGACTGGATCGTATTGAGACTGCATCACTCTTACGTGCTAACGGAACCTTCCAGCACCTGACCGGCTTGCCGAGCTTTCCTGATCCGCAAACTTTGCGACGATTCTTGCTGAACGCCCCGGCTCATCTCCAGGAGCAGCTACACCGTGCCAATGATCGACTCCTGCAAAAATTTATCCACCTGCCGGAGCACCGCTCGCGTCTCATCTTCGACCTGGACAGTAGCGTGCTCACCGTATTTGGCCATCAAGAGGGCGCGGAGGTTGGCTATAATCCGCGCTATCGCGGTAAGCGATCCTATGACCCGCTGCTCTGTTTGGAGGCGATCTCCTCTTTTTTGTGGGATGTCGAACTGCGGCGCGGCGATGCGGGAACCTGGGCGGGCAGCGTGGAGCTGTTGGCCTGCTGCTTTTCTCTCCACGCCTTCCGACATCCGGGAGTTCCGAGCACGGGCCGATGCCGGTTTCGGCTACGGGCCCGTGTTGGAAATGCTGGAAGCGCGTCCGACGGCCCAATATGCGGTGGTCGCGCGCATGATCCCCTCCCTGAAGCGCGAGCTCAAAGGTTTGCGCTACGAACCGATGAATGCGCGCTGGGAGACCGCCGAGTTCGAGCACCGCCCCCACGACTGGCCTCACGCTCGGCGTTGCATAGTGGCGCGGAAGAGGATCGAGGAGACCGATCCGGAACCGACCTTGTTCACCTTGGAACGTTACGCGTATCGGGCCTGGCACACGAACCTGCCGCTGACGCCGGCCGGCGTTTGGCACTTCTACGACGGTCGCGCCGGAATGGAGCGGCGCATCCGGGAAATCCGTGAGGACTGGGCGCTGCGGAAGATTCCGACTCATGCTTTTGCGGCTAACGCCTTATATCTGGAAGTGATTCGGCTGGCCTACAATCTGGTCACGGCCTTTCAGCGGACCTGTCTACCCCGGGAATGGCAGAGTCTGACTTTGAGCAAGCTACGCCACCGACTCTTCTGGTTGCCGGGTCAACTTACGCGCCCGCAGAACCGACCTAAACTGCGCTTAGTCAAGTCGCCGGTCATTGCCATGTGGACGCAGAAAATACTGCACCGAGTTCACAGGTTGAAAGCGCTGGAAAGCTGAAGGTGTTTTGGCAAAATCGGTCAACTGCTGCATAAGTTTTGGGAAAAAGTTCACATTTTCGGGCCAGTTTGAATAACAAAAGCAACGTTCACGCCGGATTTAAGTACTACTTTACCGATGGAATCTCGGCAGACGAAAAACGTCGGGAAAGCGCAGTTTATATCCGTCCGGTGCCGCGGATGGTGGTCGTCGCTGTCGGGCACGGCCTGATCGGATGTGTCGGTCGGCGGGACGACGGCCTGGCCTGCGATGCCCAGCGCATCAGCACGAGCCGCTGCCAGAAGAAATGGGAAATGTGGTGCCTGTCCCCGTTCCCCCACTGTGCGCCAGCCAGCCTTCGTGGCTGGTGATCGCAGATAGAAAACTCGCAGGATGCGGGTCACATGAATATGCTGAACCTTGTATGGCCAGACCTCATTTACTTGGCTTTGGCCTATGTCCCCATCGGTGCCGCAATCAGTGGCAAGTTCTATACGCACGGTCGAAGCGCCCGTCCGAAGCTCATCGCATCCGTCAGGTCGGCTTGGGCGCGATTTTCTTTCCTTGCGTTGGGCGTTGGCTTCTTGTTATGGGCCGTCCTGGACCTCAGATCGAAATGGGGCGTCTAGGGACATCGGGAAAGCGGGTTAGCGGGTAGGCAAGACGTAGGCGTAGCGCAGAAGCGGGCGCCGTTCAGTCCTCCTCTGCGGAACGGGCCGATATGGCAGATTCAACATTCAGGATTCTAAAGGCAGTGACAAGTGACGAGTGACAAATCAAAAAACAAACCCCGCGCATTCTCCCTGCTGGAGATGATGGTCGTCATCGCGCTGATCCTGATCCTGGCGACGTTTGCCCTGCCCATGTATCACACCGTGCAGGTGCGGGCGCGGGAAGCGACGCTGCGCCAGGAACTCTTCACGCTGCGCTCGCAGATCGACCGTTTCACCCACGACAACCAGCGCGGCCCGGAATCCCTGCAAGAATTGGTCGATAAGGAATACATGGGCGCCATTCCCGTCGATCCCTTTACCGGCTCGGACGAAACCTGGCAGTTAGACATGGAGACTACCTCGATCTCTACCGATCCTTCCGCCTCCGTGGGAATCGCCGACGTCCACAGCGGCTCGCCCGATGATTCCCTCGACGGAACGGCGTACGCATCATGGTGAGGCGTCCGAAGCACGTCGCCATCACAGTCAGCGATTTAGGGAGCACGTAGCCACGGTCAGTGATTTCCTGACCGTGGGTTCTTGCAGAAGAAGCGACACCAAAACGCGACTGGAAAGAGGCCGCCCACAGACCAAAGCGTTGGCAAGGGGCAAGAGAAAAGCCCACGGTCAGAAAACCGCTGACCGTGGCTACGTGCTTGCGGAAGTAGCGACACCAAAACGCGATTGGGAAAAGGCCTCCAACAGACCGAAGCACGTCGCCATCACGCCCAGCGATTTAGCGAGGTGTCCCCCGTCTCGCAAGCAGCGCCCAAAACGCGCACCGTGGCGCCAACCTGCTACAATTCCTGCATGAGCACCGAGGAAAAGCTTCGGGAAAAACTGCGCAAGATCGCCGCGTTGTTCGAAGGCGCCAAGACCCACGGTGAACGCCAGGCGGCGGAGGCGGCCATCGCTCGAATCAAGGAAGCCCTGGCCGCGGTCGTCAGAACCGAGCGCCCGATCGAAATGCAGATTTCCCTGCCCGACCGCTGGCAGCGCCGCCTGTTCACCGCGCTCTGCCGCCGCTACGGCCTGCAACCGTACCGCTACTACCGACAGCGATACACGACGGTGATGGTCAAGGTCCCAAGGTCGTTTGTTGACCAGACGCTCTGGCCGGAGTATATGGAACTCAAAACGGCGCTCGATGAGTACTTGAACGAAGCCACGGAACGGATCATCCGGGAAGAGGTTCATGGCGACACGGAAGAGGCGCCCGCACGCGCGTCTTGACGCGACGCGCGGGGCGTGATAATCCTTCCCGGCTTCAGTAGTCACCACGCTGAAGCGAAAAGGCAAGGTACCCACTCATGCTGCATGACCCCAGTCACCACCCGGTTCTTCCCGTCGCCGAAGAAGTCAAACTCAACCCCAAGGATAAGTCGCTCCTTCAGCGTCTCGCCGGAGAATTGGCCGAGATCGCGGCGCTGCCGGTTCACAAGGAAAAGGCGCGCCTGTGGCAGAATCTGAACGACCGCGAGTCCGAGCGCCCCATGGTGTGGATCAACGAAATCTGCTGGCATGAGATGGACATTGACCACGAGTTGACGCTTCAGACCGAGCATCCGTGGGCGCAGGAGCAGGAACGCGAACTGCGCCGCACACTCTATCAATGGCGGCACCTGCCGGGCGACATGATCGTGAGCGACTTCCTCGCGTGTCCGCTGGCGATTCATTCCACCGACTTCGGAATTCTCGAAGACGTTGACATCGCCACCACCGATCCCGCCGCCGACGTCGTGTCGCGCCACTTCCACATCCAGATCCGCGACTTCCCCGATCTTGAGAAGATCAGGATGCCGGTGGTCACGCACAACGAACTTGCCACGGAACTTTATTACCAGGCGATGTGCGAAGTCTATTGCGACATCATGCCAGTGAAGAAGGTGGGGCAAACGCACATCTGGTTTACGCCGTGGGATTACCTGATCCGCTGGTGGGGCGTGCAGGAAGCCATGATCGATCTGGTGGAGCGCCCGGAACTGGTGCACGCCGCCGTCGATCGCATGGTGGACGCGTGGATGACCGAACTCGATCAATTCGTAGCGCTGAATGTGTTGGCGCTCGATTGCAACAATACGCGAGTGGGCTCGGGCGGTTACGGTTACACCCGGCAATTGCCGGGACCGGATTTCAACCCGGCGCAAGTGAAACCGCACAACATGTGGGGCTGCTCGAACGCCCAGATTTTCTCCGATGTGTCACCCGAGATGCAGTGGGAGTTTGCCGTCAAACACGACCTGCGCTGGCTGGAACGCTGGGGAATGACCTACTACGGCTGCTGCGAACCACTGGACCGCAAAATCGAAGTGCTGCGCCGCATTCCCAACCTGCGCAAGATTTCCGCAAGCTACTGGAACAAAACCGAGCGACTGGTGGAACAGGTGGGCGACACTTATATTCTCAGTCACAAACCCACTCCGGCTATCTTTGCGCGGGACCAGTGGGACGCGGAGGGCGCGCGCGAGGAACTGCGAACCTTCCTGGCAAAACGCACGGCCGGTGCCACGTGGAAATCATCATGAAAGACATCTCCACGGTGCGCTACGGGCCGAAGAAGCTGTGGGAGTGGGCCAAGATGGCGGTGGAAGTGGCGGAGGAATTCGCGCGATGAGGCGTGTCCGTAAGAACGCTACCGAGCGTTGCGGAACTGCGTGAGAAAGACCCCCTCACCCCTTCCCCTCTCCCCCAAGGGGGCGAGGGGAGAGTTAAACTGGGTTGTGCCCTCGCCCCCTTGGGGGAGAGGGTGGCTCGCCACCGGCGCCGTCATCAGCCGGGGCGAGACGGGTGAGGGGGTACGTTTGTCTCCATGTCATGCAGCGATCATTCGTGGTTGCATTTTGAAGACGATCGGATAGAATTTCCCCATCTTGCGTCCTGATGCGATTGGTTCCTCGCCCGAGGTCCTCATGCCGACTGTAAAGCTGACTCCCCTGGGTTTGGGAGAGATGCTGGACCAAACCTTCAGTACCTTCCGCAAGCATTTCTGGCTGTTTGCCGGAATCATGGTGGTTCCGCAAGGTGTGGTGGCGGTGCTGAACATCATCATTCAGGTCGCCCTACACCCGGTGTTCTACCTCCAACCACAGAAGAATCCTGCTGCCGCGGCGCAAGCCGCCGAGTCCACGATGCGTGCCGGCCTGGCGGGAATCGCCATCGCGATTCCTTACTTCGTATTGTACACATTAGCCTTGGGCGCCGCGACTCATGCGCTGTCGGAGATTTATCTGGGACGCGCCACAACCATTCGCGCGTCCTATCGCGCGGTGCGCCGGAAATTTTGGAAGCTTCTGAACGTCATCATCTCCGTTTTTATACGCGTCTTCGGCATATTCATGCTCGCTGGCGTGGTCGGGGGAGTGCTCGTGGCCTCGCTGACTGTAGTCGGCGTCTTCAAGACCATGCCGTGGTTGATTTTCGTTGTGGCGGCCATGGCCATCCTCGGCGCCATCGCGGGAGGTTTACTGTTGATCGTTTTCGTGATGCGCTACAGCGTGGCGGTTCCCGCGCTGGTGCTGGAAAAGATCAATGCCAGCCAGGCCATCAAACGAAGCGTGCTGTTGACGAAGGGCTACCTGTGGCGGCTGTTGATCGTCCTTGTGCTGATGTACCTGATCAGCATGACGATCGTGTCAATTTGCCAGGCCCCTTTCACAGCGGCCATATTTTACGTTGCCATCAAGGGCGGCCAACCAAGCTTGTGGCTGACCATTCCCAATGTACTGATGGCAAGCGCGGCCTCCATAGCCACCACGCCGTTGTTCCTCATCAGCTTCGCCATCGCTTACTATGATTTGCGGGTACGCAAGGAAGGTTTTGACCTCCAACTCATGATGGAGCAGCTTGACGGCCCAGCGCCTGCGGGTGCGAAGCGATTCGACGACGAGAGCGGTTTGCCGGAAACCAGCGTCTTCTTCGCTGTCATCGCGACCATTGTGACCGGCGGAATCTACGTCCCCATCTGGTTCTTGCGACGACGGAAGGCTTTGAACGAACTTCATTCGCGGGAGAAGGTTGGACTGCCCGGGCTGTTGATCGCCCTGCTCGGATTCGTGTGCAATCTCTGCATTCCCCTGGTGGGGAAGTTCGTTTGGGGCTCATCGGTGCAGGCCGAAAACAATCTGGGTCCGCTGCATCCGTCAATCGTGCTCATCGCTCAAATCATCATCGTCGTCGAGTGCTTCAAGGTGCGCCGCATCTTGCTCGATCACCTGGCCCCGCAGCAGGAAGGAATGTTCTCGGCCAGCATCCGTTTTCAATATGACGACATGCTCTCGCGCATGGGCACGTTTTTCCTGGGCATCTACTATCTTCAATACAAGATCAACAGCCTGGTGGAGCGGCTTGCGCCGTCCGCCGCGGCGCCCGGCGAGGCGGTTCCACTGGCCGCGACTGAACTTCTTCCGCCCCCGATAATTTCATGAGAATAACGCGACTCGCCATACTGATTTTATGGACGCTGCCGCTGGCAGTGGGCGCGATTCCAGCGCGGGCCGCGGGCGCTGATCCGCGCGCGCCCCTCGACTTGCCGCGCTACACGGCGGAAATATCCCGCTGGTCGACGGCCGCGGACCGACTGGGAGAGCATCCGGAGGAAGCCTCCTTGCTGCGCAAGCAGTTGCCCGATCACTGGTTGGTGATCGTCAAGCAGCAGTCGTTTGTGGTTCCCACCCAGTGGCTGAGCGCCGCGCTGGACCAGCTTACCGCGAGCCCCAAGAAGGCAACGGCGACGTCCCGGGAAATCGGCGACCGGCTTAAATCCATGCTCCAGGATTCGCTGGAGCTGGCCCAATTGAGTGAAGCGGGACCGACCCAATCGCGCGCCAAGATCGAGGAGATTCTGCGGCGACGCGAGTATCGGTCCGTCCGTGCCACGCGCGAAGAGGAATCGTTTTGGGACCAGATCTCCGACTGGTTCTGGGAACTCCTCGACAAGATCTTTGCGCGCGCCGGCAGTCACCCCGTGGCCACCAAGGTTCTACTCTGGGGTGTCGTGGTGGCGCTCGGGTTGATTTTTCTGGTCTGGCTGATCTATGCGCTCGCCAACATTTCGTTTTCCAGCCTCACCCGCGGTCACGTGCAGGTTGCGGAGAAGTCTGCGGAACCGGTCCTAGGCTGGCAGGAATGGTTGCGCAGAGCGCGAACAGCCGCGGCGCTTGGCGAGTACCGCGACGCCATCCGCAGCGTTTACGGCGCGGCCGTGCGGCGATTTGAAGCGGCGGGCACGTGGCAGGTGGACCCGGCGCGAACGCATCGCGAGTATGTGCGGCTTCTCCCCGCGGGATCTTTGCATCGCGCGCCGCTGCTGGCCATCACCAGTTGCTTCGAGCGCGTCTGGTATGGCAACGCCGCGGCCTCCGCCGCGGACTATGAAGAAGCCCTGACGGAACTGGAGTTGCTGCCATGACCGTCCCTCTCGACCGCGCTGACAAGCAAATCATGCTGATTGCGGCCGGAGTGCTCGTGGCGCTTTCCGTCGTGGCGTTGCTGGTCCCCAACGCGCGCCGGCAATCGTCAACAGGCTTTCCCTCCAGTTACTCAACCGCCCGCGATGGAGCCAAGGCCGCTTACACCTTGCTGGAGGAAACCGGTTACAAAGTCGAACGCTGGTCGCAGTCTCCGGCAGAATTACTGCCGCTGAGAGGAAACACCGTCCTCATCATCGCCGGGCCTACGATTCCTGCGACCACCGAGGAAGTAAGAGAGCTCAAGCAGTTCGTTTCCGAGGGCGGCCGCGTGCTGGTGACCGGAATGCTCAGTGCCGCCATGGTCGGTGCGAATGGCGTCGGCCCCACACCCGCCGACCCCGGTGAATGGCGGACGTTCGCAGCCGAGCAACCGGCGCCGCTCACCTTGCACGCGCCGGAGATCTCCATGCAAAGTTCCATCCGCTGGATTCATACTCTCCCGGGCGAGCAGCGCTACTATGGCGATGGCGATGGTGCTGCGGTGGTCAAGTTCCAGTTTGGCGACGGCACGGTGGTGTGGTGGGCGGGTGATTCGCCCCTGACTAATTCCGGCATCACCCGCGACGCAAACCTGGCGCTGTTTCTGAATTCCGTTGGGCCGCCCGGCCAGACTCGCGTGCTGTGGGATGAATACTTTCACGGCGTGCGGCTGGGATTGTGGCACTACCTGGGGCGCACTCCCCTGCCCTGGGCGCTGGTACAATTTCTCGCGCTGGCGGCCTTTGTGATTTTCACCTATTCGCGCCGCAGCGGCGTGCTGCGCCCCATGACGCGGGAATCGCGGCTCTCGCCACTGGAGTTTGTCTCCACCCTGGGAGGCCTTTACGAACGCCGCGGCGAGGCCGCCGGAGCGCTGGAGATTGCGTATTCGCATTTTCGGTTCCTGGTGACGCGGCGGCTGGGAATCCCATCCACCGTGCCAACCGCCGATTTGATTCAGCGCGTGCAAGCCAGGCCGGGATGGTCGGTTCCCGGGCTCGCCGAGACCATGGAACAGATTGATTCGACACTGCAACTGCAAAAGGTAACTGAAACCAAGGCCCTGGCGTGGATTGGCGAACTGTATGACTTCGCCGCCCGGCTCGGTTTGGTCCCCTGAAGGAGGATTCATGGGCGGGGAAGTTCAGAAATTCGCATCGCACGTCCGCACCGAGATGGCCAAGGTCATTGTCGGGCAGGACGAGATGGTGAGCCAGTTGATCGCGGTCTTGCTCTGCGGCGGCCACGCGCTGCTGGAAGGCGTCCCGGGAATTGCCAAGACGCTCGCCGTAAAGACCCTGTCGCATGTCTGCGGGCTGGAGTTCCAGCGCGTGCAGTGCACACCCGATTTGATGCCCGCCGACATTCTGGGCGCGAACGTGTTCAACATGGCCACCAGCACCTTTACGCTGCGGCGCGGACCGGTCTTTACCGGCCTGCTGCTGGCCGATGAAGTGAACCGCGTGCCGCCGCGAACGCAGTCCGCTCTGCTGGAAGCCATGGAGGAGCGACAGGTCACGCTGGACGGCACATGCTACCCGCTGACCCCTTTCTTCACGGTATTCGCCACACAGAACCCGGTGGAATTCGAGGGCACGTATCCGCTGCCGGAAGCGCAACTGGACCGCTTTCTCTTCAAGATTCGCGTTCCCTATCCGGCCGCCGACCAGGAAGTGGAAATTTTGGAGCGCTACCAGCACGGCTTTGACCCTCACCACCTCGAGGCGTCGGCGCTCGCGCCGGTCGAACCCGGCCTGCTGGCGGCGGCGCGGCGCGAGGTGGCGGAACTTAAAGTCGAACCCGGAATCTTTCGCTACATCGTGGCGGTGGTGCAGCGCACTCGCGACTGGCCCGCGATCAGCCTGGGAGGCAGTCCGCGCGCGACGGTGGCTTTGATGCTCGCGGCGAAAACGCTGGCGGCCATCGAGGGACGCGACTACCTGATTCCCGACGATGTGAAGGCCGCCGCCGCGCCCGTGCTTCGCCACCGGCTTTTGGTCAAGCCGGAAGCCGACCTGGAGGGAATTTCCAGTGACAGCGTCGTGGCCGAAGTGCTGGCCGCGGTCGAGGTTCCCAAATGAATCCGTCAGGGCGACTGATGCCCGCAACCCTGAGCGCACCGGCGGCAAGTGCGCGGCGGTGGTCCGGGGCTTTCCAATCGCGCTTCTTCCTCGCCCTGCTGCTGGGCTGCGCGTGGATTGGCCCGGCATGGTGGGAGCCGCGCATCCTGCTACGCTCTGCTCTTGTGGGACGTGGCGGTGCTGCTGGCGTGGTTCATTGATCTGATGCGGCTGCCCGTGCCCGCGCAGATCACGGTGTCACGTTCATGGAGCACGCCTCCCTCGCTCAGTCTGGATTCCCAGGTCGTCCTCCAGATTAGCAATCGCTCCTCGCGCACCGTGGAGGCGAGCATCGAAGATGATATGCCCGCGACGTTGGTGGGGAAACTCCCGGCCTTCACGCTGACCGTGCCGCCACGCGGGAGCGCCCAGGCTACGTACTCCGTCCGCCCCACGATGCGGGGAGACATTGCGGTGGGCCAGGTCTACTTGCGCTACCACGGCCCCGTCCGCTTCGCTGAGCGCTGGGCGGTCGCGGACCTGCGCCAGACCATCCGCGTTTATCCCAACCTGCACGAGGCGCAACGCTTCACGCTCTACCTCGTTCGGAGCCGGCAGATCGAGCAGGAGAAGCGGCTGAAGCGCCTGCTGGGACGAGGGCGCGAGTTCGAAAGCCTGCGTGAATACCGCGAGTCCGACGAAATCCGCGACATCTCGTGGCCGGCCACGGCGCGGCACGGCAAACTGATCAGTAAGGTTTACCAGGTGGAACGCAGCCAGTCGGTTTTCCTGGTCGTCGATGCCGGACGCCTGATGCTGGCTCGCACACGGCCGCCCGCGGAAGCGCGCGTGCCGACTCCCACCGCACAGGCTTCAGCAGCGCCGATGATGAAGCTTGATTATGCTGTGAACGCCGCGCTGAGCCTGGCGCACGTGGCGATGCACTCCGGTGATTCCGCCGGGCCTGGTCGCCTACGGGCGAAAGCTCCAGTCCTATCTGCCGGCGGCGCGGGGTGCGCAACATCTGCGGCATGTGCTGGAACAGTTGGCGATGGTTTCCGGTGAGCCGGTGGAGGCAAATCATGCGCTGGCGGCGCACACGCTTCTAACCCGCCATCGTCGGCGAAGCCTAGTCGTCTGGGTCACCGATCTGGCGGAAACGGCGGCGACGCCGGATGTGATTGAGGCCGCCTCGCGCCTGCTGCCGCAACACCTGGTGCTGCTGGCGGTGGTGGGAGAACCGGAACTGCGCGCACTGGCCACGCGCAAGCCGGACTCGACCACGGAGATGTACCAATACGTGGCAGCGCAGGAGGTCATACAGCGCCGCGAAATACTGCTGCGCCGGATGCGCGAACAAGGCGCGCTGGCCATGGAGTTTCTGCCCGGCCGGCTCTCGTCGGAAGTCGTCAACCAATACCTGCAAATCAAATCGAAGGGCCTACTCTAAACTGAAACGCAACGGATGTTCATGACATCTGAGCTCATAGCTCCAGGGAGGAAATAAATTGAATCGCCGGTCTCTCTTGCAAGTTGTCGGTGCGGGATCGCTGCTTGCCGCGCGGGCGGGACGACCCGCCAGCGCTCGCGCCGAGTCGAAGCCCGGTAGCGCTCATGGCGCGTCATCGAAATCTGTTTAATGGCGACAGTTGCGTCTACTTCTATAATCCCGAGCTGTGGCAGCCGGAAGGAGGACCGTACTCGGCCAAGGCAATCCACCGGTACATCAATCTGCTCGCCGACAGTGGCATTGACACCTTCCTCATCAATCCCAACGCGCAGGTGGCGTGGTATCCCAGCAAGAAATTGCAAACGGTAATCGACGGCTACAAGCGCGGCGATCGGGAATTCTTTCGCGGCCATGCCCTGGCGACCGGAGTTACGCCGGAAAAGATGGACGCGTACCTTGACCAACAGGTGCGATTTTTCAATATGTACCTGGACCTGGTGGACGCAGGCGTGGATTGGCTGGCAGAGACGTCAAAAGCCTGCCGGGCCCGCGGCGTCAGCCCGTGGGTCTCTTGCCGGATGAACGACATGCACGGCGCCGCCAACCCCACGGGCAGCCACTTCAACTGCGCGTTGTTCAAGCAGGCGAAGTTCCGGCTCTCCGGCCGGCCTCTGGACCCGCAAGATACTCCGCACGTTTCGTGGACGGGATTGAATTACGAACACCCTGAAGTCCGGGAGTTTATGCTCGCCAACATCCGCGAATGGATGGAGGACTATGATTTCGATGGGTTGGAACTCGACTGGCTGCGCCAACCGCTGTGTTGCGAGCCGGTGGCGGGGCAAAAGCAGATTGACTTGATGACGGACTGGATGCGCGAAGTGCGAAGTCTTACCGAAGCTCGTGCCCGGCGCATCGGCAGACCCGTACCACTGGGATTGCGAGTCCCGACGGATCTGGGATGGATGAAGAGCATCGGAGTCGATGTGAAGGCACAAGTGAGCGCGGGCCTGGTGGACTTTGTCGGATTCTCCAATGAGTGGCAGACGACGTGGTCCGTGCCCTACGACGAATTGCGCAAGGAACTGGGTCCGGACGTGGTCTTTTACGGCGTGGTGGAGGATGCCCCCAATTGGATTCGCGGCTTCGCGCCAGGCCTGCAGGACGAGATGCGGAAGTCGCCGAGCCTGACGCCGCAGAATATCGGAATCCGCTACATGGCGGCGAGCCCGCAGATGCAATGGGCCAACGCGGCGGGAAAGCTGGTCATGGGCGTTCACGGAATCGAACAGTTCAATTTTTTCTGCACCGACCAGCCAAAGATTCCGGGGCTGCGGTGCGATTACTCCGCGTTGAAGGGAACGGCGGATCTTGCGCTTCTGCGGGGAAAGCCGAAGCACTACTGCCTGTCGACGCCCACCACGTGGCTGAGCAAAGCGTTTGAGCAACCCGAACAGCTCCCCACGGAGCTACGGCCTCAGTGGCGGAAGGAATTTCGCCTCTCCATGTGTGCCGAGCCTCCCGATCAAAAGCTGCAACTGGTGGCCCAGTTGGTAATCGAGAGTCATTCCGATCCGCCACGCCTCGGCGTCAGCTTTAATGGCAACTGGCCGGTGTTTGACAGGATTGAGACAGGGGAAATGCTGTTCCCTGTCGGGCCGTTCACGCAGCACACCAGCGACCACCTGGGGCTCAACTTCACACTGGATGCCTTACAGATCAAGGAAGGCTGGAATACCCTGCTGGTCATTAACGATACCAAAGCAACCGACGGAAGCGCCGTGACCATCGTGAGCGTCGAACTCGGCGTCATGCCCGCGTAGCCATCCCCCAAGGAGAATCGGCTGCACGCCGTTTCGATCTTTCATGGCTTGGGGAAAATCCACCTCGTCAGAGGCTAGAATGTAAGGGCAGGGGGGCCTGGAAAGACCGTCTCAAAACAGCGGAATTTGCCGGAATTTTCGCCAGAATCGGCACGATTCACGATCACCAAAGTAGTGATCAGCCACCCTACATCACTGATTCCAAGGTTGATAAATGAAAAATATCAAAAACACCGAGTTGCGAGGACTAAGTCCTTATTTTTCATAAACTCATCGGCATCGGGCATGTTGTCGCTTTTTAAGTGGCTTGTTTTCATAAACTCATCGGGTTCTTTCGTCCTTTTTTGCTTTTCTCGCTGGTTGCCGGCCGATTCACGGACAAACTGCCCGCCCGCGCTGCCGGAGACGAGGCTACACCTTTTGAGGGGGAATCGTTGGGGAGAATAGGCAGGAAACGTAACGCGGCGAGCCGAAATGAACCTTCCAGAGCCATTAGCCACCATTGCTAGACTAACATATCTTGCCTGACTTGTCAAGCAAAATTGTCCACCCGAATTCCCCCCTCGCTGTCATCCTGAGCGGCGATCTTCAGAGCGAAGGACCCTTTTCATTTGCACATGAATAGCCGAGCGCGAAAGCGCCCGGCGGCAGCGTGCTGCGCCGCGCCGGGGCGAGACGAAATGCCGGGGTCCTTCGCCCTGAAAAACGGGACTCAGGATGACAGGTCACAGTTTGTATTCCAAGGCAATGAAACAGTTCAACATCCTGGTCGAAGGAAGAGGTCAGCTTGACGGCAGCACAGGAGATTTGCTTCTTCGCCCGCACCGCGTCAAGTAAAGGGTCAGCAGTCCGCCGGCGGCGACGGCGCAGGCGAACTTGGCGGGAACCGGCAGGTAGGAAGGAGAGAAGAAGCCTTCCAGCGTTCCCGCGACCAGCAAAAGCGGGATGATGCCCAGCGCCAGGCGCACGCCCTGGCCGCCGTAGAGCGTCAGCGCCTCGCGGCGCGGGAGTTGTCCTGGAAAAAGCAGCCCGCGGGCCAGCAGCAATCCGCCGCCACCAGCGATGAAAACCGCGGGCAGTTCCAACACCCCGTGCGGCGCCACGAATGACCAGAGTTGCACGCTCATACCCGCCTGCCAGCACGCTGCACCGATCACGCCAATCAGCACGCCGTTCAGCAGGAGCAGATAAACGGTGCCGATGCCGCCCATGATCCCCACGGCAAACATGCTGAATGACACGCTGAGGTTATTGGTCATGATGGTGCTGGAGGCCAGGGGCTTGACGGTGAGAATCGAATGCGTCCACATCACGCGACGGTCAATGGTGTCGCTCATCTCCGGACCCAGCAGGTAGCGCTGGAAGGCAGGATCCGCAACGGAGGCGAAGAAGCCCGCCAGCGCTCCGGCCAGGAAGAGCATGAACGCCAGACCGGTGTAGCGCCACGTCTCGCGAAAGATTCGAGGAAAGTCTTCGCGATAAAAACCCACAATACCTCGTGGACTGGCGGGGCGCCCCATGTAGATCAAATTGTGCGCGCGGGCAAGAAGCAGGTTCAGGTATTCCGCCCAGCGCTGGCTAAGAGGATCCTCGCGCACCGTCGCCAGGTCCGCGGCAATCTGGCGGTAAAGCAAGCCTAGTTCCCGCAACTCGGCATGGTCCAGCGCGCGCAGACCGCGATGGCCCGCCTTCTTGATAATCTCCTCCAAGCGTTCCCAGTATGGCTTGCGTTTTCCCAGCCAGCGTGCGCTAATCATGGTGAACACCATGGATAACCTGGTTATCGATACCCCTGAACAAATCCCCCTGGAATTCCCCCTGGCGGGCGTGGGCAGCCGCTTTCTGGCGCTCGCCGTGGACACGTTGATTCAAGCCGCGGCCGGGGTGGTTCTGGGCGGAGCGGCCTTCGCCATGGGAGCCCGAGCCGCCAAAATGCAGGCGCGCGGCGCGTGGATCCTGGCGCTGGTCGTGCTCACCTCGTTCCTGCTCCAGTCGGGATACTTCGCCCTCTTCGAAGCGATCTGGAACGGCCAGACTCCGGGCAAACGGTTCACCCACCTGCGCGTAATCCAGGACTCCGGCCGGCCGATCACCGTGTATGAGGCCGTGGCGCGCAACCTGCTGCGTGTGGTCGATAGCCTTCCCGGCCTGTACGGCGTGGCCATCATCAGCGCCCTGATCAGTTCGCGAAACAAACGCCTGGGCGATTTCGTGGCCGGCACCGTGGTGGTGCACGAAAAGCCCGCCGTGCTGGAAACGGCAGCTCACTGGGACCTCGCCGCCTCCCCCGCTGCCTCGCGATATGACGTTTCCCGGCTCAAGCCCGAGGAGTTCCAATTGATTGAAGCCTTTCTGCTGCGCCGCGGCCAGCTCACCCCCGGTGTGCGGGCGGAAACGGTACGCAAAATCATGCAGCGCCTTTCGTCGCGCCTCGAGTTCACTGCCGAAGACACCCAACGACCTGAAACCCTCCTCGAAAACCTCGCCACCGCGTACCGGGCGCAAGCTGGATTCAGGTGATCAAACATCGGCGCTCGGTGATTTGTGATTCGTGATTGGCGATTAGTGATGGGTCATTTGTGATTAGTGATTGGCGATTTGCGATTGGCAAAACCCGCGCCCCTCTGCTCCGGCCAGCCTGATTGGGCACGTGTCCTCTCATCACTCGTCACTCATCACTGCCCGCTCGTCACTTGTCACTTGTCACTCGTCACTGCTCTCACTCCCCGGTGATCGCGACGTACCGTAGCTGCTGTTTCACGATGTCGCGCGGGTAGGCAATTCTGTAATCCGTGGGGCTGCCGCTGTCGCCGGGGATGATGTCGGGATTGATGCCGCACCAGAACGAGGGCAGATCCAAACCCTTGTAGCGCTGCACCACCTGATCGCGCCAGGCAAGGTTGAAGTGGATGCCGTACTTGGAAATCAGCGCCTTGGCCGCGTCGTAGTCGCCCTCCGCCTTGATGCGCATCAGTTCCGCCAGCAACATGCCCACGCCTTTGTGCATGGCGTCGTAGTCCCTCACCACCAGGTAAACCTTGCCGTCGCGCTCGACGGGCTGAATCGCGCCGGTTTTGTCGCGGATGAAGTTCACAATCAACTGCGTGCCGCGCCGATGGTCTTCTTCAATGGTGTCGCCGGTGGGAAACTCGTGGAGCTGCACCAGCGCCGCTCGTGCCTCCGTATCGTAAGCAGCCTTGGCGATCTCGATGTCAGGGACCGCACCGATTTCTTTCAGCTTGGGGTCGAAGAAGTTCCACAGGGCCACAAGGTCCGCCCGGGCTTCTTCCAAGGTCGAAAAGTATTCCTTCAGGTAGACGGCAGGCTCCTCGGTCAGGCGGGGATTCATCTTGCCCGAACCGTGACCCAGCACCTCGTGCATGGAAGTCAGGAGATCGGCGGCAGTACTTTGGTATTTCTCCGCGCGTGCCCGCTCTTCCTCGGAATAGGCAAACTCGTTGCTAACCTTTTCGCCGCGTGCCGCGGCAAAGGCGCGCGTGGAACCGGTAAAGATGAAGCTCTTGCTGCCGTACTTGTCGTGAATCTCCGCCTCGTTCGGCAGGTTTTCGCCGATGGTGGTGATGTCGAAGTCCGCCGTTTCAATCAGCGCCTCGACGGTGTTCACGATGGGCGGATGCGGTGCGTCAAGCTTGTACTTGTCGTCCCACGGGGCGCGCTGCTCAAAATACCCGGCGTTGGCGGCGAACTCCTTCATCAGCGCGTTCATCTTTTCGTCCACCACGGTCACATAGGCCTGCATGGCGCCCTTCAAGCCGCGCGGATCTTTGTAAACCTCAATGAAACCGTGGGTGAAGTCCACCGGATTGTCGTCCCGCACCCAATCGATATTGAACTGCCGCCAGTCGGCCGGGTCGCCGGTCTGGTAGTAGCGCACCAAATCCTCGAGGACTTTCTTTGTGGGGGCGTCGGCAAATGGCAGAGCCATCCTCAGGTAGAGAATCGCATGAGTCAGTTCCTCCGCGCCCAGGCCCGGCGGAGTCCTGCCCGGACCGCCGCCGGCGCGATAGACCTGTTCGATCAGCTTGCCGTTGCGCATGACCAGGCGCGAGTTGAGCGGGTACTTGTCGTGGAAGTCCTTCAAGTCCGCCATCGTCACGCCTTCATACAGGTTGTTGCCGCTGGCAGTGAGCGGGTCCTCGCCGTTCTTAGGATTCTTCACGGTCAGTGAGGGCTGATAATCCGCGTCGAAAATCGGCCGGCGCAGGTCATCGAGTTCCTTGAGCAGCTTGGCCGGAGTACCCAGCGAAGCGCGATTCCTCATCGCTTGCAGGGCCGCAGACTGCAACTCCTCCGGCGTGAAGTCTGGCAGGAATTTTTGCGACGTGAACGCGTTGTGATTCCCGTGGTTGGCCCAGAACAGCTTGGTGTAGTCGGCGAATTTCTTCAGGACCCCAGGATCAATACCCTTCGAGTGCGTCACGATCTGCTCCAGCAGGTGCTTCAATTCGAGCCCGTAGGATGAATTCTGTTCATAGGCGATGGGATTCACGGCGATGGCCGCCATGGAGAGCCAGAAAGCCAGAGCCTTCTGTCGCGGGGCGAGCTGATGGAAGCTCGGCGCTTCCAGTTGCAGAAATCCCGTCTGCCCGACCCGGTCCACCAAGGGCGACGTTGGAGTGCTGTCCTGCGCCATGAGCGTGCTGCCAATAAGTGAAGTCAGGATTAATAAAAGCATTTGCCTGCGCAATATCGTTCTCCCGGTTCGAAAATAGATCCGAAAACGTTTTATATCAGATCAACCGCACGGCAAGCCAGCACGTGTTATTGAATTTCCCTTGCCATTGGAATTACAATGCCTATCCAGTCGAATAGAAATCCCAAACCACGCACGACCAACGGAGACCTTGCATGACCCTGATCCAGTTCACCAAGAACCATAGTGACCATTCGACGGACAAGGGATATCAGTTCGAGTTTTTTTGCGACCGCTGTGGCAACGGCTTCATGACGGCCTTCAAGCCGTCGATGACCGGCTATGCGGGAAGCGCGCTACGCGCCGCCAGCGATCTATTCGGAGGCGTATTTGGCCGCGCCAGCGCCGGAGCGTATGAAATCGAGCGCGCCGTCCAAGGATCCGGCCACGATAAGGCCTTTCAGGACGCCGTGGACGAGTCCAAGCCGAACTTTCGTCAATGCCCCAAATGCGCCCGCTGGGCTTGCCTCACCATGTGCTGGAACCAGAAGCGCGGGCTCTGTTACGAGTGCGCGCCCAATGTCGAAACCGAGATTGCCGTCGCGCAGGCACAAGCCACCGCACAACAGATCCAGGAGAAGGTTCGCCAGCAGGACTTAACCAAGGATCTCGACCTGACTTCCGAGGCAGCGGCCCTCTGCCCGGCTTGCGGCGCTCGTACCCAGGGCGCCAAGTTCTGTCCCGAGTGCGGCAAACCGCTGCGCGCCAAGAATGAGTGCTCGCGCTGTGGAACAAAAGTTGAACCCGGGACCAAATTCTGTCCGGAGTGCGGGCAGAAAATTACCTAATCGGGAGATCGGGTGAGCGGGAGATCGGGTGATCCGGTGATCGGGTGAGCGGGTGAACACGCCGATACCAGTTTTTGCGTCCCCCGAGAGCCGCCGCCGAAGGGTAGTTTGGCCCGAGGGAATGCAGGGGAGAGAGCTAGCCACTATCCACTAACCACTAGCCACTGCCCGAACAATGCCAACGTTTTCCGGAAAGTTCCAGTACGCAAAGCCCGACGGATCAACGCCGCAAGCGGGCCCGTGCAAGCTTTCGTTTGAAGCGGAAACACTGACGATCGTTCCAGGCGTCGGCGCTCCGCTGACCCTCGACCTCGGCGACATCGACGTTTTCCTTCCCGGCGAATACGAACTGACGCTGACCCTTTACACGGGCAACCAAATCGTACTGAACCAGTTTGCCAAGACGTTTCAAAACCTCTGCCACGACTTATTGGAGGCCTATCGGAAGCGCCTGCTGCAATGCATGCTGTTGGAGGACCTGGAAGAGATCGCGCGATTCGACGGCACGGTGCGCTTGGAATCGCCGGCGCGGACGTTCACAAGCCCGGCGGAGTTCAGGTTGTGCAAGAGCAACCTTGCGGTACTGCCCACCCAGGCCGCGGGCCTGCAATGGCGACTCGCGGATATTGATGACGTGAGCTTTGATGAAGCCAGTTGGACGGTCACGGCGCGGTCCGGCGACGAGCGTTTGGCCATCAGCAAGCTTGCCAAGCGCACGGGGGAGTTCCGCGACCGCTTGAGCGCCGCCATGGACGAACTCGCGCATCAGGGCGCCGAAGCGGTCCACGGCATCTTTCCCTTTCTGACCCCGGATCAGTTCCAGCAGGCCGCCACGCTGATGAAGGAAGGCCGGGCCGCGCCGATGGCCCAACTGCGAGCGATCCATCCCAAGACCGGACCGGCGCTCACGAGCAACGTGGTGGACGCCAAGTTGAAGCCTTATTTTGATGCCCTCCTGGCGCACGTACCGGCAGGAAATTATTACGCCGGGTTCAAGCTGCTGCGCGAGTCGGAGGATCAGCCAGAGAAGGAAAACGCCGACGCAAGCGGCGACGAACCCACGGAAAGCGGCGAGCCTGGTTCAGAAGAAGCCTCCGCAGGCGAGTCCGAGGAAACCGCGCAGCCGGTGTTGCACTGGTTCTTTCTTCCCCTCGCGGCCCAGCCCGGCGCGAGATATCCCGATAACCTCGTGGCCTGGGAGGCGACTTCGCGCTCCGGCCGCGCCACGTACTTTTTCCGGCTGGTGCCTCCGGAACAAGCTTCCCAGTTGCAGGATGCGTCCCACGGCCCGGCCTTGATCGATTCCGCCATTCGGCAATTAAATCGCGCCATCGTTCTGCTCAACTTTCGGCGCGAGCCCATCTACCTGCCAGACGATTCGCTGCTTATCCAGCCGCGCTTTCGCCGCTACGCGATCGCCTGCCGCAAACTGCCGGAGCTTGTGCGCCTGCGCTCATCGTTCCTGGGGCGCGCCATCCATGCGTCAACCGATACGTGGCAGAAGCAGTTTGAAGGCTATCTTGCCACGAAATGAAAGGAGTGTCGGATGAAAAGGAAGCAACTAGCATTGGGCCTCATGGCTGCGGCCATGCTAATCCTGTGCGCCGTATCTATCAAGGCAGCCGAGAACGGCTATGCCGGCACCTGGGTGCTGGACAAAGGAGCCACGAAAGGATTGTCCTCACACATCAAGGCCTATGACATGGTCGTTACACAAGACGGCCAACAGCTTGTGGTTACAACTCAGACCGAGGGTCAAGTGGCGGTCGGCGAGGCGGGGTCACGAACATCGCAAAACACCAGCGACCTCGTCAGGGCAGAAACTCCTCAGGGACCGAAAACCGCCGGTGAATCAATGGTGGGGAGCCATGGCACCATGGGTGATAATAGTGTGAGCAACGGATCCCTGGCCTTTCAAACCGTGGTTCCACTCTTGACTTATACGCTTGACGGCAAGAAGACCACTGCAACGCTGCCGGGATTGGGCGAAGCCACGCTGACCGCCAAGCCGGGTAAGAATGGCAGGTCCCTGGACCTGTCGATGACGCACCAGGAACCGGCGGGTGGACAGTTAGTGACGGCCTTGGTCGCCAAGGAGCGATGGACACTCTCCGACGATGGCCAGATGCTGAAGGTCCAGCGCACGGTTTCAACCCAGCAGACATCCGAAACCGTGAACCTTGTATTCCGAAAGAAGTCCGGCACACCGTAGCCGGACAGTGTTCCAAGCGTCGGGTACATCGAGCCACACGAGCCGAGGCTGACACGTGTTGCCGGCTGGCCCATTACCACTTTTTGTAGGGCAGGAACTTTCCGTTATATGTCACCTTCACCCGGTCGCCGTGCGGGTCTGGGACCCGTTCGATGTCGAGGGTGAAATCGATGGCGCTCATAATGCCGTCTCCAAACATCTCATGGATGAGCGCCTTGATGGTCGTTCCGTAGACCTGCGTAATTTCGTGAAAGCGATAGATCAGCGGATCGACGGGGACGGTGGCATTCAACGACCCCTTAGTCGGAATCGTTTGCAGGGACTCCTCGAAGATTGGACCTAGTCCGAGACAAGCAATAGCCTTCTGTGCTTCCTCTTTGCTCATCGTCGCCTGCCCCAGCAGCGCAGCAGTGGTCCAAACCGTGTGCCGCCCTACGGCGTGGGCAATGTCTTCGAAAGTCAGGCCGCGGTCCTTCTTTGCTTGCAGGATCTTCTCCGTAACTTCTTCACGAGTAATCATGGTTTCTCCTTGGTTGGATTGAATGAGTAGTCTGCCGTGAGTGGGCGATAAAGTCCAGATATTGAAGGCCCCGGTAGGGGTCGCGTTTAACGGTTGTCATCGGCCCGGAACGGTGCTAGCTTCATATTCGGTGGGGCGTCCATCCTTCTTAGATAGCTGCACTCCGGGCGGTTGGCCCGGCGGCTGGACTTCGAGTACAGGCGGTATCCCTCATCTGGCTCTGGAGGAAAGGGTTTTGTCAGAATGAAGAACGTTTGGGTCTTGCAGCATACTGCCAGCGAGAATTTGGGGACTATCGAACATGCGCTGCGGGGCCACCAGATTGAGTTTGAGTACATCGAAACCCATAGGGGCAAACCGGTGCCGCCAGAGATGGCGGACAAGGCTGGACTGGTCGTCATGGGCGGCCCGATGGGGGTCTACGAAGAGGCAACGTTCCCTTTCCTCCGCGACGAGATGCGACTGATTGAGTCCGCCCTGGCCCGGGGACGCCCGGTGCTGGGCGTTTGCCTTGGCAGCCAGTTGCTGGCTGCGGTGCTGGGTGCGGAAGTAACAAAGGGGCCGCGAAAAGAACTGGGGTGGTACAAAGTCACGCTATCAGAGTCCGGAATGAGCGATCCACTCTTCGCGGGCGTTCAGCCTTCGTTCCGGCCTTTTCACTGGCACGGCGATGTATTTTCATTGCCAAAAGGGTCGGTGGGTTTGGCTTCGTCGCAGCAGACTGAGTACCAGGCTTTTCGGCACGGCAAGAATGCCTACGGGCTCTTGTTTCATCTGGAAGTGACGCAACCGCAGATCGCAGAGATGCTTACCGTCTTTGCGGACGAACTGCGCGACGCAGGCGGATCGTCGGCGGAAATTGATGAGCAGACGCCGCGGCAGTTGCGGGGTCTCCAAACGATCGCCGGCAACGTGTTCAGCCGCTGGGCGGCGATGGTTTGAAAAAGTAGCGCCGGGCTTGAGCCCGGCGTGCCGACCTCAAGGTCGGCGCTACAGACTGCGCTATCTGTGACGCACGACGCTGACTAATTCGTTCTCGCTTTCATACGGGCATTTTCACAATTTAGATTTCAAGGAGGAAACTATGGCGACCACTAGTGCTGCCTTGGAGGCGCAAGTCGCCGTCCGGGCGACCAAGCTTCTCATCAATAACCAATGGGTGGAAAGCGCTTCGGGGAAGTCCTTTCCTACCGTTAACCCTTCCACCGGCCAGGAGATTTGCCAGGTGGCGGAAGCGGATGCTGCCGACGTGGACAAGGCCGTCCACGCCGCACGCACTGCGTTTGAAAAAGGACCGTGGCGCCGCATGGCGGCTGCGGAGCGCGGCCAACTACTTCACCGTCTGGCCGATTTGATTGAGAAAAACATTGACGAATTGGCCCGGCTGGAATCCCTCGACAACGGCAAACCCTATCATGTTGCCAAGGCTGCTGACCTGCCGCTGACCATCGCTTGCTATCGGTACTACGCAGGCTGGGCGGACAAGATTCAGGGGAAAACCATTCCCATCGCCGGAAACTATTTCTGCTACACCCGCCATGAACCCGTCGGCGTGGTGGGCCAGATCATCCCGTGGAATTTCCCCCTGCTGATGCAAGCCTGGAAACTCGGGCCGGCGCTGGCGGCAGGTAACACCGTTGTGTTGAAGCCTGCTGAGCAGACGCCGTTGACCGCTCTGCGCGTAGGCGAACTGATTTTGGAAGCGGGATTCCCCGAGGGCGTGGTCAATATTCTGCCGGGATACGGACCCACTGCCGGGGCCGCCATCGCCTGGCATCACGGCATTGACAAGGTTGCTTTCACCGGCTCGACGGAAGTCGGCCATCTGATTATGGAAGCGGCCGCCAAATCCAACTTGAAACGCGTCACCTTGGAACTGGGCGGGAAGAGCCCGAACATCGTTTTCGCCGATGCGGATCTGGATGCCGCCATCGAAGGCGCTCACTTCGCCCTGTTCTTCAACCAGGGCCAATGCTGCTGCGCCGGTTCGCGCCTGTTTGTGGAAGAAAAAGCGTACGACGAGTTCGTGCAGAAGAGTGTGGCGCGCGCCAAGGCTCGCAAGGTGGGTGATCCCTTCGATCCCGCCAACGAACAGGGGCCGCAAGTGGACGATGTGCAATTCGAGAAAGTCATGAGCTACATCGAAGCGGGAAAGAAGGACGGAGCCTCACTGCTCGCCGGCGGCGGCCGCGTCGGCAACAAAGGCTACTTCATTGAACCCACAGTCTTCGCAAACGTCAAAGACAACATGAAGATCGCGCAGGAAGAGATTTTCGGACCCGTCATGAGCATCCTGAAGTTCAAGGACATTGAGGAAGTCGTGGAACGTTCGAATCGCACCGAGTACGGCTTGGCGGCGGCCGTCTGGACTCGCGACATCGGCAAGGCCTATGCCATTGCCAACAGCGTCCGCGCCGGCACGGTGTGGGTAAACTGCTACGATGTGTTTGACGCTGCGGCGCCCTTTGGCGGCTTCAAGCAATCGGGCATCGGGCGAGAGTTGGGCGAGTACGGTCTCCAGCAGTACACCGAGGTCAAGACGGTTACGGTAAAGCTGCCGAACTAACGGACTGTCCGAAGTCCGGAGTCAGAAAGCTCGGAGCGAATCAAAGTGTGAAAACTTAAAGGGCCGAACGTTGCAAGCCGTTCGGCCCTTGTCTTCTTTGCGAGTACTCGAACTCCGGTCCTGCGAATCCTACCCCGCTTTTTTGGGCGTCGGAGCTCGCCAACCGCTGCCGGAGCGAATCCAACGCTTCCGGAGCACGTTTCGCCATCCACTGCTCGTACTTCCCCGCAAGCGTTTCCAAGTTCTTCCAGGTGATGGGGTTCTTGTTTTTCTCCCTCAGAACTGGCGCCAGGTTCCTCACCTTGTCCCAAACGATCCAGAACTCTCCTGTGTTCTCAAAGAACAGGTCCTCGTTGATCAGCCCGTGGTTGACCAGCGAGGCGGCCATGTCCCAATAGGTCACAGTCATGCGAAATAGCGCGCTTTCTTCTGAGCCCGCCGGGGCCTGGGAAAGGTATTCGTCAAAGGACTTGGCCTGAAACTGGCGAATGAACCATTCGCGGCCCTGCCGCAACTTCGTTTCACGACGCAAGTCATATAATCGCAACAACAACTCAGCGTCGTAATTGTCGGGATGCTCTTCCTTCACACCCACCTCCCTGATGGAATCGTTCTGGAGTATTGCCGCCCGCGCCTCAGTTACCAACCAACGATTGGGGCGTTGCCGCGAACCTCCGGCGACCTTCGATGTTATCACGGCTATCGAACCTCACGGCAACAAGGTGCACCTTTACGCGCTAACTCTTTGCGCCCGGATTTCAGTAAGCAACTGCAAAACTTGCCGCTCGATCATATCGCGCACTATCCGAAAGTCGTCGATGCCCCCCCCAAATGGATCGGAGATGGTCCACTCCACCTTCCGCCCCTTAAAACCCTCGGGCAGGGGGCAGGACACTTCACGTCCCATGGCAACCACCAGGTCCATATCCCCGAGGTGGACATCTTGCATCCCCTTTGAACAATGGCCGTCCAGGGGAATTCCCTTCTCCGCCATCACCGTGTAAGTCTCGTTGACGATCGAACCAAAGGGATGTGAACCGGCGCTGTGAGCTCGCACGCGGCCCTTGCCGTGATAATTCGCCCACGCCTCCGCCATCTGGCTGCGGCAAGCGTTACCCACACAGACGAAGAGGATCTTTACGGGAGGTTTGCGGCGATGTGCAATCATCGGCTGATCAGAAGAAGAATGAATTGAACCGCCCAGCGGTCGGGCGAATTCGGGATTGATTGTAAACGACTACTCCCGCACTTTCTTCAAAAAGTATTGGTGCACCGACGGGTCGTCCGTCAATTCCGGGTGAAACGTCCCCGCCAGGATATTATCCTGCTCCACCAGAACGGGCAAGTCTCCACACCGCCCCAGCACTTTTACTCCCTCTCCCACCCGGCGGATGATGGGCGCGCGGATGAAAACCATTTCCACCGGATGGTCCGCCAGTTCAGGGCAGTCGCCGCTTTGCACGGAACTGTCGATCTGCCGCCCATAGGCGTTGCGCTCAATGCCGATATCAATTAAACCCAGCTTCTGTTGCTGTGGGTTGGAGACTTCCTTTGCCAGCAGGATCGCACCTGCACAAGTGCCGTAGATCGGCTTCCCTTTGGCGGCAAATTCCTTGATCGCCTGTCCCATGCCTTCCAATTCGAAGAGTTTCAACATCGTCGTGCTCTCGCCGCCTGGCATGATGAGCCCACTTACGGCTTCGAGGTCCGCGGGGTGCTTCACTAGCATCCAAGGCGCCGTCAAGGTGTCCAGCATCTTGGCGTGCATCGCAAAATCGCCCTGAATGGCGAGAATTCCTATGGGTTCGTGGCCGTTGTTCATGGGGAAAAAGCTGTCAGTGGTCCGTCGTTTGTTGTCAGTTGTCAGAACCCTCGTTGAGGGGATTTGCAGCCCTTAGGATCTCCTCAACAGCACCCCTTACAAGCTTCTCAAATACTGAGAGTCTTTGATTATCGATCTCCTTCAATGCCGAAAGCTCATCGAGCTTGTGATGGTGACGATGGACTTCCCTAATTTTCAACTCGTTAAGAGCAATTGGGACAAGCGGCGAGGTTGCCTGCCAAACTCTATGGCTCCAGATTGGTAACTCGAGCTTCTTAACAGCATCAACATGCTGCACGCCTGCCATTGGACTCCCCGCCGGAAAGTTAGTATCCCTTGTGCGCTCCCACCACTCGCGCAGGTCTTGCAAGTTCTCATCAATCTCCATACTTAGCATTGCGCATACTCTCTTGCCTGTCCGCCTGTCGACGTACCAACTCCACAGCCAATTCGCCAGCAAGACCATGAGCGCCCCAGCTACCCCTATTATCGCTGCTTCGATTTCTACTCTCATGGCTTTGAACCGCCGAGCCGCAGACGTCCTTTTCGGGGCCGCCTATTCCAGCCACGCATGGCTTCTGCGCCGCTCTCAGACCTGCACATACTCGGTGGTCGAAGCTGGCTCTGGGAGGGGATCACCATTCTCCTTCAAGCTGGAAACGTGAATATCCACCGCTTCACGAATGAGCTCCAGGGCCTCCTCGCGGGTTTCGCCCACGACAGCGCAGCCGGGAAGGTCGGGTACGTAAGCGCCGAAGCTGTTTCCGCCTTTCTCGATAACAACCAGGTATGTCATTGTTTCAGTCCTTTCAAGCCGGCTTGCTTCAAAATATTGTTCAAAGTGCCCGGCGGCACGTCCAGATTCGGTTTGCCGGCAACCGTGACTGTTCCAGCCTTAACCGGATGTTTGTACTGCCGATGACTGCCCGTTGTTCTTACCACCTTCCAGCCGTCCTGCTCAATCGTCTTGATCACCTCGCGAAATTTCACAGTCGTCACCCTAGGCAGTCCATCCGTTGCTCACGCCACTCGCCACCGACTCATCCACCGGCGACCGAGATGGCGATGCTACCACCCACGAGTTTGCAACAACTCCTTGGGGTCCATCTTCTGCACGTCCAGGCCCTTCATGGCTTCACCGACTTCGGCGGAGCACTCCGCGACAACGAGCGGCTCATTGTAGTGCGTCGTGGCGCGTACGATGGCTTTGGCGCGCTGCGCCGGGTCCGACGACTTGAAGATGCCCGAGCCCACAAACACCGCTTCCGCGCCAAGCTGCATCACCAGGGAGGCATCGGCTGGAGTGGCAATTCCGCCCGCGGAGAAATTCGGCACGGGCAGCTTGCCATTCTGGCTCACCCACTTCACCAGGTCATAGGGAGAGCCGAGTTCTTTGGACTTGGCCATTAATTCTTCTTCCCGCAGCGTGGTGAGCTGGCGAATCTCGCTGGTGATGGCGCGAATGTGGCGGACGGCCTCAACGATGTTGCCGGAGCCGGCCTCGCCCTTGGTGCGAATCATCGCCGCGCCTTCGCCGATGCGCCGCAGCGCTTCACCCAAGTTGCGCGCGCCGCAGACAAACGGCACCTTGTATCCCCACTTCAGGATGTGATTCTCCTCATCGGCGGGGGTCAAGACCTCGCTCTCATCGATGTAATCAACACCAACAGCTTCCAGCACCTGCGCCTCGGCGAAGTGCCCGATGCGGGCTTTGGCCATCACCGGGATGGTCACCGCTTCCATGATCTCCTTGATGATCTTGATGGAGGCCATGCGGGCCACTCCGCCTTCTTTGCGAATGTCGGCCGGCACGCGTTCCAGCGCCATGACCGCCGTGGCTCCCGCATCTTCTGCGATTTTGGCCTGCTCGGACGTGGTGACATCCATGATAACGCCACCCTTCAGCATTTCCGCCAGGCCCACTTTCAACTTCATCGGCTGATCATATTCCCACATACTTTTGCTCCTTCTTAAATTGAAAATTTACTGGCCTCGCGCCGTCCTGATTCGTGATGTGGCACCTCCGCCCTTGCAGGCGGCATGTGCCGGGCTCAAGAGGGTGCGGAAAAACTCGGCGTTTGAGATGTAGCGGCGACTTTACGTCGCCAAGCCCCCAGCGTTTCAACGCTGGGGTGGCGGGGTAAACCCGCCGCTACAAGTTTTTCCGCAGCCTCTCAAACCCGGCGTTACGTCAAGTGGCGACAGCACCGCCAGCGCGCTGAGTCCGCAGACTTTCCGGCCGAAGTGTGGCATCCAACTCGCGTCCCAGGCGGGTAATGATACCTGGCAGCGCCCGAATATCGGCGAGCGAAGTCCGAAAATTCACGATGCAAGAGCGCAGGACAAACGTTCCGTCGATCACCGCGTTGGTCAGAAAAGCCTGGCCGCTCTTTTGCAGACGGCCCAGCAATTCGCTGTTGAGTTGGTTGAGGTACTCCTCCACCTTCTCGCTGCCCGGTTTGAGATCGCGTGGCACGTAGCGGAAGGTCGCGATACTCAAACCCTGGCGGAACGCTTGCAGGTCCGGGTCGGTAGTCGCGAGTTCGAAAAGTGCCTGGGACAAGCGAATGTCATCACCAATCATCTGCGCGTATCCCTGGCGCCCCACCTGGCGGATGGCCAGCCAGATTTTCAGCGCGCGAAAGCCGCGGGAGTTTTCCGGGCCGTACTCAAAGTAGTTAATCGCTTCCTCGGCGTCTTGCAAAAGCTTGTAGTACGAAGGGCGGCTCTGGGTGAAGGCATCGTGCAGCGCTTCGCGGTCGCGGACCAGTGTGCAACCCGCGTCCAGCGGCGCATAGAGCCATTTGTGCGGGTCCACGGCCACCGAGTCTGCCAGTCCCAAGTTGCGCAGTTCCTCCGGCGCATTCGGCGCCACTGCCGCAAACCCGCCATAGGCGCCGTCAACGTGGAACCACAGGTTGTTTTCGCGCGCGATGGCCGCGAGTTCTGCCAGCGGATCCACGGCGCCGGTGCTCACCGTGCCCGCCGTTCCAATCACCATGAACGGCAAATCGCCGCGAGCCTGGTCGGCATCGATTGCTGCGCGTAAGGCCGAGGTGTTGATCTGCTGCCGGTCGTTCGCAGGAATCCAGGCGATAGCGTCCAGTCCCAGGCCGAACAGGTCCACGGCCTTGTGAATCCACGTGTGGGTCTCTGTGGAGGCGTAAACCCGCATGCGGCAGGCGCCGTCACCGGCCAGACCGTGCGTGCGCGCGTCCCAGGTCAGCTTGGCCCGGCGCGCGGCCAGAAAGGCCACAAAGTTGGCCATCGTGCCGCCCGTCACCAGCAACCCCGCGCACTCGGTGGGGTAGCCAATCATCTCAGCAAGCCACCGGATGGTCTGCGCTTCAATCTCGCTCGCCATCGGCGACAAGATCCAGCCGCCCGCATTGGCATTGACGGCCGCCGCGAGCAACTCACCCAGGGCGCCGAGCGGTGCGGCGGGCGAGGTGATAAACCCCATAAAGCGCGGATGGCCGTTAAACAAAGAGTGCTCCACCAGCAGACGCACCGCATCGTCCAACACGGCGTTCGCGGGAGTCCCACACTCGGGCAGGCGCGCGTCGCCCAAGACAGCACGGATTTCGCTGGGCGATTCGCCCGGAGTCACCGGCCGCGAGGGCAGCGAACCAAGAAATTCCGCCACCTGCTCAACCAGGCGATGCCCAAGCGCGCGAAACTCCTCCGGACTTATTTCCAGAGGAGCCTCGCGGAGTTCAGCAAGTTGATTCGATTCCGCCACGTCGTTACCTTTAAGCGCGTGCGACTACACGAGGGCCACACTCGTACTGACCGAGGCCACGGGCCTCCCCTTCTTGGCCCGGCGCATCTCCGCCTTGAGCAGATCGCCCAGAATGGAAACGCCCTTCTCAATCTTATCATCCGGCAGGGCGGTGTAGCACAGGCGGAGCGCATTGTGCCTGGGATTCTGAAAATAAAAGTAACGCGAAGGGGCAAAGACCACACACCGTTCGCGCGCCCTGACGAGCAACTCCGCGGCATCCATGAAGTTCGGAAGTTCCGCCCAAACCGACATGCCGCCTTCCGGGAACACGACACGCACCTCCGGCGGAAAGTGCTGTTCGATGGCGCGCCGCAGGACGTCCTGCTTGTGTGCATACACCTTGCAACTCCGGTGAATCCACTTGTCCAGCAAGCCGCGCGCGCCCAATTCCTGCACCACGGCCTGGCCAATGAGGTTGGTGTGCAGGTCCGCACGTTGTTTTGCCCACTGCAAGCGCTCAATCACCGGACGCGAAGCCACCATCCAGCCCACCCGCAAGCCTGGGAATCCCACTTTGGAGAAACTGTTCAGATAAACCACCAATCCCGAAGAATCAAGAGCCTTGAGCGGAGGAACCTGGCGGCCGCGAAAACGCAAAGCACCGTAAACATCGTCCTCAACGATGGGAACCTGGAAACGCCGGGCAAGTTCCAACAGTCGCTGCCGGGCGGCCAGGGGCATGGTGAAACCAGTGGGGTTCTGGAAATTCGGGCTACAGAAAATCAACTTCACGCGCGCCTGCTCCAACGCGGATTCGAGCGCGCCAAGGTCCATCCCTTCCGGCGTGACCGGAATGCCCATAAGCCGGACCGAGGGTGAGTCGACCACGTTCCAAAGCCCCGTGTAGGTAGGGTTTTCGCAGACCACCGTTTCTCCGGGAGGAATCAGCGCGCGGCGCAGCAGGTCGAGCGACTGCTGGCACCCATGCGTCACCAGGATTTCGTCCAGGTCAACGGGAATGCCGTCACGCCGCAGCCGAGCCTGCAAATAGACTTTGAGCGGCTGATAGCCGCCGGTAGAACCGTACTGCAAAAGGCGCCCGCCCTCACGGCGCAGGACGGCATCGGCGGCCCTCCGCACCAGGTCCGGCGATGTCAGTTCCTCTGCGCCATGCGCCGCAGCAAAGGAAATAACACCGTCCTCCGCGGAACTTGCCATCAAGCGCCCCAGCGAATCGTCCCGCAATTCCTCGGAGAAGAACCTCTCCCAAAAGCGGTCTTGCGACAACTGGCGGGCGGGAGTTCGTGGGGTACGCAAAGTCTCGCCCAGGGGGGTCACAAAGGTCCCTCGCCCCACCGTCCCCTGGATCAGCCCTTCGGATTCAAGGTCGGCATAAGCGTTCCCCACCGTGGTTCGGTGGACGCCCAGCGTATGGGCCAATTCGCGGCTGGGCTCCAACCGGTCGCCCGGTCTCAGCCCGCCCGTCAGGATTCGCTCACGAAGTTGATCGCGAATCTGAACGTACAGCGGCTTTCGTAGGTTCGCGTCCAGCGTAACCAGCATGGGGAATAAAACTCCTCTGGCCTGTTAACCAGTCCAATCTATATCGAAATGTGGAGCGTGTAAAGAGCCAAGTAGGCCAACTTGGGAATGGGCCAATCCCGGTCATTGCCGATTGTCGATGGATGATGGTCGATCAAGAGGGCCGCTGGTTCTGCGGCCTGCTTTGCTGGAACTATCGATATCAGTCAAGGAACACCGGGATACGGGTTGCTACTTGGAACGGCTACGACTTGGCACCTGTCTTCATTCGGCTGCGTAAGACTTCGCGCAAGTCGGCGGGAGTGGAAGGGTTGCAGGCAACCAGAAACCACAAGGGTTCGTTTGCATCTTCCGCCATCGCACGCAGGACGGCAACGGGTGTGCTGGGATGCCGCGCTACATTTTCCCGTACGGCGGCATAGGGATGGGAGGCGAGATGTTGCAATAATTCCGGCGGGGCCGCCGGATGCTCGGTCAGGACGCGGGCGAGCAGGTAATCATCTGCGTGTAGGCGGGAGCCCATGCGCAAAAGAATTTGGGAGGACGTTTCGGGATTGCGCGCTTGCTGGAATTTCCGGTCCCAGGCAGGGCTGAACCCGTTCAAATCCTTCGTTCGGGCCGCGATCATTTTTTTGAGCTGCCGAACTTCCCCCAGTTTTCGCGCCTGAGGAAGTTTGGCCCGCTCAATGGACCGGAGCACCTCCTGCAAGTGGGCACGTTCGCCGAAGATCACCTGCGAGCCCCGGTGAACTTTCTTGATGCGGAACTTGTTGCGGGTGTCCTGCGCCATGCCAAACCTCCTGAGTGCAGTGACGAGTGGTGAGTGTCGAGTGGCGAGCAATCAAAGGCCAAAGACGTAAGCCCCGAAATCCAACTCCTGCGACGACCAATTAATCCCCACCGTTAGTCGTCGAAACCCGGGCACTGCCAGTTCTCCCCCCGTTCGGTGGATGCCTATTCTGCACTCATCACTCATCACTTTTCACTCGTCACTCGATGGTCTTCACTCATCACTGATTTTCTTGAAGAAAGGGATTGGACTCCCGCTCCTCGCCAATCGTAGTCGGTGCACCGTGGCCGGGGAATACCGGCGTCTCGTCGGGAAAGATCAGAAGTCGATTCTGAATGGACCGCAAAATCTGATCCAATGAACCTCCCCACAAGTCCGTGCGACCAATGCTGCCATGGAACAACGTGTCGCCACTCAGAATCCGCTGGTTCGCGCCCGGGAGGTGGAGCGAGAGGCTGCCCGGAGAATGCCCCGGCGTGTGGAGAACCTCGAGGTTCAAACCGCCGCAATGCAGCGAGTCACCTTCCTTCAAGAACTGGTCCACATCCGTCAATGGCGGAGTTTCGACGCCCAACCACTGCGCTTGGAGAGCCAGATTTTGATACAAGGGCAGATCGGCCTGGTGCATCAATACCGCCGCCCCCGTGGCTCGCTTAAGACCTTCGATGCCCCCGACATGATCGATGTGCGCATGGGTGGCAACGATGTACTTTGCGCGCAGGCGGTGTTTTTCCAGGATCTGCTGCACTTGCTCAATGTCGTCTCCCGGATCGATCACAATCGCTTCACCGGTGGATTCATCGCCGAGGATTGAACAGTTGCAGGCCAGCATTCCCACTGGGATGATTTCGTGAATCATTGATGCACGCTTACCTTTCGCTACGGAAGTCGCCACGCTGTGAACTCCCATAGTACTACTAAATCGCGGGGCAGCGACACGCTGTGCATGTCGAACGGCGACCCCATGCTGAACCCCTTGGCCGGTGCGTTGCGTCTCCGGGTGCGGTTGACTTGGCATGAATGGGTTTCTATACTTGTGGTTTCGGGGCGAACCCCACAACCAGCCGATGACGACATTCGCCGGTACAACGGCGGCGCATGTATGTCTTGAGGATTAAGGAGCCCACGATGGCCGCATTGAGTACTGAGGGATTACAGCAAGGTCTGGCAAAGTTGCAGGGATGGGCCTACGAAGGCAAGGAGTTGCGCAAAAAATATACGTTCAAATCGTTCATGCCCGGCATCGAGTTTGTCAACAAGATTGCCCACGCCGCGGAGAGCGCCGGCCACCATCCGGATATCACGATTAATTACAACGTCGTGGGGATCAGCCTTTCGACTCACAGCGAGGGCGGAGTCACGCAGAAGGACTTCGACCTGGCGGGCAAGATCGACCAGATCCATTCGAGCTTCATCTGATCGCCATCGTCCAGCCCCTCAGGCCCGCCCCAAACACTGGCGGGTCAAGCCTTATATCTAACGGGTTAACTCCACGAATCGGAGGTTACTAATATGTTATAGCGTGAAACTTCGTTCTTGTTCTGGCGCGTGGAAAGCGCGTAGAATCCACCCTCGAAAAGGTCAGAAATCATGTTGACGATTATGCAGTGGCTGCACTTGATGGCCGCGATACTAGGCTTGGGAGGAATGGGGTTTCTCCTTCTCATCTTCCTGCCGTCCTTGGGAGTCTTGAGCCCGGAGCAACGCGAGCAGTTATCCAAGGCGGTCGCCGGGCGATTCCGCTGGGCGAGTTGGAGCGCCATCATGCTTCTGGTGATATCGGGTCTCTACAACATCCGCCGGTATTACTGGGAGGATCCGTGGGATCGTGCCTGGAAACTGCTCACCCTTAAGATTGCCCTGTCGTTTGCCCTCTTCGGGATCGTTCTTGCTCTTACCATACCCTTGCGGCTTCTTGAGCGCGTGCGCGCCCAACGCAAGAAGTGGCTTATCGTCACGTTCAGTCTGGGAGTCGCAGTCGTACTGATCTCCGCCTACCTCCGCCGCGGATAATCTCCTTAACGTTGGGAATAACCTGAGAAGCTACTTGGTGTGGAAAACGGCCGCTTTGAACGTGCCTCGCTCTTTATCGATTTTCTCTTGGAGAAGGTTGATGGCGTAGATAAGTTGCTCAGGCCGCGGCGGGCACCCCGGCACGTAAACATCAACGGGAACGAACTGGTTGACGCCTTGCACGATGGCGTAGTTATTAAACACTCCGCCGGAAGTGGCACACGCACCCATCGAGATGACCCACTTGGGCTCCGGCATCTGGGCGTAAAGCTTCTGGATCACGGGGCCCATCTTCTGGGCGACCCGTCCGGCCACAATCATCAAATCCGCCTGGCGGGGCGAGCCACGAAATACCTCCGCGCCAAACCGCGCCAGGTCAAAGCGTGACGCGCCCGTGGACATCATCTCGATGGCGCAGCACGCCAAGCCGAAGCTCATCGGCCAAATTGACGACCTGCGCGCCCAGTTCACGGCCTGGTCAAGTTTGGTGAAGATCAGGCCTTCAAATCCTGATTGCTCGGTTGCCTTCGGTACGCCCATGACACTTACATTATGCCACTCAAGAGTCCTCTCTTCAAGCTCAACTTGGCCGTTCGCGACTACGGACGCAGCAAGATCTTGCCGAAGAACTCCCGGCTTTCCATCTTTTGCTGCGCCGCGGCTGCTTCCTTCAGCGGGAACGTGGAATCGATTACCGCTTTCAATTTCCGTTGCGCGACGAACTTGAGGGCGTCGATCAGTTCCGATTTCCCACCCATGAAAGAGCCGAGAATCGTGCGTTGGCGGGCGAAGAGACCCTGGCCGTTGAGTTTCAAGTCGGCGCCCGTGGTCATGCCGCAGGTCACTAGACGGCCATACGTTGCGAGCGACTCAAAGCACGCATCCCAAACCGCCGCGCCTACGTGTTCTACGATTACGTCAACGCCGCGTTTGCGGGTGAGGCGCCTCACTTCTTCGGCAATCGACTGGCGCGTGTGGTTAATCACTTGGTCCGCGCCTAGCGCCCGCGCTTTCTCAAGTTTCCAATCCGAACCGGCGGTGGCAATCACCCGTGCGTTGACCAATTTAGCGATCTGGATGGCGGCACTGCCCACGCCGGAGCCAGCGCCGATAACGAGTACGTCTTCACCGGGCTTCAACTGCGCGCGGGTAAAGAGCATGTGCCAGGCGGTAAGAGAAACCAGCGGCACGGCAGCGGCCTCGTCAAAACTGAGGTCGCCGGGAATCGGAAGCACATTCATCTCGGGAGACTTCACGAACTCCGCATAACCTCCGTCGATAAACACGCCAAACACCGTGAACTGGCGGCACGCGCTGTCCAAGCCGCGGAAGCACATCTCGCACTGGCCGCAACTCACGCCGGGGCACAACAGCACGCGATCTGCCGGTTTGAAGCGCGTCACCAGCGAGCCGACCTCCGCAACCTCGCCGGCAATATCCGCGCCCACGATGTGCGGCATGGGAATTCGCCAACCGGGAACCCCGCCGCGAACCCAAACATCGAGGTGATTGAGTGCGCACGCCATGACCTTCACCAGGACTTCGTTGGCGAGTATCTTCGGCTCCGGTGCATCCTCATACTTCAGGACTTCCGGACCGCCGTGTTGGTGAAATCGAATGGCTTTCATGATGAGTCCCCTTTACCTCTGCAAATTCTATCCTTTCCCTGCCGACGGTGGAAGCCGGATTGGCTCATCATCCTCAACGGCCAAATGACTCGGGCGCGTTGACTTTGAGCCGCATGCCGCATAATCTAGGGTTGAGTCATGGATATATTTGAAGAGATCGTCCGGCTGCGCAAAGAAGGGCGCAAGGGTGCGCTGGCCACCATCGTGGAGGTGCAGGGATCCATTCCCAGCCACGAGAGTTCCAAGATTCTGGTCCGCGACGATGGTTCGATTGTCGGCACGGTGGGCGGCGGGTGCGTGGAAGCCGAGGTTTGGTCCGTGGCGCAGGAGGTCATGCGCGAAGAAAAGCCGCGGCGCCTGCATTTCAATCTGAACGCCAATCCCGAGTATGACAATGGCTTGATCTGCGGGGGATCGCTGGACATTTTCGTGGAGCCCGTCCTGGCGACGCCCACGGCATTGATCCTCGGCGGCGGACACGTGGGCTTGAACGTGGCCAGGGTCGCCAAAATTGCGGGCTTTGACGTGATCGTGGCCGACGACCGCGAGGCCTTCGCCAACCAGGAACGCTTTCCCGAGGCCTCCGAAACGCTCGCCGGTTCGTGGGATGATATCTTCGCCAAACTCCATGTCAACAACCACACGTATCTGGTGCTGGTGACGCGCGGCCACAAAGGGGACTTGGACTGTCTGCGTTGGGCCGTGACCACTGACGCGCGCTACATCGGCATGATCGGAAGCAAGCGTAAGTTCATCGAGATTTGCAAGGTTCTAGAGCGCGAAGGTGTGCCCATGGAGCGCCTTGAGCGCGTGCACTCGCCCATCGGCCTCGATATCGGCGCACTGACGCCGGAGGAGATCGCCGTGGCCATCGTGGCGGAGATGATCGCGGTCCGCCGCAATGCCGCGACCAGCGTTCCATCCCTCGCCATCAAACCCAAAGCTCAGCAAACCGCATGATTGCCGGACTGATTCTCGCCGCCGGGGAATCTCGGCGCATGGGGCGCGACAAAGCCCTGCTGACCTATCGCGGGCGGACCTTCCTGGAAACAATTATCAGTAGTCTGCGAGCCGCCGGGATCGAGAAGATTACCGTCGTACTGGGCCACCACGCGGACATCATTCAACGCGCCTCCAAGCTGGGGGACGCCCAAGTGGTCGTAAACCAGGACTACCTGCGAGGGCAAACGTCATCACTTCAACTGGGGCTTGCGGCTCTCAAAGCGGACGCACCCGGAGCCGTCATCCTCTGCCTTGTCGATCATCCCACCGTCTCTTCGGGGGTCGTCGCGAAATTGGTCGAACGCTTCCAAGCAGCCCACTCGCCCGTTCTCATTCCCACTTACAGTGGCGAGCGCGGTCACCCCATTCTCATTAGCCAAGCGCTCTTCCCTGAACTGCTTGCTGTTCCCGCAGGACAACCCGCCAATACGGTCATCCGCGCATACCGCGACGCGACCGAGTTCGTGGAGGTCGCCGACCGCGGAATTCTGCTGGATGTGGACGAACCGGAAGCGTACGAGCAACTGGAGCGGGGAAAACGGTAGGCAGAAAGCAGAAGGCAGTCGGCAGAAGGCGGCAAGCAACAAATAAATCTGCCGATATCGCAGCGGCTTCTGGCGACTTACTTCGTTTTTAGTATCCATTGCAAAGAATGCAGTGTCGGCCAATAGGCTTGGCCTAAGCCATCGAGGATGCATATGCCCGCATCGGTTTCAATTTCGAGGCGATCATAATTGGCAGCCTTCATACTGGCAGCGCCTTTCAAATCTGCCTTCATTCGATCCAACAGGTCCTTGAACATCCGATGACAGTGCCGTACTGATGCATAGCAAAACACTTCCAGCACCACTGAGTTTTCCTCGAACAACACGCGGCGGTCGCTGAACCAGTACATGCCCCCTTTGGTCCTATCGACTCTGACGATAAAGTTTTCATCTGCTCCGACGAAAGACATCACGCCGGACGATGCAATCGGATCCAATTCAACGTTCTTGACAGTCCCATGCCGCACTGCCTTTTGGAATTGAATCCGAATCTTTCTCGAAATGGAGACGGGAATTGGCATTTGTGATCCAGCGACTAACCGCTCCGGGGTGAAATACGGTTATTGCGGGAAAAGTTGAGGTTGTTAACCCGGTAAAATCATGCTGCGAAGAGGAGATGCCTTCTGCCTTCTGCCTTCTGCCTTCTGCCTTCTGCCTCAGTCCGCTAACTTCTCCACCGCAGCGTTGTGGGGCCGGCGATGGGGTGTTTCATGGGCTCGCCCGTGCGGCGGGATTCCAGATAGGCAGCCTTGAGGGCGAAGTACCATTTAGCCGGCCGGTCAGCGTCGTCGATGAGCATGAGCGGAGGATTGTACTTTAAGCCGCGTGCCTGCTTGATCATGGTCTGCGTGTCCTGATCGATAAATCTTCGGCCGAAGAAACGGAATATCGAAACCAGAAAAGGAACGCAGGAAAAGATGTTCCAGGCCGCGCAAAAATCGATGCGGCAATGCGAGGCAGTAACGGGCGTCACCGTAGTGCGGCTGGAAAACCAGTAGTCGCCGCAGTGGATCTCTTCGAAGCGCATGTTCGGCAGCACGAATTCAATCTGCGTCGTGATGGGCTTGCCGTAAACACCCAGCAACTTATACGGCGCGCTATTGGCGGAGGGCGCGTGAGCTCGAATGCGGAAGCCATTGGGGATGGGCTCAAAGGTTTTCTCCTTCTCGCGAATGCTCCGCCGGGTACGCCACCACCATGCCTGGTGAACGAACGGACCGTGGGCGGGGTCCATCAGACCAATCACACCGTGGTCCACGTGGCAGGGCAAATCAGCCGAGAGATGCGTGAGCTTGTAGTGTTCGCTGAAGACCGGCAGCCGCGGCGTGGGCGGCACAGCCTCTCCCGGAGCGTCAGGATCGGGAACAAAAACCCACAGGTAGCCGTCGTGTTCCGCAGCAGAGAACGCCTTGGCATAAATCTTCTCCGGCTTCACCTTGGAGTCCGGCATGAGCGAAGGGATTTCGCGGCACTGGCCGGAAACGGGCTCAAATTTCCAGCCGTGATAGCAGCATTCCACCAGGGAACCGTCAAAACTCCCATCCGAGAACGGGATGCCGCGGTGCGGGCAGGCATCGCGCATGGCAAAGGCTTCGCCCGTCGCCGTGCGGCCCACGACCAACGGTATGCCGAGCAGCATTGCCTGACGCAGCGCTCGGCCCCGAACTTCCGAACTGCGCAGCGCCGGATACCAAAAGCCGCGAAGTAATCCATCGTCAGCAGCTTTGGCAGCAGTAGTAGTTGCAGTGGCGGTCGTAGCGCCCATGGAAAGTAGTCCTCGATCTCTTTTGAGCGTACTACGAGCGACGCTTTGACGGCAAGTAGCTCACGAATCGCGGATGTGTTCCAGCAAACCCTTCAACGCGTCAATGGCGAGCACGGCCGCGTGGCGCGAAGCCGGTGGCAAACCGCCGAGCCCGGCAGTGATGTCATCTGGAGTCAGACCGGAAAGTTCTTCTCGTGACTTGCAGAGTATCGCTTCGGTCATCCACGACCCACACGCAACGGACGGTACGCATCCCGCAGCTTTGAATTTCACCGTCTCAATCCTGCCGTCTCGAACTATGGCCCACAGCTTCATCAGGTCGCCGCAGACGGGGTTCGATGCTTCAACCACCACAGACGCGTCGGCGATTTCACCGACGTTCCGCGGATGGTGAAAGTGATCGAGAACAGCTTCCGAATACATACAAGCTGTACCTGAGTTGGACGTCCGTTCAAAAGGCAAAAAACAAATATCGCATGATCAACACGAGCGCCACTCCCAGTGCGACTGTCAGCGCGTATTTGGGGCTGCGCGTTTTGTTGACCTCGGGGATCAAGTCTGACGCCGCCACGTAGAGGGTTACGCCAGCCGAGAGCGCCAATCCGTAGTTTGCCCAGCGGTGGGAGGCAGCCATACCCAATACGCCGAGTAGCCGCGAAATGCCCAGAACGCCGGCGGCCATCATTCCCGCACCGCGGCCGCGCTTGGCGGCGGCCATGATGGAGGCGATGGTGAAACCTTCGGGGATATTGTGGAGAATCGTCGCTCCGAAAATCACGGTGCCGAGCCAGGGCGAAATCAGGAACCCGGAAGTAATGGACACTCCGTCGAAGAACGTGTGGATGGTCAGGCCGGCCAGCGCTGTGTAGGCGACTTCCGGGTTCACAAACTCGTCAACATGGGTTTCTTCGCCAAAGTGGAAATGCGCGGGCCACGCATGTTCGAAGTAGTGAACTACGAAGTATCCGAGCAATATCAGCGCCGGCGCAGAATGGGGCGCGAGACGCAGGCTTTCCGGGACCATTTCGGTGAGCGCCGTCGCCAGCATGAAGCCCGCACCCAGGGCAATGAAGAGCGCTAAAAACGTGCGGCTCCACGGGCGCGCGGAAACAATGGCGGCGCCGAACAAGTTGGCGAGCCCCGCCACGAAACCGAGCGCCAGACTGATCCAGAAGTAGGACATGGAAGTGCAGTTTTTAGTGGCTAGTGGTCAGTGGGTAGTCTCCATCTGGCCGGACTTGGCCAGATTTTCAGGGTCAACTTCAGGCTGCCAGATTTCGCCCCTCTGGCAAACTGCGGGCTAACCACTGACCACTATCCACTAACCACTGACGTCTTCACCCCGAGTGCCGGAAGTGCACGATTTCACCATCGTGAACGACGTATTCTTTCCCTTCCAGGCGCAAAAGGGCGCGGTTGCGGGCCTCGGCGAAGCTTCCCGCCGACATCAGGTCCTCGTACTTCGTTACCTCGGCACGGATGAACCCCTTCTGGATGTCCGAGTGGATTTCACCCGCGGCTTCCATGGCCGTCATGCCGGCGCGAATGGTCCACGCGCGGCATTCATCCTCGCCCACCGTGAAGAACGACATCAGCCCCAGCAGTCGGTAACCAGCATGGATCAGGCGCGAGATCGCCGATTCCTTCAAGCCGTAGCTGGCGAGAAACTCTGCCGCGTCCGCGTCGCTCAATTGCGCCAACTCGGCTTCCACCCTGCCGCAAATCGCGCTCACGCCAGTGCGCAAGCGCTGCTTCAATCCCGCATCCGCCGCGAATTGCTCCGCCACATTGGCGCGCGCCGCGTCACCCTCTCCCAGGTTCAAGACGTAAAGCATGGGCTTGAGCGAGAGAAACGTGAATCCGCGAATCGCCTTGGAATCCTCCGCTCCCAATTCGATCTCGCGGAGCGGTGTCTGCTTCTCCAGCGCGGCCTTGCAGACCTTAAGCACTTGAAATTCCTTCTCCAACGACGGGCTCTTTTGCTTTTTAAGATCCTTCTCCAACCGCTCCAGCCTTTTTTCCACGACCGCGAGGTCGGAGAGGATCAACTCCAGTTCGACGTTTTCGATATCGCGCTTGGGGTCGACCGAACCTTCCGCCAGCGGCACGGCCTCATCCTCGAAAGCACGTACGACGTGCACAAGGGCATCAAGCTCGCGCAGAGCTTGTGACTGCACGCCGGTGCGGGCCAATTCGATCACGCTGCCGGGCATGTCCATGTATTCGATGGTGGCGTAGACGGACTTTTCCGGCCTGAACATCTCGATCAACCGGTCGAGCCGCGCGTCCGGAACGCGCACGACGCCCACATGGGCCTCCGGACGTCCCGAACCGGCCCCGCCGCTATGAGCCCGGGTGAGAATTTGAAACAGGGTTGTCTTGCCAGTCTGTGGCAAACCGACGATTCCAATACGGAGCACACTTACCTCTCTATCAAACAAGATGACTCAAAATCAGAATTGTATGAACTTCGATAGTAACATATCGACGACGGTGGAACGCGTTCGCTCTCAGCGCCTCCAACCCGTTTCGCCGCCGTGCTTCAGATTTTCTACTTCGCTGGGCCATCGCGGACAGGCGGTGGCGTCCCCTCTTTCCGTCGGGGGCCAAGCGTGCCACAGGTTCTTGCGGGTTGGAAGGGCTGCCTTCTTCGGCCACCGCACAAAATTTCCAAGCCCCCCGTAGATTTCAATGCTTCCAGCCTCAAGCTCATCCGGCACCCTGCCGATCATAGGGAATGTGAAGTTTCGTTTGCCCCGAAGTTCGACCGGCAGCGGAGCACCTGCTCCGCTGTCACCGCCCTCTGAGGCGAAGTGAGGCTGATGCCCATGCCTAGGTATGTCGCTCGCCAGCCAATCCTGGACCGCGCGGAAAAGGTCTATGGGTACGGACTGCTCTTTCGCCCGGGCGAGCGGGAAGTGTGGCCCGCGGATAACGGTAGCGCTTGCGACGCTTCGGAATACGCACCGGCGTTCGACGGCCTCGAGGAGATCACCGAGGGCGCGCGAGCCTTTGTCAAATGCCCGCGGGCGGCATTGGTTGGTGGTGGCGCTGGGCGCTTGCCGCGTGACAGCGTGGTGCTGGAGGTTCCGGCGAGCTTGCAGCCTGACGAGCCGGTGGTGGCCGCCTGCCGGAGTTTGAAGGACGCAGGATTTATGCTCGCCCTGGAAGACTACAACAGCGTGTGGCATGAACCTCTGGCTACCATCGTGCAGATCATCAAGCTGGACGTAACCGCCTCCGCCGATCGCGCCCGCTGGCTCCTGATGCGCAAGTTCCAGGGGAGGGGCATGATGTTTGTGGCGAATCGCGTGGATACTCGCGCGCAGTTTCAGGCCGCCGCGCAGCAAGGCTTCTCCCATTTCCAAGGTCAGTTCTACCTGCGTCCGCAGCCGCATGCGGGGGCCGAAGTCACCCCCACCAAGATGGTGTACTTCCGCGTCTTGCAATTGGTCACCCAACCGGAAATCGATGTGGACGAGCTTGCGGATACCATCAAGCACGATCTGGCGCTTTCCTACAAACTCTTGCGCTTTTTGAACTCCGCCTGGTTCGCGTTTCGCTCGCAGGTCAAATCCATCCGCCATGCTCTGCTGCTGCTCGGGGAGAAGGAGGTCCGAAAATGGCTCGGGCTGATCTCTGTCGCGGCGCTGGGAGAAGGCGCGCCACCGATTCTGGTGAGCTCGGCGCTGATTCGCGCGGCTTTCTGCGAATCGCTGGCGCCGCTCGTGGGAGCGGCCAAACGCCAGGCCGATTACTTCTTCCTCGGGTTGCTCTCCAGCATCGATATTCTGATGGGCCGGCCTATGCGCGCGATGCTGGCGGAACTGCCCATCCCCCCTGACGTGAACGCCGCCCTGCTGGGCGAGCAGAATGCTCTGTGGGACGCCCTTCAGACTGTCCTTGACTTCGAGCAGGGCAATTGGGAAGGGTTTTCGAACCTGGTCAGAAAGCTGGGCCAACAAGACGAAACCCTCTGCGAACTCTACTTCAAAGCGTTGCGATGGAGCCGCGAACTCTCGAAGGCGCAAGAAAACAAGGCCACCGCTCCCGCCAGTCAGTAGCGCCCGGAGCGTGAACCGCATCCCTCCCTCCGCTTCCAGAACCATGAAAGCTGCCAGCGATTCGACAATCTTTGATAGAATGATCAGGTTTCGATGGGCAGAATCTGGTGGGCGATACAGGATTCGAACCTGTGACTTCTACCGTGTGAGGATAGCACTCTACCGCTGAGTTAATCGCCCGCGGCAAGGTAAAAACATAGCAGATTTTCCGCCCATGGTCCAGATATCCACTCGCAGCGAGGTGAGCTGATTGGAAGCTGCGCAGGCGAGAGTGCCGCGGCACCTCGCCAGGCAACGACGCTACTCTGCTGACCGAGTCGCGAGCGCGAGGGCCGTTTCGAGACTGACCTCCATGGAAAAAGCCGAAGTAAACAATTCCGTCGCTGTCGCGCCCGACCTTCTGAAGCGGGTGCAACAATCCGTGCAGAGCGTCATCCGGGGCAAGGACGAAGTGATCCAGTTGTCCCTTGTGGGGCTCTTCGCGCGCGGACATTTGTTGATCGAAGATGTCCCAGGAGTGGGCAAGACGACGCTGGCGCATTCGCTGGCACGCTCCTTCAATTGCACGTTCCAGCGCCTGCAATTCACCTCGGACCTGCTGCCTTCCGACGTCGTCGGAATCTCCGTGTTCAGCCAGTCCACGCAGCACTTTGAGTTTCGCCAGGGGCCGATCTTCGCCAACATCGTTCTGGCGGACGAGATCAATCGCACCACACCCAAGACCCAGAGCGCTCTGCTGGAGGCGATGAATGAATACCAGGTGACGGTGGATAACCGTACCTATCCCCTGCCGAGACCGTTCATGGTGGTGGCGACGCAGAATCCCATTGAACACCACGGTACTTACCCTCTGCCCGAGTCGCAGATGGACCGCTTCCTGATGCGCATCCGCGTCGGCTACCCGACCATCGAAAGCGAGAAGGAGATCCTGCGCAATTTCGCCGATGCCGAACCCCTGGCCAGGATCGAGCCCGTGATGAGCGGCGACGAAGTGCTGGAAGTGCAGCAGGCCGTGCGCCGCGTTACCGTGGACGAAGAACTGATGAATTACACCCTGGCCATCGTGGAAAAGACCCGCCAGCACGAGTACCTGAGCCTGGGCGTCAGCCCCCGCGGCTCCATGTCGCTTTACCGCGCCGCCCAGGCCATGGCCGTCATGGAAGGCCGCACCTACTGCATCCCCGATGATTTCAAGCGCCTGGTGATCCCTGTGTTCGCTCATCGCTGCATCGTCAGCTCGCGCTATCTCTCCACAGAGAAGAAGTCGGACCAGTCGGACTCGATCCTGCGCGAGATCGTGGACTCCACGCCCGTCCCGCTGTGAAACACAGTAGGCAGCAGGCGGAAGGCAGTAGGCAGTCACCGAGGCTCTACTCTCCCTGAATACCCGTCGTGTTGTCCTCGGCGTCAAACCCCACGCAGCGCTCGTTCTCAACAGCTTTTGGCGGATGGTCATTGACTGCCAGATCATCAGGGCTCGACGCAGCGTACAGGGCATTTGCGCGCGTACGTGAACCGATGCTGCGCCAGGCCGTTCAAGCCAAAGCCCCAGGTACAGACGTGCGTTCAACTCTTCTCTGCCTTCCGCCTTCCGCTTTCTGCCTTCTGCCTACTCCCTTCCGCCAACTGCCTGCGTTCCCCCAAGCGATGATCATGCCCCCGGGCCCTCGCCGCCCGACTCCAGACGAATCTCTCCCACTCCGCCTTCCACCTCGACTCGAAGCGTGACCGGCGATTTGCCGTAGAAGTCGTTGACGTAAGCATCGCCCTGTTTTCGCAAGTCGCCGGCATCAATCGATCCCAGTCCACCGTGGGCAACCACGTGCACGCCCACGCCCCGGGGCAGCCGGATGGTGGCCTTGCCAACTCCCCTGTGGATTTCAGCCGCGAGGTCCTTGTTCCAATCACCGGTCAGATCCACGGTGGTCTCACCGGCACCCATGTTCAGTTCCAGTCGGCTCAGCGCCAACCCAGCGAGCATCAACTCCGCGCGGCCGGCACCCATGTTCACGGTCAATTCCATCGGCGCCTGGCTGCTAAGCTGTATTTTCCAATCGTTCCGAGTGTTGCCCGAAGAATTGACCGACCCGGGTTGCTCCACCTCCAGGTTCCCAACGCCGTCGTGCACCTGGTATGAGACATTCGGCTTCCATTCTGCGACGTTGTAAGTGAACTCCCCGTCGAACAGATGAGTGGCACCACCATCGATTCTCAGCTCGCCGGCTTTCATGTTCAACTGCGCCCGTACTGACTTGGCAGAACCAAGCTCCACCGTTTTCGACTCCGTGCGCGTTTCGCCGGTGGCGACGCGATCACCGTTCATTTCGCAGGCCCAGGTCGCCCCGAGGGTTAACAACAGGAGTCCGCTGCCGACTTTCGCTGCACATCTGTTCATGGATTTTCTCCTTAGCTTTTCCTCTACATCTTCTTCCTACGCAACGGAGGCAGAGGTAGTTCCATGCCAAACGAGATCAGGCAACAGCGGATGCGGGAGAAGCTGTAATGCCAACCTGCTGCCGGCCGGCTTGCTGGCGGTGCCCGGGCCTCGGCCAAGCGGGCATCCAGCGGTCCAGGCCCTGGGACCAGTCGCTGACGCATCAGCCGTTCTCCTTCGGGTACTTTTTCCGCCTTCCGCTTTCTGCCTTCTGCCTTCCGCTTTCTGCCTTCTGCCTTCCGCTTACTGCCTACTGCCTTCCGCCCACTGCCTGCGATACAATGGACCGCGCATGGCAACATTCAGCCCAACCACCGGCCGGGGCACCTGGCGCGAACTCTGGGCGCTGGCGCGCTACCAGATGCAGCACGTTGACACGGTCGCGTGGCGCGCGCTTCTGGGGAGCGCTGTTCGGGCTGGGCCTGGCCTTCTTCCTCGCGCTCTACTCCACCGCCTTGCGCGAGGCAGGCCACACGGATGGAGCTATGATGGCGGCTTCCCTCTCGCTGTTGATTGCCGCAGTCGTCGCGGTCAAAGCCGTTCCCTACCTCGCCAAGCGCACGGCGCTTGAACGCTGGGTGGTGAAGATCGAGTACGAATTCACGCGCGAGGGCGCGGTCTACTTTCTGATCATCAGCGTCATCGCCGTGGCCGCGCTCAACACCGGTAACAACCTGTTGTTCATCGTGCTGGCCAATCTGCTGGCGGGAATCCTGTTGTCCGGGATTCTCTCCGCCATCGTGCTCTCGCGAATCGAATTGGACTTCGCCCTGCCGGAACATGTGTTTGCCGAAAGGCCCCTGGTCTCGCGCCTCACGGTGCAGAACCTGAAGTGGGTATTCCCTTCGTTCTCGCTCACCCTGTCGGCGCGCGATCCCTTCAAACGCAAGCGCAAGCGGACTCGCCCTGGTCGTTCCACGGCAGATTCTGGACGCGCCCGTCTACGTGCCGTACATCCCGCACCGTTCCGCCGTCACCCAGCACGTGGAACTCAACTTCCCGCGCCGGGGACGCTACACCCAGGAGGGGTTTCGCGTCAGCACCAAGTTCCCCTTCGGCCTGCTGCTGAAAGCCCACGAGGTGACCAGCAAGCAGGAGATTCTGGTGCTTCCCAACGTCCAACCCACAGAGCAGTTTTACGAAATCCTGCCCTTGATCGGCGGTGAGATCGAAAGCTTCTTCAAGGGACGAGGCCATGACCTTTACGCCATCCGTAACTACGTGGAGTCAGACAGCGCCCGCCACGTGGATTGGAAGGCCACCGCCAAAGCCCAGCAAATCAAGGTGCGCGAGTACACGCGCGAAGACGAACGACGGCTGGTTCTGGTGTTTGACGCCGGCCTGCCCTCGGCCGATGAGAAGGCGCTGGCGCAGTTTGAGAAGGGAGTGAACTTTTGCGCCTGCCTGGCCTGGCACTTCTACGAAATCGACGCCCAGATGCAGTTCATCTCCGGCGCGTACGAAACGCCCATGGCCCCCGCCGCCGAAGTCATCTATCCCGTGCTGGAATCCCTGGCGTTGGCGGAGCCCACGCCGGGCTCCGCCTCATCCATCGATGACCTGCAATCGCGCATCGCCTCCGCCGCCCGCGGTTTTCACATCGTTATCACCAATCGCGCGCGCGGCTCCATTCCCACCTTCCTCTGGGGAAACTCCTACATGGTGTTCATGGACGCACTCTAGAAACCAGTAGGCAGTAGGCGGTAGGCAGAAGGCAGTCGGCAGAAGGCAGTAAGCAGTAGGCAGTCAACAGCAGGCAGCAAACTCACGAACTCCGGTCGCGCCGGCGGTATTTGCTCTGGTCGAGGCATAACGGCGATGCTTCCTTTTGCAACTCCGTAGGTTTGGCCACCTCCGGCCCCGTCGCTGGCGCTGCTGCCGACCGCCTTCTGTCCTCTGCCTTCTGCTTTGTGCCTACTACCTTCTGCCTACCGCTTTCTGCCTTCTGCCGACTGCCTTCTGCCTACCGCCTGCTGCTTTCTGCCTACTGCCTACTGCTTTCCGCCTTCCCGAACGCTACGCCCTTGGCTTCCGGCCCCAGACCAATCACCGGAATGCCGATCAGCAGGACGATGCCCGCGAGCAGGCCCAGCGACTGCGCATACGTCAGGTGTTTGGCTAGCAGCGCCTCAAGCAGCGTGATGCTGGACGGCGCAGAGCACACCGAGTTGGTACGCGAAGCCGGGAAAGAAGCCGCGCAGTTGGCCCGGCGACAGTTCATTCAGATGGACGGGAATCACGCCCCACGCACCCTGCACCATGAACTGCATCAGAAACGCCGCGGGCAGAATGAGCAGAACGGTTGAAGACATGACCCACGCGGGGACCAGCAGGAATGCGCACACCACTGCGGTCACCATGGCGCGGCGTCGTCCGCGGCGGTCGGAATAGAGTCCGAAAAGCAGTCCGCCGGCAATCGCTCCCACCATGGAGATCATCGTGATCATCGCCGTGGTCTGCGGACTGAAGTGGCGCTGTCGTTGCAACAACGTGGGGAACAGATCCTGCGTCCCATGCGAAATCGAATTCATCGTGGTCATCAGCAGGATCATGTAAAGGAACAGCTTCCAATGGCGCGCGATGGCCTTGCCGTAAGTGGTCCAGTCGGTACGAGACTCGTGCCATGCTTCACTCTCCTTCACCTTGGCAAAGATGAAGAGTGAAAGCAGCGCCGGCAGTCCGCCCACGAAGAACATCATCCGCCAGCCCCAGTGCGGGAAGACCAGAGCGTACACCAGTGCCGCCAGCAGGTTGCCGAACGCATAGCCTTCCTGCAGCAGGCCCGAGAGGATGCCGCGCCACTTGGGCGAGACCGACTCCATGGCCAGCGACGCGCCCACTCCCCAATTCCCGCCCATGCCGATGCCGTAGAGCAGCCGCAAGACGAAAAAGGCCTGGTAATTGGGAGCGAGACCGGAAAGAACCTCGATGACCGAGTAGAAAACGATGTCGAGCATCAGCGGCCAGCGGCGGCCGTAGCGGTCGGCCATCAGCCCGAAGAAGAACGCCCCCACCGGACGCATGGCCAGACTGGCGGTAATCGTGGCGGCGATCTGCACTACGCTCACATGCAGGTCGCGCGCCACCGGCACCAGCACAAAGGTCAGGACAAAAAAGTCAAAGGCGTCGAGCGTCCATCCCAGAAAGCCCGCCGCCAGGGCGTTGCGCTGGTTGGCTCGATCGGAAACCGGAGCGCTCGTCGTGATGGAGTTGGAGGACATCAGTTCACGATCACCTGGTGAAAGCAGGAGTCAGGAGATAGAAGCCAGAAGTCCAATTTTCAGCACCGGTCTCTTCTCGCTGTCATCCTGAGTCCCGATGCCGTTGATCGGGACGAAGGACCCTTTTCATTTGCAGGTACGAAGCCGGGCGCGAAAGCACCCTGCGCCTACGCGTTGCGCCGCGCCGGGGTAAGACGAAATACGGGGGTCCTTCGCCTTGAAAAGCAGGCTCAGGATGACAGCACCTTGAGCTGACACCAAACGACAAGAAATCGTGAAACGCAAGCCCTGGCTCGGCCTTGTCTGTCGCTTCTGCGGCGCTACTGGAGTGTTAAGCCCCCTTCTCATTCCACCTCTATTTCACCACTTCCCCGCCCTTCATCACCACTTTCACATTCTGTAGAACGGTCACATCCTGAAGCGGATCACCATCGACGGCGACGAGGTCGGCGAAGCGTCCGGGTTCAAGCGAACCCACGCGGTCAGACCAGCCCAGCAGGTCGGCGGCATTCAGCGTGGCCGCTTGTATGGAGGCCAGAGGCGTCATCCCCAGCTTCACCATGACGGCGAATTCATGGGCGTTGAGACCGTGCGGGTAGACGGCGGCATCGGTTCCGAACGCCACCTTCACCCCTTCGCGAAAGGCGCGGCCCACGTTCTGGCGCGCCGCCGGCATGACGTATTTCGCCTTGGCCGCCATGTTCTCCGTCACTCCCAATTTTTGGTAGTTTTCCAGGAACCAGTCGCCGAGATAGAGGGTTGGAACCAGGTAAGTTCCATGCTCCTTCATCAACTGGATATCTTCCTCGTTGATAAAACTGCCGTGCTCAATGGAGTCGACACCGGCCAGCACGGCGTCTTTGATTCCCAGGGCGCCATGAGCATGGGCAGCGGCCTTGCGGCCCAGCCGATGCGCCTCCGCGATGAGGGCGCGCATCTCTTCCGGGCTGTACTGTTCGCCATCGGGGCTGTCGCCCTCGGACAGCACGCCGCCGGTGGCGCAGAACTTGATGACGTCGGAGCCGTACTTGATGTTCTCCCGCACCTTCGCCATGACCGCCGGAACGCCATCGGCAACGCCCAGGTCAAAGGCATGGAACTGCGGCGCCAACAGGTTCTCATCGCAGTGGCCGCCGGTAATGCCCAGAGCGGGGCCGGAAGCCACCATGCGCGGTCCGGGAACGTCACCAGCGTTGATGGCGTCTCGCAGCGCGATGTCTGAGTACCCGCCCGCTCCCACATTGCGCACCGTGGTGAAGCCCGCCTGCAACGTCACGCGGGCGTTGCGCGCGCCGGTCAGCGCTTCGCGGGGATAGGAGATGCCCAGGCCCCGATAACCCTCTGAGGAAGGAGTAAACGTCAGGTGCGTGTGCGCGTCAATCAATCCCGGCAGAACCGTGTAGCGCGATAGGTCCACTACTTTCGCGCCGGCCGGAACATGTGCTTGCACGTCTGCGGCTTTGCCCACCTCGCGGACTTTACCGTTTTCGATCAAAATCAGTTGATCGCTCAGGTAATTTCCCGACCGCACATCGAGCAGGCGCTCGGCCTTCACGGCCACTACCGCGCCGACAAGTGAGTCCTGTGCCTGCGCAAGATATACACCAAGCGCAGAGATCAAGCAGAGTACAAAAACTAGGATCTTGGGTGCTTTCATGAACGTTTTCCTATCGGTCATTGAGGGAACCTCTCACTTGTGCAGGCCGTAACCACCCCGGCGCCAGAGCGCCACCCCTCCTGAACCAGGAGGGGAGCCCAGCTAAGCTCCCCTCCTCAGATGAGGAGGGGTGGCGCCTTGGCGCCGGGGTGGTGCTAACCTGAAAAAGACAGAACACGATATGTGGAACCCATAGACAACCAAACTCGTGCTACACCGCTCATTTTCCCGTCGCCAACTTCTGCGCCAGCAACCACGTGAACAGGTCCGCTTCGTCGTAAGCTTTGTCCCAGGAATCGTGGCCGACGCCAGGGTATTCCGTGTAGCGCACATCCCCGCCGGCGGCCTTGAGCGCCGCCACCATCTTCTGCGATTCCGTCACCGGCACCGTCGGGTCAGCGCCGCCATGAAACACCCACACCGGCGTCTTGCCGATCTTTTGGGCCACGGCAGCGTAAGGGTCAGCGGAGTCGTCGGTGTCGTGCGCGTTCACGAGATGGTTGCCGGGAGGCAGGCGAACCCCACCGCAAATCGGCACCAATGCCGCAAACTTGCCGGGGCTTTGCGACCCAATCGCCCACGTGCCGTATCCGCCCATGGAAAGCCCCGTCAGGTAGACCCGTTGCGGGTCGCCCTTGAATTCTTGCATGGTCTGGTCCAATGCCTTTAGCGCCTGCGCCTCCATGGGGGCGTTCGTCCACCAGTCCTGCTTGCGGCACTGGGGCAATACGATCACAAAGGGAAAGCGCTCCACATGCTGTCGAATCGCGGAGGCCAGGCCAACCTCCGTTTGCACCAGGCCGTCGCCTCCCTCTTCGCCGTACCCGTGCAGAAACAGGATGACGGGCCACCTGGTTTTCTTGTTCCAATTCTCGGGGACAAAGACTTGGTACTTATAGGTCACGTTATCCACCACCACCGTCCGGTTCAGAAAGCCGGTTTCAGTGCGGCGCGCCCACGCGGGCGATATCCATGCGAGTCCCCCCAAAAGCAGAAACAGAAACATCCAGAGACGAAACGAAATCATGATTGCCTCCTTCTACTTCTTCAAGCGCTTCCTCGCCAGCACCACCGCGCCCAACGGACCCGCGTTGTCGCCCAGCGATCCCGCCACGATCTTCACCTTTTCAGCGTCGTGGCGGCGCAAGAAATTCTCATAGGCGGTCTTGCGGATGGGCGCCACGTAGTACTCACCCAGGCGCTCGGCAATCCCTCCGCCGATCACCACACATTCCGGATCGAGCAGGTTCACCACGCTGGCCACAGCCATTCCCAGGAAATACTGGGCGCGCTTCATCACCTTGCGCATCACGGGGTCGTTCCGCTTCAGCGCACGTTGGAGGACGCTGCTGGTCATGCGAGTCTTGCCGCGCTCCTCCATGAGCTTCAGCACGCAACTCTTCTGCCCGGCGCGGATGGCCGCGCGCACGTCGCGCTCCATGGCGGTGCGGCTGGCCAGCGCTTCGATGCACCCATGGTTTCCGCATCCACACAGGGGACCGTCCACCTGCACGATCATGTGGCCCACTTCCGCCGCCGCGCCCCGCACGCCGAGATAGAGTTCGCCACGCGAAATGATGCCGCCGCCGATCCCTGTCCCTACAAAGATGCCCACCAGTTCCTGCGCGCCCTGGCCCGCTCCCAGTGCGTGCTCACCGGCCACGCCCACGTTGACGTCGTTTTCAACGAATACGGGAACGTGCAGCAACTTCTTCAACTCCGCCCCGAGCGGCACCGCTTCCCAGCCCAGGTTGGGCGCGTGATAGACCACTCCCGTCACGGGATCGGCCGCGCCCGGAGCGCCAATGCTGACGGCACGCAACTGCGATTTGCGGAAGCCGGCCGACCGCACCACGTCTTCCGTCATCGCCGCCAGGTCGCGAATCAGTCCCTCAGGCTTTTGCGCCACGTTGGTGGGAGTCTTCTCGATGGCCAGGATTTCGTTTTGTTCATTCACCACCAGCGCACGCAGGCTGGTGCCGCCCATGTCGATGCCCACCATGATTTCCTTTGCTGCTACCATTGAAGCACCTCCGGAAGTTGCAGGATATTGGGTTGGTGAGTCTATCGCAAACCGGCGTTTCAGAAAATGCCTGATTGCCAACAGGCGAAAACTGATAAAGTCCGGGAGGGCAATCAGAAGAGGTAAACAGGGTGTTCAAAAGTCTCCTCGTTGTTCTAGCGGCCACGCTGGCCTTGCTCGGCGGCGCGAACAATGCATTCGCACAAGGCATACCGCCACGGCTCAATTCAGCAACGCTTCCGGCGCCGGCATCGGACGATCTCGCACTGATCGCTCGACGACTTAAGGAGCAATACACCAACAGCGATTATTCGCGCGCGTCCAAGTGGCTGGCATCGATGGCCGCCGACGGTCACTGGGCGGACGTCAGCTACGAAGATCCCCTCATGTCCCGATGGACACCACTCGAGCACCTGGGCCGCCTGGGAGAAATGGCAAACGCTTACGCAAATCCTGCCAGTCCGGCACATCACTCCGCAGCCATGCTGGACGGTGTGGAACGCGGCCTGCGCTATTGGTACGAGAGGCGCCCGCTCTCCAACAACTGGTGGAACAACACCATCGGCCAGCCCATGGCGTTGGAGCGCGTACTGGTGCCGCTTGATGGCGTCTTGCCACCGGACCTTTTCCGCACAGGTTTGACCTATCTCTACTGCCCCACGGATGTCGATCCGCGGCGCCGGACCGGCCAAAACCTGGTCTGGTACGCGTCGCAACAGCTCACGCGCGGAGTGCTGACGCGCTCGACCGATGACGTTGCCGCCGCCAGTGAAGCGATCCAAAGGGAGATTCGCATCACCACGGCCGAAGGCATGCAGCCTGACTTCAGCTTCCACCAACACGGCCCGCAACTTTACAACGGCGGCTACGGCCAGCGCTTTGTCGTTGACGCCTGCCGCTATGCCACGCTGCTCGCGGGAACTCGCTTCGCGTTCACCCGCGACAAGCTCTCGCTGCTCGCCGACTACCTGCTGGAGGGCGACCGCTACATGATCCGCGGCAAGCTGCTGGATTACAGCGCCAATGGCCGCGCCCTGACCCGCAAGAATGCCGGCGATGGCGCGGTGGTGCTGGAAGCAGCGTGCGACGAACTGGCAGCGTTGTTGCCGGAACGTGCCGCCGAATTGACCGCGCTGCGGAGGCATATTGACGGCACCGGCGCGGCGTACAGCTACCTCGGCGACCGCTATTTCTGGTCCTCCGATTTCATGACCGACGAGCGCGAGGGGTTCTATATTTCCGTCAAGATGGTCTCGAGTCGTACGGTCGGCACGGAAACCAGCAACGGCGAAAATCTGAAGGCCTGCTGGCTCCCGTTCGGCCTCACGTGGATCGTGCGTCGCGGCGATGAATACGACAACGTCTTCCCCGTGCTCGATTGGGGACGCTTGCCGGGCGTAACTTCCGCGCACATGGCCACGTCCAACATCAAACGCCTGACCCAGCCGGAATCGTTCGTGGGCGGCGTTTCCGATGGCCAGTACGGCGCCGCGGCCATGGACTTCGACCAGTTGTCCACCCGTGGGCGCAAAGCGTGGTTCTTCTTCGACCACGAAATGGTGGCTTTGGGCGCGGGCATCACTTCCTCGCGCGACGAAGCGGTGAACACCACACTGAATCAAACGCTTCTGCACGGACCCGTGCTCGTTGACGGGAATCCCGCCGCAGATGGCGAGTCGAGCGAGCCAAACGCTTCGTGGGTGCTACACGATGGCGTGGGTTACGCGTTTCCAAAGCCCACCGCGATTCACGTCAAGGCTGGACCGCAAACCGGCGATTGGAAATCGATCAACCTCCAGTATTCCGCCGAACCGGTCACGAAGCCGGTGTTTACCTTGTGGATAGACCATGGCGTGCACCCGCAAAACGCCACCTATGCCTACGTGGTGGTGCCCGACACCGACGACCGGCGCCTTAGGGAATGGGTCGCGTATCCGTCCGTTCGCATTGTCGCCAACAGCTCTGAGCAACAGGCCGTCGTGAATGACGGGCTGGGCGTGGCTGAGATGGTATTCCATACAGCGGGGCGTCTGACCCTGAGGAATGGCTTTGACGTTGAGACCGACCGTCCCTGCCTCGTCGTGCTGGTCAGGCAGAAGGGCGCGACCCGCATCGCCGTGTCGAGTCCCGGCGGCGAATCCGCGATGGTGCATCTGACCTTCCCGCAAACCGGGCAGCGATTGACTTTCGAGTTGCCAGGTGGAGAATTCGCAGGGAAAAGCCAGGTCGTGCCGGCGGCAATCGACTGGTAGAATATCGGGTGATCACCGCAGTCCATTATGGTTGAGATGCTGAACAATCGGGAGGTGGTATGGACTTCGAACTGAAAGGCAAGGCCGCGGTCGTCTCCGGCTCGACGGCGGGAATCGGTTTCGCCATCGCCACCGCATTGGCGGCGGAAGGCGCGTCGGTGGTCATCAACGGTCGCACGGAGGCCCGCGTGACGGCGGCATTGGAGCAGATTCGCACCGCCGTCGAGGGCGCCGAACTGACCGGCGTCGCGGCCGACCTGGGAACCGCAGCGGGCGTCGAGACCTTTCTCAACGCGGTGCCGGAGACCGATATCCTGGTCAACAACCTCGGCATCTTCGAAGTGAAGCCCTTCGCGGAGATCACCGATGCCGACTGGCTGCGATTCTTCGAGGTCAATGTGCTGAGCGGTGTTCGCCTGGCGCGGCATTACCTGCCCATGATGCGGGACAAGAACTGGGGACGCGTCATCTTCGTCTCCAGCGAATCGGCGGTGAACATTCCCGTGGAGATGATCCATTACGGCATGACCAAGACCGCGTCCGCGGATCGACTATTCGACGCTGGAATACTTGGGCAACACCGGCTCGGTGGCCCTGCCGATGACCGCCGCCATCGGCATCGAGCGCGGGCATCTCCAGCCCAACGACCGCGTCGCCCTGCTGGGGATCGGCTCGGGGATCAACGTGATCATGCTGGGCGTGGAGTGGCAGCGGCGTAGCCGTAGTGTGCGTGAAACGCACCGGCCGGTCCGTGGCGCGTTTCACGCCACTGCGGACCGCGGCAGCGAAACCGCAAGCGGTCGTTGCCAACGCACACTCTCCGCGATATACTGCCCGCCATGAACGAACAATCAGCTTTGCCCCGCAGTCCCGAGTTGATGTCCCGCGGCGACACGGCGCTGCTGGTCGTCGACGTGCAGGAGAAGCTGCTGCCGGCTATTGCCGGCGGGCCGCGGATCGTGTGGAACATCCGCCGGCTGCTGGACGCCGCCAAGATTCTCGGCCTGCCGGTGGCGGCCACCGAGCAGTATCCGAAGGGCCTGGGGCCGACGGTCGCCGAGTTGGCCGAGCGGCTGGGCGCCCTGCCGTCGAAGCTCACGCTTCAGCGCCGGCGGCTGCCCGGAGGTCTTCGCCGGAGCTGCGCGGCCGCGGCATCCGCAACGTTCTGGTCTGCGGGGATCGAGGCCCACGTCTGCGTCGCAGCAGACGGTGCTGGACCTGCTGGCCGACGGCTGGCGGGTGTTCGTGGCCGCCGACGCCGTGGGCTCGCGGTTCGAAGTGGACTATCGGACCGCTTTGCGGCGGATGGATTCGGCCGGGGCGACGCTTGACCACCACGGAGGCGGCGATGTTCGAGTGGTGCGAGACGGCCGCCGCGGCGGAGTTCAAGCAGATCAGCCAGCTTGCGCGGGAGACGGGGCCGTGCAGCCGGCATGGCTGACTAGCGGAGGGTGGCACGCCTGAGGGCGTGGCCACTGGTCAACGTTCGGCATCCGCCACGCCGCTTTCAGAGGCGTGCCACCCTCCGCAGGCATTAGAATTCCAGCCGGCGGAAGGCGCGGAAGCCGATGCGCAGGGGGATCACCGTGGCGGCGGCCCCCAGCAGGAGGCTGCCCGCCGTGCCCGCCACCAGCCAGAACATCAGCCACCATTGCACGCTGCTCCAGCCGCGGGAGTCCTGGACGGCGGTGGCGTACTGGGCGGCCAGGTAGAAGTGGGTGGGCAGGGCCGTCAGCAGCACCACGAACAGGATGTAGAGCGTGCTCAGGACCAGGGTCAGCGTTCCGCCGAAGCCGGCGGCGATGCGGGCGGGCGATTCCTCGCGGAGGTTCGGCAGCCAGGCCCCCAGGCCCACGGCAATCCCCGCCAACCCCAGGCAGAGCACCAGGCAGGTCAACTGGTGGCTCAGCAGCACCGGCATCGACACGCGGAGCGTCAGGTCGCTCACCAGCACCAGGCCCGAGCAGGGCAGCAGCGTGCCGGCGGCGGCGAAGAGGAACTTGGCCCAGAGGATCGTTTGCCGCCGCACGCCGGAGGGGCCGAGAATCCAGAACCGCCGTCCTTCGAGGCTGATCACGGGGTAGACGAAGCGGGTGGTGAAGGTCGACAGCAGCAGCCCCACGACCGAGAGGTTCAGGAAGCTGACCATGTTCACCCAGCCGATGTAAGAGCCGATGGCGGAGACGTCGTAGGTGAAGCTGGGGATGTTCCAGAAGTAGACCACGAGAAAGCCCGCGAAGATGAGGACTTGGGACCACTGCAAGGGGTCGCGGCGGAAGAGCCGCAGGTCCTTGACCACCAGCAGCCGGACGGCGGTGGGCAGCGGGCGCATGAGCCAGCCCAGCAGCCGGTCGAAGCCGGCGGGGCGGGGGCGTTTGCGGCGGAAGCGTCCGGCCGTACAGCCCGCTGTACGCCGCCCGATAAACCCTGCTCCGCCGTCCACAGGGCCAACTGGCGGAAGAACAGGGCGTTGGAGATCATCAGCGTCAGGAACAACGTCGCCCTCGGCCCAGCGTGCGCGGATTGGCCGCGTCGAGCACTCCGGTGGTGAGCCACCAGCTTGGCAGCAGGCGGTGGTCGGAGATTTTCAGCCGGCCGAGGACTTCCTGGAACCAGGCCGGCGTGAGCAGGTCGTTCCGCGGACCGGTCCACAGTCCCCACGCCCATCCAGGCGCGCGCCGGCGGCCAACAAGAGTCCCAGCCCGATCAACACCGCCAAGGGGTTGTCGCGGATCAGGCGGACAACGCCCAGGCAGAGGATCGCGCCGATGGCGACGGGAATGTAGATGAAGGCCAGCACCAGCGGCAGCAGCAAGACGTAGTAGTACCAGGGCGCGGCGGCCACGACGCCGTAGGCCAAGAGCATGGGACTGGCCAGCAGCACGAACCCCCAACTGCTCAGCACGATCGCCTCTTGGAACTTGTGGAGGAACACCCGGCCGGTGCGGGCGGGGAGGGTCAAGAGGAAGGCGGTCTCCCGCGAGCGGAACAGCGAGCCGTAGAGAATGATGCCCGACGAAACCACCAACATCAGCATCAGCGCCAGCAGAAAGGCGCCGAACAGGCCGTGGACCGTTTCGGCGTAGATTTCCCGGCTGGTCGATTGCAGGAACTGAAAGCCGTCGTAGAACATCCAGAACATGCCCGCCCCAGAGCACGCCGGTCAGCACCACCACCAGCGACACGCGGAAGCGGGCGCGGGAGAACGTCTGCCGCAACAGGGCGGCCAGGACGCGGCGGCGCAACCGCCCGAAGACCCGGGCCTCGGCCGGGGCGGGGAGGAAGTCGGGCGGCAAGGCGGGAAGGATCGGTCATGGGGGACAGGTCAAGGGAAAGGCCAAGGTCCGAATGACGAATGACGAAAGAAGTTCGAAATCCGAACTCGAATGTTCGGATTTCGAGCTTCCTGCGCCTTCGTCATTCGCGCATTCGTCATTCTGCCGTTCGGCATTCTCCTTCTCCGCCATCCCCCTTTCCGTTCCCGTCCGTTGGCGCCGTTGGTCAATTCGAGGAACAGCCCTTCCAGCGAGGCGTGGTGGGAGGCCACTTCGCCCTGCAACTGGCCCTGCGTTCCCAGGAAGTGCAGCCGGCCGTGGTCCATGATGCCGATGCGGTCGGCGATCTCCTCGGCCACGGCCAGGGTGTGGGTGGACATGAAGACGATGGCG